>JBIQIX010000011.1:0-120137 GCA_044507815.1 Flavobacteriales bacterium | reverse complement strand
GGTTGGGGGGTGGGGGGTGGGGGGTCGGGGGTGGGGGGTTGGGGGTTCGGGGTATGCATTGGGTTTTGGGTTTGGGTTAGTGGAGCAAGGTATAAAAACATTTTTCATACAAAGAAATCTCAGTGCGGTAGTTCCCATATTAGTGACATGCGGAGTGGAGAAGAGCTGCGGAACCACCGTCTTTCAGCGACATGAACGTTCGTTGTCAGTAGCACGCCCGGTGAGCACTATGTTGGAAGGTGGCTGGCCGGGATCACTGCCCTTCCTCGAGCATCACATGCCGTTCGTACAGCTGGGCAACGGTCCAATGAGAGATCAACATTCCAGCAGGCTGGGCGAATTGGAATGGTCCAATGCTGAACCTGCTTGAACGCTTTTCCAGCGGGATGCGCCTTTGTCAACACCCTTTATTGATCCCGGAATATGCAGCAGCTCTTCCACCACGACCCGAAATCGCTGCGACAGCAAGCGTTTCACTGGCTTTCCGCCGCCTGTGGCCGCACCGTGGGCTTTCGTCACAATGGCTTGGGCTTTTGCCCCCTCAACAAAATCCTTGCTGCCATTGCGCTTTCGATCCTCGCTACGAAGCCTTTTGCACGATCCGGGTTGAATAATGCTTGCGACCTTCGCCCCATGTTGGCACCTCAAACCGATTGGGAAGAAATCCGCCGGGATTACCCCGGCCTGGAAGGAAAGACCTATTTGGACACTTCGTCCATGGGACTGATCGCCAGTTCCACCTATGAGGCGGGCTGCACCGTGCAGCGGGAAGTGATGGAGGAAGGCTCGTTACGGGGCATCTATTGGCAAATGGAGGGGCGCAAGCAGGTGGAGGCGGAGGTAGCAGCGCACATTGGCGGCGATGCCCCGGGGACCGTGCTGTTCCAAAGCTTCACCGCGGGGCTCACGCGCATGGCGCCACTGATGCGCCACCGCAATAAGGTACTGCTGGTGGGCGGTGAATACCCTTCGGTGATCGGGCCATTCCACTGGAACGGCTTTGAGGTGGTGATGCTGCAACCCCATACCGATGGGAGCATCCCGCTGGACCTGCTGGAGCGGGCGATGCAAAAGGAAAGGCCGCATTTGGTGGCCATCAGCCATGTGCAATGGCTAACGGGTTACATGATCGGGCTGAAGGCCTTTGGCGGGTTATGCCGCAGGCATGGCGCATGGTCCTTGGTGGACATTACGCAAAGCTGGTGCTGCGTGCCGGTGGACCTGCGCGATGCCCCGGTCGATATCATCGGGTCCAGCGGCTACAAATGGCCGTTGGCCGGCTTCGGCAACGGCTTCTTCCACCTTTCGGAAACAGTGCGCAAGGAACTTTCGGACCGGAACGGTTTCGATGTGGTACGGGCCCTCTCCGAAGGCCACCTGGACCCCGTGGCGCTGGTGCGGCTAAGCCATGCGCTGAAGCGCGCCAGTGGGATCGGCGCTGAGCCTATTGCTGAACGCGTGCGGCTGCTTTGCGACCGTGCCGTGGAAAAGTTCCAGGCCGCGGACGTGCGCATCCTCAACGGGTCCGATGCCGGGCACCGCGCGGGCATCATCATGATCGAGGGCGGCAAAGCGCGCATGGAGCACTTGCGCAGCCATGGCTGCCCGGTGCAGTTGCGTGGCGCTGGCCTGCGCGTGGGCATCCACTTTTACAACAACGAGGCAGAGGTGGACCGGTTCGCGCAGGTGTTGGCGGCTGGGCCGGAAAGCTGATCGGGCGGAAAGCAGGATGGTCAGGCTGCGCCGAACACCACATCGGTGAACAGGCGGCTGCGGTCGAAGAATTGGGTGATGATGCGCAGGCCCGAGGCACGGGCAAGCTCCGTGATCATGGCGTGGTCGTATTTCTGGCTGATCTCGGTATGAAGCGCCTCCCACGCATCGAATTGGATCGGCCCCACCCCCGGCAAGTGCACCACCTGGTCGCATGTGCTCACCAAGTAGCTGCGTGCCTGGCCCGTGGCCGGGTCGTACACCGGTGCATGCACAAAGCGCCCGAGCCTGAAGTCGGTGCCCAGTTCGCGGTTCATGCGGTGCAGCAGGTTGAGGTTGAAGGCCCGTGTCCAACCTTCATCGTCGTTGTATGCCCTTCTGATCATTTCCGGGTCCTTCTTCAGGTCGAACCCGATGAGCAGGCGGCCGCTGCTGCCCATGCGCCCCGCAATGGCCTTGAGCAACGCCACGGCCTGCCCATGCCCGAGGTTGCCGATGTTGCTGCCCAGGAAAAGCATGGCCATGGGGCCGTTCCCCACGGCACCGTCCGCGGCCAATGACCGGAAATATTCGCCCTGCACGGGCCTCACCTCCAAACCAGGCAGCTTCCTTGCAAGTTTTTCCGCTGCTTCCCGCAGCACATGGGGCGATATATCGATGGGCCGGTAAACCACTGCCCGGCCGGTTTCCATGGCCTGCTTCAGCAGGTGCCATGTCTTCGTGCCGTCCCCCGCGCCCAATTCATACAGGTCGAACGCTTGGCGGCCATGGGCCAGCGCGGTTAGTACGGCCGCGGCCTGCTCTTGCAGGATCCCGTTCTCGGCGCGGGTGAGGTAGTAATCCTTGCAGGCCATGATGCCCTGGAAGAGCCGATCGCCCTCGGCATCGTAGAAGTACCGCGAACTGATGCGCTTGGGTGTGGCGGTGAGCCCCACGATGGCCGCGTGCCGGAAACTTTCCACCGCACCGGCCTTTCCGGGTTCCACGGTGGGCACGGCCGGGGCCTTGTATGCCATGTCGCGCTTGTGCCGCATGTGATCACATGTTTTTTGCCAAGCGGATCCCCGTGTATTGCCAACGGTGGAAGGGTTGGAAGAAGTTGCGGTAACTGGCCCTTGAATGGCCGGGAGGCGTGGCCACCGAGGCCCCCCGCAGCACCATTTGGTCCACCATGAACTTGGCGTTGTATTCGCCAAGCGCGCCCTTGGGTGCCGCAAAACCGGGGTATGGCAAATAGGCGCTGTTCGTCCATTCCCAGCGCTGGCCCCAGTTGAAGTGCCCGCTGTCCGCCTCCCATTCCGCTTCGGTGGGCAATCGGCATCCCTTCCATTGGGCATAGGCGGCGGCCTCGTAAAAGGAGATGTGGGCCAGCGGGAGCGCCGGGTCCACCGGCTTCAGGCCTTGCAGCGTGTAGTGCTGCCACAGGCCATCGGTCCGGTGCCAGTACATCGGCGCCTGCACGCCATGGTCCAGCAGCCATTGCCAGCCATCGCTATGCCATAGGGCCACTTCCCGGTACCCGCCATCCCGCATGAATTCGAGGTATTCGCCGTTGGTGACAACACGTGTGCTGATCGCATGGTCCTCCAACATCACCGGGTGCCTTCGCAATTCGTTGTCATAACAAAAACCCTCGCCGGTGTGTCCGATGTGTTGCACGCCCCCGCTGATGGGCACCCATGCCGCCGGTCCTTCCTCGGCATGCCCTTCAGCAAATGGACCATAAGCCGGGAAGAGCGGATTATTGCCAAGGATGTACTTGATGTCGGTGAGCAGGAGTTCTTGGTGTTGCTGTTCGTGGTTCAGCCCCACCTCCAGCACATATTGCTGTTCCGGGCCGAGGGTTTCCATGGCCAGCAGCTCCTGCATGGCGCGGTCCACGTGGTCGCGGTAATCCAGCACCTGTTGCAAGGTGGGCCTGCTCATGTTGCCGCGGTGCGCGCGCAGCACGTGCTTGCCCACCGTTTCGTAATAGCTGTTGAACATGTAGGCCATGTCCGGGCTGAACAATTTGTACCCGGGCCGTTTGCCGAGCATGAACTGTTCGAAGAACCAGGTGGTATGGCCGAGGTGCCATTTGGGCGGCGACACGAAATCGGCCGGTTGCACCACATGGTCCTCCACGGCCAGCGGGCTGCACAGTGCCCTTGTGTGTTGGCGCACGGCGTTGTAGCGGTCGGCCTGTACCCGGTGCGCGGTGGCGCGCGGAGCATGCAATTCGGCGGTGGACATGGTGTGTACATTACACGCCACGGCCGGAATTGTTCCCGGTCTACACTGCGGCCAGGGCCTGATCGAGGTCCCAGATCAGGTCCTTTGGGTGTTCCACGCCCACGCTCAGGCGCACCAGCGCGCTGGTGATCCCCAGCTTCTCGCGCTCCTCGGGGTCCACGCCAATGTGCGTCATGGTGGCGGGGTGTTCCGCCAATGATTCGGTACTGCCCAGGCTTACGGCCAGCTTCACCAGCTTCAATGCGTTCAGGAAACGGAAGGCTTCCGCCTCGCCGCCGTGCACCTCAAAGGAGAGCATGGCCCCCGGGCTGAAGCATTGCCGGCTGAAAATGGCCTGTTGCGCAGGGTCTTCGATATGGCCCAGGTAATGAAGGGTCTTCACCTTGGGATGTGCTTTCAGGAAAGCAGCCACTTCGGCCGCGCCCCGGGCCTGTGTTTCCATGCGGGGCTTCAGCGTTTCCAGGCTGCGCAGCAGCAGCCAGCCCGTCCAGGGCCCGGCCATGCTGCCCAGGAAGGTACGCATGCCCTTGAGCCGGGCGATCAGTTCTCTGCTGCCCAAGCAGGCCCCGGCGATCAGGTCGCTGTGCCCACCAATGTATTTGGTGGCCGAATAGAGCACCAGGTCCGCGCCCTGTTTCATGGGGTGCTGCCACAGCGGGCCCATGTACGTGTTGTCCACGGCCACCAGCACCGGGTTGTCCGCCTTGCTGAAGGTTTTGGCCAAGCGGCTGCATGCCGCAATATCGATCAGTATGTTGGTGGGGTTGGCCGGCGTTTCCACATACACCATGCGCAGCCTGTCGGCCTTGCCGCTGTTGCGCACGATCTCCTCAAGCCGGCCCTGTTCCCACGGGTAAAAGCCCAGCACCTCAATGCCGAACCGGGGCAGGATCTGCTTGATGAAATGGTCGGTTCCGCCGTAGATCGGGTTGCTGTACAGCAGCAGGTCGCCCGGGGAAAGGAATTCCAGGAGCACGGTGGTTATGGCGCTCATGCCGCTCTCGAAAACCGCGCTGTCCTCCGCGCCCTCCCAAAGGCACAGCCGATCCTCCAGGATCTCCAGGTCGGGGTTGTTCAGCCTGCTGTAGATCAGGCCCAGCTCTTCCTTTTCGCCTTGCTCGCGCAGCCCATAGGCCACCTCGAAAAAGGCCTTGCCGTCCTCCGCCTTTTGGAACACGAAGGTGCTGGTTTGAAAGATGGGGCACTTAACGGCGCCTTGGCTGAGTTCGGGCTTATAGCCGAAGCTCATCATCAGGCTTTCCGGGCGTAGTTTATGGTCGGACATGCCGCGAAGCTATTCCTATCGGACGGAACATAGACCGCAGCTGGAACTATTGGGCATGCGAGCGCAAGCTCCGGCCCGGTCAATTGGCCGGCGTGCTGTCCTTCAGGGCGCCTACGGCCTTGGCCAGCCAATCCGAGTTGCCCAATGTCGGCACCAATAGCGGTGCAAAGGCGCGCAGCGGTGTGTACAGGCGCGATCGCTGCAGGGTATCCGGCGAAAGACCCAGGAACTCCGTGCGGGCGGTAACGATGTTCAGGGCAACGCTAAGCACGAAGGCCGAGCGCACCATGCCGAAGAACAGGCCGGCCACCTTGTTGGGCAGCCCCAGCTGCGCCATGTCCATGACCTTTGTGATCACCCTGGCCAACAGGTGGACCAGGACCAGCACGGCAACGAACGTGACGAGGAAGGACACCACCTCGTGGGCCGTATCCATGCCGATCCAGCGCGCCACGGCGCTGTTGTACCGCGAGGCCACCCAAATGCCCAGTACCAAGGCCACCATGGAGGAGATCTCCACCACGAAACCGCGCAGAAAGCCGCGCACCGCGGCAACCGCCAGCACCGCAAGCAGCAGCCAGTCGAGCCAATTCATGCGGCAAGTGTAGGCCATGCGCCAATATGCACGGCCGATCGGCACCGCATCCTGCCCGTACTTTCGCGCAGCATGGCGCAACTCACGATCGATCTGGTCTTCGAATCCCGCTGGCGCAGCCTGATGGCCGACATGGAGAAACGCTTCGGCATGCCCACCGACCTGGATGGCATGCTCTTTTTGATCGGGGTGCAGGAATTGGGACAGCACGGCCGCATTTTCACCAAGGATGAAAAGATCGGGCTGATGCACATCGCCATCGCGGTGGTGTTGGGCCCGTACGGTTATTACAAACCCACCGGCCGCGATGAGGATGGCTGGCCGCATTTCGGGAAGGTGCAGGAATTGCCCGCCTTGAATGCCGAGGAACAGGAGCGCCTGATCAAAGAGGCCATCCTGGCGTATTTCAGCCGCTGAGCGCCACCGGTCATTTCCTGATCCCCCCTGCACGCGCCCTCCGCGTTTCGGCCGCGCGTTGAGGGTGGCACGGCCAGGTGGACAAGAAGAGGTGCTGCTGTTTTACAGGCTGGTCTTCAGCACAACGGTTTCCTCGTTGGTCTGCTCTTCCTCAATGCGGATGATGCCCGCCCCGGAAAGCGAATCCTTCTTCGCCATGATATCCAGGACGGCGAACCCTGCTTGGCCACGCTTGTAGAACTCGGAGTAATCGAAGGTCACCTTGCCATCGGAACTGGTCGTGCCTTCCTTAGTGAGCCGGGTGAAATTCGGCATTATCGGGTCCACGGGATTGGCATAAAGCTTCACGTAGGCCCCGGGCACCACGGCGCCGGCCGTGTCCAGCACGGTGATCACTGCCTTGGTTGCTTTTTCCTTTTTGCAAGCAGAGAGGCCGGCACCGAGGATAAAGAGCAGCGCGGCGGCGGAAAGGGCCTTGAATGGCATGGGAGAACGTGTTGGTTAATTTTGGCGGCTTAGCCTGATCCGCGCAGCGCGGAACGAAGCCAAAAATAGGTATTCAGCCGATGCACGGGCAATTCCGATATTCCATCCTGCTTGGCCTGGCGCTGGGCACGGCCCCGCTGGCCGGCAACGCACGCGCCCAAGCGCCCGCCAAGCAGCTTCGGCACCTGGTGGAGGTCAATACCACGGCCGGCCGCATGGTGCTGGAGCTGTATAACGAAACGCCCGTACACCGCGACAACTTCCTGAAGCTGGTGCGTGAACATTATTACGACAGCACCCTGTTCCACCGGGTGATCCCCGGATTCATGATCCAGGGTGGCGACCCCGACAGCCGCCGTGCCCAAACCGATGCATTGCTGGGGAACGGAGGGCCGGGGTACGACCTGCCGGCGGAGATCCTGCCCGCGCTGTACCACCGCAAAGGCGCGCTGGCCGCAGCCCGGGAGGGGGATGATGTAAACCCTGAAAAAAGAAGCAGCGGCAGCCAGTTCTACATTGTGCAAGGGCGGACCTGGCGTCCGGCGGACCTGAAATTGCTGACCGACAAGAAGAACGCCGGCAGGCCGGACAGCCTGGCGCTGCGATACGGCCAGGAACAGATCGATACATACTGGAAAGTGGGCGGCGCACCGCACCTGGACGGCAACTACACGGTATTCGGCCAACTGCTGGAGGGCATGGACGTGCTGGACCGGATCGCTGCACAACCCACCGGTGCCAACGACCGCCCCATGGGCGACATACGAATGTGGATGCGCGTATTGCAATGAACCTGAATGAACGCATAAGCGCCGTTGAGGCGGAGATCGCTGCCGCCACTGCGGCCACGCCGGAGGCCGCGGAGGCCTTCCGGGTGGGCATGCTGGGCAAGCATGGCAAAGTATCGCAGTTGCTCGACGACCTCAAGAGCGTGCCGCCTGAAGAAAAACGCCTTTGGGGCCAGCGCTTGAACAAGTTGAAGAACAGCGCCCGCCAGCGTTGGGAAGAGTTGAAGGCCGACGCTACCGCAGCACCGGGTGCTGCCGCGGCCACCGGTGATGACCTGACCCGGCCCGCGCTCACCGGCACGCCCGGGAGCCTTCACCCCATTTCCCTTGTCCGCCAACGCATCATCAGCATCTTCGCCAACATCGGCTACAGCGTAAGCCATGGCCCGGAGATCGAGGATGAAAGGCACAATTTCGGTGCGCTCAATTTCGCCCCGGACCACCCGGCGCGCGATATGCAGGACACCTTCTTCGTGGACCACGGCACCGACCTTGCCCTGCGCACACACACCAGCAGCGTGCAAGTGCGCGTAATGGAAAGTGGCAAGCCGCCCATCCGCACCATTTCACCCGGCCGGGTGTACCGCAACGAGGCCATCAGCGCGCGTGCCCATTGCATGTTCCACCAGGTGGAGGGCCTGTACGTGGACAAGGGCGTGAGCTTTGCCGAACTCAAGGGCACCTTGGACCATTTCGTTCGCTCCATGTTCGGGCCCGATGTGAAGATCCGCTTGCGCCCGAGCTATTTCCCCTTCACGGAACCCAGCGCGGAAGTGGATATGAGCTGCACCATTTGCGGGGGGGCGGGCTGCAACGTATGCAAGCACAGCGGTTGGGTGGAGATCATGGGTTGCGGCATGGTGGATCCCGCGGTGCTGCAGAATTGTGGCATCGATCCCGGGGCACACAGCGGCTTCGCCTTCGGCATGGGCGTGGAGCGCATTGCGCAGTTGCTGTACCGCGTGCCCGACCTGCGCCTGTACTGGGAGAATGATGTGCGCTTCCTGGAGCAATTCAGCGATGGCGCCTTCAGGGCGTAACCCATGGCCGGCACGTTGCGCACCGACGTGTGCATTATCGGCGGCGGGCCCGGCGGTTGCAGCGCCGCACTGCAATTGGCCAAGCACGGCATACCGGCCGTACTGCTTGAGAGGTCGATTTTCCCAAGGGACAAGGTGTGCGGGGATGCGCTCAGCGGAAAGGTGGTCCGCAGCCTTGAGCGGCTGGATCCCCCGCTGGCGGGCGAACTGCGCGCACAGCCCGGGCTGGAGCCCAGCTGGGGCGTGATCTTCGTGGCACCCGGGGGCCGGAGCCTGAAGGTTCCCTTCAGCCGTGAAACCGGGACCGGCGACGCACCGGGCGCCATCCTGCCCCGGTTGCAGTTCGATCAATTCATGCTGAATGCCGTGAAGCGCGACGGACGGGTGCCGGTTTACGAGGGTGTGCAGGCCAAGAAATACAAGCGCGTGGAAGCGGGGTGGGAGCTGTCGGTGGCCAGCACCAAGTGGCCGGAATTGGCCACCATTGAGGCCCGTTTGCTCATCGATGCCTCCGGCGCGAACTCAACCTTCGCCACACAGGTGGCCGGGCTGCCCATGGAGCCGCGGCACCATTGCGCCGGGGTGCGCGGTTATTACAGCGGTGTAAAGGGCTTGGACCCGCAGGGCTTCATCGAGCTGATCTTCCTGAAGGAATTGCTGCCTGGCTACCTGTGGATCTTTCCGTTGCCGGGCGGAAGGGCAAACGTGGGGCTGGGCCTGCGCAGCGATGTGGTGCGCCGGCGCAAGACCGACCTGAAGAAGCTGCTGGCCGAAATGCTGGCCACGCATCCGCGGCTGCGCGACCGCTTTGCCAATGCCATGCTGCACGGGCCCTTGCGCGGCATGGGCCTGCCCCTGGCCAGCAAGCGCTGGCCGATCAGCGGCCACGGGTATTTCCTGGTGGGCGATGCCGCCCACCTGATCGACCCCTTCACCGGTGAAGGGATCAGCCACGCCATGATCAGCGGCATGCATGCGGCCGATGTGGCCGCGCAACACCTTCCGCTGCCGCCTGATGCACGCAACCCCGCCGCATACGACGACCGCGTTTGGAACCGGTTGGGCAAGGAATTGGCCACCAGCACGCGCCTGCAGCAGCTCGCCGATCACCCCTGGCTGTTCAACTTCGTGGTGAACAAAGCCGCGGGAAACCCCGCCCTGGCCGATACGATCAGCTGCATGTTCAACGACCTGGACCTGCGCGCCCGGTTGAAGAAACCCGGCTTCTACCTCAAGCTTTTGCTGGGCCGCTGACCGCACGCTTGGGCTTCCGGGCCACGGCCATCCAGTTCCAGGGCAGCGGTGGCGCCAGATCGTGCGGCGCGCCCGCCAAGGCGTACGGCCAAGGGTATTCGACCTTCTTGATCTCCGGCATTTCCATGCCTTGTGCCATCAGCAGGTCGGCCAGTTCCTCGCGCAGGTAGTGCTTGGTGGGCACGCCGTCCACGCCCACAATGCCCATGTCCAAGCGGCTGGAATCGCGCGAGGCCTTGCGCTGGGCCACGGCGGGCTTGTGGCCCTGGGCCTCATGCAGCAGCACGAGGCGGTGCGTGGCGTACAGCGCCGATTCCACCGCGGGCACCACCAGCAGCAATTCGCCCCCGGGCTTCACCGCGGCACATAACTGCGCCAACATGGCCTGCCGCTTGGTGCGCGAGGCCTGCAGCAACACGTTTATGCACAGCACGAAATCCACCGGCGCAAAGGGCAGTTCGTGCGCCAGGTCGCTGTGGTGGTACACCACGTTGCGGAACCGCGCATGCTCTTTTTCCGCCCGGCGCAGGCAGCGGCTGGAAATGTCGGTGGCGTGCACCTTGGCGAACAGCGGGGCCAGCAGGGCAATGGTGCGGCCGATGCCACAACCGATGTCGGCGGCCGTGCGCCGCGGCCCTGCATTGCGCCGCACCACCGCCCGGATCTTTCCCCGGCGGTCGTGCTTGGGCACGTTCAGTATATCCTCCTCGAACGTGGCCGCCACTTCATCCCAATCCTTCTCATCCATTGCGGCGAAGGTCGGGCCTGGCCGGTGGAATGCCCGAAATACGCCAGGCCTACACCGCGCTCAACCGGATCATGTTCGCCATGCCCTGCTCCGCAATGGGCATGCTGGCGATGTTGGCCACCAGGTCGCCCTTGCTCACAAGGTCCTTGCTGCGCAAGATCCGTTTGATGTCCGCGATGGTGTGGTCGGTGCTCACCGTTTTATCGTAATACTCGGCCCGCACGCCCCATACCAGGTTGAGCATGGTAAGGATGCGCCTGTTGCTGGTGAAGGCGAAGATGTGCGCCTTGGGCCGCATGCTGCTCACCTTGAATGCGGTATAGCCGCTGTGGGTCATGGTAACAATGGCCTTGATGTCGATGTTGGCGGCCATGCGTACACTGGCCATGCACACCGCGTCCGAGATCATGCGGTCGTGGCGGTCCAACGGCGGTTCGGGCACGTTGTACATCTGTTCGCTGCTTTCCATCTCCACCAGTATGCGGTTCATGGCCTTCACCACCTCCACCGGGTATTTGCCCACGCTGGTCTCGGCGCTAAGCATCACCGCATCGGCATGGTCCAGCACGGCATTGGCCACGTCATTCACCTCGGCACGGGTGGGGGTGCTGCTTTGGATCATGCTTTCCATCATCTGGGTGGCCACGATCACCGGGCGCCCGTGCAGCAGGCAGCGCCGGATCAGGTCCTTCTGCAACAGCGGCACCTGCTCCATGGGCATTTCCACGCCCAGGTCGCCGCGCGCCACCATCAGGGCATCGGTTTCCGCTATGATGGCATCGATCTCCTGCATGGCCTCGGGCTTCTCGATCTTGGCCACCACACGGGCCATGCTGCCGGCCGCCTTGATCTGTTGCTTGAGCTCCACAATGTCGCGGGCGCTGCGCACAAAGCTCAGGCCCACCCAATCCACGCCCTGGCCCAGGGCGAACAGCAGGTCCTCGTGGTCCTTGGGCGTTATGCAGGGCAGGCTCACCTTGGTGTAGGGCAGGTTGATGCCCTTGTTGCTGCTGAGCATGCCACCGCTGATGACCGTGGTGACCACATTGCGCTCGCGGTCGGTGCTTTTCACCTCCAGGCGCAACTTGCCGTCGTCCAACAGCACGATCTCGCCGGCATTCACATCCTGTGGGAACTGGCCGTAACTGGTACTCACCTTGCCCGGCACGCCCTTGATCGGTTCAGTGGTGATCACCAGCTCCTCGCCTTCCTTCAGTTCAATGGGGCCTTCGGCCATTTCGCCCACGCGCAGCTTGGGGCCTTGCAGGTCCGCCAGGATCGCCGTGTTCAGGCCCAGCTCTTCGTTCAGCGAACGGATGGTGGCGATCACTTCCTTGTAGAAATCGTAGTTGCCGTGGCTGAAGTTCAGCCGGCATACATCCACGCCGTTGATGATCATGGCCTTCAGCACTTCGCGCGATGAACTGGCCGGCCCCAGCGTGGCCACGATCTTTGTTTTTGGGTCTTGTGCAGGTGTCATTCCAAAAGTTTATAGGCTCCTTTTATGGTACTGAATTCCAAGGGGAACGCCGCCAGCACGAATTCTGTGCGCCTTATCCGTTCCAGCAGGTCCACGGGGCGCAGGTTGCTTTCCGGGTCGATCACCAGGAAATAATCCGCCTGGCGCTGGTCTGGGATCAACACGCCCTCGGCATCGTGGTTGGCCACCAGGCTTACCGTGGTGTTCGTATCCTCCTCATGGTGGTCGAACACGGTGTAGCTGGCCATGCGCTCGGGCCCTTGGTCGATCAGGTCGGTATCGCGCTTGGCCAGGTCCAGCCCCAGGCTTTGGTTCAAGGCCCAGCAAAGGCGGTAATCGTTCACATGGCTGCTGATGGCGATCACCTCAGCCGTGGGCAAAGGCCCGAAATCGAGTTTGAATACCTTGGGCATGTGCGGTCTTGCGGCCAAAGGTATGCGCGGCACGTGCGGCGGCTTTAGGCACCGTCGGCTTGGCCTCCTTCGGCCTTTTTGCCGTGGTCCCCACCCTGCCCGCGCGGTTTCCTGCGCTGTGCCGACCTCCTTCTTGGGCGGGAGGCGTGGCGCTTTCCGGCACTTGGCTCATGGCCGGGCAATTCCAGTTTGCGCGATGCATCGCGCGCGGCCTCCTGCTCCGCCTTTTTCTTGCTGTGGCCCTTGCCGGTGCCCTGCACCTTGCCGTCCACCTTTACCTGCGCGGTGAATTGCCGGCCCCGGCCGCCGTGCTCCTTCTCCTCGGTGATCAGGAACTCCACCTTGCGATGCAGCTTTTGGCCCCATTCCAACAATCGGCTCTTGCTGTCGCGGTCCTCCTTTTCCACGTCATTCAGGTCGAAATGCGTGGTGATGAGCTTGATCACGGCGGCCTTGGTGCGGTCGAAGCCCTTGTCCAGCAGCAGCGCGCCGAACAGGGCCTCCATGGCATTGCCCGGCACCGCCGTGTCGTGGCCCTTGCCGATGTTCAGCTCCATCACGCGTTCGATCTCCACCTGCTTGGCCAGTATGCTCAGCTGGTGCCGGCTTACAAGCTTGCTGCGCATGCGCGTAAGAAAGCCTTCACCCTTGTCCGGGTATTGGTGGTAGAGGTATTCGCCCACTATGGCGTCCAGCACGGCATCGCCCAGGAACTCGAGGCGTTCGTTGTCGGCCAGGGCCTGGTCGCCATTGATCGCACTGCGGTGGCGCAGGGCCTGCCTGTACAGGGGAAGGTTGCGGGGGGCGATGCCCAAGGTCTTGCGGCACCACGCACGGATGCGCCTCTCCTCGGGGGAGGCGCTTTTTTTGAAAAATGAACGAAGCAAAAGACGTTAACGGTACTTTCGGAAGATCACCGAGGTGTTGTGCCCGCCAAAGCCGAATGTATTGCTCATGGCGGCATTGACCGTGCGCTGTTGGGCCTTGTTGAAGGTGAAGTTCAGCTTGGGGTCGATCTCGGGGTCGTCCGTGAAATGATTGATCGTGGGGGGCACAATATCCTTGTACACCGCCATGATCGTTGCTATGGCCTCCACTGCGCCAGCGGCGCCGAGCAAATGGCCGGTCATGCTCTTTGTTGAACTGATGTTCAACCGGTAGGCCTCCTCGCCGAACAGGCGCTGGATGGCCTTCACCTCTTGCGGGTCGCCGATGGGGGTGCTGGTGCCGTGGGTGTTGATGTAGTCGATATCGCCCGGCCGCAGGCCCGCGTCCTGCAATGCATGTTTCATGCACAGGTAGGCGCCCAGCCCATCGGGGTGCGGTGCGGTGATGTGGTAGGCATCACTGCTCATGCCGCTGCCCACCATTTCGCAATAGATCTTGGCCCCTCGCGCCTTGGCATGCTCCAGCTCCTCCAGCACGATGATTCCACCGCCCTCGCCCAGCACGAAGCCGTCGCGGTCCTTGTCGTAGGGCCGGCTTGCCGTGGCGGGATCATCGTTGCGGGTGCTCATGGCGTGCATGGCATTGAACCCGCCCACCCCGGCCTCGTGTATGGAGGCCTCGGAGCCGCCCGATACCATTACATCCGCCGTGCCCAGGCGGATGTAATTGAACGAGTCGATCAGGGCGTTGTTGGCACTGGCGCAGGCGCTCACCGTTACGTAGCTCGGCCCGCGCAACAGGTGCCGCATGCTGATCAGCCCCGAGGAGCTGTCGGCAATCATCTTGGGGATGAAGAACGGGTTGAAGCGCGGCGTGCCGTCGCCCCGGGCAAAACCGATGCACTCCTCCTGGAAGGTGAGCAGGCCCCCGATGCCCGAGCCGAGGATCACCCCGCGGCGCTCCTGGTCGGTATCGCTGCCCTTCTCAAGCCCGGCATCACGGATGGCCTCGTCGCTGGCGGCCACGGCGAATTGCGAGACCGGGTCCATCTTCCGCGCCTCCTTGCGGTCCATGTACTGCGTGGGGTCGAAGCCCTTCACCTCGCACGCGAACTGCGTCTTGAACTTGGACGCGTCGAAGTTGGTAATGGACGCGGCACCACTGATGCCGTCAACGAGGCCTTTCCAATACGCTTCAAGCGTATTGCCAAGGGGCGTGAGGGCGCCCAAGCCGGTGACCACCACTCGCCTGAGCTGCATGCTGCCGGGTTACTTTGCGTTCTTCTCCACGTAGTCCACGGCCTGGCCTACGGTTTGGATCTTCTCCGCCTGATCGTCGGGAATGGCGATGTTGAATTCCTTTTCGAACTCCATGATGAGCTCGACGGTATCCAGGCTGTCGGCGCCAAGGTCGTTGGTGAAGCTGGCCTCAGGCGTTACCTCTGCTTGGTCCACCCCGAGCTTGTCCACGATGATTGCGATGACCCTTGACTTGATATCGGACATATCCGTTTGTTGTTGGTTGAACAGGCTGCAAAGGAAAGACATTTTCGACATCCACAACCGAAAGGCCCAAAACCTGCCGGCCAAAAACACCCGGTCAAGGCGGGCACGGCCCCTAAATGCCTGATCGGAAGGTCTTTGTGCATCGGCCCGCGGCCGTTGCAAAGGTTTTTCGGCCCATGCGCACGGAAAACTGCAATTTCGCGCCACGCACGCCGCACATGGTACGCATAGCCATACTCGCTTCCGGTTCGGGCACCAATGCCCAGTGCCTGATCCGCCATTTTGCCCGTTCGCCCCTGGCCGAAGTGGTCCTGGTGGCCTGCGACCAGCCCCGGGCGGGCGTGCTGCAGCGCGCATGGGACCTGGGTGTGCCCAGCTACCTGTTCAACCCCGGGGACCTGCTGAAAGGCACGGTACAGCGCGAATTGGCCAATGCAGGGGCCGACCTGCTGCTGCTGGCGGGTTTCCTCAGGCTGCTGCCCCCCGCCCTGGTACAAGCCTGGCCGGACCGCATCATCAACATCCATCCGGCCCTGCTGCCCAAGCATGGTGGCAAGGGCATGTACGGCGCACGGGTGCACCAGGCCGTGCTGGCCAGTGGCGAAACGGAAAGCGGCATTACCATACACTTGGTGAACGAGCGCTACGATGAGGGCCGCGTGCTGTTCCAGGCCAAGTGCCCCGTGCAAGCGGGCGACGATGCGGCCGCACTTGCGCAACGCGTGCATGCCTTGGAGCACGCACACTATCCGGCCGTGGTGGAGCAATACATCGTGCGGCAGCTCGGCGGGAAGTAGTTCCCGTGCCGACCTTTGCCCCATGTTCAAGCTGGCCCATGTCGGCAAGGCCTTCCTGGTGCTTTTCGCGGTGATCGATATCATCGGGGGCATTCCGGTGATCCTGCAGGTGCGCGAAAAAGCGGGCAAGATCTACCCTGCCCGGGCCACCTTGGTAAGCCTCGGCATCATGGTGGTCTTCCTTTACCTCGGCGAATCCATATTGGCCGTGGTGGGCATCGACGTGCGCTCCTTCGCCGTGGCCGGTTCCTTCGTGCTCTTCTTCATCGCCCTGGAAATGACCCTCGGGATCCGGCTGTTCAAGGAGGATACCTCCGCGCCCGGCCTCAGCGACGATCCCAAGGTGTACAGCATTGTGCCGTTGGCCTTCCCCGTGATCGCCGGGTCGGGCACGATCACCACGGTGCTTTCCCTGCGCGCCGAATTCTCACGGCCGGAGATCCTGGCCGCCATCATCCTCAACATGGCCGTGGTGGTGGTGGTGCTGTTGCTCACCAACCGCATCGAGCGCATGCTTGGCCGTGTGGGCCTGATCGTGCTGCGCAAGGCTTTCGGGGTGATCCTGCTGGCCATCAGCGTTAAACTTTTCGCCGGCAACATCACCTACCTGTTCCCGGTGCGATAAAGGGGCAAGTGGATCATGGAGGGGTAAAGGGCAAGTGGGTAAGGTACGTTCAGTGTATAAGGAATAGCTTCATGCAAATAACCATTCATACCGATGGAGCGGCCAGCGGCAATCCCGGCCCTGGCGGGTACGGTGCCGTGCTGGAATCAGGCCGCCACAGGCGCGAACTGTGGGGCGGGTTCCGGCGCACCACCAACAACCGCATGGAATTGCTGGCCGTGATCGTGGCCCTGGAGGCCCTGAAGGGCGAAGGGCACGATGTAACGGTGGTCAGCGACAGCAAATATGTGGTGGATGCTGTGCAGAAGGGCTGGGTGTTTGCGTGGGAAAAGGCCGGTTTCGCGAAAAAGAAGAACCCCGACCTTTGGCGCCGCTTCCTGCAGGTGTATCCCAAGCACCACGTTAAATTCCAATGGATCCGTGGCCACGCCGGCCATCCGCTGAACGAACTCTGCGACCGCCTGGCAGTTGCCGCCCGGGAACAACCCGGCCTGCCGCCCGACGAGGGCTATGAACGCATGGAGAAGGAAGGGCCCCTTTTTGCGACCGATGAAGAAACCGGCAATTGAGGCGGCGGCACTGCGCCGGCCATGGCCAATGCGTTGATCCGGATGAATGAATGGCCGCCCATCTTTTCCACACCGGCATACCTTCGCCCCGGCGAACCGTCCGCCCACTTCGATTGTTGAAACCCGCGAATGTCCACCAAGCTTACCGCCACCATCAATTCCACCGGCCAACCCATCGACCTGGAGCGTAGCGCGCCCGGCCAACCATGGCGTGTGGCGGATGAAAGCGCCGCGGCCGACCTGGTGAGGACGGGCCCCGCGGTGTACAGCGTGGTTCACAACGGCCGCTCCCACCGTGCACTGGTGCTTAAGCGCGATGCCGCCAACGGCACGGTGCGGTTGCGCATTGGCGCACGGTGCTACACGGTGCGCTTGGAGGATGAGCGTGCGCAGCTGATGAAGTTGTTGGGCATTGACCGCGGTGCCAAGGCCATGGCCAGCGAGCTGAAGGCCCCCATGCCGGGCCTGGTGCTGGACATTTTGGTCCAAGAGGGTGCCGAGGTAAAAAAGAATGACCCCTTGCTGGTGCTGGAGGCCATGAAAATGGAAAACGTGATCAAATCCGGGGGCGACGGCGTGGTGAGGAAAATACACGCACAGGCCGGCACCGCCGTGGAAAAAGGACAGCTGCTGATCAGCTTCGAATGACAACCACAAGGAAAGCCATGAAAAACCAAGCCATTCCCCTGCTCTCGATCCTTATGCTGGCCGCATGCGGCCAACCCTCCGCGCCACCGCCACCGCCACCCGCACCCGTGGACAGCGTGCCCGCCACACCTCCGGCACCCGAGGCGCTCGTGGCCCCCGAAAATGCACCATTCCGCTTAGTGGCGGCCACCCCCGCGGCAGACTTTCCACAGGCCCAGTTGAAACTGGACACCATGATCCCGAACAACAAGGGCATGGACGTGAAATACAAGTTCGCCGTATCCGGCTTTGACCTCACGGCCCAAACCCCCGATGCCGCCACACGCGGTTGCGCCAACAGCAAGGATGGCCAGCACATCCATTTCATACTCAACAACAAGCCCTACATCGCCGAGTACAAGGCCGATTTCACTGAAAAGGCCGATCCGGGGCGCAACATCATGCTCGCCTTCCTCAGCCGCAGCTACCACGAAAGCCTCAAGAACAACGGGTCCGTGGTGGTGCGCCAGTTCAACATGCCGGGCAAGGACGCCGACACCGCCAAGGTGGACCTGGCCGCCGCGCCCATGCTGTTCTACAGCCGCCCCAAGGGTGATTACAAGCAGCTCGATGGCGATAAGATCCTGCTCGATTTCTACCTGCTCAATACGGACCTTTCCGACAAGGAATACAGCGTGCGCGCCACCATCGACGGCCACACGTGGACGATCAACAAATGGGATGCCTACATGATCGAGGGCCTCGAGCTCGGCAAGCACACCGTGCGCCTGGAATTGATCGACAAAAGCGGCAATGCGGTACCCGGGCCCTTCAACGACAGTGGCGATCGCGAATTCAACTACCTCGGTAGCTGAGCTGCCACCCCGTAAGATCGAAAAAGCCCCCGCCCAACGGGGGCTTTTTTGTTGCCGGGGCACCAGCGGCCTCACGGCCTGCGCCTAGGCCTCGCAGCTCACGCAATCCACCGCGCTGGCCACAAACTCCTTGGACACGCTCTGGCTGCGTTGGTAGTACAGGGTTTTTATGCCAAGCCGCCACGCTTCGATCATCAACTGGTTCACCTCCCGCACCGGCAAGTCCGGCGGTATGTTCAGGTTCAGGCTTTGCGACTGGTCCACGTATTTCTGCCGAATGGAGGCCTGCTGAATGATCTCCAATTGACTGATCTCCTTGAAGGTCTTGAACACGGCCTTTTCCTCCGCGGTCAGCGTCCCAAGGTGCTGCACACTACCTTGGTGCAGCATGATGTCGCGCCAGGTTTCCTCGTTGTCGATGCCTTTTTCATCCAGCACTTCGCGCAGGTATTTGTTCTTGCGGATGAAATTGCCCTTGGACAGGCCCGCCTTGTAATAGTTGCTGCTGAAGGGTTCGATGCCCGGGGAGGTTTGCCCCAGTATGGCCGATGAGGAAGTAGTGGGCGCGATGGCCATAAGGGTGGTGTTGCGCCTTCCATAGCCTTTCAGCAGCTCGGGTTCGCCGTAGATCAATGCCAGTTCCCCGGTGGCTTTCTCGGCTTCGCTTCGGATGTGCTTGAAGATGGCGCCGGTGAGCTGTTTGGCCTCCAGCCCCTCGAAAGGGATCCGGTTGCGCTGCAGGTACGAATGCCAGCCCAATACGCCCAGGCCAAGGGCGCGGTGGCGTTTGGCGAAGCGGTGCGCCCCTTGCAGGTAGAAGTTGTCCGCGGTTTTTTCAATGAACTCCTGCAGCACGGCGTCCAAGAAATGGATGGCCAGGCGCACCGCGCGCGTGTCCTTCCATTCATCGTAAAGTTCCAGGTTCATGGAGAGCAGGCAACAGATGAAGGATTCATCCGCCGTGGAGGGCAGCATGATCTCCGAGCACAGGTTGCTGGCGTTTATCCGCAGGCCCTTGTCCTTGTACACCTGCGGTTTGTTGCGGTTCACGTTATCCGTGAACAGGATGTACGGCAGGCCTTTCTCCTGCCTTGACCCCAGCACTTTGGCCCACACCTCGCGCTTTTCCATGTCGCCCTCAACCATGGCCTGCATCCAGTGGTCCGGTATGCACACCGCATAGAACAGGTTCTGCAGCGGGCTGCCGATGTTCTTGATGGTGAGGAACTCCAGGATGTCCGGGTGGTCAATGTCCAGGTAGGCGGCAAAGGCTCCCCGGCGCACCCCGCCCTGGGAAATGGTGTCCATTACCGTGTCGAACAGCTTCATGAACGACACCGCGCCGCTGCTCCGCCCATTGTCGGTAACAGCGGCGCCCCTGCCGCGCAGTTCGCCGAAGTAGCCGGAGGTGCCGCCCCCGGTCTTGGTCTGCATGATCACCTCGCCCAGCTTGTGCGTAATGCCCTCAATGTTGTCCGGCACGTGTACGTTGAAGCAGGAAATGGGCAGCCCGCGCTCGGTGCCCATGTTGGCCCAAATGGGCGAGCTCAGGCTCATCCACCCGTTCTCGATCAGTTCGGTGAAGGCGGCCGCCAATTCGGGCTTGTACAAGCGCCGGGCCGCGGCCGTGGCAATGCGTTCCACGGCCCCCGGCACGGTTTCGCCCTTGAGCAGATAGCCGCGGTTCAGCATCTGCTCGCTCTCTTCGTTCAGCCACCAATACTTGCTCATAGCACGGGAGTGGGTTGTTTGTTCTCGTCGATGGCCACGAAGGTGAAGGCCCCTCCGATGGCGCGTTCCTTGCCTTCCTCGTACATGTGTTCGAGGTAGATGTCCACGTTCACCTTCATGCTGGTGCGCCCCACGCTGGCCACGCGCCCCACCAGCTCAATGATGCTGCCTGCGGGAATGGGCTTGGTGAAATCGATCGGGTCGGTGGAAACGGTAACACAGCGCTTGCGCGAAAAGCGTGTGGCGGTAATGAAGGCCACCTCGTCCATCAGTTGCAGCGCGGTGCCGCCGAATAGCGTGTCGTAGTGGTTGGTGGTGTTGGGGAACACGGCCTTGAAGATCCGTGTCTCCGAGGCCTGCATGCGTTGCTCGGTGGTCATGGTCGGTGAGGTTCAGAACAGATCGGCGGCCGATATGCTCTTGTCGTGCTTGGTGTATTCCGTGGGTCGCTTGGCGAAGAAGTCGTCCAGGGAGTTGGCGAATACCTCCTCCTCGAACCAGGCCATGGGGCGGTACTGTTCACTGGAAACATGGAAGAGTTTCCTCATGCCGATCTGCTCCAGGCTTTCGTCGGCGCGGAACTTCATGAAGTGCAGCAGGTTCTCCTTGGAGATGTGCTCCAGCGGGCCTGTGGCGAAGATCCAGTCGAGGATCTCGGCTTCCACTTCAATGGAACCGCGCACAATGCGTTCGATCCCTTCCCGGGCCTCTTCATCCAGCAACTCCGGGTATTCCGCTTTGATCTGGTTGATCAAGTACACCCCGGCATTGGCATGCACCTGTTCATCCACGGAGGTCCAGGCGATGATGTTGCTCACATTCTTCATCAATCCTTTGAAGCGTGTGAACGAGAGGATGATGGCGAATTGGCTGAAGAGCGACACATTCTCGATCAGGATGGAGAACAGCACCAAGGAGAACACGTAGTCCTTGCGGTCCTTGGCGTGCGCATGGGCCAGCGCCTCGTTGAGGTAGTCCACGCGCTTGCGGATCACCGGCTCATCCACCAGGCGCCCGAACTCCTGGTCGTAGCCCAACACGGTAAGCAGGCGTGAGTAGGCCTCGGAATGGCGGAACTCGCATTCCGCGAACGTGCTTCCGAGCCCGTTGAACTCGGGCTTGGGCAAATGCTGGTACAAGTTGCCCCAGAAAGCCTTCACCGCCACCTCCACCTGCGCTATGGCCAGCAGGCTTCTCTTTATGGCTTCCTTCCCGGCAGGTCCAAGGTGCGCATGGAAATCCTGCACATCGGCGGTGAAATCGAGCTCGGCGTGTACCCAGAAGGATTTGTTGATCAGGTCCGTGAATTTCAGGACCTCCGGATACTCGAACGGCTTGTAGTTATCCCTTTTCGTGAAAATGCCCATTGGCTTCTACTTGGTTAAGTGGTTGGTAGCAACAACGCACGCCAAGCAGTGGAGCAGGAAAAGAGCGGATGTGGACCGGCATTCTTGCAGAATTTGCTTTTTGTGCGAAAACAAATTCCCATGGCCTTGGAAGGCGACCTGGCTTACAGGCTTCCGCCTGCTCACAGTTGCGCAACAGCTCGCGATTCACACGCGATTCCCCTTGTCATTCCGGCAAGCCGGAAAACCTTGGCCGAGGGCAAGGCAAAGTTACCGGCCTGTTAGTGGAAGGGGACCTGCTGTCCGGGAGAGTTCTCAACATCATGCCATTTGCCAGGCAGGAACCGTTGAAGGCCCTGCCGCCCTGTGTATTGGCCGTTCCCCGCAAGTAGGTCCGGTTCCGCAGCTGGGCCCACTTGTGCATAACGGCCCACCTGCCAGCGACTTCTTGCGCGGCCCGTCCGCGCAGCGCAACCGGGTCTTCCACGGCCTCTTCACCGGAACCGGGCCACGAAATCCGCATAGCCACTGCAATCCTCTATGGCGCGGTATGCTTGGCGGCTTTGCGGGCTGTTGAGCTGGGCCAGGAAGGGGTTTTCCTTCGCGCCCAGGTCAGGGTCGCCGTTGAAGGCGCGCCAATTCCTCTCGCATTCCAAGGCCATGCGGCAGGCCATGGCCTGCAACACCGGATCGCTCGCCTCCTTTAGGGCCAGCTGATAATGATGCCGCGCACGGAAGCATCCATAATAGTCCGCATCGCCCGGCAGCTCCGTGTTCCCGCGCGCCCAGCTCTCCCTTCCCCATACGCTCCATCCGATGCGCGACATGATCCAGTATTTCCCGTGCCAGCCCATGTTGAACCAGGCATTGCCCAGCAAGTAGTTGTTGAGCGCCCGCTTTGCGGGTTCGAGCTCGGCCTCGCGCTGCAATCGGATCATGCGCTCCACGATCGTGCGCTTGTTGTACCGCATTTGGTCGGTTTTCGTGTAATTGTGCGGATCCTCCATGTTGACCACGAAGGGGTCGTCATCGGCAAACAGCGCGTAGGGCGCACCTTCCCAGAATGCATCTGGTATCTGGCGGAAAACCGCGGCCGCTTCCAGAAGCATGCCCTCGCGCAGGAACAGGGTGGCTTTGTAGTCCAGCAGCTTTTCACGGGTGAGCTCCGCATACTGCACGCCGCGCCAAGTATGGTCGGCGCTTTCAGTCGGTCCGGTGCCGGTGAGGTACTGCTCAAAGGCTGTTTTATCCGGTTTGTCCAATAAGGCGATCATACGGTCGTAATCGGCGGGCACGGCCTGGTCGAACACCACGTGGCGTGCATTGGCGCCCCACAAGGCCGACGGCGTGTCAAATGCGCGGCGCGTGCGGGCCAGCAGAAATGCGCCTTCGGGCAATTCGCCGCGCGCGATCAGCTTCTTGCCGATGTAGAGGTGCAGCTGATCAAGCAGGGTTTGGCTGTCCGGGGTCAGGTCCGCTGCGCTTCTGGCGAATTGCACCAGCTCCAGGATATCCTGGCTGATGGCATCGGATAGCTGCTTGGATGCCATGATGCCGGCCAGCACGCGGTCGATGTGGGCCTGCAGCCTGGCCTTGGTGCTCGCGGCGGGATCCGCGATTACACGTTCCATGGCCATGCGCGCGACGGGCATGTTGCCGGCAACTAAGCTGAGGTGGCCATCGAGCAGGCGCAGTAACGGTTGCTGTTCCGCTGTGGCCTGCGGCAGGATCTTCTTGATGAAGGCCTTCACTTGGTCCAGGTAGGCCAAGTCGGCCTTGGCCACATGGCTTTCGGTAAGCGCGTCATCGCCGGCCCATTGGCGGATGGCCGCCGGATAGCCGGTGAGGGGTGGCGTGAGCAGCCAATCCTCCAACTTGTTCGTTTCGCGGCACAGCAGCAACGGCAAGTGGCGGTTGCCGGGGTCCCATGCGGCAATGCGTTCCAGGTCGCCCAGCGCGCGGCCGGGGTGTTGAAGGCTGCGCATCACCAGTAGGCTTGCGCGCTGTTGATCACTGGTTGCTTGCGCCAGGTAGTTTTCCGTGCCTGCATTGTCGAAGAGCTGCACCATGCGGAACCGCTTATCGGTGGCGCGGTCGAACAGTTCCGCGAAAGCCAGGTCCCGCGCAGGATTCTGCAGGATGGCCGCGACATAAAAAGCGGCCGATGGCTCCAGCCAGCTCTTACCACGCAAGGGCGCCAATTCCTTGTTGTACACCTTTTGTGCGTCCAACTTCAATCCCGGGGCGTAATTCGCCAGCCGTACCAACTGGTAGGCAATACGGGCACGCAGTTCCTGGCCGCGCGCCTCCTTCAACAACTTCTGCCCCTTGATCCACGCCTTGCCGATGCCGGGTGTGTCCTTTGGGCCAAACCCCCACGGGTCGTTCACATTCACCAATTGCTCGCACTGCTTGGCGTAGCGGATGTAGGCCGGCCATCCTCTGCCCAGCGCATTCAATTTCAGCAGAAAGGCATTCCCCGCAAAAAGTTGCTTCTCGCGCGCCCAAAAAACCTCAGGGCTCGTTCCATACAGGATCTCCACGATCGACTCTTCCGGCACATCGGGACCTGTGACTGTTCGCCATTCCGCCAGGTTCATCCGGTAGGCCACTTCCTTGATCGCCTGCTCATCCGGCCCGTTGAAGATCGCCGTGGTGAAGTAGAACGGTTGCAGCTCGCTTGCTTCGGCCACCTCGGGCTGCAGCAACCAGAAACGGAATTCCTCCGCCTCCACGCCCCAACCGCAGCCGTTGGCTTGTTCCTGCATAAGTGAGAATAGGCCAAGCGTTAAAAGGATCAAGCCGCGCTTCATCGTTCAGGAAGGTTTGGTCCATGCGGAAATGGCAGGGCATCCGGACGCTGTGCACGCGGGCAGAAGGACCGGATGATGCCATCGGTGAACGACGGGTCCAGGCTGCGGAAAGCCCGCGTGCCCACCTCGAAGAACGCCACTGCTGTGGTATCGCTGTTCACCGCCTGCCGGGCCAATTCAGCCACCTGCCGGATCACCTCCGGGGTCATGCGCTCCATGCGCAATTCATCGCCCAAATGCAGCTCGGGCAAAAGATCGTTCTCCTCGCGGATCACTTGCATGCGCCCATTGGGATCACCTTTCAGCAGGCCCAGCGCGACGGCCCGGTCGATCAGATCTTCCTGCATAATGCCCAGGAAGCGCCCCTTGCGGAAGTGCGCACCCCAGGAGAAGGCGGGCAACGCCAGGTCCATGGGCAGCGGATAGGGCTTCTTTCGCGTAAAATACGGAGCGGCCTCTTCCCGGCTGAAGATGGAATTGGGCATTCCCGGCTCATTCACTTTTCCCGTGTTGTACACCATCAACATGCCGCGGTCGGCGGGCGGCACACCGGTTTTGCCCGGATGCGCGTACTGGTGCAGGCGGATGGTGGCGGAAAGCGGCACGCCCAAGCTATCCCTCATGGTGCGCACCAAACGGAAGAAGCGGTCCCGCGTGGTGGCCGTCCAATCGCAATCCAGCAGCACACTTGCGATGTTGGGCGGGCATTGCTCCCGCAATGTGCGCAGCAAGTTGTGCGCCAACCGGTCCACCCCTTCCGGGTCCAACTGCTCCATGGTGGCGTTGGTGATGAAGATTGCCGGCACCAACTGCACCAAATCGGCCCATGCGTGTTGACCTCCAGAGTAGCCGCGCCACATATAGGGTACCGCCACGGAGGAAACGGGATATGCGCCGTTGGCCGGGTTCCAGCCGATGTCGAGCACCTTGAAATAAACGCGCTGCATGCCGTGGGCGGCAATGGCCTCGCGGTCCGCATAATTCAGTGCATCGTTGTTCCGCCAATGGAACACGGCCGGCACCACAGCGGTGGGTTGCCGTTGGCAGGCGCTAGTTGGCGCCAATAGCACCAAAACGCATAACAGCAGAAGTGGGCGGCCCATGCGCAGGCAAGTTATGGCGCGGATGTAACGAACGAGCTGTGCACACCTTACCGCTCCCGGAATAGGCGATAGGAATTCTATCACGGCACGATCGCAGCATCCGGGTGGATGGCCGATCAATAGCCGGTATGCGCAGATGCGCCCAGCGAGAAGCCGCCCAACAAACGGTTGCAAACAGCTATGAACGATTACAAACGCAAGATCAACCGGATCGGGCTTGACGAGGCCCAAATGTTTGCAGCGGAGTTTGGGAAAAGTCTCCATCGAACAAGTAACACCAAAAACACCAGGACAGATGAAAACGCAGAACAACATGGTACGCCTCACCGGCAACTTGGGCATGGCACCGGAAGTACGCGAAGTGGGCAATGGCCGCAAGGTGGCCCGCATGAGCGTGGCCACCCGCCAACATTACACCAACGCATCAGGTGAGCGGGTCACCGACACGCAATGGCACACCGTGGTGGCTTGGGGCCGGGTGGCCGAACAGGCCGGCCAGCTGCTGGGCAAGGGCGCGCCCGTGGTGTTGGAAGGCCGCCTGGTGCACCGCAAATTCGAGGGGCGCGACGGAGCGACAAGGCACGTGAGCGAGATCATCCTCGACACGTTCACGGTGCTCGCCCAGCGGGTACACCAGCACAATAATGGGGCGAAGTCGGCTGCCTGAACAGGAGCACCACATGCAGAAGAGGGGCTTGGCGGCCCCTCTTCTGCTTTTTGCCACCCGATACGGTACGATGGCCTCCGGAATCCCGGCCGGACCGGCTACACCAGTTTGATATCGAAATCCACCAGTTCCACGAACTGTTGGATGCGCAGGTCAATTTCCGCCTGGTCCAGCTCAAGCAGGCGTTGCACACCGAACTTCTCGCAGCAGAATGAGGCCATCGCCGAACCGATGATGATGGCCCTTTTCAAGTTGTTGAAGGTATGGTCGCCGCTGCGTGCCAGGTAACCCATGAAGCCACCGGCGAAGGTGTCGCCCGCCCCTGTAGGGTCCACCACTTCATCCAGCGGCAATGCCGGGGCAAAGAACACGCGCTCTTTGTTGAAGAGAAGCGCCCCATGCTCGCCTTTTTTGACCACAAGATGCTTGGGGCCCATGTCCAGGATCACTTGTGCGGCGCGCACCAGGCTATGTTGACCGCTGAGCTGTCTTGCCTCGGAGTCGTTCACCGCCAGAATGTCCACGCGGGCGATCACCTCGCGCAGCTTCTCCAAGGCACTGTCCATCCAAAAGTTCATGGTGTCCATCACCACCAGGGCGGGCGCATCCACTTGATCAAGCACTTTGGCCTGCACGGCGGGGTCCAGGTTGCCGAGCATGAGATATTCCGCGTTGCGGTACTTTGGGCTCAGCCGGGGGTCCAGGTCGAGCAGCACGTTGAGGCGTGTCTCCAGCGTGTCGCGCGAGTTCATGTCGTAATGGTAGCGCCCGCTCCAGAAAAAGCTTTCCTTGCCGGCCATCACTTCCAGGCCGCCCAGATCGATCCCCCGGGCCTGCATGGCCTGCAGGGTTTCCTTGGGAAAATCGTCGCCCACCACGCTCACAATGCCCTGTTCCTTCAGGAAGTAGGAAGCCGCCAATGAAATGTAGGTGGCCGCGCCACCCACCACTTTATCTGCCTTGCCGAAGGGTGTTTCAATGTTGTCGAAGGCCACGGTGCCCACGGTCACAAGTTTCATGCGTGTTGGGGGTTTGGCCGGCAAAGGTGCACATGATACACGCACCACAAACAAAAAGGCCCCGGCACACGCCGGGACCTTCTGGCTCCCCGGGCTGGACTTGAACCAGCGACCCCCTGATTAACAGTCAGGTGCTCTAACCAGCTGAGCTACCGAGGAAGGAATCCGTTCCGAAAAACGGAGCGCAAAAGTAGCCAGTACGGCCGAACCTGCAAATCCACCCCGACAACGGCAGGTTCCCCGGGTCAGTCCAGTTCCTTGCCATACACGCGGTACCTCTTCCAAACCCGGCCGCCCAGCCGTTCCACCTCCGCGCACATGCGGCGGTTGGTCTCCAGCACCAAATGGCTGTCCATGTGCGTAAGGCCGCGCTTGCGGGCTTCTTCAAGCAATTCGATCGCCAGCACGCAGGTCAACCCGCGCCCTTGCAGGTCAGGCCGCACGGCGCCCAAAAGCAGGTCCAGTTGAGTGGCCCTGCGCATGGCCGCCAATATGCGCAGGAAGCCGAACGGGAACAGGCGTCCACCGGCCTTTTGCAACCCTTCACTCATATCGGGCACGCCCACCACGAACGCCACGGGGAAATCCATGCGGTCCACCAATACCTTCACCAGCCCAGGCTGCAGCACCGGCAGGTATTGCGCCGCCAGCTTTTCCATTTCCGCACCGGTCATGGGCATAAAGCCGAGCAGCCCGGCATACGCTTCGTTCACCAGCTTGAACACCGGCAGAACCCATGGCCGCAACGTGCTCCGCGAATGGATGGGCACCACCCGGAATTGCCCCCGTTCGACAAACCGCTGCCTGATGCGCAGGTAGCCCTCGGGCATAACCTCCGGTATGGGCGTGCGGTAGGCCACGGCATCAGAGAATTTGCTGTAGCCGGCTGCCTCGATGTGGCCCGGCAAGTATGCGGGGTTGGTGGGCGTGGCCACTACGGGCAGGTGCTCGAAGCCCTCCACCTGGGCACCTTGCGGATCCTTGTCGCTCAAGCCGAACGGGCCGATCATTCTGTTCATCCCATTCTCGCGCGCCCATTGTTCCACCGCAGCGATCAGGGCGCCACTTACCGCAAGGTCATTCTCCGCGTCCAACTGATAGAAACGCGCGGTGCGCTCCCCGTGCAGCTTGTTGTGCGCATGGTGCACAATGCCCATGATCCGGCCCACGCAATGCTTCCCGCGCCAGGCCAACAAGCGCACTGTATCGCAACCGGCCAGGGCGGCATTGCGGCGGGGATCGTGGAAGGCCTTCTCCTCGGACCAGATCGGTGGCACGTAATTCGGCCTTCGGCCCTGTAACAAGGAGGGCAAGCGGATGAAAAGGCGC
This sequence comes from Flavobacteriales bacterium, assembly GCA_044507815.1. Lineage (GTDB taxonomy): Bacteria > Bacteroidota > Bacteroidia > Flavobacteriales_F > PHOS-HE28 > PHOS-HE28. The sequence goes on along the minus strand of JBIQIX010000011.1, from coordinate 91,792 downwards.
AGCTTGCCCGGGCTGTCAACCCGCTCCACCCTCAGCGCTTCGTTCGCGTTGGCCATGGCCACCGTTGCATTGTGCGGCCGAAAGTACCAGCGGGCACGCAACAGGCGTTAGGGCGCAAGCATCGCGGCCCGCGTCAGGTCCCTGCGCGTTTTGTATCTTTGCACGTCTCACCCCCCTCGCGCCCCCAGCAACGGCGCGGGTTTTTCCTTCACAATTGCACCGCATGATGGATTACACGGCGATCCCGATGACCAACGATGAAAGCTCCCGCCAGTTCGAGATGGAGGTGGAAGGCCGGATCGTGAAAATGGAATACGAGCTTAACGGAACCAAGATGTTCCTCACTTGCGCCAAAGTGCCGAAGTCCTTGGTGGAGAAAGGTGTTGGTGCCGAATTGGTGGAGCGCGTATTCACCTACATAGAGGAGAACAACCTGAAGCTGGTGCCCATGTGCTCCTTCGTTACCGCGCACTTGCGCAAGCACCCCGAGTGGAAGCGCATTGTGGAGAAGGGCGTGCAGGTGTAAAGCCGCCGCAAGGGCTAATTTCGCCCACCGGGCCCGCTTGGATCAACTTTTGCCGCAGGGCCCTGCGCGCAGCATGTCCGTAAGAGTCCGTTTCGCCCCCAGCCCCACCGGCCCATTGCACATGGGCGGTGTGCGTACCGCCCTGTACAACTTCCTTTTTGCCCGCAAGCATGGAGGGCAGTTCCTGCTGCGCATAGAGGATACCGACCAGGCGCGGTTCGTGCCGGGCGCCGAGGAATACATCCGTGAAGCATTGGCCTGGTGCGGCCTGGTGCCCGATGAGGACCCTTGGCAGGGCGGACCCCTTGGCCCGTACAGGCAAAGCGACCGCAAGGCCATGTACCGGGAATATGCCGAACGGCTGGTGCAGGAAGGCAAAGCCTATTACGCCTTCGATACGGCCGAGGAACTGGACGCCTTCCGCGACCGGCTGAAAGCCGCCGGTGTGGCCGCCCCCGCCTACAACGCCTCCACCCGCGAGCACATGAAGAACAGCCTGGCCCTGGGCGAGGCTGAAACGCGCCAGCGCCTGGAGCGCGGCGATGAACACGTGATCAGGCTCAAGGTGCCCAGGCAGGCCGAGGTCCGCTTCGAGGACATCATCCGCGGTTGGGTAACGGTGAACAGCGCCAACATCGATGATAAGGTGCTGTACAAAAGCGATGGCATGCCCACGTACCACTTGGCCAACATCGTGGACGACCACCTGATGGGCATTACCCATGTGATCCGTGGGGAAGAATGGCTGCCCAGCGCTCCGTTGCACGTGTTGTTGTACGAGGCTTTCGGCTGGCAACGCCCGGCCTTCGCCCACCTGCCGTTGATCCTGAAACCCGACGGCAACGGCAAACTGAGCAAGCGCGATGGCGACCGGCTCGGCTTCCCGGTGTTCCCGCTCGATTGGCGCGATCCCTCCAGCGGCGAACAAAGCATGGGCTACCGCGAGCGGGGCTACTACCCGCAGGCATTCGTGAACATGCTCGCCCTGCTGGGCTGGAACCCGGGCAATGATCAGGAGATCATGTCCATGGAGGAACTGATCGAACTGTTCGAACTTGAGCGCGTGCACAAGGGCGGTGCCCGCTTCGACCCGGAAAAGACGAAATGGTTCAACCAACAATACCTGCGCCAACAGCCCGATGAGGAGTTGGGTGCCCAGCTGCGCGAAAAACTGGCCGCCCAAGGCCTGTTGGTGGAGCCGGCCAAGGCCACCGCGGCCGCGGCCCTGCTGAAGGAACGCGCCACCTTCGTGGACGACATGCTCGAGGGCCGGTACCTCTTCACCAGCGGATCACCGCTGGTGGGTGACCAAGTGGCCATGACTGAATTGAGGAAGCGTTGGAAACCCGCCCTGGCCACACCGATGCAATCCTTCACCGACCGGATCAACGGCCTGGGCAAGCTTGACGCCGCCGCCGTGGAAGAGGCGCTGGGCGCCACATTGGCCGGGCATGATCTTAAAATGGGCCAGTTCATGCCGTTGTACAGGCTCTTCGTGGCCGGAACCATGCAAGGCCCGGGCATGTTTGATGTAAGCGTGCTCCTGGGCAAGGAGGAATTGTTGCTCCGCCTGCGTGCGGGGCTTGAAATCTGCAGCACATGGGATTGATCGAGGTGAAGGGCATCCGGGTTTACGCCTACCATGGCTGCCTTACCGAGGAAGGGCGAATAGGCGGGCATTACCAGGTGGATGTGTCCGTTGAGGGTGACATGGCGCGGGCCGAGCGCACCGACAAGCTGGCCGACACGATCGATTACGGCCGGGTTACCGCCATTGTGGTTGAGCAAATGGCCGAACGCTCACAGTTGATCGAGCATGCAGCCGCCCGCATACTTGATGCATTGCGGCAAGAATGGCCGCATGGCTTCGCCTGGCGTGTGAGATTGGTGAAGGAACACCCCCCGATCGCTGGTGCCGTGGATAGCGTGGTTTACACCGTGGAAGGGTAAGCCCGTAACCATTATCTTCGCGCGCCCTGCCGCCAAGCGCATGCCGCCGCCAGGGTATAACAGGGTCGCGTGGCCGAGTGGTTAGGCACAGCTCTGCAAAAGCTGCTACTGCGGTTCGAATCCGCACGCGACCTCCCCCAACGCCCCGTACGAACGGGGCGTTTTGCGTTTACATTCAACCCCCGCCCATACCGATCGGCCCGCTTCGGCGTTGTTCCCATATTTCCCCTTGCCCATGCCTTCATACCGTGTCCTGCCTCTATGTTGCTCCCTGTGGGCGGCCAACGCCGCGCTACAGGCACAGCCCGCCATAGGGCAATGGAGGGATCACTTCCAGTACAAGGAAACCATGGCCGTGGTCCATGGTGGCGCCGATGTGTTTTGCGCCACCACCACCGCCGTATTCAAGTACAACACCCCCACCGGGGAAGTGCAGCGCTACACCAAGGCCAACGGCCTTAGCGATGTGAACATCCTGTCACTGGGCTGGAATGATGCCCAGGGCGCGTTGCTGGTGGGCTACCGCAACGGCAACCTTGATGTGTTACGGGGCGGCCAAGGCCGCAACCTTCCGGACATCATGCGCAGCAGCATGGTGGGCGACAAGGGCATTTATTGCGTGGCCTCGCGCGGCGACCTCGCCTACCTGGGCTGTGGCTTCGGTATAGTGGTGCTGGACCTGCGGCGCATGGAGGTGAAGGAGACTTGGCTTATCGGGCCAAATGCCGCACCCTTGCAGGTGAACGACATCGTGTTCCACAATGATTCGATCGTTGTGGCCACACAGGCCGGCCTGTACACCGCCTGGCAAGGCTCGCCCAACCTGGCCGCATACACCAATTGGCACAAGCGCACCGATGCGCCGGCCGCCAACGGCGCCTTCAGCGCCTTGGTCGAATTCAGCGGAAAGCTTTTCACGGTGGCCAGAAGCAGCGCCGCACCGGAAGCGGAAAAGGATTCCATTTACTACTACGATAACGGCTGGCACCTGCTTACTGCTGCGGGCGGTGATCATTACCGCAACCTCACCGTTTCCGCCGATGGCCTGCAGCTCACCACCACCGGCCGCCTGCGCGTGCGCGAGTACAATTCCGGATTGCAGGAGTCGGCCTATTTGGACCATTTCGGCAACTCCGGCCTGCGCCCGATCGATGCCGTGCGCACCAATGGGGGGCTATGGGTGGCCACGGCCGGTAGTGGCCTTGTGCATTTCCGCGACTTCAACAATTACGAGGTCATCCACCCCAACGGGCCGGACAACAACAGCGTGTACCGGCTTTCGGCCAGCAAGGGCCATGTGTGGGCCACCACCGGCGGGCCGGCCAGCAATTGGAGCAACCTGTTCCGCAAGGATGGCGTGCACTACTATGCCGATGGGCAATGGAGCACCGCCAACCGCGACAATGACCCCATGTTCGACGAGGGCAACAACAATTACGGGGGTGCGATCAATGATGTGATGCCCGTGCAGGCCGACCCGGACGATGGGGCACACGCCTTCGTGGGCAGCTGGGACGATGGTGTGCTGGAGATGCGGGACGGGCGTGGCGCCCGGTTCTTCGGGCCCGAGAACAGCACGCTGCAGCGGTTCTTCAACAACAATGACAACACCGCGCCCACACAAGTAGGTGGCCTGGCCTATGATGAGAACGGGAACCTATGGGTGACCAACAGCAACTGCAGCCGGCCCTTGAGCGTGCGCCTCAAGAATGGCAACTGGTACGCCATGGCCCCCATCACCGCGTTGGGCACCAACACGCTGCTTTCCGACATCATCGCCGCCCGCAACGGGTTCAAATGGGTCGTACGCCCCAGGGGCACCGGGTTATTGGTCTTCAACGACAATGGCACGCCCTCACAAACCGGCGACGACCAGGCCAAGGCATTGACCACCTTCGAGGGCGAGGGAAAGCTGCCCTCCATGGACGTGTTCTGCGTGGCCGAGGACCTGGACGGCCAGGTTTGGACAGGTACCGGCAAGGGGGTGGCCGTTTTCTACAACCCGGACCTGATGTTCACCAACGCCAATTCGGATGCGCAACAGATCTTGATCGAACAGGACGGCAACGTGCAGATCCTGCTGGAAACCGAATCAGTGAGCGCCATTGTGGTGGACGGCGCGAACCGCAAATGGCTGGGCACGCAAACTAGCGGGCTGTACCTGATCTCCGCCGATGGCACCACCCAACTTGCGCACTTTACCGCGGCCAACAGCCCATTGCCCAGCGACAATATCGTATGCATGGCCATGGACGGCACCACCGGGGAACTGTTCATCGGCACCGACCTGGGGATCGTTAGCTACCGCGGCGATGCCACGGCGGGCCAAAAAGTGGCCGATTGCGCCACCGTATTCCCCAATCCCGTGCGCGAAACATTCACCGGTCCGGTGGCCATTACCGGCCTGGTGCGCGACAGCGATGTGCGGATCACCGATGTGGCGGGCAACCTGGTGTACCACACACGATCCCTGGGCGGGCAGGCCATGTGGCCCGTGACCGATATGCAGGGCCGCCGAGTGGCCACCGGCGTGTACATGGTACTGGCCATGGACCCCGAAGGAACAAGAAAGTGCAACACCAAGGTGGCCGTGGTGCGCTAAGCAGCCTGCACCCATGTTGCACACCACGCGGGCCGTGGGCCTCCGTACTTTCCGGCATGGCGATAGCACCTTGGTGCTGAAGGCCTACACCGAACTCTTCGGGGCCCGATCGTACCTGGTGCGGGCCGGCAGGAAAAATGCCGAGCAGGCTGCACGGCTTCAGCCCATGGCGCGCCTGGAACTGGTGGTGACCGAACAAGGTGGGCGCGACCTGCAGTACGTGCGTGAAATGCAGGTGTGGAGGCCGTACACCAATTTGTGGTCCGATCCATTGCGCGGCCTATTGCTTCTATTTGCCCAAGAAGTGTTCTACCGCACGCTGCGCGAGGAAGCCCCGGATCGCGGCTTGTTCAACTTCGTGCTTGATGCGCTTGAAGCGATCGACAGCACCGACGAGCTTGCTGCCCAGCCACTGCATCTGCTGCTGGGCCTGGCCGGGCATCTGGGCTTCAGGCCCGGCAGGCCCACGGTGCACGGCCAGCGCTTCGACCTGCGCGAAGGCCAATTCTTCAGCGGCGAACCGGCCCATGCCTTTTGCCTGAACGCCCAGGACAGCCAGGCTTTGGCGCAACTGCTGCAATACGGCGGCAACACCCCGGCGCCCCCCTTGCAGGCCTCGCAGCGCCGTGCCCTGCTCGAGCACCTGCTCCAGTATTTCCGCTTGCATGTGGAAGGCTTCGGCGAACTGCGCTCACCTGCCGTGCTGCACGATCTGCTCAAATGAACAAGGCCCCATGGGGGTGCCCCTAATTTTACACACCAGGCAACCCCGCACCTTTCTTCATGAAGACAAGCACGCTTCCCGTACCGCCAAAAGCTGAAGAGGAACCGCACCGCACCTGGGTGCATGGCTCGGAACGGAACGACACATTCGCCTGGTTGAGGCTCTCAGAAAAACAGCGCACGGCCACACCGCCGGACAAGCACGCCGAACGGGTGATCGGCCACCTGGAGAGCGAGAACCGGTTCACCGGGGCCATGATGGCACCGGTAAAAGCCCTGCAACAGGAGTTGTTCGCGGAGATGAAGGCGCGCATCAAGCAGAGCGACCGAAGCGTGCCCTATCGCGAGAACGGCTACTGGTACTGCTTCCGGTTTGATGAAGGCGCGGAATACCCCGTGCACATGCGCGCGCCCGTGATGGCGGACAAGGATCAAGTGCCGGCGGAATTCGAGGACTTCCTCGATGAAAATGCCTTGGCCGCCGGGCATGACTACTTCGACCTGGCCGACCTTGAGATCGCACCCGGCAATCAACTTCTGGCCTACAGCCTCGATACCGTGGGCCGCAGGCAGTACCAGATCAAATTCAAGGACCTCCGCACGGGGCGGGACCTGCCCGATGTGATCGAAGGCGCCGGCGATGGCGGGGCCTTTGCGGACGACCGGACCTTCTTCTATGTGCGCAAGGACCGCAGCCTGCGCAATGCACGCGTGTTCCGCCACATCATGGGCACCGACACGGCCGATGATGTCGAGGTCTTCCATGAAAAAAACCGGTCTTTCAGTTGCGATGTGTACCGCAGCCGCTCGGACCGCTTCATCATCATTACCACGGAAAGCACGCTCAGCAGCGAGCACCGGTTGCTGCCCGTGCATGAGCCGTTGGGCAGCTTCAGCATCTTCGCGCCGCGAAGCCGCAACCACGAACATAGCATCATGCATGTGGCCGCCACGCCGGATACGCCGGGCATGTTCTACATACTTACCAATTGGAAAGCCAGGAACTTCCGGCTGATGGTATGCCCCGAGAGCGCTACCGCAAAAGCCCATTGGCGTGAATTGGTGCCGCATAGAAGCGATGTGCTGCTTGAGGACGCTGAGGTGTTCCGCGGGCACGTTGTGCTCACCGAGCGCACACAGGGCCTGGTACACCTGCGGGTGCTGCGCAACGGCACCAACGAGGAGCACGAGATCACCTTTCATGATCCGGCCTATGTGGCGTACGGCGGAACAAACGCCGAATGGGACACCGATCGCTTCCGGTACGGCTACACCTCGCTCACCACGCCCACCAGTGTATATGAACACAACATGGCCACCGGCTGGAACCGCCTGTTGAAACAACAGGAGGTTGTGGGCGATTTTGCCCCGGGCAATTACATCAGCGAGCGGATCTGGGCCGTGGCGCAGGACGGCACGCGCATCCCCATCAGCCTGGTGCATCACCGCAATACCGCCATGGACGGGCGCGCTCCGTTGCTCCTGTACGGCTATGGCGCATACGGCATAAACGTTGAACCGGTGTTCAGCAGCGCACGCTTGAGCCTGCTTGACCGCGGCTTTGTCTTCGCCATGGCACACGTGCGCGGCGGAGAGGAATTGGGGCGGGCCTGGTACGAGGGCGGAAGAATGGAGCACAAGATGAACACCTTCACCGACTTCATTGCCTGTGCCGAGCAGCTGGTGGCGGATGGGCACGCCGACCCCAAGCGCATGTACTGCATGGGCGGCAGTGCGGGCGGGCTGTTGGTGGGTGCCGTGCTGAACATGCGGCCGGAACTTTGGGCCGGCGCGGTGGCCGAGGTCCCTTTCGTGGATGTGGTCAATTCAATGCTGGATGCGGACCTGCCCCTAACCGTTGGCGAATACGATGAATGGGGCGACCCCGCCGATGCTGAGGCCTACGCCCGCATGATGGCCTATTCCCCGTACGATAATGTGCACCATGCGCGGTACCCGGCGATCCTGGCCACCACCGGTTTCCACGACAGCCAAGTGCAGTACTGGGAACCGGCCAAATGGGTAGCGCGGCTGCGCCAGCACCAACAAGGGGACGCGCCAATCCTGCTTTGGACGAACATGGAGGCCGGGCATGGAGGCTCAACGGGCCGTTTCGAGCGCCTGGCCGAGGTGGCCCGCGTGTATGCTTTCCTGTTGTGGCGCGCCGGCCTTACCGGTGCATCCTAGTCCTTCGGGCTGCAGTCGCTCAGCGGCCAAGATCTCATCGGGTTGCATCGGCACCACATCCGCCGGTGCACGCAAATCCCGGCGGGCGCGCTCGTACTCGCCAATGGAGGTAAAGTGGAGCAACCGCCCCGCGTGGTCGGCCACCTCCCACACCACACCGAACACCACGCGGCCGCTCTTCAACCTGAACCGGCAATGCACATGGGCAAATTCGTGTATGTCGGGCGTGGCCATGTTGCACCGAAGATAGCAGGCCACAATGCACGGCCGGGATCAAAAGATCAACAAAAAAGGGGTACCTGTTGATAAGTGCACCAGCGTAATGCGCTACCAACTGCCCGCCAAGGAACCGAACGCCCACACATGCGCATTTACCATGGATGCCCCGCTCGGGCCCCCGGCAATGGTGCCGCGCATTCAACTGCGGCCCTACCCTTTTTCAACGCCGACCTTGATCTTTTTGCCCACGGTCAGATGGCGCACATTCACTTCGCCGTTCAGGCGCCGTAGCTCCTCCACACTGGTGCCAGGATAGCTCTGGGCGATGCCCCACAAGGTATCGCCGGGCTGCACGGTATGGTAAATGAATTCCATCCCATCCTGGGCGGTGCGCGCCGGCTTGGATGCTTCTTCCTTGCCTGCCGCGGCAGCGGCCTGCTGCACAGGCTCCGTATCGCGGTGCAGGACCAACCGCTGCCCGGCGTGTATCCGGTCGCCCTTGATATGGTTCCAACGGCGCAGGTCCTGTATGCTCACTTTGTTGCGCTGTGCGATCAACCCCAGCGATTCGCCGGGCCGTACCACGTGCGTATAGCTCTTGGTGGCCGCGGGCCTGGCCTGGGCCACAGTGGCCGGTGCCGGCGTGCTTACATCCGGTTGATAGCTGCGCGCGATCGTGTCCTCTTGTTCAATAAAGGCCGCCACGTGCTGCTCCGGCAGGTAGATCGTGGCCGGCCATTTCATCTCGGGCACCACGCCCGCGCGGAATACCGGGTTCAGGTCGCGCAGCTGCTGGGCATCCGCCCCGATCAGCCCGGCCAGTTTGTCCAGCTCCACCGGGTAGCGCACATGCACGGTATCCACCTCATAGGCGCAGTAGTTGGGGATGATGGGGAAGATGTTGTGGTCGGCCGCATGGTTGAAGATGTAATTCACCGCGATAAAGGCCGGCACATAGCCCCGGGTTTCCCTGGGCAGGTAATCGTACACCTTCCAGTAATCCATGGCGCCGCCGGCGCGTCGCACGGCCTTGTTCACGTTGCCGGGGCCGCAGTTATATGCCGCCAGCGCCAATTCCCAGTCGCCAAAGGCGTCGTACAGGTCGCGCAGGTACCTGCATGCGGCATCGGTGCTCTTGTAAATATCACAGCGCTCGTCCACGTAGCTGTCCACCCGAAGACCGTATAGCTTGCCGGTGCCCACGATGAACTGCCACAACCCCACCGCTGCCGCGCGTGATCGGGCACCGGGATACAGCGCGCTTTCCACCACGGCCAGGTATTTCAGCTCCTGCGGCAAGCCGTACCGGTCCAGCGCTTGCTCGAAGATGGGGAAATACAGTTCTGCCAGCCCGAGCATCCGTGCGGTCTGCTCCTGTTTTCGCTGCGCATACATGTCGATGTAGGCCCGCACCGGCCCGTTGTAGGTAAGCTTGAAGGGAGTGCGCTCGTCCAAATGCAGCAACCGCTCCCGGTACACCGGTTCCGGCCAAGTGGGCACCTCGCCCGGTGCAAAGCCATGCACGTTCAGCTTTTCCACATCGGTGGTGAAGGGATCATTCTTCAGCCAGGGCAACCGGCTTAGCTCGTTGATCCGTTCCAGCACCGGGTCACTAACGGATAGCGAGTCCTGTGCGGCTAGGCCCAACGGCAACACGGCAAGGGAAAGGAGCAGGCGGCGGATCAGCATGGCAGCGCGAATATCTTGTTTCATACGCAGCAGCGGCGGCTATGTTGCCCGCCGTCCGCGAACGATCGATCGTGAAGATCGGCGCGTGAAGTTAACCGAGAGGTCTAATGGGCGAACAAATGCTGCGCCCAATGGAGCAGCTGCTCGTCGTGGAAGGGCCGGCCCATCAATTGCAGCCCGAAAGGAAGGCCATTGGAGTGACGCCCCGTGGGAATGGATATGGCGGGCACCCCGGCCAAATTGGCCTGCACGGTGAAGATGTCCTGCAGGTACATGGCCACGGGATCCTTTATTTCCGCCTTGCGGAAGGCCGTGGTGGGCCCGGTGGGCATCAGGATGAAATCGCGCCCTTGGAGGGTTTCCAGTGTTTTTTCCCGGATCAGCCGGCGCACGCGCATGGCCTGCCCGTAATAGGCATCGTAATAGCCTGCGCTTAGCACGAAGGTGCCCAAGAGCACGCGCCGCTGCACCTCGGGGCCGAAGCCCTCCGAACGGCTCTTGCGGTACACCAGGTCCATTTCGCCGGCCTGTTCGGTGCGGTGGCCATAACGTATGCCATCGAAACGGGCCAGGTTGCTGCTGGCCTCGGCGGTGGAAAGGATGTAGTAGGTGGGCACGAACAGGTCCGCCAAGGGCAGGTCCAAGGCCTCCACCTGGTGTCCTTGGGCGCGCAGGGCCTCCAATTGCTGCTCCACGTGCGCCCGGATCTCGGGGTCCATGCCGGGGTGTTGAAGGCAATGGGCATAATACCCCACGTTCAACTTCTGCTTGGCGGCCGGGATGCCTGCTGGCCGGTGGCTGCTGGTGTTGTCGCACGGGTCCGGGCCGGCGATCACGGCATACACGGCCGCCACGTCCTCGGCGTCGTGGGCAATGGGCCCGATCTGGTCGAATGAACTGGCAAAGGCGATGAGCCCGTAGCGGCTAACGCGGCCGTAAGTGGGCTTGAAGCCCGCCACCCCGCAGAACGATGCCGGTTGCCTGATGGACCCGCCGGTATCGCTGGCCATGGCCACGTGGCAGGTGCCCGCCGCCACGGAAGCGGCCGCGCCCCCGCTGCTGCCCCCCGGCACCCGGGTGGTGTCGTGCGGGTTGTCCACCGGGCCGTAATGGCTGCTTTCGTTGCTGCTGCCCATGGCGAACTCGTCGCAATTGGTGCGGCCGATGATCACGGCATCGGCCTGCATCAAACGTTCCACCACGGTGGCGCTGTACGGGCTGATGTAATTCTCCAACATGCGCGAGGCCGCCGTAACACGGTGCCCTGCATAGCACAGGTTATCCTTGATGCTGACGATGGCACCGGCCAGTGGCCCGGCCTGGCCTGCGGCCAGTTTCGCGTCCACTTGGGCGGCCTTGGCCAAGGCGCTTTCACTGAAAAGCTCGATGTAGCAATTGAGCGAGGCCGTATCCTTCGCTTTCCGCAAGGCTGTTTCGGCCATAGCCGCCACCGTGGTGCTGCCCTGGGCCAATTGCTTGCGGGCCTCGTGGAAGGTGCGCGGCAACGTCATCGTTCCGTCCTCCGCCCTATGGCTTTTCCGGGGAGCCGGGGTCGTCCTTTTGCGCGTCCTTGAACTCTTTCATGCCCTTGCCCAGCCCGCGCATGAGCTCAGGTATTTTCTTGCCGCCGAACAGCAGCAGGATCAAGGCGATGATAAGGATGATCTCTGTGGGGCCAATTCTTCCCATGATGCGGTAACGGGGCACGACAGGCGGCCCGCTGAAGGGACAAATGTAGTGCGTGCGGTGCAAGCGGCTATTGCTGCAGCCAAGTGGCCGGGTCCACCTTCTGCAATTGCCCATCGCCATTGATCCGCCAGATCTCGATGTGGGCGGTGCTGGCCCCATCCTCGGTCATTACCGTGCCCACCACCTGCTTGGTCTCAACCTTATCGCCCTTGTTCACCGCTACATCGCGCAGGTTGCTGTACACCGTGCGGTAGGCGCCGTGGCTGAGCATTACGGCCTTGCCCGCCCCGGGGATCACGATCACGCTGCTTACCTCGCCACGGAATACCGCGCGCACGGGCGCACCTGGCAGGCAGCCGATATCCAGGCCATTATTCTCGATCTGTATGCCGCGCAGCACCGGGTGGGCCTGTTTCCCGAAATTGCTGGTGACCGTGCCTTTTTCGACCGGCCATGGCAATTTCCCCCGGTTGCTCTCGAAGTCGGCGTTGAGTTCCTTGGCTTCTGGCGTGAGCGAGAAGCCCACGGCCGCGGATGGTGCCGCGCTACCGGCCTTTTTGGCCGCGGCCCTGCTTTTTGCGATCTCCGCCTCAATGGCCTTGCGTATGGCGGCCGCAAGTTCCTGCCGTTGCCGCTCTTGTTTGGCCAGGGCCTGTTTTAACCTCCCCTCTTCCTTCCGCAGGCCCTCCAGCGCCACCTGTTGTTCCCGTTTGTCGCCTGCCAAGCGCTGGCTTTCGGCCATCTGCCGGTCCAACAGGCGCGCTTTCTCCTCCCTGGCCACCTGTAGCGCGTCCACCTTCGCCCCAAGGGCCGTGGTGGTTTGTTGGATCAGGTCGGCCTGTTGGCTTCTTCGCTGGGCCAGTTGGTCCAGGTAGCGCGAGCGGCGGAAGGCCTGGGCGAAGCTTTCCGCGGCAAAAATGTAGCTGAGCCGATCGTAGGCGCTGCGGTTCATGTAGGCGAATTGCACCATGCGTGCATATTCCTCCTTCAGTTGGCCAAGGCTGCCTTCCAGCAGCCTTATGCTGTCGCGGCCATCCTGTATGGCGCGGTCGATCCCCGCCACTTCACTGTTGATAGTGTGGATCAATTGCTGGCGCTGACCGATCCTGGCCTCAAGCAACTGGAGCTGCTGCTGGGTGCTCCGTTGTTCACTGCGCGCCTTGTCCAGCAAGGTATTGGTTTCCTTGATCTGCTTGTCTATGGCGTCCCGGCGGCGCTCAAGCTCCTTCCGGCTTTGCGCGTGCAGGCCCGCCAGCGGCAGCGCACAGATGACCAGCAGCACAAGCCGCTCAATCCATCGGCGTGAATTTCTCCGGTATGCGGAAAGGCAGGTTGAGCGGTCCATTGAATTGGATGCGGTCCAGTTGCAAGGTGCCGCTGGCCGCTTGTGCGGGAGTGGACAAAGAAAGCACCACCAGCGCGGGTATGTCATGGCCTTCAACGGTTTTCCGCTGCATATAACGCACATCGGCCTGTTGATCGCGTGCCAGTTCGGTGATCAATACGCGTTGTACGCGCATGCTGTCGGGATCGATCCAGTACTTGTACACCATCATTTCACGCTTCTCGGCCTTGCGCAAGGTGCGTTCGAGCCTGCGCTCACGCATGTCCTTGTCGTGCGGCAGCGTATCGCCCTGTGAAATATCCTCGGCGGCACGTATGAATTTCCGCCTTTCCCTGCTGCTCAAGGTATACAGCCCGGTCTCGCGCCCGCTGCGGTATTTCTCAAGGGTGTCCAGCCCTATGGGCAGGCCCAGGAGGGCATCCTGTACCAGGGCCAGGCTGGGCTGCACGCCAAACCGCAGCCTTGCTTGGGCGGTATCGCCCACCCAATAGCGATCATGCAGCTTGTCCAGCAGCTTAAGTGAATCATTGGTGAGCAGCACGCGGGCCACCTCGATGCCCAGGGCCGGCGTAATGCTCAGCCATACGGCGCTGTCCCGCACCATGCGCACGTTGGCCCTGAAGCTGCGTTTGCCGTTCGCGCTTTGGACCGCCACATCGGCGCGGGCCGAGTAATAGCTGGGATGGTCCTTCGAGTTGGCCACCAACAGCCCCAGCAATTCACTCGCCCCCCGCTGGTGCAGCTCGCGCTCCGCCACGGGCTGTTGCAGCACGCGCTTGGTGCTGCGGCAGGCCACCAACATCACAACAATGGCCAATAGCCCCAGCACCCTGCCCAGCTTCATTCCACCAGTTTACCGCCTTGTATCTTTTGGTCGATCAAATCGGTTGCTCCTCCGGCCTCCTTTGCCTTTTTCCATTGTTCCAGGGCTTCTTGCGCCTTGCCCAGGCGGTAGAGTATGTCGCCGTAGTGCTCCAACAGCACCCCATCGGGATCATCGGTGGCGTTCAGGGCCTTTTCCTGCCAATCACGTGCTTCACTGTATTTTCCTTCCTTGTACAGGATCCATGCATAGGTGTCCATGTAGGTGGAGGAGCCCGGCGATAGCTCGTTGCTGCGCCTGCTCATGGCCTCGGCCTTGTCCAGCTTTTCCCCTCTCACGCTCAGGTAGTAGGCCCAATTGTTCAACACCCCGCTATCGTCCTTGTCAATGGCCAGCGCCTCGGCGAAGGCCTTATCGCTCTTGTCGTATTCTTTCAGGCCGTTGTACACATCCCCCAGCAAGGAGAGGAATTGCAGGGTGAGCGGCTTGTTGTCGATCACCAGGTCGCGGCCCGTGGCCAGCACCTCGGCGGCCTCATCCTGGCGCTTGAGCTGGTTCAGCGCCAACCCTTGGTACAGGTATAGCTCCGGTTGGGTGGGAAACAATTCGCCGGCCTTGCGTGCATCGTCCTCCAAGGCCACCCAGTCGGAAAGTTGGAAATCAAGGTTCAACAATGCCCCCCAAATGGGGAATTTATCCTGTTCATGCACCAGCGCCTCGCGGAAAGCGGCCCGTGCCTCCGCAGGCTTATTCTCGCGCATGAAGAAATCCCCTTCGATCGAACTTGGCTTTCCCGATTGAGGGTGGGCCTTTTTCATCACTTGTATCAGCGCGTGGCTTTGCTCGATCAACTTGCCGCTGATGCTGTCGGCCTGTTCGTTGGCGGTCACCTGGTAGAAGCCGATCAGTAATTGCATCTTGGGGTCAATGTCCAGATCGGGGTCGGCAAATGCCTCCTTGATCTGCTCAAAGCCCAGGTCCAGCTCTCCTTCATCGTAATAGTACTGGGCCAAGGCAATGCGGGTCATGCTGTCCTCCGGATCTGCGGCCACGGCCTTCTTGTACAGCTCCAGGGCCTTCTCCTTTTGTTCGCTGCGCAGGTACACCTCGGCCAGCACGCTGTAGTAACGCGGGTTGTCCGGATCTTGCACAATGGCGCGGCCGAGCAATTGCTCCGCCTTGGTGTTCTCCCCGGCCTGCAGCAGCATGTCACTTTCATGCATGACCAGCTCCTCGTTCATGCCGAATTGCTTTTCCAGCCTGCGGTACACCTTTTGGGCATCATCGAGCTTGCCCTGGCGTGCCAGTACATCGGCCAGGCCGAAATACACCTCATAGCGCTCCGGCCACTTGTCCACAATGCCCTGGTACGCCTTTGCCGCCCCGGCAAGGTCGCCCAGTTGGCTACTTAGCTCGGCCACGAGGAACCGGTACCAGATGTTTTCCTTGTCGGCCGCGGCGGCCTTGCGTGCCATGGCCAGGGCCTCATCGCCCTGCTGGCTTTGGTGGTACAGCTTGGCCAGCTCGAACATGGCGGCCGCGTTGGCGGGGTCCAGGCGCAGCACACTGCGGTACAGTTGTATGGCCTTGCCGGGATCGCCCTGTAGCTTGGCCGTGGTGGCATCCAGGTAAAGGCGCATGACCTGTGCCCGCTTGTCCTTGGGCATGGTTGCACCGGTGTCCTCCACGGCGGGTGGCACATCGCCCACACTTTTTGCCCCTGCACAGGCCATCAGGCCCATGACCAGCAGCAGAACGGGCAAAAGGGTCCTCATGGCTTATCCAATGGCGCAGTCATCGCCCAGGCTCAGGTCCAGCACTTGGCCGCGCACCGTGGCGCGCTCGCCGAGCATGCTGTTGCCAATGACCGCATCGGAAACCTTGACCCCTGATCGCAGGATGGAATTGCGCACGATACTATCGCGCACCACACTGTTTTTTTCAATTGAAACGTAAGGCCCTACCACCGCATTTTCCAGCTGTACGCCCTCGGCGATGAAGCAGGGAGGCAATACCACGCTGTTGGCCATTTTCACCCCGGTGTGCACCAGGTCCGGCAACCCACCCAGGTAGTTGAGCACCTTTGCGTTGGTGTCCACCATGGCGTCCTTGTTGCCGCAATCCATCCAGGCATCCACCGCCCCCGCCTTGAACCTTGCGCCCTTGCGCTTCATGTTCTCCATGGCATTGGTAAGCTGGTATTCGCCTTTTTCCTTGATGTCGTTATCGATCAGGTATTGCATTTCCTGGCGCAGGCGTTCACCGTCGGCGAAGTAGTAAATGCCGATGATGGCCAGGTCGCTCACGAATTGTGCCGGTTTTTCAACAAACTCGGTGATAATGCCCTCTTGGTCCACTTTCACCACGCCGAAAGCACTTGGATCTTCCACCTTGTTCACCCAGATCACGCCATCGCAGCCGGTGTCCAGCTCCATGTCCGCGCGGAACAGGGTATCGGCAAAGGCCACGATCACCCTTCCGTCCAGCGCGGCCTGTGCACACAAAATGGCGTGCGCGGTGCCCAGGGCCACGGTTTGATGATGGATCGAGCCCCTGGCCCCGATGCCCGCCGCAATGGCGATCAGTTGCTGTTCTACCGCCGCCCCGAAAGCCGGGTTGGTGATGAAGGCCACTTCTTCAACCTTTTCCCCGGCCACCTTGGCCAGGTCCTCCACCAGGCGTTGCACGATGGGCTTGCCGGCAATGGGCAACAATGGTTTTGCCGTGGTGTGGGTGTGGGGCCGCATGCGCTTGCCCATACCGGCCATGGGAACAATTATCTTCATGTATTGCTTTCACGGATCAGTGCGTACCGGTATGCCCGAAGCCGCCGGCACCGCGTTCAGAGGCGCGAAGGTCCGCGTTTTCCTCGAATTGGACGCGTTCATACCTGGAAACAACCAGTTGGGCGACCCGTTCACCGGCGTTGATCAGAAAGGGTTCCTTGCCGTGGTTGATCAGCAGCACGCGCACTTCGCCCCGGTAATCCGCATCGATGGTGCCCGGTGAATTGAGGACCGTTACGCCATGTTTCAGGGCCAGGCCGCTGCGCGGCCTCACTTGGGCCTCGGTGCCTTCCGGCAACTCAAGGTGCAAGCCCGTTGGCACCAGTACATATTCCCCAGGGCCCAACATGATCGGGCCGGCCAGATCGGCGCGCAGGTCGAGGCCAGCGCTTTGCGGCGTGGCATAGGCCGGTAATGGCTGGCCGCCCTTGTTGTGCACCCGCACCACCAGTCCCCGGCCTGCCTTCAGGTCCAATGCTTTCGGTTCAGCCATGTTGCAAAGGTGGTGCCCCCGGAGGAATATCGGTGATGAACCACTTCCAATTCCCGTGAAATCCTTGTGTGACCACATGGCCACCAATGGTAGCCTGGCCTGGCCCTGCAACCCGAGGGAAATTGCCGGGCCCATGACCTGTCCGAATGATAGGTGGTCAACGCCACTGTAAATGCAGCAAGGGCGCGGAACGCCGCGCCCTTGCCCATAAACCGGCCGGTGGATCAGGCCGCTGCCATCGCGTCCGTTCCAGCCATCGCATGTTTCTTGCCGATCACCTTGAAGTCGTTGAGCACCACTTCCGTGATGTAGCGTTTCAGCCCATCCTTGCCGGCATAGCTGCGGTGCACCAAGCGGCCCTCGAGCATGATGGGCATGCCTTTGTCGAGCAACAGGCCCACCTGCTCGGCCATGCGGCCCCAGGCCACCACGGTGTGCCATTGGGTATCGGTAACCTTTTCCCCGGCACCGTTGGTATAGCTTTCATTGGTGGCCACGCTCATGCGGGCCACTTTGCGCCCTTCAGCGATCTCGCGCACTTCCGGTGTAAAGCCGATGTTGCCGATCAAGCGTACAATGTTGTTCTGCGTCTTCATGGTATTGGGGGTTTTGATTGTTTCCGGAGGTGTTGTTGATCTCCGCTGCAAACATTCAGGGGTACTGTGGCTTTACTCGGTTGATCTTGCGTTTGTAATCGTTCATTGCTGTTTGCAACCGTTTGTTGGACGACCCGTTTGGCCGGGTAACCGCATGTGGCATTCAACCACACTGCTGACATTGGACAGGATGCCTTGGCCGGAAGTGATTGAAAGGCCGCAGATCCCCATCCTGATGGTAAGCGTGTGGAAATCCGGGCATTGATCGATGTGGGCCGGATGAAGAGCATGGAGATGAACAGGAAGAGCAGGAGGAGCATGAAGAACCGTACAAGTCCTTCGGTCATGTTCTACTGCCAAAGGCTTTGGGTTGGATCGGTGGCACACAAGGGCCTGGGCTTGTCACGCCGGAAATCCAACTTGATGTAACAATGGCGACCGGTCCGGTTATTGGCGCAGAACACCGCTACCGGAAAAAGCAAAGGCCGGAGCAGTGCCCCGGCCTTTGCTTTTTTTGTTGGATGAAGCCTAATCCGCCTCAACGGCGGCCGTGGTGGCGATCGACTTGAATGAATTCATCACCACCTCGGTCACATAGCGTTTCTGGCCGTCCTTGGCATCGTACACGCGGTGCACCAAGCGCCCTTCCAGCGCCACACGGCTGCCCTTCTTCAGTTGGTCGCCCGCTTCTTCGGCCACGCGGCCCCAGGCCACCACGCCATGCCATTGGGTGTCTTCCCTGAACTGGCCGTCGCCATACGGGAACCGTTCGTTGGTTGCGATGCTGAAGCGCGCCATCTTGCGGCCCCCATTGATCTCGCGTACCTCTGGATCGCGGCCAAGGTGGCCCATGAGCTGTACGCGGTTTCGGATGATCTTTTCAGTGTTTTCCATGTTCGTGGGTTGTTTGTATTGGTTTGTTCCCGGGTGTTTTTGTTGGCCGTTGCAAACATTCGACGGGGCTTTCCGGTTATTCGGGCAGTATGCGTTTATAGGCGTTCATAACCGTTTGTAAAACGTATCGGTCCGGTCTGGCCAACCAAGGCCCACTGCCGGATGGGCCGTGGTGCGGAAGATGTATACATGCCGGGCCACGCAAGGGTTTACCGGCCTATATTCGCGCCTCCACCCCCCATCGGGGCCCTTTGCCATGAGCGTTACAAAAAAGGTCCTTGTCCCCACCGACTTTACCAAAGTGGCCGATTGTGCCATGAACCATGCGGCCGCCTTGGCTGCGCGCATGGATGCCGAAGTGCACATCCTGCATATCGTTCCCCGGGCCAGCGAACTCGATGAGGCCCGCCTGAAGGTGCACATGGAGGTGGAACGTGCCAAGCGCTGGAACGATCGCGTGAAGGTGAAGCCCCAGCTTCGTGTTGGTTCAGTGTACGACGAGATCGGCAATGCTGCCTCGGAGATCGGCGCAGAATTGATCATCATGGGCACGCACGGCATGCGCGGCATGCAATTCATTACCGGGAGCCGGGCCTTGCGCGTGATCACCAATGGCCGCCTGCCCTTCATCGTGGTGCAGGAGCGGAACATCCGCGAGCACGGGTACAACAAGATCGTGGTGCCCATGGACCTTCAGCGGGAAACCAGGCAAAAGGTGGCCCTTGTGGCCGATATCGCCCGCTATTTCGACAGCAAGGTGTTTGTGATCACGCCGCGCGAAACGGACGAATTCCTGCGTAAGCAATTGGACAATAACATCCGATTTGCCCAACAGTATTTCGGCGAGCGCGGCGTGGAATTGGAGGCCACCGTTGCCGATGTGGACAGCAGCCGCTTCGTGGACGCCGTGATCCGCTATTCACGCGAGGTGGATGCCGACCTGATCACGATCATGAACTTATCGCGCGGCAATATTTTCGGGGTCCTGGGTGTGCCCTACGAACAAGAGGTGATCACCAATGAGGCCATGATCCCGGTGATGCTATTGAACCCGCGCGAGACCACCGCAGGCAGCGGCTGGTCATTCCAGTAGACCAAACGGTGTTTTGCCCGACCGGTCGGACGTATTGGTTTCGGCAGGCTTACACGCGCATACCGATCACGAGAATGTCATCCACCTGCTCCAGGGTGGCTTTCCATTTCACGAAGCTTTCGGCCAATATGCGCTTGCGCTCCTGGGGCTCCTCGGGTGTAATGCGTACCAGCAGATCACGGAACTGCCGGTAGAGGAACTTTTTTCCGCGCGGGCCGCCGAACTGATCGGCATAACCATCAGAGAACGCGTACACGGCATCCCCCGGCTGCAGTTGAATGCGGTGCCCGATGAATTCACGTCCGGCCGCATTCTCACTGCCAATCGAGAGCTTATTGGCCGGGTACATCAGCACCTCGCTGCCGCGCACTACGTACAACGGCCGGTTCGCCCCTGCGAATTCCAGCACCAACGTGTCCGGGTGGAAGGCGCAGAAGGCGATATCCATGCCGTCACGCACACCTTGGTCCGTGTTCTGGTGCAGGGTATCGAACGTGATCTTGCTCAGCTGCTCCAGCACTTCCTGGGGTGTGGTAATCCCCCTTTCCTTCACCACGCGGTTCAGGCTATTGTGCGCCATCAGGCTCATGAAGGCGCCGGGCACCCCATGGCCGGTGCAGTCCACGGCCGCAAAAACCGTTTTGCCGCCAATGGCCTCCACCCAGTAAAAATCGCCGCTCACAATATCCTTGGGCCTGAACAGGACAAAACTTTCGGGCAGTAGCTCGTGCAGGCGGTTTTCGGGTGGTAGTATGGATTGTTGCAGGTGCTGTGCATAGCGGATACTGTCCGTTACGTTGGTATAGAGCTCCACCACGCGCCGGCTTTGGCGCTCCATCTCGTCCTTTTGCCGCACCACTTCGTCAGTGCGCTCGCGCACGCGCGATTCCAGCACACGTTCGCGCTCGCCCAGTTCGGCGCGCATCATCAACAACGCATGGCCCAGCACGTCCTCCTCGCTCAGGGGTTGGTAGCGTGCCTTGAAATCGCCAGCGGCCAATGCATGGGAGAATTCGGTCGTTCGCCGCATGCCCGCCACCAGGTCCGAAAGGGCCTTGGACATGTCGCCGATCTCATCGTTACTGTGCACCATGGGTGTGCGCGGAAAAATGCCGCGGCCCAACTGCAGCAGGATACTGCGCAGCCGCCTTACCGGCACCACAATGCCCCGCACCAGGAAGAACGCGAACAAAAAGCCGATCAGCACCAGGGCGGACCCGAGGTAGAGCACGAAAAACCGCAGCGAATCGAGGCTGCGGATCATGTTGTCGCGCAGCGCATCGCGCTTATGGGCCTGCACGTCCAATAGCCCATCAAGGTCGTCGAGCACCTTGTCCGTCTGTTCGTCCAACAGGCTGCCTTCCTCCGCTATGTCCCGGGCATTGAAGTAGGCCACTGGATCGGCATAGCTTTCGAAGGTGGGCAACAGGTGTTTTACACTGTCCTGCAGCGCGAACAGCACGCTCATGTCGTGGAACACCCTGCCCATTGCGGCCACCTCATCCTTGTCCCAACTTGCCTGCAGGGTATCTATGCGGTCGATCAGGGCTGGCAGGTCATGGTCCGTCAGCTTCAGCAGGGCCACTTTTTCCGGCGCATCGGGCAGGCTTTCGACCAATGCCCAATGCTTCATCAGGGTACGGGCATTCACCACGAGGTTGCGCAGCCGCACCAGGGCATCCACCGATGGCCCGTAAACGTTGTTGATCTGGGTATTGATCGAGCGGCTGCGCTCGATGGTGCGGTTGGTAAGCACCACCACCACCAGGGCGAAAAAGATGAAAAGCCCGAAGCCAATGCCTATGCGGCGCCCTATGGTCATGCGCAGCCGCATGGGGTGCTACCGGTTTTGCTCCTTCATTTCATCGTGCCGCAGCTCCTTGAACAGGTTCCTGTAGTACTGGCTTTTCTCCTCGTTCTGCAACGAATAATGGATCCCTTCCAGCCCCAAGATCGTTTCAGTGCGCTGCGGCCTCATCTGGTGCGCCTTCATCATATAGGGCAGGGCCTCGGCAAAGTATTCTCGGCTCACCTCCTGGATCTGCTGCAGGCTCGGGATGTCGTTCTCAGGAGTAATTCGCTGGATATTGAATACGCCGCGGTTGTAGAACAGGGTGGCCAAATTGTAATTGGCGCCATAATTATCACTGTCCATGGCGAGCACCTGGCGGTACGTGTCCACCGCCTTGTCGTACCACTGAAGGTCTTGCCGGTTTTCCACGAATAATTTCACGTACACCGTGCCCAGCGCGTTTCCGAAATCGATCTTGCTGCGCTGCAGTGAGGTGTCCGGCGCCATGCGCTGAAGCGATTCCGTGTATTTGCCGTAGTACGAAATTGCCGGTCCGGGCTGCAGGTGGTTCAGGGCATTTACGGCATCGTTGTAGATCGTACGCGCCAGGAACCAATAGGCCGCCTTGCTGTTGGCGGTGTAGTTGTGTTCCTTGTCCTGCTGGGTACTGGTGTAAAGGCTGGCCATGGCTTCGTCCCTCAGCACGTCCGACCCTGGTTTTTCCGCTGTTTTGTACAGGTCCTTGTACACGAATCCGCGCAGGAGCCATGCTTCCGGCAGTTCGGCCGTTCCCGGATCCTGGATCGCCGCGTCGGCCAGTTCGCGCGCTTGTTTGAGCGCTCCGGCCTGATAGGCCTCGTTGAGTTTGGGCAACAGGTCGGACTGCGCATGGCATGGCAACCATGCCACCACCGCCCCAAGGGCCCAGATCAGCAGTTTTTTCGCGCTCATTCCACCACCCGGTCCGCAAGCTGTTTCAACGTAAGGCCTACATCAATTCCATACTTGTCCGCATTGGACAAACTGATCTCGTACTTGAGCGTGTTGCTGGCGGGTATGAAGTTCACCACCGCCCCATGGGCCAAGGCATCCTGGAAATCCGAGACGATCAATACTGAACGCGCATTCGCCTGTCGCAGTATGCCGGGCAACAAGTCGCGGTTATCGGCTGGCACGAACAGTATGTTGCAGCGGTCGATCTCCATGGTGGCCGGCAATTTCCGCACTTCGATGGGTTGCTTTCCAATGGAACGATTGGCGTATTTGTTCACCAATTCCTGGTACAGGTTTCCGCTGCCGATCACGCCGATCACGAATGGCCCTTGCCGCATGGCCGCATCCCTCCATTGCACCAGCTTGGCGATATTGTAAATATAGCTGGCCTCGATCACCGCCTTGGTGTCCTTATCGGGTTCGCGCTGCATGCCGGCCGAGATGCACAACCCGGCCAGCATGATCGCCCCAAGGATCAACACGGCCATGCGCCGCCAGGGCCGGTTGGGCGTTGCTTCGGTATGTTGTTGCAGCTGGCGGCTCATGGTTCAGGCCGGGCCAATGTAGGGCCCTGCGTAACCCACATGCCCACTGGCAAGCCGACAGTTTGCACAGCTTGTTGTGGACGGTAGCGCAGCACCGCCCGGCCATGTTGGCCGGTTATTCTTTTCGAACGGGTCAGAATGGTGTCTCCTGGTTCATGGCCTTCAGGTCACGGTCGAACATGTACAGGCCGGCCTTGTCGTTGCCGATCAGGTTCAGCTTGTCCAGCAGGGTGCGCGCCAAACGCTCCTCCTCAATTTGCTCGGCCACGTACCACTGCATGAAGTTGTGCGTGGTGTAGTCCTTCTCCTTCAGGCACAGGTCCACTATGTTGTTGATCTGGCGGGTCACTTCCACCTCTTGCTCCAGAATGCCCTTGAATACATCCAGGATGCCGTCCATTTGCTTGGGCGGCTTGGCCAAGGCAGGCACCACGGCATGCCCGCCGCGCTCATTGATGTAATGCATGAGCTTTAGCATATGGGCACGCTCCTCATCGCTGTGGCGGTACAGGAAATTGGCCACGCCTTCCAGCCCCTGCACCTCGGCCCATGAGGCCATGGCCATGTAGACCTGGCTGCTCATCGCTTCTTTTTCCACTTGGCCATTCAAGGCTTCTTCCACTTTTTTCGATACCATGTTCCTGCTGTTTTGGTGGTTGGCTTGTGCGGGTGAAGTTAGTGGGCCGCCCGCCAATATGTGGGCGCATTAATTGCGATTCACGTTCGCCATGGCGTGCTCAATGCCCAGCAGCCCGAATTGCAGCACCGCCTTGCCGATGCGGTCCAGCATGGCCGGCAACTTTTCATCCTCCTCGGCGGTCCATTGGCCCAGCACGAATTGTACCTGCCGGCCCCTGGCGAACTGGTTTCCGATGCCGGCCCGCAGCCGTGGGAATTCCGGCGTGCCCAATACTTCAATTATGCTGGTGAGGCCGTTGTGGTTGCCATCGCTGCCCGAGGCGCGCAGGCGCAATTTGCCGAACGGAAGGGCCAGATCGTCCACCACCACCAGCAACCGTTGCGCCGGTATGTCCTCCTGCTCCATCCAATAGCGCACGGCCTTGCCGCTGAGGTTCATGAACGTTTGTGGCTTGATCAGCACGAATGTGCGGCCCTTGTGCCTGAATTGGCTTGTTTCGGCATAGCGGCCTGGCGCGAACCTGGCCTCGAACAGATGTGCCAGGGCCTCTACTGCCCGAAAGCCGATGTTATGCCGTGTGGCGGCGTATTCCGGCCCGGGATTGCCCAGGCCCGCGATCAGGTACTTCATCGGCTCATACTGCTTGCATCGGCTTTCAGGCCACAAAGTAACGACCCCGCCTGGGCGGGGTCGTTACTTGTCCAGCGGCCCAATGGGCGCGGGCCGTGTGGGCTATTTCTTGGCGGGCTCGGCCTTCTTGTCGGCCCCGGCAGCAGGTGCAGCAGCCTCGGCCGCCTTCTTGGGCGCCTTGATGGCCACCACCACATCGTTCGGCTTTTCGAGCAAGGTGATGCCCGGCAGCTGGATGTCCTTCACCCGGATGGTCTCCCCTACATCGAGGCCGGCAACATCGAGTTCGATCACATTCGGCAACGCATCGAGTTCACCCTTCACGCGCAAGCGGCGCATGGTATGGCTCAGCTTTCCGCCCTTGCGCACACCTGCGCTCTGGCCCTTCAGGCGCACGGTGAGCTTCATGCGGGTGGCCTTGCCCGGCTCGGCGAGCAGGAAGTCGGCATGGATCACGCGGTCGGTAACCGGTTGGAATTGCTTGGCCTGCAGGATGGCCACGTGCTTCTCGCCGTCGATGTGGAGCTCCACGCGGTGCGCATCGGGTGAGTGTACGATCTGGTCCAGGGCGGCCTCGTCCACGCTGAAATGCAGCGTTTCAGTGCCGCCGTACAGTACGCACGGTACTTGCTTGTTGCGGCGCACGCCCTTTGCACCGCTGGTGCCGTTTGCCACGCGCTTGGTGCCGTTGAGTTCGACGTTCTTCATTTTCCTCGGAATGTTATGCAATGATGAAGTGGCTGCTGATGCTTTCATGGTGCCGTACGCGTTGGATCACGTCGGCAAAGAGCTGCGCCACGGACAGCTGTTTGATCTTGGGCGCGGCCTGTAGTTTGGCCGCGTCAACGGGGATGGTATCGGTAACGATCAACTCCTGCAGCTTGCTTTGCTGTATGCGCTCGCTGGCGCCACCGCTGAGCACGGCATGGGTGCACATGGCGCGCACGCTGGCAGCGCCCTGCTCCATCATCATGGCCGCGGCCTTGGTAAGTGTGCCCGCCGTGTCCACCATGTCATCGAGCAGCACCACGTTCTTGCCCAGCACATCGCCGATCACGGTCATGCTCTCCACCTTGTTGGCCACCTTGCGCTGCTTGTAGCAAATGGCCATGTCAACGCCCAAATGCTTCGCGTACGCGCTGGCCCGCTTGGTGCCGCCCGTGTCTGGCGCGGCGATCACCAGCTCGGGCAATCGGAGTTGCTGTATGTAGGGAAGGAAAATGCTGCTGGCGAACAGGTGGTCCACCGGTACTTCGAAAAAGCCCTGGATCTGGTCCGCATGCAGGTCCATGGTCATGATCCTGTCCACGCCGGCGGCGGTGAGCATGTTGGCCACCAGTTTGGCGCCGATACTTACGCGGGGCTTGTCCTTGCGGTCCTGGCGGGCGAAGCCGAAATAGGGCATCACGGCCACGATCCGCCGCGCACTGGCCCTTTTGGCGGCATCCACCATCAACAACAACTCGAAAAGGTTGTCGCTGGGGGGCATGGTGCTTTGGATAATGAACACAACGTTGCCACGGACCGTTTCCTCGAAACTTGGTTGAAACTCACCATCGCTGAAACGGCTCACGGTAACCTGGCCCAGCTTCTGCCCGCCCTCATGCGCAATGCGTTCCGCCAGGTCGTGGGTGGCCGTGCCACCAAAGATCTTCGCACTATCCTGTTGATCGTGAACCATGGCGTATGGGGGAATGCCCCCACAAAAGGGCTGCAAATGTAATGAACGCCCGCCAGTTATCAACGATCGGGCTGAGCGAAAATACCATCCCTGCGCACCGCCGCCCCATGCCGTGGCCGCCCAATTCTTTACAACTTCGCCCCCATGAGCAAAAAGAAACGCTTGGACACACCCCGGGACCTGGACCCGAAAGCATTGCTGGAGCTGATCGACGATGCCGGTAGCACCGGTATCACGGCCCAGCAGCTGATGCTGAAACTCGGGCTGGACAAGCGCGAGCGCGGAACCCTGCAGGACGCTTTGGCCAAATTGATGGCCAAGGAAAAAGTGGACACCGTGAAACGTGGCAGGTATGCGCTTGCCCGCCCCACGGCCAGCAAACGGGCAAAACGCGACCAACCGGGCAAGGAGGCCGTGCTGGAGCTGATCGCTAGCGGGGCCGGCTATGCCCGCCTGTCCGAAGGGGGGGATGACGTGTACATACCCGCGCATGCCGAGGGCACCGCCCTGCACGGCGATACGGTATTGGTGCGGGTGCAAGGCCATCGGGGCAGGCCCGAGGGCAAGGTGATCAAAGTGCTCAGCCGCAGGCGCACCAACTTCGTGGGTACTTTGCTGCAACGCGGGCCCAAGTGGGAATTGAAGGCCGATGACCCCAAGATGAACAGGCCCATCGTTGTGGCCACAAATGACCTGGGCGGTGGCAAGGCCGGTGAAAAGGTGGTCGTGGACATGTTGCCCTGGGAACACCCCTCCGACCCCATCCGCGGCAAGGTGACCAAGGTTTTGGGCAAGGCCGGCGAGCATGAAGTGGAAATGCACGCCATACTTGCCGAGTTCGGGCTGCCCGCGGAATTTCCCGAGGAAGTGAACAAGGCCGCGGCGCAAATACCCGATGGCCTTTCCAAGGCCGAAGCGGCCAGCCGGCGCGATATGCGCAAGGTGACCACCCTTACCATAGACCCCGCCGATGCCAAGGACCTGGATGACGCCCTAAGCGTGCGCAAACTGGATAACGGCCACTGGGAGGTGGGCATCCACATCGCCGATGTAAGCCATTACGTGCAGCCGGGCAGCATTGTGGACAAGGAAGCGGCGGCCCGCGCCACCAGCGTGTACCTGGTGGACCGCACCGTGCCCATGCTGCCCGAGCGCCTGAGCAACAACCTCTGTTCACTCAATCCCAACGAGGACAAGCTCAGCTTCAGCGCCATCTTCGAATTGGATGAGCAGGCACGCATCAAGCATGAATGGTTCGGGCGCACCGTGATCCGCACCGCCCACCGGTTCTCATACCAAGAGGCCCAAGCGATCATTGAAGGGGAAAATGGACCTTACAAGAGCGAGGTGCTTACGCTGAACCGGTTGGCCGGTGCGCTGCGCAAGGACCGGATCGCAAAGGGCGCACTGGAGATAGGTGGAAACGAGGTGAAGTTCATCCTCGATAGCAAAGGGTACCCCATTGGGGTGTACGAGAAGATGATGGGCCCGGCCAACTGGTTGATCGAGGAGTTCATGTTGCTGGCCAATAAGCGCGTGGCCACGTGGGTGAGCAAGCGAAAAGGCGGCGCATTGCCCTTTGTATACCGCATACACGACCAGCCCGACCCGGACAAGGTGGAACAATTGCGCACCCTGGCCAAAAGCTTCGGCCACCACCTGAAAACCGATGGGCGCCCCGAGCAGCTTCCGCATGCCATAAACAAACTGTTGCGCGAGGTGAAGGGCAAGGAGGAGGAAGGCCTATTGAAACAAGTGATCATCCGCACCATGGCCAAGGCGGTATACAGTACCGACAACATCGGCCATTACGGCCTGGCGTTCGAGTATTACACCCATTTCACCAGCCCGATCAGGCGCTACCCGGACCTGATGGTGCACCGCGCCATGGCGCATTATTTGGCCAAGGGCCGGCCGCTGAACAAGGAGGCATTGGAAGTAAGCGCCGTGCACAGCTCCCAAATGGAAAAGCGGGCAGCGGACGCAGAGCGGGCCAGTGTGCGCTACAAGCAGGCCGAATACATGCTGGCGCGCCTGGGCCAAACCTTCGATGGCATTGTAAGCGGCCTCACCAATTGGGGCATTTACATTGAACTGGTGGAAAACCATTGCGAAGGCATGATCGCCCTGCAGGACCTGCCCGGCGACCATTTCCGCTTCGACCAGGAGAAATACGCCGTGATCGGCCAGCGCACGGGCCGCCGGTTCCGTTTGGGCGATGAGTTTCAAGTAACGGTACGCGGGGTGGACATGGAAAAGCGAACGGTGGATTTCTCCCTGGCGGAACAACAGGGCGCCCCCATGGCCAATGATCCGGCCAAACGCGCCATTTGGGACGAAACAAGGCCCGCGCTGTCCGGCACCAAGGGCAAGGCCAAGGTCAAAGGCAAGAAGTACGGAAAGCAAAAACGGAAAAGGTAGGCCGCGCGGCCGTGGCGGCCGCTTTTGATAAGCCTACACGAGGTTCAGCCGCTTGGCCAATTCGTCCTTGTAGCTACCGCCCACGGGAATGATCTTCTTGTCGTTCTCCAGGATCAGGTTGTTCTGCTCAATGGCGGTGATCTTATCGATCCGCACAATGAATGAACGGTGCACGCGCATGAATTCGCTTTCGGGCAATTTGGCCTCAATGTCCTTCATGGTGCTGTGTATGGTGTAACGCGTATTCAGCGTATTGATCACCACGTAATCCTTCAGCGCCTCCACGTAATAAATGTCGCTGGTGCGCAATTTCACCATGCGGCTGTTGCTCTTCACGAACAGGATATCCTTTCCGGCCCCTTGCCCTTCCACCAGGTTGAACAGCAGGTCGCGCTCCTTCAACACCTCGGCCTCCTTCTTGTGCTTGTACAAGGCCATTTCAATGGTGGTATGTATGTCGATCTCCTTGAACGGCTTGATGATGTAGCCGTACGGCTGTGTGACCTTGGCCTTGGCAAGGGTGCTTTCATCGGCGTACGCCGTGAGGAAGATCACCGGAATGTTGGCCTCTGCACGGATGCGGGTGGCCGCCTCTATGCCGTTCATCTCCCCTTTCAGCATAATGTCCATCAGAATGATGTCCGGCTTGTGCTCCAAGGCCAATTCCACGGCCTTTTCACCCGTGGCCGCAGCGCCCACCACATGGTAGCCAAGCTTTTTCAAGCTCTGCTGGATGTCCTTGCTGACGATGCTTTCGTCCTCGACCACCAGTACATTTGTTTGTGCCATGGTTCCTTTGCTCACGAACGATCAAAAGTAATGCAATACGAGGTGCCTTGTCCGTTTTTCGGGACTGAACGGTGGAGCTCGCCCTCCAATTGGTCCATCAGCACTTCCACCAGCTCGGTGCCCAGGCCGCGGTCGCGGTCCGGATCGTAGCCCGGCGGGAAGCCGCGCCCATTGTCCTCCAACACGATCTTTATCCGGTTATCGTCCCCGGTGAGCACGATGCGTAGCTCACCTTTCACACCAACGGTGAATGCGTGCTTGAATACGTTGCTGATCAGTTCATTGAGCACCAGGCCACAGGGTATTGCCTTATCCAGGCCGAGCATCAGCGGTTGCAACTCGGGCTCGATCCGGATGTTATCGTCCACCGCATAGCTCATCACCAGGTTGCTGCATAGCTCCTGTATGTAGGCCGCGAGGTCCACCTCGGTGAAATTCTTGTTCTGGTACAGGCTTTCGTGAATGAAGGCCATGCTGCGGATCCGGTCCTGGCTTTCGCGCAGCAGCTCCATGGAGCGTTCATCGCCGTCCACATGGCCTTTTTGCAGGCTGAAAATGCTGCTGATGATCTGCAGGTTGTTCTTCACGCGGTGGTGCACTTCCTTCAACAGCACCTCTTTCTCCCGCAGGTTCTCCATCATGGCCTGCTCGGTCCTTTTCTTTTGGGTGATGTCGTGCGCAAGGCAGCTTATTTCATGTATGCCCTGGTCCGTACGGATCGGGCTCATGAATAATTCCAGCCATGCCTCGGTGCCGTCGTTCAGGCTGATCCGCGCCTCCCGCTGCATCTGTTTGCCCGCAAAACAGTCGGTATAGAGCTTCACCCATTCCGCGTCCAACTCGTGGCCCACCAGGCCCTTGTATACCTGGCGCACATTGTCGCCGGGGCGTGGCCTGTGCCCGGTCAGCGATTCCGTGTTCTGCACAAAGCATTGGTTGCATGCCGTAAGCTGGAATTCACGGTCTACGCTCCAGATCATTACATCGGCACTGCTCTGGAAAATGGCCTCAAGCTTGGCCGCTTGCTCGCGCACGGTGGCTTCGGCCTGGCGTTGCTGGGTTACCTCTATGCCCACGCCGAACACCTCTTCCACCTCCCCCTTCGCGTTGAATACCGGGCTCAGGAAGATCTCGTTGCACACCTGTTTGCCCTGCATGTCGGTGCGGTCGGTCTCGAAATGCACCTTTTTCCCCGCAAAGGCCGATGCATACTTCGATTTCCAAAAGTCGTGATATTCCATGGGGGCGAAGTATTCCTTCTCCTCGCCGGGATCGGGCTGCAGTTTCGGCGCTTTGCCATGCAAGCGCACGATCATGTCGTGATAACCCTTGTTGAAGCTGGTGAGCGCAATGCGGCGGTCCACGGTCCAGAACATGTGGTCGCTGCTTTCGAACAGCGCTTTTTCCTTGGCGTTGTGGCGCTGGAGTTTTTCAGCCGCGGCCCGGCTCTCGGTCACATCCCTGAAAATGGTTCGGGCGATCACGATCTTGCCGTCCACCTTGCTTACGCTCGATGTGCCTTCGATGTGCAGCTCGCGCCCATCAGCTGCCCTGTAAATGGTGGTCCAGGCCTTTGCGCCGGAGGCCTCCCCATCGCTGGCAAACCAATGCCGCGAGGCCTCCCGGTCCTCCTCGGGAACGATCAGGTCGAAAAGGGTGAGTTCCTTGAGCTGCTCGTCGGTGTAACCCAGGGTTTTTCTCCAGGCATTGTTGGTGAACAGGAATTTGCCCTCGGCATCCACGCTGTGGATCATGTCGTTGGCATTGTCCACCAGGTCGCGGTAGCGCTCCTCGCTTTCGCGCAGCGCCTCCCGATCGCGCTTTGCCTGTGTTACATCGCGGCTTACGCCCATGCTGCCCATCAGCACACCCTCTTCGTTCACCACGCGGGATGCCGCGAGAAAACTGGTGAATATCCGCCCCTCCGCAGTGCGGTTGCGCACTTCGCCGGCATAGGCGCCGTAGCGGTCCATTTCCTGTTGCACCCTTTTGAATTCCCCTTCATCGGCGTACAGCATGCGCGAGCCTTGGCCCAGCACCTGCTCGGCCTCGTAGCCGAATTTTATGGTGGCGGCCGGGTTGAATTCCGTGATCTGGCCCTTATGGTCCACGGCCACGATCATGTCCAGCGAACTATCGATCAGGCTTTTCGCCAAGCGCCGGCTCTGTTCCAGCGCCTCCTGGGTATGCCGGTGCTGCTCAATCTCCTGCCTTAGCGAAGCGCTCATTTCCTCCGCCATGCTGTCGCGCAACCGTTCTTGGATCAGGCTGCGCTCCAGTTCCACATCCTGAAGCGTTAGTTGCACCGCGGCCGCATTCATGTGCCAGGTGGTGGTGCCATGTATCACCAAGGGCCTGCGCCCCCCGGACTGATGGCCAAACTCGATCCGGCCCCCGGTGGAACTGCCTGATCGGGTGGTCTCCTCCAACATCGCGGCCAAGGTGGCCGCACCCTCCGGGCCGATGAACTGTTCAATTTGGGTGCCCACCAGATTGTCGCTGCCCGCCATGGCCTCGGCGGCAGGATTGGCGTAAACAATGCGCCCCGCCTGCAGCACGATCATGCCATCGCGTACGCGTTCGGTCAATTGCCGGTAGTTGTTGGCCAGAACCCTTTGTTCCAATTCCGATTGGCGCAGGGCGGTAATATCGATCACCACGCCCTCGATCACTGAGGCACGGCCCGGTTCCTCCCGCAGCACCACATTCTCCAGTACATGCACGGCGCGGCCGCTGCGGTGTTTCAACAACACCTCATAATTGTTCAGGATCTTTTTTTCCTGTAGATCATCGATGAACTGTTGGCGTTCCACCACGTCGAAATAGTGGCGCTCCAACGGTATATCGGCCAATTCAGCCCAGCTGGAATAGCCCAGCAGGCGCGCCAGCGCCATGTTGCAACTGAGCATGCGGCCGGTAAGGCTGGCCCGGTACAGGCCGAATAGATCACCACTGAACAGGTGATCGTACAACTGCAACCGTTCCTGGGCGGAAAGCATCAGCGCATCGCTGTGCGATCCATCCTGGGAAATGATCTCCGGCCCTGTATGTTCAGCTTGTTGGCTACTCATGGCAACGAACCCAACGGTTGGTACGGCGGCGGAAGTTTTTCGTTGTCCAGTTTGATTTCTCCCCCATCCTTATAGCGGATCGTGAGCAATAACCTTCCATCCTCATCGAAATAGTTGAAATCACCCTGTTCCAGCCCCGCCGTGTATTTCCCCTCCAGCTTCAATCTTCCGTTCGGCCAAAACCACTTGTGTTTCCCGTTGCGTTCCCCGCCCACGAATGCACCGGTAAAGTATCGTTTCCCATTATCGTGGAAACTATTCCATACACCATCGCGCAAACCGTCCTTGTACGCACCCTTGTCCGTGTGGTCCCCCACTTTGTACAACCAAGTGCCATCTTTCAGGCCATCGATGTACTCGCCTTGCACAATCACACTGCCGTCCTTGTCCTTTTCCACAGAAGACCCTTCCTCCCGGCCGCGGCGGTAGTTTTCTTCGCGGTGCAGCTCACCGCTTTCGTAATACCATTTCCATAGGCCTTGCGGCAGGCCATCCCGGTAATTCCCGGTTTGTTCCACGGTTCCCGAACGGTGAAAGAATGTCCAGGCACCTTCCTTCCTGCCGTTGGCATATTCGCCCTCGGCACGTTTCTCCCCGGATTGGTAATACTCCGTCCATGGGCCGTTCATGGCACCCGCCTCGCTCACCTCTCCCCTGCCGATCAGTGCATCATTGCGATAAATGGAGGCGCTCTCCGGCCTGCCCTGTTGATCGAACGTCCGGAATAGCCCTTCCTTGCGGCCATCCCGTGTGTAACTGCCTATGCTGGCCACTTTGCCCCCGGGGTGGTACGTATTGCGGATGCTTAGCAACATCGCTTCCTCGGCATCCGGTAAAATCTGGTCCTGGTCGTATTTCACCAGGTCGAGCAGGTTGCCCTGACGATCATATTCCTTGAAAAGTCCTTGTCTCTTGTCGTCCACGTAACGGCCCTCCCATTTCAGGTTACCGCCGGGCCAATAGCCTTGCCACGGCCCCTGCCGCAGCCCCTGCTTGTCATACGCATTGATGGACCGCCGACCTTGCAGCACACCACTGCGCCACTCGGTAAGGGTAATGGGCCTCCCATCCTCGGCATATTCCACCGCACGGCCCTCTTCCAGGCCGTTGTGGAAAGGTATCAGCTGGTGCACGGTACCATCCGGCCAATAGGTGATGCTGTTCCCTTCCCGCCGGTCATCCACAAAGTGCTCCTCGCTCACCAGGCTGCTGTCCGGGGTGAACTTGCGCTGAACACCGTTCTTCTTCCCGGCGGCATACTCAATGGTGCCGGATAGGTGGCCTTGTTCGTCGTAAAAGTACCAAGTACCCGCCAGCTCGAAGCGTTCCCGATCACCCTCGCTTTTGAGGTGCCCGTTGGGGTAATAGGTTTTCCAGCGGCCATCGGGCCTCCCCTCAACCAACCACCCCTCGCTGCTGACCCTTCCATCGGGATAAAGGTATTGCTTGAATGTGCCTTGTGCCCGGACCATTCCATCCATGCACAATGCACACAGCATTATCATCAATATCTTTTTTAAAAGAAGATGATGATGTAATATGGGGTGTTGATCGTGTTGACGACCGGTGGGGTACCTGCTGCTCATGTCCAACATCTCAAAAGTATTGCACACCGGATGAACGATCGATCACCGGTCCGTATTCCTTGCCTGTGGTGCATTCGAAGCCTTTTCCGGGGCTTCGGTGAACGATCGTGCACAGTTGGGTGTTGTGCGGTTTGTTGATGGATCGGGTATACCGCCACGGGCTGCCGATCGTGGGATCGCCGTGGGAAACTTTTGGATCCCTTTCCTTGCTTTTCCGGGCTGCGTGTATATGCAGCACATGACTGGATCGGCGACCAAAAAGTATTGGATAGTTATTCACGGGATAACTCAGTTATGCACAGGGCCGATGTTGGATCCTGCGTTGCGCGGTTACCTTTGGGTCATGCGTATTGCCATCGGTAGCGATCATGCGGGCTTCGGCATGAAGAATGCGTTGGTGCAGCACTTGCGAAATGCGGGCCATGCCGTGGAGGATAAAGGTGCCCCTAGCGAGCAAAGCGTGGATTATCCAGGCTTTGCCCATGCCGTGGCAGATGCCGTGGCCACGGGCCAGGTTGAGCTGGGCATAGTGGTATGCGGCAGCGGCAACGGGGTGAACATCACGGCCAATAAGCACGCGGGCATCAGGTCTGTACTGGCCTGGAATGTGGAAGTGGGCAAGCTCGGGCGCCAGCACAACAACGCCAATGTGCTCGCCCTGCCCGCACGGTTCATTGCCAATGAATTGGCCTTGGCCATAGCGGATACGTTCATCGCCACTGCCTTCGAGGGTGGCAGGCACCAGCGGCGGGTGGAACAAATTGAGGGTTAAGCGTAGATGCGGGATTGGATCCGTGCAGGGATGGCCTGGCTGGCCTTATGGGCCGTGCTGCAGGCCCAAGCACAGGTGGACAGCGTGGCCCTGCGCTATGCCGCATGGATCACCATGGAAGGATTGCAACAGGACCTGGACACCTTGGCCAGCGACCGTTACGAGGGGCGTGAGGTGGGCAGCCGGGGCGAAAAATTGGCCGCCGCCTATTTGATCGGCCAACTGAAGGCAGCAGGGATACCGCCGGTGCCCAAGCAATTCGCCAGTGGGCTGATGGAGGACGGCTACCGGCAGCAATTCCCGGTGGTGTTGACCAGGCCGGGTGGCTTACGCATGGCCGTGAATGGCCATGCCGCCACATTCGGAAAGGACTATTTCTATTTCGCGGACCGGTTCCAGGATGACCTTGCAACGGAACAGGTCATGCTGTTGACCGATCTGACCCTGGGCGGTACCAAATTGGGTGGCAGCAGCAGTGTGGTGCTTTATTGGCCACAGAAAGGGCTGCCCACCCGTACCGAGGAGATCAACAAGCTGGGCCAGGTGGTGAGCGGTACCGGTGCGAGCATGCTGCTGCTGGTGCATGATAGCTTCAATCACATTGTGCACGAAGGAGCTGCCCTGGTGCAGGAAGGGCGCATGCATTTGGGTACGCCGGATGAGGTGAACAAGCGCACGGGCGGCCTGCAAATGATCTTGGTAAGCCCTGCTTTTGCAGGCCGGTTGGTCTCCGTGGCAGGCCTACCAACCAGAAAAGCGCTGAAAAAGGCGGCTAAACAACGGGTCATGCTTCGCGTACCACTGGAATTCACGTACAGCAATATCAGCGAGCAATTGACCGGGGAGAACGTATTGGGTTTTGTGGAAGGCAGTGACCTGAAAGGGCAAGTGGTGGTGGTAACAGCGCACTATGACCATGTGGGCATAAAGGATGGCGAGGTGTACAATGGGGCGGATGACGACGGCTCTGGCACAGTGGCCGTGTTGGCCATGGCAAGGGCCTTCGCGAAGGCCCGGGAAGAAGGCCACGGACCCAGGCGCAGCATGCTTTTCATGGCGGTGAGCGGCGAGGAAAAAGGCCTATTCGGGTCGCGGTGGTACACCGACCATCCCGTATTTCCACTGGATAGCACGATCGCCAACCTGAACATTGATATGATCGGCCGCGTGGATGAATTGTACAACGATACAGTGCCCTATGTGTACGTGATCGGCAGCAACAGGATCAGCAGCCAGCTTGGCGCCTTGGTGGAGGAGCAAAACGCGCTGTACACCAAGCTGGAGC
Organism: Flavobacteriales bacterium; assembly: GCA_044507815.1. Classification (GTDB taxonomy): domain Bacteria; phylum Bacteroidota; class Bacteroidia; order Flavobacteriales_F; family PHOS-HE28; genus PHOS-HE28. Next base: position 55,972 of record JBIQIX010000011.1, on the reverse strand, counting down.
TGGATTACCGCTATGATGCGGATAATGACCCCAACCGGTTCTATTACCGCAGCGACCATTACAACTTCGCGAAGCACGGCATACCGGTGGCCTTCTTTTTCAACGGCACCCATGAGGACTATCATGGACCCTACGATGAGGTGGACAAGATCCATTTCGGCCTGCTTCGGCAGCGGGCCCTGTTGGTGTTCCACGTTGCATGGGCCTTGGGCCAGCAGGAGGTTCCCCCGCTGCCCGATCTACTGGTACCCGGTGGTAGGTAAGGGCTGTGGCTCTGCCAATAGCTGCTGGATAGCGCGCTCCATGCGTGAACGGAACCGATGGTACCGTTCACCTGTACCCGGACCATAGATGCCGGTGTAAACATGCCTCACTTGCCCATTGCGCCCGATGAGCAATGTGGTGGGGTAGGCATTCAACTGCCGCAGGAAGGGCAGTTGAGCGGCCACATTCTCGCGCGCCTTGTTGCCCGCATAAAGTACCGGGTAGGGCAGTTCCAAGCGGCTGCTGAAGTTGCGCAGGGCTTTCATGGCCAGTGCCGGGTCCGTTTCGTGCTCAAAGGCCATGGCCACGGTCTCCAGGCCTTGCGCATGGTAGGCCTGGTGGAATTCCTTCATCATGCGCGCTTGGTCCAGGCAATTGGGGCACCATGTGCCCATGATCTCCAAGGCCACCACCTTGCCCCGGAACCGGGGATCGGAATAGGAGAGCAACCTTCCATTGAAGTCGGGGAAGGAAAAATCAAGCGGATGTGAATTGTTCAAATGCGTCAATTCCTCATCATCGGAAAGTGCGAAACCGGGATTTCTTGTGGCGGACCATCCTTGCCTCCAGCGATAGCCGCTGAAGAATTCGCCCACCATGCTATCGGACGAAACCTTGGCCCTGAAAAGGTAGGCTTGGGATCCGTTGAAGGAAGATAGGTACAGGGAATCGCCCGTGTGCATGCCTTCCAAAAAGCGCAGGTCACCTGTTTCGGTGGCGAAAGTGCCCTTCACCCGGCCATGCTCCGAGGTGAAGATCCCAATGGCGGGTTCCCGGTCTGATCCAGATATGAAATAGGTTTCCCAATCCCCTGTGATCAAGGTGTTGGGAGGGCCTTGGCCACTGGGGAACCTTGGGAATGTACCGGCCCGTGCAACGAACGGGATCGTGTAATCGGGTCCCTTGTAGCGGTTGATCCAGATCCCGGTGAACAGGCTGTCCGTTGCGATGTGTCCGTGGAAGGCGGAATCGAAGAACGGCATCTGGATGTAGATGCTATCGTGCTCGACCACAATGGAATCAACCGCAATGGATTCTTCCTGGTTATGCACCACCATGCGGTAACCGTTACCGCTTCGGAGCAGATCGAAATTGAATGGCAAGGACCGGTGGCCCGCTGTACTGTCCAGGTCCAATTGCATTTGCCATGGACCTTCGGCCAAGGTCACTTTCCTTACATCCGGTTGCGGCCGTGGTGTGCAGCCGAACAGCATGGCCGCCCAAAACAAAATGGTCACGATGTGCTTACCGGCCATGCGAAGGGCCGCCAAGGTAAGCTGGGCTACAGATCGAATTTGATGCCTTGTGCCAATGGCACCGTTGTACCGTAATTGATGGTGTTGGTCTGTCGGCGCATATAGGCCCGCCAGGCGTCAGACCCGCTTTCACGGCCGCCACCGGTCTCCTTCTCACCGCCGAACGCCCCCCCGATCTCCGCGCCACTGGTGCCAATGTTCACATTGGCGATGCCACAGTCGCTGCCCGTTGCCCCCAGGAAAAGTTCCATTTCGCGCACATCGGTGGTCATGATGGAAGAGGAAAGACCTTGTGCCACATCGTTCTGCATGGCAATGGCATTTTCCACCCCTCCGCTATATCGCATTACGTACAAGATCGGTGCGAATGTTTCTTGCTTTACGATGTCCATTTCCGGCTTGGCCTCCACAATGGCAGGGCGCACGTAGCAGCCGCTGGCATACCGGTCCCCGCTGAGCACATCTCCCTTTACCAGCATGGTACCCCCTTGTTGCACCGCGGCCTCCAGGGCGTTCCGGTACATTTCCACGGCATGCTTGTCGATCAAAGGGCCCACGTGGTTGGATTCGTCCAGCGGGTCACCGATGCGCAATTGGCCATATGCCTTGGCCAGCTTTTGGGTGAACTTGTCGTAAACGGAATCGTGAATGATCAACCTGCGGGTGGTGGTGCAGCGTTGCCCGGCGGTGCCCACGGCGCCGAAAAGGGATGCGTGCATGGCAATGTCCAGATCGGCCTTTTCGCTCACAATAATGGCGTTGTTGCCACCCAGCTCAAGCAGGGAGCGCCCCATGCGCTTGGCAACGGCCGTACCCACGGCCAGTCCCATGCGGGTGCTGCCGGTAGCGCTCACTAGGGGTATTCTGCGGTCCCCGGCAAGCCATTCACCTACCTCGCGGCCGCCGTTCACCAATATGCTCACCCCCTCGGGCGCCTCGTTATTCTGCAGCACTTGGGCAATGATGGCCTGGCAGGCCAAGCTGCACAACGGTACCTTCTCACTCGGTTTCCACACGGTAACATCCCCGCAAACCCAGGCCAAGGCCGTATTCCAAGACCAAACCGCCACCGGGAAATTGAAGGCGGTTATGACGCCCACGGGTCCGTAGGGGTGCCATTGCTCGTACATGCGGTGTTCAGGCCTTTCGCTGTGCATGGTAAGGCCATGCAATTGCCGTGAGAGGCCTACGGCAAAATCGCAGATATCGATCATCTCCTGCACTTCTCCCAGCCCCTCCTGGTAGCTCTTGCCCATCTCATAGCTAACCAATTTGCCCAGTTCGGCCTTGTGCTCGCGCAGAGCCTCTCCGAACTGGCGTACAACCTCCCCACGCTTGGGCGCGGGCCATTTACGCCACTCCAGAAAAGCCTGATGTGCCGTTTCCACGGCTTGATCGTACTCTGCACGCGATGCACCACGTACAGCCGCGATCTCCGCACCATCTACCGGGGAATAGGAGATCAGCCGCTCACCCTCTCCCTTTAACCATCGGTTGCCGGTGGATACGCCCGAGTTGTCGCGGCCAATGTTCCAAAGGTGAAGTATGTCCGATACAGGTGAAGTGGATGTGAGGGTGCTCATGGTTACTTGGATTGGGGATGCAAAGGTACGGCGGTTGAAAAGGGGTGGACTGCTTATGTCGCTGCCATAAGGCGCCTGTCAAAGCATTTTAGGATTGGATTCTTTAAATCTGGTCGTGTAATTCTTTGATGTTCAATCGAATATAGAATTATAACGACTGGCGCATTTTCAGGGTGGAGGGATAGGTCGGGGCCCATTGGAGGTCCAAACACCGCCAAATCGCTGAAAACGCGCCTAATTAAAGGATTAAGGAATATTGGCTAAATATAATGAACTGGATGTGGGCCGTTTTGTGAAGCATGCGACTGCATTTGACCAGAATCCGAGGCCGGCCCCTTTGATGAATGATCTTAGGGAACTTGCTCCTTTGTACTGCTCACTGAGCATGGAAACGTAGGCAGCATCCAACCACATGCGGCGGACCCGGATATTTATGAACCCCGTTCTTTTCAGCACGGACAGCACATCGTGCCGGCGAAAATGGGACAGGTGGCGCGGTACATCCCAAGCTGCCCATTTACTGCCGTAATGCTGTGCATCCCAACTTTCCCGGTCGGGTACAGCAAGGATGAGCAGGCCACCTGGTAGCAGCATTTGTCTCATTGTGGCCAAGGCCCCTGCGGGATCCGGTAAATGCTCGAGGACATGCCACAGCGTGATGACATTGAAGGTAGGAACAGCCTCCAGGTCAGCTAACTTCCCATGCACGCGCAGCCCTTTTCCCTTGGCCAGTTCGTTGGCGGCGCGGCTCTGTTCCACCCCTTGACACTGGTATCCATTTTCCTGCAAATGCAGCAGGAAATCGCCGGTTCCACAACCGACATCCAACACATGGCCTTGGGGATGGGTTTTGGCCAGCAACCGATGCTTGCGCTTTACGGTAAGCTTTCGCAGTGCATGGTAGACCCGGTCACGGAACGTTGTGCCTTGGTCGGAATGTGAAATGTATTCCTTGGACTCATAGAATTTTCCCAGCTCACGTTCCTCTGGCCGCGGGGAGGTGAAGTGGAAATCACAGGCACGGCAAGCTTGGATGGAAAAGCTCTCCCGAGTCACGGTTTCATCGATAGCGGATAAGGCAAGCCGGTGTTCCTCTGAGCCGCATATTGGGCATTGCTGGATGGTTTCCATGACATTGTTCCACGTGGAACGATCGGGTATTATCGGCCTAAGTAAACCATCAATACGCTGATGTCGGCCGGTGACACGCCGCTGATGCGTGAGGCTTGCCCCAGCGATGCCGGGCGCACCTGCTCCAACTTTTGCCTGGCCTCGAATGAAATGGAGCCTAATTGATGGTAGGGCATATCCGTAGGGAGTGGAACATCCTCAAGATGCAATAGCCGATCGGCCAGGTTTCGTTCCTTTTCAATGTATCCCTCATACTTCGCCTTTATTTCGGCCTGCTCAACAGCCTCCGTGCGCAGGTTGCCAAACCCCTGTGCCAAATGCTCCATAGTTGTGGACAATGGCTCTATGTCGGCGTAGCTCAACTGGGGCCTTAACAACAGGCTCATCAGCTTTACGCGTTGCTTTATCGGCTCTGTTCCACGTGGAACGATCACGGGATTTGCCACCTCAGGGGCCACGCTTTCGGTGCGTAAGGCCTGGATCAACGCCTGGGTATTCGCTGCCTTTTTTTCGGTACGTTCCATCCGTTCATCATCCGCCAACCCCTCGGCGTGTGATAGGGGAGTGAGGCGCAGGTCCGCATTGTCCTGCCGCAGCAAGATCCGATACTCCGCACGGCTGGTGAACATGCGATAGGGTTCTTCCGTGCCCTTTGTGATCAGGTCATCGATCAGCACGCCAATGTAAGCTTGGTCCCTGCGCAAGGTGAAAGCTTCGCGCTCGTGCACTTTTAGGTGGGCATTCATTCCTGCCATCAGGCCCTGGCAAGCGGCCTCTTCGTATCCGGTGGTGCCATTGATCTGACCGGCGAAATACAAGCCGTCCACAAGCTTGGTTTCAAGCGAATGCTTGAGTTGGGTGGGCGGGAAGTAATCGTACTCCACCGCATAACCGGGCCTGAAAATACGGGCTTGCCCAAAGCCTGGCATTTTGCGCAGCGCCTTGATCTGAACATCTTCGGGCAGGCTTGTGCTGAACCCATTGATGTAGGTTTCAACCGTGTCCCAGCCTTCAGGTTCAACGAATACCTGGTGGCTGTCCTTTTCCGCAAAGCGGTTGATCTTATCCTCAATACTGGGGCAGTAACGGGGCCCCACACCTTGGATGCGGCCGGTGAACATGGGGCTGCGATCAAAGCCCTCCCGCAATGCATCGTGCACCTCGGGGCTTGTATAAGTGATCCAGCAGCTAAGCTGTTTGCCCACAGGCCGTGTGCGCTGTGAGAAGCTGAATTTGGCGGGTTGTTCATCCCCGGGTTGCTCTACCAATTGGCTGTAGTCTATGCTTCGGCCATCCACCCTGGGAGGTGTTCCTGTTTTCATTCGGCCTGAGGTGAAGCCCCAGTCCAACATTTGTTCGGTGATGCCATGGGACGCTTTTTCACCAGAACGCCCACCTCCGAATTGTTTGTCGCCTATGTGCATGACGGCACCAAGGAAGGTGCCGTTGGTTAGCACCACCGAGCGCGCCGCAATGGATTGTCCGGTACCGGTGCGCACCCCTTCAATCCTGGGGTGGCCATCGGCACCGTTTGAAGTTATCAATCCAACCACGGTATCCTGCCGGAAATGGACCCGTGGAATTTTCTCCAATTCTGTTCGCCAGGTATGGGCGAACAGGTTGCGGTCGTTCTGCGTGCGGGGGCTCCACATGGCGGGCCCCTTGCTCCGGTTCAGCATGCGGAATTGCACGGTACTGAGGTCGCTGACGATCCCCGAATACCCCCCTAAGGCATCGATCTCGCGCACGATCTGGCCTTTGCCCACCCCGCCCATGGCCGGATTGCAGCTCATTTGGGCAATTACACCCATGTTCATGGTCACCAGCAGTACCGAGCTGCCCATGTTGGCCGCTGCCGCTGCGGCCTCGCAGCCCGCATGGCCACCACCAACCACGATGACGTCATATTTTTCACTCATTCTTTTGCTCCACGTGGAACAATTGTTTCAACCAGCTGATAATCAGATATGTTTCAGAGAGGGGACACAGCTTTGGCGTCAACAATTGGCCAACCCGCAAAGTTAACATGGCCTGCCGGCCACTGCCTGGGAACTTTTGCATCCTGTAACACTCAGCAAATGATGGTTCACCTGTAATTGGCACGAGCATGGCAGGACATTGAATGCCCTCTGCCAGTTTCCTTTGAGAAATACGAAAAGCAGAACACAGGGTGTGGAAAAACTTCCCCAAACGTGAAGGAAATTCCCATGAAATGGGCGTTCGCCGAATGCTTTACCCATGGGCAAGCATTTTGCAAGGCCATTGCCATCTCCTCCAGAAACAAGCACACTCTCCTCCATTCAAGTCAACCTTACCGATGTCCGTGGGCCTTGTGCTGTATTCTTGCGAAATCCATGAACCGCGCCCTCGATCCAATGGCGGAAAGGCGGGATGAAAGCCTTCGGAAATGAACGTGCTCTTGATAGACGATGAAACTGAGATCTGCTTCTTGTTGAAGAACATGCTTCGCCGGGAAGGTTTCGTATGCGATATGGCCCATTCCATGGCGCAAGGCAGGGAACAGCTGGAATCGGGGACGTACCAAGCGATCTTCCTCGACATTCATTTACCGGACGGCCTGGGCTACCACATGATACCCGAGATACGAGAAAAGCAACCCACGGCACAGGTGATCGCGATCAGTGCCGTGGACAACGAGAAACGGCATGCCACCGACAAGGGTGCTGACCTTTTCATCTCCAAACCCTTCGACAAAGGCAGTATCTTAGGCGGACTGCGATCACTGGGCTTGAAAAACTGAAAACACCACCACCGAATGGCCAAAGCGAACTTGCTCGTCGTGGACGACGACGCCGACATCTGTGCCTTGCTTACGCGCCTCCTCACCAAGAACGGCTATGAGGTGGATTCCGCACAGCGCGGATCCACGGCCAAGGAACTGCTGAAAAAGACGCGCTATGACCTGGTGCTATGCGACCATCGGTTGCCCGACACGGACAGCTTGGAAATGCTGCAGCACATCAAATCAGTGTCCATGGATACGGCGGTGATCATCATCACCGGTTATTCCGATGTGCGCACCGCGGTGGAGCTGATGCGCAAAGGCGCGTACGATTATGTGGGCAAACCGCTTTACCCCGACGAGATCCTGATGCGGATCGGCGAAGCGCTTGAAAGCGGAAGTTCGCCCGCCCGCCAAACGACCAAATCGCGCCTAGGCGCAAAGGCCATCGGTGGCGCCCCGGAGTATATACAGGGCAAGGGCGCCCACGCCACGGCGTTGGCCAACCACATCGCCCTGGTGGCACCCACGGACATGACCGTACTGATCACTGGTGATACCGGGACCGGCAAGGAATACGTGGCTCGCGAGATCCACCGGCAGAGCAAGCGCAGCGATGGGGTATTCGTTGCCGTGGATTGCGGCGCCCTGCCCAAGGAACTTGCCGGCAGCGAGTTGTTCGGCCACGTGAAAGGCGCCTTCACCGGTGCCTTGGCCGATAAGCGCGGCAGCTTTGAGCAGGCCAATGGCGGCACGCTCTTCCTGGATGAGATCGGTAACCTGAGCTACGAGAACCAAGTGAAATTGCTGCGCGTGCTGCAGGAACGCCGGATCAAGCGCGTGGGCGATGAAAAGGACATTGCAGTGGACGTGCGCGTATTGGCGGCCACCAACGAGGAATTGCCGGTGGCCGTGGCCGAGGGCAAGTTCCGCGAGGACCTGCTGCACCGGATCAATGAATTCAGCCTGGGCCTGCTTCCGCTGCGCGATAGGCCGGAGGAGATCATGATCTTCGCGAAACACTTTTTGCAGAAGGCCAATGCCCAACTGGGCCGGTCGGTGGAAGGTTTTGAAGAGCCGGTTGAGGCCCGCCTGAAGGCGCACTCCTGGCCAGGCAACCTGCGTGAATTGGGCAACGTGGTGAAGCGCGCGGTGCTGCTCACCAACGGCCCCATGGTGCAAATGAGCGGGCTGCCCGCCGAGGTGATCAGCGGGGCGCCGCCGGTGGCCAAGGAGCTGGGGGGCGTAATGGACGCACTCTCGGCCGACGGGTTGAAGAGCATTTCGCACAGCGCCGAAAAGCAGGCCATCCTGAAGGCGCTCGAGCATAACGGGTTCAACAAATCGCGCACGGCCGAAATGCTCAACATCGACCGGAAAACGCTTTACAACAAGTTGAAATCCTTCGGGATCGAGGTTTAGCCCGGCAACGCCGCCGCATGCGAAAGCGCACAGGCCCCCGGCAACCGGGCATTTTGGGCACGAGCGACCCGGTGCGCCGCACACGGCATGAGCGCCGCCTGTTGCGCGCACTTTATGCCATCACCCTGGTGGTGCTGGTCCTATTGCTATGGGCCACCTTCAGCACATTCGAGCGGTACAATGTGGCCAACCAAAGCGTTCGGCGCACCAATGCCGTACTGCGCGCCTTGGAGAACATGGTATCGGGCCTGAAGGATGCACAGATCGGCATGCAGGGTTATGCCCTCACGCACGACACCGTGTTCCTGCAGCCTTTCCGCACCAGCCAGCCCTTGGTGGAGCGGAGCATGGCCGAGCTGGATTCGTTGCGCCAGATCGGCTCTTTGAGCGTGGACCTGGTACCCGTTGAGGAAATGTCGCGCCAATTGCTGCGCCGGACCCAGGAACAATTCCTCTCAGAGCGCTATTCGGCCATCGGGCTTCAGGGCCCGGAGAAGGAACAATTGCTGCGCGCCCAGGAGATCATGGAGCGCATACGCACCGAGCACCAGGACCTGACCACGGCGTTACGCGCGGACCGCAACCGCTACCTCACCACCGAACGCAGCCTCAGGCCGGGCACGCCCCTGATGCTTGTGCTGTTCGCCGTATTGGCCATGGTGGCCACCGGATTGCTGTTTTGGCGGCTGTTCAGGGCCTTGTCGCAGGCAGAAAAGGCGGAGATGGAGATCTTGCGCAAGATGGACGACCTGAACAAGGAAGTGCGCGTGCGTGAATTTGCCGAGCGCTCGCTGAAGCGCGTGCTCGACACTTCGCCCAGTGCCATAATGGCCTTCCGCAGCGTGCGCGATTCCTTGGGCCGGATCACCGACTTCAACTGCATTCTGGCCAACCGCGAAACCGACCGCATGTACGCCAAGGAAGGTGAAACCATGGTGGGCCGCAGCCTGGCCGGCAGTTTCCCCTGGGAGGAAGCAATGAACGAGGAGTTGATCAATGTGGTGGAGAATGGAAAGGCCCTGGAGCGCGACCTGACCTCCCAGGCCGGTGCTTGGCTTCGCGTGCATGCGGTGCGTTTGCTCGACGGGTTTGTGATTACCCTCACCGATATTTCGGAAAGCCGAAGGGCGCAGGCCCTGTTGGCCGAAAGCGACCGCCTGTCCCTGACGGGCGGCATTGCGCGCACCATTGCGCATGAAGTGCGCAACCCCCTCACCAACCTGCATATGGCGCTGGAGCAGATGCTGGACGACATGGACCCCGGAGTACAAGAGGAAATGAAGCCGTACACGGACATCCTGCAGCGCAACATGCACCGGATCAGCAAGCTCATCACGGACCTGCTGGAATCTTCGCGGCCCAAGGAACTGGAAAAGCGGCTGTGCAACGTGCAGGATCTGTTGAACGCGGCGGTAGCCTCCGTTCAGGACCGCTTGGACCTGCTGGAAATGACGGCCGAAGTGGATGTGGAAGAGGGCGTGAAACCCGTGATGGCCGATCCCTCCGTCTTGGGCGTGGCCCTCACCAATCTGTGCATTAACGCGGTGGAGGCCATGGAGGAGGGCAAGGGCCATTTGGCCCTGAAGGCCGCAATGCACCACGGCAAGGTGCGCATTTGCGTGGCGGACAACGGCAAGGGCATACCCGAATCCAATATTCAGCACCTGTTCCAGGCATTTTACTCGGGGCGAACGGGAGGCATGGGGCTGGGCCTTACCAGTGCACGCATCATCCTCAACTCACATAGCGTGCACATGGATGTGGAGAGCAAAGTGGGAGAGGGGACCGTGTTCATCCTCACGTTCCCCGATTGACCGTGTGCCCCACCAAGCCCGACGGTCAAAAAATTGCTTAAGGGCCGCTACGGCCGCCCAGTGGCCGATATAATATTTGCTTGCATCAAATGCTCGTCGACATGGCGCAGAACATCCTTGTTTTGGGCTTTGCGGATGAAGGTTGCCACAGAGGCGCAGGGTCGCCTCTTGTGCGCATTGGCGCTTACGGAAAATTTGCATTGATCGGCCGCTTTGGGAGCGTATTCGCGCCCTGTGTTGCGTGCCACAACTGAACAACCCGGACCAACCCCCTGCGCCGCGGCCACGCGGCCCCATCACCGGGTGCCGGGCAAACCGAAAAACCACCACCAATGGAAGTAAAAAGAGTCTCGATCGCCAAGATGAGCCCCAAACAATTCATCAGGGAGCATTGGCTTCCGGGCATCCCCTTGGTGTTCACCGATGCGAGCAAGGTGTGGCAGGCCCACGGCACTTTCACGCCCGAGTGGTTCCGCACGCACTATGGCGAGCGGCGCACGGTGGTGGACGGACAGGATTACAGCATGAACGAGATCCTGGACCTTGTGGAGGGCAAGGACCGATCACGTCCCGTGCCCTATCCGTGCAAATTCCATGTGCCCACCCAACTGCCCGAACTCATGCCCATGCTGCAGCCCTTGGGGCTGAACTATGCGCGCCCGAACTGGCTTGAGAGGCGCTGGTTCGCCAAGGGGCAATGGGGAAATGCCATCGAATTGTTCATCGGCGGCACGGGCGGGAAATTTCCGTACATCCACCTGGATTATTACCACCTCAGCGCTTGGATCAACCAACTCTACGGCCGCAAGCAATTCACCGTATGGCCGCGCGGCCAGGAGCGGTTCCTTTATCCGGACCCCAACGACCCATGGCGATCGCTGATCCCCGACCATGAGCACCCCGACCTGGCCAGGTTCCCGCTTTACGCACAAAGCACGCCCATCACCTTCACGGTAGGCGCCGGCGAAACACTATTCATCCCCTTCGGCATTTGGCACACGGCAAAATCGCTTGAACCCACACTCTCCATAGCGTTCGACCTGTTGAACGGGCACAATTTCCCCCAGTTCGTCAAGGATGTGTGGTGGTTCCGCAGGCACAACAAGCCCAAGGCCCTTGCCCATTCCGCCTATGCCGTGGTGGCAGGCACCGCTTGCAGGCTTGGCGATATGGCCGGACTGGGCCGATAAGAACAGCGCGTTCAACCGCGGGGCATGGCGATCGCTGCGATCTTTGCGCCATGCCCATTGGTACGGACATCGAACAGGCAGCGCTCTTGTTGCGCCAAGGCGGGATCGTGGCCATACCCACCGAAACCGTGTACGGGCTGGCGGCCAATGCATTCGATCCCGGGGCCGTGCTGAAAATCTTTCAGGCCAAGGAGCGGCCGGCCTTCGATCCGCTGATCGTGCACGTGCACAGCTTGGCGCAAGCCCACGAGGTGGCGCTCACCACGCAGGCCGACCCCCTTATGCGGCGGCAGGCCGAGGCGCTTATGGCCCGCTTCTGGCCAGGCCCGCTCACCTTGGTATTGCCAAAGGCCCCCGTGCTTCCGGACCTCGTTACCAGCGGGCTTGGAACCGTGGCCGTTCGTGCACCGGCGCACCCGATGGCCTTGCGGTTGCTCCGCAGCCTGCCATTCCCCCTCGCTGCGCCCAGCGCCAATCCCTTCGGCTACGTTAGCCCCACCACTGCGCGGCATGTAGCGGACCAGCTCGGCGGAAAAGTACCGTACATCCTTGATGGCGGCCCCTGCACCGTGGGTGTGGAAAGCACCATCATCGGTTGGGAGCAGGAACAAGGCGGTTGGGTGCTATACCGGCCCGGGGGCACACCACTGGCCGGGGTGGAAGCGGTGATCGGCGCGGTGGGCCAGGCGCAAAAGCGCGTGCTCCCTGCGGCCCCGGGTACGCTGGAGAGCCACTATGCCCCCCGCAAGCCGGTATTGCTTGGCGACGTGCCCGGCCTTATGCGATCACATGCGGGCAAGCGCATCGGGGTCATCAGCTTTTGCACCGACCACGGTGCCCAGCAGAATGAGGTGCTTTCACCCGGGGCAGACCTTTCCGTGGCCGCCCGCGGGCTTTTTGCTGCATTGCGCCGATTGGATGCCAGCAACGTGGAGCTGATCCTGGCGGAGCATTTCCCCGAAACCGGATTGGGCGCGGCCATCAACGACCGGTTGCAGCGGGCCGCGGCAAAACGGGACCCATGAGCAGCGCCGCATCCATGGGCCGGACGGCACCGGCTGCCTAACCAGGAGCGGGGCGGGCATTCCCTTTGGACGGCCCAGATCCCCTTGGCAGCGTATTTTCCAGTCTCCTCTATAACCCCGACCTTTGCAGGCTCATTCCTCCGCCTTGCCCCGTACATCAGTTTCCCCCAGGCGCCTTGCCATTCTTGGCAGCACCGGTTCCATTGGCACCCAGGCCCTGGAAGTGGTGCGCGAACAACCCGGGTACTTCCAGGTGGAGCTGCTAACGGCCGGAAAGAACGCGGACCTGCTGATCGGGCAGGCCATGGAGTTCAGGCCCAATGCGGTGGTGATCGGTGAGAAGGCCCTGCATGCCCAAGTACGCGACGCCCTGTTCCCGTTGGGGGTGAAAGTATTCGCCGGAGCGGAGGCCATAGAGCAGGCCGTGCAGATGGAGGGCATCGACATGGTGCTTACGGCCATGGTGGGTTATGCCGGTTTGCGGCCCACGCTTGCGGCCATCGGCGCCGGCAAGAACATTGCCTTGGCCAACAAGGAAACCTTGGTGGTGGCAGGCGAACTGGTGACAAAGCAGGCTCGGGCCACGGGAGTGAACATCTACCCGGTGGACAGTGAACATTCGGCCATTTTCCAATGCTTGGCGGGTGAATGGGACAATCCGATCGAAAAGGTCACGCTCACGGCCAGCGGGGGGCCTTTCCGGGGTATGAAGCGTGCGGCGCTGGCCACGGTCACCAAGGCACAGGCACTGAAGCACCCCAATTGGAGCATGGGCGCCAAGGTGACCATAGACAGCGCCAGCCTGATGAACAAGGGGCTGGAGGCCATCGAGGCCAAGTGGCTGTTCGGCCTACGGCCCGACCAGGTGGAGATCATCGTGCATGCACAGAGCATCATCCATAGCCTGGTTCAGTTCCGCGATGGCAGCATGAAAGCGCAGATGGGCCTGCCCAGCATGAAGCTGCCCATTCAATATGCCTTGGCCTATCCGCAGCGGCTGCCCACCGAGTGGCCGCGCTTCGATTTTGGCCGGTTCGGCCAATTGACCTTTGAACAGCCGGACCTTGAGGCCTTCCCCAACCTGCGCTTGGCGCTGGAGGCCATGACACGCGGCGGCAATGCGCCCTGTGTGTTGAATGCCGCCAATGAAGTGGCGGTGGAGGCCTTTCTTGCCGAACGCATCGGTTTTATGGAAATGAGCGAATTGGTGGCCATTTGCCTGGCAAGGGCGAACTTTGTTGCTTCACCCTCGCTGGACGACCTGGAGGCCACCGACATTGCAACGCGTGCCGAGGCCCGGGCCGCCCTGAACATGCCCACATGGAAATCCTGATCTACGCCGGCCAGTTGCTGTTGGGCCTGTCCATACTGGTTGCCCTCCACGAGTTCGGCCATTTCCTGCCCGCCAAGATCTTCGGCATGCGTGTGGAGAAGTTCTTCCTCTTCTTCGACGCCCCCTATGCACTGTTGAAGAAAAAGATCGGCGACACCGTTTACGGGATCGGCTGTTTGCCCTTTGGCGGTTATGTGAAGATCGCCGGCATGGTGGACGAAAGCCTGGACCAAGAACAGAAGGAGCGCATGAAGCGGCCACCAGAGCCTTGGGAGTTCCGTGCCAAACCGGTATGGCAGCGCCTGATCGTAATGGTGGGCGGGGTAACGGTCAACGTGCTGTTGGCCTTCGCCATCTACGCCATGGTGCTGTTCGTGTGGGGCCGCGAATACCTGCCCGTGCAGAACCTGCAATTCGGCGTTACCCCCAGCGCGCTCATGAAAAGCGAAGGCTTCCAGGACGGCGACAAGATCCTGGAAGTGGGCGGAAAAGCGCCCAAGACCCTGGGCGACGTTTCGTTGGCGATCCTGATCAACGGGGCCAAGGACATCACCGTGGAGCGTGAGGATGAAGAAGGCAACCCACAGCGGAAAACCATTGAGCTAAGCGCGAATATCCAGGAGCAGATCCTGGAGGGTAACGATAAATTGTTGTTCAGCCCGCGTTTCCCATTCTATGTGGATTCGGTGCTGGCGGGGAATAACGCGGCCAAAAGCGGCGGTTTCCGCAAAGGCGACCGCATCATTGCCGTTAATGGCAACCCGGCCCGCTATTTCCAGGACTTTGTGGTGGAGGTGAAGGGCAAGAAAGGCCAACAGGTGGAAGTGACCCTGCTGCGGGATGGACACAGGGTGAACGTACCGGTGGAAGTGGACGAAAACGGGATCGTGGGCCTGCAGCCCCGCTCGCCGACGGAATACTTCACTTTCGAAACGGAGAAATTCGGTTTCTGGGCCAGCATACCGGCAGGCATCCAATTCGGCTGGCAGCGCTTGAAGGATAATGTGGCCTCCTTCAAGCTGTTGGGCAGCAAGGCCGGCGTTAAGCAAATGGGCGGCCTGATCGCCATGAGCAAGGCCTACGGCCCCCAGTGGGTGTGGCAGCGTTTCTGGGAGATGACGGCCTTCCTTTCCTTGGCCTTGGCCGTATTGAACATCCTGCCCATACCGGCGCTGGACGGTGGCCACGTGGTATTCCTGCTTTACGAGGCCATTGCCCGCAAACCCGCGCCGCCAAAGGTGCTGGAATACGCGCAGATGTTCGGCATGGTCTTCCTGCTCACCCTCATATTGGCGGTGAACGGGCACGACCTGGTCAAGCTCTTTACCGGCAACCTTTAAGGCAGGGTCGCTGCAGGCCTCCCGCCATGAGAGCGGGGCCTGGGGCAACCCTTGCCGGTGGCTCCCGTAGGAACGTACAAACCGCGTTCCACCATGCCGCATGTAATGATCATTGAGGACGATGCGCTGATGCGCCGGCTGATCGCTTTTTCTGCCATGGACCGGCAATGGCGGGTAACCACCCTGCCCGATGGCCGCCAACTGGGGCAAATGCTGCAGGACGAGCCCGCAGATCTGCTTTTGATCGACCTGGGGCTTCCGCATGGCGATGGCCTTTCGCTGCTGGAGGACCTGCGCGCCAAGGGAAACATGATACCTGTGCTGGTGATCACCGCGCACGAGCTGCCACACCTGCGCGAAACCGTGCAAGGAGCGGGCGCCAACGGCCTGTTGCAAAAGCCGCTGGACGTGGACGACCTGCTGCAGCAAATGGACCTGCTGCTGGCGGCGTAAAGATCGGCGCCTATCAGGCGGTGCGCGCTAGGCACCGGCCATGATCCATGAGCAGCTGCATGGGATCGTGGACCCATCACGGTCGGGCGGCGGCAACCGGGTGTGTCCCCAAGGGAAAGTACAAGCACGGTTTTTATCCTTTCATACCCACACCCTGGCCGCTGGGCTTTTGCGGCCTGTTGGTTGAATTGTGAAAATGATAATGGGCTATTTTAGAACGCATAAAAAACCCCGAAACCAGTAGTGATGAGCATTCAATTACAACGGGCCATGGCCTTGGCATTGGGCAGCTTGGTGGGCATTGCAATGGCGCCCGCACAGATCAATGTCTTTGATAAATTGGAGCAGAAAGGCAAGGAACGCTTGGAGCGCAAAGTGGACCGGACCATCGATAAAGGCTTTGACAAAACGGAGGAAGGCGTGGACAAGGGCGCCAAGGAGGCCACCAAGGGGAACAAGGCAAAGGGCAATAAGAAAACCGCTGGGGATGATGAGAGCGGGGCTGAACCCGTAACATCGCCCGGGAGCCCGGCCAAAGCTGGCCAAAACGCCAAGCCGACACTGAAGGCCTATGGCAAATTCGATTTTGTGCCCGGCGACAAGTTGGTCGCCCATGAGGATTTCAGCCAGGATGCAGTGGGTGATTTTCCGGCACGTTGGAACACCAACAACACCGGCGAGGTGGTAACCGTGGAAGGTGCTGAGGGCAAATGGCTGAAATTGATGGACCACGGCTGGGTGTACCCCGAATTCGTGGGCACGCTGCCCAACGATTTCACGCTCGAATACGACGTCATTGTGCTGGCCGATGATTCCCGCTGTGCCAACCAGCATCTCATCTTCCACAGCAAGGAAGGCCGGACATTTGAATGGGAGATGAACGGCCGGGTGAGCCTGTAGCTGAACCCGCGAGGGGCCAGTTCGGAAAGCACGCCCTATGTGGCCGTTACCACGTGGGATGCCAATTCCCATCAGACCATCAGCAATTCCACTTGGAAAAATGCCGTGGGCACGGATCTTCATCCGCCCATTTCCCGGATCTCCGTCCAGCGCCAAAAAAACCGCCTTCGGTTATACCTGAACGAGGATAAGATATGGGACCTGCCGAGGGCTTTTACAGATGGTGTGGATTACCAATTCGCGATCGAGCACCTCATTTGCGAGGAGCAACCTGTATTAATCTCCAATTTGCGGGTTGCAGTGGGCGCCCCTGATACGCGCAACAAACTGATCACCGAAGGGCGACTGGTAACGCGCGGTATCCTGTTCGACAGCGGCAAGGACCAAATAAAGCCCGAGAGCTATGGCACGCTGAAGGAGATAGCCACGGTGTTGCAGGAAAACCCGTCCGTGAAGGTGAAGATCATCGGCCATACGGACAGCGACGGCGACGATGCGGCCAACCTGGCCCTGAGCAAGCGCCGAGCGGCCGCGGTGAAGGCCGCTCTGAGCGCGGAGTTCAAGATCGAGGCAAGCCGCATGGACCACGACGGGAAGGGCGAGGCCGAGCCGGCCGCACCGAACACCACCCCGGAGGGCAAGGCGAGCAACCGCCGGGTGGAGTTTGTGAAGATGTAGCAGCGGGCACCAGCGGTTGCACCTTTACGGCGTGCAATACGACCTGCTGATCATTGGCCGCGGCATTGCAGGCGCGGTGCTCGCTGAGGCGGCGCGCCTTCGGGGCCTATCCTCCCATGTGTTCGATACCAAGCAGCCGGGCAATGCCACCATGGCGGCCGGGGGCGTGGTTAACCCGGTGGTGTTGCGAAGGCTTACGTCAGGTTGGCGCGCGGACCAGCTCATGCCCCGGGTGCACAGCTTTTACCGCAATTGGGATGCCCGTCGGGGCCGGCAGTATTGGCATGAAGCGCCCGTGGTGAAGATCTTCAGCCATGAGAAGGAAGCCGCCCTGTGGCGCACCATGGGCGGTAAGGAAGTGGCTCCTTGGTTGTCGCACTCACCACAGCCGGAGGTGGATGCAGGACCATTCCGTGCGCCGTTTGGCCACGGCACCGTAACGAACGCCGGGTGGTTGGACCTGCCCGCGGCGCTGCAGGCCCAGCGCGCTGAGCTGGAGGCCGAAGGCCGGTTCACGGAAGCACTTGTTACTGCCGGCCACATCCGGGAAGAAGGCTCAGGCATTTCCGTCATGGGCATGCGGGGCCGCTGGCTGGTGCATTGTACAGGCCCATTCCCGGCCATGCAGGGCCTAAGCCTGGTAAAAGGTGAAACGATCACGGTACGCATACCCGGCCTGCGGCTTACACGGATCGTGTACGGGGGTACAGGATTAGTGCCAGCGGGCGAAGGATTATTCAAGGCCGGGTCCACTTTCAAATGGACCGATGTGTGGGAAGGACCCACGGCACAAGCGCGGGAGTGGTTGTTGGGTCGGCTGCTGGAAATGTTGACCGTACCAGTGCAGGTTCTGGCCAGCGAGGCGGGCGTGCGCCCCGCTGCATTGGACAGGGCGCCCATATTGGGCCGCACGGGCCAACGGCAGGCCGTGTTCAACGGCATGGGTGCCCGCGGGGTAATGCAGGCGCCATGGTGCGCGGATCACCTCCTCGACCATCTGTTCCATGAACGGCCGCTCGATCCGACGGTGGACGTTGCCCGTTTCGGCCGTTAGGCCTATCGGCTTCCGCCCGGTGAGGCGTGCATCACTTTGTCCAAGTTGTCGGGGAAGTAGCGGTCGGCCAGTTTCACGAATTCATCGCCGCGCATGAAGTGGTTCATGCTGATGCCGTCCACATGGTCCAGTCCGCAAGCGGCCAACAATTCCATGAGCGATAAAAGGGTGTTGCGGTGGAAATTGAACACGCGTTCGCATTTGTCGCTCACCACCAGCCCGCGCACGAGGTGCCTTTGGTGGGTGGTGATGCCCGTGGGGCAGTCGTTGGTATTGCATCGCAGGGCCTGTATGCAACCCAGCGCGAACATGAAGCCGCGGGCACTGTTGCACAGGTCGGCGCCCAGCGCCAGCATTTTCATCAGGCTGGCCGAGGTAAGCACCTTGCCACTTGCGATGATCTTTATTTCACCGTGCAGGTCGAAGCGCTCCAGCGTTCGCCGCACGAACATCAGCGCAGGCTCAATGGGCATGCCCACGGTGTCCACGAACTCCAGCGGTGCGGCCCCGGTTCCCCCCTCGGCACCGTCCACCGTAATGAAGTCCGGGCGTATGCCCGTATCCACCATTTTCTCGCAGATCTCGGTGAATTCGGCGGTGCTGCCTATGCAGAGCTTGAAGCCCACCGGAAGGCCGCCGCTCAGTTCGCGCAGTCGGCCGATGAAGCGCAGCAGCCCATCGGCATCGGTGAATGCGCTGTGCCCCGGGGGTGAGAGCACGGTGGTATGGGGCTCAATGTGGCGGATGCGGGCGATCTCGGGCGTGTTCTTTATGGCGGGGAGCACGCCGCCATGGCCGGGCTTGGCTCCTTGCGAAAGCTTCAGCTCGATCATGCGCACTTGGTGGTGCTGGGCCACCTTGGTGCGGAAAAGCTCCGCATCGAAATTGCCGTTCTCATCGCGGCAGCCGAAATATCCGGTGCCGATCTGCCATACCAGGTCGCCGCCCGGCTTCAGGTGGTGGTCGCTCAGGCCCCCCTCGCCTGTGTTGTGGTAAAAGCCACCCTTGCGGGCACCGGTGTTCAGCGCCAGCACGGCACGGTCGCTCAAGGCACCAAAGCTCATGGCCGAAATGTTGAGCAGGGAGGCCATGTACGGCTTTTTGCAAAGGCTTCCGCCGATGCGCACCCGCGGCGGGTCGCCCGGCACTTCCTTCGGGTAAATGGAATGGCGCAATCCCTCGTAATTCACCGCATTGATGTCCAACTGGGTGCCAAAGGGCGTGGTGTCGTCCACGTTCTTGGCCCGCTGATAGGCCAATGAGCGTTGCTGGCGGCTGAAGGGGCGCCCATCGGTATGGCGCTCGATGAAGTACTGCTGGATCTCCGGCGAGATGAATTCAAAGGCATACCGGGCGTAGCCCAGCACCGGAAAATTGCGCAGGATGGTGTGGCTGGGCTGGATCATGTTCCAGATGCCGAGCAGGAAAAGCGGCACCAGCACGGCAAAGGCCCACCAGAACCCCGGGTGGAACCAGGCCAACAGGCCGAACAACGCAAAAAGCGAGAAGCTGACAATGAAGAAGATCTTTTGCATGGTGATCGGGAATGAGGGATCTGGTGGACATGCCGCTGAATGGAACAACCAAAGAAACAAACCAGACCCGGAAAGGTGCGATCAGATCACCAGGCGCACTCCGCCCAGATCGGCCAAGCGGTATGGAAAGCGGTCGCCGGGCGAGCCGATGAACATGAAATTCGGCGGTATGTTCCAATCCTTGCTGAGCTGGTGGACCAACGCTGGGCCGAACAGGCCATGAAGCTCTACGAACTCGATCTTGATGTCGGGGTACGCCCGGTCCAGCACGTTGAGGTCGTTCATGAATTCGCGGGGCGTGGTCTCGCCTTCCTTCAGCACCGTCACGATCTTCAGCTTCTTGGTGATCTCGTTGGCCTGCACGTACATCATCACGCGGTTCAGTACCGAAAGGTCATCGCGCTTGGTGAAGTACACGAATTCCTGCCGGTTAAGCTTGCGGATGGAGCGTGAAATGGCGAACCGCCCGATCACCGCCAGGCCGGGCACGCTTTCCACGAAACTGCTCACCCAGATCATCAGGTATTCCAGGATGGCCTTCCGGTTGAGCATGATGGCCACCACCAGCATGGCCGGCACGAAGTATTGCAGGAAGAACACCAGGTACTCGGGATTGAGGCGCATGTTGCCGTAAACGGCCGCCAGTACGGCGAACAGGCCCAGCGATACGGTTAGTGTGCTGGCCGTAACGGGCCTTGGCAGGCGGGCGCGCTTGATCTTCAACAGGAAGTTGCCGAAGGCGAAGAAGGCCATTACGGTGAGGAAGGAAATGGTGTACACACCGGCCAGGGCCCGGGCATCGGCACCGGTGAGGAAGAGGATGGACAGGCAGAGCAGGAAAAAGGCCACGATGATGCGTGGTGAGCTGCCGCGGCTGTTCTCGCGAAGCAGCACCTGTGGCAGGATCCTGTCCAGGGTCATGCGCTTCACCAGTCCGGAAACGCCCACGTAGCTGGTAAGCACGGCGCCGCACAGTACGATCACCGCATCGATGGTGATCACGGTCAGCAGCCATTTGCCGCCCACGCTAAGGCCCATGAATGAGAGCACGGCCTCTTCATGCTCGCGGATCGCGGCCAAGGGCAGCACCATGATGGCGGCCAGCACCACCAAGGGGTTGATCACAGAAACGGCCACCCACATGTTGCGCAGGGTTTTGGGGAATACGCCCGGCTGTTGTTCTTCCACGTAGTTGGAGCTGGTCTCGAAGCCGGTTACGCCCAACATGGCCGTGCTGAAGCCGAAGAACAGGGCCGCCAATACGCCCTTGCCATCCGGGATGGGGCTGCTGAAGTTGAGTTGAACCAGGCCAAGGCCATTGGTGGCCACGAACCATGCGCACGCGATCAGCAGCAAAGCGATGGTGGCCAGGTGTGCAATGAAGATCACCGTGGCCACCACGGAGGATTCCGTGATGCCGGCAATGCTTAGCAGCATGAAGAGGGCGAGCACACCGGCCGTGGCCCAGATCACAGGTGTGGCGGGCACCAGTTCCGCCAGGTAGTACATGGCCGTGCTGGCGCTGATCACCGCGGTGGCCATGTAACTGAGTATGGTGAGGCAGGCCGCTATGCTTGCGTTGTACTTGTTGGTGGTGTTCAACAGCACGTTGTAGGCGCCGCCGTTCAGGGGCAAGGCGCCCACCACCTCGCTGTAGATGCGGCGGAACAGGAAAAGCACGCCCACCACCATGAGCATGGCGCCAACGGCCCAAACACCGGCATGGCCCAAGGCGATGCCGCACACGTAAAGGCAGCTGCTGGTAATGTCGTTCCCGGCAATGGCGGTGGCCGGTAACGGCCCTAGCTTCTTCGCTGCCATGGGGCTAAGATGAAAACAGCACGGCATCACCCGGCATATTTTATCAACAGTGAACAACAAGGGCGGCACCCTGAAGGTGCCGCCCGATCCCAGGCGCTTCCACCAAAACGCCCCGGACAAACGGTCGATGACCGCTATTTGTTCTCGCCTGTGATCGGCTCTTTGATGTTCTCCTTCCACCAGGCCGATACGTCGTCCGCGCTCTTGCGCGCCTGGTCCTTCATATCGTCCCAAGTATCGCTGGTGGCGTTGCCCACACGGTCGAGCAGGTCATTCACTTTTTCCTTCTCGGTGGTCAACCGGGTCTTCAACTCTTCATTGCGCGACCGTTCATCGGCCTTCAACTGCTTGTCGTCCAACTTCCGGTTCACCTCGTCAAGCTTGTTATCAATGTCACGCTGCAGGCGCTCCAGGTCATTGCGCACATCGTTACGGCTCTCCTCGAAGGAGCGCTGTGCATCCACTTTGGCATCCTGCACTTTTTCATGGATCTCATCCGCCTTTTTCTCCATGCGGTCATCGCGGTCGGCCGAGCTACAGGAGAAGAAGAACAGGCTTCCGCCGATCAGTGCCGCAGCGAGGCTTCCTTTTAAAAAATAATTGTTCATGGGTGTCATTTTCCCCGGCTCTCGCGAATGCCGCGCCGAACCTCGGCAAACCGGGGATGAAATCCGTATCCGGTTGAGCGCCAGTGCATTAAAATCAGGCGGTCCGGCGTGGGAGGCAATGCCTGCGTGGAAAATGTTCCCCGTTGCCCCGATCACTGGGGAACCCCAGGGGAACGAAACGGCCCCAAGGGTTGTTTACCGATCATGCCCATGTGCAGGCCGACAGCAATTATCTTGGTGCCTTATCAATGACGGACTACTACAAGTTACTGGGCGTGCCGCGGGAGGCTTCCACCGAACAGATCAAAAAGGCCTACCGCAAACTGGCGCGCAAGTACCATCCCGACCTCAACCCGAACGACAAGGAAGCAAACAAGCGCTTCCAGGAGATCAATGAGGCCCACGAGGTGCTGAGCGATCCGGAAAGCCGGCGCAAGTATGACAAGTACGGTGCGCAATGGAAGCATGCGGACCAGATCGAGGAGGCGCAACGCCAACAAAGCTCGGCTGGCGGCGGGTTTGCCGGTGGTGGTGGTTTTGAGGGCTTCGGCACAGGGCAGGAGCAGGACTTGCACGACATCTTCGGATCCATGTTCGGTGGCGCCGGCGGCAGGGTGCGCTTCCGTGGCCAGGATTACCGGACCGAACTGCGCATGTCGCTTCGAGATGCCGCACGGACCGAAAAACAGACGCTGAACGTCAACGGCAAGCAGATCAGGATCACCATACCGGCAGGTGTGGAGAACGGACAGACAATCCGGATCAAGGGGCATGGAGGCCCGGGCATGAACGGCGGACCGGCTGGTGACCTGCTGATCACCTTTGCTGTTGAGGACGATCCCTTATTCAAGCGGACCGGAAGCAACCTTTACCTCAACGTGGACCTGCCGCTGTACACCGCAGTGCTTGGCGGCGAAGTGACCGTGCCCACCCTTACCGGGCAAGCGAAGGTGCCTGTGAAGGAACTGACACAAAACAACACGGTGGTGCGGTTGAAGGGCAAGGGATTCCCAGTGTACAAGAAAGAGGGAAGCCACGGCGACCTGTTCGTTACCTACCAAGTAAAGCTGCCTGATCGGCTAAGCCAGAGGGAGCGTGAACTGTTCAAGCAATTGGCCAACCCATGAGCGGCAAGCAAAACGACGAATTTGTTCCGCTGGAACTGTACTGTACCACCACGCGTGTGGAAATACAGCTCATAGAAACCTTGGCGGACAGCGGACTGGTGCAGATCACATACCGGGGTGAGGAGCGGTTCATCCCGATGGAGGAACTGGCCCAAGTGGAACGCCTGGTGCGCCTGCATGATGACCTCGGCATTAACGTGGAGGGCATCGAGGCCTTAGAGCATTTGCTCGGCCGCATGCAGCGGCTTCAGCAAGAAGTGAACGAGCTGCGAAATAGGCTGAGGCGGTTCAGCGGCTTGGATTAGACCTTGAATTGGCCACCACCAAACGCTTCGCGTAATTGAAGCCGTTGGGCTGCACGACCCGTACCAGGTAAACACCATCGGCCAGGTCATCAATGTTCAGCACCGTGCGCGTGTATTGGGTTTGGCCCAGTTGATAGCTTTTCATCAACCGGCCGTCCTCGGAAAACACCGTAAGCACCGCATCACCGGCAAGGCCGGGATATACAATGTTGACGCGCTGGCTTGCCGGATTCGGATAAATATCCATTTGGCCATCGCTGTACTGCGCGTATTGTCCTTGGCCCCACTGGTGCGGGGAATAGGGCCCGTCATTTGCGGGCAAGGCGGCCACTGCAATTCCGATCGCCATGGCCGCCGCTGTGATCAGGGTTCTCATGGCTTTTTCACGATTTGGTTTCGCCTTGAACACTGCAAATAGCATGCCCCTGATCCCTGTGACAATGCTGTCAGTGCATCAACGCATGCCAGCGCCGCAGCACGCACCACCTTGGCCTATGCATGACTACGCAGAAGCGGGCTTTTCGGCATGGCGCGGAGTCTGGGCGAAGTGCTCCACAATGGCCTGGTTGAATGCGGGAAGATCTTTCGGGCTGCGGCTGGTCACCAAGTTGCCATCGGTCACCACTTCCGCGTCCTGCCACATTGCACCGGCGTTCTTCAGGTCTGTTTTAATGCTGCTGAATGAGGTCAAACTCCGGTCGCGCACCACATCGGCTTCTGCCAACACCCACGGGCCATGGCAAATGGAAGCCACGGGCTTGTTCATCCGGAAGAATGCCCGCACGAGCTCCACGGCATTGGCGCTGCGGCGCAATTTGTCCGGGTTGATCACCCCGCCGGGGATCAACAGCGCGTCGTAATCATCGGCCATGGCCTTTTCGGCGGTCATGTCCACCTCTACTTCCCCGGCCCAGTCACCTTTTTCCCAACCCCGGATGGCACCATGCTCCAGCGACACCACCTGCACCGTGGCACCCGCCTGCTCCAATGCTTGCTTGGGCAGCAGCAATTCACTCTGTTCAAAACCTTCCGCGGCCAGTATGGCCACGGTCTTTCCTTTCAACTTAGCCTGCTTATCCATTTTCGTGCTCTAATTCAAGGGAACAAGGGAACGCCGCCATGGTTCATTCCTCCATGCGGGGTGCGATGTCCGTGCGGTCCTGGTAGCCCCATTCATGCCCTGGGGGCAGGTCTGGGTAGGCGGGGCCGGTCCGGTCACGCAGGACCACGATGACCAGCATCACCAGCACCATTGGGATCAAAGCGGCCAAAAGCATGACCCACCAGGCCGGTGCGTTGCCCAGCACGGTAACGGCGATCACCGGCAACAACAGGGTGGAGAAGAGGGCGGTCCGTTCCGAGCGGCACATGGCCGCATCCCCTAAAAAACCGCGCCGTTGATGAAATCACCATCGCTGGTGGCCAACTACGGGGCTGTAATACCCCGGGAGCAGCTGCAGCGTCGCAAAAACGACCTCAAATGGTTGCCACCACCTTTAGTTCAATGGCGATCGGCGTGGGCAGGCAATTGATCTCCAAGGTGGTGCGGCAGGGCGGATCGTGCTCAAAATACTCCTTCCACAACCGGTTGTAGGTTGCGAAATCATCCCGCATGTTGGTGAGGAATACGGTAACATCCACGACCTTCTCCCAGCTGCTGCCGGCGTCCTCCAGGATCCAGCGCACGTTCTGGAATACGCTGCGGACTTGCTCCTCAATGTTGTATGACAGGATGTTGCCCTCGGCATCCAGTTCCACCCCGGGGATCTTCTTTGTGCCACGCGCCCGTGGACCCACGCCGCTGAGGAAAAGCAGGTCGCCGACGCGCTTGGCGTGCGGATAGTGCCCCACGGGTTCAGGGGCCTTGGAGGAAGCGAATGAATCCATGGCGTAAAGGTGGGAAGATTGAATCAACCCACGATTGATGGCAACCCATCGCTGAAGCCAGAACCCGACGCGCGATCACTCCCGGGGCCAAGGGCCCAGAATTCAGGCTCCGGTATAATCCGCCTGCACCCGACCTTTGCGCCCCATGCACAAATCCTTGGTCTTGATCTTCTTGTTGCCACTGGCGGCCTGTGGTGGCAAGGACGGCGCCATTACCCCCACTGTTGGCCCGATCACCGAGAGCGTGTACGCCAGCGGCATGGTGAAGGCACGGGGGCAATACCAGGTATACCCCACGGTGAATGGCACCGTGTTGCAGTTGCTGGTGCAGGAGGGCGATACCGTGCGGGCGGGGCAGCCGCTGATGCGGCTGGATGACCGCGCCAGCAGCTATGCCAGCAGCAGCGCCGATGCCCAGCTGCGGCTGCTTGAGGCCAATGTGCGCGAGGATGGCCCGGTGCTCACACGCCTTCGCGCCACCGTGGACCAGGCGCGCGACCGCTATGCCCTGGACAGTGCCAACTACAAACGGCAACAGGCATTGTGGGCGCAAGGCGTGGGCAGCCGGGCCGAACTGGACCAGCGGCAACTGGCCTATACCACCAGCCAGGCCGCCTATGATGCCGCGCGCAAGGCATTAGCGGAAAGCCGCGAACAATTGCGCACCGAACTTGCCGTGGCGCGCAACACCGCGGCGGCCAGTGCGGCGGGCAGCGATGATCACCGGCCCAAGAGCCTGATCAACGGAATTGTGTACGACCTGTTGATCGAACCGGGCGAATTGGCCACGCCGCAACGGCCCGTGGCGGTGATCGGGAGTGCCGGCGAATTGTACCTGGAGCTCGAGGTGGACGAGTTCGACATTCGCCGCGTGAAACCGGGCCAGCGTGTGTATGTCACCTTGGACAGCTACGGCAAGGAGCCATTCGCGGCGGAGGTGGCACGCATTATCCCCTTGATGAACGAACGGTCGCGCACCTTCAAGGTGGAAGCGGTGTTCACACAAGGCCCGCCGTTGCTGTACCCCAACCTCACCGCCGAGGCCAGCATTGTGCTGCGTACCAAGGAAAACGCACTGCTGGTGCCCAGCCCGTACATCGTGGACGGCCACTACGTGCTCACCGGTCCGGATGAAAAAACGCCGGTGACCATCGGTGCACGCGACATGCAGCAGGTGGAAATACTGGACGGCATTACCGAAGGCACGAAGCTGTACCCGCCGCAATAGCGCCCATGCGCCTGTTGACCACCATTGCCACCACCCTGCTGCGCGCCAAGCTGAAGCAGAGCATCGTGGCGGGCGCGGGCGTGGCCTTCAGCATCGCCATGTTCGTGGCGCTGCTCGGTTTCATGAATGGCCTGAACGACCTGTTGGACGGCCTTATCCTGAACCGCACACCGCACATCCGGTTGTACAACGAGCTGCGGCCGTCGGGCCAGCAACCCGTGGAACGCGCTTATGCCGACAGTACCGCCCATCATCATTTCATCCGTTCGGTCAAGCCCAAGGACGACCTGCCGCGGCTGCGCAATGCCACCGCCATCATGGCCGCATTGGAGCAGGACCCGCGTGTGCTCGCGGTATCGCCCCGCCTCGTGGCGCAGGTGCTTTTCAACGTGGGCACCACAGACCTCAACGGGCAGGTGAACGGCGTGGATGTTTCCAAGGAGGTGGCCTATTACATGTTCAAGGACTATGTGGTGGAGGGCGACCCCTTCGCCTTGGCCGGGGGCAGCAACAACATCATACTGGGCAAGGGACTGGCTGAACTGATGGAGGCCAAGATCGGCGATCAGGTGCAGGTGACCACCGCCACCGGCGAGCGCGCCATGCTGCGGGTGGTCGGGTATTTCCAAAGCGGCATGGCCGATTACGACAAGGTGCAATGCTTCGCCAGCATTAAGACCGTTCAAAAGCTGCTGGCACGCCCCGCCAGCTACATCACCGACATCAATGTAAAGCTGCACGACCTTAACGGGGCGCCCGCCATGGCCAAGGAACTCTCGGCGCGTTTTGATGTGCAGGCCACCGACATCCAAACGGCCAATGCACAGTTTGAAACGGGGTCCAATGTGCGCAGCATCATCAGCTACGCGGTGGGCGTGGTGCTGTTGATCGTGGCCGGTTTCGGCATTTACAACATCCTTAATATGATGATCTACGAAAAGCTCGATGCCATCGCCATCCTGAAGGCCACGGGCTTCGGCAGCCGCGATGTGCAGCGCATTTTCCTTCTGCTCAGCATCATCATCGGCATTGTGGGCGCCGCGGCCGGCCTGGTGCTGGGCATCACGCTGCAATATGCCATCGACAACGTGCCCTTTCATGCCGCGGCCATACCCACCATAACCACCTTTCCGGTGAACTATGCCGCGCGCTATTACATCATCGCTGTAAGCTTTGCCCTGGCCACCACCTGGGTGGCCGGCTGGCTGCCCGCGCGCAAGGCCGCCCGTGTGGACCCGGTGGAGATCATTCGCGGAAAATGATCCCAGCTGCCGGCAAGCCCACCATGGTGCAGCGGGTTCAAGTGGCCGCAGCAGGGAACGCCGCCCTTTAGAACGTTGAAAATGGATCCAGTACTAGAAGTGCAGCGGGTGAACAAGTCCTTCCACGATCCGGTAACGGTGCATGTGCTGAAGGATGTGAGCATGGAAGTGGCGCGCGGTGAATTCGTGAGCATAACCGGCAAGAGCGGCTGCGGCAAAAGCACCCTGCTGTACATACTCAGCACCATGGATACCGATTATGAAGGTGAACTGCGGATCGATGGTGAACCCACGAGGTTGGCCCGCAGGGAGCGGCTGGCAAGGATCAGGAATGAAAAGATCGGGTTCGTTTTCCAGTTCCACTATCTGCTCACCGAGTTCAGCGTATTGCACAACGTAATGCTTCCCGGCCTGAAATTGGACCGCAAGCCAAAGGAAGAGGTGGAGCACGATGCCATGGAACTACTACGGCTGTTGGGCATTGCCGACCAGGCGCTCAAGGGCGCCAACCAGGTGAGCGGGGGCCAAAAGCAACGCGTGGCCATTGCGCGCGCCCTGATCAACGATCCGCTGATCATCATGGGTGATGAACCCACCGGCAACCTCGATAGCCGCAACAGCAGGATCGTTTTCGACATCTTCCGCCAGATCGCTGATGATCACAAGCGCAGTCTGCTGATCGTAACCCACGACGAGGATTTCGCCAAGCGCACCGACCGCATCATCGAGATGGACGACGGGCGGGTAGTGGGCTGAATCGACGGAACCTTTGTCCATTTAACTTGAAAATTGATACAGCGGGTATCGATTTTCAAGTAATATTGTGTGATGATTTTCAGAGGGTCGTATCTCCATCAAATCCGTAAGGCACTGGATCGCAATCCAGTAGCCATGCTCTTAGGGCCGCGCCAAGTGGGCAAGAGCACCTTGGCTCGGGAACTTCTGCCGCCCGACTCCCCCAACTACTTCGACTTGGACCTACCGGCCATTTCCCTGCTCTTGGAACAGCCGCTCTTGGCTTTGCAGCACCTCAAGGGCTTGGTAGTGATCGATGAAGCCCAGCGTGCCCCGCACATCTTCCCCGTGTTGCGCGTCTTGGCCGATAGACCGGACTACCCCGCCAAATTCCTGTTGTTGGGCAGTGCCTCGCCCGAACTTTCACGCCAAAGCAACGAGTCGCTTGCGGGCCGGGTGGAAATGATCGATGTCCAGGGCTTCAGCTTAAGCGAAGTTGGCGTTTCCATGGCTGATCGCCTTTGGCTCAGAGGCGGATTTCCCCGCTCATTCACCGCCATCGATGACGAGGCCAGCATGACCTGGCGGGGAAATTTCACCCGCACCTTTGTTGAACGCGACCTGGGCCTGCTGGGCTTCGGTTTCTCGCCTGCCGCCATGTCACGCTTTTGGACTCTTCTGGCCCACTTCCACGGGCAGGTGTGGAACGCTTCGGAAGCAGCCGCCGTACTGGGCGTAACCCCGCGCACGGCCAACCGCTATCTGGATGCCCTTGAGCAGACCTACATGGTGCGGCGCCTGCAGCCTTGGCACGCCAACGTGGGCAAGCGCATTGTGAAGAGCCCCAAGCTCTACCTGCGCGATACCGGAATCTTGCACTGGCAATTGCGCCTAGGTGCCCTGCGCGACTTGCTCCTGCATCCCAAAATGGGGGCTTCGTGGGAAGGCTTTGCCATGGAGCAGGTCCTGGGCGCCTTCCCCGGTGTGGATCCCTACTTCTATGGTGTCCATAGCGGCTCCGAACTGGACCTGTTCTTTCTGCACCAAGGTAAGCGCATAGGAGTGGAGTTCAAGCGCCTTGATGCGCCACGCCTCACGCGCAGGATGCATATCGCCCTTCAGGACCTGAAACTGGACCAACTGTGGGTGGTGTATCCGGGCACTCGGCGATACGCCTTGGGCGACCAGGTGGAGTGTGTGCCCCTCGGCGAAATAGGCCACCAACACGCGTAGGCCGCATCACCGAAATGGATGGATGGCGCGTGGTAGGGTGAAAACGGATATCAATTTTGACCAAGTTGTGCGCACCCAGGTCCGGGTTCGCCGGAGTTCACTGCGGACCTCCACTGGGGTCCGGATACGCAGGGCACGGAGCTGTGCCGGTATGAATGACGTACATTTGCATGTACACCTGAACGTACGATCATGATCGCCATTCCCGTCAGTTCCCTGCGGCAACAGCTCAAGGCCTACCTTGACCGGGTGTCGAAATCCCTGGAGGTGATCATCGTTTCGCGCGGCAGCAATGAGGATGATGCTGTGGTGATCCTGCCCTTGAAGGAGTACAATGCGCTGATGGAAACCGGGCACCTGATGGCCACGGCGAAGAACCGGGAGCGGCTCCGGAAATCGCTCACCGAGCTGGAGGCTGGGAAAACGGTAGCGCCTAAGGCCTTCAACGCCAAGCGCTGATCACGCCATGGCCCTGCGTGTGGAGTTCACCCCCACCGGCTGGGAGGATTACTGCTATTGGACAACCGCGGACCCCGAGCTCGTGAAGCGCATCCATGAGCTGATCAAGGACATCGGCAGGGACCCCTTCAAGGGGATCGGCAAGCCCGAAGCGCTGCGGCATGAATTGGCCGGTTGCTGGTCACGGCGCATCAATGGCGAACACCGCCTGGTGTATGCCATCAGCGCAGAGAAGAAGAATTGGAAGGTGACCGTACTAATGTGCCGCTACCACTACGACCGGTGAAGTTCGGCAGGACCCTAAAGCGCCCTGCCGCTGACGAGTCCATTGTTAAGGGCAAGGTCCGCACAGGTTGCCAATCGTATTGGGTATGAGTTGCATGCGCGTCTTGTCGCGGTACATTCGTTGCCGTGATGCTATGGTTGTTGCGCACGATCATTCTCTGCTCAGGCTTTGTCATGGCTTTAATTGCGTTAGGCCAAAGCACCTTCGAGCAGGTCTATGACCATAGTTCAGCGGAACTAGGATTGAGCATACAGCAAACCGCGGATGGTGGATATATCATGTGCGGCATTGCGTGGAACGACAGCACCTCGGCCAATATGGTCCTATTGAAAGCCGATGATATCGGAGAAGAGCTGTGGCGCAGAACGTTCGGCACCGCGCTTGCTGATGCAGCTTATTGCGTGCGGCAAACGTCCGATGGTGGCTTTGTGATGTGTGGCCTGTTTTCGGGCTTTGGCTCCGATACGCTTACGGTAATCCGCACAGATCCACAAGGCGAGTTGATCTGGCAACACTATTATCCAGGGAATATGGGCCGAAGCATCGGTTACAGCGTCGTTCAAACAACGGACGGTGGATTCGCTGTGTGTGGCTTCAGTGAAGCCAACGGCGATCCCGATGCGTATGTGATCAAGATCAACGAAAGCGGAGGACTCACTTGGAGCAGAACGGTGGACCTGGGCGGTAGCGAATATGCCAACTGCATCCGGCAATTGGACGACGATGGATATGCGGTATTGGTGGACAATGGCGAAATGGCCAACGACGGGAACATTCATTTGCTTCGCTTGAACAGCCAAGGCGACACCCTTTGGACGCGTACGTTCGGAACGGGCCAAACTGATCAAGCACGCGGGCTTTGGGTGAATGATGATGGGGGCTTCATCATCGCAGGAGGGAGTGGATACCCTAAGCGGGATGTGTTTATGCTGCGCACCGACGCGCAGGGAAACTCAATATGGCAATGGGCGCATGGCGACACGGACCTGGACGAAGTGGCATACGACGTACAGCAGCTGCCCAATGGAGGGTTCATTTTCGGAGGGCGAAAAGAGGATGGCACCTCAGGTGACATCGGCATGTATCTTTTCAAGACCGATCCCTGGGATGCCATTGAATGGGAACGGGAATTCCTTCGGGGCAATGCTGCTGAAGCGATTTCGTTGGACCAAACCATGGATGGTGGATTTGCTCTTTTCGGGCATACAACGCAGATCCTGAACGAGAACTTCGCCAATACAGACATGTATTTGGTGAAAACGGATGTCACAGGCCTTGTTGGCGTGGCCGGAATCCGCAACGTGCAGCAGACGAACATCTACCCGAACCCCGCCACCGATCAATTCACGGTAAGTGCCACTCCAGATGGGATAAAAAAGTTGGTCATAATGAATATGGTGGGCCTGGTTGTTCATGAAGTAGAAATGAGATCTTTACCCTGTTATAATGTCCAAGTCCCAGGTCTCCCGAATGGGCCGTACATTGTAAAGATCCTGTCCATGAATGGTATTCAAGCCACGCATACGCTGATCATCTCCAAGTAAATGTTCGGTCATTAGCCTTGGACCATCGTGTCCCGGTCAGGTGCAGTCTTGGCGCAGTTTCGCGCAAACCATTTTGTGGGTCCTGAATGTCCTGTCTGCACTTGTGCGGTTCCCATAGCTCCTGTCCAACCGCTCCCTCATTCCTGTTCATTCATCCCGTCCATCGCCCGCCGGTATCTTCGCGGCCCCGTAAGGGCATATCCGTACATTCATGCCAGAACAGTTGAGCGAACAGGAAGCGCATCGCCGCGATGCGCTCCAGAAGATCCGCGATATGGGCATTGAGCCCTTCCCGGCCGCAGAGTTCCCCGTATCTACCACCAGCAAGGCCATCCAGGCCAATTTCAAGGACGATGCGCCGCAGCAGGAAGTGGTTATCGCGGGCCGGCTGATGGGCGTGCGCGTGATGGGCAAGGCCGC
Organism: Flavobacteriales bacterium; assembly: GCA_044507815.1. GTDB lineage: Bacteria > Bacteroidota > Bacteroidia > Flavobacteriales_F > PHOS-HE28 > PHOS-HE28. The sequence continues at coordinate 23,336 of JBIQIX010000011.1, read as the reverse complement.
ATTTGCCGTGCTGCGCGACGCAGAAGGCGACCAACAGATCTACATCAGCCGCGACGATATCGCACCCGGCGAGGACAAGGCGATGTACAACGAATTCTTCAAGAAGCTCCTTCACCTGGGGGATTTCGTGGGTGTAAAGGGTTTCGTGTTCCGTACGCGCACCGGCGAGGTGACCGTGCATGTGAAGGAACTGGTGATGCTGGCCAAAAGCCTGCGGCCACTTCCCTCGCCCAAGACCGATGAGGAGGGCAACGTGCACGACGCCTTTACCGACCCCGAGCTGCGTTACCGCATGCGCTACGTGGACCTGGTGGTGAACCCCCACGTGAAGGAAACCTTCCTGAAGCGCGCACGCATTTTCGATGCCATGCGCAAAAGCTTCCAGGAAAGTGGCTATATCGAGGTGGACACGCCCGTGCTGCAGCCCATCCCGGGCGGGGCCGCCGCGCGTCCCTTCATCACCCACCACAACGCGCTGGACATGCCGCTGTACCTGCGGATCGCCAACGAGCTGTACCTGAAGCGCCTGATCGTGGGCGGTCTCGACGGCGTGTTCGAGTTCAGCCGCAACTTCCGCAACGAGGGCATGGACCGCACCCACAACCCGGAGTTCACCATCATGGAACTCTACGTGGCGTACAAGGACTACCGCTGGATGATGGACTACATAGAAGGCGTGTTGCGCACCGTGGCCATCGCGGCCAACGGCACTGCCGTGGCCAGCTTCCAGGGGCAAGCGATCGATTTCGGCCGGCCGTTCCGGCGCATCACCATGTGCGGCAGCATACAGGAAAAAACCGGCCAGGATGTGCTGGAAATGGGCGAACGCGAGCTGGGGGAACTGTGCAAGCAGCACGGGATCGAGGTAACGGCCTCCATGGGCAAGGGCAAACTGATCGATGAACTGTTCAGCGCATTGGTGCAGCCCGAACTGGTGCAACCCACCTTCGTAATGGATTTTCCGGTGGAAATGAGCCCACTGTGCAAGAAGCACCGCGAAGACGATCGCCTTACCGAGCGCTTTGAGCTGTTCGTGGGCGGCTTTGAGGTGGGTAATGCCTACAGCGAGCTGAACGACCCCATCGACCAGCGTGAACGCTTCGAGGCGCAGCAGCAGCTCATGGAGCGCGGCGATGATGAGGCCATGTACATCGACCAGGATTTCCTGCGCGCCCTGGAGTTCGGCATGCCGCCCACCAGCGGCATCGGTATTGGCATGGACCGGTTAGTGATGCTGCTCACGGACAACCCGGCGATCCAGGAGGTTTTGCTCTTTCCGCAGATGCGGCCGGAGAAGAGGGATTGAGGGGGGGGTACCGCCCGAGGCACGCGAGCGTTGGCCGGGTGGAGCATCGTGCTGCTGAAGCCCTTTTAGGTATACGCCATTGAGGTTGAACACGTGGCACTTATCCCGCCACGCCCACATCGTTGGCCACGGAGGATTGGCTCCATGACTGGCCGATGCGGCCTGCGGCGAGCTGGAGGAAATTCCCGGATCGGTCCACGTTGCGCAGGTCGATCACCTGCCGAACATCGCGCTCAATCCAAGTTTGGATGTAGGAGGGCGGCCTGGGCACCGGGTTCCGTGGACCTGCTGCGTCAGAAGTTTCCTCGTACAGGCGCGGATAGCCACCCCGGAAGATCCAGTCGTCCACGGCTACCCCACACTTCCCTCCAAGCTCACCGCCAGCAACTTCTGTGCTTCCACGGCGAACTCCATGGGCAACTGGTTCAGCACCTCCTTGCAATAGCCGTTCACGATCAGGCTCACGGCCTTTTCCGGCGGTATGCCCCGCTGGTTGAGGTAGAAGAGCTGGTCTTCGCCGATCTTGCTGGTGGTGGCCTCGTGTTCCACCATGGCGCTGGGGGTCTCACTTTCGATGTAGGGGAAGGTGTGCGCACCGCAGCGGTCGCCCAGCAGCAGCGAATCGCATTGGCTGAAGTTGCGGGCGCCCTTGGCGCTCTTGTTCACCTTTACCAGGCCGCGGTAGCTGTTGTTGCTGCGGTCGGCGCTGATGCCCTTGCTGATGATCATGCTGCGGCTGCCCTTTCCGATGTGGGTCATCTTGGTGCCCGTGTCGGCCTGTTGGAAGCCCTTGGTAAGCGCCACGCTGTAGAATTCGCCCACGCTGTGGTCGCCCTTGAGGATGCAGCTCGGGTACTTCCAGGTGATCGCGCTGCCGGTCTCCACCTGCGTCCAGCTGATCTTGGCCCGGTCGCCCGCGCAAATGCCGCGCTTGGTAACGAAGTTGTACACGCCGCCCTTGCCCTCGGCATCGCCGGGGTACCAGTTCTGCACGGTGCTGTATTTGATCTCGGCGTCCTTCATGGCCACCAGCTCCACTACTGCGGCGTGCATTTGGTTCTCATCGCGCATGGGGGCGGTGCAGCCTTCCAGGTAGCTCACGTACGAACCCTCGTCGGCGATGAGCAGGGTGCGCTCGAATTGGCCGGTATTGGCCGAGTTGATGCGGAAATAGGTGCTCAGTTCCATGGGGCAGCGCACGCCCGGCGGGATGTAGCAGAAGCTGCCATCGCTGAACACGGCGCTGTTGAGCGCCGCGTAGAAGTTATCGGTGGGCGGTACCACGGTGCCCATGTACTTGCGCACCAGTTCGGGGTGTTCGCGCACAGCGGTGCTGAAGCTGCAGAAAATGATGCCCTTCTCCTTCAGCGTCTCTTGGAAGGTGGTCTTCACGCTCACGCTGTCGAACACCACGTCCATGGCCACGCCTGCCAGGCGCTTCTGTTCCTGCAGTGAGATCCCCAGCTTCTCGAAGGTCTTGATCAATTCCGGGTCGGCCTCGTCCAAGCTGTTCAGTTGCGGCTTTTGCTTGGGTGCGCTGTAGTAGTGCGCATCCTGGAAATCGATCTCGGGGTATTTCAGCAGGGCCCAGGTGGGCTCTTCCATGGTAAGCCAGTGGCGGAAGGCCTTCAGCCGCCATTCCAGCATCCATTCAGGCTCCTCCTTTTTGGCGCTGATGAAGCGGATCGTGTCCTCGTTCAGCCCCTTGGGGGCCAGTTCGCTCTCGATGTTGGTGACGAAGCCGTACTCGTACTCGCGGCCCGCCACCTCCCGCAGGAGTTCATTGTCTTGTGCCATCACGCAATTTCAAAAAAGGTCAGATGCTGAAACTTTCGCCGCAACCGCAGGTGCGGCTGGCGTTGGGGTTGATGAATTGGAAACCCTTGCCGTTGAGGCCGCCGCTGAAGTCCAAGGTGGTGCCCAGCAGGTACAGCAGGCTCTTCTTGTCCACCACCACCTTCACTCCGTTGTCCTCGAACACCTTGTCGCCTTCCTGCATGTTGTTGTCAAAGACCAGGTCGTAGGAAAGGCCACTGCAACCGCCGCCTTTCACACCAACGCGGATAAAGTGGTCTGGGCCACGGCCTTCCATGCCCAACAGCTTGGTGAATTCCGTTTTTGCGCTATCGCTCACTTTGATCATGTTCACCGCCTCTATTTAGGATCTGTCTAAATAAAGGCCCTGCAAAGGTACGCATAGCGAAAACGGCTTCCAACGGGTGCGGTGGAGCGCTGCATGTGGTGGTGAACACATTCCGGCCGCTTGCCGCCCGGAGGTCCCGGCCAACATCGCCAGTTCACCATTCGCTATGCGCCCTTGTCCTTGCGCTCCGCGGCTATCCTCAACTCCTCCAAATTGGTATGGATCCCGGCCGCCAAGCTTTTTCGGAAATAGGAGCGGAATAGCGTGGGGAGAATGCCGTTCAAGCTTTCCTCAACCCGCACAACGGTTCTATCACCGCTGGTTTCAAATGTCCAATTATGGATGGCGCTGGCCCCGAAAGTGGTGCCAGTCCATCCGAAGCGTTTGTAAGGTTCGGCCGTATGGACCATGGACCGGAATGATAAACCGCCCGCCTTCCATCGGAATGCGGTTCCTTCCTCGATCTCGGGCCCTACCTGTACTGCGGTCACAGCCTTCTGCCAAGAGGGCCAGCCCCGGATGTCCGTGAGCACGCCCCACACGCTTTCCAGGTCGGAACTGACTTCGATCTGGCCTTGGCATTTTACGGGCGCATCGGGGTTTATCGGGATGTTCATGGGTGGCCGGTATGCCGGTAAGAATTGGGGGACACGAAAATAACCATGCCCGGCCCGTGCTTGCGCGGGAGTTTATCGGCGCACCGCTCCCACGAATCTTTCAGTCTACCCATCGGATGGCCAAGGCAAGTCCGTGGCCCTTTCAATCCACTTTCCAAACCTCCGCCAGAGCGGGCAACAGCTTGCCCCAATTCACGCGGCCTTTCTTGGTGCCCAAGCGCACGATCACCAGGTCCTTTGCCGGGTCCACATAAATATACTGGCCCAGTATGCCCTGCGCCATGAAGTCGCCGTTGCGCGAGGGGAGCCACCACTGGTACTGGTAGTGCCAGGCGCTTCCGTTGGCGGTGTCCACCCGTGTGCTTTGCTCCACCCAGTGGCGCGGCACGAGCTGCGTGCCTTGCCAGTTGCCCTTGTGCAGGTACAGCGAACCGAGCTTGGCATAATCGCGGGCCGGTGCGTTGAGGCAGCAGAACGTTTTTTCGATCCCGTTCTTCTTGCGGTCGATGCTCCACGAGCCGGCGTATTCCATGCCCAACGGCGCCCACAGCTTGTCGTTGGCGTATTCCGTTACCGTGCGCGGGTCGTTGTGCTGGCGCAATGCCCTTTCCACCACCCAGCCCAACAGTTGGCTGCTGCCGCTTTGGTAATCGAAGTGCTCGCCCGGGCGGTGCTCCAGTTCCATTTTGGCCATGTACCGGTACATGCGGCGGCCGTAGTAGAACTTGGCGGCATCGCCGAAGGGGTTGCTGTAGCTTTCGTTGAATTTCAGCCCGCTGGTCATTTGCAGCAAGTGCTCCACGGTCACTTGGTCAAACCCGCGGTCCTTCAATTCCGGGATGAAATCGCTTACGGGCTGCTGCACATCCTTGATCAGGCCATCGTCAATGGCGCAGCCCACCAGCATGCTGATCACCGACTTGGCCATGGAGAAGGAAGTATGCCTGCGGTCCGCGCCGTAGCCTTTGAAGTAGCGCTCGTAAACGATGGTGTCGCGCTGGATCACCAGGAAGGCCACGGTCCTGTACTTCTCCAAAAAATGGTCGAACGCCATGTCCACGCCATCGGCCGTGATGCTGGTCGGGGCTTTTTCCGCTGCGGCCACGGCATAAGGGTAGGGCCGGGGAGAAGCGGGCAATGGCCTCGCCGGGAATTTGCGGTGGTCGTTGGTATCGGCGAAGTTGTACACCACGAAACGGCCCACCACGCAACTGCCGAGCAGCAAAGGGCACAGCAAGGCCAGCAACAGGAATTTTCGACCATGGGGCATGGCCAAATGTAGGCCCGTGTATGGTTTGCCACGGAGGTGCTGAGTCACGGGGAAGATGCCATGCGACGGGGTTTGCCGCAGAGGCGCTGAGGCCTCCAACACGTCATCGCGAGGGATTGTGCATTCAACAATCCTGAAGCGATCTTTGATTCCCCCAACCAGCTCGCGAATTACCGATCGCTTCGCGGCCCAATGCGCCGCTCTCGATGACGTTCAACGCCCCCCACCACGTCATCGCGAGTTAACAATTCCGAAGCGATCTTTAGTGGCCGCGATGGGTTTGCCGCGGAGGCGCGGAGGCGGAGAGAAATTGCCTTGCCTGCGATGGCGAGGGAAAGAAAGAGAAAAGAGGGGAAGGGAGAGAGTGAAAGAGCTGGCATGCTGGGAAGCGATGGGGAGGAAAACGCCTGTACCGTTGAGCCAACGACCCGGTGTGGCGGTCTTGCCGATGGGCCAACGGTTCGGTGTACCTGGCAATCGCACACCGTAAACCGCTTCGGGCGGTAACTTCGCGGCAAACGCCGCATAAGGAAAGCATGGCCGCCGCGCTGAAACAATACCTCGCCCAGAAGCTTCTGCAGAAACTGAGCCCGCAGCAGATCCAGTTGATGAAACTGTTGCAGGTGCCCACCATGGAACTGGAGCAACGGATCAAGCAGGAGATAGAGGAGAACCCGGCCTTGGAGGAGGGGGAGGAACTGGGGGATGAAGAAGAGCTGCCCACCGAGGAACAGGCCATCGATGAGAACGAGGTGGAGCCGGAGAGCAGCAACGACGAGTTCGACCTGAGCGATTACTTCGATGATGACGACACGCCGGACTACAAGCTGAGCGCGCGCAATCAAGGTGCCGTCGACGACGATTATGAGATGCCCCTGGCCGTGGGCACCACCTTCCAGGAAAACCTGCGGTCGCAATTGGCCTTGCGCCAAGTGAGCGAACAAACGCGGCTGCTGGGCGAGCAATTGATCGGCAACCTGGACGAGGACGGCTACCTGCGCCGCGGATTGGACCAGATCGTGAACGACCTGGCCTTCACCGCCAACGTAATGACCGATGAGGCGGAGCTGGCCAAGGCCCTGAAGGAGGTGCAATCACTTGATCCGGCCGGTGTTGCTGCGCGCGACCTGCGCGAGTGCCTGCTGCTGCAACTGGAGCGCCTGCCCAACTCGGTGGAGGCGAAGACCGCGCGCGAGATCGTGGACAAGCATTTCGAGGCCTTCAGCAAGAAGCATTACGACCGCATCATGGAGCGGCTGGAGATCGATGAGGATGCGCTGCGCGACGCCATTGAGGTGATCGTGCGCCTGAACCCCAAGCCGGGCAACACCTCGCGCGAGGCATCGCGGGCCGCGCAAACGATCATCCCCGATTTCGCGGTAACGGCAGTGAACGGCCAGCTCGAGCTGTCATTGAACGGACGCAACGCGCCCGAACTGCGGATCAGCCGCCAGTACCGCGATATGATCAAGGAGTACCAGCGTAACAAGAAGGACAAGGCCGCCAAGGATGCGCTTGTGTTCATCAAGCAGAAGCTCGACTCGGCCAAATGGTTCATCGACGCGATCAAACAGCGGCAGAACACGCTGCTGGTGACCATGGAGGCCATTCTGGAGCACCAGAAGGAATTCTTCCTCACGGGCGACGAGACCAAGATGCGGCCGATGATCCTGAAGGACATCGCCGAGAAGGTGGGCATGGACATCAGCACGGTGAGCCGCGTGGCCAACAGCAAGTACGTGCAAACCGACCACGGCACCTACCTGCTCAAGTTCTTCTTCAGCGAAAGCCTGACCACGGACAGCGGCGAAGAGGTGAGCACCCGCGAGGTGAAGAAGATCCTGGAGGAGGCGATCAACGCGGAGGACAAGCGCAAGCCCCTGACCGATGATGAGCTGACGCAAGTGCTGCGCGACAAGGGGTACAACATTGCGCGGCGCACCGTGGCCAAGTACCGCGAACAATTGCAAATGCCCGTGGCACGCCTGCGCCGGGAGCTTTGAATGCGCAAGGCGGCACATGTGCTTTCCGTGCTGCTGCACCCGGTGTGGATGCCCACGTACGCCTTGGCCATCGCCTTCGCCATCGACCCGCACCTCACCTTCGCGCTTACCCACCAAGGGCAGTGGCTGGTGATGGGCATGGTGTTCGTGATGACGGCCGTTTTCCCGGTCTCCAGCATCCTGATGCTTTGGCACAGCGGGCTGGTGGGCAGCCTTTCGCTGCCGCGGCGCAAGGAGCGGCTGCTGCCCGTGGCCCTAACGCTCATCTATTTCGGCATGGCCTATTACCTGCTGCGGCGCACGCCGAACAGCTCCAGCACCCTGGCCATGTTCACGGGCATCGTGGCGGCCTTGGCCGCGGGCCTGGTCATCACCGGCCGGTGGAAGGTGAGCCTGCACATGATCGGCGCGGGCGGGCTGTTGGGCATTTTGCTCGGCCTCGCACTGCTGCACGGGGCCACCACCTGGTTCCTGCCGATCGTGTTCGTGCTGGTGGGCGCGTTGGGCAGTGCGCGCCTGCTGGTGGGCGGGCATAGCCCGGCGCAGGTTTACGCCGGCACGCTGGTGGGCCTCGCCAGCACGTTCGTCTGCGTGGTGTGGGGCCTGTTTTACTGAGCCGCCAGCGCCAATTGCCAGCGCCACGCATCCTTCAACGCATCGGCAAGCGTAAGCCCGGTCTCCCAGCCCAGCACTTCCCGGCTCTTGGTGGTATCCGCGTACATGGCCATCACATCGCCCTCGCGGCGGGGGCCGATCACATAGGGCACCTTCACGCCGTTCACCCGCTCGAACGTTTGCACGGCCTCCAGTACGGTGTTGCCTTCCCCCGTGCCCAGGTTGAACACCTCCAGCACGGGCGCCTGCTGGCGGGCCATCCAGCGCAGCGCGGCCACGTGCGCCTTGGCCAGGTCCACCACATGGATGAAATCGCGGATGCACGAACCATCGCGCGTGGGGTAATCGTTGCCGAACACCGTGAGCTGCTCACGCACGCCTGCGGCCGCCTGTGCAATGAAGGGCACCAGGTTGTTGGGCACGCCGATGGGCAGTTCGCCGATCAGGGCTGAAGGATGGGCGCCAACGGGGTTGAAATACCGGAGCATGGCCACGCGCAGGCCGGCATCCGCCGCGGACACGTCACGCAGCAGGCGCTCGCATACCACCTTGGTGTAGCCGTAAGGCGAGGCCGCCTCGCCCACCTGTGAATGCTCGGTAACGGGCAGGTCCTTGCTGGCGCCGTAAACCGTGCACGACGAAGAGAAGACCAGGTCCTTCACCTTGTGCTTCGCCATCACCTGCAGTAAGGCGACAAGCGAGCCGATGTTGTTGTGGTAGTACATCAGCGGCTTGTGCACGCTTTCGTTCACCGCCTTATCGGCCGCGAAATGAATGGCGCTCACGGGCTTTTCCTGGGCGAATACGCGGTCCAGTTTTCCGGTATCGTTACAATCGATGCGGTGGAAGGGCAGTTCGCGCCCGGTGATCCGCTGCAGGCCCTCCAGTACACGCTCATCGCTGTTGCGCAGGTCGTCCACGATCACGGGCAGCAGGCCGGCCGCGATCAATTCCACGCAGGTATGCGAACCGATGAAGCCCGCGCCGCCTGTTACGATCACTTTGTCCATGGCCGCGAAAGTAGAGCAGCGGACCATCCTTCAATGTTCCCCAATTTAGCACCGTGCCATCCATCCGCCACAGGTACTCCAAGGCAGCGGTGTTCGCCGTCATCGCCTTCTTCGCGATCGTTTCGTGGAACGCCCTGCACGGCACCAGCGGCAACGTGATCCGCAGCGATGTGCACGGCTATTACGGCTACCTGCACGCCATTTTCATCGGCCACGACCTGGGGCAGGAGAAGCCGATGGTGGAGTACATCCACGAAACCCCGCACGGCACGCTGAACAAGTATTTCGCGGGCGAGGCGGTGCTGCTGCTGCCGTTTTTCCTTGTGGCACACGCTTATGTGCAGTGGGCCGGCATTCCCGGGGACGGCTATGCGCCACCCTATGAAACGGCCATTGCCGTGGCGGCCCTGGTGTATTGCCTGTTGGGCCTATTGGCCCTGCGTGCGGTGTTGCTGCGCAGCGGCGTGAGGGACGGTACGGCGGCCCTTGTGCTGCTGGTGCTCGGCCTCGGCACCCAATTGGCCCAATACACCGCTGTTCAGCCCGGATGGACGCACGTTTATTCCTTCTGCCTGTTCGCTGTTTTCCTGCTGTTGTCGCAGCGGATAGCCGCCACGGGCAGTGCCTGCACCATGGTGGCGTGGGGCGCGGTGCTGGGCCTGATCATTCTTGTGCGCCCCGTGAACGGGCTCGTGCTGGTGGCGCTGCCCGTGCTGCTCGGCCATGGCACCTTGGCGTTCATCCGCCGGTTCCTCGCACGCCGGGCCATCCTGGTGCTGGCCGCCTTGGCGGGCTTCGCGGTAATGGCCGTGCAACCCGTGCTTTGGTACGCGCAGATCGGCTCATGGTGGGCCTATGGCTACAAGGGCGAAGGCTTTTACTGGGACAACCCGGCGGTATTCCAGGTGCTTTTCGGCATAAGGCGCGGGCTTTTCCTGTGGACGCCGGTATTGATCGCCGCCGCGGTGGGGGTGTTGTACCTGTGGCGCACGGACAGGCTACGGTCAATGGCGGCGATGCTGTACTGGGCGGCGACCACCTACGTGATCAGCAGTTGGTGGATCTGGTACTACGGCAGCGGCTTCGGTGCCCGCGTTTACGTGGAACATTACACCGTGCTTTTCCTGCCGTTGGCCTGGATGCTGGACCGGCTGGGCAAGGGCTGGCGCACCGCCTTGGTGCTGTTCCTTGGCGCGGCCACCGCGCTGCACCTTGCGCAATTCTGGCAATACAACCATGGCCTGCTGGACCATGAGGGCATGGACCGGCAGAAGTACACGCACAGCTTCCTCCGCTTCGGGGAGGAATACCGCGAAAGCCTCGGCGGCAAGTACGTAACGCCACCCTACAGCCCGCATGGGCTGGACACCTTGGTGCACGCCCGCTGGGATGCCGAGGGCCATGTGCCTTATTGGCGGGGGCGCCGCGTGCTGTTCGATCCGGCCTACAGCGGCTGGCATGTGGTGGCCTGCGACAGCAACGATGTGTACGGCCCCAGTTTCGAGATGCCCGCCAAGGACCTGCCCGTTGGCCGCGCCCTGTACCTGGCGCTGGGTTTCGAGCGCTATGTGTACCAACGGAACGATACCCGCGATGTGCTGGTGGTGGTGAGCACCGAGGACCGCGACGGCGTGATCGGGCAGTACGAATCGTTCCGCATGGAACCGCTACCGCCTGCGCGGGACAGCGCATGGGACCACATCGAATACCGCGTGATGCTGCAGCCGCTGCAGCCGAACAGCCAGGTGAAGTTCTTCTTCTGGAACCGCTCGGGCAACGGCCGTTTCATGGCCGACGACCTGGACATGACCGTAATGGCCGCGCGGCCGTACTGAGCAAAGCGAGTGGGCCCAGCAGGATTTGAACCTGCGACCAACGGATTATGAGTCCGCTGCTCTGACCGCTGAGCTATGGGCCCGAAAGGCCGCGAAATTAACCGCCGTGCCGCGATGTAGCGGGCAGGCTAGCTTCGCGGCTATGGAAAATGGCCGTTTGTACGACACCATCCTGCTCGACCTGGGCGGCGTGCTGATCGACGTGGACTACCCCGCGGCGGCGCGCGCATTCGCCAAACTGGGCTTCAGCAATTTCGATGAGCTGTACAGCAAGGCCAAACAGGACCGGCTGTTCGATGGTTTCGAGACGGGCAAGATCAGCCCCGCGGAATTCCGGGCGCGCATCCGCCAATTGCACGGGCAGCCCATGAGCGACGAACAGATCGATGCCTGTTGGAACGCCATGCTGGGCACTATTCCGCCCGAGCGGATCCGGCTGGTGGAGCGGCTGAAGGAGCACTACCAAGTGCTGCTGCTGAGCAACACCAACGCCATCCATGTGCCCGCCTTCGGGCAGATCGCGGCGCGCAACAACGGGATCGCCGATTTCAAGGCCTTGTTCCATGGCGCGTGGTACAGCTGCGAGATCGGCATGCGTAAACCCGACGCGGAGGTGTTCCACCACGTACTGGACCTGGCGGGCGCACGGCCCGATCGCACGCTGTTCATCGATGACAGCATCCAGCATGTGGAAGGCGCGCGAAAGGCCGGCCTGCATGCCGAACACCTTGACCTCGCCAAGGAGGACGTGATCGCCCTTGCGAAAAGGCTGGGGCTGCTTGGGGCTTGAAAAGCAGCCCCACCTGGCCCGCGCCCTGTGCTACTTCTTGCGCTTCTTGGGGGCGGGAAGCGCCTCTGCCACTTGGATCAATAGTTCCGCCAAGCGGCGGTTGCCCACAAGCTCGCTTTCCGGCACCAAATAGTAATCCTTCGAACCCGGGTAGGCCGGCGCCCTTTCGCAAACCGCTTCCAACGGGCCGCTTTCCGGCGTGATCTTCACGAATAGCTGGTCATCGCAAATGAAGGCCACGGTCTTGCCGTCCGCATAAAGCGCGAATTCCCCGAACATGGGCTTGGTGCTGAACCTTTCCGGCCGGCCCAATTGGTGCAGGACAAAGGCCGCTGTTTCCTTGCTGGTGGCCATGTGCTAACGGATCTCCTGGCAAAGCTCAACCAGCACGCCATTGGCGCCTTTGGGGTGCACAAAGCAGACCAGCTTGTTGTCGGCACCGCGCTTGGGTTCCTCATTCAGCAGGGTGAAACCTTCGTTGCGCAAGCGCTGCATTTCGGCATGGATGTCCTCCACCTCGAATGCGATGTGGTGCATGCCTTCCCCGCGCTTTTCAATGGCCTTGGCGATGGGGCCATCGGGCCTGGTGCTCTCCAATAGTTCGATCTTGTTCGGGCCTACTTGGAAGAAGGAAGTGGCCACGCCTTCGCTCTCCACCGTTTCGCGCTTGTACGGTGCGGTGCCCAGCAGCTTTTCATAGATCGCTTCAGCAGCGCCCAGGTCCTTCACGGCAATGCCGATGTGTTCAATACGGATCATGCCGGAAAGGTAATCTGAGCGCATTGGCCATGCCGGCCGATGGCCTGACATGCCAAAAACAAAGAACCCCGCCGCGGCAGGGTTCTGTTGGGATCGGCGCAGTGCTCATCGCTTGATGAACGACTCGCCCATTTTGTTGTCGTAGTTCAGGTAGTACAATCCCTTGTCCAAGGTTGAAACGTCGATGTCGGTGGTGTAGCCGCGCTTCACGATGTTGCCGAACTGGTCGTAGATCTCGTACAGGCTTCCCTGGCTCATGTGGATCATCTTCTTGCCGCGGTCATAGCTCCAGGTAACGGGTGCCACCGAAGCATCGGTGTAGGTGGTGTTCTCGCTGAAGCGCGAGCGGCGCGAGCTGTCCTCCTGCTTCACGCGGAAGATGTTCTCGCCGCTGTGTGGGATCACCTTGAACGAATAGGTGTGCTGGCCGGGCGTGCCCTCGCCGGGCACTTCGCCGATGCGGATCCATTTGTTCCAGCGCTTTTGCTGCACGATGAAGGGCAGCTCGCCGGTCTCGTTGGTGGTGGTCCACTTGTAGGTGCCGTCGGGGTCCACTTCCTGCTTCACAATGTCGAAGGTGCTCTTGGGCCGTAGCACTTCGGGGTTGAGCACCTTGGGGGCACAGCCGTCCTTGTGCATGATCTTGATCACCACCGGTTCGCCCACCTTCAGGTTCCAGACCGAAAGGTCCACCTCGAATGCGCTGGAATTGATCTCGTCGGTGCTGGTCTTGTCGTTCACCGTGACCTGGTACACACAAAAGCCCACGCCTGCCTCGGAGAAGGGATTCTGCACGAAGATGTTCTTTCCTTGGTAATTGCCCTCCAGCACGATGGTGCCCGCATGGGCGGCCACGCCCGCAAGCAGGGTGCCCAGTAGAAGAAAATGTCGGATCTGCGGCATTTTACAGTGTGTAGCGTGGCGAAATATAACACCCGGCGCGGGTGCTTGTGCCGAATTTATGGCTTTGGTGCCGATCTTCAAACCGCTGGCCTGGGGGTAATGGCCTGGGCCATCCGGCGTACCTCCTCCAAATTGAACGGACCTTCGCCATTGGCATCCTGCACTTGGAAAATGCGGTCGCCGGCGGTGATGGAGCGGTTGAAATGATAGAACACCAGCGTGGTATCGTCGGGGAATTCGGAGCGGTAGATCAGCAGCCCGGGCCCTTCCTCCACCACGGTGTTCTTCTGCACCAGGTCGCGCTCCAGGTCGCCCTTCACGCGGGCCAGGTCCTCGGGTGCCTCGTACACCTCCAGGGCGAAATGATCACCGGCGCGCACCATCAATTTGCCGATCTCATCCTTCCACACCACCTGCGCCCCAGGCGCGCCGTCCGGAAGCACAAGCAGCAGCGGCATGTGGTGGGCGGAAAGGTCGACGGTGGCCTGTGCCGTGGAATCCGGCGCGGCATCGGTGCCGCTCTCCGCTGTGGGTGTGCCGCAGGAATTCATAACGGCGCTCAATGCCAAGGCGGCAATGGGGATCAACTGTCTCATGCGGTGAAGGTATACGCAGCGCCTTGCCCAGTGTTGCCGAGGTTCGTGCGGGTTGCGTGCCGATGCTGCATCATTCCCCCACCTTGATCCGCATGCCCTCGCTATGCGCGGCGAATTCCGGGGCGTACATGCAAAGGGCCGTGGTGATGCCGTTGCTGAAATCGCCGGCGTGCGCCACCCGCAGGTCATACTCCAGCACGTAGGTGCCGGGCTGCATGCGGTCGAAGAAGAAGTCCGTGGCGGCATCGCGGGTGCTTTGGTACCAACCGAGCCCGCCCTTGAAGCGGTAGCCGCTGAGTGTTTCGGTCGGTTCCAGGCCGCTGGCGCGCAGGTCCTTCAGGTGCACATGGTCCATGGCGCGGTCGGTGCGCAGCTCAATGCGCACGGTAAGCAGGTCGCCCGGCTTCAGGGTCGTGGCCTTTTCCAGTTCCACCAAGCGGGTGCCCTGTGGCGTGGCCTGTTTCAGCATCACCTGCTTGCGTATGCTGAACGGGCTTTCGGCCACGGTCACCTTGTCCATCTGCTCGAAATATTGCCAATACAAGGCGCCCCATGCCGGGCGTTCGGCGGTGGTGGTGATGCTTACGGTGGCCATTCCGGGCTTCACCTCGTCCCCACGCCACGAGCGCTGGAAGTGTCCCGTGCCGGCCTCCTGCGCCTCCGGCGATATGGCCATGCCGCCCACGGTGATCTTCGGCGCCCCGGATTCCTCCAGCCGATCGTCCCCGGTGAGCAGCAGGGCATAACAAGCGGATGCCGTGGCCTTGGTGGTCCTCCAATCTGTGGTTTGCTTCAACTTCAGCAGGTGCAGGCGCAATTCGTTCACGGCCTGTTGGTCCTTGGCCACTTCGTGGAAGGCCTCAATGAGCAGGGCGTGCGTTTCGGTGGGGAAGTCCCACCAGTACCAGCCGGCCTTGAAATTCCTCCAGTACATGCCCAGTTCCTCGCTGTGTGTTGCCCGTTCAGCGAGTGATTTCATGATGAGCTGTGCGGTGGCCCGGTCACCCATGCGGTGCAGGGTTAGCGCGATCATGCCCTGCTCCTGCAGCCCGAATGTGGGCCAAGTGGCCGCGAGCCGTGCCTTATGGAAATCCACCGCGGTGCTTGTGCTGCCGGTAACTGCCCAACGCGGGAAGAAGCTGCGGGCGTAGAGGTATTGCACCACATCGTGCCCGGGTGCCCAGGTCTGGCGCTCCTTGGAGGTGGTGTTCTTCAGCAGCCGTTTGTAGTCCGCATCCACCTCGGCATCGAGCCATGCAACGGCCTTTTTCAGCATCACTTGGGCTTGCCCGTCGGGCCGCAGGTCGGCAGCGCCCAGCTTTTCCAAATGACCGAAGCCGGAAACGATCCCTTGTGTGACCCAGCGCGAAGGCTGCATGCCGCTGAACCAGGGCCATGCGCCGTTGCCGAGCTGTGCATCGCGCAGCTGCTTCAGGGCCTTGTCGCGCTCACCGGCCATGTGCTGCATATCGAAGAGCAGACCGATGCGCTGCTTGCGCTCGCGCTCGCTGGCCGCGTTCAGTACCCAGGGCGTTTCGGCGATCACTGCGTTCTTCAGCTCCTGATTCTTCTCCAGGTTGGAGAGAAAGCTTTCCTCGTTGCCCGGGCCTTGCGCGGCCCATGTCGCAAATACCTGTTTGATCGCGGGCCGCTGTTCCACGATGTGGGCGGCGAGGCTATTGGCGTACAGGCGGCTGAAGACCTGCTCACTGCATGGATGCGGGTACTCCATGAGGTAGGGCAGGGCCTGCACGGCGTACCAGGCCGGGTTGGGTGTGAACTCCAGTTTCAGGGCCTCGTTGCGCAGGGTGGTGCTGGTGTTGTTCTTCAGTTTTTCCAAGGTGAAGACCTTGGTGCCCGCCTTGCTGATGGGCAGCGGCAGGCTCTCGGTCACCAGCACGCGGTCGGTCAGTATGGGCAGCGGCTTTTCCTCCCCGTCGCTGAAATTTCCGGCCTTGGCGGTGATGCGCACGCTAACCGCGCCGATGCCCTCCGGTATATGCAGCGTCCACGCCACGGCCGCCGATGCGCCCGGGGCCACGGTGAAGGGTGCGCCGTTGTCCTGCAGGCCGAAGCGCTGGTTGAGCGATGCGTTGGTGAAGGGGTCGAAGAGTTCGAGGGTGGCGGTGCCGTGCGCAGCCGCAGGGTCCGCTGCGCGAGACCCTGCGGAGGTCGCTTCGCGAGACCCTGCGGAGGTGGCTTTGCGAGTCCCTGCGGAGGTGGCTTTGCGAGTCCCTGCGGGTTTGGCTTTGCGGGATCCTGCGGGAGTGGCTTCGTGGGACCCTGCGGAGGTGACTGCGCGAGAGCCTTGGTTGGTAGCGACAGCAGCCACTTTCGCCGTTAGCGTGATGGTATCCCCTTCGCGCAGGAAGCGCGGCAGATTGGGGGTGACCATCAGCGGCTTTTGTGTAACCACTTCCCTGGTGAAACTGGTGGTCTTCAGGTCGGTGGTATGGGCCAGGCCGAGGAGTTTCCAGCGGGTGAGGGCCTCGGGCATGGTGAAGCGCAGGATCACGCTGCCGGTTTTGTCGGTGAGCAGGTCGGGCAGGAAGAAGGCGGTTTCGCGGAAATCGGTACGCGTGGCGGGTTGGGGAATGGGGTCTTCTTTTTCCAGCCTCGCCGCCTGTTGCCCGCTCTGCGCCATGTCGTTGGCTTGCACCGTGCTCTCCACCTCCACTTTGTTCAACATCGCATCTTCCCGTGGTGCGGCCATGGGCATTGCCGTTGCCCCGCGGACCTGTATTCCCTCGTAATACATATAACCCTGCGTTTCAAACCCGAAGGTGTTCAGCAGGGGGGCCGTGCGCGATGTATCTGCTGGCAGCTCCTTGCCATGCCACAGGCCATTCCCATTGGTGGCACCGAACGGCCACGGCCGTTCCCATCCCAGGGCGGCTTGGTTGGCCGGCCAAATGGGCATGTTCCAGCTGTGCGGTACGAAGTGGTCCAATGAGGCATCATACATGCCGGCGAGCAACTGTGCGGCCACGGGTGCCCCTTTCGGGCCCGTGATCTTCAGCCTCCATTCCTCCTTGGCGCCCGGCAACAACTTGTCGCGGAAGGTCATCCATTCCACCTTCAGGTCCTTGTTGCTCCACGGCACCTCGATATTGGTGGTGAGCATATGCGCGCGGCCGCGCTCCACGCTGAGCAGGTGCACGGCAAATCCGCCGCGGTCGCTTTCAAGCACGGGAAGCTCCACTCGTTGTTGGCCGTGCTCCAAGGTGAACCATCGCCGCACTGCGATCTTGCCCTGGCGTTCCACCTCCATCAGCACATGCCCTTCCGGCAGCGCCGAGCTGAGCAGCAGTACGGCGCTCTCGCCCGGTTCGGCCGTGGGCTTCACCATTTCAGCATGAAAGGCCCGGCCTGTAAAGCCGGTGTGCTGCACGGCGGGGTCGTAAATGACCACCGCTTTTTTCGCCTTCACCACGTCGCCCCCGGCATCGCGGGCGGCCACCTCGATCAGGTATGTGCCCACATCCCATTTGCGCAGGCCATCCAACGCGAATTGCCTCCCATTCGCCCGCCAGCTTGCCTTTTCCAGCACCATTTCGCCCTTGTCCCAATTGAGGGGATCGCCCTCCTGCGCGAACGGATCGCCGGTAAACAATTCCTTGAATGCGGCCTTGGTGAGCACATGCCGGTCAGGTGGTTCCCACAAGCGGTCGCGCAAGGGCGTCGATGGCGATTGCAGCCGGGTGATGCGTACATCCATCGGTACATCCAAGGTGCGGCCGTTAAGGTCCTGAACATTCAGGCGAAGGCTGTCCACGCCGGAACGGTCGATGGTTTCGCCAACGCCCAGTCCGATATCGATGCTCCTGTAGCCTACACCAAAACTGGTGCTGCCGTCCTGCGTTTCCCCGTTGAGGTCGGTTATGCTGGCCTTTACATTGAAGTTGAAAATGGGGTCTGCCGCAAGCGGGATGGTGCGGTCCGGCCCGGGCGTGAAGCGTATGGTGAAACGGCCCTCCTTGTCGGTAAGCGCCGTGCCGCTGGCCACCTCGGTGGGCGTGCCCCAGGGCATGATGGAGCGCCACCATGCACCGCCCCACCACGGCATGCGTGCAGAACGGGTAACGGTCCACCGCACGTCGGCACCATCCAGCGGCACGCCGGCATAGCTCTTCGCCACGCCATGCACCGCTGCCTGCTCGCCCAGTTTGGCGGCACTGGCCGCCGTGGCCGTGTCATTCGGTGGAAAAAGCACCTCGAACGTCGGCCTTTTGTACTCTTCCACGCGGAAACTTTGGCTGCCGTTGGCCTCGCGCAACGTCATGCTGCCGGTGAGCACACCTTGCGGGGCGGTGAATTGCCCATGGAATGCGCCGTACGCATCGGTGCGCACTTGCAGCGAATCCAAGGGTTGGAAGTTCACGTCGTACAACACCACGGTGGTATTATGGCCGGGTTTCACCACGGTGGTATTGGCGCGTTTTGCGGTCACGATGCCCTTGAACATCACCGGTTGGCCTGGCCGGTATAGGGCACGATCGGTGAAGAGAAAGGTGCGCAAGGTGTCCGTGCTGGCGCCATCGGAACGCCACCAGAAGTAGTTGCTTCCGGAGATGAGCCGGTCCTGGCCGTGGGTGATGGCCCATCGGCGGTTGCCGCTGCGCTCCTTCGGGTCCATCGCCTCGGCCATGCCGTTGGCATCCGTGGTGGCGGTGGCCACGGTACGGTAGCTGGTGCGCCCGTTGCGGTACTCGGCCACCGCCATGGCCACTTGCGCGCCAGGCAGGGGTACACCGCTCTTACGGTCCATCACCACTACTTCGGAGCTGTTGCCGCCAGTGCCGCGCACCGCCATGGCCAGACCGGTCACCTGCACCTGCACCACCTGCACCACATCGCCCGGCCCGGGTGTGGCCGTGGTGCTGGCGATCACGCTGTACCAGCCCAGGGGCAGTCCTTCCACGGGAATTTCCACCACGTGCCTGTTCATGTCACCATCATCGGGCAGGCCTACTTCCCATGTGCGCATGGGTTTCAGGCCCAGCAGGCGTTGCAATTCCTTTTGGTCGCGGTAGGTCCTTTCGCCGCTGGCTTCATCCGCCACCACGCGCAGCCAAAGCCTGGCCACGTTGGTGTAGCTCACCGCCAAGCGGAACGGTTTGTCAGGGGTCACCGCTTCTTCCGAGGTGAGCGCGAGTTGGGGCATTTGCAGGCGGCCCAGCATGGCCGTTGCTTTTTTCACGGCGAATGGACCGGGGTTGGCCGCGACCACTTGGCGGCAGATCATGGCCGCATTGCGCTTTTCCCACTTCCAGGCGCTGTCCGGGGCGAGGCGTTGGTATTGGTCGCCCTTGTCCGCGTGCCACTGCGCCACGGCCAGGTCCACTTCGGCCTTGGAGGCCGGCTGTTGCAGCGTACGGCCGAATGCTTGCAAGGCCTCCAGGTACAGGCTGTCCTTATCGGGCAAGCTGCTGTTCGCGCGCGCAAGGTCCAGCCGCTCCAGCGTGACCTGGGCCAGGGCCAAGGTTTGTCCATCGTTCAGGTGCAGCGCGGTGAGCGACCGGTAAAGCTGAATGGCCTGCCACTGCCAGGAAGTGGTGTCCGTAGTGGCGATCCGGGCCTGGGCGAACAATGCCGGAGGTGCGAAAATGACCGGGTCATCCAATTTGAAACGGCCCACCGGTTGGGTCAAGCGTGTTTCGCTGTTGCGGAACACATCCAACGCACGGTAAGCGAGCAGGTCGAATAGCGTGGGCCGCAACTGTGGGTCCGCTTTTCCGGACTCGAGCAGTGCCGCCAGCTCGTTTACCGGTATGGCCGTCAATTCCTTTTCTGGTTGCAGCGATGCGTTGAAACCAGCGATCACCTCGCGCATGAATGCGGCCTGGTCCCAGGTATCGGGGTCGTCGGAATTGGTGGCGAGCGGTGTGCGGTCGAGTATGCTCCAGCGGTTGCGCTGGTAGTACGTCCACCATTGGTCGGCGATCACGCTGCGCAGCAGCGGTGCAAGGGGCACGTTGGCAGTTCCGGCGCGCACCTGCATTTCGCGCAGCGATTCCTTCAGGTCGGTGCCGGTGTACTGCTGGAAACGGCCCTTGTACATCCATGCGCGGAACTCGGTGCGCCAGTCGCCGGACGCCTGTGCGCGGCCGAGCAATTTTTCGGTGGCGGCCAAGGCCGTGGCGTATTGGCCCAAGCGGTCCAGCGAATCGATCCGCGACCAGGTGGGGTCACTTGCCATTGGCGTGGGCTTGGCGGCGTGCTTGGCGGTGGCGCAGCCGAGCAGGGCCGCGAGGGTGAGGCCGGCCAGTAAAAGCGGGTTTCGCATGTGTACAGGTATTGCAGATCGCGTGCAGTACCACAAAGTACACGCGAAAACGCCTTGGGTTCAGCGGCCGATCACGCGGATGGCCCTAATGCGGTACCGGCGGACGGTGCCAGGGCGCATCCTCAGAAAACGTCCCAATCCCCCAGGGTGAGCAGCCAATTCCTTGCCTCCTGCAGTTGGCCGCCATCGGCCAAGGTGATGTTCCGCACCACCAGGTTGAGCACGCGCGGATTCAGTTTTTCCGGTATGCGGAGGAACCCGATCCGGCCAAGTTGCGCAAAGAAGGGCGCGATGCCCATGGCGAAGATGAGGTCGAAACGGAAGCCGGTGAGCTTGGGGTTCCTGCGCACTTGGTCGATCAGGTACAGCAGGGCCTTTTCATGGCCGGGCAGGCAGGCCATGTCCATGATGAGCAGGGCAGGGTTGCCGAGCATTTCATCCTCCTTCAGCACCACCACGGCGGTGGTTTTTCCACCCTGCTCCAGCCCGAAAAGGTGGTGCTTGCCGCGCACCGAGCGCAGGTAGCGCCAATCCAGCCAGGCCTTGTCGCGCACCAGCCGGTTCCGGAACTGCTCGCCGAACGCACCGAACACGGCCTCCACTTCATCGCTGATCCGCGTGATGCGCACCACGCTGCCCCGTTGCCCGCGGAAACGGCGGGAGAAGAGGCCCACCGCAGCATCCACGGCCAGCCCGGCCAATTTCTCCAGTCCGGCCAACTTGATCCGCTTGGCCAGGATGCGGCCCGTGTTCACCGGACGTATGTAGGCCGGAACCGCCGTAACGAGTTGGTAGCCGGTGTACTTCAAAAAGGTGCGGATGCTCTTCTGGTTCGGGAACGTGTACACCAGGTCCGCACCGGACGTATCAAGTTCGGCGTTGGCATATTCCGCCAATTGGCGGAACAAGCCTTGGCCGCGGTAGGCGGGGTCCACGGCCACATCCTGCACGTTGGCGATCAGCTTCTCCTCCGCGCCGATCCGGCAGCGGTACATGGGCACATGGTAATAGCCCACCAGTTCCCCCGCCCCGTTCCATGCGCCGTACACCAGGGCCTTGCCGCCGGGCAGTTGCCGGTACTGCCAGTCCCAATAGGCGGCATCGTAAATGCCGGCGTTGTGCGCCCCTACCTCGGTAAGGATCTTGTGCACCGCCTGCAGCAGTTGCGCCTGCTGGCCGTCCTCAATCCTTGAGAACCTCAATGCTGTGCTCATGCACCTTGTTTTGTGCGCGGAACCGGGCCACCACGTTGCTCACCGTATCGAACTCGAATTGCGTGAGGAGCTTCCGGGTGTGCGGCACGGTTTTATGCAACCGGGTATAATGGGTGATCTTCGCCTTGCGCTCCATGGGCACCACGGGGTGGCCGGGATCGTACTCCCACGGGTGTATGTAGAACATGCTGGCGCGCTGCTGGCGTTGGCGTTTTTCCATGCCGCTGCGCGTAAGCGAGTAGGGGAACAGCCGGAAATAGGCGCCGCCGATGCCCATTTTCCGGTTGAGCAGGTTGATGGTTGAAACAGGGAACTCGGTGAGCCCGTTCTCCTTGATCACGAAGATCTCGTCCGGGGCCGTGCTGATGCCGTACCGCCAAGTTTTAACGGGCGAGATGGAGCAGTCGATGGTGTAGCCTTCCTCCCGCAGGATGTCCAAGGCCCACAGGCAGCGCGCGGTAACGGAGAAGAAGGGTGCCCTGTAGGCGATCACGGGCGTTCCGGAAATGTCCTCGAGGTGCTTCCGTGTCGTGCCCACCTCCTGCCGGAAAAGCTGGGGCGAGAGGTCGTACACCTTTTCGTGGGAATAGCCATGCGAGGCCATTTCGTGCCCGGCGTCCGCTATTTCGCGGACCAGCCCAGGGTAACGTTCGCCGATCCAGCCCAAGGTGAAAAATGTGGCCCGGGTACCGTGCCCCTCCAGCAATTCCAGCAAGGTGTCCAAGCCTTTCCTCAGCCGGCATTCATGGTTGGCCCAAGTGCCAAAGGGCAGCTCAAGCCCTTGGTACCAGTCCTCCAGGTCAACGGTGAATGCGTTCATCGGCCACAAAATATGCTGCCGTGGCATAGATAACGAAAAGCCGATGCGGAGGGCCGGGGTGAATGAAGAAATAAGGTGCGGCGTGCCAGATCCCATGGAGGGAATACATTCGCCCATGCGCCGTACCCTGCTGTTGCTTTTCGCACCGTGGATGTTGCTGGACGCCACAGCCCAGGAGCGCAGTGATGCCAAGCCATCGCACACCGCCGCCCCGGGGATCTTTTTTGGCGCGGGGATCGGCCTGGACCATGGCGGACTGGGCCTGCGCATGGATGCACTGTTGAACGAAAGCATCGGTGTGTTTGCCGGTGGCGGGTACAACTTGGCCACGGTGGGCTGGAATGCGGGCCTGATCTACAGGCATCCGTCCTCGCGGACGTACCGCCCGTACGCGATCGGCATGTACGGGTACAACCTGGCGGTGAAATGGGGCTACCCCTACGGCAGTACCGGGGTGAATTACTACGGACCCACGTTCGGTGGCGGCGTTGAAATGTGGTCCCACCGGCACACCAACTTTGTGCACATCGGGCTATTGGTTCCCGTGCGGTCGAAGGAAGCGCGGAATGTGTTCGATAGGCTCACGCCCCGGCCTTGGCCGGTGCTGTTTTCGTGCGGGTATCATTTCTGATGGCTGTGGTTGCCCGCGCGCCATTTTCTACGCGTGGAGGGTTTGCAGCTGTTGTAGCTCCTGCAGCGCTGCTTAGCGCTGTCGCGTGCTTCTTCGCCCGGGCCGACATCGGCTCCCCCAAAAACAGGCTATGGCCACGGAAGTTTCGTGGGAATGGACCCCGCGTGAGGCGGCGCAGCGGCAGCCCGGCGCGGGAAGGGCCATGCAGCCACGAGCAGCGAGGAGGCGACCGGAGGAAGCCACCGCAGCGCCGTGGATGCCGGCCCTTACAAGAGCGGCTAAAGCGAAGCACCCGGCCCCGTGCGTTGGCCCGGGCGCGGGGAAGGGGCACGCCCTGAAACCACTTCGCCCAACAACCCGGTGCTATGCCATATCGCAATGGTACACCGCCCGATCTAGTTGCTTTTCCCGCAAGCGGGAGGAGCATTTCAGCATGTCTTCCCCGCGGTGATGGTCTGGGCATCGCCGCATTTCGCTTTCGCACTACGGCCCGAACTTCTTGCTGGGCTTGCGGCTGGTGTGGCGCACTTGGTACACC
>JBIQIX010000019.1:0-33802 GCA_044507815.1 Flavobacteriales bacterium | reverse complement strand
GCTTGAGCATTGTGCGGTAAGCTGAAGTGAACCAACTAAGCGAAAAGGGCTGCCCCTCGGGCGGCCCTTTTTGCGTTGTTGTTCCGAACAACGACCGGCAACGGGCAACTGTTGCTTGTGCGACCGCCGCGCCAGGATGGGCGGTGGCTACTTCGAGTTGCCAGCCGCTTTCCGTCAGCCCAAGGCTGTTTGCAGGACCGCGGCCCTCAGGAGCCCCACCGCGAGTTCACGTCCTCAATGAATGCGAGGACCTCGTCGCGGCCTTTTCCTGTTTCTGAAGAGGTGATGACCAGGTGGGGCAGGTTTTCCCAGGTTTTCTTCAGCGTGCGCTTCAATAGGGCCACATTGCTCACGATGGCGGGCTGTTTCAGCTTGTCGCTTTTGGTGAAAAGGATCACGAAAGGAATGCCTTCCTCGCCCAGCCATTGGATCATTTGGAGGTCGTTCTGCTGCGGTTCATGCCGCACGTCCACCAACAGGAATACGCACTGCAGGTTCTCTCTTTCGAGCAAGTAGGAGCGCACCATTTTCTGCCACGCCGCCCGTTCGTTCTTGCTGATCTTGGCGAAGCCGTAGCCCGGCAGGTCGGCCAGCATCCAGGGCGTGTGGCCGCTTTTGCCCGGCTCCACGCGGAAGTGCTCCACGTTGCGCGTGCGGCCCGGCGTGCCGCTTACCCGTGCCAGCTTGCGGATCCCGGTGAGCATGTTGATCAGCGAGCTTTTGCCCACGTTGCTACGGCCGATGAAGGCATATTCCGGCAGGGTGGGCTTGGGCCAATGGGCAGCTTCGCGACCGCTTCCGAGGTGTTCTGCTTTCAAATTTTCCATCGTTCTTCACCTTCGAGGTCGTTCCGGACGGTTGGGCGGCCAGGTGCCCGCCCCGGTAGGCCAAACCGGCCTTGCGCTTTGCGGTCAACCCAGCGTCTTCCGTAGCCAATCGTCCAGGATCCGGTTGAATTCCTCCGGCCGTTCCATCATGGCCGCATGGCCGCATTGGTCGATCCAGAACAGCTCACTGCGCGGGATCAGTGCATGAAACTCCTCGGCCACATGGGGCGGGGTAATGGTGTCCTGCTTGCCCCAGATCAGGCATACGGGCATTTTCAACTTGGGCAGTTCGCCGGCCATGTTGTGCCGAATGGCGCTTTTGGCCAATGACAGTATGCGGATCAGTTTGGCGCGGTCGTTCACGGTCACGAAGCATTCCTCCACCAGCTCATCCGTGGCCAGGGCGGGGTCATAGAAGGTAACGGCCACCTTCTTGCGTATGAACTCCTTGTCCTCGCGTCGCGGGAAGCTTCCGCCGAAGGCATTTTCATACAGGCCGCTGCTTCCGGTAAGGATCAGTGTGCGCACGTTTTCGGGGTGCTGGCTGCAATACACCAGGGCCACGTGCCCCCCGAGCGAATTGCCAAGCAGGTTGAGCTCGCCAAGCCCCAAATGCTTCACGAACCGATCGAGGAATGCCGCCAGGGCCTTCACGTTCGTGTTGAGCATGGGCAACGTGTACAGCGGCAGCATGGGCATTACCACGCGGTAACGCGCACTGAAGTGGCTGGTGGCCTGCTCAAAGTTGCTCAGGGCGCCGAACAGGCCGTGCAGAAAGACCAATGGAGGGCCATCCCCCGTGTCGATGTATCGGAACTCGCCCGACTCTTTCACCTGTGGCCCCATGCTGGATCGCGGATGTCCAAAGGTAATCTAACCGCGCTATACTCCCCGAAATACCACTGTGTGCAAGGCTTCCGCAAGCATCCGCGGCCTGTGCGGCCTTGGGTGGCGGAGGATCTGCGGGCGGGGCCGTTCAGCCCATCCCTGGCCATCCACCCGACCGGAAGAAATGAACATTCCGGGAAAATTGCCCCACTTTGCCCCACCGTCGGAAAATGCTGAAACAATCGATGGTTGCTTGCTGTTGAATGGCGAACAACTATGTTTGCAGGGCAATAGTTTTGAACAAAGTGGGGTTATATGGGAAAAAGTGGGGCATCGGCCCTACTTTCGCAGCCATCGATGCCCCCGATGAAACTCCATGCTCAACCTGCTCGGCGAATACGATGTGCGGCTGGACGCCAAAGGGCGTTTGGTGCTGCCTGCCGGGCTGAAGAAGCAGCTGGCGGAGCAGTTGCCACGGGGTTTCGTGGTGAACCGCGACGTGTTCAAGCCGTGCTTGGTGCTATATCCACAGCAGGTGTGGGAGGGTACAAGCCGCCTGTTGGGCCGGTTGAACCGCTTCGTGGAGAAGAACATGGAGTTCATTCGGCGCTTTACGGCGGGTGCCACGCACCTGGAGCTGGACAGCAGTGGCCGCTTGCTGTTGCCCAAGCCGCTGATGGACGACCCCAAGCTGGGCAAGGAGCTGAAGCTCGTTTGCCTGGGCGATCGCGTGGAGGTCTGGGGCAAGGACGGCTATGCCGCAATGCGTCGCGAAAAAGTGGACCTCTCGGCCTTGGCCGAGGAAGTAATGGGCAGCTTGGGCAATGAGGACGGCCCGGCACCCATACCATGAACCCGTGATGCTGCAGGCCTGCGTGCAGGCCATGGCCATTAAACCCGGCGGCCGCTACGTGGATGCCACCTTCGGCGGCGGGGGCCACAGCCGCGCCATATTGGAGGAGCTGGGCCCCACGGGCGAGTTGATCGCCTTCGACCGCGATGCCGATGCGCGTTGCAACGCACCTGCCGACAAGCGCTTCACCTTGGTGCCTTCCGACTTCCGCTGGGTGGAGAACCACCTGGCCTATATGGAAAAACTGCCCGTGGACGGCCTGCTGGCCGACCTGGGCGTGAGCAGCCACCAGTTCGACACCGCCGGGCGCGGCTTCAGCTTCCGGTTCGATGCGCCGCTGGACATGCGCATGAACCAACGCGCAGGGCGCACGGCCGCCGACCTGGTGAACGGCATGGATGAACAGGCCCTGGCCGCGCTGTTGCGCACCTACGGCGAGGTGCCGCAGGGCGGCCGGGTGGCGCGCCGGATCGTGGAGGCCCGCAAGCAGGAGCCGGTGGCCACCACCGGCCAACTGGCCGAAGTGCTGCGCCCCTTGGCGCGGCGCGGAGAGGAACATGGCCTGCTGGCCCAGGTATTCCAGGCGCTGCGCATTGCCGTGAACGACGAGCTCGCCTCGCTGGAACAACTGTTGTTGGCCAGTGCGCGCGTGCTGCGGCCCGGTGGTCGCCTGGTGGTGTTGAGCTACCACAGCCTGGAGGACCGGCTGGTGAAGAATTGGATCAGGGCCGGAAGCCTGGACGGGCGCGAGGAAAAGGACCTGTACGGCAATAGCCTCAGGCCGTTCACGCCCTTGGCGGGGAAAGCGGTGCAGGCATCGGCCGAGGAACAGGCCCGTAACCCGAGGGCGCGCAGTGCGCGGCTCAGAACAGCCGAGAAGCGATGAACAAGGTGCGCCATCAACCGGCCGAACAGGCCCCGAAAGCCAAGCGCAGCGTGTCGCGCGGCCTGGCCAACGTGCTCAGCGGCACCTTCCTTACCCGTGAAAAGGTGTTGGCCAACATGCCCTTCCTGCTGTTCGTGGCCGGCCTGATGCTTGTGTACATCGGCTATGGCTATTGGACCGAACGCACCGAGCGCGAACTGGACCGCACCGGCACCGAGCTGAAGGAAATGCGCTCGGAATACATCACCATACGCAGCCATTTGGAAAAGGCCGAGCGCCAGAGCCAGGTGGCGGACGACATAGGCGGGCTTGGGCTGCGCGAAAGCCGCGTGCCGCCGCTGCGGATCACCGTGGACAGGAAGCAATCTGAAAAAGGCAAGCGATGAGCGGCGAACAGCAACCATACCGCCTGCGGATCACCTTGGTGTACGCCGTGTTACTGCTGTTCGGGGCGGGCATCGCCGTGAAGCTCTTCAGCATACAACTGCTGGAGGGCGAGCAATGGCGTGCCAAAGCGCAGCATGTGGCCATGGCCATGCGCACCGTGCAATCCGAGCGCGGCCACATTTTCAGCGATGACGACCGGTTGCTGGCCACCAGCGTGCCCGAGTACGAGGTGCGCATGGACATGCGGGCCGATGGCCTAACGGAGAAGCTCTTCCAGGCCAACGTGGATTCGCTGAGCTGGGAATTGTCGCAGCTCTTCGGCGACCGCACCATGCAGGAATACCGGCGTGCGCTGATGGATGCCCGCGCGCGCGGCGACCGCTACTACCTGATCAAGCGGCGCTGCGACCACGAGCAGCTGCAGGTGCTGCGCCGCATGCCGCTTTTCAGGCTGGGCCGGTACAAGAGCGGATTCATTGCCGATAAGCACATGGTACGCATCCGTCCGTTCGGGCGGCTGGCCTCGCGAACGGTGGGCTATGTGCTGCGCGACAGCACGGCGATCGGCCTGGAGGCCGGCTATGCGCAATGGTTGAAAGGCATCACCGGCAAGCGGCTCGAGCGCAGGCTGGCCGGCGGCACGTGGATGCCCGTGGATGGCGGGGAAGGGCTGGACCCCGTGCCGGGCAGTGATGTGCACACCACCATCGACATGAACCTGCAGGACGTGGCCGATGATGCCCTGGCCGAACAACTGCGCAAGAATGGCGCACACCACGGCTGCGTGGTGGTCATGGAAACCGCCACGGGCTACATCAAGGCCATCAGCAACCTCACCCTGCAAAAGGACAGCAGCTACGTGGAGGACTACAACTACGCGCTGGGCGCCACCACCGAGCCGGGCAGCACCTTCAAGACCGCCGCGCTGATGGTGGCGTTGGACGACGGTCGCGCCACCATGGACCAGATCGTGGACACCCGGGGCGGCAAGCGCAAGTTCTACAACCAGGTCATGCGCGATTCGCATGAGGGCGGCTACGGCCTGATCACCCTGCGGCGGGCCTTGGAGCTGAGCAGCAACACCGGCATCAGCCAAGTGATCGACCAGGCCTACAAGGGCGATCCGGCCCGTTTTGTGGAAGGCCTGCGCGAACTGGGCTTCGGCACCACGCTCGGGCTTCCCATACCCGGCGAGGGAAAGCCCGTGCTGCGCGGCCCCGAGGACAAAAAGCTGTGGAGCGGCACCAGCCTCCCCTGGATGAGCATCGGCTATGAGGTGGGCACCACGCCCATACGCCTGCTCACCTTCTACAACGCCATCGCCAACAACGGCCGCATGGTGCAGCCGCAATTCGTGAAGCACATCTCGCGTGATGGGAAAGTGGTGGAGCGTTTTCCGCCGGTGGTGCTGAAGGAGAACATCTGCTCGCGCAAGACCCTCGACGAAATACGCGCAACGCTGGAAGGCGTGGTGGACTCCGGTACCGCGGTGAACCTGCGCAGCGCGCACTTCAAGATCGCCGGCAAAACGGGCACCGCGCAGATCGCCGCCGGAAAGGAAGGGTACAGGATCAATGGGATCACGTACCAGGCCTCGTTCGTGGGCTACTTCCCCGCCGATGCGCCCAAGTACACCTGCATCATCGTGGTGAGCTCGCCCAGCATGCGCGGCATCTACGGCAACGTGGTGGCCGGGCCTGTATTCCGCGAGATCGCGGACAAGATCTACAGCAACCGCCTGGAGCTGCAGAACTCCGTGGCACGCACCGACAGCGAGTACCGCACGCCGGTATCATTCGATGGCCACCGCGCCGACCTGCTGGCCTCGCTGGATGCGCTGGGTGTGCCCGCGGTGCTTGAGGGGGACGGTGAATGGGCGAGCACCCAGGCCAGCGACAGCGCGGTGGTGCTGAACAGCCGTGCCGTGCCCGAGGCAGGCATGGGCATGGTGCCGAACGTGCTGGGCATGGGCCTGCGCGATGCCCTGTACATCCTGGAGAATAACGGCCTGCGGGTGCGGGTGACCGGCAGCGGCATGGTGAAAAGGCAATTCCCCGCACCCGGTTCGCGCGCAGGCAAAGGGTCCAGCATAACGATCGAATTGGCGATATGAAGGCGCTGAAGGACATCATCTACCGCACACAGCTCGAACAGATCGTGGGCGATACCGGCGTAGCCGTGCAACACATCGCCTTCGATAGCCGCCAGGTGCGGCCGGGCACGGTGTTCGTGGCCATCCGCGGCGCACAGGGCGATGGCCACGGCTTCATCGGCATGGCGGTGGAAAAAGGCGCCGTTGCGATCGTGTGCGAGGACCTGCCCAAGCACCTGCAGCCGGGGATCACCTATGTGCGCGTGGCCGACAGCCGCCATGCACTCGCCATCATGGCCGGGAATTTCCACGACCATCCGGACCGGGAATTGAAACTGGTGGGCATTACCGGCACCAATGGCAAGACCAGTGTGGCCACGCTGTTGCACGAGCTTTTCCTGGCCCTTGGCCACACCAGCGGCCTGATCTCCACCGTGGAGGTGCGCATGGGCGACCAGGTGCGCCCCGCCACGCATACCACGCCCGATCCGCTAAGCCTGAACGCGCTGCTGGCGGAAATGGTGGAGGCCGGCGTGGAATACTGCTTCATGGAAGTGAGCAGCCATGCCGTGGTGCAACAGCGCATTGCCGGCCTGCATTTCGCCGTGGGCGTGTTCACCAACATCACCCACGACCACCTCGATTACCACAAGACCTTCGATGCCTACATCGAGGCGAAGAAAGGCTTCTTCGATGCCCTGCCCGCCGGGGCGGCCGCCTTGGTGAACGCGGACGATAGCCGCAGTGCCGTGATGTTGCAGAACACCAGGGCCTCCAAGCACACCTTCGCCCTGCGCAACGTGGCCGATCATCGGGCGCGGATCATCGAGAACCAGCTCACCGGGCTGCAGCTCAACATCGACGGCCACGACGTGTACACCAAGCTGGTGGGCGAATTCAACGCCAGCAACCTATTGGCCGTGTACTCCACCGCCATGCTGCTGGGCCAGCCCGCCCTGGAGGTGCTAACGGCGCTCAGCAGCCTGGGCCCGCCCAAGGGCCGGTTCCAGGTGGTGCGCGGCAATGGTACGGTGATCGGCATTGTGGATTATGCGCATACGCCCGATGCCCTGAAGAATGTGCTGCAGACCATTTCCGCGGTATGCGGCGACCGCGACCACGTGCTTACCGTGGTGGGCTGCGGCGGCGACCGCGATCGGGCCAAACGGCCGGTAATGGCCGCCATGGCCGCGGCACACAGCCGCACCGTGGTGCTCACCAGCGACAATCCGCGCAGCGAGGACCCCGCCATCATCATTGCCGAAATGCGGGCAGGGGTATTGCCCGCCGACCAGCCGCGCGTATTGGTGAACGCCGATCGCCGCGAGGCCATACGCCAGGCCGTGGCCATGGCACGCCCGGGTGATGTGGTGCTGGTGGCCGGGAAGGGACACGAGAACTACCAGGAGGCCAACGGCAAGCGCCACCATTTCGACGACGTGGAGGAATTGGCCCAAACCCTTCAACTCAACCATAAGTGATGCTGTACGAATTGGCCAACTGGTTGCGCGCGGTACCCGGAAGCGGGGTGTTCGAGTACATCAGCTTCCGCGCGGGCATGGCGCTCATCCTCTCGCTGGTGATCTCCATGTGGTTCGGCAAGGGCATCATCAACCTGTTGCGCCGCAAGCAAGTGGGCGAGACCGTGCGCGACCTTGGCCTGCACGGGCAAGTGGAAAAGCAGGGCACGCCCACCATGGGCGGCATCATCATCATAGCCGCCACGGTGATCCCCACGCTGCTCTTCGCGCGCCTTACCAACATCTACATCCTGCTCATGCTGCTCTCCATCATTTGGCTGGGCACCATCGGCTTCATCGACGATTACATCAAGGTATTCAAGAAGGACAAGAACGGGCTGGCCGGCAATTTCAAGGTGATCGGCCAGGTGGGCATCGGGCTGGTGCTCGGCCTTACCGTGTATTTCCACCCTTCCATCCGCACCAAGGTGGAGGTGCCGCAGGTGATCGCCGACCAGTTCCCTCCCGAGCAGGTCACCCGGTTCGCCGAGGAAAATGGCACCGTGCATTACCTGCTGGACCGCAGGCTGCCCAACACCACCATTCCCTTCGTGAAGGGAAACGAGTTGAACTACTCCTCGGTGATGGGCCTGTTCGGCAACGAGGCACGCAGGTACACTTGGGTGCTCTACGTGCTGGTGGTGGTGTTCATCATTACCGCAGTGAGCAACGGGGCCAACATCACCGACGGCATTGACGGGCTGGCCGCGGGAAGCAGCGCGGTAATGGTGCTGGCGCTCGGGGTGCTCACCTACATCGGCGGCAACATCGTGTTCGCCAACTACCTCGATGTCATGTTCATACCCGGCATCGGCGAGCTGGTTGTCTTCATCGGCGCCTTGCTGGGGGCCTGCATCGGCTTCCTCTGGTACAATGCCTACCCGGCGCAGGTATTCATGGGCGATACGGGAAGCCTGGCGCTGGGCGGCGTTATTGCCGCACTGGCCATACTGGTGCGCAAGGAACTGTTGATCCCGGTGCTGTGCGGCGTGTTCGTGGTGGAGAACCTGAGCGTGATGTTGCAGGTGGGCTGGTTCAAGTACACGCGGAAACGAACCGGCGAAGGGCGGCGCATCTTCAAAATGGCGCCCCTGCACCACCATTACCAGAAGCTTGGCTACCACGAAAGCAAGATCGTTACCCGGTTTTGGATCGTGGGCGTGATGCTGGCCGTGTTCACCATCGTAACCCTGAAGCTGCGATGAGGAAGCTGGTTGTACTGGGCGGGCAGGAGAGTGGCGTGGGCGCGGCCTTGTTGGCCAAGAAGCTCGGCATTCCCGTGTTCCTCAGCGACGCCGGCCCCATACCGGCGCGCTACAGCCAGCAGCTGGACCAGGCCGGGGTGGCCTACGAGCAGGGCGGCCATACGGTGGCCAAGGTGCTGCAGGCGGACGAAGTGGTGAAGAGCCCCGGCATACCCGCCACGGCCTCGATCGTCCGCGCGCTGCGCGACAAGGGCGTGCCCATCCTCGCCGAGGTGGAATTCGCGGCGCGCCACGTGTCATCGCCCATCATCGGCATCACCGGCAGCAACGGCAAAACAACCACCACCATGCTGGTGCACCACATCCTTGCCAAGGCCGGCATCGATGCGGGCCTGGCCGGCAATGTGGGCACCTCATTCGCCGGGCTGGTGGCCGCCGGGCAGCACGAGGTGTTCGTGCTCGAGCTCAGCAGCTTCCAGCTCGATGGCGTGCGCACGCTGCGGCCACACATCGCGGTGATCACCAACATCACGCCGGACCACCTCGACCGGTACGACAACCGCATGGAGAACTACGTGGACGCCAAGTTCCGGATCACCATGAACCAGGGCGCTGACGACCATTTCATCTACTGCGCGGACGACCCGCAAACCCTGCAGGGACTGAAGCGCCACACCGTGAAGGCGCGCAAATGGCCCTTCTCGCTCCGCGTGCCGCAGGAACGCGGCGGCTACCTGCAGAACGGGAACATCCACATCAACCTCGACCAATCCACATTCAAAATGAGCATCCTCGAACTTGCCCTCCAAGGAAAACACAACGTGTACAACTCGCTTGCCGCAGGCATTGCGGCACGCCTGTTCGAAGTAAGGAAGGAGCCCGTGCGGGAAGCCCTGGCCGATTTCCAGAACGTGGAGCACCGCCTGGAAAGGGTGGGCACCGTGAACGGCATTGAATTCATCAACGATTCCAAGGCCACCAACGTGAACAGTACATGGTTCGCGCTGGAAAGCATGGACAAGCCCGTGATCTGGGTGGTGGGCGGCGTGGACAAGGGCAACGATTACCGCGAACTGCGCGAACTGGTGCGCCAAAAGGTGAAGGCCATCATTTGCCTTGGCACCGACAACAGCAAGCTGCACAAGGCCTTCGGCGACCTGGTTGAGCAAATGGTGGACGCCGATTCGGCCGAAGGCGCCGTGAACCTGGGCTACCAACTGGCCGATCCCGGCGACGTGGTGCTGCTGAGCCCGGCCTGCGCCAGCTTCGACCTGTTCGAGAACTACGAGGACCGCGGAAGGAAATTCAAGGCCGCCGTGCGCGCACTCTGAGCCATGAACGGAACACGGCACATCACCGGACTGGCGCATACGCTGATGGCACTTCGCGGCGAAGGGCTGCACCATGCCCGCAGCGGGCAGGCCCTGCAACCCGTGGCCCATGTGGACGGCGTGGATTACTTCGATGACAGCCGGAGCACCTTCCTCGATGCCGCGCTGTTCTCCCTGCTCGATATCGGCGGGCCGCTGGTGTGGATCGCATCGGCCCAGGTGCTGCCCGCCCTGGATGACCGTTTGGAGGCCTTCCTGCGTGAGCATGTGCAGGCCATTGTGTTCTACGGCCCGGCACCCGTGGCGCAAGTGGATGCGCTGCATGCCAAGCTGGGCCAGGTGTACGCCGCGGAAAACCTGCGCATCGCGGTTTTCGCGGCCCGCGAACTGGCGCAGCCCGGTTCAAAGGTCCTGTTCAGCCCGGCCAGCCCTTGCCAGGGCGAGGCGGCCAACCATGCCGAACGCGGGGCCGGATTCCGCCTTGCCGTTTCAGACCTATAGCCCCGGACCATGAACCAACTGCTCGAACAGCATCTAAAGGGCGACCGCACGATATGGGTGGTGGCGCTGCTGTTGGGCGTTACCAGCCTGTTGGCGGTGTACAGCGCCAGCTCGTGGATGGGTTGGCAGCGCACCGGTGGCACATTCCGCATTTTGGTGAAGCACGCCCTGATGCTCACCACCGGCGGCGGCATCATGTACGCCGCCAGCCGCCTGCGGTACACGGCCTACTCCAAGCTTGCCCAGTTGATGCTCGGCGTTACCGTGGGCCTGCTTGCGCTCACGCTGCTGATCGGCACCAACGTGAACGGCGCGTCGCGCTGGCTGGCCATTCCCGGCGTGGGCATCACCTTCCAAACGAGCGATCTGGCCCGTGTGGTGATCGTGGTGTACCTGGCACGTGTGCTGGGGCGCCAGCGCGAGGAACCGTGGACCTTCCGCGAGGTGCTGCTGAAATTGATGGTGCCGGTGGGCGCCGTATGCGGCCTCATTCTCCCGGCCAACTTCTCCACCGCCGCGCTGCTCTTCATCGTTTGCATGGTGCTCATGTACATCGGGCGCGTGCCCATGAAGCACCTGTTTGGCATTGTGGGCATGGCCGTGGGCGCATTCGCACTGCTGTTGCTGCTCAGCAAGGCCAATCCGGAATTGCTGCCGCGCCTGAACACGTGGGAGGCACGGCTTACAAGCCATGGTGGCATGGACCGGGAGGCCAACTACCAGGTGAACAACGCCAAGATCGCCATCGTGCATGGCGGGCTATTGCCCAACGGCCCGGGCACCGGCACCTCACGCAACTTCATGCCCCACCCGGAAAGCGACATGATCTACGCTTTCATCATTGAGGAGTACGGATCGCTCCTGGGCGGCCTCGGCCTGTTGCTGCTCTACCTCATCCTGCTTTCGCGTGCCATCCGCATCGCCAATCGCGTGGACCGCCCCTTCGGGGCCTTGGCGGCCATGGGCGTTACCCTGAGCCTGGTCATGCAGGCCCTGGTGAACATGGCCGTTGGCGTGAACCTGGTGCCCGTAACGGGGCAGCCCCTGCCCTTGGTGAGCATGGGCGGCACCAGCATGTGGTTCACCTGCCTCTCGCTGGGTGTGCTGCTCAGCATCAGCCGCAACGTTTACGATCAACCTGCGCCCGGTGGCGCAAAAAATGCCGAGCACCATGCCGCAGCTTAGGATATTGGTGAGCGGTGGCGGCACGGGCGGGCACATCTTCCCGGCCATTGCCATCGCCAACGCCATCAAGGAAGCCCGGCCCGACACGCGGTTCCTGTTCGTTGGCGCGGACGGGAAAATGGAAATGGAAAAGGTGCCCGATGCGGGGTACGAGATCGTGGGGCTGCCGATCCGCGGCTTTCAGCGCGGTGCCATGTGGAAGAACGTTGGGCTGCCCTTGCGCCTGGCGCGCAGCCTGTGGAAAGCGCGCCGCATCGTGCGCACTTTCCGCCCGCACCTGGCCATAGGCGTGGGCGGCTACGCGAGCGGGCCCGTGCTGGCCGCGGCGCAGCGCGCATTGGTGCCCACCCTGTTGCAGGAGCAGAACAGCCACGCCGGCGCCACCAACCGCATGCTGGGCAAAAAGGCCGGGGCCATCTGCGTGGCCTATCCCGGCATGGAGCGCTACTTCCCGAAGGAAAAGCTGCGCCTGACGGGCAACCCCGTGCGGCAGGAAATGATGCGGCTGGCCGGTAAAAGGCCGCGCGGCATTGAGCGGTTCAGCCTGAAGGAAGGCGCACCAGTGGTGCTGGTCACCGGCGGCAGCCTCGGTGCACGCGGCATCAACCGCGGGGTATCGGCAGCGTTGGGCAAATGGCGCGATGCCGGCGTACAGCTCTTATGGCAAACGGGCCTACCGTACCTGGCGCAGGCGCTGGACGAGGTGTTGGAAGCAGATTACGAGGACGCTCATGTGATGCCCTTCATCGACCGCATGGACCTGGCGTATGCCGTGGCCGATGTAGTGGTGGCGCGGGCCGGCGCCATCAGCGTCAGCGAACTCACCCTGCTGCGCTTGCCCACCATACTGGTGCCGCTGCCCACCGCCGCGGAAGACCACCAAACCAGCAACGCACGGGCCCTGTCGGACCGTGGTGCCGCAGTGCTGGTGAAGGATGCCGACACCGTGGAACAACTGGGCGATGCCGTGCTCGCCTTGGCGAACGACCCTTCCGCACGCGGGAAACTATCACAGGCCATGGCGGGGCTGGCCTTGGCCGATGGGGCGCAGGCCATTGCCACGGAAGCGTTAAGGCTGGCCGATGCCGCGCAGGAACGAGAAAACAACAAACCGTGATGGAGCGCCCTGGCTTGATTTATTTCGTTGGTATTGGCGGCATTGGCATGAGCGGCCTGGCCCGCTATTTCCGCAGGCACGGGTCCACGGTGGCCGGTTACGACCGCACACCGGGCGAAGTGGCGGTGCAGCTGGCCCATGAGGGCATAGACGTTTCGTACAGCACCGACCCGGCGAACATTCCGGCGGACTTCCGCGAGGCCGACCCCAAGGATGTGCTGGTGGTGCGCACCCCGGCCGTGTCCACGGACAACCCGCTGTTGGCGTGGTGGCGCCAGCGGGGCGCGGTGATCAAGAAGCGCAGCGAAGTGCTGGGGCTGGTCACCCGCGACAGGCGAACCGTGGCGGTTGCCGGCACGCATGGCAAAACCACCGTCTCCACCATGCTCGCCCACCTGCTTACCGAGGGCGGCATACCGTGCAACGCCTTTCTCGGCGGCATCAGCACCAATTACGACACCAACGTGCTGCTCAACTCCAAGGCCGTGATCAACGTGGTGGAAGCCGACGAGTACGACCGCAGTTTCCTTGCGCTGCATCCCGATGAGGCCATCATCACCGCCATGGACCCGGACCACCTCGACATCTACGGCGATGCCGGGGCGATGTACGCCGCCTATGCTGAATTCGCGGCGCTGGTGAAGGGCCGCATGCTGGTGCACCGCCGCGTGCTGGACCGCCTGAAGCAGCACGCCACGGTGCTGCGCGACCCCGTGCCCTATGGCATCGATGAACCGCAGGGGCCACATGCCGCCAACGTGCGCGTGAACAACGGGGCATACCACTTCGACCTGGTGGGGCCCAAGGAAGTGCGCGGCATCATGCTGGGCATGCCGGGCAGGCACAACGTTGAAAACGCGGTGGCCGCCGCCACCATGGCCATGCACGTCGGCGTAGCGCCGGACACCGTTCGGCGCGCACTGGCCTCCTTCAAGGGGGTGCACCGCCGCTTCGAGGAGCGCGCACGCACCGCCAGCACGCTGTTCATCGACGATTACGCGCACCATCCCACCGAGCTCGAAGCCTGCATCAACAGTGTGCGCGAACTGTGGCCCGGCCGGAAGATCACCGGCATCTTCCAGCCCCACCTCTACAGCCGGACCCGCGACCTGGCGCCGGAATTCGCGCGCAGCCTCGCCCTGCTCGATGAGCTCATCCTGCTCGACATCTACCCGGCACGGGAAGCGCCCATACCGGGCATCACTTCGGAGTGGTTGGCGCAACAGATCAAGGGGACTAACACCGTGCTGTGCACAAAGGAGCGTTTGCTGCCGCTGTTGGAAGGCATGAATGTGGACATCTTGCTGACCCTTGGGGCGGGGGATATCGATCGGTCAGTTCCGGCCATTGCGGCCTTGTTGAACAGGAGGAAATGAAGAAAGCGAAGCACATCCTGCGCGTTACGGCCAAGCTGGCCGTGGTGGTGGCCGCGTTGGCCGCGCTGGGCTTCGTGGAGCAAAGCGGCGACAGCGTGCCGGTGCGCGATATCCAAGTGCAATTGCAGGGCAATGGCGAAATGCGCTTCATCGATGCCGATGCCCTGCGCGAAGAGGTGGCCAGCGGTGCAGGCGCGGTGATCGGTACGCCGATGAACAAGGTGGACGAGGCTGGCATCGAACAGCGCCTGCGCTCGATCCCCAGCGTGGCCAGCGCCGATGTGTACCACACCATGGACGGGGTGCTGCATGTGCGCGCAAGCCAGCGGGAGCCCATTGTGCGCGTGGTGAACGCCGATGGCACCGGCTTCTACATCGACAAGGAAGGTTGGACCATGCCGCTCGACCCCAACTACACCGCCCGCGTGCTGGTGGTCACCGGCCAACTTGCAGAGCCCTTCGACAAATGTGCGCCGGTGAACGTGGCCTACGGCAACGACAGCCTGGCCGCGCGCTTCCATAGCCGTGCCATACACGCCATGGCCACCACCCTGCGCGCCGATCCGGCGTGGAATGCGCTGTTCACCCAGGCCGTAATGGATGCCGCGGGCGACATTACCCTGATCCCCAGCGTGGGCATGATGCAAGTGCGCGTGGGCGACGGCGGCAGGCTGGAACAGCGCCTGCAAAAACTCGCCACGTTCTACCGCCAGGGCATTCCCCAAGCAGACTGGAGGCGGTACAGCATCGTGGACCTACGGTTCGACGACCAAGTGGTGTGCACCAAACGAAACAGCTAGAACAACAATGGCCCATCGGCCCTCTCACGACCCAACAATGAACATGGAGCAAAACGAGGAAATAGTAGCCGGCCTCGACATCGGCACCACCAAGATCGCCTGCATCGTGGGACGCAGGAATGCCCAGGGCAAGCTGGAGATCATGGGCATGGGGAAGAGCCGCAGCGATGGGGTGAGCCGGGGTGTGGTCACCAACATCCAGCGCACCGTGGACAGCATCAAGGCCGCCGTGCAGGATGCCGAGGACAGCGCCGGCGTGGAGATCTCCACCGTGAACGTGGGTATTGCCGGGCAGCACATCCGCAGCATGCACCACCGCGGCATGATCACCCGCCAAAGCCTCGAAGAGGAGATCCGTCAGGTGGACATCGACCAGCTGATCGACGACATGTACAAGCTGGCCATGGTGCCCGGCGAAGAGATCATACACGTGCTGCCACAGGAATACATGGTGGACAGCGAGCAGGGCATCAAGGACCCCATCGGTATGAGCGGCGTTCGGCTCGAGGCCAACTTCCACATCATCACCGGGCAGGTCACCGCAGCCCGCAACATCAACAAGTGCGTGGCGCGCGCCAACCTCGATGTGACCGAACTGATCCTTGAACCCTTGGCCAGTGCTGATGCCGTGCTGTGCACCGAGGAGAAGGAAGCCGGCGTGGTGCTGGTGGACATCGGGGGCGGCACCACCGACATCGCCATCTTCAACGACCACATCATCCGCCACACCGCCGTCATTCCCTTTGGCGGCAATGCGATCACCGAGGACATCAAGAGGGGCTGCTCCATCCTGCGCGACCAGGCCGAATTGCTGAAGAACCGCTTCGGCAGCGCCCTCGCTTCAGAGAACAAGGACAACGAAGTGGTGTGCATCCCGGGCCTGCGCGGCCGGGAGCCGAAGGAGATCAGCCTGAAGAACCTGGCCCACATCATCCAGAGCCGCATGGACGAGATCCTCGAGCACGTCTATTTCGAGATCAAGAACAGCGGGCTCGAAAAACAGTTGAGCGGCGGCATCGTGCTCACCGGCGGTGGCGCGCAGCTCAAGCACCTGCGCCAGCTCACCGAATACGTCACCGGCATGAGCACGCGCATCGGCTACCCCAACGAACACCTGGCGCAAAGCAAGGTGGAGGATGTGACCAGCCCGCTGTATGCCACCGGCGTGGGCCTGGTGCTGCGCGGCTTCGATTACCTCGACCGCCGGCGCGACCACCAAGCGGCGCCAGCGCCATCAAAAGTGAAGGCCCACAGCCAAGCCTCGAGGGTGGGTGCCTTCTTCGACCAAGTGCTCAAGGGAGCATCCGAGATATTCCGCGACGACGAGGCCTGACCGTTCCGATTGACCCACAACCCTGTAAACAAAAGAAAATGAGATTCGACCTTCCCAGTGAGCTCTCCTCCATCATCAAGGTGATCGGGGTGGGAGGCGGCGGAAGCAACGCCGTGAACCACATGCACGCCCAAGGGATCGTGGGCGTTGACTTCATCATCTGCAACACCGACAAGCAGGCCCTCGATGTAAGCCCCATCCCCGTGAAACTCCAGCTCGGCGCTGCCCTTACCGAAGGGCTGGGCGCGGGCAGCATACCCGAACGCGGCAATGCCGCGGCACAGGAAAGCATTGAGGAGATCCGCGAACTGCTCAGCACCCGCACCAAAATGCTCTTCGTTACCGCTGGCATGGGCGGCGGAACAGGCACCGGTGCCGCACCGGTGATCGCACGCATCGCCAAGGACATGGGCATCCTCACCGTGGGCATCGTTACCATGCCCTTCCAGTGGGAGGGCAGGCGCAGGAAGAACCAGGCCGCCGACGGCGTGGAGGAAATGCGCCAAGCGGTGGACACCCTGCTGGTGATCAACAACGACCGCCTGCGCGACCTCTACGGCAACCTCGATATCGATCAGGCATTCGCACATGCCGACAATGTGCTCACCACCGCCGCGCGCGGCATTGCCGAGATCATTACCAAGACCGGCAAGGTGAACGTGGATTTCGAGGATGTGCGCACGGTAATGACCGGAAGCGGCGTGGCCATCCTGGGCATGGGCGAGGCCGAAGGTGAAAACCGTGCCCTGCATGCCGTGCAGGAAGCATTGGCCTCGCCATTGCTCAACGACAACGATATCAGCGGCGCCAAGTACGTGCTGCTCAACATCGCGCTGGGCTCGGCGAACATCTCCATGGATGAAATGAACGAGGTGACCGACCACATCCAGGATGCCGCCGGCAGCACCGCCGATGTGATCTGGGGCTATTGCGTCGACGAATCACTGGGCGACAAGATCCGCATCACCGTGATCGCTACCGGATTCAACCAGAACGAGCTTACCGCCACGCTCGAGCAGCGCGCACCGGAGAAGAAGGTGACCGACCTCAACAGCGAGCTGCCCACCATGATCACCGCGCCCATCAGCAACCCGCTGCAAGGTGCCGTGGCAAAGCCCGCCGCGGTGCAGGAAGAGCCCGTGGCCATGCCCTACCTCAAGCAGGTGGAGGCACCGGTGGCGCAGTCCCGCCTGCCATTCGATAGCGGTGCGCAACGCACCGCGCCGGCGCCCGCGCCCGCTGAGGAAAAGGTGGTGCATGACCTGCACGAGGACACGGCCCGGCCGGTGGGTACAGCGCAGGACGGCCACGCGATGCCTTTGGAGACCGGCCCTGTGGCCCACCATGTTTCGCCCGCCGAGCAACAGGCACGCACCGAGGACCGTTTGGCCCGCATGCGTGAGATGAACAGCCGGCTGCACACCCCAAGCGGCCTGGCCGAAATGGAACACGAACCCGCATACAAGCGCCGGAACGTGCAACTCGGTGAAACCCCGCACAGCAACGAAAGCAACGTGAGCCGCTACACGCTTACCGAAGCGGTGAACGAAAGCGGGGAACGGCAAGTGGAATTGCGCCGCAACAACCCTTTCCTGCACGATAACGTGGATTGAACCAAGGACCATGGACCTGCAGCAACGCGTCGACCAGGACATCAAGGCCGCCATGCTGGCCCGTGACAAGGACCGGCTGAACGTGCTGCGCGCGATCAAGAGCGCGCTCCTGCTGGAGCTTACCAAGGAAGGCGGTGATCATGGCGCCGTGGGCGATGAGGCGGGCTTGCGCATCCTGCAAAAGCTGCACAAGCAACGCACGGAGGCTGCTGCGATCTACCACCAACAGGGCCGCGCCGACCTGGCCGCCGAGGATGAGGCGCAGGCCAAAGTGATCGAGGCCTACTTGCCGGCCTCCATGAGCGCAGCTGAGCTGGCCGAAGTGGTAAAGGCCACCTTGGCCGGGATCGATGCCAGGTCAATGGCCGATATGGGCCGTGCCATGAAGGCCGTGAACGCCAAGGTGGCCGGCCGTGCGGAAGGTGCGGCCGTGGCCGCACTGGTGAAGGAATTGCTGGCCAAGAGCTAGCCGCGGTTTGGGGGTTGGGGCGGCGTGCGCCGGAAGGTGCGCGCCGTTCCACCGGCCCACTGCCTCAGTCAACCTGCATCTTAAATCCCACGCCGTGCACGTTCACGATCCGAACACGCTCATCGTGGCGCAGGTACTTGCGCAAACGGCTGATGAAAACGTCCAGGCTGCGGCCAAGGAAATAGCTGTCGTCGCCCCAAACCATGTTCAGCAAGAGCTCGCGCGGCAGCACTTGGTCCTGGTGAAGGCTCAGCAAGCGCAGCACGGCGGCCTCTTTTTTTGTCAGCGTACGCTCCTCCTCGGGGTGGCTCAGCGTTTTGTTCCGGTCGTCGAACGTATAGCTGCCAAGGCTGAACAGGTCGCGCCCCTCGTGCCCCTGTCCGTTTTCCTTGGTGCGGCGCAGAATGGCCTCGATCCGCAGCAGTAATTCTTCCACGCTGAACGGCTTGGTGATGTAGTCATCGCCGCCGGCCTTGAACCCGGCAATACGGTCCTCGGCCTGGCTTTTGGCCGTAAGGAAAATGATGGGGACCTGGCTGTTGGTGATCCGGATGTCCTCGGCCAAGCTCAGTCCGTCCTTGTCGGGCAGCATCACGTCCAACAGGCATAGATCGTACCGGTTGCGGTTGAAATGCAGCAGGCCCTCCTTGCCATCGCGGAAAAGATGCACGCTGTACCCGTGCCGCTTCAACGCATCCTGCAGCACCAGGCCCAGGTTTTCATCATCCTCCACCAACAGCAGGGTGGCCGTGGGTTCGGTGGGCTCTACTTTCTTGCTCATGACCTTGTTCACTTGGTTGTTTTTTCACTTGGCCAGGGGGAACGAGATGGTGAAGGTGCTGCCTTCCCCCCAACTGCTTTCAACATCGATCCGGCCGTGGTGCGCCTTCACCGTTTCCGCCACATAGTGCAGCCCAAGGCCGAAACCCTTCACGTTGTGCACATTCCCGGTATGCACGCGGAAGAAGCGTTCGAAGATATTGCCCATGTCCTCCTTGCGTATGCCGATGCCCTTGTCGCCCACGGCGATCTGCAGCCGCCCGCCCTGGTCGCGCGTGCTGATCCGTACCTCGGGCACCTTGGGGGAGTATTTCACGGCGTTGTCCACAAGGTTGAACAACACGTTGCCCAGGTGCACCTGGTCGCCCAGGATCGTGCTGTTCGCGGCCTGCAGGTCCAATTGGCATCGGCCCCCT
The DNA here is from genome assembly GCA_044507815.1 of Flavobacteriales bacterium. Classification (GTDB taxonomy): domain Bacteria; phylum Bacteroidota; class Bacteroidia; order Flavobacteriales_F; family PHOS-HE28; genus PHOS-HE28. The sequence goes on along the minus strand of JBIQIX010000019.1, from coordinate 14,283 downwards.
TTTTCCTTCAGCAGCAATTGGAATGAATCGCAGGTTTCCTTGATCAGCCGTTCCATGTCCACCGCTTCCCAATTGTGTTCGGCTTTCCCTTTTTGCAGCGTGGCCAATTGCAGCACGCGCTCCACCTGTCGGCGCAGCCTTTCGTTTTCCGTGCGGATGATCCGGGCGTAGCGGGCCAGGCGCTCGGGCTCATGGGCGATGCCGGGATCGGCCAGCACCTCGGTGCTCAAGGCGATGGTGCTGATCGGGGTCTTGAATTCATGCGTCATATTAGCGATGAAGTCATTCTTCATCTCATCCAGCCGCCGTTGGCGCAGGATCACCCACATGCTGTACGCGAAGAATGCGAATACGATGAAGCTCACCACGGCCGGGTAAACCCAGTTGATCGTGCCCTTGTGGGCGGGTGACCAAAGCGCCGTGGAGCGCCGCGGGAAGTACACGCCGAAATAATGCCCGTCCTTGTCCAGCTTAAGCAGTTGGCTGTGCCGCCCGGGCTCGCCGTGCAAGCTGTCCTGCAGGCTTACGTAGTTGCCGTAAACAATGCTGTCCGTGAAGCAGTCGTACACCCCGTACTCGAAATCGTCGTTGATGTTCCGCCGCGTGAATTCCTGCCTCAGCAGCGCTTCCAGCAGGTAAGGGTGGATGGTGTCGTTTATGGTGACAACGAAGTAGTTGGGCCGCTCCTGTTTCACCGCGTCGAAAAGGTCGCTGGGGTCCTTGGTGATCGAAAGGATCCGCTCCGTTACATCGGTAAGTGCGATGGTTACCCGGTCGTTGAACTGCTTGTCCAACTGTTGCTGCTGCTGCTGTTGCAGGGTCACTTGCTCATGCTCATACTGCTGCGCTCGCCTCAGCCAAACCACCTGGGTAAGCACCACGCCTGCGAGGCTGAGGGTGGCGAGCAGGACCAAGGTTCCAACGGTACGGCGGTTCATGGTAGGCCCCGCAATGTTAAGGGTGACAACGGGCCATCCGCACCGCCTACGCCGTAACTGGCCGTGCTCAGGCCCCGGGTCGTCGCTACGCTAGGCCAGGGCATATTTACCATGATCACGGTATGTCCAGCTCCTTTAAACGACATTTACATGACCGCCATCGTTCCGAGCTGTCGGTCTTTTGCACCACCATGAAAACACAACTATTTACCCTCGCGTCACTGGTCTTGGCAATCGGCCTGAAGGCGCAAACGCCCGTGACCGTTTCAACCCAGGCGACCTATACCGATCAAGTATGGTACAGCCTCATCAATGGCGAAGTGCAGCGTAGGCCGTTGGCGGAATGGGACCTGGCATTTGAGGTTACCGGGCTTACCGCCGGTGTGCGCGTGAATACCGCCAAGGGGACCGTGGTCTACGAAACCCCGTTCACGTTCGACCATTTGGGCAACAGCCAATGGGATGAGCTGAACACGGCCGATCCGGACAACTGGACCCGGATAGACAATGCTGTTGACGAATGGGGCATTGGGGCGCTCAACCACGGCCATGACATGGACCAGCCCGGCGGTATCAATCTCGGTTGGGGCGTATATATGATGAACAACCACCATATGTATGGCACTAAGCTTTATGCCCTGAAAATGCCCGACCAATCCTGGCTGAAACTGCGGATCAATTCGATCATTGGTGGTGTGTTCAGCTTTACCTACGCTGCCTTGGACGGAACCAATGAACACGAAGGCTTCTTGAACAAGTCACAGTTCGTCGGTAAGAATTTCGCCTATTGGAGCTTTGCCGAAAATGCAAGCCAGGACCGGGAGCCACCTTCCGCACAATGGGATCTCCTTTTCACCAAGTACATCGGCTTCGTGCCCACCCCCTATAACGTCACAGGTGTGCTACAGAATCGCAACGTTACTGCCCTGCAGGTGGATGATACTCCGACAAGCGAGGCGGATTGGGCCGGCGAGGCCTTTAGTAGCGATATCGATGTCATCGGGTCCGATTGGAAAACCTATGACATGGATGCAGGCCAGTTCGTGGCGGCCGAGGACCGCGCCTATTTCCTGAAGGACAGGGCCGGCAACATCCATAAGGTCGTTTTCACCGGTTTTGGCGGGTCGGCCAATGGCGAGTACCATTTCAACCAGGAAATGGTGAGCTCCGTGGGCGTGAAGGAGAACGCACTGTTGCCCACAGGAATCTCCGCCTATCCCAACCCGGCCCGGCGTGGCCTGGTGCGTATCGGATTGGGGGAGTTCACCGGACCGGCACAACTCCAGGCCTTCGACTTAACGGGCAAGACCTTATACGTGGCCGGGTTGAACGGCAATGGTACTTTCCTTGAGCACCAATTGGAAACAGCCGAGTGGGCACCTGGGGTGTATGTGCTGCAAATGCACACCCAAACAGGCTTCGCCAGCACCAAGCTGGTAGTTGAATGATAGCAGAGCAGTTGCAACAACACTATCTTGGCCATTATCGAACAGGTCAATTGCCGCAACAGCATCCCATCTCCTTGAAATGGTTGGCTGCCCTGCATCCCTACCCCGATCAGGGTATTCGTACGGGGAAATAACAATTCCATGACGGCAGAAGAGGCCCCGCTTCGGTCATTTGCGCCGCAATGAAAAAGATCCTCGCCCCAGCTGCCTTGGCGTGTGCCTTATTGGCCCAGGCACAAACACCCGTCACGGTTTCCACCGCCCCGCAAAATGCCGACCAGGTGTGGTATAGCCTGTTGAACGGCGAAGTGGGCCGTGCCCCATTGGCCGAATGGGATCTCGCCTTCGAAATGACAGGCTTCACCGCAGGCGTGCGGGTGAACACCGCCAAGGGCATCACGGTGTACGAAACCGCGTACTCATTCGATCAGTGGGATGACCTTACCACCCCCGGGCCGGACAATTGGACCAAGATCGGCAATGCCGTTGAGCGTTGGGACATTGGTGCGTTGAACCATGGGAACAACATGGATCTTCCCGAGGGGCTGAACGTAGGGTGGGGCAACTACAACGTTTCCACGCACGCACAGATTGGCAACAAGGTATACGCGCTGCAAATGCCGGATGAGAGCTGGAAAAAGCTGCGGATCAACTACATGATCAACGGCGTATTCGACTTCACCTACAGCAACCTCGATGGTGGCCATACACACAGCGGCCAGGTGGCCACGGCACAATTCACCGGCAAGAATTTCGGTTATTGGTCATTCGCCACCAATGCTGCCATGGACCGGGAGCCCGCATCTGCTTCATGGGACCTGGTATTCACTAAGTACACCGAGTTCCTGGATTATGAAGGGGTTATGGTGCCCTGGGCGGCGGCCGGCGTCCTGCAGAACAGGGTGGTGCTGGCGATGAAGGTTGACGACGTGCCCACGGGACTGGCGGAATGGAACCCGGGTGGGATGCGCACGGAAATCAACACCATCGGCTACGACTGGAAGGAATACGATTTGGGCATGGGCTTATACTTGGTGGCGGAGGACCGCACCTACTTCGTGAAGGACCGCCCGGGCAACATTTGGAAGATCATTTTCACCGGTTACGGTGGCGGCTCCAACGGCAACTTCAGCTTTACGCAAGAGCTGGTGAGCGCAGTGGGCGTGGCCGAATCCGCCATGGCCGCAACATCCGTGGCGGTATTCCCCAATCCGGCCAGGCCGGGGCAGGTGCAGGTGGAATTGGCCCGGGTCACCGGACCGGCCACCTTGCGCGTGTTCAACATGGCGGGCCAGCTGCAGGCCGAACAGCACTTTACCGGCCTCGAGGCCTCGCCGGAACGCATGTTGGCCACCGGTGATTGGGCCCCCGGCATGTACATGCTCAGGCTGGAATCGGCCCAGGGGACGGCTGCCGCAAAGCTGGTGCTGGAGTAGGCTGCCCGCGCAAAGTTTGTGACGAGCCAATGACCGATCCCATTGGAACAAAGCGGAAATTCGCGTCCCCAAAATGGGCAGGGCGCTGAATTTCCCGATCATTTCCGGTGGCCGCTTGCATTCCCTACGGGCCATTGCATTGGCCGTGCTGGCCTTGGCAGGGGGCGCCCTATTGGCGCAGGTGCCCGTACAGGTGAATGATGCCGGTACGGGCGAGCCGGTGCCGTATGCACACGTTTCATGGCACGTGGTGGGCGGCGCCGAAAAGGGTACCGCCATTGCTGACCTCGACGGCCGGTGCACGCTGCCCCTGACGGAAATTGGCGCGCGACCGGTAATGGTGCGCGTGGATTTCATCGGCTATGAAACATTGAACGACACCCTGCACGGAGCTGGCCTGCGACAATACAAGCTGATGCGGGCCAAGGCATTCAACCTCGATGAACTTGTGGTGACAGGCCAATACCGCCCCACCACCGCCGATAAGGCCGTGCAGCGCATGCACGTGGTGAACGCAGAACAGATCCAGCGCATGGCAGCGCAAAACCTGGGCGATGTGCTCGGGCAGGAATTGAACATGAGATTGGCCCAGGACAACATGCTCGGCACCTCATTGAGCATGCGCGGCCTGGGCGGCGAGAACGTGAAGATCCTGGTGGACGGCGTGCCCGTGATCGGGAGGCAGGATGGCAACCTCGACCTGGCCCAATTGGACCTTACCGGCATTGACCGGGTGGAGATCCTGGAAGGGCCGCTCAGCGTGAACTACGGCACCAACGCCCTGGCGGGCACCATCAACCTCATCACCCGGAAGAATACCGGCCCGGGCGGCTCGCTCAAGGCCGTGGCCTATGCCGAACAGATCGGGCGGCTCAACCTCTCGGCCGCGGTGGGCAAGCGCTTCGGCAAAAGCGACCTGCTCATCAGCCTGGGGCGCAATTTCTTCGGCGGCTGGAACCCCGGGAGGGGCAGCACTTATGACTTTTCCACCAGGCCCGCCGATTCCACCCGCCACCAGGCCTGGAAGCCGCGCGAGCAATACTTCGCCCGCGCCAACTACCGCTACGCGCCCAACGCCCGGTGGACATTGAATTACAAGGGTGAGGCCATGCAGGACCGCATCATCGACCGTGGAAGGCCCAGGGCCCCGTACAATGAAAAAGCCTTCGACAACGAATTCCTCACCACCCGGCTGGACAATGCGGTCTTCGCCACCGGGCGCTTGGGCCGGGGCCGCCAATTCAATGCCTTGCTAGCCCACGACCGTTACCAGCGCACCCGCCAGACCTGGATCCGCGACCTGACCACCCTGCAGGGGCGCGAGGTGCCCGGCGAGGACGACGATTCGCGCTTCACCCTCACCAATCTGCGCATCACCTATTCCAGCGAAACGGACAGCGCGAAACTGGGGTATGAGGCCGGCCTGGACCTGAACCGCGAAACGGCCGTGGGCGACCGCATTGCCGATGGCGGGCACCAGGCCATTGGCGACCATGCCGCATTCCTGAGCGCACAGTGGCGGCCGGTGCACCGCCTGATCCTGCGCCCAGGGCTGCGCTGGGCCTACAACACACAATACGATGCACCGCTCGTGCCATCCGTGGATGCGCGCTTCCAGCTCGATACCAACCTCACGCTGCGCGCATCTTACGCCCAAGGCTTCCGTGCGCCCTCGCTCAAGGAGCTGCACCTGATGTTCGTTGATGTGAACCATGATATCCACGGCAATCCCGACCTGTTGGCCGAGTCATCCAACAACTATTCGCTCTCGCTCAGCTACCGCAAACCCACCACCAAGGGCATATTGCGCGGCGAGGTAGCTGGCTTCCACGACCGCATCCACAACCTGATCACCCTGGCCGACCAGGGCAACCTGCTGTACACGTACATCAACGTGGGCGAGTACCGCACCGTGGGCGGAAGCGCCAGCATGGGGTGGGAATCGGGGCATTGGACCCTGGGCACGGGCCTTTCGATCACCGGGCGCCACGATACGCTGGGCATCCGGGCGGGGGCCGCGCCCTACGAATTCTCGCCGCAGGCCAACCTGCAGGCCACGAGGCATTGGCGCCGGCAGGGTTGGAGCCTCAACATTTTCGCCAAGTACCAAGGCGAGCAACAGAGCTACATCACCAAGGAGGATGATACTTTGGAGCGTGGCTACATCGCCCCTTTCCTTATGCTCGACGCATCGCTGGCGAAGCAACTTTGGCATCAACGCTTGGCCGTGCAGCTGGGCTGCAAGAACATCACCAACGTTACCGATCTGCAGGCCACGCTCAGCAGCGGCGGTGCGCATAGCGGTCCCGCCGCAGGCAGTGTGCCCATGGCCACAGGACGCACCTTCTTCGTACGGTTGGCCCTCGACCTGAAAACAAGCACCACCTACCGGCCATGAAACACGCCGCCGCCATATTGCTGGGCAGCATGCTGCTGGCCGGGTGCATGAAGGATGAGCTGCCCGTGCCCCGCGCGCCCCGTGGCGATGCCGCAGAATACGCCGTGCACGTTGGCCCCGATTACAACCTGCAGGTCTGGTACAACCTGGCCGATGGCATGGTGGTATCGCAGAACAGCAAAATGGATTGGGACCTGGCCTTCGAGAGCGCGCCCAACGGATGGCAGGTGCGCCTGAATTATTCGCGCCTTATGCGCGCACATGCCAGCAACGCGCCCATGGAACAGCCTGCCGATACCGTGGGCTTCGGCAATACCTGGAAGATCGATCTGCCCGATGGGCGGCCGGACAGCGTGGCCTTGGGCGATTGGCGCAACGGTAACCCGGTGTGCATCCTCGACCTCGGCTTCAACACCCTGGGCCTGCCCATGGGCTTGCTGAAGATCCAGGTACAAGCGGTGGATGCGGCCCGGTACCAGTTCCGTGTGGCCAACATGAACGGGGGAGGGGTGCGCGAATTCACGGTGGAGAAGGACCAGTCGCGGCCATACACGCATTTCAGCCTCACCACCGGCACCGTGGTGAACATTGCGCCGCCAAGGGATCAGTACGACTTCGTGTTCACCCAGTACACGGAGCAATTCCGGCCACCGGACCCTTACCAGGCCTACTTGGTGACCGGGGTGCTGAACGGGTACAGCGGGGCGCGCGTTGCGCAACTGACCGGCGATTTTAACCAGGTGAGCCTTGATGATACACTGGCGCATCCGTTCAGCCATGACCAGGACATCATCGGCTACGATTGGAAGGATTACTCCTTTGATACCGGGCAGTACGAGGTGTACAGCGACCAAGTGTACATCATCCAGGACCGGAGCGGCTATTTCTACAAGCTGCACTTCATCGACTACTACGATGACCTGGGACGGAAGGGCTCGCCCAAATTCGAGGTCATTCCGCTGTAGCGCTCAATCGCCGCCGCCATCGTCGGCCCCGCCCGTGCCGGGCACGTTGCGCTCCTGCGGCCCGCTGCGGCGGCGGAACAACGGTTGGTCCGCCTTGCCGAATTTCCAAGTGGCCGAAAGCATGAATACACGGCTGCCCCAAGTGCTGAAACTTTCCTGCCGGAAGGCGGGCATGTCGTAGTACGAGCCCCAGCCCCGCGAATCGAAGATGTTCTCGGCGCTGGCGGTGAACGAGAAGTGGCGGCCCACATCCTTGCGCACCGTCAGGTCCATGCTGTACCGGTCCAGCGTATGGCCTTGCGGGATCACGCGGGGCCCGTCGTAATCGCCGTTCACCTGCACGGTCCAGCCCTTGGGCAGCTTCTGTTGCAGGTTGGCCTTGGCATCGAAGTTGGTGCCTGTGTTGGAGTAGTTGCGCCCATTGGCGTTCAGCCCGATCTGCACCCATTGCACGTTCGCGTTCAGGGTGGCCTCCAGGCCCGCCCATACCGTCAACTTCACCGTATTCTCCCAGCCGTAACCCTGGTTCTGGTCGCCATTGAGATAGCTGGTGAGCAGGATCTCCGGATCGTTGGCCATGGGCAGGGTGTAGCTGGTGATCACATCGCTGGTGAAGCGGGCGTAAACGGAAGAAAGCCAATTGCCCTTGGCCCCGAAGGGAAGCAGGTGGTTCACCTCAACGATGTTGCTCATTTCGGGCAACAGCAACGGGTTGCCCTGGCGGTAGCTGCGCGCATCCACCGGCATGATGAAGGGCATCATTTGCCAATGGTTGGGGCGGCTCACCTTGCGCGAGATGTTCACCTGCAGTTCGCGCTGCAGGCGGCCTTCCTGCGCATCCCACTTGCGGCTGAAATACAGCGACGGGAAGAGGATCCGGCCCAGGTCATCCAGGCTGCTGGGGTAGTTGTAGCTGAATGAAAGGTCCTTGTCGGTCCGGTCGGCGTACATGGCATTCTGCTCCGCGCGTATGCCCGCCTGCATGCCCCAATGGCTGTTCAGCCGGGTGGTCCAGTTCACGTAGGCCGCGTTCACGTACGTGTCGATCAGGTACGCGTTGCTCAGCATGGTATCCCGCATGGCCTGCGGCAGCGTGTCGTTGCTGTTGCTCACATCCATGGAGGACCGCTGGTTTTGGAAGTTGGCCTTTAGGCCCCATTCCAGTTTTTTGTTCTCGGCGTAGGCGTCGATCACGTCGGCCTGCAGCGTCCATTCCTGGTTTTTCCCCTCGGAATCGCGCTGCTGGAAGCTGTGCCCGTTCCATTCACCAGTGGGGCCGAGGTTGGTTTGCGTGGTGCTGGATGGGGTGGTGCCGTTGTTGCGCGAGTAGGTGAGGTCGGCGCTCCATTCCTTGCCGGGCTTGGTGGTGGTGCGCCGGAAGCCGGCCCGCGAACTGAAACCCGTGAAGGCGCGGTCGGAGAGGTTGAGCTGGCTGCCCGTGCCGGTGGTGCTGCCCGCGGCATTGCTCGACCGGAACGTTTGTTCCTCGCGGCTTCCGCGCTGCATGTTGTGCACCGTTTGCATCAGGCTCAGGGTGTTGCGCACGCTCAGCTTATAGTCCCAGCCCAGGCGCGCATTGAGGCGTTGGAAGTTGTTCCTGCGCACGCTGTTCTGGTCGAAGTGGCCGATGGGCAGGCCGTCGGCCAGGTCGGTGCGGTAACTGTAGCCGCTGCCGGGCGGCCTGCCTTTGCCAATGCCCGCGCCCAGGCTGAAGGAGCTGCGCCCCTGACGCATCATCAGGCTGCCATTGGCATTGTAGCGGTCGTTGGTGCCCACGCCCAATTGCACCTGGCCATTGAAGCCGGGCCGGGTGCTCTTCTTCAGCACCACGTTCACGATACCGCCGGTGGCGTCGGCATCGAAGGCGGCGCTGGGGTTGGTGATCACCTCCACGCGCTCGATGTCGGAGGCGGCGATCTGGTCAAGGGTCATCAGGGTGGGGCGCCCATCGATGAACACGCGCGGGCTTTTGCCGCGCATTTCCACGTTGCCCTCGGCGTCCACGCTCAGCCCGGGTATGTTCTTCATCACATCGGTGGCATCGCCGCCCACCACGCTGATGTCCTTTTCCACGTTGTACACGCGCCGGTCCACCTGCAGCACTTGGGTGGCGCGCTCCTTGGTCACTTCGGCGGCCTGCAGCACCACCGCGTCCGTGGCCAAGCGCAGGTTGCCCAGGTCCAGCACGGGCTGTGCCGGGGTAAGGCTGAACAATTGCTCGAAGGGGGCGTAGCCCATGGCGGCCACCTTCAGCTTCAATTGGCCCATGGGCAGGCCGGGCACTTCGAAGAAGCCGTTCTCCTGCACCAGTACACCGCCCACGATGCTATCGCCGCGCAGTACGCTCACGCTGGCGAAGGGCACGGGCTTTCGTTGTTCATCCACCAGTTTGCCATTGGCCTGCCCGCGCGGGCCTTGGCCCCCCGGGCGTTGGGCACTGGCGGACAGGAAGCAAAAAAGCCCCAGCAGGGCGATGATCGGGCGCATGTTCATGGAACGGCCAAAGGTAGCCGTGTGGGTACGGGGCAGGCCGCCAATGTTTATGAATGGCGCGGGCCGGACAAAAAAAAAGCCCCCGCTTCTTGCGGGGGCTTTCCAATGTGCAGGGAATGAGCGGATCAATACTCGTCGCGGCGGTAATCGCCACGATCGCCGCGGTCACCACGATCGCTGCGGTATCCGCCGCGGTCGTTGCCGCCACGGTATCCACCGCGGTCGTTGCCGCTGCGGAAGCCGTTGCCACCACCGCCTTCGGGGCGGGGGCGTGCCTCGTTCACCACGAGGTCGCGGCCATGGAAGCTTTGGCCATTGGTTGCCTCGATGGCAGCGCGGCCGCTGCTATCGTCGGCCATTTCCACGAATCCGAAGCCGCGGCTGCGGTTGGTGGCTTTGTCCATGATGATCTTGGCCGAGGTCACTTCACCGTGGGCCTCGAAAAGCTCGCGGAGATCCTGGTCCTTTGCGGAGTACGCAATGTTGGCGACGTAAATGTTCATGAGTTCTACTGACTGAGTGTGTTGTTTTGATTTTTGCCGTCGATGGTGTTCTCGCCAAAGAACGTACCTCTAAAGCGGGGCGAAAGTATATGGTAGCAACGAACGCCCGACATAAGGCCTAAAATATTTCTCGCCCGGCGGCCACCCTTCCGCTGCCCCCAGGTCGGACAGGGCTGATGAGCGTCAGTTCGAACAAACCGCGCCGCGCTACTTTTGCACCCCTTTCCCTCCGTCTGCGTACGCTCATGTCCTCTACCACCTTTGCACGGGCCCAGCCCGTGTTTTTCATGCGCCTGCGGCAGGTCACCGAGGCCTACTTCAAGGAAAACCAGATCAAGAAGACCGGCGATCGCCGCCTTTATTGGAAAACGGCCATCCTTCTTTCCGCCATGGCCGGCCTGTACACCTGGCTCGTGTTCTTCACGCCGGGCAGCACCCTGCTGGCGTTGGCCCTGTGCGGCCTGTTGGGGCTGGTACTGGCCAGCGTGGGCTTCAATGTAATGCACGATGGTGCGCACGGGAGCTACAGCAGCCGCAAGTGGGTGAACGAGCTCATGGGGCATTCGCTCAACCTCATGGGCGGCAGCGTGCACTTCTGGAAAATGAAGCATAACCAGAACCACCACACCTTCACCAATGTGGAGGGCATGGATGATGACATCGACATTGAACCCTGGGTGCGGGTGCATACCGGCCAGAAGAAGCGTTGGTTCCACCGTTTCCAGCATGTTTACGCGCTGCTGCTGTACGGCACCACGTACCTGTTCTGGATCTTCTATAACGACCTCCGCAAGTATTTCACAGGCAAGGTGAGCCACGAAACGCGCATGAAGCCGATGCCCCTGAAGGAGCACGTGGTGTTCTGGGCCACCAAGGTGGGCTACCTACTGTTGTTCCTGGGGCTGCCCATGTACTTCGTGGGCGTGTGGGCAACCCTGGCCGGTTACGGGGTCATGGTGTTTGTTACGGGGCTGGTCATTTCGGTGGTGTTCCAATTGGCCCACGTGGTGGAGCACATCGATTTCGTGGACCCTGCCGCGGAGGGCCATGAGATCGGCACCGAATGGGCGGTGCACCAAGTGAACACCACGGTGAACTTCGCCACGGGCAACAAGGTGTGGAACTGGCTTTTCGGCGGATTGAATTTCCAGGTGGAGCACCACCTGTTCCCGCTGGTGAGCCACGTGCATTACCCGGCGTTGAACAAGCGTTTGAAACAGGTTTGCGCGGAATTCGGCGTGCACTACCGCGAGTTTCCCACGCTGCGCAGTGCATTGGGCAGCCATTTGCGCCACCTGCGCCAAGTGGGGGCGGCCGCGTAGTCCATTCAAGGCCTGGCCACCAGGCGCGAGGCGCGAAGGCCACCCGGCCATTGCATTTGAAGCATATAGGTGCCCGCCGCCAAAGAGGATAGGTCGAGCACGATATGTGCCGTGGCCGGTAAATGCTGCACCAGCACGCGGCCATCCATGCCGAGCAATGCCACCTTCGACGGTTGGCGCGCTGCATCGATGTGCAGCTGGTCTCCCGCAGGCACCGGGTACAGTGCGAAGTCTGGTGCGGCACCCGCCGGGTTTATTCCGGCCGTGCCTTGGAAGGCAAGGTCGTCCAGCTTGATGAAGCTCCCTACGGTAGGTGCCGTGAAGCTTTTGCTGGCCTCGAATTGCAGGTAGGCCCGATATGGGGTGTCGGTGTTCAGGTAGGCCAGGGGAATTGAAAAAGCGGCCCAGCCATTTTGGGTCCCGGTGAATTCGTGGGTGGCATGGGCCACCATATTGAATGCCCCGCCGGCCAGGTCCGGTCCGCGCAGGGCCACGGTCACCACGCCGGTATCCCCGGGCATGATGCCGTACTGCCACTGGCCGGTAAGGGCTGCGGGCCTGCCGCTGTACCCGAATCCCGCATCTTGCGGGTCATCGCCGGCCGAAAGCCAGCCCTGCACAACGGCTGTACCTCCCGGGATCTGCTTGGTGGCCACCACCACGTGGTAATTGCCCACCGCTCCGGGCATGCCCGGCTCCACTGTGGTGTGGGGCGTGCCTCCCGGGGTGATCATGTCATCATCGTAACTGAGCCAATGCAGCGGATGTTGGCCAAAGGCATCCGTGGCCCATTCCTCAAAACCGCCGTTGGGGATCTGTGCCAAGGCCGGCGTGAACAATGCGGCCAGGGCCAAAGTTGAAAAAGCGTTCCGCATGGCCATGGCATCAGGGTTTCCAACAAAGCTACACATGTGTGGGCGGGTTGGCCGAAAATGGCGGGTGCCACCTTCGGACCTGGATCATTCCAGCGCCACCGGCATCTCCTTCGGGTGTTTCACCGTGTAGGCAAAGCCGAGCTTCTTCATCCGCTTCGGCGCAATACCCAGGGTCCAGCTGAGCAGGCCCTGTTGCGCGTCCACGCTCGCGCCGCCCTGGTCGGTCAGTTTCACCTCGATCTCGCTTTGCGGGCTCAGCGGATATTGGTCCCTCAGCTCCAGTTCAACCGCCGTGTTCTTGTTGTTGCGCACGGTAATGTCCCATGCTATGGCCACGGTGCGGCTGTTGCCGAGGAATGCCTTTTGATCGGTGCTTTTCCGTTTCACGCGTTCCACCACCACACCCTTGTCACGCCCTAGGCTGATGTCGATGGTGTCGTTCGCCGCATCGAGCCGGAGCTGGGTCTTGCCCACAAAGGTGCCCTCGAAGAATATGTTGGCCTCGCCGCTCAACAACCGCAGGTCCTCCCATCCGGTGGTGCGGGCATAGAGGTAAGCATCCTTGTCCAGCTTGGGGGTGGCGTAATGCCTGTACGCGGCGGGCATGTTGTGCTGCTGCACCACGATCGTATGCGGATTGGCATCGCTGGGCACGGAAAACGGCATATCAACGGCGTACTCCACGGTTGTGGCCTGTTGCAGCAGCGTTACGTGTGGCCCGTACTTGGCCATGGCCTCGGAGCTGGCCTCGGTAACGGCGAGGTTTTCCGCCCGCTGCATGGGAGCGCCGGTGTATTCACGCGCCGGCCTTAAGGGATGCAGCGTCCATGGCCTCAGGTTGGGCATGGTGCCGCTTTGTGCGGGATCGCCGCTGCTCAGGGCAAGATCCACCTTGTTCCAATCCTCGCCGGTTTGGTTGGTCACTTGTGCCTTCATCACCAACTCGATCGGCTGGCCGGTACTCTTGGCGCGTACATCATAAGCCGGGCTCCAGCCGGCCTGTGGCACATAGTAGTCCAATGTAAGGGTGCAGTTCGTGGCGGCCTTGCTTTGCACCTCAACCACAACCTCGCTGGTGGGCCGTGCGGCCAGGCCCTGCAGCTCATTCATCTGTTGCTGCAACCGGGCCTTCTCTTTCTGCAGGCCGGTTATTTTTTCCTGCTGGGCCAGCACGTTGGTCTTCACGGTGCGCAGCCGGTCACGGATGTAATCATTCACGGCCGCTAGCTGTGGGGCTGTAACGCCGTTTTGTTGGCCGCCCACGCTACTGTTCTTCAGCAGCAGTTGCTCCTCGTTGGCCCATACCTCCTGCATGGCCCTTTCCATGGCGAGCTCCCTGTCGAGTTTCTCCATCCGCGTGGCCAGTTCATCCAATTCTTTTTTCCTCGGGCTCTCGCTGAGGTAATTCATGCGGTGTTGCACACTGAGGATGGTAAAGCCGCCTTCCCCGGTCAACTGGATGCTTTGTGGGTCCAAGCCCTGGGCCAGGCCGGTCAACACGATGGTGCTGGCGCCTGCCGGTACGGGCATGCTCGCCTTGCGTACCACCTGGGCGCCTTGGCGGAACACCTTCGCTGAAATTATGCGTGAGCCGAGATCGGTCCCGGCATTGGCCGCCTGTGCTTGGTGCATCAATGGCAGCAGGCAAAAGAGAAAGGTAATTCGCATGGGGTGCGGGAATGGGTTGTTGCAATGAGTTGGTTTCGTTCAAGGATGCGGTACACCTGTTGTTGAACAACGTTCAAGCAACCACCAACAATGTTTTTGATTGGTAGTTATCGCTTGTTGTTCGGAACAACAACGAAAAAAGGGCCACCCGAGGGCAGCCCTTTTCGCTTAGTTGGTTCACCTCAGCTTACCGCACAATGCTCAAGCGCTGCACCGTGCTTTGGCCGTTGATGGTGA
>JBIQIX010000003.1:173398-339920 GCA_044507815.1 Flavobacteriales bacterium | reverse complement strand
AAACCCAATCATGCAAAATGATCCACTTCGTCAAACACGGTTCTTCGGACCACCCAATTGCGACATCGTCAAATGCATCAAAGTTGACCCCGAAAGGGAACAAAAAATCCGTCCATGGGTCCACCACCACCTCGTTGTCGATCAACATATTGAAGGCTTGATGTGCAGGGTCGTTATTGAACAGGAAAAAATAGGCCCCCCCAGATGAGCAATATCTATATCCCCTTGCGAGTAAGGCAAATACGGTGCATGGAACAGACTGGTATCCCATGTAATGGTCATGGGGGGGGCCAGTTGATGGCATCGATGATCGTACCGTCGAAGTTCGGGAACTGCGAATATGGGAATGCATTCGTTTGCGTAGTATCACCATGAGCGTTAGTGCGAAATACATGGAATATGCCGTCATCCAGATTCACTGGTCCTTCACCAAGCAACGTGTCCACATTAGGTCCGGGCCAAGGATTGGATCCTAACGTCGCCGATGTATCATATACCATCCAAATGGTATCCCGTGCCCCCGTACCATCCTCAAAGGCAAGATGGAAGCGCCAAGTGGGCTGGGCGGTGGTGGTGCAGGCAAGGGCCAAGGCGAGGAGGAGGATCAAGTGGCGCATGGCGCAAATGTTGGTAAAGGTTTGACAGCTTCCGGAGCGGTTGGTTGCCTTGTAGAAGCCTGTGGTGCAAAACTTTTTTGGTGGTTGTTCCGCCATACCGGCAGGGAATGGGCGGGCCAGTCGGTACTACCTGCGGTGCCGTCCTGTTCGATCAACACGATCAGGATCCGCAGTGTTCCGCTGGTCGTCATGGCCCAGCCATTTTTGTTTCAAAGGTTGTGCCTCCTCCGTATAATGTCCCAATCCCGGAGGAAGGCGGCGCAACCACGCATTGCGCTAATGCGGAATGGCCGAACATGATCATCAAAAATGCTGTCAATGCCAATGCGGTCCCAAGGTTTCTCATGGTGGATGTTGTTGGTGCGTGCCGTCCAAGTCCTTGTGAAATAGCCTCCTACTTCATTGCTTTATGAAGCTTGTCGCCCTCACTTCACCCGCCTCCGGACGGACCTGCAGGAGATAGAATCCGGGTTGCAGCTTGGAAATGTCGAGATCCATCCGGGCTCCATGCAAGGGGGTGTGCAGGCGGACCATGCCCGAAACATCACACACCAGGACATCACCGCGCGTTTGTGGAACAAGAATGGAAAGTCGATCAGAAGCAGGATTCGGGGAGAGTGTGAATGAAGACACATCGGCCTGTTTCTCCAATCCCAGGTCGATTGCGATGCCGATATTCACGGTCAAGGGGAAAAGGTCGATCGGTGCGATAGTGGTATCGTTGGACATCATGTCGAATACGTGGAGTTCCGGTACGCCGAAAAAATAATTGCATTGCATCTGTGCGCCGGGGATGTATCCCGGCGGCGGCAGGCCGGGGGCATGGAACAAGGCGGTATTCCAGCGCAGGGTAATGGGGTAGGTGTAGTTGAAGGCGTGGATCTCTGCTGTGATATAGGGGAACATTCCGGCATAAGGGAAGGCGATTGTCTTTGTGGAATCAAGAGCGGAGTTCAAGATCCAAACGTTGAAGCCATCCGGATCCATTGCCACAGCACCTTCTCCAAGGGCATAGTCCACCTCGCCGAAACCGGTTCCAATCGTCGCTGTTGTGTCAAATACAAACAATATCGTATCCCTCGCCCCCGTTCCATCCTCAAAGGCCAAGTGGAAGCGCCAGGTGGGTTGGGCGGTGGAGGTGCAGGTGAGCAGGAGCGCTATTAGGGGTAGCAAAAAGCGCATGGCGGAAAGGCTTGCTTTTGGTCAGACAAGGTAATTCGTAAATGCGCTGCCTGGCCAGGGGCTTATGTTCATAACTGCGCTTTGTGGTTCTCTCCGTTGGTTTGGAAATGCCGCCATTATTCAGTGCCAAGAGGTGATCCGCGATCACATTGAACTGTTGGGATGAGGCATCCCGGGAAAAACGGGTAGGCCGATCACTCGCCCGCGTTCACAAGGCAGGCGAAGCTCCAGGCGCGCTTGCAGCGCGCCCATTGCACCAAAAGCTGGTGGAAAGTTGGGATAGCTGAAAACCGGAAACGGCCAACCCCGTCCCCTGCCAACTACTCCCACCCCCTCCGTACCTTCGCGACCCGAAAAAGCACGGCCCCTGCACCCATGATCACCATCGACAAGGTCAACGACCTCCAGGAACGCTTGGAAGCATTGAAAGGCTACTTGGAGGTGGAGGAAAAGCGCGGGCGGATCAAGGAGGAAGAGAAGTATACATTGGACCCGGACTTCTGGAACGACCAGAAAAAGGCCCAGGCCGTGATGCACAAGATCCGCGAGCTGAAGCGTTGGGTGGAACTGTACGAAGACGTGAAGCGTGAAGTGGACGACACGGAGGTGACCTACGAATTCTTCAAGAGCAAGGACGCCAGCGAGGAGGAATTGGAGGCGCAGTTCAACAAGGCCAGCACGGCCCTGGAGGAACTCGAGTTCAAGAACATGCTCAGCGCCGAGGAAGACCCCTTGAGCGCCGTGGTGCAGATCACCAGCGGGGCGGGCGGCACCGAAAGCAACGATTGGGCGCTGATGCTGCTGCGCATGTACCGCATGTGGGCCGAGAAGGAAGGCTATGCGGTGAAGATCCTCGATTACCAGGACGGCGATTCGGCCGGCATCAAGCAGGCCACCATGGAAGTGGGCGGCGAATTCGCTTTTGGCATGCTTAAGGGCGAGAACGGCGTACACCGCTTGGTGCGCATCAGCCCATTCGACAGCAACGCCCGCCGCCATACCAGCTTCGTTAGTGTGTACGTATATCCCTTGGTCGATGAGAGCATTGAGGTGAACATCAACCCCGCGGACATCACCTGGGACACCTTTCGCAGCGGTGGTGCAGGCGGACAGAATGTGAACAAGGTGGAGACCGGGGTAAGGCTGCACCACGCACCTACGGGCATCGTGATCGAGAACACCGAAACGCGCAGCCAGTTGGACAACAAGACAAAGGCACTGCAATTGCTGAGGTC
The DNA here is from genome assembly GCA_044507815.1 of Flavobacteriales bacterium. Lineage (GTDB taxonomy): Bacteria > Bacteroidota > Bacteroidia > Flavobacteriales_F > PHOS-HE28 > PHOS-HE28. Next base: position 336,886 of record JBIQIX010000003.1, on the reverse strand, counting down.
ACAGCTGTACGAGATGGAGCTGGAGCGGCGCCGCAGCAAGCGCAGCGAGATCGAGGCCGGCAAGCGCAAGATCGAATGGGGCAGCCAGATCAGGAACTATGTGCTGCAACCCTACAAATTGGTGAAGGATGTGCGAACCGACCATGAGACGAGCAACGTGGATGACGTGCTGAACGGCGAGATCGACGAATTCCTGAAGGCCTGGCTCATGCAGCACGGCGAAAGCCAGAAAGCTTGAGAGGAGTGAAATTCGCCAATGCGCCAATTGAAGAAATGAGCAATGGAATGAAATTCGCCATTCAGCAAAAAGGTTTCCCTGAAGAAGACAATGTCGATAGGCGCAATTGGGTCATTGACGAATTGAACAATTGACACATTGCATCATTGCCAAATTGCATCATTGTTCCATTGTATCCTTGGCGAATTGACCCCTTGAAATGACCACTTGGACCATTTACCACAACGCCCGCTGCAGCAAGAGCCGCTGTGCGTTGGACTTACTGAAGAAGCACGGCATCGAGCCCGAGGTGGTACACTACCTGCAAGATGCCCCTACAGTGGAGGAGCTGGAGAAGCTGGTGATGCAGCTGGGCATGCCGGCGGAACAGCTGGTGCGCAGGAACGAACCCCTTTTCAAGGAAAAGTACAAGGGGTTGCAGCTGAACGAGCACGAGTGGATACGCGTGATGCACGAGAACCCGCAACTGATCGAGCGGCCCATCGTGGTGAAAGGCCACAAGGCCGTGATCGGCAGGCCGATCGGGAACGTGGAGGAATTGATCAATAAAAAATAAGGGCGTTCGCGCCCCAATACCATGGAATACCGCATAGAGAAGGACACCATGGGCGAGGTGAAAGTACCCGCCGACAAATACTGGGGCGCCCAGACCGAGCGCAGCCGCAACAACTTCAAGATCGGCCCCCCGGGCAGCATGCCCATTGAGATCATCCATGCCTTCGCCTACCTGAAGAAGGCAGCAGCCTTGGCCAATGCCGAACTGGGAAAGCTCACCCGGGAAAAATGCGACCTGATCGGCAAGGTGTGCGATGAAATACTCGCGCATGAACTCGATGACCAGTTTCCCCTGGTGATCTGGCAAACCGGCAGCGGCACCCAAAGCAACATGAACGTGAACGAGGTGATCGCCAACCGCGCGCACGTGCTGCAGGGCGGCCGGCTCACCGATGCCGAAAAGGTGCTCAAGGCCAACGACGATGTGAACAAGAGCCAAAGCAGCAACGACACCTTTCCTACGGCCATGCACATTGCAGCCTACACCGCCACCGTGAAGGTCACCCTGCCCGGGGTGAAGAAGCTGCGCGATACCCTGGCCCGCAAAAGCGGCGAGTACAAGGACATCGTGAAAACCGGGCGCACGCATTTCATGGATGCCACGCCGCTCACCCTTGGGCAAGAGATCAGCGGGTACGTGCAACAGTTGGACAACGGCATGCGCGCGGTGGAAAATGCCCTGGAAATGGTGCGGGAGCTGGCCTTGGGCGGCACGGCCGTGGGCACCGGGCTGAACGCACCCAAGGGCTACAGCGTGCTGGTGGCGAAGAAGATCGCCGGGCTTACCGGCTTGCCGTTCGTGACCGCGCCCAACAAATTCGAGGCCCTGGCCGCCCATGATGCCATGGTGGAACTCAGCGGCGCCTTCAAACGCTTGGCCGTTAGCCTCAACAAGATCGGCAACGACATACGCATGCTCAGCAGCGGACCGCGCAGCGGCATCGGCGAGATCATCATCCCGGACAACGAACCCGGCAGCTCCATCATGCCCGGCAAGGTGAACCCCACCCAGCCCGAAGCGCTCACCATGGTATGTGCGCAAGTGGTGGGCAACGATGTGGCCACCACCATCGGCGGCATGCAGGGCCAGTTCGAACTCAACGTGTTCAAGCCCATGATGGCCGCCAACGTGCTGCAAAGCGCACACCTGCTCGGGGATGCCTGCACCAGCTTCAACGACCATTGCGCCGAGGGCCTAAGGCCGAACAAGCCTGTGCTCAAGCAGCACCTGGAAAATTCGCTCATGCTGGTGACCGCGCTGAATACGCACATTGGCTATTACAAAAGCGCCGAGATCGCCAACAAGGCGCACCGCGAGGGCACCACGCTGAAAGAGGCCGCATTGGCCCTGGGCTACGTGAGTGCCGAGGATTTTGACCGGTGGGTGGATCCAGCCCAAATGGTGAGCGGGGGATAGGGCCCCTGTACCGGGCTGCCGAACCGTGCACTAGCAGGGATGGGGTCAATGGGAGATGATCGCGAAATGGTCAATGCGCCGGTGCGCTTCATGGAGCCGGCGCTGCAGTCCGCTTTCCTCGGCGTGGTGGTTCGGCGGACCTATCCGGCCGGCACGGAGATCATGCAGGTGGGGGATGTGATCCAATACATACCGGTCGTGGCCAAGGGCAGCCTGCGCATCCTGGCGCAGGATGGCCAGGGCAGCGAGCGTTTCCTGTACCACATCATGCCCGGCGAAACGTGCTCCATTTCGCTCACCTGCTGCGAGGCGGAAAAAACCAGCAGTGTGCGCGCCGTAGTGGAGGAGGATGCCGAATTATGGATGGTTCCCGCGCGCTACGCCGATGAATGGATGGTTTACCCCGAGTGGCGGCGGTACGTGGGATCCGCGCAGGCACAGCGGTTCAACGAACTGTTGGACACCATTGAGAAGCTCGCTTTCCTGAAACTGGACGAGCAATTGTGGGACTATCTGGTGAAACGCGTGCAGGCCACCGGTGACAGCACGCTGCGGGCCACGCACCAGGAGGTGGCGCAGGAATTGGGTTCACCGCGCGAGGTGGTGACCCGTTTGTTGCAACAGCTTCAGCGCAGGGGCCTGGTCACGCTTTCGCGTGGCGCCATTGAGGTGCACCTCGGTGCGCGGCGCTGACCAGGGTGTACGGGCCAAAAAACGGACCCCGCTTTCCAATGGATAGCGGGGTCCGAGGTATTGGAGTGTCCTGGTCAGTGTGCCATGGCCAGGCCGCAGTCCTCGAATCTGGCTTTTAGTGCACGCGCATCCGCCATTTCTTCGCTGGTGAGGTCCAGGCTGCCATGGGCGGTATACACCCGCACTTGATCGGGGTCCCCGTTCAGGAAGGTCATTACCGCCATATCCTGCTGCCCATCGGTGCTCACCTTCCAGGTATGATCGCAACGGTCGTATTTCAGCACCTGCACTTGCCCTGCATGCTCACCGGTGAGCTGCGTGCTGATGAAGGTGTCCTTGGTGGCCTCCAGCTTGTATTCCACGCCTTTCACGGTCACCAATTGCATTTCGTGATCGCCCTCGTTCATCGCAACCGGGTTGCTTCCGCTCCAGAACTCGATCAAGTTCAGGATCACCACGTCGATGAAGCTGGCGATGCCGTACACCGGGATGATGTTCAACACGTAAAACATCAACGTTCGCACGAATTTGCTGCTGCTGAGGTCCTGGTTCCAATTGTACACCTTGCGTACCAATTGGAATTCGCCGAAGCAGCCTGACTGAGCTACCATTAACGAGCCGAGGGCGGCAATAAATGCTGTTTTGCGTATTGCTTTCATGATGGATGTAGGTTTGGTTGCCGCCTAAGGTACGTACCCTACCCGACTTGCTCACGTATTTCTGCCCGAACCACCTGTTCACAAGTAAGGTTGCACCACCGTTTGCAGCTGGGTGGCGGGCACCACGCCCGATTGGCGCCATACGATCTGCCCGTTCTTAAAGAGCACCAGCGTGGGCACGGCCTGCACCCCGTAGGCCTGTGCCGCAGCGGGATTGCGGTCTATGTCCACCTTGATCACCACGGCCTTTTCGCCCACCATGCCCTTGAAATCATCCAGGATCGGTTTCATGGCCTTGCAAGGACCGCACCATTCGGCGAAAAAATCCACCAGTACGGGCCGCTCGCCGTGGATCAGGTCCTTGAAACTTTGGTTGCTCATTGCTCTTTCACTTCTTCATAGGTTATTTCCTCAACACCCAAGTCGCTTTTGCGGTTCGATAAGGGGAAGCAACACGCCGTGGAACCGCACCCCACGTTCAGCAGCGCCTGCAGGCCCAGCACCACGCCCAGCAACCAGGCCCATGCACCGCCATCCTTCACGGCGGCCATTAAAAAGGCTGCGGCCAGCAACAAGCGCAGCACGCGGCTGATGGGCCAATTGTGCAGGATCTGCATCCGTTCAGCAATCCAGTGCTTTTTCCAGCGCCGCCCAGCCGCCGCCGTTGTAGGCCTCATAGCCCTTGTCCTTCAGGAAATTCACCGCGTTCCCGCTCCTTCCGCCGCTCAGGCAACAGGCGATCACGGGGCGGTCCTTGGGCAATTTGTTCAATTGGGCGGGCAGCTTGTCCAGCGGTATGTTGATCGAGCCCGGCACATGGCATTCGGCATATTCGGCCACGGTGCGTACATCCAGGATCACGGCGCCCTTGTCCTTCAGCGCCTTCAGGTCGAGCTTCGGCGCAAGGCCGAAAAGATTACGGAACATGCGGTTTTGTGTTATTGTGTTCGTGGTTGATGCGAGCTGGCAGGCCACCGGTTTTTTAAGTGGTGGGACCCGTTGGAGGTTCCTTTTTGAAGGTGTTCACCAGCAGGGCCCCCATCAACCCGCCGTACAGCGTGCTGTTGACCGGGCTGCCGGTTATGCTGCAACCGCCCGTGCAGCCCCACTGGTACCAGTAGGCCCAACCGGCCACGGCGCCCAGTACCACCCCGATCGCGGTGATCCACCAGATCCTTTTCATCGTGCTTGCTTCAGTACGGCAAAGGTCTGTGTTCCGGTATTGGCGCCGTGTGATGATCCTCACCGGCCGCTTCACCCCAACGCCTTCGTGCTGGCACAGGCAAATTCCGTCATCGGCAGGTCGCATTGCCTAATGGCGTTGAAACCGCCGGCCACGTCGATCACATTGTGGAAACCGCGGGCCTTCAACATGCTGGCGGCCACCATGCTGCGGTATCCGCCGGCGCAGTGGATGTAGCAAGGTTCCCCGTGGTCGAATTCGGCCAGGTGGTCGTTGAGGAATTGCAGGGAGGTGAATGTGGCACAGGCCAGGTGTTGGGCCTCCCACTCGCTGGGCTTGCGCACATCATATACGCGCAACCGGCCTGCCTTCATGCGCCGTTCGAACTCCCCGGCCGCGATGCTTTCAATGGTGTCCACCTCGCGCCCGGCTGCTTGCCATGCCGCCATGCCACCCTGCAGGAAGCCGAGCACGTGGTCATAGCCCACCCGGGCCAAGCGGGTCACGGCCTCATCTTGGCAACCTTCCTCGCCCACAATGATCAGGGGTTGCTTGGTGTCGGGGATGAGCGTGCCCACCCAGGGCGCAAAGTCGCCTCGCAGCCCGATGTTGATGCTGCGCGGAATGAAGCCGTCCTTGAAGCTTTGCGCCGGGCGGACGTCGAGCACCAAGGCATTTTCGGCTTCCACCAAGGCTTCCACTTCCTGGGGCGAAAGGGCGCGCAGGCTTTTTTCCTTCAGGCTGGAAAGGCTGGGGATCTCGCCGCGGTTCATGGCCACGTTTTGGGGGAAGTACGCCGGTGGCGGCAGGATGCCATCGGTTACCTCCTTGATGAATTGCGCCTTGCTTTCCGCCCTCAACGCGTAGTTCGTTTTTTTCTGGTTGCCCAGCGTGTCCCACGTTTCCTTGCTCATGTTCTTGCCGCACGCGCTGCCGGCGCCGTGGGCAGGGTACACGATCACGTCGTCGGGCAGGGTCATGATCTTGTTGTGCAATGAATCGTAGAGGTGTCCTGCCAGGTCCTCCTTGGTCAGGCCTCCGGCCTTTTGGGCAAGGTCGGGGCGGCCCACATCCCCGATGAACAGGGTGTCGCCGCTGAAGATGCAATGGGGCTTGCCGGCCTCGTTCAAGAGGAGGTAGGTGGTGCTTTCCATGGTATGGCCGGGCGTATGCAGCACCTTGATGGTGAGCTTGCCCAGCTTCAGTTCCTCGCCATCGGCGGCTATGTGCGCCTTGAAATCGGTCCTGGCCGTGGGGCCGTACACGATGGTGGCACCTGTGCGCCTGGCCAGGTCCACGTGGCCGCTCACGAAATCCGCGTGGAAATGGGTCTCCAGCACATAGTTGATCCTGGCCCCGCTTTTTTCCGCGCGATCGATGTAGGGTTGGCTCTCGCGCAGCGGGTCGATCACGGCGGCTTCGCCATCGCTTTCAATGTAATAGGCACCCTGCGCCAGGCACCCGGTGTAGATCTGTTCAATTTTCATGTTCCAAGCTTTTTGCAATTCAACTTCGGCCTTGCCCACTTTTCCTCCCTCAGCTATCCGGCGCCACTGTCAACCTTGGATGGTGGCGCCGTAAAGTTCGCGACCAATGATGTAAACGCCCATGGCCAGAATGAACCAGCCGAATGCGGGCCGCAATTTTTCGTTGCTGATGCGGCCTACCAGCCGTGCCCCGGCGATGATGCCGGCGATGGCGAAGGCCAGTAGGGGCAGTACGATCGGCCAATGCTCGGCCAGGCTTACCTGGGGATCGCCGATGAAGCCCACGTAGGCATTGATGGTGATGATGAACAACGAGGTGCCCACGGCCTGTTTCATGGGCATGGCGGCCAGCAGTACCAGTGCGGGCACGATCAAAAAGCCTCCGCCCGCCCCCAGCACACCGGTTACCAGCCCTACGCCTAGCCCGGTAAGGAGCAGCATGAAATGTGCGCTTCCGCCCCCGGCGGCCGTGGCCGGCCGGTGGCCCCCGATCATGCGCCAGGCGGAAAGGAGCATAAGCACCGCAAAAAGGATGAGGATGGCGGTGCCTTTGGACAATTCGATGCCGTTAGTGCGCAACAGGGTGGCGGGCAGCGCGGGCATTAACCAATGGCGCGTAACGAACACGCTGGCCACAGAGGCCAGGCCGAAGATGGCGGCGGTGCGCCATTGCAGGTTGCCTTGCCTGTGGTGGCTGAGCAGGCCCGCCGCGCTGGTGGTGCCCACCATGAACAGGGAAAGGCCCGTTGCGGCCACCGGTTCCATGCCGAACAGGTACACCAGGATGGGCACGGTAAGGATGGACCCACCGCCGCCCATGAGCCCCAGCGAAAGGCCCATGAGCACCGCGGCCGCATAGCCCAGAATGGCTAGGCCCATGCTTGGCCGTTTTGCGCCGTTTGCGCCGTTGTTGGCTTTTTCACCCTGCAAACGTAGTCCGCCAAAGGCGGCGGCGCGGTGTGAAAGGTCACCGGGAAGGGTTCAGATCACTTCCAGCAGCTGCGGGCCGAAAACGCGGGCCTGGTACTTCCGCAGGTGCGGCACTCGCGCCAATTCCTCCAGGCTGTGCGGTGCGCTGCGCGCAATGTCCATCAGCAGCTGGTTGGCCGCCACGATCCCGGGTTGCAGTTCATGCGCAACGGCGAGCTTGTCCCGCACGGCCTTCAGCCGCTTTACGCGTTCTTCCAGCTGGGGGTCGCGGGGGTGGCGCTTGGGCCGTTCCACCCGGGGCCACGCTTCCCTGGGGGTTTGCACGCCGCGGTCCACGGCCTGCAGGATCTCCTGGCCGTATTTGTCGATGGTCATTTGGCCCACGCCCTTCACCTGTGCAAGGGCATGCAGGTGGTGCATCGGCTGGCGCGCCAGCTCGATCATGGCCTCGTTGCCCAGCACCATGAAGGGGGCACGGTCCAGCCGCGAGGCCACGCCATTGCGCCATTCATACAGTTCCTTCAGCACGGCCAGCTCGCGGGGTTTCAGCGCCTTGGCGCCCTTGATCCGCAGGAAACCCGGTCCTTGGTCCTCCTTTTCCTGGAAAGGGATCTCGGTGAGCAGGGAAAATTCCTCCAGTGCCCATTCCCAGCGGCCCTTGGCGTGCAATGCCACGGCCAGCTCATCGCGCAGGGCGATCAGGTAGCGGGTGTCCATGGCGGCATAGTCCAGCATGCCCTGGGTAAGGGGGCGCTTGGTCCAGTCGGCCTTCTGGAACCGTTTGTCCAGCTGCAGGCCGAAGTATTTTTTCAGCAGCGAGGCCAGGCCGAGCTCGGGTTCGTTCACCAGTTCGGCCGCGATGAGCGTATCGAAGATGTGGCGGACGCGGAAGCCGTACATGCGCTTGAGGAGCCGCAGGTCGAAATCGGCGTCGTGCACCACGGTTTCCCCGTGTTCCGAGCCGAGCAGCGTGCCCAGTTCATCCACCTTGGGCAGGGCCAGCGGATCGATCAGCCAGGTGTCCTGCCGGTTGGAGAGCTGGATGAGCCCGATGCGCTCGTGGAAACGATGGAAGCTGCTGGCCTCGGTGTCCAGTGCCACGCATGGCTCATGCTCCAGATGGCGCATCAGTTCCCCGAAGGCGGCAGGGTCGGCGATCAAGGGTGCTTCCTTCATTTCAGGGCGCAAAGGAAGCCAATGTTGGGGTTGGGGGCGAAATCGGGGGACACGGCCCCGTTGTTGGCGGCCCGTTTCATTCGCGCACCACCTTGTCGATGTAGCGGGAATTCATCAGGCCCAGCGCACCCATATAGTTGACGCGGAAGGGCACCTGGTCGCCGGTTTTGACCTGTCGCGGGTTTTCACCCAGGTCCAGCACCAGCATGTCCGAGCTGGCCTCGATCACGGCGATGTTGTCGTGCAGGGGCCGCAGGTCCCGCGGGTTGATGTCGAGCAGGCCAATGTCCAGGATGGCACGGAAGGCGGTGCGCCCAAGGTCGGATCGTTTCACCTCGGGCGTAACCCCGGCCACGTTGGTGCGCTGTTCGCCGATGGGGGCCATGGGCTTTTCATGCACCTCGATCACCTCGGCGTGCAGCTTGAACACGTCGTCGCGCATGCCCTTGATCACGCCGTCGGTAAAGAGGTCCTTGCCGAAGAACAGGGCTTCGCCCACGCGGAAATGGTTCATGCCCTTGGGCAACTGGTGCTTCAGGAGCAGGGGGATGGTAACGCTTGTGCCCCCGGTTACCCAGGGGATGTGCTTGTTGAACCGGGCCTCGATGAGTTGTTTGTACAGGCCGAGCTGGATCAGCTTGTCCTGGGTGGGCATGATGCCGTTGAGGCAGTTGAGGTTGGTTCCCAGGCCCACGATCTCAATGTTGGGCAGTTGGAACACCTGGGCGTAGAAGTCCACCAGTTCCTCGCCCATCACGCCTTCGCGCAGGTCGCCCATTTCCACCATGATGATCACCTTGTGGTGGCGTCCCTGTTTCACGGCCTCTGCGCTGAGGGCCTTGATGGTGGCCAGTTCGCTGTTGAAGCTGACATCGCCGAAGCGCACCAGGCTGGGGATCACGCGGCGGGCCGGTGGCTTGATGTACACGGTCTGGGCCCCTGGCGCGAGCTTTTTCAGCGCCTTGAGGTTGCTGATGCGGGTGTCGTGGAATTCCTGCACGCCCAGGGCGATCACTTCCCGCAGGAAGGTCTCGTTGCCGCAGAGCAACTTGGTAACGATGCCCCATTCCACCTGGTTGGCGCGGAAAAGCTTGTCGAGGAAGCGATGGTTGTGGCGGAGCCTGTTGCGGAAAAGTTCGAGGAAGGCCATGGTTTCAGGCGTGGTGGCTTTCCACCACGGTGCGCGGGATGTGCGCCGGTAGGCGGGAAAGCAATTCGTAGTTCAATTGTGCGCTGAGGTCGCCGAACGAGGCCACGGAAATGCTTTCGGTGCCCTGGTTGCCCACCAGCACCACCTCGTCGCCCTTCTGCACGCCGGGTATGGCGGTCACTTCCACGGTTATGCAGTTCATGTTCACGATGCCGCGCACGGGGGCCCGCTGGCCGCCCACCAGCACATGCCCGCTGTTGCTCAGGCTGCGTGCATAGCCGTAAGCATAGCCCACCGGTATGGTGGCGATGCGCACGGGCCGCTGCGCCTGGTAGCTGCTGCCGTAGCCCACGAAACCGCCGGGTTCCACGGTGGAGACGGACATCACCCGGCTACGCCAACGGATCACACGCTTGAGCGGATCGTTCTGCAGGCCATGGGCCTTGCACCAATTCCGGCGCGTTTCCTCGTTCGGCCAAAAGCCGTAATGCAGGATGCCCACGCGCGCCATGTCGTACAGCGTATCGCGCTCATTGAGCACACCGGCCGAGCACGCCAGGTGGCGCCGTTGCACGGCAAGGCCGCTGGCCACCTGTTGTTGCAGGGCCTGTTGGAACGCTTCCTTTTGGGCGTCGATGCGCAACCGGTTGGCCTGGCTTTCGGCGCCCGCCAAGTGCGAGCAGATGCCCGCTACCTCCACGGCCGCCGGGTTGGCGCTGCACAAATTGAGCACCGCATCCAATTCCACCAAGGGGAAACCGGTGCGGTGCATGCCCGTTTCCACCTCGATGTGGATGCGTGCCCGCTTGCCGGTGCGCTGGCCTGCGGATAGGGCGCGTTTCAGCCGCGCGTGCTCGAAGACATTGAACGAGATGCCCTGTTCCACCGCCCACTCCAGGGCGTCGCCATCGCAATCGCCCATGATGTAGAGCTCGGCGCCCGGTGCCAAATGGCGGTGGAGGTCCAATGCCTCGAAGGCGGAATACACCGCGAAACAGTCCACCCCCAGTTGTTGGGCCATGCCGGTGAAGGGGTCCAGCCCATGCCCATAGGCATTGCCTTTCACCACGGTGCACAGGCGCGTGCCGGTGCCGAGCAACCTGCGGATGAAATCCAGGTTGCTGCGCAGGGCCGCGGTGCTGAGCTCGATGGCGGTGCCGTGGAACATGGTCAGGAGCCGAGGAAGGAACCGATGGCGGCATGGAAGAGTTCGGCGCCTTGCGGGATGAGCTCGTCCGGGAAATCGTAATCGGGATTGTGCAGCGCCGGGGTGTCCTCACCTGCGCCAAGGCCGAACATGCATCCCTTGAAGCGGGCGGTGAAGAGCCCGAAGTCCTCGCCCCATTTGAAGGGGTGGGGGCGCGGCACCAGGGTGTGGCCCGTGGCCGTGGCCGCCTGTTCCACCAGCGCCGCGGCATGGGCATCATTCATGTTCGCCTTGAAGGTGAAGCAGTATTCCACCTCCACGCCCAGGGCATGCCGTTCGGCCACCGCCCGTGCCAGCTTCTCGATCTCGTCCTGCAATTGGTCCAGTTCATGGTCGGTCCAACAGCGCACGGTGAGGTGTATTTCCGCATGGCCCGCTGAAATGCCATAATCCGGGCTGCCGAGGTTGAGGTGCACCACGGTGACCACCCGCAGGCCATCGGCGGCGGGATCGTTGTGCTGGAGGGCCAGGGCCTGTTGCAGGATCTCCGCCACCGCCAAGGCCGGGTTCAACCCATGCTCGGGCTCAGCGGCGTGGGAGGTCCGCCCGGCGAGTTTGATCACCATGCTGTTCACGCTGGCGGTAAAGGCCCCGGCGCGAACCACCACGGCGCCCAAGGGGTAACCGGGCAGGTTGTGCAGGGCGAGCACCAGGTCAAAATGGCGTTCCTTTATCCGGGGGTCCTGCAGCACGGCCCGTGCCCCCGCGCCATTTTCCTCGGCGGGCTGGTACAACAGGTGCACCGCACCACGCGGAGGCCGTTCGGCGGACAGCTTTTCGGCCAAGGCGGCAACGATCGCCATGTGGCCATCATGCCCGCATTTATGCGATCTGCCTGCCGTGGTGGAACGGTGCGCGAAATCGTTCTGTTCCGCAATGGCCAGTGCATCCAGCTCGCAGCGCACCATTACCTGTGGCCCTTGGTCCGGGGTGCCGAAGGTGGCCAGGATGCCGTGGCCGCCAAGGCCCGTGAGCACCTCATCGGGGTTCATCGGCCGCAGCACATCCAGCACGCGTTGCGCGGTCCGTGCTTCCTCGCCGGCGGTTTCGGGGTGGGCGTGCAATTCGCGCCGGAACGCCACCAGGTCGACGGGCCTGCTCATTGTTGAAGGCGCATTTCCAGGTACTTGTTGGTGAAGCCGAGCGATTCGTACAGTCGTTTCGCGGGGTTGTCGGGTTCCACGTGCAGGGCGATCCCGCCCGAGGTATTGCCGATGGCGGCCTGCATGAGTTGGCGCCCGATGCCCTTCCCGCGCTGTTCAGCATCCACGGCGATGTACACCAGTATGTTCGAGGGGATGTAGCCTGCCATGCGCGTGTTGTTCACCACTACGGCGCCCATGATCCGTTCCTCCCTGGCCACCAGCACCAGGCCACCCCGGGCGGGGTCCAACGCGTATTCCAAGGCGGCGTGGATGTGCGGCCTGGGATCGCCATAGCGGCCCAAGTGCCGGAAAAGGAAGCTGGCCACGGCCTCCCGAAGGGCCGGATCGGGTGGGTTCTCGGGATTGAAGAGTTGAATGGTCATGGTTGTTGGGTCTGGTCCTTCACGGGGGAACGCTTGCGTGTGCCGGATAGATCGATGATGATGAAGGCCGCGGCCGAAAGGGCGATGCCGAAAACGATGGGGTCCAGCCCGAGGGGCAGTTGCAGCCCGAGGTTGCTGAGCAGCACGGTGCTGCCGCCCCCGGCCACCATGGCGGCCAATGCGGCGCCACCATTGGTGTTGCCCAGGAACACCGCGGCCACCAGCGGCACCAGCAGCCCGCTTACCATGATCGCGTAGCTGGCGAGCATAAGGTCCAGCACGTTGCGCATGTTGAAGGCGAGAAGCATGGCGATGAGCCCCAAGGCCAAGGTGATCAATTGGGAAAGGCGCAGCATTTGCCGTGTGCCGCGCTCGTTGTTGATCCAACGGCCGAGCACATCGGTGAGCGTGTTGCCGCTGGCCGCCATCAGGCAGCTGTCGGCGGTGCTTAGGATGGCGGAGAAATAGGCGGCGAGCACAATGCCCAACGCGCCCACGGGCATCACCGTGTTCAGCAGCAGGGGCAAGCCCAGCTCGGGATCGAGGTCGGCGGTGGCCGCGGAAGGCCCGGCCATCAGGCCCTGCTCCAGCGCCACGCGCCCCAATAGGCCCAGCGTAACACCAATGAATGCCATCAGCGGCCACTCGAACACCCCGGCGATGTACCAGGCACGCTTGGCCGCGCGCTCGTCGCGACTGGCATAAATGCGCTGGTAAAGCGTCATGCCCACGAACCAGATCGGCAGGATGGTGAAGGCCCAGTTCACCAGGGTCACGGGCCGCACCTGCGTGAGCGAGAGGAATTCGGGGCCTACTGCCGCATGCACCCCTTGCCAGCCTCCCACGGCGTGCCAGGCAATGGGCACGGCCACCAGGCCAAGGCCCAGCACCAGCACGGTCCACTGCACCACGTCGGTATACACCACGGCCTTCAACCCGCCCATTACGGTATAGCCCACAATGATCACGCCCATCACCAGCAGCGCGGTGTGCATGCCGAGCCCTGGAAAGGAGGAGGAGGCCAATTTGGCGCCGGCCAACAGCTGTGAACTGGTGAAGCCGAGGTAGCCTATGGCACTGAGTATGCCCGCGGCCAAGGCTGCTGCGCGCCCGTAGTGGTGGCCGATGAGCTGCGGGAAGGTGAGGAATTTCATCCGGCGGGCGAGCGGGTAAACGCGGGGGATCAGCAGGGCTGCGGCCAGCCAGGCCCCCACCAGTCCGGTGAAGAGCATCCAAGAGCCGGAAAGGCCGATCATAAAGCCCAGCCCGCCCAAGCCAATGGAAAACCCGCCGCCCACATCCGTGGCCGCCACGCTAAGGCCGATGGACCAGCTGCCCATGCCCCGGCCGCCCACGAAATAATCCTCCTGGTCGGTGTTGCGGCGCATGAAGAAGACCCCGACCGCCAAAAGGGCGAACATGTACAGAATGAGGATGCCGAGGTCGATCCAGTGCAAGGCTATCGGGTTTGCTGCGCGAAAAGCGCGCCCACCAAAGGGCGGACGCGGATGGCCGCAAAAAGCACCAACGGGGGCGCACGGCCGGGAAACGGCACAAAGGTAGCCACCTTGGAAAAACCGTTTCCCCGCATAGCCGGAACCAAACCCCGTACGGCTTGTTCCATGCCTAAAGAACAACACGGAAAATGAATGAATTACAAGGAAAGGTGGCCTTGGTAACCGGCGGTGCCTCCGGGTTGGGCAAGGCGATAGCGGAACTCTTCCTGAAGGAAGGGGCCAAGGTGGTGATCAGTGATGTGAACGCGGAGGCCGGCAAGAAAGAGGCTGATGCCATGGGCGGCGTCACGCTCTTCGTAAAGGCGGATTCGTCATCGCCCGCTGAAAACAACGTGCTGGTATCGGAAGCGCTGAACCGCTTCGGCCGCTTGGACATTGCGGTGAACAACGCCGGCATCGGCGGTGCGCAAAAGCCCACGGGCGAGTATGGCATCGACGAGTGGAAGCAGGTGATCGACATCAACCTCAGCGGCGTGTTCTATGGCATGCGCTACCAGATCCCGGCGATGCTGAAGACCGGGGGTGGGTGCATCATCAACATGGCCTCCATTTTGGGCCAGGTGGGCTTTGCCAATTCGGCGGCCTACACGGCGGCCAAGCACGGGGTGGTGGGGCTCACGCAAACCGCTGCGTGGGAATACGGCACCCAGGGCATACGCGTGAATGCGGTGGCACCGGGCTTCATTAAAACGCCCCTGCTGAAGGACATGGACAAGGAAACGATCAAGTTCCTCGAGGGCCTGCATGCCCCGCAACGGTTGGGCCGGCCGGTGGAAGTGGCGGCCTTGGTGCTTTGGCTGGCGTCCGACAAGGCTTCGTTCGTCACGGGCGGGTATTACCCGGTGGATGGCGGCTATTTGGCGAAATAGCGTTGTTGCCCACCCACCACAGGGTGCTGCGGCGCACCTCGAAGGTGGCTTGGTTGCGGCGCTTGTACCACACTGTGCCGCCGATCACCAGGGCGATGGTGAGCACGCGGAAGATGTTGGCGTATGCATTGCCCAAGGCATTGCTGTTGCTAGCGGCCAGTGCCCAGGAAAGGTTCATCAGCGCATGCAGCCAAATGGGCACCCATAGGTTGAAGCGCCATTCGGCATAAAGCCAAGCGAAGAGCGCCGATCCCAGGAAGGTGGTGAGGAAAATGCCGACGAGCACGGCCGGCGCGGTGCTTTGGTACATGTGCACCGATGCGAAGACCAGGGAGCAAAGCAGCACCGAGGAAATGAAGCCGAGCCGCGTGCGGCGGAAGAGCAGGCCGAAGAAGAAACCGCGGAAATACAATTCCTCGAAGAAACCGGCAAAGGCCGTGTTCGCAATGGTTTGGGGCGCGTCGATCTCCTCGGGCAATGTTCCCTCCAGCAGGCTGCCCGCGAACATGGGCAGGGTGGCGAGGGCAGCGACCAGCAGGCCGGTGAGCACCGGGGCCTTCAACCCCAATTGGCGCAGTACATCCGCATCCCGGCATACCAAGGCCGTGGCCAGGAAGATGGGCAGGCCCACCAGCACGTAGGTGATGAAATAGGTGAACAGGCCAACGGGCACCACGCGGTCCAGCCGGTCCCGGTGCGGCACCAGTCCGCCCAGCGCGGTCTTGATCTCGGCGAAGTATTCGAAGGCCAGGTAATAGGCCGCGAAACCCAGGATGACCAGCAGGATGTTCCTTGCATCGGCGTTCATGCCGTGCAATGTAATTGCGGCATGGTACCCGCGCCGTGCGGGTCAGATGTAGCGTTCGCCGGTGTCCTTGGTCAGGTCCTGCACAATGCCCTTTATCTTCTGCTCGTCGTGCTTGCGGCAAACGAGCAATGCATCGGGCGTGCTCACCACGATATAATCTTCCAGGCCCTGCAGCACCACCAGGCGGTCGTCGGCCACGTGCACCATGTTGTTACTTCCGTCGTACACGCGCACGGTGGCCTTGGTGCCGGTGTTGCCTTGGCCATCCTTGTCCAATTGGTTGTACAGGCTGCCCCAGGTGCCCAGGTCGCTCCAGCCGAAATCACCGGCCACCACGAAAACGTTGTCGGCCTTTTCCAATATGCCGTAGTCGATGCTGATGTTCTGGCAATCGTTGTAGATGCTGGCGATGAAGTTGGCCTCTTCGGGCGTGCCGTACATCTTTTCACCCTTGCTGAAGAGGCTTTCCATTTCGGGCAGGTGTTTCCCGAAGGCCCTTCGGATGCTGGGGAGCGACCAGATGAAGATGCCGCTGTTCCAAAGGTAGCGCCCGCTTTGCAGGAATTGTTGTGCGGTGGGGTGGTCGGGCTTTTCGGTGAAGGCCTCCACTTTGCGCACTTCGGGCCGTTCGGCGGGGCCGTGGTCGCTGAAGCGGATATAGCCGTAGCCGGTATCGGGCCTGTCGGGCTTGATGCCCAAGGTGACCAGGCAATCCTCGGCGGCTGCCTGCTCCAGGGCGATCTTCAACCGGGCCTGGAATTCATCCTCATCCTTTACCAAGTGGTCGCTCGGCGCGGTGATGATCAGTGCCGCGGGGTCGCGTTTGGCGATGGCGTGATTGGCGTAGGCTATGCAGGGCGCGGTATTGCGCCGTCCGGGCTCCAGCAGCACCTGTTCGGCGCGAAGGGCGGGCAGTTGCTGGCGCACCAGTTCCGCGTACTGGCTGTTGGTCACCACGTAAATGTTCCCGGGTGGGCAAACGCTGCTGAGGCGGTCGAATGTTTGCTGGATGAGGGTGCGGCCCAGGCCCAGGAAGTCGAGGAATTGCTTGGGGTGGCCGGTGCGGCTCATGGGCCAGAAACGGCTGCCGATGCCGCCGGCCATGATGATGCAATAGGTATGTTTCGGATCCATGAAGGTTGGCGCTTATGACGCGCGCCGTGTGGCCAAGGGTTGTTCAAGTTGTACCTCGGCGGTGGGGTCGATCAAATAGATGCGCCTGTTGTTCAGGCAGCGGCAACGGTATCGCTTGCGCAGCAAGGTGCCCTTAACGAAGAGTTTCCGGTTGAAGCGGAACACGGTGTTCAAATCCAGTTCCTCCAGGAACGGTTTGGGGTCGCGGTCGTAGCGGCGCAGCACGCGCATCAGGCCATGGTCGGTGCAGCTGCTGCTGGGGGCGTCCTCCAGGTGGGCGGTAAGCACTTTCAGTATGTCGGCCGGAAAGATCTCGCGCGTGAGAAATGGCCGCATCATGCGTTTGTACTCGGTCTTCCATTCGGCGCCGTGCGGCTCGTGCCTGCGGTATTTCTGGAAGGTGGTGTAGTGGGCGAATTCGTGCACCAGCACCACCAGGAAGGCGTAGCGGTTCAGGTCCTCGTTCACCGAGATCCGGTGGCCCAAGGTGCGCGTGGCCACGCGGTAATCGCCGAGCTTGGTGCTGCGCGGCCTGCTGATGCGCACCTGCACGGGGTTGCGCCGCAACCAGTTGGCCACCACCGGCCACGCATTGCGCGGCAAGTGTGCCTGCAGGCGGAGGATGTCAGTGGGGCGTGGCATGGGGAAGGGCTGCAAGATCGCTCCTTTGCGGGTAAATATCCACCCGGCGTTCATCGGCCGGGGCCGCGGGCAGGCTGTTCCACTTGGGGCAATCGCAGCCGCGCCGCTTTTTCTGCTTGATCACACCGTGGCGCGGGCCGCCACAGGCCGAAAAGATCATGGCCAAGGCCAAAAGAAGAAGGAATACGGGTTTGTAAGGGGAAAAATGCGCCATGGGGCTGCCGCCGTTGGCGGACCGCAAAGTTAGCGGCCAAGGCGTGGTGCAAAACGGACGATCCGGGCAATGGAATGCCCGGTAAGTGGGTGTTGAGGGAAAGCGCAACTGCTTGTGCGCCAGCCGGGTTATTGCCTTTTCATTCTTGGAATGCAGGCGCGGCCCTACTTTAGCCCACTTTCCCGGTAACATGGGCCTGCTCTTCCACATTGGCCGTTATTTCATGCTGTTGCGCGAGGTGTTTTCACGCCCCGAGCGGCGCAGCGTGTATTGGCGCCGCACCGTGGAGGAAATGGACCTGCTGGGCGTGAAAAGCATCGGTATCGTGGCGTTGCTGTCCCTGTTCATGGGGGCGGTGATCGCGATCCAAACCAAAACGAACATCGATTCCCCCCTCATCCCCAGTTATGTGGTGGGTTTCACGGTGCGCCAAAGCACCATCCTCGAATTCAGTCCCACCATTATATCGTTGATATTGGCGGGCAAGGTGGGCAGCACGATCGCGGCAGAGATCGGCAGCATGCGCGTGAAGGAGCAGATCGATGCGCTGGACATCATGGGCGTGAATTCCGCCGGGTACCTGATCCTGCCCAAGATCATCGCCACCGCGCTGATCAATCCGTTCCTGATCATCATCAGCATGTTCCTGAGCATTTTCGGCGGCTACATGGCGGGGGTGCTCACGGGCATCATCAGCTCCACCAACTACATCACGGGCGTGCAGTGGGATTTCGACCCCTACATCGTTACCTACGCGCTGATCAAGACCGTGGTGTTCGCGGTGATCATTGCCACGGTAAGCGGGTACCAGGGGTACTACACGCGGGGCGGCACCCGCGAGGTGGGCATCAGCAGCACCAAGGCCGTGGTGTACAGCGATGTGGTGATCTTGATCGCCAACTACCTCCTTACCCAACTGCTGCTGCTATGATCGAGGTGAAGCACTTGGGCAAGAGCTTCGGCAAGGTGGAGGTGCTGCGCGACATCAATGCGCAATTCCGCCAGGGCAAGGTGAACCAGATCATCGGCAAGAGCGGAAGCGGCAAAAGCGTGCTGGCCAAGTGCATCGTGGGCCTGCACCCGCCCACCACCGGGGAAGTGCTGTACGACGGCGAATCGTTCCAGAGGATGGACAAGGAGCGCAAGAAGCAGTTACGGCAGGAGATCGGCATGCTGTTCCAGAGCAGCGCGCTGTTCGACTCGCTCACGGTGATGGAGAACGTGATGTTCCCGCTGCAGATGTTCGGCATCATGTCGCCCGCGGAAATGCGCGAACGGGCCGCCTTTTGCCTGCGCCGGGTGAAGATCGAGCGCGCCGACCGCAAGTATCCCGCGGAATTGAGCGGCGGCATGCAGAAACGGGTCGGCATCGCCAGGGCCATCGCCATGAAGCCCAAATACCTCTTCGTGGACGAACCCAACAGCGGGCTCGACCCGCAGACCAGCATTGTGATCGACGAACTGATCAAGGAGATCACCGAGGAATACGATACCACCACGCTGGTGATCACCCACGACATGAACTCGGTGATGGGGATCGCGGACGAGATCTTCTTCATACACGACAAGCAGCTGTGGTGGACGGGCACCCGGGAGGAATTGCTGGAGAGCGACAACCACGAGCTGCAGGAGTTCATTTTCGCCGGCAGCCTGATGCGGCAAGTGCGCAAAGCGATGCGCCGGGAGGGGTGAGCAGGGGAGGAGGTGCCACATTGCCTTCCTTTCCCACCTTACCTCCCTTACCCACCTTACCCACCTTACCCACCTTACCTCCCTTACCTACCAACGGTGACGGAGGAGATGTAGGTGAGGAAGGTGAGGAAGGAGAGGAAGGACGTTAACACGCCACCTCACCTCCTTTACCCACTTTACCTCCCTTACCCACCAACGGTGACGGAGGTGATGTAGGTGAGGAAAGAGATGAAAGTGAGGCAAGAGATGATCCGGGTCAAGCCTCCACCGGCTGCGGCATGTACTCCTCTATTGGTGGGCAACTGCACACCAGGTTCCGGTCGCCGTAGGCATTGTCCACGCGGCTTACGGTGGGCCAGTACTTGGCATTGCGCAGGCCCGCCACGGGGTATGCGGCCCTTTCGCGGCCATAGGCGTGGTCCCATTGGTCCGCGATCACTTCCTCGGCGGTGTGGGGCGCCATTTTCAGCGGGTTGTCGGCCTTGTCGAGCTTGCCTTGGGCAATGTCCTCGATCTCCTGCCTGATGCTGATCATGGCTTCCACAAAGCGGTCCAGTTCGGCCTTGTTCTCGCTTTCGGTGGGTTCCACCATCAATGTGCCGGCCACGGGGAAGCTCACGGTGGGCGCGTGGAAGCCGTAGTCCATCAGCCGCTTGGCGATGTCCTCCACCTCAACCCCTGCGGTCCGCTTGAAATCGCGGCAATCCAAGATCATCTCGTGCGCCACCATGCCCACGTCGCCCTTGTACAGGATGGGGTAGTGGCCTTCCAGCTTCACGCGCAGATAGTTGGCGTTGAGGATGGCGTACCGGGTGGCATCGGTGAGGCCATCGTCGCCGAGCATCTTCATGTAGGCGTAGCTGATCAACAGGATCAGGGCGCTGCCGAAAGGTGCCGAGCTTACGGCGGGTATGGCCTTTTCGCCACCGGTTACCACCATGCTGTGGCCGGGCAGGAAGGGTTTCAGCTTCTCGTTCACGCAAATGGGGCCCATGCCCGGTCCGCCACCGCCGTGAGGTATGGCGAAGGTCTTGTGCAGGTTGAGGTGGCATACGTCCGCACCTACCTCGCCGGGCGAGGTGAGGCCGGTTTGCGCGTTCATGTTGGCACCGTCCATGTAAACGAGCCCGCCATTGTCATGCACGGTTTGGATCACCTCCTTGATCGATGCCTCGTACACGCCATGGGTGCTGGGGTAGGTGATCATGATACAAGCCAGGGTGTCCTTGTACTGCACGGCCTTGGCCTTCAGGTCGGCCACGTCCACTTGTCCGCGTTCGTCGCTTTTCACCACCACCACCTTCATGCCGGCCATTACGGCACTGGCGGGGTTGGTGCCATGGGCGCTGGCCGGGATCAGGGCGATGTCGCGATGCTGTTCGTTGCGGCTGTGGTGGTAGGCGCGGATCACCATCAGCCCGGCGTATTCCCCTTGTGCGCCGCTGTTGGGCTGCAGGCTGGTGGCGCTGAGGCCGGTGGCCTTGGCCAGCATGTGGGCCAGCTCATTGATCAGGGCCTGGTAGCCGCCGGCCTGTTCCACCGGCACAAAGGGGTGCAGGCCAGCCCATTCGGGCCACATCAGGGGGATCAGCGTGGTGGCGGCATTCAGCTTCATGGTGCACGAGCCCAGGGGGATCATGCCATGGGTGAGGGAGAAATCCTTGTTCTCCAGCCTCTTCAGGTACCGCATCAGCTCGGTTTCGGTGCGGTAGCTGTGGAATACGGGGTGGGTGAGGTATTCCGAGGTGCGCTGCAGCGCCTGGGGAATGGCGGTGCCCGGCTCCGCCACCATATCGCCCGTTTGCTTGCCGCAGGCCTCGGCCAGCGCGGCCAGCAGGTCCTTCACGTCGCTCCCGCGCACGGTCTCATCCAGGGCGATGCCCACCACATTGCCGCGGTAGCACACGTTGATCCCTCGCTTTTCCATGGCGGCGCGCACTTGCTTGGCGTTGCTTCCCGCGGGCAGCCCCAGTGAAATGGTGTCGAAGAACGTGCGGTTCTGCAGCTGGTAGCCCAGGTCTTGGGCGCCTTTGGCCAATTGGGCGGTGTGGCGGTGCACGCGCTGGGCGATCTCCTTCAGGCCCTCGGGCCCATGGTACACGGTGTATGCGGCCGCCATTACCGCCAACAGGGCCTGTGCGGTGCAAATGTTGCTGGTGGCCTTGTCGCGGCGGATGTGCTGCTCGCGGGTCTGCAGGGCCATGCGCAGGCCCATGCGGCCACGGCGGTCCTTGCTTACCCCGATAATGCGGCCGGGGATCAGGCGCTTGAACTCTTCCGAGGTGCTGAAGAAGCCGGCATGCGGGCCGCCGTAGCCCATGGGCACGCCGAAGCGCTGGCTGTTGCCCACGCAAACGTCGGCACCCCATTCACCCGGGGGGGCGAGCAGCGTAAGCGCGAGCAGGTCGCTGCACACCGCCGTGCGGATGCCATTTTCCCTGGCCTTGGCCACAAGCGCCCGCAGGTCTTGTACCGAACCGTCCATGCCCGGGTATTGCAGGGCCATGCCGAAGCAGTTTTCGGGGATCTGGTCGTTCAACGCATCGCCCAGCACCAGTTCAATGCCGAGCGCCCCGGCCCGCGTGTGCAGTACGTCGATGCTTTGCGGGAACAGGTTGCGGTCAACGAAAAAAGCATTGCGGTGCTCGTGCTCCTTGCGGCGCTCGTTGTGGAACATGAGCATGGCCTCGGCTATGGCCGTGCCCTCGTCCAGCAGCGAGGCGTTGGCGATGGGCAACCCAGTGAGGTCGGCCACCATGGTCTGGAAGGTGAGCAGTGCCTCCAAGCGGCCTTGGCTGATCTCGGCCTGGTACGGGGTGTAGGCCGTGTACCAGCCGGGGTTCTCGAAAATGTTGCGCCGGATGGCCGAGGGCGTTTCGGTGGCGTAGTACCCCATGCCGATGTAGCTGCGGAACACCTTGTTGCGCGCCCCCAGTTCACGCAGATGGGCCAGTTGTGCGCTTTCATCAAGCGCAGGGCCGATGGCCATGGGCTTGGAAGAGCGGATGCTGTCCGGTAGGGTGCGCTCCACCAGTTTGTCCAGGTCGGGCAATCCGATGGCTTCCAACATGGCGGCGGTTTCGGCGGCGGTGGGCCCAATATGGCGGGCCTGGTATGCATTGCGTTGCATGGCGTGTGGTAGGCTTCTTTGAGAGGGCCGCAAAGATATCAGGCCGGGCAGGTGACAACCGTCAGGCGGTGCATCGGAAGGGGGCCGGGGGTGAGGCAGTCATGTTCTCAGCTGTTAATCTTACCGGGCTTATCCCGTACCTGACCGGGCCAATCCAAGAACAACAAGCAACCCTTACGGATTTGCAAGCACAGATTTCCCAATGCTGCGCCTCCGACCCGGGCATGGCGCCGGAAGGCGGTGGCGGCCTGAAGCACACCCCGGCAACGGGTGAATTGCAGGAACAACACCTGCTCATCATCCCCAATCCGGTAGCGGACTTCACCACGTTGGAATATAATGTACCCATGGCGGGCAAGGTGAGCCTCCAGGTGGGCACTAGCGACGGCAAACCACTGGGCACGCTGCGCGAGGAACAGGCGGAGGCGGGTGCCTACACCTACCAATGGAACACCACCAAGCGGGCTGCGGGCACCTATTTCTGCACCTATATGTTGAACGGCGCGGTGGTGGTGCAGCGGGCAGTGAAAGTGAAGTAAGCGGCCGCCCTGTGCCTAGGCGAACAAGCCCCTCCGGTCCGGGCCACCGTTCGGGAGGGGGCTTGTTGCGCAAGGGTATTTTTTCAATGCGGTCAATCGTTCTTCGCGAACTTCGCCCCCCATGCGCCTGCTGTTGTTAGCGATCCTCAGCCTCTTTTTGGGCTGTGCCCATGCCCAGGACAAGATCAACCTGATGAACGGGCAGGTGCTGGAAGGGCGCGTGCTTGGCCAGAGCAGTTTGGAGGTCCGTTACCTGGTGCCGAAGAAGAACAAATGGGTGGAGCGGGCCGAACCCACCAGCAGCGTATTCAGTGTTACGGACAGCCTGGGGCACGAAAAGGTGTGGTACTTCATGGACACGCTTTTCGGCAATGAATACAGCGTGCAGGAGATGCGCTGGTTCATACAAGGTGAGCGCGATGCACGCCGCGGCTACCGGCCATGGGGCCCCGTGATCGGTGGGTTTATATTGGGCTCGGGCCTCACCATGGCGCTTGACCTGGAGGTGAACTCACTGCTGCTTCCACCCCTATATGCAGGGCTGATGGCCTGGCCACGTGTGTATGTGACCCGGGGGTCCATCAGCGATCCCAACATGGAGGGCGATCCCATATACGCCACCGGCTACAGCGCCGTGGGGCGGCCCAAGCGGGTGCTGAACAGCCTGCTTTCCACGGCGCTGGGCGTGGGGGTGGGCATCGCCATGAACAAGCTGGTGATCGATCCGGCCCCAAAACGCTGAACATGCCGGGGGAGGTGAAGGGCCCGGTGTTGCGCTGGCTGATTTTCGGGCACCTGTGGGTGGCCCTGGCCGTGGCCGCACAGATCTTTCAGACCACCCTTTTCCTGCGCGAGGGAGGCTTGGCACGGCGCTATGCGCTGGCGGCCTTCCTGGGCACCTTTGCTGCATACGGCGTTACGCGCCTGGCGCGGCTTCGCGCGCCGGAGACCGGGCAATACATCAACCTGCGCTGGTACCGCGAGCACCGCGTGCTGATGCACGTGCTGGTGGCGTTGGCCTCGGCAGCGGCCTTCATGCTCATGTGGCCGCTGTGGCCGCACATCTGGAAAGTGCTGGTGCCGGTGGTGCTGCTCACGTTCTTCTACGTAACGCCGTTCACCACGTCCAAGGGGCGCGGCATCGGGTTGCGCACGGTGCCCTTCATCAAGGCGCTGTTGATCGCCGTGGCATGGTCCGTGGTGGCGGTGGCCGTGCCGCTGATGCTTGATCCCGAAGGGCATGGGGCGTTCACCATCGCGGGCCTCACCTGCATGCGGGTGCCGCTGATCTTGGCCCTGGCCATTCTGTTCGATGTGCGCGACATGTACACCGATGACCCGGCGCTGCGTACGGTGCCGCTGTTGCTGGGGGTGAAGGGCGCCAAGGCCGTGGTATTGTTCCTGCTGTTGTGCTCGGCCGGGCTGGAGGTCCTTTTCCTCCGCACGTTGGGCTACCACCTGGCCCCGTGGGCCGTGCTGGGCGGGTATGCGGTGGCCCTGGCGCTGGCCCTTGCCGCCAAGCCGCACCGCGACCCCTTCTACTATGCCATCCTGGTGGACGGCGTAATGATCCTGGTGCCGCTGTGCACGGCGCTGGGCGTGTGGCTGGGTTGAAATGCCGCACCGCATCAGCGGCAGCTTCTACATTCGTGCCGCCTATGAACCTGCCTGAATACGACCTGGCTTCCGCCCGTAAATGGGACGATGAAGACCCGCTGCGCGGCTTTCGCGAGCAATTCCGCATACCCCGGGTGAACAACACCGAGGTGATCTATTTCACCGGCAACTCCCTTGGCCTGCAGCCCATGGACGCGGAGGCGGCCATAAACCAGGAGCTGGAGGACTGGGCTCGGTACGGCGTGGAGGGCCATTTCCACGCTCGGCACCCTTGGTACAGCTACCACGAGCGCCTTGCCGACGGGGCCGCATCGGTGGTGGGCGCACGCCGCGAGGAAGTGGTGATGATGAACCAGCTCACCAGCAACCTTCACTTTCTGCTGGTGAGCTTCTACCGGCCGCAGGGCAAACGCGTGAAGATCCTTACCGAGCACAAGCCGTTCCCCAGCGATACCTATGCGCTGGCCTCGCATGTGCGCTTCCATGGCCTCGATCCCGGGGAGGACCTGGTGCAGATGCAGCCGCGCGAGGGTGAGCATGTGCTGCGCGAGGAGGACATACTGGCCAAGATCGGGGAAATGGGCGAGGAGCTGGCGCTGGTGCTCTTCGGCGGCGTGCAATACTTCACGGGCCAGTTCTTCCCCTTGGAAGCGATCGCTGCAAAAGCGCACGAGGCCGGTGCCGTGGCCGGCTTCGACCTGGCCCATGCCGCCGGCAACGTGCCCCTGCAATTGCACGATTGGCAGGTGGACTTTGCCTGCTGGTGCACCTACAAATACTTGAACAGCGGGCCGGGCAGCGTGGGCGGCGCCTTCGTGCACCAACGCCACCTCGGCAAGGACCTACCCTTGTTCGCGGGTTGGTGGGGGCACGACAAGGCCACCCGTTTTCAAATGGGCGACGAGTTCAAGCCCATGCCAACCGCCGAGGCCTGGCAGGTGAGCAATGCGCCCGTGCTCAACATGGCCATCCACCACTTGGCCCTTTCGCAGTTCGTGCACGCCCGCATGGACCGGTTGCGGGCCAAGAGCCTGCAGCTTACGGCCTACGCCGAGGCCGTAGTGGGGTCAGTGGCCGCCGCCCACGGTGCCGATCTTGAGATCATCACCCCGGCCGATCCCGCCCAACGCGGCTGCCAGCTGTCCATCATGGCCCACGGCAAGGGCAGGGCACTGTTCGATCGCCTCTCGGAGGAATATGTATCGGTGGACTGGCGCGAGGCAGGCGCTGCCGACGGCCGCAAGGGCGGGGTGATCCGCATGGCACCGGTGCCCCTCTACAACTCGTTCGAGGATGTGTTCCGCTTCGGAAAAGCCCTGGAAACCTGCTTGAAGGGACAGTAACGACCCTACCAACTTTCTTCACCTCCTTACCCACCTTACCCACCTTCCCTTCTTTTCCATCCTTACCCTCTTTTCCCTCCTTACCCTCCTTACCCACCTTACCTTCCTCACCAACCTTACCACCTTACCACCCCCTTCCCGAACGGAATGAAGAACATCACCATTGTCGGCGGCGGACTTGTGGGCAGCCTGCTGGCCGTGCTCATGGCCAAGCGTGGCCACAAGGTTGACGTTTACGAGCGGCGCGACGACCCGCGCACGGCCAAGCAATGGGAAGGCCGCTCCATCAACCTGGTGATCAGCCACCGGGGATGGCGGGCCCTGCGCGAGGCCGGCATCGATGAGCGCATCCGGGAGATCACCGTGCCCGTGTATGCACGCATGACCCACGATCCCCAAGGCAAGCTCAACCGCATGCCCTATAGCATCGAGGGCAAGGCCAATTGGTCGGTAAGCCGTGGTGAACTGAACAACCGCCTGTTGGATGAGGCCGAACGCATGCCCGGTGTTACGCTGCATTTCGGCCACCGCTGCGTGGATGCCGACCTCGACAAGGCCACGTGCACCTTCACCCGCAAGGGCGCGGAACCCAGGACCGTGGCCGCCGATGTGGTGCTGGCGTGCGATGGAGCCTTCAGCGCGGTGCGCTTGAAGATGCAATTCGGCCGCATGAACTACAGCCAGCAGTACATCGAGCACGATTACAAGGAGATCGCCTTTCCCGCCGGGCCCGGCGGCCAACCCCAAATGGACCCGCAATGCCTGCACATCTGGCCGCGGCGCTACTACATGCTCATGGGCCTGGCCAACCGCAACGGCAGCTTCACCGGTACGCTCTTCATGCCCCACAATGCCGTGCCAGAAGCGCCCGATGCCGGTTTCGACAAGGTGCGCACCGCGGAAGAGGCCGACCATTTCCTGCGCCGGCACTTCCCCGACGCCTACGCCATGATCCCCGATATGACCGCCCAGTACATGCGCAATCCGCAAGGGGTGCTGGTGGAGATCTATTGCAGCCCGTGGGTGCACCGCGGCACGGTGGCCCTGCTGGGCGATGCCGCGCACGCCATGGTGCCCTTCTACGGCGAGGGCATGAATGCAGGCTTCGAGGATTGCCGCGTGCTGAACGACCTGCTGGACACCCACGGCGACGACAACTGGGGCGCCGTGCTGGAAGCATACAACCGCGAGCGCGTGGCCAATGGCCAGGCCATTACCGCCTTGAGCAGGCGCAACTTCACCGAAATGCGCGACCTCGTGGCCGATCCGCGCTTCATCCTGCGCAAAAAGATCGAGGAACGCATGCAGGCCAAGCATCCCACGCAATGGCTGCCCCTGTACACCATGGTGAAATACACCGACATGCCCTATTCAGAAGCCCTGCGCGAGGGGCAACGCCATGACCGGATCATGGAGCAAGTGCTCGCCATGCCCGGGATCGGGGAGAAGTGGGAGAGCAGGGAGGTGGAGAGAAAGGTGCTGGAGTTGCTCGCCAGTGATCAAGACCCGCGGAAGAAGACCATCTAGGCCGTGCGGATGCCATAGGACGGCCACCCTGCGTGCAGGCCCACACGGTGCACCACCACCGCCCCGGAAGGGAGATGGTCCAAGCTTTGGCAGGCCACGATCCACCCGGCCAAGGTGGATGCCGTCAGCGCATCGGTCGTAATAAGCACGGGCTTCAACGTTCCGCCCTTCGGGCCCAGTGGAATGTAGGCGATGCATCCGGCATGCACGGAAACAGAGGCTGACCCGGCCTGGCCGTTGAGCATCTGCTGCATTGTTGTCCGCAGCAAGATCTCGGGCAGGTCCAGGAACAATTTCGCGGCATCGCTCTCATCCATTTCCTGGAATCCATCGAACTGCAGCCTGCCGATGTGGCTCAACGGGAACCGGTAGAACGAAAGCCGTTTTTTCACCGGGATGAAACTCCATTTGGCCAAATGCCCCAGCCACACATCGTAGAACAGGTGCTCCTGCCCCACGAACAACACCCGGCACCGGTGGCGGTGGACCTGGCCCGTTAAGGGCAAATGGTCCTCATAATGGAAAATATGGCCGGGCTTGATCTCGCTTGCGCGCATGTGGTTGAGCGGAGTAGATGTCCGAAGCGGTAAAGCTATCGCCGCATCCCACGATCATGCGTTGACACTTTGCGGCGGTTTCCCGCGTTATGGCCATGTGCACAATTTCCTTTGTACCGGATGAACCGCCTTTTCGCCCTCGCCTTCGGCCTGTTGTTCGTGGGCACGCTCAGTGCACAAAGCGTGTATGGCCGCAAACGGCCGGAAATTTTCCCTACGGACGGCAAAATGCGGCGCGGAGGATTTTATGTCGCCCCGGGCATCACCTACACGCTGCCGCGCTTCAAGAACGAGGAAGAGACCGTATTCAAGCAGGCCGATACAAGCTATACCGCCTTGTTCGATCCCAACGGCAAGTTCGGCCTCTACCTGGAGGCGGGATGGTTCCATGCCACCAACGATCCCGTGATCCTGGATTACTGGGATCTTGGGCTGGCCTACAAGCAGCTCAAGGGCGTTGAGCAATTCACCGGCACATTGATGCGCGGGGACAGTGTTGGCGTATTGGCCGGGGAGGGGGGCTTCAACGACAAGCACCTCACGCTGCATGCCAACGCCAATAAGCTGTTCCAGGTGAAAGATCATCAGTTCATCCAATTCAGCCTGGGCGCCAACGTGGATTGGCGTTTCAGCACCGCCCACGATCACACCGCCGATCTTGCCGCGCTTAACCGATGGGATTTCCCGCCGGAGTTCACCGGACAAGTGCACGCCAAGCTGGGCTATGGCTTCAAGCTTACCCAGCAATTGATGGTCATCCCGGCCATTGAAAGCCCTCTTTTCAGCATTCAACCCGCCGACAAGGGCAATCTGGGCAAACTGCAATGGTTCAGCAGCACTTACCGCCCGCTCATCCTCAGCGTGCGTTTCCTCTTCCTGCGCTACCCCAAGGGCTGGGCCTGTCCGCCGGTGAAGCAGAACGCCTTTGAACGCAGCAAAGTCGTGAACCCCTCGTACGAGCGGAAGTAGGGGCCGTGGCCCCCAACTGGCGCCTGCGGCTTTTCTTTGGGCCATGGCGGAATATGTCCTGCTGCTGGGCGCGGATCGCGGCGATGTGGCCGGCACCTTCATGGAGGCCACCCGGCAGATCGGCATGCTGGGGAACCTGAGGGCCGAAAGCCGCAACCATTGGACAGAGCCGTGGGGCATGGAGGATACCGCCCTGTTCCTGAACCGTGCCCTGCTGGTGGAATCGGGCCTGGGGCCACAGGCCATGATGCAGACGCTGCTGAAGATCGAGGAACGGTTGGGCCGGGTGCGGGGGCCGGGGCACGGCCCACAGCCACGCACCATCGATATCGATATCCTGTTCATCGGGGAACAGGTGATCAACGAACCTGGCCTGGTGGTGCCCCACCCGCGCGTGCACGAGCGCGCCTTTGCGCTGGGCCCGGCCGCCGACCTGGTGCCAGGGCTGGTACACCCCGTGCTGGGCCGTACCGTGCTGGAGCTCCTGAACGCTGTGCAGCAGCAATGAAGGCACCCTACGCTTACATGGCCGTGGAGGGCCTGATCGGTGCCGGCAAAACCACCTTGGCGCGCCGCTTGGCGGCTGAATGGGGCGCCGAAACGGTGTTCGAGGAGTTTGAGGACAATCCGTTCCTGCCCCAGTTCTACAATGATCCCGCGCGGCATGCCTTCGCCCTCGAGTTGTCCTTCCTGGCCAAGCGCTACCACCAGCTGAAGAGGGTGGGCGAACGCAGCCTTTTCCAGCCCACGGCCGTGGCCGATTACAGCATCGGCAAATCGCTGGTGTTCGCGGGGGCCACCCTCGCCCCCGATGAGCACGTGCTTTTCCGCGACCTGTACGACATCATGTACGCGGGGCTGCCCAAGCCCGAATTCCTGCTGTACCTGCACCTGCCCATGGAAACCGTGCAGCAACGGATCCGCAGCCGGGGCCGGTCGTACGAACAACAGATCGGGCAGGAGTACCTGGCGCAATTGCAGGAACGGTACCTGGATCATTTGCGCAAGCTGGAGGGCGTTCGTGTGCTGGTGCTGGACCTGAATGGGCGCGATATCCAACGCGAGGCCGGCACGTACGAAAAGGTACTTAGCTTGATCACGGAGCCCCGGGTGCCCGGGCATTACGTGGCGCAGCTTTGAACCCGGGCCGCACGGTAGCCTTCGTGGCCCGGGTTGAACGGGCCACAACGCCTTGTCTACCAACCACCCTATGTGTACAACTGCCCGGCACCGGCCAAATGGGTTTGGCACGGATGGTGGTTAAGTTTGCCCCGATTTGGATAAAAACTAACAGATCAACACATGGAACAAAATCACCTTGCAGGATTCGCCGCGTTGGCCGCGACAGCTTTGGTGGTCGCCGGTTGCGGCGGACTGGGTAAAATGGATAAGTATGCATCCACTATCACGCACACCGTGGAACCCAACCCCCTGATCGTACAGGGTGACACCGTTCACGTGAACATCAATGGGAATTTTCCGGGGAAGTATTTCTACAAAAAGGCCCAAGTTGAACTCACGCCCACCATCACCTATGCCAGCGGTGAAACCCCGCTGAAGATGGCCGGCTTCCAAGGGGCCAGCGCCGCGGGCAACTACACGGTGGTGCCCTATGAGACCGGCAAGAGCTTCAGCTACAGCGACAAGGTGGCCTACAAGCCCGAAATGGAGCAAAGCGAGCTGATGCTGAAGATCGTGGGCAAACAGGGCAGCAAGGAGAAAGCCTTCAAGGACGTGAAACTTGCCGACGGAGTGATCACCACGCCCTACTTGGTAATGAGCGATGACCGCGTGATCCTCGCACCCGACCAGTTCAAGCGTGTTACCACCCACAGCCAGGATGCCACCATCCATTACCTGGTGAACTCCGATGTGGTGCGTCCCACCGAACTGAAGTTGGCCGAGGTGAAGGCCATGGCCGATTTTGCCAAGGCCAACAAAAGCAACCCGCGCATCACCTGGAAAGGGGTGACCATCGATGCATGGGCATCGCCCGAGGGTGAGATACGCCTGAACGACAAACTGGCCGACAACCGCGCCGCTTCCGCCAAGCGTTGGTTGCAGGGCGTGCTGAACGCGAACAAGATCGGCGATCCCAAGGATGCCACCTTCTACAACCTGAAGGGCCATGGTGAGGACTGGGACGGTTTCAAGAAGGCCGTTGAGGCCAGCACCTTCGCGGACCGCGACCTGGTGCTGCGCGTGCTGCAGATGTACCCCGATGTGAACCAGCGCGAGAAGGAGATCAACAACATGGCGCATACCTACAAAGAGCTGCAGGAGGACATCCTGCCCAGCCTGCGCCGCTCGGAAATGCACCTGAACTACGAAGTGAACGGGTACAGCGACGAAGAGCTGACCGCACTGAGCAAGAGCAAGCCCGACACGCTGAAGATCGAGGAACTGATGAAGGCCGCTGCGCTCAGCAACGACATGAACGAGCAGCTGCGCGTGTACCGCGAGGCCGAGCGCCTGTTCCCACAGGACTACCGCCCCGCCAACAATGTGGGCTACATCCTCTTCCAGCAGGGCAAGACCGCCGAGGCCGAGGCACAGTTCCAGAAGGCGAACGGCATCAAGGAGAACGCTGCCAGCAACAACAACCTGGGCGTGATCGCGCGCCAGAAGGGTGACCGCAAAAAGGCCGCTGAGTTCTTCGCCAAGGCCGCCGCCGATGGTGGGCAGGACGTGAAGTACAACCAAGGCATCATCGCGATCCAGGAAGGCGACTATGCCAGCGCCAACAGCAACATGGCCGGGCAGAACACGTTCAACGCCGCGTTGGCCAAGCTGCTCAGCGGTGATGCCGCCGGCGCGGGCACCATCCTTTCCAACAGCCCTGACAAGGACAGCGCGAAAGGCCATTACCTGGCCGCCATCATCGCAGCACGCACCAACAACGGCGATGGCGTGCGCACCCACTTGGCTGCTGCCGCACAGCAAGATCCCAGCCTGCGCGACAAGGCCAGGAAGGACTTGGAGTTCCGCAATTACAAGGACAACCTGGGCCTCTGATCTTTCGATAGGAACCAATGGGAAAGCCCTCGCCGTACAGCGGGGGCTTTTTCGTGCGCGCCAAATGCCCTGCGATCGCACGCCAACCGGTGGTTGCTCCCCTTGGGCACCCTGTCGATCGATCGTGCTGGCCGAACAGTTGCCCGTTGTGTTACCCGGATGCTTCGTAAGCGATTGTTCGCTGGCCTCTCCGGCGCCTTCCTCAGCGCATGATCCCCAACACACCGTGGATGCGGCCGGTGCTGGAACGCGCGCGCAGGATGTATTGGCCAGCGGGCACTTGGTCCAGCTGCAGGCTTATCCTTCCCCCGGGCAGGCCGCGCCACTGTCGCACGGGCCGGCCCAGAGCATCGTACAACGCAATTTGCCAGCCGTCGGCCTGCGGTGCGGGCAGGATCACGGTCACTTGGTCCAACGCCGGGTTTGGCCAAATGCGCAAGGCAGTGGCAGGGAGCGGCGCCAAGCCTGAATGGATCACCTGCACCGTATCCGTGGTGAACATGCAGCCGCCGCCCATATCGGTCACCGCCCAATACAGGCCGTCACCTTGCACGGCAATGTCCGCGGTGGTGTCCGGCAGCTCCAGCCCGTCATGGAACCAGGTGTATGCGGTCGCCGTGCTGCAATGCAAGCTATCGCCGCTGTTGAGCAGTACAGGTGCGGGCATGGGGCAGCGGTCCACAATTTTGTAGATCCGCTTGGTTACCTGGTTGGCCAAATACAATTCACCCGCACTGTCCTTGCCAAAGGTGGTGTTGCCCGCCCACACGGGCGCGTGCAATTCCTCGTTCACCCAGCCCATGGATCCTTCCTCGCGTATCGACCGGATCACGCCGGAGCAATAATCGGTGTACAGGTAGCGCCCGTACAGCCGGGGGTATTTGCTGCCGCGGTAAACCTTGCCGCCTATCACGGCGCAAAAATCCCCGCCGTTCATCACATTCGCATGCTCGGCCACCGGCCATGCCAGGCTGGAGCTGTCCGGGCATTCAGTGGGGTATATGGGCATTGCACCTTCATAGCAGCGCCACCCGAAGTTCAAACCATTGCTCCCCGCCGGAATGCGGTTCACCTCGTCAAAGCTGTTCTGCCCAACATCACCGAACCACACATCGCCGTTCAGCGGGTCCACTGAAATACGGAACGGATTGCGCACACCGTAGGCATAGGTCTCGGGCAGCGTATCGCCCTGCGCACCGGCGAATGGGTTGGTGGCAGGGGCATTCCAGGTCCCATCCGCATTCACGCTTATCCGAAGGATCTTGCCCAACCGTGTATCCAAGCTTTGCCCTTGGTTGTCCGGATCGCCTTGGGGGCCACCATCGCCAATGGAGAGGTACAGGTACCCGTCTGGACCGAATTCCAGGTCGCCTGCCTTGTGGATGACACCGGGCTGCGGTATGGACATCAACACCATCTCGCTGTTGGGATCGGCCTGGTCCGGGTCATCGGCGCTTACCGTGAACCGTGAGACGATCGAATTATGGCCAGCGCTGAAGGGTTGGGTGTAGTGCACGTAAAAGTGCCCATTGTCGGCATAGCCAGGGTCGAACGCCAGGCCGAGCAAGCCTTGTTCACCCGCGAAATGGACGAGCCAATAGATGTTCAGGAACGGTTCGGGGCGCACGGTCATGCTATCCGTTACGATCCATATGGAGCCCCCTTGCGTGGCCACGAACAGCCGATGGTCACCGCAATTGGCCATGGCGGTAATGGCCTGTATGTTGTTCGCCCATGGCACAAGTTCCACTTTTACAGGTGGTGTGACCTGGGCGGCCACGCGCAAAGGTGCAAGGGCAAGCCCAAGTGCTACGGCGAGGATTGCCCCGCCCTGCCATGAAATCCGATCCCTCATCCAAATGATCGGCCGCCGGTGCTGGGGCCGTTTATTCGTGCTTGAATTTAGCGTGGTCACGGTGCCAGCATACCCACGGTACCTTGGTAGGTAATGCCCATGTGCGAGGCATTATGCACGCATTTCCCATCGCGGATCACCAGCACCTGCGGCGATTCGTGCTCAACGCCGTACCGCTCGGCCACCGCATCGGAAACGGCCCGGTGCGCCAACAGGTCGAGGTAGTAAATGGCACCGCCGCCATCACCGGCCTGCCATTCGCGCTCCAGCCGGCCCAAGGCTGCCCGGCTAATGCTGCACCGCGTGCTGTGCTTAAAGATCAGCACAGGTTTTTCCCGCGAAAGCACATCGATCTGGTCCAGTTGGCCCAGGGTGTTCAACTCCTTCCAATCCATGGCCCTAAGTTAACAATTCGCCGATGGCCATTTCGCCAAAGGCTACCTACCCTGCACACTCGCGACGTAGGCACGCACAATTGTCCGTGTTCATCCGTGGTTTTACAAAGGACGAAGGAATTCGCCAAATGGCCAATGTGCCGATTTGCCAACGGTTACCCTGCGCACCCGTGGCGGGGTCACGCACAATGTTCTGCGCCCATTCCGCCGGGCGGTCGTACACATCTGCGGCCATGGCGCGCAAGGCGCTCAGGTCGCTTTCATTCAGCTCGGTTTCGCTCCTTCCGCCGCTGCGGTAGCCCTGTACAATGCCAATGAACTGCTTGGTGCGGTCTTTCTCGCTGATTTCCTTTTCCTTCAGCTTGAACTCCACCGGTAGGCGGTCCATCACGGCGTAGGCGCTGTCAAAGTTGTCCTGTTGCAGGTAGGTGAGGGACGTGTGTCCTTGTGGAGGCATGGCCAAGGATTTTGAGGTTTGTGCCCACAAAATACCGGTTGTGCCGGCACCTGTGGAATGTGTTTCAGCAACGGTTATGTTCTTTCAAGAATCGGCCATGGCACCCCTTCATTTCACGGCAGTACCACCAACCGCCCCACATACCCTACCGCCGGGTCTCGCGCAGCGGACCCTGCGGTGGCTGCATGTGAAGAAACCACCCGCACCCCGTATGTGCCCGGTGCCAATTTCCCGGCGGGCAGCGTGTACCGCTCCATTCCCATAGGCCAAGGCACCTGCCACACCATCCGGCCGCTGCCATCATGGATATACAGTTCCGCCTTGGCCAGGGTGTTCCCAACAGAGAACACCGTTGCACCCGCGCTGGGGTTGGGCGCGATCTGTAGTTGCATCACTTGGCTTGCAAGGTGTTCTTCCAGACCCACATTCAAGCCGTACAGCTTGCTCAACAGCCGCTGGCTGGGATCATTGGTGGTACCATCATCATAGCCGCGATAGGCTCCGTAGATGAAGTAGCCGCCATCTTGGGCGGGTTCAATGCCCAGTATGCCTTGGTACCATGTGGGGTTGATGATCTGGTCATTAAACCCCCCGCAGCCGCTGCCCTCAAAATAGCCCGGCAACACATTGCCCGCCGTGTCCAGCATGGCAATGCCGCCATGCACCTCGCCATTGATGCGGTCGAAGTACCCCGTAATGGCAAGCATATTGTCCCCAATGGGCTCCACATGAGTGACCATGGGATCATGTGCATAAGGCATATTGGCATGGGCAGAGCCAAAATTCAAATTGTTATTGAAGGTGGGGTCCAACTGACCGTTGGGCAAGAAGCGCACCAGGCCCACGGTATCCGGTGAACCGGCGAAATGCCAACGTCCATAAGCAAGAGCCTTGCCTCCAGGCTGGGGCAGAAAACCACCGCTCTCGGTCCAACCATCGATGGGCGGTACCTGAAAACTGGTATCCAACGAGCCATCGCTGTGTACGCGGAACATGCCCTCCACGGACACCCCTTCAAAAAAACCGGAGCCGCCGCTGAGCAGGAACTTGCCGTCCGGCATTTGTTTGATGTGCTCAAAGGCCCCGTTGGGCCCGCCGATGGAGCGGTGGATGCGGGTAGTGTCCAAGCTGCCATGCACCCAGAGGTTGTCTTGGGCCGTTAGGTTAAGGGTACCAAGCAGGGCACCGGCCACCATGCCCGCCAGCCTCTTTGATCGAGGGGCAAGATCGGGCGTAGTGGGAGGGGTCTTTGCGTTTTCATAGTAAGGAGGGTTTAATGGGTTGGAAAACGCTGTTAAGGTATTGCAATAAATTGACAATCTATGGGACCCTTTTGAAAACCGGAATGCACCCTCTGGTTCTTCCATCTTGTTTTGCAGCACACGGGGTCGGATTGCCGTGGGTATCGGTAATGGGTGCGACCCGCTACGGGGTCGGGTTGCCGTGGCTATCGGTAATTGGTGCGACCCGCTACGGGGTCGGGTTGCCGTGGGTATTGGTTGTTCAAATTGGTGCGACCCGCTACGGGGTCGGATTTCCGTGGGTATCGGTAATTGGTGCGACCCGCTCCGGGGTCGGGTTGCCGTGGGTAGCGGTTGTTCAAATTGGTGCGACCCGCTCCGGGGTCGGATTTCCGTGGGTATTGGTTGTTCTAATTGATGCGACCCGCTACGGGGTCGATGGTGCGGGGAACCGCGGATGTTTATTGGTGCGACCCGCTACTGGGTCGGATTGCCGTGGGTAGCGGTAATTGGTGCGACCCGCTACGGGGTCGGTTTGCCGTGGGCATCGGTAATTGGTGCGACCCGCTACGGGGTCGGATTTCCGTGGGTATTGGTTGTTCAAATTGGTGCGACCCGCTACGGGGTCGGGTTGCCGTGGGTAGCGGTTGTTCAAATTGGTGCGACC
Source organism: Flavobacteriales bacterium (assembly GCA_044507815.1). Lineage (GTDB taxonomy): Bacteria > Bacteroidota > Bacteroidia > Flavobacteriales_F > PHOS-HE28 > PHOS-HE28. The sequence continues at coordinate 300,475 of JBIQIX010000003.1, read as the reverse complement.
CGCTCCGGGGTCGGATTTCCGTGGGTATTGGTTGTTCTAATTGGTGCGACCCGCTACGGGGTCGGGTTGCCGTGGGTATTGGTTGTTCTAATTGGTGCGACCCGCTACGGGGTCGGATTTCCGTAGGTATCGGTTCCGCCAACGATGCATCGCGCATAGGTGCCTTCGCGCTAATGCAACTACGTCCTACCTTGCACTTGTGCCGGCGGCGATGGTGTCGCCAACAGCCGGAGCGGTTTTTTCACTTTTTATACCATGCAAGATGCCAATGCGGGCAAGCCAACGGTGCTACCTACTGCCGGGAATGCCGCGGATGAATGGGAGGCCACGGAAAGGGCGTTGTTGGCGGCGCGTTTCGTGAACAGTACGGACCGCCACGTTTTTCTTACCGGCAAGGCGGGTACCGGCAAGACCACCTTTTTGCGGCAGCTGGTGCAGCACACGCACAAGCGGCATGTGGTGCTGGCGCCCACGGGCATTGCGGCGCTCAACGCCAAGGGCGTTACCATCCATTCGCAATTCCTGCTTCCCTTCGGCTCGTTCATTCCCGAAAAGCAGTTGCCGCCGGGGATGGATGAATACGGCGCTTTCCACGACCGCAATACGCTTACCCGGCGGCATCCGCTCAACAACATCCGCCGGCAGGTGCTGCGTTCGATCGAGCTGTTGATCATTGATGAGGTGAGCATGCTGCGCGCCGACCTGCTCGATGCGATCGACCATCGCTTGCGCACGGTGCGCAGGCGCTACGACCGGCCCTTCGGCGGCGTGCAGCTGCTGCTCATCGGCGATCTGTTCCAGCTTCCGCCCGTGGTGAAGGACGAGGAATGGAACGTGCTGCGCAAGTGGTACGGCACCATGCACTTCTTCGGCTCGCTCGGGCTGCAGGAGGCGGGCTACGCCCACATCGAGCTCGACAAGATCTTCCGGCAGCAGGATCCATCGTTCATCCAGATCCTGAACAACCTGCGCAACAACACCGTAACCGCGGGGGATGTGGACGTGCTCAACGGCCATTACCGCGATACCATTGAGGAGCAGGCCACGGAAGGCGTGATCACGCTCACCACGCACAACCGCGCGGCCGATGAAATGAACCAGCGCGCCCTGGACCGCCTGTCCACGCCGTTGCACCGCTTCGAGGCGGAGGTGACCGGCGATTTCCCGCGGTCGATGTACCCCGTATTGTCCACGCTGGAATTGAAGGAAGGTGCGCAGGTCATGTTCATCCGCAACGATGCGGCCAAGGCCTATTTCAACGGCAAGCTGGCGCGGGTAGCGGCCATTAAAGGGGACACGGTGAGCGTGGAAATGCTGGACAACGGCAGCTTATATGAGTTGAAGAAGGAGGTTTGGCAGAACACGCGCTACACGGTGGACCCGGTGACCAAGGAGCAACAGGAAGAGGTGCTCGGCGTATTCCAGCAATATCCGGTGCGCTTGGCCTGGGCGATCACCGTGCACAAGAGCCAGGGCCTCACCTTCGACAAGGCGATCATTGATGTGGGCAAGGCCTTCGCGCCGGGGCAGGTGTACGTGGCGCTGTCGCGCCTGCGTTCGCTCAGCGGCCTGGTCATGCGCACGCGCATCGACCCCTCCGTGGTAAGCACCGATAGGCAAGTGGTGGCCTTCAGCGAGCAGCAACACAGCCAGCAGCCCTTGGGCGAGCAGCTGCGCGATCACCAGCAGTTGTACCTGCAAACCATGCTGGCGGCGGCCTTCGATCTCGGCGAATTGGAACGGCGGCTGGCCGAGGTGCGCCAGGAACACCCCGCCGGGGAGTTCGAGGATGCCAACCTGCGCACCGCCATGGCCCAATTGGCCGATCGGTTGGGGAGGGAAGGGCCGAACACGCGCACCTTCCAAGCGCAGTTGATGCGCTTGTTGCAGGCCGGCGACCACGCCATGCTGAAGGAGAGGCTCGGCAAGGGTGCCGCTTACTACACCACGTTGCTGAAGGACTGCATGAAGGAGCTGCTGCGGCACTTGGCCCAGGTGGAGCAGTTGGGCCGGAACAAGGAATATGCGGCCGGGCTGCGCGATGTGGATGCGCTGCTGGTGCAGCAACTGGGCAGGCTGGCCAAGGCAGGCCCGATGGCGGCCGCCATACTGGACAGCAAGGAAATCGGGCCGTTTACTGCCTTGGAGCGCAGGATGGCGACGGAGCGCACGGCCATGGTGGAGGAGGCGGCCGCCTGGGCGGAAGCGAACCGGCCAGAGGCCAGTACCCGCAGCGGCCGTAAGCGCAAGCGCAAGGAGCTGGTGGAACTGCTGGATGGTGATGCCGCCGGTGAGGCAAGAAGACCGAAGGGCAAGAAGCCGAAAAAGGCCAAGGGAGAAACATACCGCCTGACCTATGCCCTGCTGAAGGAAGGGAAGAGCTTGGCGGAGGTGGCGACCGCGCGCCAGCTGTCCGTGGGCACCATTGAGGGGCATGCCGCGCGCGGCGTGGGCGAAGGGGAGGTGGAGATCACCAGCGTGATCAGCGCACCTGAGCTGGACGCCATGGCCGATTGGATGCGCGCCAATCCCGAACGCTCGATCAACGACGCCAGGGCGCACTTCGGCGAGCGGTTCAGTTTCGGGCAGTTGCGCATGGCCCAGGCCTGGCTGAAGCGCGGGGAGTGATCAACCCGCCAAATGCGGGTATTTGGCCCTGCCGCCATCGCGCATGTACATGTCGTACACCATGCCATCGGCCAGGCCCACCTTGGGCACAAACACTTCTTCCACCCCGGCCTGCTCCATGATGGACAGGAAGATGTCCGCCGCGGGAATGATCACGTCGGCGCGGTCGGGCCGCAGCCGCAGCTTTTTCACGCGGTCCTCCAGGCTGAAACCGGCGATCCGGTCCCGTTGTTTGCGGATGTCGGCCATGGAGAGCGGTTCGCCGAAAGCGTTGCGGTTCTCCTTGAAAAGGCGGTTGATGTTGCCACCCGTGCCGATGCCCGGCAGTGAACGATGCAGTTGGCCGGCCTCTGCGGCAAAAGCGGCCAGTTCCACCCAGGCCTGCGGGTCGTTCCGGCCTTGCAATGTGCGCACCGTGCCGATCCGGAACGAGGCCGATCGCCGGCGCTTGCCGTGGTCGATCAGGGTGAGCTCGGTGCTGCCCCCGCCCACATCGATGTACAGGTAATGGCGGTCCTTCAGCAGGTCCTGCGTCCAAAAGGTGTTCACGATCAGGTCAGCCTCCACCGTGCCGTCGATCGGTTCGATCCGCACACCGCTCATGCCTTCCGCGGCGGCCACCACGGCCTGCCCGTTGGATGCCTCGCGCAACGCGCTGGTGGCGCAGCAACGCAGTTGCCGCACCTGGTTCACCTCGGCCAATAGGCGGAAGGCGTGCAAGGCCTTGCCGAGCAGCTCCTGCTTTTCAGCGCTTATGGCGCCGCCGTTGAAAACATCGCTGCCCAACCGAAGCGGCACCCGCACCAGCGAGATCTTCTTCACCACGGGGTGGTCCTCCCGTTCCACCACATCGGCAACCAGCAGCCGCACGGCGTTGGAGCCAATGTCGATGGCCGCATATGTGGGTGCTTGGCCGATGGCACGAAACTACCGCAAGCGGCCCCTGGTTGGTGCATTGTTTGTTGTATACGCCCACGAACCACCATCCATGAAAATGCCGCACGCCGTAATGAACGGAAGTGGGAATGCTCTTGCCCATTCACGGGCATGGTTTTCCACGATCGCGTTCAGGTCACGCACCCGAATTTCATTGAACCATGAGGGGCACACGTGCAAGCCGGGCACATTCGAGTGATCGGCAATTGATCGTTGTAAGCCACCGCCATAGCCACATGCCTGACGCACACATCGCTGCCTTTGCACCCGGTGAATTGTCCGCCTTGGACCACAGGCCGCGCAAAACGGCCTCTGTGGCGCGCCTGCGGTATGTAAAGGACAGCCAGCCGGGCATAACGCGCAGGCCGGCCGGCAAGGGCTGGCAATACCTGTACAAGGGCCGCCTGATCACCGATACGGAGGAGCTGGTGCGCATACGCACGTTGGCCATTCCTCCCGCGTGGCGGGATGTATGGATTTGCGCCGACCCCGACGGGCACCTCCAGGCCACGGGAAAGGATGCCAAGGGCCGCAAGCAATACCGCTACCACGCCCGATGGCGCAAACTGCGCGGCCAGGTCAAGTACCACCGCCTGAAACAGTTCGGCAAGCATTTGCCGGCCTTGCGGAAAAGGATCGGGCATGACCTGCGCAAGCACGGGCTGCCCAAGGAAAAAGTGGTCGCCGGCGTGGTTGCGCTCATGGAGCGCACCCGCATTCGGGTGGGTAACCGGAGCTACGAGCAGGACAACGGCAGCTATGGCCTAAGTACCCTGAAGCGGCGCCATGTGAAAGCCGATGGCAACGAGCTGCGGATCAAATTCAAGGGCAAGTCAGGAAAAACCCACGATATCGCGCTGCACGACCGCAAACTCGTGCGGCTGGTGATGCGCTGCAAGGAATTGGCAGGGCAGGACCTGTTCACCTACATGGATGATGATGGCCAAACGCACGATGTGGACAGCGGCATGGTGAATGACTACATCGAACAGGCCTGCGGCGCCGATTTCAGCAGCAAGGACCTGCGCACCTGGATGGGCACCGCCTGTTGCGTGGAAGCCTTGTTGGACATGGAACCCGCCCGCAACAGGACACAAGGCACCCGGTGCATCAACCGGGCGTTGGACCTGGTGGCCGCGCGGCTGGGCAATACCCGGGCGGTGTGCAAGGCACATTACGTTCACCCAAAGGTGTTGGAATTCTTCTTGGATGGTGTGCTGCCCGAGGCGGCCAAGGGCGTGCAGGAGGCGCGGGGCCGCTACCAGTTGGGCCTGGCGGAAAAAGTCTTGTTGAAGATCATCGGATGATCGCCTGGATAAGCACGTACCAACGGAAAAATTGAAAACCAGAACAACATGGCCGCACCACAAAGCGAGGATGCCAACAAGGGCGGAAAGGCCGCCAACACCGCATGCATGGCAGCTACTGCAGTACTCGACCTGATTAACGTGCCGTTGGTGGTCCTGGGGGCCGGATTGAAGATCCTGCATGCGAATCCGGCCTTCCTTCGGGCATTCTCCACGGAAGGTGCAGGTGTGAAAGGCAGGCCGCTGCTGGCGCTCGGGCGGTGGCACGGCCTGGGCATGTCCGATGCACTGGAACGTGTGCTCAGCGAGGATGAACCGCTCCACGGTCTGGACATCTACCAGGTGTGCACGACCGCGGGCCAGCGTCTTTTTCATGTGAGCGCCGTTCCGTTGGAAGGCACGCGCAACATGCTGGTGACCTTGGAGGACATTACCGAGCGGCAAAATGCGCTGGACACCTTCCAGCTCGCGGCCATCGTGGCCAACAGCAGCGATGCCATCCTCAGCCTCGACCTTGCCGGACGGGTCACCTCGTGGAATGGAGGGGCTGAACGGCTCTTCGGCTGGACCGAGGCGGAAATGCGTGGCCATACGCTGGACCGCCTGATGCCGCCAGAACACGAAGGGGAGGTGGAGCGCTTGATCGGCAGGGTGCGGCAAGGCGAGCACATCCATTTCTACGAAACGCGGCGGATGCACAAGGACGGAAGGGTGCTGGACGTATCGCTCACCGTTTCGCCCATGCTGGCCGCCAATGGCGAGGTCGTCGGCATTTCGAAGATCGAGCGCGACATCTCGGCCATAAGGCAGACCGAAGCTTCATTGAAGGAAAGCCGCCAACGCTTTGCCATGCTTGCCGATAATATGGACCAACTCGCCTGGATCGCCAACGCGGACAGCACCCAATACTGGACGAATCACCGCTGGACCGAATTCACGGGGATCCCGTCATCGGACCTGACTTTCCGACGGAAGGAGATCCACCACCCGGACCATTATGAACGGGTGAGCCGCCAGATCGCGGCGTTTACGGCAAAGCGCGAACCCTGGGAAAGTACCTTTCCCTTGCGCCGGCATGACGGGGTGTATCGCTGGATGCTCGCACGCGCAATGCCCGCCCTGGACCCTGATGGGAAAGACTTCCATTGGTTCGGTACCTGCACGGACATTACGGACATGATGAAAGCCGAGGAAGCCTTGTTGGAGGCCGACCGGAAAAAGGATGAGTTCCTGGCCACCCTGGCGCACGAGCTGCGCAATCCCATGGCGCCATTGCGCACCGGCCTTGACCTGCTGCAAACCATGCCCGGCGATGCCGATTTCGTGCACACGCGCAAGGTAATGAAGCGGCAAGTGGACCACTTGGCGCGCCTGGTGGAGGACCTGCTCGAACTGAGCCGCATCAATACCGGAAGTTTCAAGTTGCACCCGGTGCCCATGGATCCCGTGGAAAGCATGCACGAGGCCATGGAGACCACCGAACCGCTCATTCGTGCCAAGCGGCAGGAGCTTGTGGTGCGCCGTTCCCCGGCCTCAGCGTTCATCAACGGCGACCCGATCAGGATCACGCAGGTCTTTTCCAACCTCTTGCACAACGCAAGCAAATTCACCCCCAAGGGCGGCATGCTAACCACGAGCTGGGAGGTGGATGACAAATGGATCATTTTCAACGTGATGGACAATGGAGTGGGCATTCCCGAGTCGGAACGCCAGCATGTGTTCGACATGTTCGCCCAGATCGGCCAGGAGGAAAAAGCGAAGGCTGGCGGGGGCTTGGGGATCGGCTTGCACCTGGTGAAGCGGTTAGTGGGCATGCATGGGGGTGAGGTGGCCGTGAAGTCCGGCGAGTTTGGCGTGGGGTCCATCTTCTCGGTGAAATTGCCGGTGATCTCCGCCAAGCCCAAGCCGGTGGACAGAACGGTACAGACCGGGTCTGCCATCAAGGGAAAGCGGATCTTGCTAGTGGATGACAACAAGGATTCGGCGGTCATGCTCTCGATGCTGCTGAAGGGCAAGGGCGCAGAGGTTGAGGTGGCCTATTCCGGGGAGCAAGGCATGAAAATGGGCGATGTCTTCCGGCCAGCGATCGTGCTGATGGACATAGGCATGCCGGGCATGGATGGCTACCAGGCGTGCAAGGCCATGCGCCTTACCGACTGGGGGGCCAACATCCGGCTCGTGGCCCTCAGCGGCTGGGGCCAAGCGGGGGACAAGGCCCGTTCAAAAGAAGCCGGTTTCGATGATCATTTGGTGAAGCCCGTGGGGCGCGAAGTCCTATTCAAGACCTTGGAAGGCAGCTAGCCACCAACCATCGACCGGGACCGCAAAGCGCTAGGCCTTGGGCCCAGGTCCAAATTGGTTCAGGTTGCTTTGTCTATCGGGTTGTACGGGGCAGTTTGGTGGTGTCCATGCCACGGCCACTGGCGGCGCTTTTGGCCCCCGTGGGCGAGGTGCTGATGTCCTGCCGGCTGGATCCCTGTTCAGGCCCTTGTGAATGGTCGGTCACATCGGTGCCCCCTTGTGTTGCTTGCGGATCATTGACGGTGTTTTCGTGTTGGATGGTTGTGCCGCTTTGTTCGCCGCGCTGTATGTCGCTGTTGATGTTCCGCTCGCGATAATTGGCCGTATCGCGCATATCGGTGGAAGGGGCGGCGTTCATGGTGCCGTGGTCCCCATCAAGGCGGTCGTTGGTGTTGGAGCTGCAGCCTGCGATCAGGCCGCCGGCCAACAGCAGGGCGCTGATCAGAATGGTCGGGGTTTTCATGTTCGGTTGTTGTTTCTGCTCCTGGAGCAATAGCGGTGCCCTTCAAGGTTTTCCCCGGCTGTGGCGGCTTTGCCGGTTCCGGGGCGTGGTAAGGCAACCCCAAGCAGTTGTGTGTTGTGGTATTTCCGCATCGGGCGCCGGGCGCATCCCATGCGCGATCCTGCTTGGCACGCCGATGGGGTGGTTGCGTCATCATTCAACAAAACATTCCACCATGGAGAACGGCGATACGCCACAACCGCCCCGGTATTCGGCAGCGGAACTGAAGGAATTCGAGGACATCATCAAGGGGAAGATCGAACAGGCCGAGCGCACATTGGAGCCGGACCGGGCCGCGCTGATGCAATTCACCGGGCACGGCACCGACGATACGTACAAGGCGCCACCGGACCTGGAGGACGGTGCCTTCACCTTGCAGCGCGAGGAATTGGTGCGGCGCGTGGACCGTCAGCTGACATACATTGCGCAATTGAAGGCCGCCCTGGGCCGCATACACCGCGGCGATTATGGCGTATGCCGCGTAACCGGCAAGCTGATCCCGAAGGATCGGTTGCGCGTGGTGCCGCATGCCACGCTCACCGTGGAGGCCAAGGCCCTCCGTCGGGAGGAAAATCGCGGCAGGGATACCCCGGCGCCCCGCGAGGCACCCATGGATTGAGAGCGGGTGACAACGAAAAAGCGCCGGCCATGATGGCCGGCGCTTTTTCATGTTGCGTGCTGCATGCTACGCCGCTTTCTGCTTGGTGCGCAGTTGCTGGATCGCTGAAATGCTGTGCTGCACCTGGGCTTTCATCTGCATTAGCTGGTTCCGCAGATCGGCAGGGAGCTCGCCGGACTTGTCATCCAGGATCGTTTCGAAACGCTTCAACAGGTAGTCCTCGCCGCGTTCGCACTCATCCAGCACGGCATTGTCCTCGGAGGAGGCCAATGATTCGCGAATGGCGATCCAGGCGCGGTGCACATCGCCTTTCAGCGTGCCATCGTCAAGGGATTCATCCGGCTTTAGAAAAGGGCGGAGCGCCGCGCCAAGTTCGCGTTGCATCACGGACCGTTCGTCGCTGAGTTTGTTGAGGAAGTCGCCAATGGGGGTGGATTTCACCTTCACGCCCGCCTCGGTGTACCCCTTGCGGCTGTCGCCAAGCAATTCGTACAGGTCCTTCAGGGGTGAGATTGGAATTTCGTTTTTCATGGTTTGTGTTTGTTGGTTGTTCTTTTTGTGCTGAATGAAAAGAAGGCCGTCGTCGCCGGCGGCCTTCCTTTCATGCTTATCAGTAATCCTCACGGCGTCCGTAACGGCCTTCGCCACGGTACCGTTCCCGGCCGGGCTCATGGTGCTCCCAGCGGCTGTAGTCGCTGCCGTACGATGAACCTTCATTGCGCGGCTCGTGCTGGTAACGGCCCTCGCTGCTGAATTGGTCGCGGCCTTGGCCACGGCCCTCGTAGCTGTCGCGGCCACCATAATTGCGGTCGTACTGGCCACGCTCCCTGCCACGGCCTTGATCGCCGCTGCCATAGCGGCCTTCGTGTCCCCAATGGCCTTCGTTGCCGTAGCGCCCGCCCCGGTCAAAGTAGCCCTCACCACTTCCGCGGCCGTATTCACGCTCGTAGCGCTCATCGCGGAAACCGCGTTGCCCACCGCCCTGGCCGTAGCCGCTGCGCTGGACACGACTTCCTTGGTGGTCGCGCTCGTAGTCCTCGCCGCGCCACCCTTGGCCTTCGCCGCGACCGCCGCGGTATTCATCGCGGCCTTGGCCGTAGCCGTCGCGGTTCCACTCCCGGTTTCCGTAGTTGCCGGCATTCATTCCCCCGCGTGCGTCCCAACGGCCGCGGTCCTCGCGCCAGCCTCCGGGCCCTTCGTTGTTGTAGCGGCCTTCATTGTTGCCGCCCCAGCCTTCTTGGCGCTGCGAGCCGGCGTACATGTCGCGTTCGCGGCCCCGGCCGTAGCCCTCATCCTGCCCGCGCATGTATTCGTTGCGGGCACCGTATGGGCTGCCACCGCGCTGGCCGCGGCCCATTTCGTGCTCGCCGCGCATGCCGTAGCTGTTCCGGTCGCGTTCGTCGCGCATTTCATATTCATCATTGGTCTCCCGGCCGCTGCGGCCGCTGAAGTTTTCGCTATCGGAACCACGATCCTCCATTTCGGTCTCGGTGCGTGCTTCCATGCGGTTGTCCTCTTCATCTTCGGGTGTGCGCCTGTTTTTAGTGGCGCTTGTGCTTCTTGTGCTCTTTGCCATTGTTGGGTTGATTTGAAATTCTGGGCATTAGTGCCACCACCATGGGTTCCAAATTCGTTGCCGTTCCTTGCAACGGCCCGCAACAGGGAGATGCGCCGCGCACCTCGTGGGAGCACTATGGCTTTTCATGCCGGAAATTCCGGGCTATGTGGTGGTCTTTCCCCGCTTGCCCCAGCGGATTGAGCGGGGCACCGGGCCTTCGGGCGGGTCTAATTGCTTATGCCTGGTATCGCCATGGCGCTTGTCGTAGATCTCCAGCACCTCGCGCTGCCGTTCATCCAGTTCCATGTTGTCCATATCGGCACCGCCCTCGCGCAGGTCCATCGCCCATTCAAGCTCAGGATAGGTGGCGCCCATTTGGTCCAGGTCGGTGCGCCCGTCGGGCCACAGGCCGTCCGTGGGTGGTGCATCCGTAATGCGGTTGCCCACCTTCAGCTCACGCGCCAGTTCATACATCTCCGATTTCAACAGCTTCGTGAACGGCGCCAGGTCCATGCCGCCATCGCCGTACTTGGCGAAGAAGCCCACGCCGCGCTGTTCCACCCGGTTGCCGGTGCCCACCACAAGCAGGTTGCGCGCGGTAGCCTGGTAATACAGCGCTGCCAGCCGCAGCCTGCTTTTCGTGTTCACGTAGGCCAGGTCTTTGGCGTGCTGGTCGTCGCCAGCCTCGCCCATCACCTTTTCAAAGGCATCGAAATGTTGGGTAAGGTCCAAGTAGATCCGCTCCACGTTATCATATGCGCGCACCAGTTTCCGCACGTGTTCCGTGGCCCGCTCTTCTTCGTCCTTGGCCTGGTGTATGGGCAGTTCCATGCAGATCACGGTCAGCCCGGTGCGGGCTGCCACTGCACTGGCCACGGCGCTGTCAACCCCGCCGCTCACGCCTACCACAAAGCCTTTCTTGTCCTGCCCCTGGGCATAGTTGCGCATCCACTGTTGCAAATGATCGATCACGGCTGCTGCATCCATTTTCACGGTTTTGCCAGCTCCTTGCGAAGCGTGTGCCGCTGCTGCCCTGACCAGCATTGCCGCTATGGCCTGGGATTTGGCCCCTGAACGAAAAACCGGTACGAAATGCCAAGGGGGGAAGAAATACGCGATGATGATCCGGCCGGGGGGCACGGAAGCGGTGCGCAACGCGGCAAAACCGTTGGCCATACCACCGGCGATCACGAGCGCGAACATGCCGGCGAGCAACAGGGCCACCGCGGGTAGCACAGCGGTGGTGTGGCGCCGGCCCGGCACAAGGGCGGGCATCGCCAGCGGAGCAGCGAATGACAGGCCCGCACCGGCAGCGTGAATTGGTCTTCTGGACTTTTTCCGGCAGGGCCTGTAACTGAAGGGGTCGTCGCATAGGCGGCCTCTTCGCATGTGCATTGGGGAAGAATGACGCTTGGCCGTGGAAGCAATTCCATAGTGGCACATCAGGCCGGGTGGGCACAACGCCGCGCTGGCAGCGCCAAGCACGAGGGTCAGCGGCGACGGTCCTGGGTTTGCCGTACACAAAATGATGGCCTACAGTTACACATTCAAGCAAGGAAAGGAACAGGCGCAACGGGCCAACCATTATTTCCAAGGCATCGCCTCGGAGTGGATTGTGGACCGGTCCAACGAGCTGGTTCCCCGCCAGTACATCTTGCAGGAATCTGGTTGGCCGGACCTGCATGTGCGCGTTTGGAGCACCGGCCACGACGGCGATTCGTTGCGCCGCATGCTGCCGTGGATCAGGCGTGTGCAGCGGAAGCTGGGGAAGCTGGCAGCGCCGGGCGGTGACCCGCGCAACATTCTTCCCGGGCTGCTGCAAAGCCATGTCTCGCATGCGTGGTGCTTCATTGAGGTCCTGGGGCGCAAGTTCTTCACGCCCGATGAGGAGCAGGTGCTCACCCTTGGAGTGGAGAATGGCCGATTGGTGTTGCTGTCATCGCCCACCGTTATGCTGATCGAGCTGCAGGAAGGATTGCTCGGCCTAACGGTGCACGAGCGCGGCAGTTGGTTGATCGAGAAGAAGCAAGCCCCGGTTGGCGAGGGCTGCAGCTTGGCATAGGCCCCAATGAAAAAAGCCGCACGAAGGCGGCCTTTTTCATTGTCGGGTTTTCCTACCCCACCGTGGAAGGTGTGCGTGATTGCTTGGTCTTACCGATGTCGGTGGGCGATCCCTTGCCCGAGCCATTGGCACTGTTGGCCTTGCCATTCTTTGTTTCCTTGCCTTGGCCCCGGTGCGCCTCGCCAGCTGCGTTCAAGGAGGTTTCTGCCATGCTGGTCAATTTCTGGTCGCATGCCTTTTCCTCCTTGAGGATTTCCTTCAGGATCTTGGAGGCATCGCTCAAGCCCAGCTCATCGGCATAGGCGATCAGCGAACCATAGGTGCCGATCTCGTAGTGCTCCACTTTTTGGGCGGCCACCACCAGGGCGGCATCCAATGCGGGATCGTCCTCAAAGTCTTCCATGATCTCCTGGGCCTCCTCGATCAGGCCGTCCATGGCGTGGCATGTCTTCCCCTTGGCGCGCTTGCCCAGCAGTTCGAACACTTGTTCAAGCCGTTGCACGTGGCCCTCGGTTTCCTCACGGTGGTCCTGGAAGGCGCTCATCAATTTTTGGTCGCTGGCCTTTCCGGCCATTTTCTTCAACGCCTTCACCAATTTTTTCTCGGCGTAGTACATGTCCATCACCTGCTCCTCGAAAAGCTTTTCGAGGCCGCTTGTCTTTTCTTTCTTCGGCATTTGTTGTTGGGTTGTTTGGTTTGGGCCAAAAGCGCAAGGCTTGTGCCGATGCAGGCCGCGCTACAAAATGCCGCGCCGCACGGGAAAAGATGACCAAGGCTACTGGCGCCAGCCGTGCATTAGCTACGCGGTGCGAAGGCACATTGGGGAAGGTTGGTTACACGGTTGCATGGGAAAAGCGGGTGTGCCGCGGGGAATTATCGGGTTGGGGTAAGGAGGGGTGGAAGTACCGGTGGGCGACCTGCCGATCGGCTGGTCGCACTTCGCTGGCTGATATCACCGGCAGGTGATCCTGAGCATGGCATGAGAAGACAGCATTACCTTGTCATCGTCTCATTGTACTTGACGTAGCCATGGGAACCCAACAGTTCGGTGTATCGGTTGCATCCAGCGTGGTGCCCAACCCCGGGAACGGGCTGTTGCAGTTAAACAGGCCCGGCTTCCGGGAATTCGATCTGGAGATCCGGGATGCCTTAGGCCGGATCGTACACAGGAAACACCTTTTCAGATAAAGTGGCAACATGGAACTCCACTACGTAAAGGCAGGCGCGTACAACCTGCTGGTGACCACCCTTGAAGGGCCGCGGGCATCGGCCAAATGGATCAAGCAATGAACGTAATGAACATCGCGACCCTGATCGGGTCTTCTGCATTGGCCAGTTTGGCGGTGCAGGCACAGAGCTGGTGCCTGCCGGGGGCCAGGTGGGTTTATGGCGATGGTGCAGGTGCAGGTACCACGATCACGTATGCCGGTGATACGATCGTGGATGGCTACGCCGGGCAGCGGTTCACGCGGTTTGAAGTCATGCAGTTGCCGTGGAACCCGGATTCCATCATCAGTTCCTACGGCGGGGAGCTGGTGACACGCGCAGTGCCTGACGTGGTGCTCTTCTGGTTGCCCGAGCATCAGGTGTGGGATACGCTGCATTGGTTCGGCGCGCTGCCCGGTGACCGATGGTCGCCGGGGTGGGAATATGACAGCGATCCACCGGATCCAAACTGCTTAGGCAGCTATATACAGGTGGTGGATACCGGATCAATGGTCATTGAGGGGATCACGCTGCGGACATTGAACCTGGAAAAACATCTTCCCGGGGAACCGGAGACATGGGCATGCACTGTAATAGAGCGCGTGGGCAATGCCGAAGGGTTCTTCATTTTGGCGCCTCCGACCTGGTGTATGCCCACAGACGGTCAGCACTCCTTCAGTTGCTATGCGGATGATGAGATCCGCTACCCGCCATCTTCCTTTCCCTGCGGCTTCACCACAGCGGTGGTCGAGTTGGGTTCCAACCAGGTAAACGGCTGGGAAATCATCCCCATGCCGTTCGCGCACCATTTCACCGTGCATGGCCCTGTAACTGTGCGGCAAGGGGAGGTGAGCTTGTTGGACTTCACCGGCCGCGAGGTGCTTCGGATTCCATACACGGGAACGGGCACCGTGGTGGATGCCAATGCGCTGCCTGCCGGGCCGTACATCCTGCGGTTGGCGGATGGACAGGGGCGCTTGGCCCACCAACGGGTGATCAAACAGTGATCAGCTCGTTCGCGGGAAGCTGTGCGATGCGCTCCTCCAGTGCCTTGACCTTCGCCGTTCAAGGGATATTGGCACATTTCCCTTGAAGATCAGAATAGCAGGCGGATCAACTCATCGCGTTCCAGGTGGTGATGCGCGGCCACATCCCGCAGGATCGCGGACAGGGTTCCCACCTTGAGCGGGCGATGATCGGGGATGGTGGCGTGGTGCGTGCCATGTAACTCCGTTGTCAACCGGATATGGCTGCCGCTTTGCCGTGTAGCCGCATACCCCAACTTCCCAAGCGCCGTGATCAACTCATTGCCGGCGAGGCCGCGGGCACCTTCATGCCTCCTTCACCAAGTGGAGGCGGATCACCTTGGGCTGGTCCAGCCCTTCGAAATGCATGGCAACGGCATCCTTCACGTTTGCTTGGAGATGCTCCAGGTCATCGCCGTCCGTGAAAATGGAATGGCCAAACGCTTCGGCTTCAAAGCCGCCTTCCGGCGATTCCTTGACCATGAAGATGATCTCGCTCATGACCTGTTGCTATGCGGTATAGGTAGGCACTTTACCTCAGCACCGCCAGCCGCTCCTCCAGCGCCTTGATCTTCGCCTCGGCATCGGCCTTCTTCTTGCGCTCGTTCTCCAGCACCGCCCGTGGTGCGCCGCTCACGAAGCGCTCGTTGCCGAGTTTCTTCTCCACGCTGGATAGAAAGCCATGCAAGTATTTCAGTTCTTCCGCGGCTTTTTGCGCTTCGGCGGCGCGGTCCATTTCGGGGAGGATCACCGCGTATTCCGTGCTTCCGGAGAAAATGGCCGTGGCCCCTGCCGGGATGGTTTTGAACGGACCGGCAAGCGGCCCCGTGTTGGCGAGCTTGTTCACCAAAGCGGCCGTGGCGGCCGTGAGGATGGATGATGATGTTGGACCGACCTGCAACGTTTCCTTCGGCGAAAGCCCGCGTTCGTTGCGTACTCCGCGCAGGGCGGTAACCAGGTCAAAGGCATGCTGCACTTCAGCTTCCAGCGCCGCATCACCCGCTCCGCCCTTGGGCCAAGTGGCCACGATGATATCCTCGCCGTTCTTGCGTTCGCGCAGGTAGTGCCACAATTCCTCGGTGAGGAAGGGCATGTAGGGGTGCAGCAGTTTCAGCAGGTCCTCGAAGAGCGCGAGCGTGGCCTCGTAGGTGGCGGCCTCGATGGGCTCGGCCACGCCGTCCTTGAAGGCGGGCTTCACCGCTTCCAGGTACCAGCTGCAGAAATCGTCCCAGATCAGCTTGTAAGTGGTCATCAGCGCCTCGCTGATGCGGAATTGCGCGTAGAGATCCTCCAGCTCGGTGGTGGTGCGCTGCAGTCGGCCGCGCATCCAGGCCACGGCCGCCGTGTTGCCTGCGGAAGGTTCCTGCTTTGAAACCTGCCAGCCCTTCACCAGCCGGAACGCATTCCAGATCTTGTTGCTGAAGTTGCGGCCTTGTTCGCATAGGCCCTCATCAAACGGCAGATCGTTGCCGGCGGGAGAGGAAAGGAGCATGCCCACACGCACGCCATCGGCACCGTACTTCTCGATCAGCTCAATGGGATCCGGGCTGTTACCCAGGCTCTTGCTCATTTTCCGGCCCTGCTTGTCGCGCACGATGCCGGTGAGGTACACGTTCCGGAACGGCACTTCCTTTCGGTACTCCATGCCGGCCATGATCATGCGTGCCACCCAGAAGAAGAGGATCTCCGGCGCCGTCACTAAGTCGTTGGTGGGGTAGTAGTACTTGATGTCCGCGTTGTCCGGGTCCTTGATGCCGTCGAATACGCTGATGGGCCACAACCAGCTGCTGAACCAGGTGTCCATCACGTCCTCGTCCTGGTGGATGCCGTCGGTGCTTTGCCCTGCGGCCTTGAACAGCGTCTCGGCCTCGGCTCCGGTCTTGCACACCACGACTTCGCCTGCCTGGTTGTACCAAGCTGGTATGCGCTGGCCCCACCACAGTTGGCGGCTGATGCACCAGTCGCGCACGTTCTCCATCCAATGGCGGTAGGTGTTGGCGAATTTCTGCGGGTGCAGTTTCACCTGGCCGCTGTTCACCGCCTCCAGCGCGGGTTTGGCCAGCTCGGCCATCTTCACGAACCATTGCAGGCTGAGTCGCGGCTCGATCACGGCATCGGTGCGTTCGCTCAAGCCCACCTTGTTCACGATGTCCTCCACCTTCATTACATGGCCGGCCTCCTCCAGCAGCTTGGTGATCTTCTTCCGCGCCACGAAGCGGTCCTCGCCCACGCACACCTGTGCGGCCGCGCTCATGGTGCCGTTCGGCTCCAGCGTGTCGATCACTTCCAGGCCGTGGCGCTTGCCGATCTCGTGGTCGTTGGTGTCGTGCGCGGGCGTCACTTTCAGTGCGCCGGTGCCGAATTCGCGGTCCACATACTCGTCGAAGATCACGGGCACTGCGCGGTTCACCAAGGGAACGAGGACACGCCTGCCATTGAGGTGCGCATACCGCGGATCATCGGGATGCACGGCCACGGCGGTATCGCCGGGGATGGTCTCGGGCCTTGTGGTGGCGATGGTGATCCACTCATCCGCGGCTCCCTCCACTTTGTAGCGTACATGCACCAACTTCGAATTCACCTCCTTGTGGATCACCTCCTCGTCACTCACGGCCGTGAGGGCAACGGGGTCCCAGTTCACCATGCGGTAGTCGCGGTAGATCAGGCCCTTTTTATGGAGGTCGATGAAGACGTCGATCACGGCCTCGCTCAGCGCGGGTTCCATGGTGAAGCGGGTGCGCTCCCAATCGCAGCTGGCACCGAGTTTTTTCAATTGCTCCAGGATCACGCCGCCGTACTTCTCCTTCCACGCGAAGGCATGTTTCAGGAACTCCTCGCGGCCGATGGCGCTTTTTTTGATCCCTTGCCCGGCAAGCATGCGCACCACCTTGGCCTCCGTGGCAATGCTGGCGTGGTCGGTGCCGGGCACCCAGCAGGCATTCTTGCCCAGCATCCGCGCACGGCGTACCAGGACGTCCTGGATGGTGTTGTTCAGCATGTGCCCCATGTGCAGCACGCCTGTTACGTTCGGTGGGGGGATCACCACGGTGTACGGCTCGCGTCCATCGGGCACGCTGTGGAAGTAGCCTTTTTCCAGCCAATGCGGGTACCACTTTTCCTCTACGGCTTTCGCTTCGTAGTGCTTGGGAAGTTCCATTTGCGCCATCAGGGCTGCGAAGGTACCGGTGCTTGTTTGAAGTCGTGAGTCCTGAAGTCCTTGAGTCCTGAGTCTTGTAGTCTGGACTCCCGACTCCCGACTCAAGGACTCCCGACCAAGCCTCTCAGCTAACCATCACACGCGCCACCAACTCCCGCAGCAGTTCCCCGTCGTTGACACCTACGTTTCCCACTCCCTTGCTCTTCAGGTCGGTTTCGCGCAGCAGGTGGTGAATTTCCTGGAGTTTTGCGGGCGGATACAGGCGTGCTGCCTGTGCATAGTCCTTCACAAAGAACGGAGGCACCTTCAGTGCCGCGGCCAGCTCGGCCTGTTGCTTGCCGGCATTGGCATGCACCACGCCCAGCTTGACGAAATAGGAGCTCAGCAGGCCCACGGTCATCACCAACGGCGTGTTCTTGTCCGTGCCGAGGAACTGCGCGATGCGCTGGGCCTTGTAATGATCGCCGGCCCCCATGGCCTTTTGCAGCTCGAAGATGTTGAACTCCTTGCTGATGCCCACATTGCGCTGGATCAGGTCCGCGGTAATGGCCTTGCCCTCATCGGTCACCAGGCACAGTTTTTCCACCTCGTTGGTAAGCTTGCCCAGGTCGCTGCCGAGGTGGTCGGCCAGGAGTTTCGATTCCACCGGGCCGATCTGCCGCTTGTGGGATTTCACGTAAAGCTGGATCCATTCCGGCAGCTTTTCCTCCTTCAGTTTTTCGCTGTGGAATACCAATTGTTTCTTGGTTAGGTCCTTCAGCCAGGTCTTGCGCCCATCGGCCTTCCTGTGCTTATGGCAGATCACCAGCACGGTGGTGGGGGTGGGGTTCTTGAAGTAGGCCTCCAGTTTGTCGAAGGCTTCGATGCGCCAGGTTTGTGCCTCGCGCAGCACCACCACCTGCCGTTCGGCCATCATGGGGTAGCGCCGGCACGTGTCCAGCAGGGTCTCGGGCTCGGTATCCTTTCCGTAGGCCACCGTTAGGTTGAAATCGCGCTCATGCTCCTGCAATGCTGCGCGTTCGATCTCGTCGGCGAGGCGGTCGATGAAGAATGCTTCCTCGCCATGCAGGAAATAGACCTGCTTGAACGAACCGGCGGCCACGTCGCGGCGGATCTTGCGAAAATCGTCGGTGGTGCTCATTCAAAGCGCAGGTGCTTCACCGAGCGGCCCTCGTTGATGATGTCGCGCAGCGATGAAATGCCCACCTTCACATGGTTTTCGGCAAAGCGGCCGGTCACCTTCTTGTCGCTTTCGCCGGTCTTCACCCCTTCGGGGATCATGGGCTGGTCGCTTACCAGCAGCAGTGCGCCGGTGGGTATTTCGTTGTGGAAGCCGGTGATGAAGATGGTGGCGGTCTCCATGTCAACGGCCATGCAACGGTCGCGGCGCAGGCGATCCTTGAAATGTTCGTCGTGCTCCCACACCCTGCGGTTGGTGGTGTACACGGTGCCGCTCCAATAGTCGAGCTCCATGTCGCGGATCACGCCGCTTACGGCGCGGTGGATCATGAAGCTGGGGAGGGCGGGCACCTCGGGCGGGAAGTAATCGTTGCTGGTGCCCTCCCCGCGGATGGCCGCGATGGGCAGGATCAGGTCGCCCAGTTCATTCTTCTTCTTCAGGCCGCCGCATTTGCCCAGGAACAGCACGGCCTTGGGCATTACTGCGGAAAGCAGGTCCATCACCGTGGCGGCGGTGGGGCTTCCCATGCCGAAGTTGATCATCACCATGTCCTCGGCGATGGCCACCTGCATGGGCTTTCCCTCTCCGTACAGCTTGGCACCGGTTTGTGCGGCGAAAAGCTCGAGGTAATTGTCGAAGTTGGTGAGCAGCACGTAGGGTTTGAATTCCTCCAGCGGCACGCCCGTGTAGCGGGGCAGCCAGTTTTTCACGATGTCTTCCTTGGTATGCACTTTTGCGGGGTGTTTTTCAGTTGTGATGCAAGCGTTGAACCTGCCTGACCACGGTGTCAAAACTAAACACGCGGCCGGGGGTTGGCGCATTTTCGACCCGGTGCGGCGGCTATGGGTGGCGCTTACGCCGGAGGAGTGGGTGCGGCAGCATGTGCTGAACCATTTGATGCACGACCTGGGCTGCCCGGCATCGCTATTGGTGGTGGAACGCAAGCTTGCCCTGCACGGCCTTACACGGCGGGCCGACATCGTGCTGCATGCGCGCAACGCCGCACCGCTTCTGCTGGTGGAATGCAAGGCTCCCGGCGTAAAACCCGATCTGGCCGCCTTTGAGCAGGCCGCGCGCTACAACACCGTGTTCAAGGTGCCCTACCTGCTGGTGACCAACGGGCTGGTGCACTATTGCTGCCACGTGGACCATGTGGACGGCCGGATCAATTTCCTGCCACGGGTGCCGCCGTTCGCGGAGATGAACGAGGCCGTTTCCGCCTAAATTCGGGCCATGGTGAAACATTTTCTGATGGCGGCTGCGCTGCTGGCCACAACGCTGGCCGGTACGGCCCAAGGGCCCACCAAGCTGGGCTTCCAGTTGCAAGCCTGGTTGGCCAAGGCTGAACAGCACCAGCCGGTGGACCTGTTCCTGGGGGGGGAGGCCGAAGCTGTTTCCCGTTCGGTGGCCCGCTTGGGCGGAAGGGTGAAAATGACCTTGCCTGAATGGGTGCAAGCGGAACTGCCAGCGGGGCGGGTACGTGCCCTGGATGCGGAAGCCGCCGTGCAATGCGTGGTGTTCAGCCTTTCCACAGGGCATGCGCTGAACGATAGCATGCGGGTGAAGGCGCGGGTGAACGAGGCCCGGGCGGGCATGGCCCCGCTGCTGCAGGGTTACGACGGGGAAGGGGTGCTGGTGGGGATCATCGACACGGGGATCGAGCTGGCCCACCCCGATTTCCGCGACCCCACGGGCCGCACCCGGGTGCTTCACTACTGGGACCAGAACTACGTTTTCGACCCGTTCTGGACGCCGGCCGGATTCGGCTATGGACAGGCCTGGGACAGCACGGCGATCAATGCGGGGCTATGCCCGGCCAACGACCTGCCCAGCCAATATGGCCATGGCAGCACGGTGGCGGCCACGGCAGCGGCCAACAGCAACGGCAACGGCCATTGCGAGGGCGTTGCCCCGAACAGCGACCTCATCATTGTGGCCAACAAGTTGGGCGGGCCGAATTGGTCATCCGGCGTTGTGGATGCCGTGCGCTACATCCTGGACCGCGCCGCGGAACTGCAGCGGCCGGTGGCGATCAACCTCAGCCTGGGCGACTACTACGGCAGCCACGATGGGCTTGACCCCGCAGCGCTGATGATCGATCAAATGCTGAACGAGGCGCCGGGCCGCGTGCTGGTTTGCGCTGCCGGCAACAGTGGCAACCTGCCGGCGTACCACCTGCGCACCGGGGTGGGCGCCGACACCACCTTCACGTGGTTCGCCTACAACCCGAACAGTGCGTTGGGCGTGGGGGCCGTGTATTTCGACCTGTGGGCCGACACGGCGGATTTCAACCAGGTGCAGTTCAGCATTGGGGCCAACCGCCCCTCGGGCAGCTTCGCCTCGCGCGGCGAATTACCGTTCCGGGGCATCCAAAGCTGCCTGGGGCAGGAAGTGGTGGACACGCTGTGGTCCACTGCGGGCAACCGGCTGGCCACAGTACACACCCTGGCCCAGCTGCGTGGCGGGCAGTACCATTTGGAGGTGTTCCTGCCCACGCCGGACAGCTCCGCGATGCGCTTCCGGTTCAGCACCACGGGCCAAGGCCTTTTCGACGCCTGGTCCACGGATGTGTTCGGCACCTCGAAAATGATCACGGCCATCCCGGACAGCGCCACGTTCCCGCCGATCACCCGGTATGTGCTACCGGACAGGGACCAATGCATCGTGGACTCATGGGCCTGCAGCCCACAGGTGATCACGGTGGGCAACTTCTACAACCAACAGGTGTACACCGATGTATCGGGCGTGTTGCGCGAACTGGGCCAAACCCCGGGGACCATCAGCGTGAACAGCAGCCGCGGGCCCAGCCGCACGGGGCTGCTGAAACCGGATGTATCGGCCCCGGCCGACATCACCTTTGGAGCGGGGCCGTTCTTCATGCTGGACCTATTCCTGGACCAAACGCCGGAAAAGCTGCTCGACAGTTTGCACATGCGCAACGGCGGCACATCCATCGCCTCGCCGGTGGTGGCGGGCACAGCGGCCTTGCTACTGCAAAAATGCCCGCGTGCCACCCATGCCGAGGTGCGTGACGCCTTAGTGGCCTCGGCCATGGCGGACAGCTTCACCGGTGCAGTGCCCAACATCAGCTATGGCCATGGCAAAGTGAGCGCCTACGGTGCGTTGGTGGCCGCGGGGCCGGCCCTTCCGTTCGCGCTTTCGGGCCCGCTGTGCGCGGGCGACAGCGTGCTGGTGAGCGGCCCGGCCGGCATGGCCCACTACGCTTGGAGCACCGGCGATACCGTGGCCGCCGTATGGAGCGCGGGCGGTGCGCTGCAACTGTGGGCGGAGGGCGCGAACGGCTGTCAGGCACGGAGCGACACGCTTTTCCTGCAACCGCAACCCTTGCCGGTGCCGGTGATCACCGTGGACGGCGTGGAGCTGTCCAGCAGCCCCGCCATGGCCTACCAATGGTTTTTTGAGGGCGGCGCCATTGATGGGGCCACGGAACAGGAACATACGGCCGCGGTGAACGGCACCTATGCGGTGGAGGTGACGGACAGCACGGGATGCACCGGGCGCTCCGCCGATGTGCTGGTGCTGAGCGTGGGCCTGGACGTCCCGTCCATGGAGGCTTACGCCCTTTGGCCCAGTCCGGTGCAGGAGGTATTGCACATCAACGGCCCCGGCTTGGCCGCTGGCGCCCGATATGTGGTCCAAGATGCCGTTGGCCGAACGGTTGGACAAGGCCAATGGGCGCCCGGAACGGGCATCGCTGTCCGGGATCTGCCGACTGGCCTGTACCTCCTGGGTTTCCCCGGGAAAGGAATGGCGGGATTCCGCTTTGTAAAGCAATAGCCATCGTGGAGGGGGTGGAAGCCACATATCCGTTCGTGCTCTCGGGTGGCGGTGTACGCGGTGCCGCGCATTTGGGCGTGCTTCGGGCATTCCGCGATGCGGGCATACGGCCCTCGGCCATATCGGGCACCAGTGCTGGCGCCTTGGCCGGTGCATTGCTCGCCGATGGGCGCAGCCCCGAGGAAGTGCTGGCCCTGGTGGAGCCTGAACTGAAACGCTCGCGCCTGCTGCGGCGGGGCGGCCTGGCCTCGCGCCGCATCGAGGAATTCCTGCGCAGCGAACTGCAACACCGGTACTTTGAGGAATTGCCGTTGCCGCTGCATGTTTCGGCCACCAACCTGGAGCAGGGCGGGCAGCAGGTGTTCAGCAGCGGCGAACTGGTGCCCGCGCTCATGGCGTCCTGTGCCATTCCCTTGGTATTCCCGGCGGTGCAGGTGAACGGCACCTACTACGTGGATGGCGGGATCAGCAACAACTTGCCGATAGAGCCTTTTTTGGGCGTACGCGCACGGGTGATCGCGGTGAACGTGAACCCGCTGCCACCGTTCCGGCCGGGCAGGCGCAGCATGCTGCGTACCATGGACCGCATCTGGCACTTGAACTTCCGCGAGATGGTGCTGCGCTCAGCGCAAGGCTGCCGCCTGTTCGTGGAGCCACCGGCACTTTCGGCCTTCAACATGTTCGACCTTGGCAAAATGGCGGCGATCGAGCAGATCGGCCATGCCTGGGGCGCGGGGCTTTTGCAGGGCGGTGCGCTCAACGCGCCGGGTACACCTGTTCGCCGTTGATGAAGGTGGCCTGCACGCGCGCCTTCAGCAATTGCTCCGGGTTTGAGGACATGAGCTCGCGGTCCACCACGGTAAAGTCCGCCTTTTTGCCGGGCTCCAGGGTGCCGAGATCAGCCTCGGTAAAGGTGGCAAGCGCGTTCCAGGCGGTAATGCCCCGCATGGCCTCCTCGCGGTCCAGGGCATCCTTCATCTGGAAACCACCGGCGGGTCGTCCTTCGGCATTCTTGCGCACCACCGCGGCGTAGAATGTTTGCAGGGGATCGATGGCCTCCACCGGGAAATCGGTGCCCAGGGCGATCATGCCGTTCTGGCGTAGCAGGCGCTTGAGCGCGTAGGCATTGGCCAGGCGTGCCGGCCCCAGCCGGTCCACGGCCCAGGTCATATCGCTGGTGGCGTGCACCGGCTGCATGCTCGGGATCACATTGTAGCGTGCGAACAGCGGCATGTCCGCCGTATCCACCAATTGTGCATGCTCCACGCGCCAACGCAGGTCGTTGGTGCCGCCCAGCACCTCGGCATACACGCCCAGCAGCAAGCGGTTGGCGCTGTCGCCGATGCAATGGGCCGCCATTTGGAAGCCGTTGCGGCGGCACCATTGGGCCACATCAACAAAATGCTGGCGCGGCGCCAGTTGCAGGCCATGCCCCGCGGAGGGGTCATCGCTGTACGGCTTGAGCAGCAACGCACCCCTTGACCCCAAGGCCCCGTCCACGTAGGTTTTCACGGCGCGTACGATCAGCCGTTCACCCAAAAACGGGCCCGAGCCGAACTTGGACAGGTTGGTGGTATCGTCCGCCAGCATGGCATACACCCTGATCTTCAGCGAACCATCGGCCTGCATGCGTTTCAGCAGGTCGATGGTGCCGGCATCAAGGCCCGCATCGCAGACCATGGTAAGCCCTGCGGCCAGGCAGGCCTGCTGCGCATCGAGCAGCGCCTTGCGCTTGGCGGCGTCGTCGGCATCGTTGAAGATCGTTTGGAACACCGAAACGGCATTGTCCAGCAGCAGCCCCGTAAGCCGCCCGTCATGCTTGGCAAGCAACCCGCCCGCGATGATGCTTTCGGCCGTAATGCCCGCATGGTCCAGGGCCTTCTGGTTCACGATGGCCGCATGGCCGTCCACGCGCTGCAGCAGCACCGGCCGGTCGGGAAAGAGGATGTCGAGGCTGTCC
Source organism: Flavobacteriales bacterium (assembly GCA_044507815.1). Classification (GTDB taxonomy): domain Bacteria; phylum Bacteroidota; class Bacteroidia; order Flavobacteriales_F; family PHOS-HE28; genus PHOS-HE28. The sequence continues at coordinate 276,236 of JBIQIX010000003.1, read as the reverse complement.
TTGGTGGGGTAGGCCCGGCCCGGCCAGAGGTTCTGGTCCCAGCCGCGCCCCAGTATCCAGCCGTTGCCGGGGTTGGCCCCGGCGTAGCGGCGCAGGCGCTGGAGCACTTCGCCCCAATTGGCGGCATTGGCCAGGTTCACCTTCTGCCTGTTCAACCCATAGCCCAGGAAATGGGCGTGGCCATCGATGAAGCCCGGGTAGATGGCCTTGGTGCCGGCATCGTACACCACGGGTGCGCGGTAGCGGTTCAGGATCTCGAAATCGGGGCCCATCTCCAGGATGCGCCCATCCTTTATGGCCATGGCCTTGTAGGTGGAGCCCTGGCCGTCCATGCTGAAGATCTGTGCGTTGCGCACGATGAGATCGGCCTTTTTGTTGCGGTACGCGCACGAGGCAAGCAGCAACAGGGCGGCCAATGCGGCGGTAATGGATCGGATCATTTGCCCGGCTGGAAAAGGGCCCGCGGTGTTATGGGCCGGGTGAAAAGAAGGAAGGCCAAGGTATAGAACGGCAGCATCGGCAGGCGGTAGCGCATCAACGCGCCCACCACCGGGGTGGTCCAGCCGATCAGCAATGCCATGGCCAGTACGAAGCAGATGCAGAAAAGGAACAGCGGAAGGTCCACTTGCCGCCAAGCTTTGCGCCACAGCAGGCCCAAAGGAAGCAGGGCCAGCAGCGCAAGGTTTTCCAGCCCCCCCACCAGGCCCATGGCGCCGAGGTTCCAGGTGAGCAAGGGTGAAATGAAGCTGAGGAAAAGCGCATGGGGGATCTCGCGCACCAATCCCCAAAGGCCCGGTTCCATGGCCGTGGTGGGCACGAAGCTGCCCGCACCGATCTCGGCCACCAGGCCCAGCATATCGCGTTGCTTCTGTTGTATGGCGGCCACCACATCGGCACCGGGCCACAGCCAGGGCAACACCACCACGGCGGCCGCGGCCGCGGCCGCGGTGTAGGCCGCCGCGAACACCGCGATGGGCCTGCCCTTCTTGCGGCGGCACCACCACAGCGCGGCCAGGCCGGGCAGCATGCAGGCCAGCACGTACGACTTCAGGCTCAGCTGCACCAGCAGGCCCAGGAGCAGCCACAGCCAGCCGTGCCAGCGAAGCGTGCCGTGCATGAGCCGGAACAGTTGCAGCAGGAACAGCCCCAGGCCGAAGAGCAGCAGGGCTTCCTTGATCGGCGCGCTTCCCCAGAAAAGCATGCTGGGCCAAAGGAAGAGGCCCGCCGCCCAGGCCTTTTCGGCGCCGGCCACCCGGGGTGCGAAGGTCTTGTACAAGGCCACCAGCCCGGTGAGCGAAAGGAAACAGGCGAACACGGTATGCACGTGGTACACGCCGAAGGAGAAGATCCGGACCAGGGCGCTGAAGCGGATCATGGTGTGGGCATCGTTGTGGTAACCGGTCTCATAGCGCCTGTACCAGTTGTTCATCACCGAATAATACCGCTGGTCAAAATGGGGCGAATCGTTGCCGATGCCGGTGATCATGCGCAGGTAATCCAAGGGATGGGACCGCAATGCACCGAACATCACATTGCCATCATCGAAGAACTTGAAAATGTCGGCCGTGGCCCGGTCGGGGTAATGGAAGGAATAGATCCACCAAACGGCGGTGCCTGCCGCAACCTTCAACAAAAAGATCGCGCCGATGGCCTTGCGGCCCAGGCCGGGCGTGCTGAAGAAGGGGAGGCGCCCGATGAGGTAAAGGAACAGGGCGATGTAGCCGCAGGTAAGCACGAGGCCGGCCATGGTGGCCAAAGGTAGGCGGCGCGGAATGCCTGTTGCCCGGGCCCGTTCCGGCCTTGGCCGTGCATCATGGCCTGATGCCGGCCTTCTACATTTGCGTTGGCCATGGAGGGAAGGGGAGAACTGAGGCGCGGCTGGATACTTGCGGCCTTGATGCTGACCATGGCGTTGGCCGCCATGGACACCACCATCGTTTCGACGGTGATCCCGCCCATTGTGTCCGACCTGGGCGGTTTCAGCAAGATCTCCTGGGTCTTTTCCATCTACCTCCTGGCCCAAACGGTCACTATTCCGCTGTACGGCAAACTGGCCGACCTCTTCGGGCGGAAGCGCGTGCTGGTCATCGGCATCGTGATCTTTTTGGTGGGCTCGGCCACCAGCGCGGCCGCATGGGACATCGGCTCGTTGATCGCCTTCCGCGGGCTTCAGGGGTTGGGTGCCGGGTCCATCATGGCCACGGTGAACACCATTGCCGGCGACATCTACTCAGTGGAGGAGCGTGCCCGGATCCAAGGTTACCTCTCCAGCATCTGGGGCATCAGCGCCATTGTGGGGCCCGCATTGGGCGGTGCCTTGGCCGAATACGCGCATTGGCGCTGGATCTTCCTGATCAACCTGCCCATCGGCATGCTTTCCATCTGGTTCCTGGCGGCCTTCTTCAAGGAAAAGGTGGTGGTGGTGCAGCACCGGATCGACTACAAGGGCGCCGCGCTGATCATCACGGGGCTGTCCTTGTTCTTCATCCTGTTGCTTGAGGGAGGCCAAAGCTGGCCCTGGCTTTCGTGGCAATCGGCCTTGCTGCTGGCGGCGGTTGCGGTGTTGGCGGTTTGGGCCTACCGGGTGGAGAATGCCACGGCCGATGCGATCCTGCCCACCTGGGTGTGGCGCAACCGCACCTTGGCCTTCACCAACCTCACGGTGGCGGGGCTGGGCATCACCATGATGGGGCCCGAGACCTTCCTGCCCACCTTCACCCAGGCCTCGTTGGGCATCGGTGTCATCGCATCGGGCTTCATTTTGGCCAGCATGAGCATCGGCTGGCCCACGGCCTCGGCGCTATCGGGCCGCTTGTACCTGCGCATCGGCTTCCGCGAGACCTCCATGATCGGCGCGGCGCTGGTGCTGGTGGCGTCGGTGGGCTTCCTGCTTATGCCGCGGCCGCAGCCGGTGTACCTGCTCGTGCTGGACCAAGTGCTGATCGGTGCCGGTTTCGGGCTGCTTTCCACACCGTCGCTGGTGGGCATACAATCCATGGTGGATTGGCGCCAGCGCGGGGTGGTGACCGGTGCCAATGTATTCACGCGCAACCTGGGGCAGGCGCTGGGGGCGGCGGTGATGGGGGCCATCTTCAACAATTCGCTTCGGCACCAGCTGCTCCAGGCACCGGAGGGCCTGCCGGCCAAGGCCGGCGACATCCTGCACACCATGCAGGACCCCGGCCTGGCCCTGGGCGCCCGGTTGTTCCTTGCCGATGCCATCAGCAACGCCATGCGCCATGTGTACTGGGGCATGGTGCTGTTCATCCTGCTCACCTTCTGGTGCCTGTGGGCCATTCCGCACCGCGACCCCGCCGACCGCAGCCTGATCAAGTTGCCGCCGCGGTAACGGGAATGTTGCGGCGCACGCGGGATATTCCCCGGCAATCCCGTCCTTTACGGCCCGAATGCCCTTGGGCGAATGACGCGGACCGAGCTCATCAACATCATCAAGCGCAAGCGCAGCCTGCTTTGTGTGGGGCTTGATACCGAACTGCACCGCCTGCCGCGCCGTTTCCGCGACCAGCACGATGGCGTGCGGGCCTTCAACCATGCCGTGGTGCAGGCCACGCACGACCTGGCCGTGGCCTACAAGCTGAACCTGGCCTTCTACGAGGCCAACGGCGCGGCCGGTTGGCGCGACCTGGAGAGCACGGTGGCCTACATCCGCAGCGTGGGCAATTGCCTGATCATCGCCGATGCCAAGCGCGGCGACATCGGCAACACGGCGCGCAAGTACGCCGAGGCCTTTTTCGACCACCTCGATTTCGATGCCGTTACCGTGGCGCCCTACATGGGCAGCGACAGCATTACGCCGTTCCTCGGCCGGCCGGGGAAGTGGGCCATCGTGCTGGCCGTCACCAGCAACGAGGGGGCCATGGATTTCCAGTTCCTGCCCGTGGAGGATGGCCAGCAGGTGCTGTTCGAACGGGTGATGCAGCGCATGGCGGAACTGGGCAGCCCGGATGAACTGATGTTCGTGGCCGGTGCCACGCGCCCGGAGCTGCTGCAACAAGCACGGGCCATGGCCCCGCAGCATTTCTTCCTGGTGCCCGGCGTGGGCGCCCAAGGCGGCGACCTGCAGGCGGTGCTGCAAGCGGGCCTCAATCGCGATGGCGGCCTGCTGATCAACAGTTCCCGCGGGATCTTGTACGCCGGGCAAGAGGAAGAAGCCATACCCTTGGCCCGCGAAGCGGCAGTGCAATTGCAGCGCGTGATGGAAAAGGCCTTGCGGGAGCGCGGCCTGGTAGGCTAGCGGCCGAGATCGCAACGCTGGCCCCCGGGCCGTGCAGGGCTGTTCCGGCCACCCCGTTTTCGCCCTGCATGTGCGGGTAACCGCCGGCCATTCCACGGCACCGGCTGCTGTGCACAGGGTACCTCCCTGGCTCGCCCGTTCCCGTCCCCGGCATCTTCAAGGAGCAGGGATCGCTTCACCGGCCTTGGTGCAGGTACGGGGCGTGAAATGAAACCCGGGAAGGCAGATTATCTTGCTTGCGGGCGATCGGCAGGAAACACGTCATGGAAGAGCGCAGCACGGACCCTGTTGCGGTGGAGGCGAAGCCTGTGCCCACCGACCTCCTGCTCGATCCCCCCTTCCCTTACGGCGAGGACCTGCTGCAATTCATTTGGGAAGCGGGGTTGTACGATGCAACAGAGCTGCGCACCACGGACGGTGACCGGCTGGAGGTGATCGAGGCGGGGCGCATACAGCCGAACGCCGGCCCCGACCTGAACGGGGCCATGGTGCGCATAGGCGGGCAGACCTGGGCCGGCAACGTGGAGGTACACCTGCGCACCAGCGACTGGAACCTGCACGGCCACCAGCACGACCCCGCGTACAACAACGTGGTGCTGCATACGGTATACCTGCACGATGGCGAGGCGCGCACCACCGATGGCCGTTGCCCGCCCACGGTGGAGCTGAGGGGCCGCATCAAGGAGCACAACCTGCACCTTCACCAGCAACTGATGGAAAGCCGCGCCGCGGTGCCCTGCGCGCCGGGCCTGCATCGCGTGGAGGCCGCACGCATGAACCTGTGGCTGGAGCGGCTGTTGGTGGAACGGCTTGAGCGGAAGACCGCGGCCGTGGATGAACTTTTCCGGAAAACCGGCAACGACCCGTCCGCCACGCTGCACCACCTGCTGCTCACCGCCCTGGGCACAAGGGCCAATGCGGAGCCCTTCGGCATGCTGGCCTTCGCGCTGCCCCTGAAACTGTTGCTGAAATATGGCGACGACCCCTTGCGCACCGAGGCCCTGCTGTTCGGTCAGGCCGGTTTGCTGAACGGCCGCTTCGCCGATGAGCACCCGCGCCGCCTGCAGCAGGAGTACCAATGGCTCGCCACCGTGCACCAGTTGCGGCCGGTGCCGGTGGCCGCCTGGAATTTCGGGCGGTTGCGCCCGCCCAACTTCCCCACGTTGCGCCTGGCCCAATGGTCGGCGGTCCTGTCGCGCCACCCGGATGTGCTGCACGAACTCACCATGCATGACGATGTTGCGCCTGTGCGGGCCCTGCTGGAAGTGGAGGCGGGCGCATACTGGCATCACCGTTACCGCTTCGATCAGCCTTCGGCCCCGCGGGCCAAACGCCTGGGCCGCTCCACCGCCGATGGCCTGGTCATCAACGCTGTGGTGCCCTTCCTCTTCGCCATGGGCCGCATACGGGGCCACCAACCCTGGATGGACCGCGCCCTGCGATTGATGGAACAACTGCCGCCCGAAGCGAACCACATCAGCCGCCTGTGGCAAAGCATCGGCGTAAAGGCGGAAAGCGCCGGCCAAAGCCAGGCCCTGATCGAATTGAAGAACCGCTGGTGCGCCGAAAAGCGCTGCTTGGAATGCGCGATCGGCGTGCGGTTGCACCGGGTCGGGTAGGGGGCGTGTCCGTGGCACCATGCCCCATTCCCAACCCTATGCCCCGCACCCCACGCAATAGCGGCTGCACAACGCATCGGGCGATCGGTATAACTTGCACCCTTCATGATCGCCCGGGTCAAAACTTATTTCGAGCGCCAGGCTTTCGGCGTTTGCGAATGGTGGGCGCATAAGCTCAACATCAAAACGGAGCAAGTGCGCCTCAGCTTCATCTACCTCAGTTTCGTTACCGTGGGCCTGAACGTTGTGCCTTACCTGATCATGGCCTTCGTGCTGCAGCACAAGGAGCGGATCAAGCATCCTTTTGCCAAGCGCAGCACGGTGTGGGAATTTTGAACCCGCATGACCAACAACGATATCCTGAAGAAGTTGCGCGTGGCCCTGAAGCTGCGCGACACCGACATCGTGAAGATCCTCTCCCTGGTGGATTTCCGCATGACCACCGCACAGGTGAACGACCTGTTCCGCAAGGAGGACCACCCCAAGTACATGGCTGCCGGCGATCAGGTGCTTCGCAATTTCCTCAATGGATTGGTGATCTACCTGCGCGGGCCGGCCCGAGGTGCCGATGCCGGCCAGGCCAAGGACGGCGCCCGGAGCTGAAAGATCGCGGGGTTACGCCCGGGCCAGCCGTCCGGCGCGGAAGTAGCTCAAATAACTCATCAGGCCGCTGAAGCCGATGAGGTAAAACGGCCAAAGCATGTGCAGCCAGGTGAACTGGAAGAGGATGCTGATGGACGTGAGCGTCCAGGCGCTGAGGGTGATCAGCCAGGCTGAAGTGCGATGCCCTGCGGGATCCCTGTAGGCGCGTTCGATCATGGGAATGGCCACCAGCAGGTCCGCCAGGATGGCCAGCACCGTGGTGATCCATGGATCCTTGAACAGGAAGAACACGGCCATGCAGGCAAAACCGGCCACTAAGCAAAGCACATCGCCCTTGCCGCGCGAGTAATTGCCGGTCCACAGGCCGGTGAGGCCGATGAGCAGGCAGCCCGTGGCCGAAAGCAGCACGCTGAGCACATTCCAGCTCCAGGCCCAGGCCTGCGCCTGCAACTGCGCCACCACGCTGATGCCCATGAGCATGGACCATCCGATCCAGGAAAGCATCACCGCCTTCATGCGCCCCAGGGCCACACGCCGCACCATGCGGTACTGCGCCAGCACCACCAGGGCATAGGCCGCGGCCTTCGTCAGCCAGGGCAAGGCATCCAGTATGGCGGCGCGCATTGGGGCGCGAAGCTACTGGTGCGCTTGGCCTACCGGCGGGGCGGCCGTGCCTAACTTTCCCCGCTGATGAGGGCCCTTCCCGAACTGCGCACCGTGAACGTGACGCGCTACATCATGCCGTTGCGCGAGGGCGGGTCATTGCCCGCGCTGGCCGAGGCCGACGATGGCTTCCGGTATGTGCTCAAGTTCCGCGGCACCGGCCATGGGCCGAAGGCGTTGATCCCCGAATTGATCGGTGGCGAGATCGCGCGCGCCCTCGGCCTGCGGGTGCCCGAACTGGTCTTCGCCGAACTGGACGCGGCCTTCGGGCGCAGCGAGGGCGACGAGGAGATACAGGACCTGCTGAAGGCCAGCGTGGGGTTGAACCTGGCGCTGCATTTCCTGGCCGGGACCATCACCTTCGATCCCGCGGTTACCACCGTGGATCCGCTGCTGGCCTCGCAGATCGTTTGGCTCGATGCGCTGCTCACCAACATCGACCGCACCGTGAAGAACACGAACATGCTGGTGTGGCGCAAGGAGTTGTGGTTGATCGACCATGGGTCGTGCCTGTATTTCCAGCACAGTTGGGAGCATTGGGAAAAGCACGCCACGGGGCCATTCCCGCTCATCAAGCACCATGTGCTGCTTCCGCAGGCGGCGTTGCTGGCCGAGGTGGATGCGGATTATTCCGCGCGCCTCACGCCGCAGATGCTCGCCCACATCGTGGGCCTGGTGCCCGATAGTTGGCTGCAATGGCCAGGCGAAGAATTATCCCCGGCCGATCGGCGCGCGGTGTACCTGGAGTTCCTGCTGCGGCGGCTGTCCGCCTCCGCAACGTTCACCAAAGAAGCACAGGATGCACGGGCGTCACTTGTTTGAGTACGCTGTGGTGCGGGTGTTCCCGGTGCTGGAGCGCGGCGAGTTCCTCAATGTGGGCGTGATCGTTTTCAGCAAGCGGGCGGCCTTCATCCGGGCATGCATCAAGCTGGATGCCGGACGCCTTTCGGCCTTCACCTGCCACGCCGACCCGGAGCAACTTCAGCAGAACCTGGCCGCCTTCCAGCGCATCGCGCACGGTGATCCCGGTGCCGGCCCCATCGCCCGCTTCGAACCCGCCGAGCGCTTTCGCTGGCTTACCGCCGAGCGCAGCACGGCCATCCAAACCTCCCGGCCGCACACGGGCCTCAGCGAAAACCTGGAGGCCACCACCGAAAAGCTGTTCGCCACCTTGGTGCTTTAGCAACGTTGCTAGGGCCGGATCGGGCACCGATCTCCACAATGGCCGCTTTATCGGGGCCGGCCGGCATCGCCATGGGCCGGGGCATGGCCGATGTGGCACGGCCTTTAGGCAGGCATTGGGTAAAACGGAACAATGGACATCAAGAAATTGGAGGAATGCATCCGTGCCTGCCAAGTGTGCGCCACGGCCTGCGAACAATGTGCAACGGCATGCCTGCACGAGGAGGATGTAAAGGCCATGGCCAAATGCATCCAACTGGACCGCTATTGTGCGGACATCTGCCGGATGGCCGCTGCCTGGATGGCCCGTGTGGACGGCCACACCCGCCAGCTGGTTGACCGGCTTTGCACGCTTTGCGCGGAAACCTGTGAAATGTGCGCCGCGGAATGCCGCAAGCACGACATGGACCACTGCCAGCGCTGCGCGGATGCCTGCACCGAATGTGCACGCCTGTGCCGCGCAATGGCCAGGCAGGCCGCATAGGCAAGCACTACCTGAACAGCGTGATGAAGCCGTTGCGCTCCAACTGGTCGGTGGGGTTGCACGGGTCGTCCATGGTCATGCGGTAGATGTACACGCCCATCGGCAGGCCCTGGCCATCCCAGGTTTGCTCAGGTGTTTCCGCGGACCATAGGAGGTGGCCCCAGCGATCGTACACGTCCACTTGGTAGTTCAGCCCCGGAATGTCCAAGGGTCCCGGCCAGGTGTCATTGATGCCGTCGTTGTTCGGGGTGAAGGCATTGGGCAGGAAGGCGGTGTGCACGGTGCGCACATCGATCACCACGCTGGCGGTATCATCGCAGCGGTTGGGCTGTGTGCTGTAGAACGTGAACTCGTATTCCCCGTAGCGCTCAAGGTCCAATGCATTGAACCCGCGGCATTGGTTGAGCACCAGCCGATCGCCCACGAAAAAGGCGCAGGAATCGGCCGCGCTGTCGAAGTGTACCCGTATACCCGGTGTGCAGGGCACCTGTTCGGCGGTGAAAACGGCCGGCAGGCGCGGGCGCACGTACACGCTGTCCTCCACGGGGATGTCGCCGCAGCCATCGGCGCTGAAGCTTTGCAGGCTGATCGGCCGCCAAAAGGGTTCATCGAAAACGATCGTGGGGTATTCCTCGTTGCTGTATCCGTTGGTTCCCCAGCGCCACACCAGTGAATCGGCATTGGAGGTGAGCAGGATGGCGGTGCCGGGCGCCCCGATGCAAAGCGTGTCGGGCGTATGGAACGTGGAAGTGGGCGGGGTTAGCATGGTGAGGAATGCCGATGCCGTATTGGTGCAGCCGATCACGGTGTCAATGGCGATCAGGTCGATCTGGCCCACGGTGCCGGGCACTACCTGGAATGACTGCGTGGAATCCCCCGTGCTCCAGGTCCATACATCGGGGCTGAACCCCCAGCTGCCATTGGCCGAAAGCACCGGTGGGTCGGCCGGGCAGTAGGTGGTCGTTCCCCCGATGCTGATGCCGGGCTCGCCCAGGTTGGCGTACAGCCAGGAAGGGCAGGGCCCGCCATTGATCTGCACCTCGTACACGCCGGGGCCCAGCCCGGTGCGGGTAAGGTTGGTGTTGTTGGGTTGGTCCAGCCATTGCCAGGTATAGGGGCCGTTGTTCAGCGTAAGGGTCACCGTGCCGTCGTTGGCCCCGGCGCAGCTGATGTTGGTGGTGGCAAGGCTGCCCAAGGGCTGCACCACGGGTACCGGGATCACGGTGTCGATCTGCGTGTAGCAACCGGTGGTGTCCACCACAACCACGGTGTAGTTTCCCGGGGCCAGCCCCGTGGCCTGGGGTCCGGTGATCGATTGGTCATGCGGCCAGGCAAAGAAGTACTCGCTGGGCACATTGGGCACTACGGTAATGGAGCCGTCGTCGCTGTCGGGGCAGGTGGGCGGCACGATCACCACCGATACATCGCAAGGCTGCTGGGCGCGCAAGGGAGCGAACAGCAGTACGGCCAAGGCAACGATGAAGGAGCGCATGACGGCCTGGGGAAGGGCCGCTCCGGGGTTGGGGGTTTCGATCATGCTGGGGTGGGCCGCTACTTCTTCAATACCTCTGGCATCTTCTGCTTGAAGCGCTCAAGCCTGGGCAATGATACGTTGCGGATATACGGGTTGCCCGGGTTGCGCCCCGCGAAATCCTGGTGGTACGCCTCGGCCGGCCAGAATTTCGTGAACGGCGTTACTTCGGTCACCACCGGCCTGTCGTACTGGCCCGATGCGTCCACGGCCTTGATGGCTGCGTCGATCACCGCTTTTTCCTCCGGTGTGGAGTAAAAAGCGATCGATCGGTACTGGGGGCCGGCATCGGGCCCTTGGCGGCTTGGCGTGGTGGGGTCCTGGCTGGCGAAGAACACGTCAACCAGGGTCTTGAAGTTGACTTCCTGCGGATCGTAATGCACTTCCACGGCCTCGGCATGGCCGGTGCGCCCGGCGCTCACCTGTTCATAGGTGGGGTCCTGCTCCTCGCCCCCGGCATAGCCGTTTATCACGTGCTTCACGCCTTGCACATGCTGGAAGATCTCCTCGGCGCACCAGAAGCAGCCTTCGGCAAAATGCGCGACCTTCAATTCCGCGGTACCTGTTTGTTCCATGGCCATTTCGCTCGTTTGCGGTGCCTGCCCCCGGCCGCCGGCCCCGCATGCCTGCAGCATGGCGGGTACGCACAAGGCCAGCAGGGTGGTTTTCAAGGGCATGCCCATGGCAAAGGTACTTCGTGCTGCATGACGCGCCCGGCCCGCCGCAGGTGGCCTATCCATGGCGCCTTTCCTTGTTGAATTGTTTTTTCACCTTTTTGAAATCGCGGGCGCCCGTGGCACCTTCGCCTTCATCGGTACGCACATTGCGGCCCTTGTATTTGGCGGTGCGGAATTTGCGCATCACCTCATCGAAATGGCCGCTGTCGATGTCGATGAAGCTGTAGGCGTCCTTCAGCAGGATCCGTCCGAAGTGGCCACCTTCCAGCCCGGTGATGCCGCACAGGTAGCCGAGCATCTTGCCCTTGTCGAAGCCGTCCTTGGTGCCGAGGTTGATGAACATGGAGCGCATGGGCCCATCGCTGCGGTGGGCGCGGGCCGTGCCGCCCCGGTCGGTGTCCTCCGTACGGCCACGGGCCGGTTTGCGGTCCTTGCTGGCCAGGTCCACGTTCAGGTCGCGCGCATCGCGGTACCGCTTCAGCAGTGGGCCGAAGGCCATGGCCAGCACGCGCTGCATCAATTCCTCCCGCGTCAGCCCCTCCAGGTCCAGCATCAACGCGTCCATGAAATGGTGCAGCGCCTCATGGGGCTCCGTCTGCCTGATCTTTCCCACGTAGGCCAGCAATTGCCGCTCCATCACCTCGTTGCCGTCCGGCACCTTCACATAGGTGAAATGCACTTTCAGCCTACGCTCCAGGTTGTGCACCTTGTACACGTCGCGCACACCGATGATGCTGAGCGATACGCCGCTTTTGCCCGCGCGGCCCGTGCGCCCGCTGCGGTGGGTATAGCTCTCGGGCTCGCCCGGCAGGTCGTAGTGGATCACATGGCTCACGTTGCTTACATCGATCCCGCGCGCGGCCACATCGGTGGCCACCAGCAATTGCAGGTTCTTCGAGCGGTAGCGCGCCATCACCCGGTCGCGCTGCTGTTGGCTCAGGTCGCCGTGTATGGCATCGGCGTTGTAGCCGTCGCGCATCAGGTTCTCCGCCAGCTCCTGCGTGTCCTGCTTGGTGCGGCAGAACACAATGGCGAACATGTCCGGATCGGCATCCACGAAGCGCCGCAGCGCCAGGTAGCGGTCCTTGGCCATCACCACGGTGTACTGGTGGTTGATGCCCTCGTTGGAACGTGCGGTGCCGGCCACGTTCACCTCTTGGGCATCGTGCATGTACCGCATGGCAATGCGGCGTATGTCGGGGTTCATGGTGGCGCTGAAAAGCCAGGTGCGCTTTTCAGCGGGCGTGTGCCCCAGGATCTGGTCGATGTCCTCCTGGAAGCCCATGTTCAGCATCTCATCGGCTTCGTCAAGCACCACGGTGTGCACATGGCCAAGCTCCACGGCGCCGCGCTCCAACAGGTCGATCAAGCGGCCGGGCGTGGCCACTACCGCGTTCGCGCCGTGCTTGATGCCGCGGATCTGCTCCCGGATGTTCGCCCCGCCGTAAACCGGCACCACTTTCAGGCCCGGCAGCTGGGCGCCGTACAGCCCCAGGTCGCGACTGATCTGCACGCACAGCTCGCGGGTGGGGGCCAGCACCAAGCATTGCACCACCCTGTTCTCCGGGTCCATCCGCTCCAGCAGGGGTATGCCGAATGCGGCCGTTTTGCCCGTGCCGGTCTGGGCCAGGGCCACCATGTCACCGGTGCCTTGCCGCAGCAACGGGATGGTTTTTTCCTGTACCGGCGTGGGTTTCTCGAAGCCCAGGGCCTCGAGGGCGTGCAAGATCTCGGCCCGAATGCCGAGCGATGCGAAGGTTGACATAAGTGAAAGGGAGGAAATACCGTGCCGGAAGCGAAACGGGGCGCGAATTTAAGCCATTGGAAATGAACGTCATGCGAACGGTGCAACACGCAATGGCGGCAAGGTGGCGCGACGGCGGTGCAATAAACGCACTGCCCGGAAGGGATGGGGCCGGTGCAGGGTTACCCACGCGCGAAGGCGCCACCCCGGCAGGCCGACGCGTGCCGCGCCCCTACATTCGCGGCGATGATCCTGCTTTCGGCCAACGGTACCTTGCGAACGATCCTTATCCTGCTGATCGTGTGGCAGGTATTGCGCATTTGGATGCGTGTAAAGGCTAACCGGCAACAGCGCGGCGGCCCCATGCACTGGACACACGATCGGCCGCGGGCCAAGGGCGAGCTGCGCATAGAGCGGATCGAGGAGGTGCAACACGGCAAGCCGCCCCCCAACGCCGAGGATGCCGATTTTGAAGTGATCAAGGACAAACCCGAGCATTGATGAATTCCCCCACCTGGAAGAAATGGCTGCCGGTACTGGCGGCCATCGCATTGTTCTTCGCGCTTTCACTGGTGTACTTCAGCCCCGTGCTGGAGGGCATGCGGCTGAAGCAGCACGACATCATGCAGTACAAGGGCATGGCCCAGGAAATGGCTGAGCACCGCGAGGCCTACAACGGCGATGAACCCTTGTGGACCGGCAGCATGTTCGGCGGCATGCCGGCATACCAGATCGGCGTGCTGTGGCCCGCCAACGCGCTCAAATGGGTGGATGCGGTGCTCCATGGCTTCCTGCCGCGCCCGGCATCGTTCATCTTCCTCTACCTCACCGGCATGTTCATCCTGCTGCTGTGCCTGCGGGTGAACCCGTGGTTGGCCGCCGTGGGCGCCGTGGCCTATGCCTTTTCATCGTATTTCCTCATCATCATCGAGGCCGGGCATAACAGCAAGGCCACCGCCATAGGCTACATGCCCATGGTACTGGGCGGGTTGTACGTGCTGCTGAACGGCCGCAAATGGCCGGGTGCCGCACTGTTCGCGCTCTTCCTCGCCTTGCAGGTGAATGCCAACCACCTGCAGGTCACCTACTATCTGGCCATGCTGCTCCTGCTGTTCGGCCTGGCGGAATTGTGGCGCGCCATACGCGAAAAGCACATGCCCGACTTCGTTGGCCGGGCTGCATTGGCCCTGGTGGGCGTGGCCCTCGCCCTGTTGTGCAACCTTGGCCTGTTGTGGAGCACCTGGGAGTACGGCAAGTACACCATCCGTGGCAAGAGCGAGCTGACCGTGAATGCGCAGGGGCAACCGGACCTGGCGAACAAGACCAGCGGCCTGGACCGCGATTACGTGACCCGCTGGAGCTATGGCAAGGAGGAAAGCCTCACCCTGCTGGTGCCCAACGCCAAGGGCGGTGCCTCCGGCTCACTGGTACAAACCCAGGAAGACCTCGCCGCCATACCCGACCCCGGCTTCCGCAAGGCCGTGCTGGACATTTACCAGGGCGGGGGCTACGTGAACAACTACTGGGGCGACCAGGACTTCACCAGCGGCCCGGTGTATGTGGGCGCGGTGGTGGTCCTGCTCATGTTGCTGCTGCTGCTGCAGGCCGGGGCCAGGGCGCGCTGGTGGATGCTGGCCGCCGTGCCGGTGGTGATCCTCATGGCGCAGCTCGGCAACCCGCTGCTGGTGGGCCTGTTGCTGATCGCCTACCTGCTGGCGGGCATTTTCCTGTGGCGCGATACGCTCGCCTATGCCCTGTACGCCGCCATCGTGCTCACCCTGCTGCTCAGCTGGGGGCACAACTTCATGCCGCTCACCGATTTCTTCCTCGACCATGTGCCCGGCTACAACAAGTTCCGCGCGGTCACCATCATCCTGGTGATCGTGGAGCTGGCCGCGCCCGTGCTGGCCGTGCTCTACCTGCAACGCATGGTGCAGCAGGGCGGCTGGGACCGTTCCGTGGAAAAGCGCTTCCTCATCGGCGCCGGTGCGCTGGGGTTGCTGCTGCTGTTGCTGGCCCTGCTGCCCGGAAGCCTCCTTTCCTTCTTCAGCCAGAATGAAATGGCCCACCTGAACAACCAAATGGCAACGGATGGGCCGGGCACGCAACAGTACATCGACAACCTGAAGGCGCTGCGAACGGGCGTGGTGAGCGCCGATGCCTGGCGCAGCTTCGCATTTGTGCTGGCCGGGGCCGCATTGCTGTTCGCCTATGGCCGCAGCAAGATCAGACCCGCCATGCTCTTCGCTGGCATCGGGTTGCTGGTGTTGATCGACCTGTGGAATGTGGACCGCCGGTGGGTGAACAACGAAAAGAACAGCAAGGGGCAGTACATCGGCTGGGAGGACCGCAACGCGAGCGACCGCCCATACAAGCCGCAGCCCGCCGACATGGCCATCCTGCAGGCTGAATCCAATGCCGCCACCGTGGCCGATGCCGAACAAGCGCTTGCCCGGTTGAAGCAGGCGAAGGCCAAGCTCACGGGATCGCAGCGCCTGGTAAGCAAGGATGATGAGGTGTACACCCGCTTCGCCAGCCTGCGGCGCACCACCGATTTCCGGGTGCTGGCCTTGCGCAACCCCTTCCAAAGCACGCGTGAGAGCTACTTCCATCGCAGCATCGGCGGTTACCATGGTGCCAAGCTGAAGCGCTACCAGGAGCTGATCGACTTTCACATCGCACCCGAAATGGCCAGCGTGATCGCGGCCTTCGGTGAGGGCGCCACCCCCCAAGGCATCGACAGTGTGCTGGCCCGGCAGCCGGTGCTGAACATGCTCAATGCGAAGTACATCATCTATGCCGACGACCGTGCGCCCATCCGCAACGGTCACGCGCTGGGCTCCGCCTGGTTCGTGGATGAGGTGCGCGAAGTGAAGAACGCGGATGAGGAGATTATGACGTTGGGCACCATCGATCCGCGGCGCACCGCCCTGGTGGATGCGCGCATGTACGGTGAAGTGGCCGGTGCAGCCATGCCCGATCCCGGGGCCAAGGTGGAACTGGCCGAATACCGCACCAACGCCCTTACCTACAAGGTGAACAGTGCCAACGGCGGCGTGGTGGTGTTCAGTGAGATCTGGTATGGCCCGGATTGGGTGGCGGAGATCGACGGCAAACCCGCACCCTATGTCCGTGCCGACTACGTGTTACGCGCCATGAAGGTGCCAGCCGGCGAGCACACCGTGCGGTTCTACATCGAAAGCAGGGCCTACAACGTGGGCGGGACTATCGCTTCGGTCAGTTCCTTCCTCTTGCTGTTGCTAGTATTGCTGGCCGTTGGCCGGGAGGTGAAGAGAGGTTTTAAGTCCGGTGGTTTTGAGTCTTGAGTCCTTTAGTCTTGAGTCTGTTAGTCCGTTAGTCTTGAGTCCCTTGGTCTTGAGCTTGAGAGATATCAGGAAAAGGCATACCATTATCTGATCTTCTGGTCGCCCGATCAACATGCGCCGCGTCCTCATCATCACCTACTACTGGCCGCCCAACGGCGGGGCTGGGGTGTACCGCTGGTTAAAACTGAGCAAGCTGTTGCCTGATCACGGTTGGCAGCCGGTGATCTATACACCCTCAAATCCGGAAGTGATCGCGGATGATCCCGGCCTGCTGAAGGACGTGCGCAGCGACATTGAAGTGGTGAAGCGGCCGATCACCGAACCGTTCAACCTGTACAAGCGCTTCACCGGTCGTAGCATCAAAGAAAAGGTGCAGGTGGGTTTTTTGAATGAGAAGAAGCAGGGTGGCTGGAAAGAGGACTTCGCGCTATGGGTGCGCAGCAACTTCTTCATCCCCGATGCCCGCGTTTGGTGGGTTCGGCCGTCGGTGAAGTTTCTCAAGGAATATCTGGGGAAGAACCCCGTGGATGCCATCATCACCACCGGGCCGCCGCACAGCATGCACCTGATCGGACTGGGATTGAAACGTGCCCTGGGCGTAAAGTGGGTGGCCGACTTCCGCGACCCATGGACGGATATCGATTTCTATGCGCAATTGAAGCTGACACGCTGGGCCGATGCGAAGCACAAGCGCTTGGAAGGGGAGGTGCTGCGGGAGGCGGACCGGGTGATCACCGTTTCCTGGCATTGGGCGGAGGACCTGCGGAAATTGGGTGCATCGAACGTGGAAGTGATCACCAACGGATACGATCCAGATGATCTGCCCTCACCGCCGGAGCCGGTGGACGATGCATTCAGCTTGGTACACATCGGCTCGCTGTCGCCCACCCGCAACGCGCCGGAACTGTGGAAAGCCTTGGGGAAGCTCTGCGATGAAGACCCCACTTTTGCTGAGAAGCTCAAGCTGCGCTTCGTGGGCCCGGTGGACCACACCATTGCGCAAAGCGTGGCGGAAGCCGGGCTGGGGGCACAGTTGGAACGCACCGGCCGCGTAACACATGAAGAGGCCATGCGCCACATGCAGCGCGCACGCGTACTGCTGCTGCTGGTGAATGATACGCCCAACCTCATGGGCATCCTGCCGGGGAAGCTTTTTGAATATGTCAGCACCGGGCGGCCGATCATGTGCGTGGGGCCTGTGGAGGGAGATGTGTCCAAAGTATTGAACAAAGCACCGCACACCGTGATCGATCGGCCCAACTTGATGGCACAACGCGACCGGATCAAGGCCTTGTTCTCCGCACCGTCCTCGGAGCCGGACCCTCGGTGGTCCCGTGCCGCCACTTGCGAACAGGTGGTGCAGGTGCTGAACGCGTTGTAACATGGGCGTGCGCATTGCCCTTTCTCCGGCACGGATCAGCACAGCTCCGCGTCCTTCGGCACCCGGCCAGGGTTTTCCCATCTTGCGTCCGGTATGGGCATCGTAGCACGCCAAGCCACCTGGAACACCCTGCTCACCATAGTGGGCATGGGTTTGGGCTTCGTGAACATGGCACTGCTTTTTCCGCGCCTGCTCACCCCCGATGAGTTCGGCCTCACGCGCCTGTTGGTGAGCATTTCCGTGGTGGCGGCGCAGGTGGCCCACCTCGGGGGGGAAGGCACCGTGATCCGCTATTTCCCCTACTTCCGCGACAGGGCCAATGGCCACCGCGGCTTCTTCGGTCTTATTCTCGGCGTAGCCACCGTGGGCGGTCTCTTTGCCATGCTGGTGCTTGCCGTGTTCCACCATCGCTTCACACTGTGGTTCAACGACAGCAGCGGCCTGTACCAGCGCTACGGCATGTTGGTGCTGCCGTTGGTGATGGCCGAAGTGTGGTTGTTGGTGCTGCGTGGGTTCAGCCGCTCGGTACACCGCAGCATCGCTCCCGTCTTTGCTCGCGAATTCCTGTTGCGCGTGCTGCAAACGGCGCTGATAGCAGCATACGCGTTGTGGGACATGGGCTTCACGCTGTTCCTGTGGCTGTACGTGGCCACCTTCGTCCTTACCACGGGCGTGCTGCTGTTCGATCTGTGGAGTGCCGGAGAGTTCAGGCTGGGCCTTGGCCGCATGCGGCTGGGCAAGCGCATGCGCAGGAGCATGGTGCGCTACAGTGTGGTCACCTTTGCCAGCGGCGTTGCGGGCATTGCCGTGGGCAACATCGACCAGGTGATGGTGGGGGCGATGCTGCACGACGGCCTTTCCTACGTAGCCTATTACGCCGTGGCCATGTTCCTGGCCAGTGTGATCACCATTCCCTCGCGCGCCCTGCTGCAGCCCACCATGCCGTTGCTGGCCGAAGCTTGGCGGAGGCGTGATCAGGCCAAGATCAAGATGCTCTACAACCGCACATCGAGCATCCAACTGGTGGTGTCGGCTTTCATCTTCCTCTGCCTTTGGATCAATGCGGATCCGCTCTTCACCTTTCTGAAACCGGAATATGCGGTCGGCAAGCCGGTGATGTACGTGCTGGGCATTGCCCAAGTGATCAACCTGTCCACCGGCTTGAGCGCGGGCATCATCAGCACGTCGCGCAGCTATTGGTTCGATGCGGTGAGCGGCGCGGTATACCTGGTGTTGAACATCGTTCTGGATTACCTGTTCCTGCTCTGGTGGGGCATCATCGGTGTGGCGTGGAGCACCTTCGTATCCGTAGTGATCGTAGTGGTGTGGCGCGTGATCTTCCTCCATCGCAAATTCGGGTTCTGGCCGTTCGATGGCATGACCGCGCGCGCCTTGGCGGTACTGCTGGCCGTAGTGGTGGCCTTCTGGTTCGTTCCGCATTATGGGCCACCCGTGCTGGATATCGCGTGGCGCTCAAGTCTGTTGGCGGTGCTGTATTGGGGGCTGGTACAGGTGCTCGGCATCGCGCCGGAGTTGGGCGGCCAGTTAAGAAAGGTCACGCGCATATCGCGGTGATCGAAATTCAAGTGACCGCGCCCGATCTACTTCCTTGCAAGGATCGTACGGATGGTATGGATGAGTTTTTCCTGCCGCATCGATTCGGTGAAGTGCGAGGCGATGCGTGCCCGTGCGGCTGTGTCCGGCCCCCTGGCGGCCTTTGCAAGTGCCAGGTCCAAGTGCTCGGCAGCTTTCTCCGGGTCTTGGTTGCCCAGCACTACCCCCGCATCGCCAACGATCATGGGCATGGCTGCCACGGCGGAAACCAGCGGGGTGCAGCCGCATAGCATGGCCTCGCACAGCGCATTGGGAAAGCCTTCCGAAATGGAAAGTTGGGCATACACTTTTGCACTGCCGTAGATCCGTGGAAGATCATGATTGTCCACGGGGGGACGGAATTCCACGTTCGCCGGCAGGACGACGAAGTTTGGTCTTTCGGCACCCAGCACGCAAAAGCGCAATTCCGGGCGCAACTTGGCCATTTCAATCAGCAGGGTAACGCCCTTCAGTTCGAGCGTTGTTGGCCGGCGATCGGCGGTGCATACCGTCAACACATCGATCGCCCGGTCCGTGTTTTGGGAGAGCGGCCATTTGGCGGGATCATAGCCGTTGTAAATCTCAATGACGGGTTTGCGCAAGTGAGGCATGAAGGAAAGCACCCCTTGCTCAACCGGCCCATGGCGTTGGAAGGTATTCCTGGAGCGGATCAAGGACAAATGCACAGGCAGGATGTGGGAGCAAAGCCGGAAACTGAGCCGTGTCATGGCCGCTAAAGGCTCCATTGAGAAGTTCCCGTACCTCAGCTTGGGGAAGGAAACGCAATCTGTTCCGCCTGCAACAATGAAGCAGGGCCTCCCCAGCATGCGGGCCCAAAGCGCGGGCAGCACGGAATGATAGCCCGCGAATTGAACGACCACGGCCTGCCATCGTGGGCCGGAAAGCAATTGGAATGCTTGCCGAACCAAGAGGAAGGGAAGGTGCGCTTTTTTGCGCCAGATCAGCGGCAGGTCGCGTACCTCGAATGCCCCCGACAACAATCGCGCGTCCTTCACCACGAAAGAACTATGGCCAGGGTGCACATGCAGCAACACGGGCTTGTTCATGGCCAGACATAAAAGCGCGATTGAAGCTCGTCGAGCACCCGACGGATCTTTGATTTGGCCGGCAATTCCGTGAGGGTATAGGAGCGGCGGAATACCAAGGAGGTGTATTCGGGCAGGTTGTATTGAAGCCCGTAGCCGTGCATCTTTTCCAACACCAAGCCTTTTCCGTAGGCCACTTGCAGCAACTGGTCCAAATGGATCGGCTGGTCGATCACCTGCAACGTTTGGGGGGAGTGCTTGTGCAGGTATTCCAACAGCTGGGCGTTGGGCACATTGATCAGCACCCGTCCGTCGGCGGTAAGATGCGCTGCAATGGTGGCGAACAATGCCGGGTGTTGTTCCACGGGAATGTGCTCGATCACATCGGGCAGCACCGCCATATCGAACCGCTCGTTCACTTTGAAATTGCTCATGTCGCTCACCAGGAAGCGCACGTGCTTCCGGCTGGCCAGATTCCTGCGGGCAAGCTCGATGCTCTTTGGACTAATGTCGACGGCCAGCACGTTTCCTGCCGGGTTGGCCTTGGCCAGCAAGGTGGTCAGCGTGCCGATACCGCAACCGATCTCCAGCACCTGCATGCCATTGCGAAGTCCAGCGCGCTTGGCGTCACGAAGTATGGTGCGGTGCCGGATGTTGATGCCCGTTTGTTGCTGGTGGGATACGAATTCATCGTACCAGTCGCTGATAGGTCCGCTCATATTTTGTGCTGTCAGATGGATCAGAAAAGCTCTACACGGCAGGCGCTGGAGAAGAAAGCCTGATGGAGCAGGTAACTTGGTTGTTAAGTGCCCGTGTAATGATATTCATTCAAAAACTCCTTCCCACTCCCACCACCCAGCGGAACGCCGCATGTTCGGTTTCGCTTGCGGGAATGTTGGAGAGCAAAAGCGGCATGTCGAACCGCAGTGTAAGTGGCTTCAGGCCGGAGAAGGGGCCGAACTTGCGGATGGTGAGCGCGGTGCCCACGCCCGCATCGGCGCGGGGTCGGGTAAGCTTGATCTCCGGCGTGCCGAGGTCGGTTGTTGTGCGGTAGCCCATGGTGCCTACGTCACCGAAAAGGTAAATGTCCAATTTCAGGTATTCGGCCAGCTTGCCCGGCCTGAACCGGGCGAGCCCGCTCAGCTCAAGTTCGCCGTTCAGTGCGGCACCGGTGTTACCCGCATGGGCATGCACGGTGCCGCCCGGCACCGCCGTGGGGGCCAGGTAGCCTGCGTAACCGCGCAGTCCCAGCCCCCCGCCATGTTGGAAATGGTTGGGGCCGGCCCCGTGGCCCATCCAGTCGAAGGGCACAAAGCCGATGCTGCGCACGTATTTGTTGTCCATCATTTCCTCCGGCGAGGCCCCGGCGAGGTAGAGTTGGCTTTCGCGCGGCGTGTTGCCGGTACCGTATTGTGCGAAGGCGCGCGTGCGCAGGGCAAGCCGGCCCAAACGGGTCTCGTTGGTGGCCGTGGCGGCCACCTGCCCGAAGGGGTGCACCGCGCCAACGGCGGCGCTGCGCAGCACCAGCTCAAGCGCGCCTTGCCCCAGGCCGTAGCTGTAACCATGGGTAATCCCGGTGTTCCAGGTGCTGTTCAGCGCGCCCGGTTCCCACAGGCCGGGGTAAATGAGGTAGGTGAGGGCGGTGCTATCGCGGCGCAGCATGAATTTCAGATTGGTCCACAGCGAGGTGCGCGTGAAGGGAATGTCCCACCGGAAACCGCCCTCGTACTGCTCTAGGCCGTCCAGCAGGCGGGCGGCCACGCGCACACTGGAGCCATTCAGCAATTGGCCGGTGCCGTTCTCGTAACTGAAGTTGAAATTGATGGGCTGGTAGTTGGTGTGCACCTTCCCGTCGGGCAGGTTTTGCCCCAGCCCGGTGTTGAGCCATGCAGTGAACCAGAGCCTATGCTTGTACTGCATGTAATTGCCGTTGAAGTGTACGCCCACCTTGGCGCCATCGAAGCCGTTGTACCACAGGTCGGGCCGCACAAAGCCCTCATAGGTGCGCCGGTCGGGCGGGTTGTACACGTAACTGTCGAAGGTGCTGGAAAGCGGGAAGCGCAGGCTGTTGTCGAGCATGTTGGCATCGGCCAGGCGGTAGGTGGTGTCAATGCGCACGTCGGCGATGCCGGAAGGGATGTTCACCGTGGCATGGTAGTCCCGTTGCACCTCATCGAAGCCGATCCAGCGCGGCAGCACGGTGCCGCTGGTCTTTTTCACGAACCAGGTGTTGGGGATGTGGAACGCGTACTGCCTGCCATCGTTGGCCACCACCGTGAAGTCAAGGGGCATCTGGGCCTCGCCCTTCCGGCGGAAATGGATCACCTGGCCGCTGTCGGCCTTGCGGTTTTTCACACCTTTCACGGCGTAGTCGATGCGCTTGCCCGTGTCGATCCATTGGTCGAAGAACCAGTTCAGGTCGGTCCTGGTGTGGTCGATGAAGCTCTGGCGCATGTCCTCCATGTACGGGTGCTTGAACTTCCACTGGTTGAAGTAGTGCTTCAGCGCGCTGCTGAAGAGTTCGTCGCCCAGCACGTACTGCAGGTTGAAGAGCATGGTGGCCGTTTTGTAGTACACCATGCGGTAGCCGGTGGGCTGCCGGGAGTATTCGTCGCTGTGCACATTCACCGGTGGCAGTTCATCGCGCACGGCGGCGTACGCGTAGCTGTTGAAGGCGAGCCGGTCGCGGGCCAATGCGGGCGTGGTCCACCTTCGCTCATACGCGGTGTTGGCGGGTTCGCGCACCAGGGTGTCGCCGTCCACCATTTCCATGCCCAGGGTTTCAATGAACTGCGTGAAACCCTCGTCCAGCATGGCGCGGTAGGTTTCATTGTTGGCCACCATGCCGTAAAACCAGCTGTGGGCCACCTCGTGCATGAAAAGGGTGCGGTAGTTGGGGTCCCAGCCGCCGTCCAGCGTAAGCATGGGGTATTCCATGCCGTCGCGCGCATCGGCCACAACGATCTTGGGCCAGGCGTACGGGCCTGCGATGGTGCTCAGCGCTTCCACGCATTTGGCGGCATAGCCGGCTGCATTCTGCCAACGGCTGGCGCGTGGCTCGCAGGCCACCGCAATGCATTTCACGCCGTTCCACTCCGTTTCCCCGATCCGGTAGGTGGGGTCGGCGGTAAAGGCGAAATCATGGACGTTGTTGGCCGCGTAGCGCCACAGCTTGCGCTCGCCGGGCTTGTACGGGGTAACAACGCTGGGCGCCTCGTTCCAGGGTTTGTCCTTGAAGTTGGCCAGGTCCAGCCGGCGCCGCAGTTCGGCGGGCATCACCTCGTCCGGGTTTTGCAGCAGGCCGGTGGCCTCCACCACCATGTCGTTGGGCATGTCCAGCGCCACGGCGAAGGAACCGAAGTTGCCGTAGTATTCATGGCCCAGGTGCTGTTGGGTGTCCCAACCGGCCTTGCGGTCGTACACGCTGATCCGCGGGTACCACTGGGTGCCGTTGAAGTGCTTGAAACCCCAGTGGTTGTAGGTTTTCATGCGCCCCATTCCGCCGTAGTGCGTGGTGAACGTGTAGCGGAACACCGCCTGGCCCCCCGGCAGGATTTCCTTGGGCAGCTTCACGCGCATGATGGTGTTGTCCACTTCCATGTCGGCGGCGCGGCCGTCCACGTTCATCGTTTTCACCTCTATCCCATTGTGGTCGCCGTAAAGGCGGTGCCCCTCGCCGAGCAGGGAGCTGCGGTAGCTGTCCTTGCGGGCAGCGTTGGCGTACAGGTGGAAGAACGCCTCGCGCAGGGTGTCCGGCGAGTTGTTCCAGTAGGTTAGTTCCACCCCGCCCTCGATCAGGTCGTTCACCTCATCAAGTTTGGCGTGCATGTCGTAGTGCACGTCCTGTTGCCAATAACCCGGGTAGGGCAGGTGATTTTTCCAGTAATACGGGTTTTCCGCGCTGCGGAAAGTGCCCGTTTGGGCGAAGGTGGAGCAGGTGGCAAGGATGCAGAACGCTAACGGTATCGGCCTCATGTTTCACGCACGGCCGGCTTGGGCCGGGTGCGAAAGATACCGTTCCGGGCGCGGCTGGCGCTTCAATGTTCCATGTGCTTCAGGCCCTTGCTATGCTCGGCGCGGGCCTGTGCAATGCTGGAGTTGAGCTCATAACCGATCAGCACCACCAGCATGTTGAGGTAGATCCAGAGCTGCACGGCGATGATCACGCCGATCGAGCCGTACAGCGCGTTGTAATCGGTAACGTTGGTGAACACGTACGCCAATGCGCGGCTGAGCAGGAAAATAAGCACGATGGCCAGCACCGCGCCCGGGGTGAACAATTGGAACCGCCTTTTACCGGGCGTGCCGGCATGGTACAGCAGCGAAATGGCCACCAGCACCAACATCACCGACACGGTCCAGCGGATGATGCCGAAACCCAGGCTTTCGAGGAAATGGAAGCGGTCCTCGCCGTGGTGCAGCAGCGAGCTGCCCCACGAGCCGGCGGTGATCAAGGCCGTGGCCACCACGGCCAGCAGCGTAAGCAGCAGCATGAGCAGCAGGCTGATCAACCGTTGCTTCCATGGCTTGTACCACTGGCGCACATAGGTGCTGTGGCGGAAGCCCTGCAAAATGGCGTTCATGCTATTGCTGGCCAGGAACAGGCCGAACACGAAGCTCACGCTCAGCAGGGTGCTGTGCTTGCGCAGCACCAGGTCATGCAGCAGGTCCTCTATGAAGTGGTACACCTCGCCCGGGAGCATGGTGCGGAAAGCGCCGAGCAGCTTCACCTGGAAATCGGGCACCGGTATGAAGGGGATCAGGGTAAGCAGCACGATGATGGCGGGGAAGAAGGCCATGAACAACCGGTAGGCAATGGCCGCGGCGCGGTTGGCCAGGTTGCCCTGGAACAGTGCGGTGAAGAAAAAGCGGGATACGTGGTACACGCTGAAGCCGCCGAAACCGGGCAGCACGATCTTTTGCAGCACCGCAATAGTGTTGCGCACCGGCCTGGAGAAAATGATCTTGCGCACCAGCTTCGACGCCATCAACCCATCGCTTTCAGGCTAAGGTCCAAGCTGATGGCCGAATGGGTGAGCGCGCCCACCGAAATGAAGTCCACCCCGCATTCGGCATGCGCCCGCGCCGTTTCCAGGGTGATGCCGCCGCTGGCCTCGGTCTCGTGCCGTTTGTTGATCAGCTTCACGGCGCGCCGCAGGTCGGCAAGGCTGAAATTATCCAGCATGATCCGTTGCACGCCCCCCGCGGAAAGCACTTGCTCCACCTCCAGCAGGTTGCGCGTCTCCACTTCGATAGGGATCTGTTTACCGTTCTCGCGCAGGTAGGCCTTGGTCCGCTCAATGGCCTGTGGTATGCCGCCCGCGAAGTCGGCATGGTTGTCCTTGATCATGATCATATCGAACAGGCCGAAGCGGTGGTTTGTGCCGCCGCCGATGCGCACTGCCCATTTTTCCACGGGGCGCAGGCCCGGTGTGGTCTTGCGGGTGTCCAGCACGCGACAGCCGGTGCCTTCAACCGCATCCGCAAAGGCGCGGGTAAGCGTGGCGATGCCGCTCATGCGCTGCATGAAATTCAGGAGCACCCGTTCCACCAGCAGAATGCTGCGCGAGGACCCATTCAGGGTGAAGGCCACGTCGCCCGGCGCGATCCGCGCACCGTCCAGCAGCAACGGGCGCAAATTCAGGCCCTCATCGGTGCGCCGGCATATGGCCAGCGCCAATTCCACGCCCGCAAGCACGCCGGTGGCCTTCACCAACAAATGTGCGGCACCCTTCGCCCCGGCAGGTATGGTGGCCAAAGAGGTATGGTCGCCATCGCCGATGTCCTCGGCAAAGGCACGATCGATGATCTGTTCGGTTCCGGGTGGCAGCATCAACGGTCCGACTTCCCGGCCTCGATGCGCAACTGTTTTACTTGGTAACCCTCGCCTCCCTTCTTCAGGAAAAAGGTCACCCGGAAGTCGCCCTTGCCGGTGGTCAGGTCGCCAATGTAATAACAGTCACCGGTGCGGTTGGTGCCCTCGTGCGCGATCACCATTCCCTTGGCCCCATGCTCCTCGAAGAACTTGCGCAGGATCTGCTCGGCCTGGGCCTTGCTGTAGAAATCGCTGGCATTGGGCAGGGTAAGGTCCACGTTGCCCACCATGTACTTGGCCACGTTGCCGGCGTTGCCGCTGCCCAAGGCCGCCACTACCTGGTCCTTCACCTCCTTTTGGGCGTGCAGGCCCATGGTGGCTATGGTGAACAGGCCCAGCAACAGGGTTTTGATCATGAAAACAGGACGCATGATGCTGCAATTTTGCAAAGAACGGGCCACATTTGGCCCGGCGGAATGAAAGAGTTACCAACAACGTGCCGAACGGCATGCACCTGCGGTTGATCCTGGTGGGGCGGAGCGAACGCGGCCATGTGGCGGACGGGCTTGCGCACTATCTCACGCGCATACGCCGCATGGCCAAGCTGGACGAGGTGGTGCTGCCCGATGCCGGCCGCGGCGAACCCGAATGGCAACAGCGCACCGAAAGCGCCCGCATCCTGGAAGCACTGAAGCCCGGCGAAAAACTTGTGGTGCTCGACGAGCGCGGCCAGCTGCTCACCAGCCCGGCCTTCGCCGCGCGCATTGGCAGTTGGCGCGACCAAGGCACCCGCGGCCTGGCGTTCGTGATCGGCGGCGCATACGGCCTCACCGACGAAGTGCGGCAACGCGCCGACCTCGTGCTATCACTCTCGCCCATGGTCTTCCCCCACCAATTGGTGCGCGTGCTCTTCGCCGAGCAGCTCTACCGGGCCTTCAGCATTTTGCGGGGCACGGGCTACCATCATGGGTGAGGAAGCCACCGGCCGGCTTGTGCATGACGTTCGTTACCTTGGGTCAACAGGCCCATGCTTTCGAGGGAATCGATCAGTTGGGCAGTGAATATCCGGGCACCGGTCAGGTTTAAGTGGTTGGCATCGGCAAACCAGTTTTCCTGGTCGATACCGGCAGCGTCGGTGTAATCCAGGAAAGGGATGCCCGTTGCGCGCTGCAGGCTGTCCATGAAATGGACCAGCGGCACATGGAACGGCCCCTGCAAATTGCGCCGGGCATAGTGGCTGGCAAATACAAGTTTGATCCCCCGTTGCCTGCAGAGGTCAATGATCTGGCCGATGAAGTATTTCTGGCGCCCGAGCAGCATGGCCGGTTGGCCGGTGCTTGGGGGAGGCGCGGTCTTGATACTGTCCAAGTGCGGCGCAAAGCCACGCCCGCTGTGCATGGTGTCGGTTGAGTAGGGCGCTGAGCGGTCCGTGGCGAAACGCACCGCGATCATGTTCAACGCCCGCAGGTCACGCTGCGACCATGCCATGCCCATGGCGGCCTTGTGGTCAACAATGTTCTGCGTCAGTTCCATGGTGCATTCCAGCCCGCTGATCACCAGGGCCGTATCGTAAACATCCAGCACCACCAGTCCGGTATTGCTGCTGTCCAGCATTCCATTGATCAGCCAATAGCTGTTCAACGGTGTTTGGGAACTGCTGCCGAGGTTGAAGGCCTCATGTCCGCGCGCCAGGAAAACTGCCGGGTCATATCCCCGGTAGGCATGGGACGAGCCCAGCACCACCACATCGTACTTTTTATCAGGGTCAAACTCCCGGAATTGTTCCCAGGAGATGCCGCCGGGGATCGCGTAATAATTCGCCGTGCGGTAGATCAACGGCACCTGGTTCAACCTGATGGCGGACAAGGCGTAGATCACCAGTATGTACAACAGCACGCTGAGCGTGAGGAAAGTGAGAGGCGGCCTGACCCTAGCGGCCATGCTGTAGGTTGCCATTTACTGCGGGCGGCTTCACATAACCCGCCTTCATGCTGTCCCCCAATTCCAACCCGTTCAATGCCGTGTTGGCCAAGCGCTTGGCAAGCTTCAGGTGCCATTTGCTCTCCAGGCTTGAGCGCAATGCTTCCTGATATTGCTTGGCCGCGTCCCGCTCTTCTTTCGTCGATGCACCTTTGGCCTTCCAGCGGGATACACTGAAACCGGTGGTCACCAGCCACTTTTTGTGCAAGCCTTGGCCATGCAGCAGCCTGTGCAGGGTAGCCGGGGTGAAATAGTTCAAATGCTCGGGGTAATTCGCCACGCTCCAGTTGGTAGGGTCAAGCCTGCGTGCGAGGCAATTGAAATTCGGCGTGGTCACGTAAAGCAGGCCCCCCGGGCGCAACAGCGCCACCATTTTCCCGATTTCCTCGGCCGGGTGGGTCACATGCTCGATCACTTCAAATGAGCAGATCACGTCATAGCCCTCGGCCGGGTGGTCCTCTATGTTAAGGGGCCCAGCGATCACGGGGACTCCCTTCGCCCGGCATGCCGCCAACTGTCGTTGCCCGGTTTCGGTTCCTTGTATCCGCCAGCCATGCTTTGCTGCTTGCGCCAAAAAATGCCCTCCGCCGCAGCCGACATCGAGCATGCTTCCGCCCGCACGGTACTTCTTGAACCGGTCCAATAATTCATCGTACCGCAGCAGCGTAAGCGGAGAAGTATCCTCACCGGCCGGGTAGTTGTTGTAATACGCGTCCAGCTCGGCCATGGAAGGCTCCAGTCCGGTGAATACCAGGTTGCAGTCCCTGCACCTCACTAGATGGTCCGGGAGGAATTGCGCAAGTGCCGATCTTCTAGTGCCCTTGCAATGGGGGCATGGACGGGCGGGCTCGGGTGCCATGGAAGGCGAATATAGGTGCACCGCACGTGGCGCGGTTCCTGTTCACGGAGATACGCCATTCAAAGGCCTACGCGATGTTGGAACCCGGATATTACTTGGGCAATGCGGGCCATCGTAAGTTTGGCCTTGATAGCCGTGGCAGGTCAACAGCCATGGCCGAACGACCAGGGCCGACGGCATAACATGGAGGAGTGAGCATGTACATTCTTGCGCTGTACTATGAGTATTTTGGATTTGTCGAATTGCAGTATTGGGAGTATGCCATGGGGTTCGTATTCGCCATCTTTATGTTCATATACTATTCCCGTATAAAGCGATTGAACATTAAGTTAAGCCCTGAGTATAAGTATTTCCTGGTTGGATATTGGCTTAAGTTATGTGGCGGCACCTTCTTTGCAATTATCTACTTTTACTACTACAGTGGTGGGGACACCACGTCGTATTTTTATAGTGGAGTTGCCATGAAGCAACTGTTGTTCCATGATCCACTGGAATACCTGCGGCAATTGGTGACCGGCGATAATTCGTTGGAGGCGATCAATGCGTATGCCCCATTGAATGCCCGACCGTACTGGTATGTGTTCAGCGATCCACGCACCAACCCTATCGTCAGATTGTCCAGTGTCCTGGCCCTGGTCACATTCAACAGCTACTTGATCAGCACATTGATCCTCGCTGCGCTTTCCTATTTGAGCGTTTGGTTGGCCTACCGCACGTTCGTCAGCTATTTTCCACAGATCAAGGGCCAGCTGGCGGTCGCATTCCTGTTCATGCCCTCCGCATTGTTCTGGGGCTCGGGCATTATGAAGGACACCCTGACCTTCGCTGCCACATGCGTTTGGATACACGCCGTGGACGAGGTTTTCTTCAAGCGCCGGAACCAGGTCAGCCGCTCGGTCTTGATGGCGATCAGCGCTTACGTGATGATCCTGATCAAGCCGTACATTTTCATGGTGCTTATACCGGCCACAATGCTTTGGCTGCTGCATAGGCGCATCGTCGGGGTCCGGAATGCATTGGTGCGGTTCGTGCTTTTGCCTTTCATGACCGTAGCGCTTGTCGGCTTGTCCGCATTTGTATTAACGCGCCTGGGGGACCTGTTCGGCAAATTCGCCTTGGATGAGGCCTTGGATAGCCTGACGAACATCCAGAGCGACATGACCACGAACCAATCATACAGCGATAACCGGTTCGATATCGGCGAAGTGGACGGGAGCTGGGGCAGCGTGCTGATGAAATTCCCGCAAGCGGTGAATGCCACGTTATTCAGGCCCTATTTATGGGAATCGAAGAATGCGGTGATCGCCCTGAGCGGATTGGAGAATTTGTTCGTGCTGTTATTGACCCTGTATGTATTGCTTCGGGCTGGCCCTGTATTCGCCTTGCGCTGCATCGGAAGCAATCCGCTGCTGCTGATGTCCATGACATTCGGGTTGCTGTTCGCCTTCGTGGTGGGTGTGAGCACGCCCAATTTCGGGGCTTTGGTACGGTTCAAGATACCGATGATGCCGTTTTATATCGGAGGCCTTTTCATCATTCTGTTCCTTGATGGGGAACGGCGCAAGGCAAGGCAAGGAGGCGTGCCTTTCAACTTGGCGAATTACCGGCTCGCCTGGTCCGGCCCAAGGAGGCCTACCGCTGCATGAACCTGGGCGTTTGAAGCATGGCCACCGCAAAGAATATCCTCGTGCTCACCTATTGGGCCTTCGAAGATGCGCTCATACAGGCCTATACCTTGCCGTATGTAAAGATCATGGCGCGCAACCTGCCGCCGGGGAGCAGGATCTTTTTGGTGACGCTGGACAAGAGCCCGAGGCCGGAGGTTGACCAGTTGGCCGCTTGGGGCATTGAGCACATCAGCTTCCAATATCGGCCTTTTGGCCTTCGGGCGGTTTTCATGTGGCTCAAGGTCATCAGGCAGCTGGCCAAGCTTATCCGCAGGGAAAAAGTGGATGTAGTGCACGCGTGGTGCACACCGGCCGGCGGCATGGGGTACGTGCTCTCCATGCTGACCGGGCGCCCATTGGTACTGGACAGTTTCGAGCCCCACGCGGAACCCATGGTGGAAGGGGGCACGTGGCACAGGTGGAGCCCCGCGTTCCTTATCCTTTTTTCCTTGGAATGGCTGCAATTGAAAAGGGCAAGCACGGTGATCTATGCGGTGGGGGCAATGCACGCCTATGCACGGCAGCGGTACGGCATTTCGAAGGACCATCATTTCGCAAAGCCTGCCTGCGTTGATCTGGAGCTGTTTTCCTGGAGGAACCGCAAGCGTCCGGACTTGGTCGCACAGTACCGGTTGAATGATACTGTTTCCTGTGTATATGCCGGCAAATTCGGCGGGCTTTACCTCGAGCAGGAGGTTTTCGACTTTTTCCATGAAGCCTATCGGTTTTGGGGGGAACGCTTCCGGGTGGTCCTCTTGTCATCCATTACGCAGGCGGAACTGGAGCGGCGGGCCGCGGGTTCGGCCGTGCCGGCTGATATTTTCATCAAGCAGTTCGTTGGCCATGCGGACGTGCCCGATCATATGGGGGTGGCGGATTTTGCGATATGCCCGATGAAACCGCTGCCCTCCAGGCGTTACGGCACGCCTATCAAGAACGGTGAATATTGGGCACTGGGGCTTCCGGTCGTGATCACGCCGGGTATTTCGGATGATTCCGGCATCATTGCCGATACGGGGACCGGCAGCGTGATCCAGGCGTTGGAGCCGCACGCTTACCGGCGATCCGTACAAGAGATCGATGCCCTATTGAGATCAGGCAGCCCGCGCCAGATCTACGACCGGGTGCGGCCCATCGCGGAAAAGCATCGAAACTTCAAGATCGCCGAGGAAGTGTACCGGAGCGTGTATGGCACGGATGCGACCACCGACAGCGTGCGGCGGTGATGGGGTTGGCCTACCCTTTGGGGCCGGGCTGTTCGACCAATGGTGCGGGCTTGCGCCAGATCTTCAATGCAGGCCAAAGCCTGCCACTTTTCAACAAGTCGCGGAACATCACGCGGCGCAGGTGTTTCCAGGCAACATCCAATTGCCGCGGCGATGGTGGTGGCTGTAATTGCTGCATCCATCCGAACAGCTGAACGTACCCCAGGTGACCGCTTAACGGGTTGCTGTTCGCCGATCGATGCCCGGTACGGTATTCCAATACTACCCGGGGCGTGCTTACATAAACCCCCTGGCGGCTTAGGCTAAGGAAAAAAGCGTGGTCCTCGGAATGGTCCATATGCTCCGGTAGATGGTACTGAATACCTGGGCAGCGTTTGACCATCCAGGTATTACCCGCAAAAACGGAGCCGTCCATGCGCATTAAGGCGTCGAATGGGGGGCCGTGGTACCAGGGCGAACGCACCCATTCCACCTTGCCATTGTGTGTGTTGAATGCGCGCATGGCGCCATCGGCGAAGGTGGCATCCGCGTACCGGCGGAACAGGTCAAGCCTAAGCCGGAGGGAATGTTCAGGCAGGATGTCATCCGCATCCAACAGGCAGAAGAATTCACCCTGCATGCGGGCCAGGCCTTTGTTGCGCGCCCGTGAGACTCCCTTTACCGTTTCATGCAATATGGTGATCCGCGGATCCTTGAATTGGGCCGCCACCTCCAGACTGCCGTCCGTGCTGCCATTGTTCACCAGGAGAAGTTCCCAAGCCTGATAGCTTTGGGCCAGTACGGAACGCAGGCACTCCGCCAAGTAAGGCTCGGCATTGTACACGGGCAATATGATGGATACCAACGGGGTACCGATGGACAGCGGGGGCGGGTATGGGTTGCTGGGCGGGGTCATCGTTGTAGCTTGAGGATCCGGTCCTTGAGCAAATGGCGCATTTTGCAGATGTCGGCGGGGGTGGCCATGAAGATATCGTGGATGCGGATGTTCATTTTCACCTTTACCACAGCGCATTGGAAGGCCAGCAGGCAACCATAGGCCACCGTGCTGGCCAGCGCCGCTCCTTTAATGCCATATATGGGCACCAAGGCCAGGTCCAAGAAGATGGTGATAACGGCCGTGGTGGAGGTGGCGTAGAGATTGAAACGGATCAACCCGCCCTGAATAATAAGCGGCGTGAGCAGTTTGGAACTGCTGATGAATGCAATGCCGGGCAGCAGCCAGTACAAGGTTGGTGCAGAAGGAAGAAAAGCATCGCCGTACAACAGGGGTATCACCCATGCGGCCGATAGGCCGAGCACCAGGCACAGCCCGGCCACCAATGTGAAATTCACGCGGGAAATGAATTTGTACTTCGAGATCGTCGCGGGGTTCAGGCCTTCATAAAGGTAAGGCTGCACCACGCGTGAAAAAGGTTCGGGTACATAGAAGAACAACTGCCCCAGGCCCACAGCCACGGCATACAGGCCCAATTCCGCCGTTCCCGCGTATTTCCCCACTACCCATACATCGAACCTGTAGTTCACCAAGTTGATCAGGTCGCTGAGGTAATTGATGAGCACAAATGCAAAAAATGGGCGCAGCACGGCCAGGTCGAATGTGGGCACGGGCATGATCCCCACCTCACGGGCGTAGGAGACGCACCAGATCAGGGTCATGATCAAGATGCACGCAATGCTGATGGCGAGGACCAAAGGCAGGGCCTGCTCAACGGGAAACGATTCCTTGGCCATGTACAGCAACGAGATGCCCACCGCATTCAGCCCTGCGAAGAAGATCCCGAGCCGGTTGATGATCCGGAACTTTTTCAAGCCGAGGAAAATGGAACTGATGTACCCGTTCACCATGCCCGCGATGATCGCCACGAGCACATACATGTAGTAGCCCCAATGCGTGATGCCGGGATCCAGGAAAATATTCCTCAATGCCGGATCCAGGAACACCAGTGCCAGCATCAGCGGCACTAGGACCATATTGAGCAAAAGGCCTGTTGCGGCGATGCGCACCACCCGCACGGTCGATTCCCTTCCCTTGGCGGTATGGTAGGTAATGCCCAGCGCCATGCTGAAGCCGAACAGCATGCTCAGCAAAACGACCAGGCTTTGGAGCAGCGTGTAGGACCCGCGGCCGGCCTCGCCCAACAGCCGCGTCATGAAAACGCTGGAAACGAAGTACAGGACCAAGGTGGGCGCTTGGGCAAGGAAGGTGAAGACTATGCCGCGGCCAAGGCTCAAAGCAGGAAAGCTGAAAAGGTGTAGCGGCGGGGAGCGGGACCGGTCATTGCATGCCTGGCATTCTTCTGCGAACTGGCCTGATCACAACACCGGGCCACAGCATGATGGCGTACAACAGGAACGGTATGGCCTTGAAAGGCCGTTTGGCCACAAGCCACCAACTTCCGCCAATGGCCCAATAAACATTGCTCAGGCATTTGTTCCTGAATTTCCGGTCATCCAATAGGCCGTCCTGCACTGCCTTGTTGAACATGCGGAGGACATCATGTTCATACAGGGCCACGTTCTTGCTCATGCTTCCGGGTAAAATGCGGTACAAATTGTATGTGCCCGGCAACCGGTGGGAACTGAACCGCCTTGAAAGCTGTATGGCGAAATCCTGGTCGGCAGCGGTTGATAGATGTTCGTCGAACAGCGCGCCTTGCTCAAAGCAGCGGCGGTGGGCCATTACGTTGCTTCCGGCGCCTGGCACTGCCCGCTTTCTTTGGAACAGCAAGGTCCGAAGCACATCGGAATCAACACCGACCCAAACTTCACCGCTGGGCTTCAGGTGCTCATCGGTCAGCGCAATGTCGCAGTACATCCAATCGGTTGGATTGCTTTTCATGCTCTGCACGCGGGCCTCCAGGCAGTTCGGCAGCATCACATCATCCGCATCCAAGAAGGTGACGTAGGTGCCCTTGGCCGCGGCTATGCCCGCATTCCTGGCCGCGCTTACACCGGCGTTCGCCTGGTCGATCACACGGATCCGGGGGTCGTTGTAGCTGTGCGCCAAGGCGAGGGTGTTGTCAGTGGAACCATCATTCACGATCAACAGCTCCCAATTCTGGAAGGTTTGTGCCAACACGGACCCGACCGCATCGCCCAACCATTTTTCAAGGTTGTAGGCAGGGATGACCACGCTTACCTCCGGATGGTTCATCGTTTCCTGCTTAATGCCTGTTCGTAAACGCCCATGGTGCCGTTCCACATCACGTCGAAGGAATACATCCCAAGCGCGGTTTTCCGCCCTGCCTCGCCAATGGCCTTATGGTCCAGGGAAAGGAGTTTGGCCACGCCTTGCGCCAATGCTTGGCCGTCACGCTCCGCAAGGATCCCATTGACCCCGTCCCGGATGGCATCACGGGCCGCACCGGTAGGTGTGCTCACAACGGGTACGCCGTTCATCATGGCCTCGGCATAGACCAAACCGAAAGGTTCGAGCACGGCGGCGTGCAAATAGACATCCATAAGCCCGTACAACGATGGGATGTCCCCGCGTTCCACCCAATCGGTGAACACCACATGGTCCTGCAGGCCCAAGCTGGCCACCCGTTGCCGTATGGCTTCCTGCTGATCGCCGCGGCCGCAGAAAAGGAAGAGGGCCTTGGGATGCTCCTTTACGACCAGGCTGGCGGCATCGGTGATCTGCTCGTAGCCCTTCCACGGGATGAAACGCGCAATGGTGCCAACCACGGGGAAGCGGCCCTTCGTGCCGAAGCGTTCGGCCAGCCGGGCAATGGTCTCCGGCTTTTGGCGGGTGAAAACCTCCGGCGGGATGCCGTTGTGCACGAGCCTGATCTTTTCTTTCGGTGCACCTTCTTTTTCGATCAGGAATTCCCGCGCTTCCTGCGAGATGCTGATGATGTCCGTTGCCACACGCGCGTTCATGCGGTCGAAGGCCATCCATTTCGGCGTGTGCATCCAATGGTAGCCTGTATCCTGCCGCGTGATCACCCGCGCGCGCACCCCGGCCATTTTGGCCGCAAGCAGGCCGGGTACACTATCGTCGAAAAGATTGCAGTGCACGATGTCGGGTTTCAGTTTGCGCATGTGGCCCAGGAACCAGGGCAGGGCGCGGAGCATGCCGCTTTTGCGCCGCCGATCATCGTAACGGAGCCATTTCACCGGGAACCCGCGCGCGGCCATCTCGTCGATCATCGCCGGCCGCTCCCTGGTCATGAGCAGG
Organism: Flavobacteriales bacterium; assembly: GCA_044507815.1. Classification (GTDB taxonomy): domain Bacteria; phylum Bacteroidota; class Bacteroidia; order Flavobacteriales_F; family PHOS-HE28; genus PHOS-HE28. Next base: position 240,405 of record JBIQIX010000003.1, on the reverse strand, counting down.
AAGGAGTAATGCGGTGCTCCTTCCCGCTGTGCACGGTCCGTGAACCAAGTGAGGTAGGGCACACTGCTGTTGCTGGAAAAAGTGTGCAACACATGGAACGGTCTCTGCATCTTCGGGGCGAAGGAAGGGCTCCGGCCAAATATAGCCGGAGCCAAGCTGGCTCCTTGAAGGAATGGCGTGTCCTTTTCGACCGGAAAGGTCATGCACCGTCCATTCCGTCCAGGAATGCACCAATGCGCTCCCACAAGGCATCGTAAGTGCGGCCGCGGGCAAATGTTATGCGCTGCCCTTCCAGGCCGGGATCTTCGCCGCGTTCAAGGTAACGGGCCATTTGGGAGAGGATGGCATCGTGGCCGGTCGCCATGTACAAAAGGCTGGAAATGGGTGTGTACTCCGAGAAGACCGGGGAGAATACGGCCTTCCCTTGGGCCAGGTATTGGAATACCTTGTGGTGCGAGATCGCATTTCCCCGAAGGGCCGCATCCATCGGTGCAATGCAAAAACGCGCGGCCGAAACGTAACCGCGAAGCGCCTTGGCCTCCACGGCCCCGCGCAGAATGAGGTTGGGGTATGCCCCTTGGCGGAATAGGCGCGATGCACTTTCATTCTGCCCCAGGCGGTAGGGGCCGATGAAAACGAACGGGACCGTGGGGAAACGCTCCGCCATGGCCTGGATAAGCGGCAGGTCGAGCCGATGGTCCATGGCGCCTATGTATAAACCTGCCCCCGCGGGCATGTCGTTGCTGGGGGGACCGCCAAATTCCTCCGCGGATATCGCGTGGCTGATGTTGAGCAATGGCTTGCCGTAGGCCTGGTAGGTTGCATTGAATTGTTCCGAGATGCTCAGGAACCCGTCCACGCGTTCATACAACAGCCTTTCGCCCCGCATGCTGTGGATGTAATCGTCCACGGCCACAAAAAGCGAACTTTTTGCGCGCAGCAGTGCAGGAGCGTACAAGCGCGAGGGATCGAACGAAAGGAGCAGGTCCGTACGGAAGCCCATTTTGCGCAACGCCCTGCCGATCGAACAGGAGACAATGCGGTTGTTGAGCTTGAAGGACAGTGCGCTGGACGACGGAAGCGGGTTGCGGTATTGAAGTACCCAAAGATTTTGTGACACCGGCACCAGCCTGGGCCGGGGACCGCATAAGGCCTGTGATCGCCATGGCTTCACAGGGTCGATGAAGATGACCCTGTTCTTTTTCGAGAGTTCGTAGGCATAGTGGTGCTTGGAATACCAGACCGGCCCCCAAGGCTCGTTGGAGGTTACCAGAATGTCCGATCCTTCCAACCGGCCATGGCTTGCCCGGGCTTTACCTCCCGCTTCACGTTCGAGCATTTCCTACTTCGCTTCCACCGTTGCTTGGCGGGCCTGGTGCTGATGGAGAACATGCTGCCCCAGGAAGGTGCCCAGATCGGCCAATACGTGCTCATAGGTCCTGGTCCGTGCGAAACAGTTGCGTTCGGCGGCCAGCCCAGGGTTTTCGCCATCCGCCAGAAAGCGCTTCATTTCCGATAGCAGCCCGTGCAAGTCGTTGCGCATGTAGAGCAGGTGGCCCACAGGCAGGTATTCCGAAAAGACCGGGCCAAAGATGGGCTTGCCCAGCGCCATGTAGTGGAAGATCTTGTGGTGGGAGACCGCGTTGCGGGGATCGGCCGTATTCAACGGGGCCAGGCAAAAGGCGGCATCGGCAATGTGCCGGCCCATTTCCTTGAAGGGTACCGGTGGATGTAGCATGATGTTCGGGAGTTCACCGTGCTTGAACAAGGCATCTGCTTCCTTTATCCCGCTTAAGCGGTAAGGCCCCATGTACACGAACCGGGTGCCCGGAAAATGCGTGGCCATGGCGCGCACAGCGGCCAGGTCGATCCGCGCATCGATGTTGCCCACGAACAGGCCATGGCCGCGCATGCCCCCTTCATGCGGTACGGCGTTGAACTCCTCGGAGGAAATGGCGTGGCTGATGGTGTGGACCGCTTTGCCGAAAGGTTCGTAGCGCTTGTTGAAGGCCTGCGAAATGGTGACAAAGGCATCCATGTTGGCATAGATGTGCCGCTCCCCGAATGTGGCCAGGGAGTGGTCGTCGAAGGCCATGAAAACAGCGTGTTCCGCTCCAAGGAGCCGGGGGTCGTACAGCCGGAAGGGATCGAACGCGAGCATGAGGTCGGGCAGCAGGCCATGCTTGGCCAAGGCCGAGCGGATGGCGTGCGAGACCAGCCGGTTGTTGCGCTGGTAAAGGGCCTGCGTGAGGGCCGGCATCCGATTGCGGTAGGAAAGCACATGCAGGCCGGGCGAGATCTCCCGCATATCCAGGTCCGGGCCGAGCAATGCCTTGGGCGCCCATCGTGGTGGCGCATCCACGAACACCACTTGGTTGCGCCTGGACAGCTCGTAGGCGTAATTGTGCTTGGAGTACCACACATCGCCCCACGGCTCATTGGAAGTGATCAGGATCTTGAGCCCTTCGAGCTTCATGGTTGCCGGAACACTGCTTTGGCCTTTATTAAGCCGCGCGAAGTTAGGCCGCGCCTGGCGCGGCCAAGTTCGTTCCATCGGCGCCGTGCAGGGCTACACTGTACCGGCCAAACGGATAGTGGGCGGCATCAGCTTGCGCTTAGGTCTTTTCAGCCCCTTTATCCGCCGCGTGACAGGTTTCAATTTCCCCAATACCAGTTTCTCCATGCGATAGTGCCGGTTAATATAGGAGGGGAAATCGGTGTGCTTGCGGAGCGGCAAGGCCATCAAGGCCTCGAACCCGGCTTCGCTGAGGCCCAGCTTGTGCCGTACAAAGTCCTTGTCCTCTTGTAGTTGCTGCGGGGCATAGAGCGGCTTGCCCAATTCAAGGAGTGCCTGTTCCTTCTGCATGCCACCTGAACAGATCATGGAGGCGTAATGCGCCTTGCGCTTGTCCACGCCGAATTTTTCCGGCAGGATGTATTGCTGGTAGAAGCGCGTGAAGATGGATTCGGTGTGCTTGCCCCCGTAGTCCTGCCAGCCGACCTTTTCAGTGATCTCCGCCCGCGCCAAAGCGCTATCGTACTCCAAGTAATTCAGCAGCCTCACGCTCTCGAACTTATTCGAGAAAAGAATGCGTTGACGCTTCCAGTATCCCAATACTGGCAATTTCTTAATTCGGATATGCGAGTACCTCCATGTTATGGACCTTATGTTTAACAGGTCTCTTTTATCATGGTACCAACCCGTAGGTAAAACACCCTCCGTGGAATGATTGTGACCCGAGATCATGAAATTGATACCCAGCTTTTGTGCCAGTGCATATATGTGGGCGCTGATCACATGGTCGGACAACATTTCTATGTCGATCACCGATGCTTTGAACAATGCCAGTTGCACATTCTTGAACTCCTCCCAGTCAAGTACGTGGTGATCCAGGTCAAACCCGAGTCCATCGGCCAGCTTGCGCACATTGCTCTCAGAAACTGCTGAGTTATATCCGTTGTCCACATGGACCAATAGCGGGGTGAGCCCGAGTTCCTTCAGTTTCAACGCCAGGAATGAGCTGTCCACCCCGCCGCTTACACCCAATATGCAATCGTACTTGGGGTGCTTGCGGGATTGTTTGATCCGTTCCACCAATTCGGCCAACGCCTTTTCACGTGGTTGTGCAGCGAAAAGCGTTGTGCGGGGATCGTTCCTTTCGAATTCGTGGCAATAGTTGCATTTGCCATCCTCATCAAAGCGGATGGCGCTATCGTCCTTGGTGTCCAGCACGCATTGGGAGCATTGCTGGTAAGGCCTTTCCGCGGGCCGTGCCGCAAGCAGGAAGGTTTCTTCCAAGATGGTGGACAAGGTTGTTCCGGATCCGGGGTCCTCGGCCACCGTTCGTATCCATTCCACCGGAATGCCGGCTTGCCATCGCAATTTTTCCTTCACCCGGGTATTGGGCACGGCGATCTGCACCACCTGTGCATGCTCCGCCCAAAGCCGGAGGGGAGCGTGCTTATCGTCCGCCTCGGGAGCATCCTCCCATATCGCCAGCTTGGGCACATGCCTGAGCTGCTTGCATTTGGCGGCCTGCTGCATGGCCTTGGAATGGCCGTGCAGGCAGACCAGGTCGAACGCGGTGGCCCATTTGCGCAATTGCCGCTCCATGTCATGGACCGACCGATCACTGCGATGTTCGTTGATCGTGGCCACCGAAAGCGCTTGTTGCGATGGTCCCGTTGGGGCTTCCGCATCGGGCCGCTGCGTAATGTGGATCACCTGCCATTCGCACGGGCGATGGGCACCGATGGTGGCGGGCAGGGCGAATGGGGCGGCTTGGCCATGGAGCACATAAAGAAGCCGCAGCGGTGCTGGGTGGTGCATGAGGGTGTAATAGGGGCTGTTGGCCTGATCACGCGGCGGGTACTGTGCTCCGCTTGTGCGGGGAACAGGTTGGCGTGATGGGCGGCACTGGGGCCGCCACCGGATGAATGGCTGGAAAGCGTGCCATCGTGCGGCGAAAGTATGCGCGGGCAAGATCGATTTGGCGGTACAGGCCCCGTTCAACGCCGAAAAGAAATCAACAGTGTCCAACGGCGGGCGGGCGGCCCCGGCTCCTTAAATACCAATGGCGCTGGCCACCTCCAGTAGGCACACCAGAAAGTTGAAATGGTCGCTTTGGCTGATGCGCTCAACGCGGGACGGCAATCTCAAAAGGAAGGTCAAGCTCGACCCGACCTCCTGTGATCAGGGTGGGGTTCCCTCATTCCTGTTGAAGCAAGTCAGCGGTGCGGAGGGTGGGTGTGCATAGGATGTCGAAATGTTTATCTGCCAGGTTCCCCTCGAGCGGGGTGCCGTCTGAAGCTACCCGAACTTCATATCCGATGCCATGCAGAAAAGCAAGGAGTTCCTCTGCTGATGAATTATTTTCTCTAAGGTTGTCGTCGTCCAATTCTATTAACAAAATAGGCCTATGTGTATTAATTACAGCCTCGCAGCCTTTTAATACTTCCATCTCAAAGCCTTCAACATCAATTTTTATCGCATCTATTCGACCTTGGGCATCAATGATTCGACCCAATGGCCTGATATGGACATCCACATGTGGAAAGCGCTCTGGATCGTCCATGGAATTGATGATCCTATTCATGCCGGAATTGGACTCCACTACTTCATACATGGGCAGAATCGCTTCCACTGGCCCAATTCCGATATTGAATGCCTCGACATTCGTGACCCTGTTCAGCTGGAGGTGTTCATTCAATCGTTCGAAGGTGCGTGGATGTGGTTCGAAAGCAATCACTTTGCCTGTAGTGCCCACTGTGGTGGAATAGGTAAGGGATTGCAGTCCAATGTTCGCTCCTATGTCAATGACGGTATTCCCGGGCTTGATCATTGCCAGAAATGCTTCATGGCCTGGGTCTCTCATCGCGAAGTAGGCCCAATGGTCAGTGGAATTCGAAAGGTCAAGCCGCAATTGATAAGGCCCTCTATGCACATTACGCCAAGTCCCTTTGGAATACAGATATTCCTGAGGGATGAACTTTGACCAATTGCTTGCGGGTAGTTTGCCTTGAACGCGGCGCTGCAACGATTTCTCCAAAGGAGGCCAAGTAAAGGCACGCCTGAGCTGGTTCAATAGCCGTGTTTTCCAGTTCAGGATTGAGAAATAGGCATAATCACGCCGCTTGGCCATGTGGACTTCAAATATAGATGGATGGCCTCTCGTGTTTGTTTGTAGCATTGCCATCGATGCGCTACCTCCTCTGCACCGGCAACCCCGGCAAGATCAACGAACTGCGTGAGCTGCTGCCGCCCGGGCTGCAGGTGTCCGGCCTGGCCGAGGTGGGAATTGCACCCGACCTGCCCGAAACGGGCAGCACCCTCGCCGAGAATGCCCTGCAAAAGGCCCGCATGGGGCGCAAGCTTAGCGGCCTTCCCACCATTGCCGATGACTCCGGCCTGGAGGTGGATGCCTTGGGCGGTGCGCCGGGGGTGGATTCCGCGTTTTACGCGGGCCCCGCCAAGGATGACCGCGCCAATGTGGAGAAACTGCTGCGCGAACTGGACGGAGTGACCGATCGCGGGGCGTACTTCCGCACGGTGATCGCCTTGGTGGACGACAAGGGTGAGCACGTTTTTGAGGGGGAGGTGCGGGGCAGCATCGCCACCGCACCGCGCGGCAGCAACGGTTTCGGCTACGATCCCGTGTTCATACCCGAAATGGCGCAGCAGACCTTCGCGGAGCTGGACCTGGTGACCAAGAATGCCATCAGCCACCGGGGCAAGGCGGTGTGGAAGCTGGTGCGGCACCTGGCCGATCGCGTTTGAGCCGTCAGGCCCGCTGCCAACCGGGGGTGCAGGCCTCGTTGGGCATGGGGTCCGCCCCATAAAGGCCGATGCCGAAGCGGTCCAGCACTGCGAAGATGCGTTGCTGCTGATCTTGGCTGAGCTGCTTTTGCCAGTGGGCCAGTTGCTGCTGGGGGTCCTGCGTTGGCGAACCCGGCTTGGTGGTGCGGCTGGGCCGGGTGGCCACCTCCAGGGCGGCTGCGGGCAATTCCATTCCCCATGCCGTGAACACTTTGCGCAACGTGGCCTCGGTGTTCAGCAATAGCTCCTCGTAGGTGATGGTGGTCCAGGCCGCGTCGTTCAGGGGGTGGTGGAGCAAGTGCGCGTGGGTAAGGCACCAGATGTACGCGAGGTACTCCTCTTCGGTAGTGATCCCTTTGGCCAGGCCGTGCAGCTCGCGCACCAAGGCATCGTAGCGGTGGGGCGGCGGCGGGGGCGGGGGAATGGCATGCCCCTTCCATGCGCCATGCTTGCGCATGGAGGCCACCACCGCGCACGGATGCCGTACCAGCAACACAGGCCGCGGCACCTGGAACCGCTCCGTGATCCACGGCAGCAATAGGTGCCCGCGCACGAATTTCACGATCAGCCGGTCGGCGCGCCGCAAGGCCATGGGCGTGGTGGCTTGCGCCAGGTATGGGCTGAGCAAGCCGCCGGAGAACAGCCGGATAAACAATTCCTCCGCCTCGGGCCAGCTTTCCCCAGTGGGGATGTGCTGGCGCCAAGCGAACCCGAGTTGCCGGAACTGGGGCACGTTTTCAAGATCGAGCGGTTCCCAAATGGTGGCCGTGCGGGGTATGGTGCCCAAGATCTCTTCCAGCCAAGTGGACCCGCCGCGGGGCGAGGCGAACAGCAGGATGGCCTTGGCGGGGTCGGCACGCATGCGTCCCTGCAGCCAATGGAGCTGCATGGCCGTGGCCTGCCGGCGCAAAAAGCCGGAGGCGCGTTGTGCGAAAGCGTTCATGTGGCCTTGCGAAGAACGCACAGGGCGGGTGAATTGGCAACTGCATTGCGCAGGTCGTGGCGCGGCAATGGTCAATGGTGGCCGCAATGGCGTTGCCGATCTTCGCGGCATGAACCTTCCATGGATGTCGGCCGAGGAGGCGGTGCGTATGGTGAAAAGCGGCGATCGAGTTTTCATCCACGGCAGCGCGGCCACGCCGGTGCGCCTGGTGCATGCGCTGCTGGACCGGCACAACGAACTGAGCGGGGTGGAGCTCACCGCCATCAGCACGTTCGGCGACCTTGGCTTTGACCGGCCCGAAGTGCAAGGCCCCTTTTTCCTCAACGCCCTTTTCGTTTCCGCCAACATGCGCAGCACGGTGGCCGGGCCGCACGGCGACTACGTGCCCGTATTCCTGAGCGAGATCCCGCGCTTGTTCGAGCAGGGCATCATGCCGCTGGATGTGGCGCTGGTGCACGTTTCGCCGCCCGATAAGCACGGCTTCTGCTCGCTTGGCGTAAGCGTTGACGTGGCCCGCAGCGCCGTGCGCAACGCCCGCACGGTGATCGCCCAAGTGAACCCGAACATGCCGCGCTGCCTAGGTGATGGCCAGGTGCACGCCAGCCGGTTCGCGGCAATGGTGCAAGTTGAAGATGCGCTGCCGGAGGTTGACTACGGTACGTTAGTGGGGGAGAAGGAGCGCAAGGTGGCGCATTACGTAAGCGGCCTGATCGACGACCGGGCCACGTTGCAAATGGGCATCGGCGCCATACCCGACGCGATATTGGGCGCGTTGGGCGGCCACAAGGACCTTGGCATACATACCGAGATGTGCAGCAATGGCGTGATCGACCTGGTGGAGCAAGGGGTAGTGACCAATGCGTACAAGCGCAAGCACCCGGGCAAGGTGGTCACCGCATTCGCATTTGGCACGCGGCGGCTTTACGACCTGGTCGATGATAATCCGGCCTTTGCCTTCCTTGATGTGCAGTACGTGAACGACACGAAGGTGATCCGCGAGAACCCCAATGTGGTGGCGGTGAACAGTGCCATTGAGGTGGACCTTACCGGCCAGGTCTGCGCGGACAGCATCGGCACCTTCCAATACAGCGGGGTTGGCGGGCAGATGGATTTCATGCGCGGTGCCGCGTTGAGCCCCGGTGGCCGCCCGATCATTGCCATGTGCAGCACCACGGGAAAGGGCGCCAGCAAGATCGTGCCCTTCCTGAAACAGGGTGCCGGGGTGGTGACCACGCGGGCCCATGTGCATTACGTGGTGACCGAGCACGGGGTGGCCTACCTGTACGGGCAGAACCTGCAGCAACGTGCGAAGGCGCTGATCGGCATTGCCGCGCCGGAGCATCGGGAAGAATTGGAGCGGGCATTCCGGGAGCGCTTTGGGTGAGAAGGCGCTAATGGCCTCGGTCGCGATGGCGAGGACTGCCGCGGCGCAAGAAAAAAAGAGCAGGATGCGGGGGTTGCGTTAACGGCGCAGGAAGGACCGGGGCACGGGGGTCAGGAAATCTTGCGTGATGCCAGCATCTCCTCGATCAATCCGTTCACGGCTTCCTGCTGGCTGATGCCGGCCGCCTTGAGCATGCGCGGGAAAATGCTCACGGCTGTGAAGCCGGGCACGGTGTTCACCTCAATGGTCACGGCCTGCCGGCTATCGGGTCCGGTGTCCAGCCAAAAGTTGTCGATGCGCACCATGCCGCGGCAATTCAGGGCGCGGTAAATGGCCTCGGAGCGGCGCTGCACCAGGGTGGCCACGGCCTCGGGTATGGGCGCGGGCACGATCTCCTGCGTATCGGTGGCGTGGTATTTGGCCTCATAATCGAAGAACTCGCGGCTTGTGCGGATCTCGCACACGGGCAGGGCGCGTACGTGTCCGTGCAGGTTGATCACACCGCATGTAAGCTCGCGGCCTTTTACAAAGGCCTCGCACAGCACCCGCTCATCTTCCGCGAATGCTTTTTCCAGGGCGGGCAACAGTTCCTCCCGGGTCTTCACCTTGCTGATGCCCAGGCTGCTGCCGCTGCTGTCCGGCTTTACGAAACAGGGTAGGCCCACCTCATGCAGCACGCGCTCCAAGGGTTCGGGATCGTGCCGGTGGAGCAGGAGCGATGCGGCCACGGGGAAGCCCATTTGCCGCAGCAGGCCGGTGGTGGCGAATTTGCTCATGGTGAGGGCCATGTTCAGCACCCCGCCGGTTTGGTAGGGCACGCCCAGCATGTCCAGGTAGCCCTGCACTTTGCCGTCCTCACCGGGGGTGCCGTGCACGGCGATCAATGCGGCCGAGATGCGCCGGGGGCCTTGGCCCAGGTCCACAGTGAATTGCCCGCGGTCAAAGGGCAGCGGCCCGCCATCGGTGCCGGTGCATTCCCAGCGGTCGCGGTGCAGGGTGATGAACACCCCGTGGAACCGTGCGCGGTCCATGGCGGCCATCATATTGTCCGCGCTCTGCATGCTTATCACGGATTCGCCGGTATAGCCTCCGCGCAGCACGGCGATCAAGGGTTTTTCCATGGGTGGATGATCGGTACCAAAGGTGGGGCTGCCGCCAGTGGGCCGGAAGGCAAGCGGCGCCGAAGTGCCAACGTGCCGGTGTTGATGCCCGAGTATATTCGCGCCTCGCTGCAGGCAGGCACAAGGCCCTGGCGAAATAATGACCCTCGGCAAACGAATCATTCTCCTTATCGGGCCGGTGGCCCTGGCCGCCCTGCTGGTGCTGGCCGCATGGATCTGGCTTGGGGCGTACACCCGCCACAACGAAAAAACCGAGGTGCCGGACCTGCGCACCCTGGACCATGCCACGGCCGCACGGCAACTGGACGAATTGGGGCTGAAGGCCGAGGTGATCGATTCGGTGTACAGCGATGATGTTCCCAAGGGAAGCGTGGTGGACCAGGACCCCGCCGCGGGCAAACTGGTGAAGCCCGACCGCACGGTTTACCTGGTGATGAACGCCAGCCAGCCGAAAATGTTGAACATGCCCGACCTGGTGAACCTGAGCAAGCGGCAAGCCATGAGCGTGATGGAAATATTGGGGCTGAAGGTGGCCGATGTGCAGTACCGGCCGGACCCGTGCATGGATTGCGTGCTGGAGCAGCTATACCAGGGCAAGCCGATCGCGCCGGACAGCCGCATACGCAAGGGCGAGTCCGTGAGCCTGGTGCTGGGCCAAGGGCAGTACGGTGAACGGTTGCCGGTGCCCGACCTGCGCGGGCTGGGTTATGAGGAAATGAAGGCCGTGCTGGCCATGGCGGCCTTGAAACTGGGCCTGGTGGTGGAGGTGAAAGGCTGCGGCAATAACGGATGCGATACGGCGTTGGCCAAGGTGGCCCGGCAATTCCCGGCCGCTGGTGGGGACGAGACCATCGCGCCAGGTGGAATGGTGGACATTTGGCTCACCATGGACAGCATCCCGCAGCAACCCTGACCCTAAGCGCGCCGAACCCATGAACAACACGATCAAACGGATTTTCCTGCTCTTGTTGCCCGTGGCCGCAGGGTTGCAGGCCCAGGAGATCATTACCCATTTGGGCGCGGTGCCCCGGCCGGATAACCCGCCCCGACTGCAAAAGGCCGGCGGGCTGAACGAATTCTTCCTTTACGAGAACGCTGGGCAAACCCTGCCGGTGATCGATGACTTTTCGGTGGACCGCACACGCCACCTCAATGCGGCGCATGGCGATGCCAATGTGCATTATTCCGAAACCTTCTACCGCATTGAGGTGAATGGCGTCAGCACGCCCGGCATGGCCTATTCCACCGATACCACCTACCACTATACGGTGCACCCGCCCAACGATTCCACATCGGCGGCGCCCAACCCCGCCATAGTGGCCCTTGTGCTCAACCTCGGCGTGTACCCGCCCACCGAGCAAAGCATGTACCTATGGCCTCCCTATACGGTGATCGACACCTTGGCCAGGGGCAGTTCCGATACCTTGGCCGTGGAGGCGGACTTCAGGCAGGATTCGCTGATGGTGTACACGGTGGATGCCGATCCGCGCCAGTACATCAACCCGGACAACAGCCCGCGGCCCTGGATCCTTTGGGCCGATGATGATGCCTACGTGAACAACAGCTTCCCCATCGACCCGCCCACCATTGGCGTGGCCACCTTGGACGGAATGGACCGCACCGGATACCCCTATGATCCGCAGGACCCCAACCGCAACGGCAGCGCCGATAAGCTCACCTCGGTGCCCATCGACCTGGCCTACACGCCCGGCGACAGCATCTACCTCAGCTTCTTCTGCCAGCCCATCGGGCGTAGCGGAGATCAGCTTGCGCATGCCGAGGACAGCCTCCACCTGGAACTCTACGCACCGCAGGAAGAAACCTGGTTCAGGGTATGGAGCAGCGCGGGCACCGCACCGCCCGACCGGTTCCGGCAGGTGATGGTGCCCATCAAGGAAACCCGTTTCCTGAAGAACGGCTTCCGCATGCGCTTCCGGAACGATGCCTCCTTGGGCGGCATGGTGGACCAATGGCACATCGACTATGTGCGGCTGGACCGCAACCGGAGCGCAACCGATACCGTGTTGCAGGATGTGGCATTCGTGTACCAGGAAGCGGGCCTGCTGCAGAGCTTCACTTCAGTGCCCTATGCCAAGTTCGTGCAGGCCCCCGGCAGCTACATGGCGCCGCAGGTATCGCTGATGCAACGCAACAACGACACACAGGACAAGTTCATTACCTGGGGCTATGGCGTGGATTCCGATTGCGGCTGGAGCGCGACGCGGGCGGGCTATGGCAACAACATCAGCAGCAACGCCTACAGCAGCTTCAATACCGTGCACCCGGTGAACAGCGGTGCCGACCCGCTGGTGTACAACGTGGCCGGCTGCGCCGATGCGGCATTCATGGACGTGAAGTTCTGGACCAACGCCACCCCCGACGGATGCGCCTATAACGACACCATGCGCTACGTGCAGGAGATCAGCAACTATTACAGTTATGACGATGGAAGTGCGGAGGCCGGGTACAGCCTGAACGTGGCAGGGGGCAAGCAGGCCTATCGTTTCGATACCCAGGGCAGTGATTCGCTGCGCGCCGTGCGCCTCTATTTCGCGCCCATCTTCACCTATAGCCCGCCGCCGGTGAACAATCCCGGGCAGGGGTCGTTCATCCTCACCGTTTGGAAAAGCCTCAACCCCGAAGTGATCATCCACCAGAATGTTTCCTTCAGCAAGCCGGAATACCGGTTGTGGGGCCCTGATCATTTCGTGGAATACCCGCTGGACAGCGTTGTGGCGGTGGATGGTACTTTCTATGTGGGCTGGGTACAGACCAACACCACGCAGATGAACCTGGGCATGGACAAGAACCGGAACAACCAGGACAAGATGTATTACAAGGTGGGGCAGAACTGGCAGGTATCCGGCCAAGAAGCCTCCTGGATGATCCGCCCCGTTATGGTGGCCGCGGTGGATCCCTTTGCCGGCGTGGCGGATCAAGTGGCGCCTGCCGGGCTGTTGGCCTATCCGAATCCCGCTGGCACCAGTTTCAGGTTGCAGCTGGATCCCGTTGCGCGCGCGGGCATGAGCGTTGAATTGGCCGATGCCACGGGCCGCAGGGTGAAGCAATGGCCTGGCGCGGTGGAGGAGATGGATGTGGCCGATGTGGCGCCGGGCCTGTACTTGCTGCAATTGCACGACCGCGCCGGTAAACGCCTGGGCCAGGGCCGGCTATTGATCCAGCGCTGATGGCCGGGCAGCAGCACAACGGGCCGCAGGAAGAGGCCATGGGCACCGGTGATGAGACCGAGCTGTTCGAGCATCACCGCATCGTGGCCGACCCCGGCCAACGCCTGATGCGCCTGGATAAATTCCTTTACGACCACATTGCGGGGGCATCGCGCACCCGCCTGGCCGCAGCGGCGCGCAATGGGAACGTACTGGTGAACGGCAAGAATGAGAAGCCGAGCTACAAGGTGAAACCGCATGATGTGGTGACCGTGGTACTGCCCGAGCCCGTGCGTGAGGTGGAGCTGCTGCCGGAGGATATCCCGTTGACCGTGTTGTACGAGGACAACGAAATCCTCGTGCTGGACAAACAGCCCGGGCTGGTAGTGCATCCGGGCCATGGCAACTGGACCGGTACGTTGGTGAATGGGCTGTTGCACCATTTCGGACAGCTGCCCTCGGCACCGGGCCAGCCTGTGCCGAGGCCCGGGCTGGTGCACCGGCTGGACAAGGACACCAGTGGTGTAATGGTGATCGGTAAAACGGACGATGCACTGGCCCATTTGGCCAACCAGTTCTTCACCCGCAGCAACGACAGGCGCTACCTCGCCCTGGTGTGGGGTGATTTCGATGAGGATGAAGGCACCATCGAGGGCAACCTGGGGCGCTCGCACAAGGACCGCACGGTGATGCAGGTTTTCCCCGAACCGGAACAGGGCAAACCGGCCATCACCCATTGGAAGGTGAGGGAGCGCTTTACCTATGTAAGCCTTGTGGAATGCAAGCTGGAGACCGGCCGCACGCACCAGATCCGGGCACATATGAAGCATATCGGACACCCGGTCTTCAACGATGCGCACTACGGCGGCGACCGCGTGCTCAAGGGCACGGTCTTCACCAAGTACAAGCGCTTCGTGGAGAACTGCTTCGAATTGCTGCCCCGGCAGGCCCTGCACGCCTACCTGCTGGAGATCGACCACCCACGTACGGGCAAACGCATGAAGTTCGAAAGCCCGTTGCCCGCCGATATGCAGGCCGTGCTCGAGCGCTGGCGGGTATACACGAATGCGCGACCATGGGAAGAGCCCGGAGAGGCCCTGGATGCCGAAGAGGCGAACAACTTGAAATAGGGGAAAGTTACGCGACCGGTCTCGGCGCAACGGAGCATCGTGGCGGTATCTACGCACCAAAGGGGCCGTTGATGCCCCCCAAGCTCTATCCGCCCCTTTCAGGCAAAGTCCCGGGCGCGGTCTTATTCGACAATATCGGGGTCAACTTGATCATATTGCGGCCATGTTGATGCGATCCGGGTGGCCGCACCGGAGGGCTGGCCCAGGTCCTTAGGCAATAGGCGACAAATTCCGGGCATTGGATTGCGGGCAGCAGGCCAGAAAAGCCGATTGCCTTTGGGCGGTTGTTGGAATGACCACGGTATCCCCGGTTGCAAATGCTCCGGCCAGGGAGTTCATTTGCAGGAATGGCCATGCACGTATCCACCAATACACGGGAAACCCTATTGTCGCTATTGGCGGAACGCGGCAGCCTCGGTAATGCCAAAGCCCAGGAACTTCTGGGCCTGGATGCCGAAGCCTATGAAAGCCTGAAGACGGGTCTTTTGGCTGAAGGTCTGATCGTTACGGGCCGCGGGCGCGGGGGGAGTATCCGGCTGGCGGGGCCCAATGAAGTACAAGTCAATGAGCCTGCCGTCCCGTTTATCACTGGGCAAATGCCCGATCCGAAGCCATACCCCCGGCCCGGAAAGGGCCGTGGCCGCGCACCCGGCAGGCGGACCTCCCGGTCCGCCCGGGATCTATCGGCGGACCGGGAGGACCACCAGCCGAAATCCCTCGAAAGCTGGATCTGGGATGCCGCCTGCTCCATCCGCGGCGCCAAGGATGCCCCCAAGTACAAGGACTACATCCTCCCGCTCATCTTCACCAAGCGCCTGTGCGATGTGTTCGACGATGAGCTGGACCGCATCGCAGCGGAAGTCGGGTCACGCGCCAAAGCCTTCAGGCTGGTAAAGGCCGACAAAAAGCTCGTACGCTTCTACCTGCCGCTGGAACCCGTGGACCCCACGCAGCCCGTGTGGAGCGTGATCCGCACCCTCAGCGACCGCATCGGCGAGCAGCTCACCACCTGCATCCGCGACATTGCCAAGGCCAACCCCAAGCTGGACGGCATCCTGAACCGCATCGACTTCAACGCCACCACACATGGACAGCGCGACCTGGCGGACGACCGCCTCAGCGCCCTCATCGAGGCCATCAGCACCAAGCGCCTTGGCCTCAACGATGTGGAGGCTGACATCATCGGCAAGAGCTACGAGTACCTCATCCGCAAGTTCGCCGAGGGCGGCGGGCAGAGCGCGGGCGAGTTCTACACCCCCGGCGAGGTGGGCACCATCATGGCCCGCGTGCTGGAGTGCGAGCCCGGCATGGAGGTGTATGATCCCTGCTGCGGCAGCGGGAGTCTCCTTATCCGGTGCGAGATCGAGATGGAGAGGCGAATGACGGAATGTGGCACCGCATTGTCGGAAGGCGGACTTTCCAGTCCGCCGAAAAGCTCCGGGCGGACAGGAATGTCCGCCAGCCTGTCCGCGATCCCGGCCGCTCAATACGCTCCCCTTCACCTCTACGGCCAGGAGTACACCGCCAACACCTGGGCCATGGCCAACATGAACGCCATCATCCACGACATGCAGGCCACTTTCGAGATCGGCGACACCTTCAAAAACCCCAAGTTCCGCGAGCGGGGGCGCCTGAAGACCTTCGACCGCGTAGTGGCCAACCCCATGTGGAACCAGGACTGGTTCACCGAGGCCGATTACACCAACGACGAGCTGGACCGTTTCCCCACCGGCGCGGGTTTCCCCGGTAAGTCCAGTGCGGACTGGGGCTGGGTGCAGCACATCCACGCCAGCATGAAGCCCACCGGCCGCGCCGCCGTGGTGCTGGATACCGGCGCAGCCAGCCGCGGCAGCGGCAACGATGGCAACAGCAAGGAGCGCGAAGTGCGCCGCTACTTCGTGGAGAACGACCTGGTGGAAAGCGTGCTCTACCTGCCGGACAACCTCTTCTACAACACCACCGCGCCGGGCATCGTGCTCTTCCTGCGCCGCACAAAGCCCAAGGCCCGCCAGGGCCAGGTGCTGCTGGTGAACGCGGGCCAGCTCTTCGAGAAGGGCAAGCCCAAGAACTTCCTCGCCCCCGCGCACATCGACCGCATTGCGGAGGTGATGCTCGGCTGGAAGGAGGTGGAGAAGCTCAGCCGCATCGTACCGGTGGAGGAGCTGGCGAAGAACGACTACAACATCTCGCCCAGCCGCTACATCCACACCGGCGAGGCCGCCAGCTACCGCGCCATACCGGAGATCATGGGCGAGCTGGAGGCCATTGAAGCCGAGGCGCGGAGGACGGACATGGAGTTGAAGAAGGTTCTGACCAGTCTCGGGTTCTGAATCATGGAAGTCGAAGAACTCAGCACTGAGATCGGGACGTACCCTGAAACGTGGACGGTGGGTCGCGTTGATTCCGTCTTTGACCTCATCCAAGGCAAGCAGGTATCGGAGCGCAATCGTGTTGGTGAAAACCAGCGGCCATTCCTGCGGACCAGGAACGTGTTCTGGAATCGCTTGGATTTGTCTGAACTGGACCGGATGCACTTCAGCGCTGCTGAAGAAGAGCGGTACGCTTTGTTGCCGGGCGACCTTCTGCTGTGCGAAGGCGGTGATGTTGGGCGCACGGCCATGTGGCATGGTGAAGAGGATGGCTGTTACATCCAGAACCACTTGCATCGCTTGCGCGCCTTAGATGGAATGGTGGATCCGCAGTATGCCGTGTTCTGGTTCTGGTATGCCTTCAATGTCGGCAACCTGTACATCGGACGCGGGAACAAGACCACCATACCGAACATGTCACGGTCGAAGCTCGCCGAGTTACCGATGGCATTGCCTGAATACTCCGAACAGAAGCGCATCGCGCGAACGCTCAATACGCTGCAGGAGGCCATCGCGCAGCAGGAGCGCCTGATCCGCACCACCACCGAGCTGAAGCAGGCCCTGATGCAGAAGCTCTTCACCGAAGGGCTGCGCGGCGAAGCACTCAAGGAAACGGAGATCGGGATGGTGCCGGAGAGTTGGGAGGTGGTGAAGCTTGGAAGCTTGGGACATGTTGGAAATGGTTCAACACCCAAGCGTACTGAGAACGGCTATTGGGATGGTGGAACTAACCCCTGGCTGAATAGCACGAAGATCCACGAGCGCTTCATAGAGCATGCGGACCAGTTCGTCACCGAACGCGCCATGAAGGAATGTCATCTGCCTATTGTGCCCGCGAACAGTCTTTTGATCGCGATCACCGGCCAAGGCAAGACACTCGGCAACGTCGCGCTGACCCGCATAGATGCGACCATCAACCAGCACTTGGCATACGTAAGGTTCTCCAACACTCAAGTCGAACCAGAGTTCCTGATGTGGTATCTCAGCACACAGTACGACCAATTGCGCTCAGTGGCACATGGTGCTGGTAGTACGAAGGGGGCTCTTACATGTAGTTACCTCAAGTCCTTGCTCGTGCCGATGCCTTCGTTGAACGAGCAGCGAGCTATTACTGACGTGTTGAGCAAGCTTGAGGACAAGGCACGAACCGCTGAAAGGAAACGCAACGCTCTCCAAGACCTCTTCCGCACCCTGCTTCATGAGCTGATGACGGGGAAGGTGAGGGTGAACACGACAACTAGCCCATGAAGCTGAGCAAGGTTCATATCAAGAACTTCAGGTTACTACAGAACGTCGAGTTATGCTTCGACGAAAAGGTCACGGTCATCGTGGGTCGTAACAATAGTGGTAAGACGTCCCTGACAGAAGTCTTTAAGCGGTTGCTTGTAGAACGGCCGAGTTTCCGCCTTGAGGATTTCTCCCTCTCCGCGTGGGACGGCTTTTGGAAAGGATGCGAGATGTTCAAGGCCGAAAAGGAGGAATCTGAGATCAGGGAGGTGTTGCCGGAGATTGAGGTGCGCTTGCTCATCGACTATAGTGCAACGGATGATCTTCAATTGCTTTCTGAGTTCATCATTGACCTCAACGAGGATTGTACCACGGTACAAGTCAATTTGAACTACCGTCTTGAATCAGGAAAGATTCCCTTGTTCTTTTCCGGTGATTTCAAGGATAAGGAGCACTTCTTCAAAGAGATCAAAGAGCGGATTAAAAATCACTTTGAGCTTCAGGTCATTGCACAAGACCCTAATGACTCCGCGAACACCAAGGCGGTGGACATACAAGTTCTTCGGAGGGCGCTTCAAACCGGATTCATCAACGCTCAACGTGCCCTTGACGATACTACAAGCAAGGAGAAGGTGGTGCTAGGCAAGATCCTTGAAAATCTATTCGTTGCTGCGAAAAAGCAAGCTACTGGTTCCGACCGGTCGATAGCCAGTGAATTGGATGATGCTGTCGCTGATGTTCAAGCCACATTGGACACTGAGTTCAATTTGCAGCTGTCCAAGTTACTGCCCGCATTAGGGTTGTTCGGTTATCCTGGTCTCATTGACCCCGGTCTCCAGACACAAACGGTGCTCAATGTGGAACAGCTACTAGCGAACCACACAACGATCGGTTACTCTGGCGGTAGTGGCGTCAACTTGCCCGAACCATACAACGGCCTAGGACCGAGAAACCTCATATTCATCCTCCTGAAGTTGTACGAGTACTTCAAAGAGTTCACCAGTAGAGTAAGTGCACCGGCTAGTCACCTTGTCTTCATAGAAGAACCGGAAGCACACCTGCATCCGCAGATGCAAACGGTGTTTGTGCGCAAGCTCAATGAGATTAGAGCACTATTCGAGAAGCAATACAACAATGGCCTGCCGTGGCCAGTGCAGTTCATTGTTACCACGCATTCGTCGCACATCGCCAATGAAGCCTCATTTGAATCAATGAGGTACTTTTTAGCGCGGCGAGCGGTTACTGATCAACAGCTTAGGACGGAAGTGAAAGACCTTAGAACTGGGCTCAGTGATGAGGAGCCTAAGAACAAGGAGTTCCTCCACAAGTACATGACGTTGACTCGCTGTGATTTGCTATTTGCAGACAAGGCAATTTTGGTTGAAGGCACTACGGAGCGAATGTTGGTACCATCCATGATTGCGAAGATTGATATAGCATCTCCACCGGAGGCCAAGAAGCTGGGTAGTCAGTATGTTTCCATTATGGAGGTAGGCGGCGCCTATGCACAAATCTTCTTCAACCTACTCAAATTCTTAGGCCTTCGAACCCTTGTCATAACCGATCTCGACGCCGTAGGCGATGGTAATAGGAAATGTCGAGTGTCTTTGGGGTCTACCTCAAGTAACTCGTGTATCAAAGGCTGGTATGCAACAACCCCATCCAGTCCACTTAACCTTATGGACATACTGAACAAGCAGGATGCGGATAAGATTGATGGCACCATCCGCTTGGCGCACCAAATACCCCACACCGAAGGTGACGCGTGTGGGCGCAGTTTCGAGGAGGCCTTCATGCTAGCGAATGCAACACTCTTTGGCATCACATCCACGATAGCAACGGACAGAGAGGAAGCAGCGTGGACGGCTGCGGCAGACGTCGACAAAACCGCATTCGCTTTGGAGTATGCGATCAATAAGCCGGAGTGGACCGTCCCACGCTACATCAGCGAGGGCCTGGTGTGGTTGACAGAGAATGAAGATACACAGGCCCTCGCAACTGCAACCAATATTGCACTTCCTTCATAAGACATGGACCCAATCGTGGAAGCAAGCCCAGCATCGATAGCTGCTGCGGCTGCACTTGAAGAGGTGCTTCAGTGCATCGATACAGGAAGGAGCTTCAAGCTTGAAGCAGGTGCAGGTGCCGGAAAGACCTATTCCTTGGTTCAGGCGCTGAAGCATATTATACAGAACAAGGGGGTAGAATACCTGCGAAAGAACCAGCGGGTCGCGTGCATTACTTATACCAATGTTGCCAATGACGAGGTCGTTGCCAGAACTGACGGACACCCAGTAGTACTTGCAGCCACAATACACACGTTCTGTTGGGAGGTAATCAAAGGTTTCCAGCCTCGGCTGAGAACACTTGTTCAAGGTATCGCATCCTGGTCGGAGCTGCTCGATGCAACCGAAGATCCGATCGCCTCTTTGAGCATTGAATACGATTTAGGCTATCGACGCATCAAGAACGGAAGGCTATGGCTGCACCATGATGACGTCATTCTATTGACATCAAAGCTCTTCGACGATCCGAAGTTCCGCTTGGTCTTTGCCGCAAGATTCCCAGTTGTATTCATCGACGAGTACCAGGATACAAATCAGCAGTTCGCACAGAGTATCGTGACGCACTTCATTGACAAGAGTTCGACCCCATTGATAGGTCTTTTTGGCGATGGCTGGCAGAAGATCTATGGAACCGGTGCCGGAAACATTCAGTCCTCCAACCTGCGTGAAATCGGGAAGAAGGCCAATTTCAGGTCTTCAAAGCAGGTGGTTGAATCATTGAATCGGATCCGCCCGCAACTTCCGCAGGAAATCAAGGATCCGCTGTTCACAGGTTCCGTTTCGGTTTACCATTCCAACAACTGGCAAGGCACCCGGCGAAGCGAAGCACACTGGAAAGGTGACCTCCCCGAGGAAGTATCACACAAATACCTTGAGAGACTTCGAAACCAGCTCATGGAGGAGGGTTGGGAGTTCGATCCCAAGCACTCGAAAATACTGATGCTCACGCATGCTGTTCTCGGTGCTGAGCAGGGATATGGCAGTATTGTGAAGGTTTTCAAATACAATGATGCGTTCATCAAGAAGGAAGATGCACACCTCGCGTTCCTGATGGATACTCTAGAGCCTGTTTGCGATGCATATCAGGCGGGGCAGTATGGGTTGATGTTCACTTTGCTAGGTGAACGACACATGCCTATTCGTGGAACAGCGAGTAAGAAGGAATGGGCAGCCACAATGGCAACATTATCTACGCTTCGTGTAAGCGGTACTGTAGGTGATGTGCTCGCGCACCTAAAGAAATCAACCCAAATTCGTCTTCCTGACTCCGTGCGCGACATCGAGAAGGAGCTTGCACAGTCCACTGATGAACAGATAGCTGAATCACGACCGCTGCAAGAGCTTCAGAAGCTTCACGACATCGCCTATTCAGAAGTTCGTGCGTTGGCTCGGTTTGTAAATGACCATACCCCGTTTGCAACGAAACACGGAGTGAAAGGTGCGGAGTATGACGACGTCCTCGTCGTCTTTGGCCGGGGTTGGAATCACTACGACTGGAATAAGTTCTTAGAGCGGCATCCCAGTTTCGTTTCTTCAGACCAAAAGGAAATGGATGGCTATGAGCGTAACCGGAACCTCTTCTATGTCGCTTGTTCGCGTGCGAAGAAACGCATGGTGCTACTCTTCACCCAAGTGTTGTCTACTAAGGCGATGACTCAGCTCGAGCTATTCTTTGGCAAGGAGAATATACACTCTCTCGATTTGTCCTGAAATTATCATGCCCACCCCCGGCGAACACAAGACCGTACAAGCGCGCATCCTGGCCTATGCGCAGGAGCTGGGCTGGGTACTTGTGCCGCGCGAAGAGGCCGAGCGGCGCCGGGGCTTCGATGCCGAGGCGCATGGCAACGAGCGGGCCCGCAACGCCTCGCTCTTCTTTGCTGGGGTGCTGGATGCCCAAGTGCGGCGCTTCAACCCGCGCTACACCGATGCGCCCGGCGCCCTGCCCGCCCAATTGCGCCTGCTGCACACGGACATCTACGGCAATCGCGAGTTCCTGGCCCACCTGCGCAACCAAGGCAAGTTCTTTGATCACGAGGAGAATCGCGAGCGCGACCTGGTGCTCATCGACTACAATGCGGTAGGTGGGGCTGCCGGTCCGTCCCTTCCCGGGCGGACAGGAATGTCCGCCCGGGAAGGGACGGAACGCGGACTTTCCAGTCCGCGCGTGAGCACGGGTACGGCTGGTGTCCGGGGCGGGCAAGAAAGTCCGCCATCCCAGGACAACAACATCTACGAGGTCACCGAGGAGTGGGTGACCAACAACGGCCACCACACCACACGGCTGGATGTGGTGTTCCTGATCAACGGCCTGCCCGTGCTGGTGATCGAGTGCAAGAACGCCACCAAGGATGAGGGTATCGCCCTGGGCATCGACCAGCTGCGCCGCTACCACCGCGAAACGCCCGAGGTGATGGTGCCGCAGCAGCTTTTCACCGCCACCGACGCCATCGGCTTCAAGTATGGTGTTACGTGGAACACGGTGTTCCGCAACATCTTCGAATGGAAACTTCTACCGTCGGAGTTGACGGAAGGCGGACATTCCAGTCCGCCACGTACTTCTGGGCGGACTGGAATGTCCGCCATCCCGGAAAGCCCCTACTTCGATCCGTACTCCTCGGTAAACCCCAAAGCCCACCACGTACCCCACTGGCACCAGGACGGCGTCTACTGCTCGGTGACGTGGCGGATGGGCGACTCTCTTCCCCGTGAAGTGTTGGAAGGGTTGGCGGCTGAACGCGAGGCTTGGCTGAAACAGCATCCTGAACCCTGGAACGAAGCCACGGAACTGGAGTACTTCGACCGATTCAATCGTCGCATTGATAAGTGGCTCGATGCGGGAAAGGGTTCCTGCCCGTTCCGCAACCCTTCACTGGCCCGCATAGTCGGTAACGCCATCCAACACTTCGACGGCGACCGGTATGACCTGGTGAGCTATGTGGTGATGCCTAACCACGTGCACGTGCTCTTCCGCCCGATGAACGGCTATTCGGTCGGCGAGATCGTGAAGTCGTGGAAAGGGTTCAGCGCTTACGAAGTGAACCAGTGGCTCGGAAAGTCAGGTTCGCTCTGGCAGGATGAGTATTGGGATAGGCTCATCCGGAACGAAGAACACTTCGAAAAGGTGGTGGACTACATCCGGCAGAATCCGGTGAAGAGCGGGCTGAAGGATGGAGAGTACTTACTGTATGAGAAGGACGCATTAACGGAAGGCGGACTTTCCGGTCCGCCAGATACATCCGGGCGGACAGGAATGTCCGCCGACCGGGAGCATGAGGAAGGCGGACTTTCCAGTCCGCCACATAGCTCGGGGCGGACAGGAATGTCCGCCGTCCCGGGGAGACTGGAGGCGAAAGTCAAAGCTTTCTGCGCCATCCCGCAGGTGCTGGCCCTGCTGAAGGATTTCATCGTCTTCGCCGAGAAGGACGAGGAACTGAACAAGTACATCCTGCGCCAGCACCAGACCACCGCCGTGGAACGCGTGGTGCACCGCGCCCTGGACCCGGTGAAGCGGCGCGGCTTGGTGTGGCACACGCAGGGCAGCGGCAAGACCTTCACCATGATCAAGGCCGCCGAGCTGCTCTTCAAGGCCCCCGAGGCCGACAAGCCCACGGTGCTGCTGATGATCGACCGCAACGAGCTGGAGGACCAGATGCTGAAGAACCTGGCGGCGCTGGGCCTCGGCAACGTGGAGCACGCCGGGAGCATCAGCAAGTTGAACCGGCTGCTGAAGGACGACTACCGCGGCATCGTGGTGTGCATGGTGCACAAGTTCCGCGACATGCCCGCCAACATCAACACGCGGAAGAACATCTACGTACTGATCGATGAGGCGCACCGCACCACCGGCGGCGACCTGGGCAATTTCCTCATGGCCGGCCTACCCAACGCCAGCTACCTCGGTTTCACCGGCACGCCCATCGACAAGACGGCCTATGGACGCGGCACCTTCAAGACCTTCGGCGGCGAGGACGACAAAGGCTACCTGCACAAGTACAGCATCGCCGACAGCATCGCCGATGGCACCACCCTGCCGCTGTACTACAACCTGGCGCCCAACGAGCTGCTGGTGCCGCACGACACGCTGGACAAGGAGTTCCTCTCCCTGGCAGAGGCCGAGGGGCTGGCGGACATCGAGCACCTGAACAAGGTGGTGGACCGCGCCGTGAACCTGAAAAACTTCCTGAAGGGCAAGGAGCGGATCCGCAAGGTGGCGGAGTTCGTGGCCAAGCACTACACGGAGAACGTGGAGCCGCTGGGCTACAAGGCCTTCCTTGTGGGCGTGGACCGCGAGGCCTGCGCCCTGTACAAGCACGCGCTGGACGAGTTCCTGCCCGCCGAGTACAGCGCCGTGGTGTACACCGGCAATAACAACGACAGCGCCGCGCTGAAGGAGTTCCACCTGGACGAGAAGAAGGAGCGGCAGATCCGCAAGGCCTTCACCAAGTTGGACCAGCAGCCCAAGATCCTTATCGTTACCGAGAAGCTGCTCACCGGTTTCGACGCGCCCGTGCTCTACGCCATGTACCTGGACAAGCCCATGCGCGACCACACGCTGCTGCAGGCCATCGCCCGGGTGAACCGCCCCTACGAGAACGAGCAGGCCGAGATGGTGAAGCCCCACGGCTTCGTGCTGGACTTCGTGGGCATCTTCGACAAGCTGGAGAAAGCATTGGCCTTCGACAGCGACGAGATCAACGCCATCGTGAAGGATATCGCCCTGCTGAAGGGACTGTTCAAGAACAAGATGGAGCAGAAGGTGCCCGCCTACCTGGCGCTGGTTGGGACCCGCTTCGACGACAAGGATGTGGACGCGCTGATCGAGCACTTCCGCGACCCCGAGCGCCGCAAGGAGTTCTTCAAGGAGTACAAGGAGGTGGAGATGCTCTACGAGATCATCAGCCCCGATGCCTTCCTGCGCCCTTACATCGAGCCCTACGCCACGCTGAGCGCCATTTACCACGTGGTGCGCAAGGCCTACACCAGACGCGTGGATGTGGACCGCGAGTTCCAGCGAAAGACGAACAACCTGGTGCAGGACCGCGTGGACGTGTACGACGTGGATGCTCCGATGGAACTGGTGGAGATCAACGAACGCACCATCGAGCTGATCAAGCAGAAGAACGCGGCCGATGGCACGAAGGTGATCAACCTGGTGAAGAGCATCGAGAAGCACGCGGACGAGCACAGCGATGATCCCTACCTGATCGCTATGGCCGAGCGCGCCAAAGCCGTGCAGGAAAGCTTTGAGAACCGCCAGAGCGCCACCGCCGACGCCCTCGCCGACTTGTTGAAAGAAGTGGAACTGAACGAGCAGCGCAAGCAGGATCAGGCTGCCAAGGGCTTCGATGGCCTCGCCTATTTCGTGTACCGCACCCTTCTCGATGCGCAAGTGAACAATGCCGAGATGGTGAGCCGCAAGATCAAGGAGGCCTTCGTGACCCTTCCGCACTGGAAGCAGAGCGAGAAGGACCTGCGCGAGCTGCGCAATAAAGTGACGTTCGCGATCTATGCGCAGGAGGAGGATCTGGAGAAGGTGACGCGGTTGGTGGATGATCTGTTCACGTTATTGGAAAAAGCCGATCGCATCTGACCATGGACCGCAAGGCTGCCTTCAAGCAACGCGTACGCGATTGGTCAGAGAAACTGGACGTGCAGGTGGTGTGGCTCGGCATCCGCCCCATGAAGCACAAGTGGGCAAGCTGCAGTACAAACGGCCATCTGAACTTCAGTACGGCCCTGCTTGCACAACCGCGGAGTTTCCAAGACGAGGTGATCGTCCACGAACTCTTGCATCTGCGCGTACCCAATCACGGCAAGCTCTTCAAAAGCCTGTTGTTGGCACACTTGGCGGAGTTGCAAGAGCACGGTAACCAGAGATAATTTTTTATTGGGTATTCCTAAGACGACCATCGGAGCTGGTGCATCCAGGACCCGTTCATTGCATCGTGAGAGAAGGGACCTTTGCGTAGGCCCTCCACGCCCTCTCAATTTCCTCCAATTCCCGCTGTGCCGCAGCCGGCCGGTGCGTAGCCTTGCCGCGGCTTCCGCTCAGGCCTTCTCCATCAACTCCAGCCAACGGTCGCCCATCTCATCCAGTTGCCGGGCCAGCGTTTCCAGCTTGATCGACAGCTCCATCACGGCGTGGTGGTCGGCTGATTTCTCGGCCATTTCCTTCAGCAGCTCCTCCTTGCGTGCCTCTAGTTTCGGCAGCTCACGGTCGATCTTCTTCAGCTCCAAGCGTTCCGCATAGGTGGCCTTGCCGGTCTTGGCCGTCGCTTTTTCCTTGGTGGCGGGCGCTTCCTTGGGTTCCCGCTCCTGCCGCTCCTGTTCCTTCTGCGCCTCGCGCAATTCGGTGTAGCTGTGCACCCATTCCTTCACCACGCCATCGCCCTCGAACACCAGGAGCTTGGTGCAGAGCTTGTCCATGAAAAAGCGGTCGTGGCTTACGATCAACAGGCAGATGTCCAGGTCGGTGAGGAAGTCCTCCAAGGCATTCAGCGTGGCGATGTCGAGGTCGTTGGTGGGTTCGTCGAGCACCAGCACGTTGGGGTTTTTCATCAGCACGGTGCACAGGTACAGGCGTCGGCGTTCACCCCCGCTAAGGGTGCTGGCGTACTGGTATTGCTGTTCCTTGTCGAAGAGGAAGCGTTCGAGCAGTTGGGAGGCGGTCAGCGTGCGGCCCTTGCTCAGCGGAATGGCCTCGGCAATGTCGCGCACCACTTCAATGATCCGCTTGTCCTCCTTGAGCTGCAGGCCTTGCTGGCCGAAGTAGCCGAGCACAACGGTGTCGCCGATGGTCACTTTGCCCGCATCGGGCTCGATCTGTTTGGTGAGCAGATCGATGAAGGTGCTTTTGCCGATGCCGTTCGGGCCCACGATGCCAATGCGGTCGCCTGCCTTCAGGCTGTAGTTGAAATGCTCAACGATCTTTTTGGTGCCGAAGCTCTTGGTGAGGTTCCGGGCATCGATCACTTTCCCGCCAAGGCGCGCGCTCTTGATGTCGATGCTCACCTGTTTGTGCTCGAAGTCGCGGCCGGCCAGGCTCTTCAGGTTTTCGTAGGCCTGCAGGCGGCTTTTGCTCTTGGTGCCGCGCGCACGGGGCATTTTGCGCACCCATTCCAGCTCCTTGCGGGCCAGGCCGCGCAGGTTCTGCTGCGTTGCATTGCGAACTTCTTCGAGCTCGGCCTTCTTCTCCACGTAATAGCTGTAGTTTCCCTTGAACCGTGTGAAGTCGCCGAATTCCATTTCGATGATCTCGTCGCACACGTTGTCCAGGAAATAGCGGTCGTGCGTTACCAGCAACAGGGTGGTGCCGGGCGCGGTCAACTCGGATTCGAGCTGCTCGATCATGCCCAGGTCGAGGTGGTTGGTGGGTTCATCCAGGATCAACAGGTCCGGCATGTCAATGAGCACCTTGGCCATGGCCAGCCGCTTTTGCTGGCCGCCGCTGAGCGTATTTACGGGCTGCTCCAGGTTGCGCAGGCCGAATTGGAAGAGCAGGCGCTTTATGCGTGCCTCGTGGTCCCAGGCCCCGAGTTCGGTCATGCGTGCGATGGCCTCATGCAGCGCGGGGCCTTCCTCGTTGCGCGCCACCAAGTGCTCGTAGCTGCGGATGGCGTTCGACACCGGGTCGTCGCGGTCGAGCATTTCATCGGTGAGCGACCGGTCGCTTGTCATGGCGACGTTCTGGTCGAGGTAGCCGGTGCGCAGGCCCTTGTTGAAGGTGATGGTGCCCTCGTCGGGTGTTTCCAGGCCCGCGATGCATTTGAGCAAGGTGCTTTTGCCCGTGCCGTTGCGGGCCACGATGGCCGTTCGCTGGCCTTTTTCCAGCCCGAAGGAAATGTCCTTGAAAAGCTGGCGCGGGCCGTAGCGCTTGCTGATGCGTTCTACCGAAAGTACGTTCATGGGGGGCCGCTGCGCGGGCCGCGAAGTTACGGGCGGCCGGGCGGGAACGCCGCGAACCGCATGGGCTTGCGGCACGTTATGTTTTGGCGCATGGAAAAGAAGGAGATCTGGACCATCGGGCATTCGGTGCATACGTTGGATGAATTCGTGCAATGGCTGCACGCCTGCGATATAGCTGTGCTCGCCGATGTGCGCAGTTACCCCGGTTCACGCCGGTTGCCTTGGTTCAACAAGGAGGTGCTGCCCGCGGAATTGGCCGCCGCCAGCATTGAGTACGTGCACATCCGATCGCTGGGCGGCCGCCGCAAACTGCTGCCCGACGCGGACAATAGCGTGTGGCGGCATCCCGCTTTCCGCGGCTATGCCGATTATATGATGTCGGACCCCGCCTTCGAGGAGGGCCTTGCCGAATTGAAGACCCTGGCCATGGCCAAACGCACCTGCATGATGTGCAGCGAGGTGCTGTGGTGGCGCTGCCACCGCTCCATGATCTCCGACCGCATGAAGGCCGATGGTTGGCTGGTGCACCACATCATGGGGCCGGGCAAGGAGGAAGAGCACCCATGGACCGCGCCAGCGCGCTTGAAGGAAGGAAAATTGGTTTACGGCGCTGCCGAGAGCCCGATTTCCTTTGCTCGGCCGCGCAAGAAGGCCTAAGCCTCGTCCATAAGTGCCGCACGTTGCGTCAGCTCGTGGTAGCACAGCACGTCATCGGCGAAGCAATGCACCACCATGCTCTTGCGGCTGGCGTTCGGTCGTGTCATTTTCTTGCCGCCATGCACCAGGTTCGCATGCCAGATCAGCACATCGCCCGGCTCCACCAGCAGTTCCACGGCCTCAAAGCGCCCGGCTTCCACCGCGCGCTGAACCTCCTTTTCGTAGCGCGCATAGGCCTCCTCGCCAATGGTAAGCCGGCTGCCGCCATGGTTGTAGCGGCCGTTCAGCAGGTAGGGCAGTTTGTGGCTGCCGGGGTAATAGATGAGCGGGCCGTTGGCCGGGGTCATTTTTTCAAGCGCTACCCAGGCGGCCGCCATGTACCCCAGCGGGTAGGTGGTCATGTGTATGCTGTCGCTGTGCGCGGCCTGCTCGCTGCCGGTGAGGAAGTTGATGCTTTGGAAGACCCGCATGCGCTTGCGCAGCAGGAAGTCCATGACATCGAGTATGCGCCGGTCGTGGGTGTATTGCCGCAGGATGCTGCTGTGTCGGAAGGCGAACATGATCTTGCGCCCGGTGAAATTGAAGTCCACCACTTTATCGCGGACCAGCCGGTCCACCTCGGCATTGATGGCATCCACCTCTTCCGGCCTGAACAGGCTTTTGAGGATCAGGTATCCTTTTTCCGGCCAATGCATGATCTGTTCCCGCGTAGCCGCACTGAAACGTTGCAATCCAGGATCGTTGGCCAGTGCGGCAGCCCCTTCCGGGGTATCTAACCAGGGCATGTCCTGCGGTGCGGGTGGAAGTTCCTCACTGCTTATGGGGAGCAACGCGCTGCGGCGGATGCCATACTTGCGGTACATGGCCCGTGCATGGCGCAGGCGCCTGCCGCTTACCAGGTTGAAAAGGATGTAGTTCACCTTCAACCGGCGCAGGCGGCCATAATAGCGGTCGATAAGTTTTCGCATATGCCGATGCTGCGATTGTTCGGCGAATGTAGCGCGCGGGGCAGGCCGCAAGAGCGCGGTTTGCCGGGTCCACCCGGCCTCAACCCTTCATTTCCTTCAGCAGCTTGCGGATGTCGGCCATGGCCTGGTCCACCTCCTTGGCCTTGGTTCCGTCGTAAAAGCCGCGCAGGCGGCCTTGTGGATCGACCAGCACGAAATTTTCGGTGTGCACGAAGTCATCGGGGCCGCCATCGCCATGGTCCAGCACGGCGAAGTAGCTGGTGCGCGCCAGGTCATAGATCTGTGCGCGGTCGCCGGTCAGCAGCCTCCAGCGGCGGTGGTCCACATCGTACTTTTCTGCATAGGCCTTCAGCACGGGCACCGAATCTGCGCCCGGTGTTACGGAGTGGGAGAGGAGCAGCACGCGGTCATCATCGGCGAATTCCTTCTGCACGCGAACAAGCTGGTTGGTCATTTTGGGGCAAATGGTGCCGCAGCTGGTGAAGAAGAAGTCGGCCAACACCACCTTGCCCTGCACATCGGCAAGGAATACGCTGTCGCCCTCCTGGTCGATCAGGCGGAACGCCTTGATGTGGTGCTCGCCTTTGTTCTCCAGGGCGGATCTGTCCACCAGGCGGGGATCCAATTGGCTCGGGTGGTAAATGGGCAATTCGCCCGAGGGGCGGAGCACATAATAGCCGATGGTGACGGCGATGGCAAAGATCACCGTGAAAACAGCGGCACGGAGGTAGGGGGCGTTCTTCACTTTCGTTTCAGGTTTTTCTTCAGGGCCAGCGCCAGTACCCAGGCACCGCGCGTGGTGCGCCGACCGATGTCCTGGTCGTACCGGATGGCCACTTCGAGTTCGTTTCTTTTTTTCTTGTCCAGGTACATGGCGGTGCCCAGCTCGTAGCGCATGCCCGCCAGGCGGTTCCCTTTATAGTGCAGGGCGGTGAACGATTCTGCACTGGCGTAAGGGTCGAATTTCCACTTCGGGAAGTTGTACCCGAGGCCAAGGCGGTTGCGCAGCAAAGTTCGCTCCTTTCGCGGATCGAGGAAGGTGCGTTCATATTCGAAGCGGTAATCGGCCGTGAACCGGCCCTTTTTCTGCTTGAGCCAAAGTTGCAGGTCGATGCGGTGGCGGTCGTTGGTGTAGCGGTCGCGTTTGCTGAAGCGGTATTCTGCGCCAACGCGCATGAACGGCAGCAATGGGTATTTAAGGCCCGCGTCGACGTTCATCTGCTTGAGGCGCGATACGTTCTCATCGAGCCTCCAGCCCAGGTCGGCGGTGCCGCGCAGGTTGCGGAAGAAGCGTTGCTGGGCCACGTTGCCCGGTTTCTTGCGGAACGGCTTGAACTGGATGCCCGTGCTGAGCCAAAGTTGCACGTCGCTGCGTTCTTCCCTGGGTACTTCCGGTTGCGCCCTTGCGGGCCCGGCCAGCGCAATAAGCAGCAGTGCGGCCAGCAGCGCGCGCATGGCCTCAGTAGTTCAGTACGGTGATGGTCTCCACGTGCACCACATCCTTTTTTCCGCTGATGTGCACCTTGCGCGAGACCACCTCGGACTTGCCCGGGCAGTTGCACTCGCCGAAGGTGTACACCGTGTAATCGCCTTTGCGCAGCCAGGGGAATACGTATTGGCCGTCGGGCCCCGTGCGGGTATCGTCGTCGTGGTGGTCGTGGTCGCCGTACACGATGTACACACGCGTTTCATGGTAGGGGTAGGGATCACCCACGGGGTTGCCCGCGGCGTTCACGTCCTGCCGCAGCACAATGCCGCGGATCTCCGCCTTGCCCCCTTCCCCGGGCTCTTTCTGGCAGGCAGTGGCCAATAACAGCAGCAAACAGGCCAAGGGTGCGATCACGTTCCGCATGCTGGTCAGTGGTTGTTTCCGTATATCTGCTCCACCTGTTCGGCATACTTTGCCATAATGGGCTTTCGGCGCAGTTTGAGCGATGGGGTGAATTCGCCGCCCTCGATGCTCCATTCCTGCGGCAGCAGGGCAAAGCGCTTCACTTGTTCCCAATGGCCCAGGCCTTTATTCGCTTCGTCCACTTCCTGCTTGATCCGGTCGATGATGCGCTGGTCCTTCACCACTTCCTCGCGGCTGTTGAAGGGTATGCCCTTCAACTCGCAATAGTCCTTCAGGAATGCGAAGTTGGGCAGGATGAGGGCGCCGGGGAACTTGCGGTTTTCGCCGATCACCATGGCCTGTTCGATGAAACGCGATGCGCGCAGCAGGTTTTCCACCACTTGCGGGGCCACGTACTTGCCCCCGCTGGTCTTGAACATTTCCTTTTTGCGGTCGGTGATGTAGAGAAAGCCCTCCGCGTCCAGCCGGCCGATGTCGCCCGTGTGCAGCCAGCCATCGGGTTCCAGCACCTCGGCGGTCATTTCGGGGTTCTTGTAATAGCCCAGCATGATGTTCGGTCCTTTCACCACGATCTCGCCATCGTCCGCGATCTTCACCTCCACATTGGCCAGCGGCTTGCCCACGCTTCCAAAGCGCAGGCCGTCGTTCCGCGCATCGTTCACGCTGATCACGGGGGAGGTTTCGGTAAGGCCGTATCCTTCCATCACCGGTATGCCCGCGGCGTTGAAGATGCGCGCCAGCCGTGGGTTAAGCGCCGCGCTGCCACTGGCCACGCACAGCACTTCGCCGCCTAATGCCTCGAGCCATTTGCTGAAGACGAGCTTGCGGACCAACCCTAGTTTCAACTTGTACCATGGGCCCTTGCCATGCACGTCGTACTGCTCCCCTACGCGCAGCGATAGCAGGAAAAGCTGGCGTTTGATGCCCTTGAGGTCCTGGCCCTTGGTAAGGATCGACTCGTAGATCTTCTCCAGCAAGCGGGGTACCGCGGTGAACACGTGCGGCCGCACTTCCTTGATCTTGGCACCCAGGTCGTCCAGGGTTTCCACGAAGTGCACGTTCATGCCGGTGCGCTGGTACAGGTACATGAGCATGCGCTCGTAGATGTGGCACAGCGGCAGGAAGCTGATGCAGCGCGTGCCGATGCCCACGGGCAGCCGCTCCACGCTGGCCTCGGCGTTGCTGAGCACGTTGTGGTGGGTGAGCATTACGCCCTTGGGCTTGCCGGTGGTGCCGCTGGTATAGATGATGGTGGCCAGGTCCTCGCTCTTCACGGCGGCCTTGGCCAGCTCAAATTGCCCGCGCAGGCCGCCACCAGGGCCCAGCAGCATGCTCCAATGCGGCAGGCCGTCCAACCGGTCGAAGGTGTAGATGTGCTTGAGCGTGGTGGCGGTGTGCGCGGCTTGTTCGGCCTTGTCGTACAGCTCCTGGTTGCTGGCGAAGAACACTTTTACACCGGCATGCTGCAGGATGTAGGCGTAATCTTCCACGCTGCTGGTGGGGTAAATGGGCACGCTGATCGCACCCATGCGCAGCAGGGCCTGGTCCACGATGCACCATTCGCTGCGGTTGCCGCTGGCCATGGCCACGCGATCGCCGGGTTTCACGCCCAGCGACATCAGGCCCAGGGCCAGCTCCTCGGCGGCCTTGATCACATCGGCCGTGGTATGGTTGCGCCACACGCCGTCCTCCTTGGTGGCGATGCACACTTCCTGGGGGAATTCGGCCAATTGCTTGTCCAGGAAATCGAATAGGCGGGTGGGGGCGGGTTTCATTCCAAGGTTACATTGAACAGCAGGGTGACCGGCCGCATGGTGATGCCCTGTTTGAAATTGAAGCGCTGGTTGACCAGGGTGCTGCGCTTTTGGTCCATGTAGAAGATCTTCTCCACGCGCTTGCCGTCCTTGTCGCGCCCGGCCTTCATGCTGATGTCCATGATCAGGTTCACGGCGGAATCCTTTACGCTGCTGCGGCGCACGTTGTGCGAGGATACCTTGGCCTGCACGCGCACGGCGATGTCGCCGGCATTGAGCAGCAGGGTATTGTCCGAGCCCTCGGCCCGCTTAAGTTCCATGCTGATGTCGTTTCCGCGCAACGTGTCGGCACCATCCACGGCGCGTATATCGGTGAACGAAATGCGGGTTTGTGCCGTGGCCGCGGCCGAGGCCAAAAGCAGGGCCGCCAGCACCAATGGTTTGTTTTTCATCTTCGGTGGGGGTGCCATATTTGCTGCACCAAATGCCAAAGTAACCATCCACCATGAAATCAGGAATTCGTTCGCTTATGATCGGTGCCCTTGGCGCCGGCATGCTGCTTACCGCGTACAGCTTCCGGCCCGTGCCACAGGTGCAGCAGTACACCTACCGCCAATTCTCCACCGTTGAAAGTGTGGTGCCGGGCGGAATTGGCCGCTCGCGCATGATCATCAGCGACCAGGACGACCAGGAAGTGGGCAAGGACCTGCTGAATTTTTACAGCCTCACCGGGATCAACTTCAAGAATGTGGCCAACAACGACCGCGTGATCGTGGACAACATCAACAGGTACACCGCGGAAGGCTGGGAGCTGTACCAGGTGACCGCCGGCGTGCAAAGCACCGAGAAGACGGGGATCTTCCTTACCCGTTACCTGTTCCGGAAACCGCTTTAGGCGGCGGGCCGGCGTGCGCCAGGGCATCCAGGTATTTGTCGATGTAGCGGTGCATCGCCTTGTACCGGTACTGCATCACAAAGCGTGGGTGCTCCAGGGGAATGATGCGCCCGAAAAAGCCGTGCCTGTCATTCAATTTCTCCAGGAAGGCCAGGTTCTTGCCGGTGCCTATGCAGCAGGCCGCATGGGTGTGCATGCCCGTGCCGATCAGGTTTTGGATCCACTCCACCATCAGCGGCGTGATCTTCTTTTGCAGCACGGCATCGTCGTAATAGTTCAGGTTCAACCAGGTACCCTTGGGCCCTTTGCTGGTGAAGCCCAACGGGCAGAGCGATTGCACGTACACTTTGCCGTAGAAGGCCCGTGGGCCGCCCGCGGCACGCACCACGCGGTAAAAGAAATCGCTGCTGGGCTCATGGGTCTGCATGCCTTCCACGGGTATGCCCAGGTCGGCCACGCAGCGCTTGGTGTCGGTGAAACAGATGCCGGTGCTGCCGGCGCCGAGCCGCCCCGGGTTGATGCCGAGCATGAGCATGCGCGGCCGTTCGTCGGCATAGAACAAATGGTGGAAATGCTCCACGTTCCGTTTCACCTGTTCACCGTGTTCCCCATTGAAGGGGTCCAGCACACCGATGCGCTTGGGCAGTTTGGCGCGCGCGATGTCGAAGCTGTACAATTCCTTCAGCAACCTGTCCGCCAGCATGCCGCAAAGTTCGCCTTTCATGGCCGAAGCGGCCCCGCGAAAAGCTGTTATCGGTCAGTTCAGATCGCCGTTGGCATGCCCTACTTTGCGCCATGCCCACCTTCGAAGCATTCCGCGACCGTATGGCGGCGTTCAGGGCCGAAGGCCGGAAGATCTTTGCCAGCACGAGCTTCCAGGGCCATAGCGTGCCCATGTTGCACATGCTCATGCGCATCGATCCCACGGTGCCGGTGTACTATGTGAACACCGGCTACCTTTTCCCGGAAACGCTGCGCTACCGGGACACATTGCGCAAATTGCTCGGGCTCAACTTCGTGCAATTGCGCCCGTTGGTGCCCAAGAGCCAGCAGATGAACAGCGAGGGCCTGCTGATGTACAGCTGGGACCCCGACCGATGCTCCTATTTGAACAAGGTGCAGCCCATGGAACGCGTGCTGGCCGAGCATGACGTATGGATCAACGGCGTGCGCGCCGACCAAAGCGCCGCGCGCAAGGCACTTTCCGTTGAACAACCTGCAGCGTACGGCTGCCTGCGCTACCACCCCATGCTGGATTGGACGGCCAAGATGGTGCACGCCTACAGCAAGGAACACGCGCTGCCACCGCACCCGCTCGAGGCGGAAGGCTACTTCAGCATCGGCGACATGCCGTACACGCGCAAGGCGATGGACGGCTACGATGAGCGCACCAGCCGCTGGTACGGCCTGAAGAAGACCGAATGCGGGCTGAACACGGACCTGGTACAACCCCTGAAAAAGTCTGAATGAAAGTATTGGTGACCGGCGGGGCGGGCTACATCGGCGCGGAACTCTGCGCCCTGCTCGCCCAGGACGAACGGGTGGACGAACTGGTGATCTATGACATCCTCGACCGTGGCCATTTCGGCGTTTTCATGGGTCCGCCCTTGGCCGGCACGAAAGTGCGCTTTGTGCAGGCCGATGTCCTCGACTCCAGGCGCCTGCTGCAGGAGTTGCCGGGCTGCGACATGGTGTACCACTTGGCCGCGAAGGTGACCACTCCCTTTTCCGATGCGGGCCACAGCCAGTTTGAACAGGTGAACCACTGGGGCACTGCCGAGGTGGTTTACGCCATTGAGGAGGCGGCACCCCTCGCACAGGTGGTGTACCTCAGCAGCGCAGCGGTATACGGGCAGGGGCAGGGCTCGGCGTTGGATGGCAACAGGCCCTCGCCGCGCTCAGCCTACGGGCACAGCAAATTGCGTGGCGAGGCGCATATGGACAGGCTGGGTGATGCGCAGCATGTGGGTATCCTGCGTTGCGCGAACGTATATGGCCACGGCCGGGCCATGCGGTTCGATGCCGTGATCAACCGCTTTGTTTTCCAGGCCCATTTCCAGGGGCGGATCACCATCAGCGGCAGCGGGAACCAAAAGCGTCCCTTCATCCATGTGCAGGCCGTGGCGGAAACGTTGGCGGCACTGCTCGATCCCCGCGCACCACGTGGCACCTTCGACCTCGTGGAAAATTCATGGTCGGTGCTGGACCTGGTGGAGGCGGTGCGCACACAATATCCCGCCACGGAGCTGCTCTTTGTGGACCAACATTTGGACCTGTTGGGCGTGGAAGTGCAGCGCGATCAGCGGTTGCAAGGCCTTCAGCCGATGCGGGGGGCCACACTGGACCACGACCTGCAGGCGATGGCGGCCCACTTCGCGTGGTAGGTCATTTCGGCGCCTTCCAATAGATCCATACGCCGATGATGCCGAAGATGATATTCGGCAACCAAACGGCAAGCCTGGGATCGAAGTTGGAATTGGTGGCGGCCACGGTCGTCATTTTCATGGCGAACACGTACAGCAGGCTGAGCAGCACCCCCAGTACCAGGTGCACCCCGGTGCCGCCGCGTACCTTCCGGCTGGCAATGCCCACACCGATCAAGGTGAACACGTATGTGGCGAACGGGTAGGAGGTGCGCTGTTCCTGCTCCACTTCATAGAACGCCACCGTGTTGCCCCCGCGTGCTTTTTCCGCCGCGATGAATTCGGATATTTCCTTGCGGTCCATGGCACCGGCAATGGCCAGTCGCTGGCCCAGGTCCGAAAGCTTGAGCTGGATCACCGTATCCAATTGGGCGCCGCGGGTTATGCGCTCCGGGGGCATGTATTCCCCGGCGGGCACCTGGTCTCCCGGCGGGGGGAAATTGCCGTCCAGCGCAACAAAGCCCCGATCGGCGGGGATCTCCCGGATCACGTAGTCATATACGGTCCAATGTCCTGAAACAGTATCGAAGACGGCGCGGTCGCTCATCAATTTCTTTCTCAATTGGCCGTCCTGCCACTTTTCCATGCTGAAGCGGTAACCGGTGAGCTTGGGCACGTCCACCGCCTCGAAGTAGACGATCTCACCCGGTGCGATCTCGCGCAGCACATTGTGCTCCTCCAATGTGTAGGGATTCCAGATGTACGCCTTTTCGAAGGCCAGCCGCGTTTGGTTGGCGTGCGGAAGCAGGTACACGTTCACATACAACGATAGGGCGGTAAGGATGGTGGCCGTAACGAAGAAAGGCCGCACGAAACGTGGGAAGCTCACCCCGCTGCTCAAGGCCGCTATCACCTCGCTGCGCCCCGCCAAACGGCTGGTGAACAACAATACCGCAATGAAGATCAACAGCCCGCTGAACAGGTTGCTGTAATAGATCACGAAGTTCACGTAATAGTCCACCACGATCTCGTGCAAGGTGGCCGAGGCCTTGGCAAAATCCTCCGTTTTTTCGCTTATGTCGAACACCACCGCAATGCTCATGATCAGCACCAGGATCAGGAAGAAGGTGCCCAGAAACTGCCGGATGATGTAGCGGTCGAGCGTCTTGAACATCAATGCGAAGGTCGGGGAGAATGCCGTTTTGTGCCCTATGCCCACGCTCTATGCATTACACCCCCGTTACCCGGTTCTTCAGCCTGGGCAGCATGTGGGCTTTCCATTGGGCGAAGTTGCCCTCGATGATCTTGTCCCTGGCCTCGGCCATCAGTGCCAGGTAGAAGGCCAGGTTGTGCAAGCTGGCGATCTGCAGCCCCAGCAATTCGTTGGTAACGAAGAGGTGCCGCACGAAAGCCTTGGTGTAAGCCTGGTCGACGTAACTGGTGCCCTCGGGGTCCAAGGGTGAGTGGTCCTCGGCCCAGCACTTGTTCTTGATCTGTACCACGCCCTGCCGGGTGAAGAGCATGCCGTTCCGCCCATTGCGTGTGGGCATCACACAGTCGAACATGTCCACGCCCAATGCGATATTCTCCAGCAGGTTCCATGGGGTGCCCACGCCCATGAGGTAGCGCGGCCTGTGCACGGGCAGGATGTCGCAGCACAGCTCGGCCATGGCGTACATCTCTTCCTCGGGTTCCCCCACGCTTAACCCGCCGATCGCGTTGCCAACGGCATCCTTGGCCGCAACGTACTCCGCGCTTGCCTTGCGCAATTCGCTGTACGTGCTGCCCTGCACAATGGGGAACAGGGCCTGGTCGTGGCCATACTTGGGCACGGTGGAGTTGAAACGGCCGATGCAGCGGTCGAGCCAACGATGCGTGCGCTGCATGCTGCTGGTGGCATACTCCAGCGGGCAGGGCCATGGCGTGCACTCATCAAACGCCATCACGATGTCGGAGCCGATGGTGCGCTGGAGGTCCATCACGGATTCGGGGGTGAACAAGTGGCGGCTTCCGTCGATGTGGCTGCTGAACTTCACACCTTCCTCGGTGATCTTGCGCATATCACTCAACGAATGAACCTGGAAACCACCGCTGTCGGTGAGGATCGGCCCGTTCCAGCCGTTGAAGCGGTGCAGCCCTCCCGCGCTTTCCAGCACCTGCATCCCTGGCCTCAGGTACAGGTGGTAGGTGTTGCTGAGCATGATCTTGGCCTTCACATCATCGCGCAATTCGTGCATGTGCACCGCCTTCACGTCGCCAAGGGTGCCTACCGGCATGAAAATGGGCGTGGGCACCATGCCATGCGCCGTGTGCAATTCGCCGGCCCGGGCCTTGCTGCCGGGGTCGGTGGTCAGGAGCTTGAATTCCATCGGGGCGCGAAGATCGCACTGCCCGGGCCGTTGCTTGGCTGTACGTTCGCGTCTTCATGCGCGATCTGTTCCGCAAGCCTTATCGCTCGCCCCACTCAGGCATGGGCGGCATGCGCCTGGCCTTGTTATTCGGGGCTTTCGTTTTTCTCTTTCTTTTCTTTTTCCGCCCTTTCTCCCTGCCCGGGGCAAGCACGGGGCTTTTTTTGGTGGCCTTGGGTTATGGCCTGGTGTGCACGGCCACCATGGCCGTGCTGAACGTGCTGGTGCCAGCGTTGGCGGCCGGGTTTTTCAATGAGGCTCGCTGGACGGTGGGCCGGGAGATCATGTGGGTATTGGTCAACTTGGCGCTGATCGGCCTGGCCAACCTGCTCTACAGCACGGCATTGGGCTTTATCGACCTTAACATGTCCGGGCTGCTCCGCTTCGAGGCATATACCTTCCTGCTTGGCGCGATCCCTGTAACCATGTTGGTGTTGGCCAATGAGGCCCGCCTGGCAAGACGGTACCGGCAAGGGTCGGAACAGCTCAATCGCGCCGTGCCGCACCGGGCAGTGGGATCGCAAGGCCCTGTTGCGCTGCCGGGTCCGGAGGTCACCATTCCATCCGAAAACGGGAAAGAGGACGTGCACCTATCGCTGGACGCACTTCTGTTCATCCGTTCTTCGGGCAACTACATGGAGGTGCATCACGGCATCGCCACGGTACAGAAACGGCTTGTGCGCGGCAGTCTGAAACGGGTGGAGGAGGCTTTGGCCGAACATCCCCGGGTGCTGCGCTGCCATAAAAGCCATATCGTGAACCTGGACCGCGTGGTGCGGGTAAGTGGAAATGCACAAGGCTTCCGTCTTCATTTTGCGGCCAGCGGGGAAACGGTCCCGGTGTCGCGCAGCCTCAATTCGGGGCTGGCGGAACTGCTTGCCGCGCATCCCTGAGGCTTCCCGTTCGTCCCTTCACCTTCCCATTGCGCCCGATGCTTCCCGGTGGGCCCAAATGCCTTGCAGAAGCTGGTATTGGACCAACACTTTTGGCGGCATCAACAACCGTCATCATGCAACTGATACACACCTCCGCCCTGGTCGTACACGTGCTCACCGGCCTTTTCGGGCTCCTTGCAGGCACCATCATCATGTTCATCCGAAAGGGTGGCAAGCTGCACCGGAAGCTGGGCATACTTTTCTTCTATTGCCTGCTAGGGGTATCCTTTTCCGCCATCACGTTGGCCTTGGTCAACCCCAACACCTTCCTGCTGCTGATCGGTGGCTTCACATTGTACCAAGGGCTTAGCGGGTACCGGGCCGTAAGGGTGCGTTTGAAGACGATCGGTGTGGCGGATGTGCTTATTTGCGCATTGGGGGCTGCCAGTGCCGTTCCCATGCTGTTGAGCGGCCAACCGGTACTGCAGGTGTTCGGCGGTATTTGCGCGCTCCTTGTGGCCCGCGATATCAACATGTTCCGGCTCTTTATGCAGCAGAAGCCCGTGCCGAAGCTGCTTTGGCTGCAGCGCCACATCGGCCACATGATGGGCAGTTACATCGCCATGGTCACTGCCTTCCTGGTGGTCAATTTTTCCGGCAGTACGAACCATGCCCTGGTGGTTTGGTTGGCGCCCACGGCCATTGGCGTGCCGCTGCTGGTGTATTGGACCTTCCGGTACCGTGGGCGCACACCCGCGGCCAGGTCGGGCAGGGCCGAACAGGCCGCTTGAAGCTGTGCCTTGCTTGTTCATAACTGTGTGGCGCAACCATGCCTTCGGCACCTTGGGCCGGATAGCTTCGCGGCCGTACCACACAGCGCCCCGGGCGCATTGCTTTGATCTCCACCGTAGTCATTTACCTGTTGGCAGCGGCCATTTCGGTGCTGGCTTTTTTCCACCTGCTGATCTTCAGCCGGTTGGCCTTCCGTAAGCAGGAGGTGCAACCGGACCGTGAGCTGCCGGTGAGCGTTGTGGTATGTGCGCGCAATGAGCGCAATGCACTGCAAAAGCTGATCCCCGTGCTGCTGGCGCAGGACCACCGGGAGTTTGAGCTGGTGGTGGTGAACGACCGCAGCGATGACGATACCTGGGAAACGCTGCAGTGGATGAAGCCCGAGCATCCGCGGCTGCGGCCGGTGAATATCCAGGCGGATGAAAAATTCAGCTACGGCAAAAAGATCGCACTGGGGGTGGGCGTGCGTATCGCGAAATACCCGCATGTGCTGGTTACCGACGCCGATTGCATGCCCAGTGGGCCCGATTGGCTCAGCACCATGGCCGCGGGCTTCAAGGGCGGCCGCCAGATCGTGATCGGGCACAGCCCGTACGAAAAGCGGCCTGGCCTTACCAATCTGTTGGAGCGGTACGACGGTTACAACAAGGCGGTGCAGTACATCAGCTTCGCGCAGGCCGGTTTCCCCTACATGGGCGTGGGCCGGAACATGGCGTTCACCAGCGACCTGTTCTTCGGTGCCAAAGGCGATAGGCGCCACCGGCAGCTCATGAGCGGCGATGACGACCTGTTCATCAACGAGGTGGCCAGGGCGCGCAACACTTCCGCCGTGGCGGATGCCCGCTCGTACATGACCACCCGCGCCACGCCCGATCTGGCCACGTGGTTCCGCCGCAAACGACGCCACTACACCACGGCAAGGTTTTACCGCGCGGGGCATCAGTTCCTGCTTACGCTGTTGCCCGCTGCGCGCATGGTGCTTTGGGCCACGGTGATCTACCTCCTGCTCGCAGGCCACATGCAGGCCGCCATTGCCGGCCTGGCGGTGGAACTGCTTATCTTCATGCCCATCGGCATGTTGGCCATGCGCCGCTTGGGCGCCGGTGGCATCATTTGGTTGGCCCTTCCTTTGGAATGGCTGTTTCTATTTTTGGATCCCTGCATCTATATCAGCACCCTCATCTTCAAGCCACAACGATGGAAGTGAGCCCGAACCTCTCAGAAAAGGCCGTGTACGACCTCAACCTCGTGCGCCGGGCCGTGGAAAAGAAGGACCAGAAGGCCTACGCCGAGCTGATGGCACGCTACCGCGATTCGGTCTATTTCATGTTGTTGAAGATGATCAACAACAAGGATGATGCGGATGACCTCACCATCGAGGCCTTCGGCAAGGCCTTCCACCGGTTGCATCAGTACACGCCCAACTACGCATTCAGCACCTGGTTGTTCAAGATCGCGTCCAACAATTGCATCGATTGGATCCGCAAGCAGAAAAAGAAGAAGATGTTCAGCATCGACAACCCGATCGGCACACAGGATGGCGATGAGATGCACATCGAGCTGAAGGGCCACGGCCTAGATCCCTCCGAAGTGGTGATCAAGGAACAGAAAAGCGAGGTGATGCGCGAAGTGGTGGAGAAGCTGAAGCCGCGCTACCGCACGCTGGTGGAGTTGCGCTATTACAAGGAATACAGCTACGAGGAGATCGCCGATGAGCTCGACCTGCCCTTGGGTACGGTGAAGGCGCAACTGTTCCGCGCACGCGAATTCCTGGAAAACCTGCTCAACACCCGCAAGGACACCATTTGAGCCGGGCATGGAGGGCGTGGACCTTATCCGGCGCTATTTCCCCGGCCTGTCGCCGCGGCAGGAAGAAAGGTTCAGCGCGCTGGGGCCGCTGTACGCCGATTGGAATGAGCGGGTGAACCTGGTCTCCCGCAAGGACATTGACCAGCTTTACGAAAGGCATGTCCTCCATTCCCTGGGCATTGCCAAGGTGCACCGTTTCGATGCCGGAACGCGTGTGGTGGACGTGGGCACCGGAGGTGGATTCCCGTTGGTGCCACTGGCCATTCTCTTCCCCGACAGCACGTTCCATGGCATCGACAGCATCGGCAAGAAGATCGGTGCTGTGCAGGATGTGGTCGGTGCCTTGGGCCTTGAAAATTGCTCGGCGGAGCAGGTGCGCAGCGAAGATCACAAGCAGAAGTACGACTTCATCATCAGCCGCGCCGTTACCGCGCTGCCCGAGTTTTTGCGCATGACCAGGCACTTGGTGCCCAAAGGCCGTGGCAAGCTCTTCTACCTCAAGGGCGGCGAACTGGCCGATGAACTGCGGCCCGTGCGTGAACGCTTCCGGGTGCACGAACTGGCCCCATTTTTCAAGGAGGAGTTCTTCGCCACCAAGAAGGTGGTGGAGGTGGACCTGTGAGCTGCTGCCCGCCTGGACCGGGTAGCGTGCGCGTGCCGCCGCAACACGCGGAATGGCACAAGGGGATCACTCGTTGCCCTTGCAGGCCGGTGCGGTAAAACTGCATCCAACCGGTCCCGAATGTGTTGCGTGTATTCCACGTCCCAAGCGATCATTCATTGGTCTGCGTCGTAGCGGGCCCGGGCAATGTCCTCCTTCAAGAGGGAATAGTCAAAACGAAGAACCTCCTTGAACAAGGTAATGTCAATGTTCATTGCAAGGCCAACGGTCCATATGGAATCCGGGCTGTTGGTCGGGTCGATCAGTACCGATTTGCGTACACGCCCCGGAGCTGAATAGGACAAGCGGTAGATGCGGTCCCTGCCCAGTTCAACCTCATACCGGCCACGCTTGTTGGTGCTCAGCACCACCAGGTTGCCGGGTTACCCGGAATGCTTACGGCGATGGAGGCCCCGGGCAGTGAATCGCGCTCCTCGTAGGTCTTCACCGTGCCGCACACGTACAGGGCCGGGGCCTGCGCTTCAGCGTTGGGGGTGTCCTGCGCATGGCAAAGGAAGGGGGAGGCAAAAAGGGAAATGGCACCGGGAAGTATCAAAAACCTCATGGGGCCTGCGGCGTGTGTGCGGCCCTGAAAGTAAGGAGAAGCGGCAGTGGGTTGATTTTTGCGGAAGCCGTGGCGTTCAGGTCCGTTCCAGTTGCAGGCTGCTCAGGCTGTGGTACATGCCATGGGCGTCCGCGAGCAGCTCGTCGTGCGTGCCGCTTTCCACTACGGTGCCTTTGTCCAGCACCAGTATGCGGTCCGCATTGCGGATGGTGCTCAAGCGGTGCGCGATCACGATGCTGGTG
Source organism: Flavobacteriales bacterium (assembly GCA_044507815.1). GTDB lineage: Bacteria > Bacteroidota > Bacteroidia > Flavobacteriales_F > PHOS-HE28 > PHOS-HE28. Next base: position 196,933 of record JBIQIX010000003.1, on the reverse strand, counting down.
CGGCCTTTCATCAGCTCGTCCAGCGCTTCCTGCACCAAGCGTTCGCTTTCGCTGTCCAATGCGCTTGTGGCCTCATCGAGGATGAGGATGGCGGGATCCTTCAGCACGGCACGGGCAATGGCGATCCGCTGGCGTTGACCGCCGCTGAGCTGCACGCCGCGCTCGCCCACCACGGTGTTATAGCCTTCCGGGAATTGCTGGATGAAGTCGTGTGCGTTGGCCTTGCGCGCAGCTTCCTCTATCGCTTGTTGCGCGGCGCCCGGCCGGCCGTATGCAATGTTCTCGCGGATGGAGCCGCCGAAGAGCAGCACCTCCTGTGGCACGATCGCCATGCGGTCGCGCAGCGGTGTCAGCTCATATTCCCCGGCGTCCCGGCCGTCGATCAGCACGTTGCCACCAATGGGGTCGTAGAAGCGCAGTACCAGCGAGGCGATGGTGCTTTTACCAGCGCCGCTCGGGCCCACCAAGGCCACGCGCTGGCCGGGTTCGGCGCGGAACGAAACGCCTTGCAGCACCGGCATATCAGGGCGCGAGGCATAGTGGAAGTCCACGTTCCGGAATTCGATCTTGCCGCGCAGGTGCAGCGGTGCGGCCTTGGGGCCGAGGTGAATGGGCTCGGCCGGTTCTTCCTGCAGGTCCATCAGCCGCTCGGTGGCGCCCACGGCCTTGAGCAATGAGGTCACTTGCTCGGGGATCCCGGCGATGCTGGCGCCGATCATGATGCTGAAGGCCACGAACGAAGTGATCTCGCCCATGGTCATGGCGCCGGCATCCTTCAGCAACGCGGCGCGGTACACCACGAACACGATCACGCTGAACATGCCGAAGATGATGAAGCTGACGAAGGCGCCGCGCCAACGCAGCGCCAACAGGGCCAATCGCCGGGCTGCCAACACGCTCTCGCCATAGCGCCTGGTCTCAAAACCTTCATTGCTGAAGGCCTTCACGCTTTGGATGCCCTGCAGCGTCTCGTCAACGATCACATTGCTTTCTGCAATGCGGTCCTGTACCTGTTTGCTCAACTTGCGGATGAACCGTCCGAAGAAAACGGCCACCAGCATCACCACGGGCAGGGTGGCCAGCATGGTGAACATCAGCTCGCTGCTGAGGTAGGTGAGCGCGGCGATGCACACGGTGATCACCACGAATTGCCGCAGGAATTCGGCAAGCACGGTGGTGAAGGTGTCCTGCAGCAAGGCCACATCGGCGCTGATGCGGCTGTTGAGCTCGCCCACCCGTTGCTGCGAGAAGAAGGTCATGGGCAACTTCAGCAGGTGCGCATAGGTGTCGCGGCGCAGGTTGGTGAGGGCGTTTTCGGTCACCAGGCCGAAGGTCCAAATGCGCCAAAACCCGAAGAAGGCTTGGGCGGCGAAGATCATCACGAGCATCTTCAGGATGGAATGCACATTGCCCATGTCATACAACGGGGCCTGCCAGAATGCGGTGGATGCCTTGGCATCGATCAATTTGCCGATCAGCCAAGGGAATGCGGCGCTGAGCAGGCTGGTAACAAGCAGGCAGGCCATGCCCACGGCGAAGAGCGCCCGCTGGCCGCGCATATAACGGAATACACGGAGGAATTTGCGCAAGGCCGCCCTGGAAAGCTTGGCGGGACGCGCATCGGGCGCTGTTTTACGCTTGCTGCTCATGATCTGCTGTTTGTTGGGGACACGTGGGCCCGGTGCAATGTGCCAGGTCCGCACCATTGCCCAGTTGGCCGTCGGCTCCCATGGCTATTGCAGGCAGAAGTGATCTTCCGCCGAAATTCCCACTGTGTCGCAATAGAAGATCACCTCGGGGTCCCAATACATGTAAATGCGATCGCCGGTGACCGGCTGCACCGCGCTGGTGAAGCAATGGGCTTGAAGGTCCGTGATGGAGTACACCACCGCGCTGCCTTGCAGCTGTTGGCCCGAGGAGGTGGTGGCATCCACGGAAACGGTAAGCGGCAGGGGCGGTTGTGCGGAAGTTGGACCCGGGGGAACGTACTGGGCCAGGGCCTGTAGATCGCCACTGAACAGAAGGTGATCGCCCGCATCGTGTATTTGCACGTCCACATGCGTGATGTTGCGTGTGCCGGGCACGATGACATCGTTGATCCCGTCCGCATTTGGCGTTACCACATTGGGCAGTGCCAAGCAAGCTGAATCAATGGTCAATTGCAGGAAAGGGTGCAAGCTTGCAGGCGCATCCGGGTGTGGGGCGGTTGGTGGGGCAGGATCCTTTTTGCATGCTGGCAGGACCAGTAGGCCGGCCCAGACAGTAAGAATGATGGTGCGTCCGCCCATGGAATGCTTCAGGCGTGCAAGGCCACCATTTTGTCGGCGATGTGGTCGAACAGGTTTTTCAGGGGCTTTTCCACCAACATGCGCAGGAACGCATTGATCTCCCCCTGAAAATGCTGGTAGGCCTCGGTGCCGGTTTCCATTTCCTTCAAGTGCACATCCAGGGTAAACGGGAAGGGGGAACGTTCGGTGCTTTTCATCTGCACCAGTGAGTTGGGCGTGCCGCCAACGAGTTCCAGGCCGATGGTGGCCGCACCCTGCACTTTGAATGAACACGAGCGCCCATCGCTCTGCCAATCGCTGATCCGGTCTTGCGGCAGCAATTGCTGGAAATTGTTCATGTCCTGCAGGAAGGTGTACAACTCCCCGGAAGGGCGGTCGATCACCACCTTTTTGCTCTCAATGGTCGTCATGTTCAGCCTTTGGATTTATCGGCCGCCATTCGCGTGGCATTTTTCCCGTGGGCCGTGGCGCCATCGGGCCAATGTGAGGGGTCTTCGCGCCAACGGTCCAGCGATTCGAGGTCCTTTTCCGTGATGTATCCTTCGGCAATGGCCTGCTTCAGCAGGATGTTGTAGTCGGTGAGGGCGTGAAGCCGCACCTTCGCCTTGGTAAAGGCATCGGCAGCCTCCTTCAGCCGGTAGGTGAAAATGCTCACCATGCCCTTTACCTCGCACTCTTCCGCGCGCAGTGCCGCCACCGCCTGAAGGCTGCTCTTGCCGGTGCTCACCAGGTCTTCCACCACCACCACGCTGCGGCCTTGCGACAGGTCGCCTTCCACCATGTTGTTCAGCCCATGGCCCTTGGCCGCGCTGCGCACATAAATGAAAGGCAGGCCCATTTCCTGGGCCACCAGCGCACCGTGGGCTATGCCACCCGTGGCCACGCCCGCGATCATGTCGGGCTTCCCGAACTTGTCGCGGATGGCTTCCACGAATTGCTGGCGGATGTAGGTCCGCATTACGGGATGCCCCAAGGTTTTGCGGTTGTCGCAATAGATCGGGCTCTTCCAGCCGCTGGCCCAGGTGAACGGTTTGTTCGGTTCCAGGCGCACGGCTTTTATACGTAACAGGAATTCGGCGATCTTCAGCGCCGGATCAAGATGCGGGTCCATGGCACAAAATTACGAAGTCCATATCGACGGAAAGATCGTGGCGATCGGTGAACGGCCGCCAATGAAGGCCCATCGCCACAACTGGCTGGCCATGTGCGCCGATACGCCACAGGAGGTTGAACAGGCCATGGCCACCCTGGCCATGGAACCGGGCCTGGCCGGGCTGTACCTGCACGGTGATGATGTGGGGCTGCTGTGGCAGTGGTTCACGCGCGGTTTCCATTTGGTGCAGGCCGCGGGTGGCGCCATTGGCGATGGGCACGGCCGCTTGTTGGCGATCCATCGGCTTGGGCGCTGGGACCTGCCCAAGGGCAAGGTGGAGCGGGGTGAAACGGTGGAGGCCGCTGCGTTGCGCGAGGTGCGCGAGGAGTGCGGGCTGCAGCAGGTGGAGATGGTGGCGCCGCTGTGCGAAACATGGCACACCTACCACCGCGATGGGCTTGCCCAATTGAAGTGCACGCACTGGTTCCTGATGAAGGCCGATCCCGCGCAGCGGCTGCTCCCACAGGCCGAGGAGGATATTGACGCGGTGAAATGGCTGGATGCCGCAGGCCGGGATGCCATGCGGATCGGGACATATCCTTCGCTGCAACCGGTGATCAGCGCTTGGGAGGCGGCGCACCGCGGCGATTAGGCCGCTCTTTTCGCGCACGCTCGGTGCTGATGCGGTGCAATTCCGCAGTGAGGCCCTGGCTGGGCAAGGGGGCGGGTGCGGCCGTAAGCGTTTTGTCCTCCAGCAAAAACACCGTGGGTGCCGTGCTGATCCGCCACATATCAAGCAGTTCTTGCTGGTCGTGGGGCAGCAGCCAAATGCCATGGGTCCGGCGCGGTTTCCTCCATTTCGCCAACCCGGCCGTGTCCTGGTCAAGCACCACGTGCACAAAGCGGATGCTGTTCCCATATTCCTGCGCCAGCGGCCCCAACGCGGCCAACTCCTGGTCGCTGTAGGCATTGCCCACCTTGGTGACCACCAGGCATGTCGGCCCCTGCAACATGCTGTCCAGCGCAACGGGAGTGGCGGTCGCGGACAACAGGTCCACCATGGGCAGTTCAGTTCCCCGGCTCATGGCCGTAAGGTCCCAGAGCATATTGGCCGCTATTTGGCGGTGTTGCACGTAGGCGGAATGGTCGCGTATATCGCTCAGCACGCCGAGCACACCATTGCGGTCGAAGAGTGCGTTGGCCTGGTTCCGGTATAGTTCGTTGAGCAGCACCAGCTCGTTCAATCTGTCGTCACGCAGGAAATCATGCTCGGCCAACAGGGCTTTCAGGCTGTCGGTGCGCGAAGCGCGCAAGTATTCCTGGAATTGCTGCGTTTGGTTGCGGAAGGGGAAGCGAAGCAAGTGATCGGTGAAGAAGGAGTTGATGAATCGCACGTATTCCGGCACGTCGTACAGCACAGGCTTGGCCAACAGGAAGCGATTGAACAAGTTGCGGTCGGTGATGTTCGGCCCTTGGTACAGCCCGGCGATGCCGTATTCCAGATTTTGGATGAACCACGGGTCGTTCACCCCGGCGTAGAAGTTGCGCAGTTTTTGGGCGAAACTATCGGTGCGGGCCAGGTCCCAGCCGGGATATACACGCAAGGCCATTTTGGCTTGGCCGGTATCGCGCTCCAAGGGTTGTGAGCCTGCCCGGGCCTTCGCCACCGCGGACATGCCTGCGTCGCCGTCGGTGGCCAGGTTCTCGGCCAGGAAAGCGTCGAGCCTTTCATTCAGGTCGCTCATCAGGGCGTTCACGTCAAGCGCATCCAGCTCCTGGAAATAAGGGGCCACCCTTGCTGTGCCCGCGATCGGCCGCGCCGTGCCGGGTGCGGGTTTTTCCATTCGGAAATGGTAGTGGCCTTCGCGCAGCCACAGTTCCGCGCCCAGCCCATTGATGCGCACCAGCGCTTTTTGCGTGCCCTGCACCCCGGTGGTGAAATGCAGCGTACCGCTGCTGTCGGCAACGGCGGTGGCCAACGGTTGCAGCCGGCGGGTGAACAGGTCGCTGTACCGGTACAGGGTGGCGGGCGTGTTGGGCCGTTCGGCCGTTTCAACCACGATGGTCACGGGCCCGGCCAGCGCTGGGGCCGTTAGGGCCAGGAGAATACCGGTGATCAAAGGTTTCATCAGGGGCGCACCGCAGCAGGTACGAACGCCGAAACGTCGGCCTTATTGGCCAACAGCTCGCGCACAATGGTGCTGCTGATGTGCGCGTGCTCCGATAGTGCCGGCAAGAAAATGGTTTCCACCCCGCGCAAGGCATGGTTCATCAGGGCAATGCTGCGCTCCACACCATGGTCGGTGCTGTTGCGCAGCCCGCGCACGATGTAGCGCGCGCCCATGCGCTGGCACAGATCGGCGGTAAGGCCTTCGAAGGAGATCACTTCCACCTTCGGGTGCTCCTGGAAGGTTTCCTTCAGCCAGCCCAGCCGTTTTTCTGTGCTGAACATGTAGCGCTTCGCATGGTTTTCGCCCATGGCCACCACCACCTTGTGGAATAACGGCAAGGCACGCAGAACGATGCTCACATGACCGATCGTTACCGGGTCGAACGACCCGGGGAACACGGCTATGTTATCCGCTGGGATCGGGTTGGTTGTGCTCATGGCTGTTCTGGTTTGGGCTTGAAGAAGCTGAAATGGATATTGCTGTATTCGCGGCACACATCAAACCAGGGGTCGTTGGACAGGTCGAGCCGCTTGTAATGTTCAACGATCAGCAGGCCGTCCGGTGCAAGCAGGTTGGCGGCCCTGATCAGGCCGGGCAATTTGGTTGTTTCCTCCATGTGGAAGGGCGGGTCGGCGAAGATCAGGTCGTAGCTGCCGCGGTGGCTGGAGAGGTATTGGAACACATCGGCCCGCACCAGGTGCAGGTTGTTGATGCCGAGCTGTTCCGCGGTGCGCTGCAGGTGTGCGTGCAAGGTGCGGTCCTGTTCCACGGCCACCACTTCCTCTGCGCCACGGCTTACAAACTCCAGTGCAATGCCACCGGCCCCCGCGAACAGGTCAAGGGCACGGATCCCCTCCAGCGCCACCGAATGCTGCAGGATGTTGAAGAGCGCCTCCTTGGCGAAATCGGTGGTGGGCCGCGCTGTGATCGACTTGGGCGGATTGATCCGCTTTCCCTTGAAACGGCCAGCTATGATGCGCATGGGAACTGCTCTATCAGCCCGCTCCAATGGTGGGCCTCGGGTATTTTAAGGTAACCGGCGGCCGTGCCCTCTGGATCGGTGGAAGGCTCCGGGCCGCGGGTGAAGTAGTTGGAGAACAGAAGTTCATCGGTGGCCAGCAGGTGCGTTCCGCCCATGTACAGGCATACCTGCGAGGGCACCAGCTGGCATTGTTCCACCGCGAAAAGCGTGTAATAGAGCAGGTCCTCGGGCGTGCTCGCGAAAAAGCTGTTCGACAGCAGCAGGCGGTTTTCGGCCGCCAGCACCACGTCCAACCGGTTCTCGGTACGGTGCAGCACGGCCACGGTGTCGTTGGCGGCGCGGTGCATGGCCATGTGGATCAGCGTGCCATGCAGCGGCAACGAGCGCGCCGCCGGATAGCGGCCCAACAATTGCCGTTCGGCCTGTTCATCATGCAGGTAGAGGCAATGGGCGTCTGGCTGGGCAAGCGGTTCATCGCGCAGCAGGCCAGTGGGCACCTTGCCATGCACCAGTTTCAGGTGCAGCATCTCCTGGCCGGGTTCCAGCACGCCGCTGGGCACCAAGGTGCTGGTTTCGGGCATGGCGGTGAAGGAGGCATTGGCGGGCAGGGCCGGTAACTTATCGGGGTGCGGCAAATGGTCATGGGGATGCGCCGCCAGGGCCACGACCCGCCCGGTGTCTTTTTCGTGCACGCACCATGCCTGCAGGCCGGGTGCCAGCCAAACACTCAGGTGCCAGGCATTTTCCTTGCCAGGCCTGTAGGTGGGGTGGAAGAGTTCAGCGGTCATGCCTGCGTAGGGGCTGCTCGGCAGCCCGATCACAAAGGAACTAACTGCGCGCGGAACCGGGCGGCGTGGCCGAACTTCGTGGCCCATGAACGGTTTGTCCGAGCGCCTGCTGCAACACTTGGGCCATGTGCCCACGCCGGGCCAACACAAGGCCATTGATGCCCTGGAGCGGTTGATCGCCACCCCCAAGCAGCAAGCTACCCTGGTGCTTAAGGGCTATGCGGGCACGGGCAAAACAACATTGGTGGGTGCGTTGGTGAAGGTGCTCGCGGCGCAGCGGCGGCCCGTGGTGCTCATGGCGCCAACGGGCCGGGCGGCCAAGGTACTGGCGGCCTATGCGGGGGCATCGGCCAGCACCATACACCGCCGCATCTATCGAACGCCTGCTGATGCCGATGCCGGGGTGGCACTGGCGCCGAACAAGGAGCGCGATGCGCTTTTCGTGGTGGATGAGGCCAGCATGATCGGCAGGGGAGGGGATGGCCGCTTCGACCGCGACCTCTTGGCCGATCTGTTCTCCTTTGTGTTCTCCGGCGAAGGCAATAAACTTCTGCTGATCGGCGATCCGGCGCAGTTGCCGCCCGTGGGCAGTGCGCACAGTCCTGCGTTGGAGGTGAAGGATCTTGCGGAATACGGCCTGCTGGCCGGTACCGTCGAACTTACCGATGTGGTGCGGCAGGCGAGCGCCTCGGGTATTTTGGAGAATGCCACCGGCCTGCGCGCCACGTTGCTCGCCACCCCGGCCAACAACGGTGAGCTGGATGCCGCGGACCAGGTTTTGCCACAGTTCATTACCGGTTTTCCCGATGTGGTGCGCGTGGAGGGGCATGACCTGCAGGATGCGTTGGAAGAGGCCTATGCACTCCACGGCGACGATGAGGTGTGCCTGATCTGCCGCAGTAATAAGCGCGCCTACCAGTACAGCCAGCAAGTGCGGGCGCGCATCCACGGTTTTGAGGAGGAGATGGAGGCCAACGACCGGTTGATGGTGGTGAAGAACAATTATTTCTGGGCGGCCCAAGGGGCGGGCGGGCCGGGCACTTTTGGGCTGATCGCCAACGGCGAACAGGTGAACGTGCTGCGCGTGCTGGGCACTGAACAGCGCTACGGGCTACGGTTCGCCGACCTCCGCATAGCCTGGTGGGATGGGCGCGACCAACGGGATTTGGAGGTGAAGGTGATCTTGGATGTGCTCGCCTCGGAAGGGCCAGCGTTGCCAGGCGTCCAAATGCGGCAACTTGCCCAGGATGTATTGGCCGGCATCAACGCACCCACCAAGTCCGAGCGCTTCCGATTGTTCAGGCAGGACCCCTATGTGAATGCATTGCAGGTGAAGTACGCCTACGCCGTTACCTGCCATAAGGCCCAGGGCGGCCAATGGAGCAGCGTGTTCGTGGACCAGGGCTATGTGACAGCCCAAATGATCGACCGGGAGTATGTGCGTTGGCTGTACACCGCGGTAACACGCGCGTCGGAGAAGCTTTATCTCCTCAACTTCCACCCACGCTTTTTCAACGAAGCGGAATAGGGGGCACGGCGAATAGTTTCCAGTTGGCCATGGGTGCAGCCGTGGCCAGGCTCACAACATGGTCCTCGCCAACGGCAAAGGTGGTTACATGGTAGGCCGGCCCCGCCAGTTTCACGAATTCGGGATGTTGGATGGTCAATTCGTTCCGCCGGGCATGGACCTCCAGGCTATGCAGGTCGTCCATCAATCCTACCCCGCATGCTTTCAGCACGGCCTCTTTACGCGTCCACAGCTCAAGGAAGCGTTTTTTGCCGTTGGCGGCATGGCTGATCTGTTCCACCTCGGCAGGGGTGAAATAATGGTGTGCCACCCGCTCATGGTCAGTGCGCCGGTTCATGGTCTCAACGTCTGCACCCAATTCAGTTCGCGCCAGCGCCAGCAACACGGCATCCTTGGTATCGCTGAGATTGAAGTGAACAGGGTGCCCTGCCAGGTATGGTTTGCCGAACGGCCCCCGCAATAGCTTCAAGCTGCCGCCGGGGCGGCCCAGCATGTGGCCAAGCACCTCGCGCAGCAGGCCGTGGCCGATCACGAACCGCTCCCTGTCCTGCCCGAAATGAAAACGTGCGGCCCTGGCTTGTTCCTCCACATCGAGCAAGGCCATGAAATGTTCCATGCTGCCTTGCAGTTCCTGCAGTTTGGCGAACAAGGCCACACCCTCCCCGGGTGGTGGAAGGGCTTGTGTTCCGGCCGGGGTGGTGTGGAACGGACCCTCGCAATGGATCACAAGGGGGCGCGGACCGGGCATGGTCAAACCGCTTCCACAATGTGCTTGCTCACAGCCCGGTCAATGCTCACCGATAGTTGCTGCACCAAGCGTTCCACCTCGCCATCCTTGATCAGGCTGTAATGGTCCCCCGGCAGCACATGCACATCAATGGGGCCGCTCACCAATGTGCTCCAGCCCATGTCGTCCGTACCCGGCGATCGTGCCGCCTTGAACACGGTAACGGGTCCTTGGTACGGCCGCGGTTTGTAGGCGAGGATCGCGTGGTGGTAGTTGTCGATGATATGGAAGTGGCGCAAGCGTGGTGAACGGATCTTTCCCTTGGCCAACTGGCGCTTCACCATTTGGCGCATGATCACGCGCTTCAACGGCTCGTATATCTTTTCCGCATCGCGGGAATATCGGGTGAATTCCCCCGGGGCATGCATATCGAACATGGCCAGCAATGGCACCTCATGGCCCATGGAGGTAAGCTGCACCGCCATTTCGTAGGCAATGATGCCACCAAAGGAGTAGCCGCCGAGCAGGTACGGTCCCCCAGGTTGCACCAATTGCATTTCGCTGATGTAATGTGCGGCGATCTCCTCCACCGTACGGTGCTTGAACGCTGAACCGTCCTCACCTTGGTGGAAGAAGCCGTAGTAGGGCTGGTCCTTGCCCAAATGGCGCATGATGTGGTGGTTCGCCTCGTCGCCGTGCACGCAGAAAAACGGGATCCGGCCACCTTCGGGCTGAAGCGCTGCAAGGTTCGCCAGGTTCACCGGCGCAGGGCCGCTTTCCAGCAACTTGGCGAACGATGCGATGGTGGGCGCCTGGAACAACGAGTTCAATGGAAGCTGTACGCCAAAGTCGGCCTCGATGTGCGCCAGCAGCTGGATGCCGACCATGGAATGGCCACCGAGGTCGAAGAAGTTATCGTGTATGCCAATGTTTGGCACTTCAAGCAATTCGCTCCAATGTTTCGCAAGTTGCTGTTCGGTGCGTGTGCGCGGTTCTACATGGCTGGCCGTGGTGGTTTGGCTGCGGTGCCGCGGTGCCGGAAGCGCATGTTTGTCCACCTTGCCGTTGGCGTTCAAGGGCAGCTCATCCAACACCACCAGGGCCGTTGGCACCATGTAGGAGGGCATGTTGCGCTTGAGGTGTTCGCGCACGAGGCCGATGAATGTTTCCTGCTGGGCGGCATCGTAGCCTGCCGACCCGTTCACCACAGGGACCAGGTAGGCCACAAGCTGCTTTTCTCCCGGCATGTCGTTGCGCGCCATTACCACGCAGTCCTTCACGGCCGGCAAGGCGGCAATGGCATTTTCGATCTCGCCTAACTCCACGCGGAAGCCCCGGATCTTTACTTGTCCGTCCGACCGGCCGAGGAAGTCGATGGTGCCATCGGGCAGCCAGCAGGCAAGGTCGCCGGTGCGGTAAAGCTTGGCTCCTGGCTTATCGCTGAAGGGATCGTCCACAAATAGCTCCGCCGTAAGCTCTGGACGCCGCCAGTAGCCCAGTGCCACACCGTCGCCGCCGGTATACAACTCGCCGGTTTCTCCGATACCAACAGGCCGCATCCGCTCATCTAGCAGGTGCACGGTGCTGTTGTGCACCGGCCGGCCGATCGGCACACGGGCATTCCAGCCCTCCTCGCTGTTGATCACATGGCAGCAGGTGAACGTGGTGTTTTCAGTGGGGCCGTACCCGTTGATCAGTACGCCCGGGCCCAGCACGCGCAAGGCACGCTTCACGTGCGCCACGCTCAACACATCCCCACCGGTCAGAATGTGGTCCAAGGCTTTCAGGTCGTCCAAGTGCTCATCCACCAATAGGTTGAACAGCCCGGCGGTGAACCATGCCGTGGTCACCTTGTGCCGTTTTATGGTGTCCACGATCTCTTTCAGTGTCGGCTTCTGTTGCGGTTGCAGCACCAACTTGGCGCCGTTCAGCAGCGCGCCCCATAGTTCCAACGTGGAGGCGTCGAATGAGATGTTGGACAGCTGCAGGAAGGTGAGCCCGGGCCCGAAGGGCAGGAAGTTTTGTTCCCTCACCAGGCGCACAATGGCCCGGTGCGGCACTACCACGCCTTTCGGCGTGCCCGTGGAACCGGACGTGTACATGATGTAGGCGGCTCCTTCGGCCTTGCCCAAGGCCGGTACCGGGTTCCCCGCAGCGTGCCCGATGTCCTCGGCCACAAGGGTCCGCACCTTTTTTGCGGGCAGCGCGCGAGACAACGAACGCTGTGTCAGCAGCACCTCTACCGCCGTGTCCGCGAACATGTGGGCGAGGCGTTCTTGCGGGTAGCTGGGGTCGAACGGTACGAATGCGGCGCCACAATGCATGATGGCCAGCATGCCCGCCACCATGTCCGGACTGCGCTCCATGCAAAGCCCGACAGCACTTCCCGGCGTAACGCCAGCGGCCTGCAATGCCTGGGCAATGGCCTGTACGCGGTCCTGCAAACGGCCATAGGTCCATTCGCCCCCGGGTGCGACCAGCGCTGTGCGGCCGGCATTTTGCTGCACCACTTCGGCGAATAAGGCATCCACGCTTTTCCCGCGTGGTATCGCCGTTGCTTGTCCATGCCAGGCCGTCGGCACCTCCAGCTTTTTCGCGGGCATTTCCGCCGTACTGGCCAGGTTCCGGATCAGGCTGCTGCCATCCGCGATGATCCGTGCGATCAAACTGCTGAACTCTTCCATCCAGCCGTGCACGGTGGAGGCATCGAAAAGGTCAGTGTTGTAGCTCCATTCCAGCGTGAGCTGGTCGCCTTGCCCCGTGGCATTCAGGAAAAGCTCGAAATTCTCGAAGTGCCTGGGGTTGCTCACAAAACGGTGGCTCAGGCCCTCGAAGGCCACGCCATCGTCCATGTTCATGTCGATGTTGAATACCACGGGCACCAAAGGGATGCGGCCAGGCTCGCGGGGCACGCGCAGCTTCTGTACCAACGTGCCAAAGGTGTACTTCTGGTGGTCGAAGGCATCCAGCACTTGCCCGCGTCTTTCCTTCAGGTATTCGTTGAAGGGCTTGTCACCATCGATGTGGGTGCGCAGGGCAAGCAGGTTCACGCAGTGCCCCACCAAGTGCTTCATGCCCAAATCGCTCTGTCCGGCCGCAGGTAGGCCGGTTACGAGGTCGCTTGCGCCGGTTAGCCGATGCAACAGCACTTCGAAGGCAGAGAGCAGGGTGGTGACGAAGCTGGCGCCGTTGCGGGTGGCAAGGTTGCGCAGGCCCTGCACAAGTTTGGGGTCAAGGTCAAGGTCCAGGCGATGGCCCCGATACGTCTTTTGGTCCGGGCGCTTGCGGTCGGTGGGCAGGTCCAGGCGCGGCGTTGCACCCTTGAACAGGTCCAGCCAGTATTGCTCAATTGCCTGGTACGCGCTGCTTTTTTCCAGGTCGATCGTGGCCAGCACATACTTGCTGAAGGTTTCCGCCGGGGGCAGGTGGGGCACGGCCTTTTTTGCATGGGCGTTGTACAGCGCGCTGGCCTCGGCCATCAAAATGCCCAGGCTCCAGCCGTCCACCACCACGTGATGGCCGCTCAAACGGAGCGTATGCTCATCGGACGATGTCCTGGTCAGGGATGCCCTGAACAACGGGCCATTCACCAGGTCGAACGGCGCATTCATGTCCGCCTCGGCCAACGCCTGCATTTTTTGTTGCCGCGCCTCGGGAGTGAGTGTTGAAAGGTCATGGAAGGGTATATCCAACGGCTGCTCCGCGAACACGACCATGCGCATGCCATTCTTGCTGATCACACTGCGCAGGCTTTCATGCCGGTCCACCAGGTCGCGCACGGCCTGTTTAAGCGCGGGCCTGTCGAGCTGCCCGGTGAGTACCAGGGACACGCTTTCCACATAGGCACGGTTGGCATCATCGCCCATGGCCGAGGCCACATACACTTCGCGTTGGGCGGCCGTGGTGGGCACCGTGCGCACAATGGCCGGCCCCAAGAACGGATCATGCTCCACCGCCACTTGCTTGGTCTCGGGTATGAAGCTTTCCATTACGTTCCTGCCGCTCGACAAAATCAATTCCTTCAACATCAGCCTTCTTCAGTTACCAACATCAAATATTTACCCGGTCTTTCATTGTCGGGGACGAACCACGCCGGGTCGCCCTCCGGGGTCCGGCCTAAACGGGCACCTGCCACGGGAGGTTCCATGGCCTCTTCCACACGCTCCCATGGTTTGCGTGCATGGCCGTTCAGCGTGTTGTTCACCACCTCAATGGGATAGGTGCGTTCGGGCATGAAGCCGCTTGCGCGCAACTCTTGGCAGGTTTTTTCCAGCGCTTGCAGAATGAAAGTCACGTCCGCCGCGGTATGCGAGGTGGTAAGGAAATGCGGGAAATCCAGCACGTGCACACCATGGTAGCGCATGAGCATGAAGAACAATTCAGTGTAGTTCACGCTCTCGTCATACTTTGTTTTGAACGCGCTGCCAAAGGTCACCCATCTGAAGGGTAGCTTATACGCATCGAACAGTTCGTTGGCGCGCACCACCATTTCGGCGGTCATGTCGTTCAGCCTTCGCTGCAAGGCAGGTCCTTCCTCCTTCATGTGCACCAACGAGGCCTTGGCGGCGGCCATGGTAAGCGGGTGGCGCACGAAGGTGCCGGCGAAGTAGGTGACACCGGCCTCTGGTACGCTTTCATCCCCGAATTGCCAATGGCCACCGTCCAAGGCATCCATCCATGGGCGGCTGCCGATCATGGCGCCGATGGGCATGCCTCCGCCGATCACTTTGCCATAGGTGGCAATATCGGCCTTGATCCCGAAGAGGCCCTGTGCGCCGTTCTGGTGCATGCGGAAACCGGTGATCACTTCATCAAAGATGAGCGCGGTTCCATGCTGTTTGGTGATCGCGCGGACCTCGCGCAGGAAATCCACCGGGCGGAATTCCATTCGGCGGCTCTGCACCGGTTCCACCAGCACGGCCGCGGCTTCATGGCACCGCTCCTTGATGATCTCCAGGCTTTCCGGGGTGCCATAGTCGAGCACGAGCATGTTCTGCACGGCCTCTGGCATGATGCCCGGTGCACCGGGGTAGCTTTTTTTGCTTTTGCTGCCGCGAATGATCACTTCGTCGTTGATGCCATGGTAGCTTCCGCTGAAGGAAATGATCAGGCTGCGGCCTGTTACCGTGCGTGCCACGCGCATGGCGCCGAGAACGGCCTCGGAACCCGTATTGCACACCGCGGCCCGTTCACCGCCGGTAAGCTCGCAAAGCAGCGCGCATACATCGGCCGCCAACGGCGTCATCGGCCCGATGTCCACGCTTTGGTCCAGCTGGCGGTGGCAGGCCTCACGAATGAAGTCGGGCATGTAACCGAACAGGGAGGAACCGAAACCGCTGAGGATGTCAACGTACTCATTGCCATCGATGTCCCACAGATGGCTTCCGCGGCTGCGGTCAACCACTACCTGGTAGGTAAGTTCCTTGGTCTGCGGCTTGAAGCCGGTGACCACGCGCGGGTCCGCCATGTGGTCCCGGTGTTCCTGCGTGAAGGCCTTGCTCTTGGCGGTCTTCTTGTTGTACCGTTTTGTGAAATCGTCCAGCCACGCGCGTTGTCCGGGGGTGAATTCATCGGCCTTTTCCTTGCTGATGCGGGCCTGCGCGCCGAACACCTTTTTCAGCTCCGGTGCGTCCTCCAAAGCGTCCGTTACCGGCTGTGCCTTTCCGGCCTGTTCACCGTTTTTGGTTACAGCGCCGGCACCCTGTCCAGTCCAATGCGGAAGTATGTGGTCCGCCAGTTTGTCCAGGTTCGGCAATTCCTCATTTAGTTGGCGGAAACTCACTTTCACGCCGAATTTCTTGCTGAGAGAAGTGGCCACTTGGGTCAAGAACAGCGAATCGAGGCCCATTTCCAGGAAGGTGTCCTCGTTGCCGGCCTCGGCCAATTCAAGCCCGCTGCTTTCCTCGAGCAGCACCTTGATCTGTGCGATCAGTTGCTCCTTCGGCGCAAGGGTGTCGCTTGCATCGGGCGCAACCATGCCCGCCTCGGGATCCGCAGCAGTGGCCACGCTTTTCTTGCTCACCGCCAGCGCCACGGGTTCCACCCAATGCCGCACGCGTTCGAAAGCGTATGTGGGTAGGGGAATACGGTAGCGGATCTCCCCTTCGAAAAACTTGGCGTGGTCCACTTCGATCCCGGATTGCCACAGGCCGCCCACTGCACGCAGTAACGCGGCCAACTCAGCCCCGCTGCCCGGGTCCGAGCCCATGGAGGATACGGCCACATGCCGCTTGGGATCCTTGCTTTGCTGGCGGGCCAAAGTGGCGGCAGTGGTGCGCGGACCTACTTCCAGCATCACGCTGTCGCTGTCCTCCCATGCGAATTTCACGGCTTGCGCAAACCGTACCGTGGCGCGCACATGGTCGCTCCAATAGACCGGGCTGGTGGCCTCATCATCCTTCATCCAGCTGGCCGTAACGGTGCTTATGATCGGAATGCGCGGTGTGTGCAGGGTAATTTTTTCAACCACTTTCCGGTACGGCTCCACCATGGGTTCCATCATGGGGCTATGGAAGGCGTGGCTGGTCACCAGCAACTTGGATTGTATGCCATCAGCCTCCAGCTCTGCCTGTAGTTGGGCAATGGCCTCAGCGGGCCCGCTGGCCACGCACAGTTGTGGGCCGTTATTCGCGGCTACGCTGCACTCCTTGGGCAGCCTTGGCAACACGTCCTCTTCCGCCGCCCGTATGCTGAGCATGCTGCCCGTGGGCAGTTCCTGCATCATGCGGCCACGTTCGGCCACCAATGTCACGGCATCCTCCAAAGAGAATACCCCTGCCAGGCAGGCCGCAGCGAACTCGCCGATGCTGTGCCCGATCATGGCCTGCGGGCGGATGCCCCAGTGGATCCACAATTGCGCCAGGCTGTAATGGATGGTGAACAGCGAAGCCTGGGTGTAGATCGTTTGCTTCAACTGTTCTGCGGCCTCTTGTTCCTTTCCGGCCGCTGGGAAAATGATCGCCTTCAGATCAATGCCCAGCACCTTGGTGAACAGGGCGCAGCAACGATCGAAGTTTTCGGCGAAGACCGGTTCGCTCGCGTGCAGGTCGCGGCCCATGCCCACGTACTGCGATCCCTGGCCGGGGAACATGAACACAACGCCGGGCGCGGCCTCATGAAGTTCGCGTGTACCGATAGCATTCGGGTCCTTGTGGTCGATCGCATCCAGCACGCCCTGATGATCGCCGCCGATGATCAGCCGGCGATGCTTGAAAGAGCGTCGGCCCACCATTAGGGTGTAGGCGGCGTCGGCCAGTGAAGCTTCCGGATGGCGTTCGATCCAATTGCGGAAGTTCCCGGTCATCGCGTCCAGGCTGGCTTTGGTTTTCGCGCTCAGCAGGAACAGTTGTTTCTTTCGGCCCTCACTGGAGGCTTCCCGCACGGGTGCCTCGCCCAGGATCACGTGGGCGTTGGTGCCGCCCACGCCGAATGAGGACACACCCGCATGGCGCGGCCGGGCTCCCCTGGGCCAGTCGATGTTCGAGTCTGCCACCCGGAATGGGCCATCGCCAAAGTTGATGGCCGGATTGGGTGTATGGAAGCCCACATTGGAGGGGATCACCCCCTTTTCCAAGGCCAGTGCGGTTTTGATCACTCCCGCGGCACCGGCCGCCGCGGTCAGGTGCCCAATGTTGCTTTTCACCGAACCCAATACGCAGCTCTCCCGCTTTGCTACACCATTTCCGGAACCAAAGGCGAGGTTCAAGGCCTCCACTTCGATCGGGTCTCCCAAGGGTGTGGCGGTGCCGTGCGCCTCCACATAGCCGATGTCCTCCGGTTTCACGCCCGCATCAGCCTGGGCCATGGCGATCACCTCGGCTTGGCCGCGTACGCTGGGCGCCGTGAAGCTGGCCTTTCCGCTGCCGTCGTTATTCAGCGCACTGCCCTTCACGGTGGCGTAAATGTGGTCGCGGTCGCGAAGGGCGTCATCCAAGCGTTTCAATACGATAATGCCAACTCCATCGCTGAAGCTGGTGCCTTTTCCTTCCGCGTCGAAGGCGCGCGTACTGCCATCCGGGCTGTACATGCCCCCTTCATTATAGGTTATGCCGCTGTTGATCGGTGAAGTAATGGCAATCCCGCCGGCCAGGGCCATGTCGCATTCCCCATTTCGCAGCGCTTTGCTCGCTTGCGCAATGGCCACTAGCGATGTACTGCAAGCGGTATGTATGCTCAACGCGGGTCCACGCAGGTCGAATTCAAAGGCCAGGCGGGTGGCGATGTAATCTTTTTCATTCCCGGTCATCACCTGGAAGTCGCCGACCTGTTCGATCAACTCGGGGTGGCCGATCACATTGCGCGTGAAGTAGGTGTTGTTGCCCATGCCGGCATAAACACCGATCAAGCCCTCGAAGCGCGAGGGATCATGGGCCGCATCCTCCAGGGCGGCCCAAGCGGTTTCCATGAAAACCCGCTGTTGGGGGTCCATGAGCGCGGCCACACGGGGATTCACGCCAAAGAAACCAGCATCGAATTTGTCGGCATCGGCTATTATGCCACGCGCCTTCACGTAATCCGGGTCATTCTTCACCTCGTCCGGGATCGAGGGGTCGATCTCTTCGGTGGTCCATGTGGTGATGGCGTTCTTTTTCGCGAGCAGGTTCTCCCACAGTTGCTCCACGCTCTCTGCACCGGGGAAGCGCCCGCTCATGCCAATGATGGCGATATCGGGATGTGGCGCGTTGTGGCGCGCTTGTGCCCGTGCCTTGGCCATTTCAGCGGGGCTGGCGCCGTGGGTATCGCCCTCAAGGAAGGCGGCGCAGGCGCGGGCGGTGGGATGTTGGTAAACCTTTACGATGGGCAGGTACAGGCCATGGCCTTCAAGCTCCGCCACCGCTTGTATGCTGAGGAGTGAGTTGCCCCCAAGGTCGAAGAAATTGTCATTCACGCCCACGCGATCGATGCCGAGCAGCGTGGCCCATACTTCCGCGATGGTCTGTTCAATTGGCGTGGCCGGTGCCGCGAAGGCCACCTCAAGGTCGGGTCTTTTCACATCAGGTGCGGGCAATGCGTTGCGGTCGATCTTGCCGCTGGGCGTGCGCGGCAGTTCGTTCACGGCCATGAAGGCCGAGGGCTGCATATAATCGGGCAGTAAGGATGCAAGGTGTTTCCGCAGCTCGTTGGTCCCGATGGTGCCATCGGCCAAGTAATAACCGATGAGCCGTTTCAATCCGGGCCGGTCCTCGCGAACACTGGCCACGGCTTGTTTAATGGAGGGCAATTGCTCCATGGCGGCTTCCACTTCACCGAGTTCAATGCGGTAGCCCCGAACTTTTACCTGGCCATCAATGCGTCCCTTGTAGTCAATGCTGCCATCGGGGAGCTCCACGGACTGGTCGCCGGTCCGGTATAAACGGCCACCTTGGTTGAAAGGATCGGGAAGAAAACGTTCAGCCGTCAGTTCATCCCGCCCGAAATAGCCTTTCGCCACGCAGGCACCCCCGAGGTACAGCTCGCCTTCCTCGCCTTGCTGCACGGGCTTCATGCCTTCATCCAGCACCAGCAGCTTCACGTTGTCGATGGCATGGCCGATGCCCGGCAGGGCAGGCCACGAGGCAGGGTCGCCCCTCAGTTCAAGCTCGCTCACCACATGGCCTTCGGTGGGCCCGTACTGGTTGCAGAATCGGCAACCTGGCAAGTGCTTGAAGAGGTTGACAATGGCGGGCGTAATGCGCAATTGTTCCCCGCTGGTGAACACTTCGCGCAGGCTCATGGGGATCTCACCTGTCCGCTGTACAGCCTCGGCCAAGTATTGAAGGGCCACGAACGGCACGATGATGCGATTGATCTGTTGCGCGATGATCTTGCGCAGGAGTTGGGTGCTGTTCAAACGATCCTCGTCGGTGATCAACACCAACGTGCCGCCTTGGCTGAACGTGGTGAAGATCTCCTGGAAACTCACATCGAAGCTGATCGGGGCGAACTGCAAGGTTTTAGCACGCTCCCCCAAGATGGAGGTGCGCACTTGCCATTGGATCAGATTGATCAACGGTGCGTGGTGCATGGCCACCCCCTTGGGCCGACCGGTGCTGCCGGAGGTGAACAGGATATAGCAAAGGTCCTCCACCCCCGCGGGGCATTCCTTGTTGAATGGTTCGCCCTTCGCCAGGTCGATCTTATCCAGCAGCAACAGTTGTGTGCTGCCGGGGAACAGATGGGCATGAGCACTGTCCGTGATCACCACAGGGGGTTGCGCATCCTCGATCATTAGGGCCAGACGCTCCTTGGGGTACGTGGGATCCATGGGCACGTAGGCGGCCCCCGCCTGTACGATGCCAAGCACGCTATAGATCAGTTCGGGTGATCGTTCCAGGCACAGGCCCACATTGGCCCCTGGCCTGATCCCTTGTTGTTCAAGCAGGGCCGCGACACGGCCGGATCTTTGCGCCAGTTCGTGGTAGCTTACCTCTTCGTTGCCCGATATCAACGCCACTTGGGCCGAACGCCGGGCTAATGCCTGGGACCAAAGTTGGTGGATGTTCCTCGTTCCTGTCGGTGTGTTGGTTTGCATGAATTAAGGCTACGCGGCAATTTGATAGTGACTGCACTTGAACGGGCAATTCCCCGGAAGGTTGGCATTCCTTTAACCATCCTTGAACCACCATTGCCGGTGTTCGTCGTAAAGTTAACGCCGTTCATCGAGTAATGAATTGATTATTGGCACCTTGTCCGTGCGCAGGTGCTTTGGTGCACCGGTCGATCAATCGTTCCGATCCGGCGAATAGTGCTCAGGACAGCAGCGCGGGTGGGCTACATTCGCGACCCGCCCCAGAAAACCAAACCCACAGCATTGTGAATCGTTGGGTAACGTTCAGGGGCGTTCCGGACCAATCCACTGTTAAGCGTGATCATTCTTGCAACAAGGAACCTGGTAGGGGAGATATTCCGTTTCGGCGGTACTTCCACCGGCTTCATCGGATCGATGACCGATCCGTGTAACCACAAGGATAGGGTATGGGGTATAAGTGCAGGCGGGCCAAATGGCGAGAAAGACGCGGCCTGCTGCATCCTCCAAACCAACTGATCAGCATGAAGCAAGTCATAGCACTATGCTTGGCCGGAATTATGTCCTTGGGCTTGTTCGGTCAATCAGTGTCCCAAAATGACGCAGTGATCTTGTCCGCGGTCGTCCAATCCAACCCACCGCGCATTACCCTTTCGTGGCCGGCCCATCCGAATGCATCGGGCTATACGATCTATCGCAAGACCAAGGGCAGCCAGGATTGGGGACAAAGCATAGCATCCCTTAGTGGCTCAACTGGCCAGTATGTGGACAATGCCGTGTCGACCGGGCTGTATTACGAGTACAAAGTACAGCGTGGCGGTGGTGGTACAGGTTATGCAGCATCGGGCATTGACCTTCCTCCGATCGATGACCGAGGGGTCATGGTGGTCTTGGTGAATGCCGGTCTTGCGGCCAACTTAACCGCCGAGTTGGGGCAGTTGACGGAGGATTTGCAGAATGATGGATGGTCCGTCGTTCGGCATGATGTGCAATCATCGACCGCGGCAAACGTGGTGAAAGGGCTGATCCAGAATGAATATAACGCCGCGCCCAACCGCGTAAAAGGGGTTTATATCATTGGCCACGTGGCCGTTGCACGATCAGGTAACTCAAATCCTGATGGGCATGATAACCGATCATGGGCTTGCGACGGGTATTATGCGGACATGGATGGCAACTGGAATGGGCCCGTGGGCAACTTCACGCAAGCAGATTTCCCTAGTTCGCTGGAATTGCAGGTGGGCCGGGTCGATTTTTCGAACATGCCCTCCTTCGCGGCTGGGGAGGTTGCCCTGACCCGGAGCTACCTGAACAAAAGCCACGCATACAAGACGAAGCAGTTCGTTCCTATGAACCGTGGCGTTCTGATGGACAATTTCGAGTACTTGGGCAACCCATTGGCCGGCGGCGGTTATCGCGCCATCGGCACGTTGGTAGGACCACAGAACTTCACGAAGTTGCCGTCCTATAGCGCACCGTTCTATACGGTCGTCAATAACCAAAGCTACTTGTGGACCTACGCTTCAGGCGGCGGATCCCTTTCCAGTGCCGATGGTATTGGCAACACGCAGAACTATGCCAGCACCTCCTTTGGTGGCGTGTTCAACATGTCGTTCGGAAGCTATTTCGGCGATTGGGATACCCAGGATAACTTCTTAAGGGCGCCTTTGGGCTCGGGCAACGCGTTGACCAATGTGTGGTCCGGTATACCGCACTGGTATATGCACAATATGGGCATGGGCGATAATATCGGCTATTCCGCTTGGGTAAGCATGAATAACACGGGGCATTATGCCCCACAAAGCGGCGGGTGGCAAGGTTCCACCTATAACCGTATCCACATGGCCCTTATGGGCGATCCATCGCTGCGGATGAGCATGGTGGCGCGCCCTTCGAACTTGCAGGTTACCAACAATAACGGCCAAGCGGCATTCACTTGGAACCCCGCAATGGGGGCCGTGGACGGTTACCTGATCTATGAGGTGGGCCAGGGCACCAACCCGCATGTACGCCTCTCCCCGCAGATCATTACGCAAGCAAATTTCAGCAGCCCTGCGGTCCCTTTCGTTCCTGGCAAGAAATACATGGTACGGGCCGTGAAGTTGGAAACTTCGAACACCGGACGGTATTACAACCTGTCGTTGGGTGTGCAGGCCACCGCTTCGGGTACGGCCACACCGGACTGCTTAGGAGTAGCCGGTGGCAGCGCTTTGCCCGGAACGCCCTGCGACGATGGCAACCCGAACACGATCAACGACAAGTGGAACAGCAATTGCCAGTGCCAAGGAACCGCAGTTGTGTTTGATTGCAACGCAGTACCCAACGGGCCCGCAATGCCCGGTACGCCCTGCAATGACGGCAACCCGAATACGGGCAACGATACCTGGAACAACAACTGCCAGTGCGTGGGCCAGCCCCTGGACTGTTTGGGCGTACCTGGCGGCAGCGCCCTGCCCGGCACGCCTTGCGATGATGGCAACCCGAACACGATAAACGACAAGTGGAACAGCAACTGCCAGTGCCAAGGAACCGCAGTGGTGTTGGACTGCAACGGTGTTCCTAACGGTCCTGCCTTGCCCGGCACGCCCTGCAATGACGGCAACCCGAACACGGGCAACGATACCTGGAACAGCAACTGCGAATGTGTGGGCCAGCCCTTGGATTGCCTGGGCGTACCCGGCGGCAGCGCCCTGCCCGGCACGCCCTGCGACGATGGCAACCCGACCACGATCAACGACAAATGGAACAACAACTGCGTGTGCAAGGGCACCGTGGTGGTGTTCGACTGCACCGGTGTCCCTAACGGTCCTGCCTTGCCCGGCACGCCCTGCAATGACGGCAACCCGAACACGGGCAACGATACCTGGAACAGCAACTGCGAATGTGTGGGCCAGCCCTTGGATTGCCTGGGCGTACCCGGCGGCAGCGCTTTGCCCGGAACGCCCTGCGACGATGGCAACCCGAACACGATAAACGACAAGTGGAACAGCAACTGCCAGTGCCAAGGAACCGCAGTGGTGTTGGACTGCAACGGTGTTCCTAACGGTCCTGCCTTGCCCGGCACGCCCTGCAATGACGGCAACCCGAACACGGGCAACGATACCTGGAACAGCAACTGCGAATGCGTGGGCCAGCCCTTGGATTGCTTGGGCGTACCCGGCGGCAGCGCCCTGCCCGGCACGCCTTGCGACGATGGCAACCCGACCACGATCAACGACAAATGGAACAACAACTGCGTGTGCAAGGGCACCGTGGTGGTGTTCGACTGCACCGGTGTCCCTAACGGTCCTGCCTTGCCCGGCACGCCCTGCAATGACGGCAACCCGAACACGGGCAACGATACCTGGAACAGCAACTGCGAATGCGTGGGCCAGCCCTTGGATTGCTTGGGCGTACCCGGCGGCAGCGCCCTGCCCGGCACGCCTTGCGACGATGGCAACCCGAACACGATCAA
>JBIQIX010000003.1:20166-173298 GCA_044507815.1 Flavobacteriales bacterium | reverse complement strand
GCGGCAGCGCCCTGCCCGGCACGCCTTGCGACGATGGCAACCCGAACACGATCAATGACAAATGGAACAACAACTGCGTGTGCAAGGGCACCGTGGTGGTGTTCGACTGCACCGGTGTCCCTAACGGTCCTGCCTTGCCCGGCACGCCCTGCAATGACGGCAACCCGAACACGGGCAACGATACCTGGAACAGCAACTGCGAATGCGTGGGCCAGCCCTTGGATTGCTTGGGCGTACCCGGCGGCAGCGCCCTGCCCGGCACGCCTTGCGACGATGGCAACCCGAACACGATCAATGACAAGTGGAATGCCAATTGTGAATGCGTTGGTCAACCCGTGGACTGCAATGGCGTGCCCAACGGCACGGCCGTGCTCGATGATTGCGGTATTTGCGCAGGTGGCAACACCGGCGTGATACCCAACGCCGATCAGGATAACGATGGCATTCCTGATTGCATGGATAATTGCCCGACCGTTTACAATCCCGATCAGGCGGATTTCGATGGGGATGGCGTTGGCGATGTGTGCGACAATTGCGTGTGGGTTTACAACCCCGACCAATTGGACCTGAACAACGACGGCATCGGTGATGCTTGCCAGTCGAACATCGGTACGGGGATACAGGAGCAAACCTCCGGTAATGGAACGCTGACCATTTTGCCAAACCCTGCCA
This sequence comes from Flavobacteriales bacterium, assembly GCA_044507815.1. Lineage (GTDB taxonomy): Bacteria > Bacteroidota > Bacteroidia > Flavobacteriales_F > PHOS-HE28 > PHOS-HE28. Next base: position 172,626 of record JBIQIX010000003.1, on the reverse strand, counting down.
AGGACCTGGTGTTGGTGGAATGCACCGCAGGACGCCCCGCCAGCCTGCGTATCATTGAAGTGTCGGGCCGATTGGTGCAGGAGATACCCTACAGTTCACAAGTGGACGTATCGCACCTGACCTCCGGCACATACATGATCATGGCCTTGGACAAGGATGGACAAGCCTTGGCCCATGCCCGGATGGTGAAGCTCTAGCAATTGACGACGAGGATATGCGTACGCCCCCGATCAGGGGGCGTACCTGTTTTGGGTTGGTGGATAAGCAGGCCGCTGTGCATCCAGCTCTGAAGAAAGCGGATCGGTGCCAGCGATTCGTGCTGTGGGCCGCGAGGAATCCTTCAAATGCTCAAGATTCCCAGCACACGGATCAATTCGTCATCCATGTGGGGCTGTGCTTTCACCACTTCCGCAAAATTTGGGAAAACGATGCGGTTGTTCACCACCCCGACCATTACGCCCTGCATGCCACCAAGAAGGGCCTCCACCGCTGCTACTCCGGAACGACTGGCGAGCAGCCGGTCATTTACTGTAGGATTACCTCCACGCTGCACGTGGCCAAGCACGCTTACCCGGGTATCGTAATGGGCGAAACGATCCTTTACCTTCCGGGCCACCTCGTAGGCTCCGCCTTCCTCATCTCCCTCGGCCACGATCACGATCACCGAAGATTTGCTTTTGGCGGAGCGCTCCAGCACGCCGATCAACTCGTCGATGCCCTGCTTCAGTTCGGGGATCATAACGAATTCTGCACCGGCTGCAATGCCGCAGTGCATGGCGATCGCACCCGTGGTGCGGCCCATCACTTCCACAAAAAAGAGCCGATCATGCGACGAGGCGGTGTCACGTATACGGTCCACCATTTCCATGGCCGTGTTGGTGGCGGTATCAAACCCGATGGTTACATCGGTCCCGGCCAGGTCATTGTCTATGGTGCCGGAGATGCCCACCACGGGTATTTGATGCTCCTGCATGAACAGGCCGGCGCCCCTGAAGGTTCCGTCCCCCCCAATGGCCACCAGGCCATCGATCCCCAACCTGTGCAAATTGGCCTTGGCCACTGCCCGGCCCTCCCGTGTGCGGAATTGCTCGCTGCGTGCCGAGCGCAGGATGGTGCCTCCCCGTTGGATGATGTTGCTTACATCGCGGATGCCCAAGGGCCGGATATCGCCGCGGACCAACCCTTCGAACCCTTCATAAATACCGCTCACCTTGGCCCCGTGAAAATGGGCTGTGCGCACCACGGCCCTTATGGCCGCATTCATGCCAGGGGCATCTCCCCCGGAGGTAAGCACGCCAATGTGCTCCACGGCATGGGACGGGCTGCTCATGTGGCCGGCATCGAACGCTGCGCCGGCAGCCGCAATTGGTGCAGGCGTTCCTTTAGCTGGAGGTATTCCGGGCAGGACCGGTCCAGCGCGCTGCCCAGCACAAGTCCAAGGAGGTAGAATTTCCGGTCCAATGTGGGATAGCGGCGCAAAAGATCGATCACTTCACCGGGGTGGTCGGTCACAGAGGCATTCAGGCAAGCCCGTACCGCAGGGTCGAATTCAGCGTCGGCTGCCTCGGGGTCCAATTTGCCCAAGCACTGGCATAGGTCGTCAGCGAGCCTCGAAGGTGGCGCAGCATGTTGCGCGCATACCGCCTGCGTTAGCAGCAAGCTTGCCGCAATGCCCATGATCAACTTCTGCAAGGTCATGCCGGGTAAAATTATCCACTTCCCGCAATGCGGATCCCGGACCACCGCGAATCTTTATTCCGAGGGATCGAATGTGTTCGGGAACATCTGTTTCATGGCCGTGATCCCTTCATTCACCTTGGTACCCTGGTCCCGTTTGAAAATGCGCAGTTTCCCGGCCAATTGTTCATCGGCAAGTGCCAGGATCTGTAGCGCAAGCAACCCTGCATTGCGCGACCCGTTCACGGCCACGGTGGCCACGGGCACGCCAGCGGGCATTTGTGCAATGCTCAACAATGAATCCCAACCATCGAGGCTATTCCTGCTTTTCACGGGCACCCCGATCACCGGCAGGGTGGTCAGCGAGGCCACCATGCCCGGCAGGTGTGCCGCGCCCCCGGCGCCAGCGATGATCACTTTTATGCCCCGTTCAGCAGCTCCTTGCGCATATTCAACCATGCGCAAGGGAGTGCGATGGGCACTGACCACCGTGGCCTCGAAGGGCACGCCAAACTCTTTCGCGGTATCGATCGCATCACGCATGACCTCCAGGTCGCTACGGCTGCCCATGATTATTCCGATCATCCGATGCTTTCTTTTTCGCGGGAAGGAATCACTTTTCCATGCTGTTTTACAATGCCCACCGCCACGTCCACGTCCTGCTCGCTTTGCCCGAGGATCGTTACGTGACCCATCTTCCTGCCAGTGCGGGTCTGCTCTTTCCCGTACAGATGGATAAAGGTGCCCGGTAAGCCCAGGATTTCCGCGGTGCCCTGCATCTGCGGGTGGCCGGTTCCACCTTCGCCAACAAGATTCACCATGGCGGCCGGGCCGTGCATCCGGGCAACGCCCAAGGGCCAGCCCATGTACAGGCGGAGCAATTGATCGAACTGTGAGCTGGGGCAGGCCTCAATGGTGAAATGTCCGCTGTTATGGGCGCGGGGAGCGGTCTCATTCACCAGAAATTGGTCCTCTTGGGTGACGAACATCTCAATGGCATACACGCCTGCCCCGCCGAACGCATTCGCCACCCGGATGCCAAGTTGCTTGGCCTGTTCGGTTATCGTGGCGCTGCAGCGTGCCGGTGCCCGCAGCACATCGACGAGGTTCAACGCAGGATCGAACACCATCTCCACGGGATCGTAGGCCACGGTATTCCCTTCCTTATCACGTACCGCAATTACCGCCAATTCCTGCTTAATGCCGATCTGCTTCTCCAAAACGTACGGTCCTTGGAAGTAACTTGGTATGTCAGCTGCAGCATGAATGGCCAGGACGCCCTTGCCGTCGTATCCTCCGGTGCGCGTTTTCAGCATGCCCGGCAATAAATGGCCGTGCCTGTCCACTTCGCTGCTATCCTGCACCAAGGCGTAGGGTGCGCTGGGGATGCCATGGTCCTCGTAGAACTTTTTCTGCAAGCCTTTGTCCTGGATGGTGCGCAGCGTGGCGCTGGCCGGGATCACCTTTTTGCCCTGCTGTTCCAGGGCCTGAAGTGCATCCGCGCTCACATGCTCGATCTCAATGCCGACCACGTCGGCATCGGCAGCAAAGCGCAGTACGGTCGCTGGGTCATCAAACCGGCCTTGCATATAACGATGGGCCAGCCATGCGCAAGGGCATTGCGGGTCCGGGTCGAGCACATGGACCTCCACGTTGTACCGCAGTGCATTTTCGATGAACATGCGGCCGAGCTGGCCGCCACCCAGCAGGGCGATGCGAAGCGGTCGGTTCATGGTGCGAAGATACCGGCCACCTGCTTTGCACTTCACCGGCGCAGCCGCCGATGCGAGAACGGCATGAAGCGCTTGCCCACCGTGAATTGCACGGAGCGAGCGGCCGGGAACAGGTGTTCATCCTGCGCGAGCAGGTTGCTGAGGCCGTTGTAGTACCGAAGGGTCAGATCCAATCCCTTCCGGGTGCCCATACCCAAACCGATGGTAGCTCCCATATCGAGCTTGCTGAGGCCATCCCGGGCATCATCGCCGTCCACGGTGGCCATTAATAAATATCCGCCCCGTGCACCGGCTTGTAGGTTGAAGCCATTGCCCAAATAGTATTTCGCCGTCAATGGCATGGCTGCTTCCAGTGTGCGCAGCCTGATCGTTGCACCATCGGGAGTGGCTTGCCCGGTACCGCCGAAGGAGAGCACCAATTCCGGCACGAACTCCAAGCGCCGAGTGGCCCAAGTGGGCGCGTATATGCCCGCCACCGCCCCCACCACCGGGCTGTAATTGATCCGCTCGGAGCGCCATTTGGTGACTTGGGGGCCGGCCAAATATCCGATACCGGAGCGGGCACGGCTTTGGGCCGATGTTGGCACGGCGGCCCAGAGGGCCGCGAAAGTGAGCAGAATAAGCTTTGGGGACATGGCTTGCGGAGTAATCCGCTTTACGCCAACGACCGTTTCCAGGTTCTGCCAGATGCCGGAATTGGACGGGCAAATAAGGGAACGCGACCAACCCCCGGGCGATATCGACGAAAATCAGTGGGAAAGCGTGAAACGCTTCATCACAACACCGTGGGCGGTTTGCAATGCGATCATGTACAGGCCCTGCGCCATTGTGGCCGTGGCTACTTGATACCGAACGCCATTGGGCTCCCGTTGCTCGAGTACGCGGCCCGACGCATCCAACAAGATCAGCTGGTCCACCAGAAGGCTGGCAGGCCATTCCAATTCCAAGGTGCCAGCAGCTTGGCGCATCACGATCCCATCCTCATCCTGGGCCCCGATCCCGGTATTGGTGCTGATAACGATCCGATAGTCCTCCGTTTCGCCCCATGTGTAGCTGAAGCAGGGGTCCGCTACTTCGGGTTCGTCATCATCGGCGAAATAAATGCGTACGCGCATGACGGTATTTCCTGGTACAGCATTGCTGGGCACCGTGAAGGGAAATGAAACGGTTTGGCCCGGGCTGCTGGTGATGGTGGAGCCCAGCTTTTCAGCCGCCGAGAATTGGCCGTTGCCATTGAAGTCGATCCAGGCTGCCACGTTATCTTGGAAATAGTCGCCATTGGTTACCTGGAGCGTATAGGAAGCACCGCGTAACAGCGTAGTGGAGTGGGCGACGGTGTAATCGTGGTAATCCGGGCCGGCCGTGGACCCGGTACCGGTGTTGTTGATGGAACCCAATACTACGCCGTCGATGAAATCACCGTCGGCGGTGCCCACAGCGGATGTGGGGATGCAGACCGGGGTTGTTCCGGGGCCAACAATGTTCACGGTGTAATCCTCTGTTTCACCGTAGGCGTATGCGTAGCAAGGAACGGTGGGGCTGGGTTCCCCACTGGCATGGTACACACCCCTGATGCGCAGCCTTTTGTTGCCCAACAAAGCGGTAGCTGGCACGGTGAAGTTGATGGTCTGTGTTTGGCCGGCCGCGGTGGTGGTGAATTCGCCCAGCTTTTCGTTGGGGGTGAAATTGTTGTCGCCGTTGTAATCGATCCAAGCGGCATAATGATCCGAATTATAGGTGCCCCCGGTGATCGCCAGGTTATAGTTGCTCCCGCGTTGGATCACTGTTGACATGGCCATGTAGTTGACATAAGCCGCTCCGGCCAAATAGCCGTTGGAGGTGTTGTTGATGGAACCCAGGACCACGCCGTCGATGAAATCACCGTCGGACGGCCCGTTGGCGGATGAAGGGATGCAGGGCCCCGTGCTGGTGCCGCTGCACGCGGTGGAAGTGAGCAGGGCCGAGCGGACACCGCTGAGGATGTTGTTCATTACAGTGGCCTGCCCATGGGTGAACATCACCGGACAATTGCTGTAATCCATGAAATTCTCATACTGGGTCAGCGTGCCGCATTTCTGCAGGTTCGTGTTGCTGCAGCTGTAGGTTGGCGAGTTGGTTGGCGGTGTGTCACTGATGCCATCTCCAGGTGAGCAATTGCCCGAGCCCCAAGGGTGGTCGAGGCCGAGGTAGTGGCCGATCTCGTGCGTGGCGGTGCGGTCGGTGGTCCCGTACAGGTAATCCAGCACAAGCCCATCGTAGCCGGTACCCACCACCCCGCCTTGCGGCAAATAGGCATAGCCCGCCGTAACAAACCCGCCCGTAGCCCCACTGCTGATGTTGCAGATCCAGATATTCAGGTACTTCAACGGGTTCCAGGCCGGGGTGCCCAAAGGCGTGAATTTCATGTCGTCGGTCTCCGTGTCGGGATCGAACCAGGTCTTGGTGGTTTGGAATCGATTGATGCCGGTGGTGGGGTTCCCCGATGGGTCAACGGTGGCCAGGCAAAACTCGATCTGAGCATTGCCGCGGGAGGCGATGAAGGGTGCGCGCACATTCCCGTAATCGCTGTTGAGGGCGTTGTAATCCTCGTTCAATTCGGTGATGATGTTGTTGATCACCGCGTTACTGACGTTTTGCTGCTGCGTTCGCCACACCACGTGCACCACCACGGGAATGGTACGGATGCCGCCACGTTCCGGGGCGGAATGTTCCAGCCGTGAGGTTTCAAATGCGATGTCGGCCTGGATGCCGTTGCGCTCCATCCAACGCTCGGTGAAGGTGCGGGAAGGGCAATGGGTTTGGCCCTGTAGTAGGCTGCTGGCCAGGAGGGCCAGGAAAAGGATCGGGGTCCGGAGCATCGTGCGAAATTAGGTGCCGCCGCGCTTGGTGCACCCGCGCCAGAGACATGGGTGTTCCTGGCATCCCCCGTTCGTGCCTTAGTGGCAGGGGCTGCCTACGTGCTTAATTGGCGAATGGCCTCGGCCGGGTCCGGCGCACCGAACACGCTGTTGCCGGCCACCAGTGCATCCGCCCCCGCCAATGCCAGTTGCTTTGCATTGCCGATTGATACGCCGCCGTCAACCTCAATCACCAGATCGGCTGCCTGCGCAGTGCGCATTTGGTGAAGGCCGTGCAGCTTGTTGAAGGTTTGCGGAATGAAATGCTGCCCTCCGAAACCCGGGTTCACGCTCATCAGGATCACTTGGTCCAGGTCGGAAAGGATGTCGCTGAGCAAGGCCACCGGCGTGTGCGGATTGATGGCCACTCCGGCCTTCATGCCTGCCGCCTGGATGGCTTGTACAGTGCGGTGCAGATGGGTGCAGGCCTCGTAGTGCACGGTCAGTCGGTCCGCCCCGGCATCACGGAAAGCGGTGATGTACCGGTCCGGTTCCACGATCATGAGGTGTACATCGAAGACCTTTTTGGTGAGCGGGCGCAGGGCCTTGATCACGGGCAGGCCGAAGCTGATGTTGGGCACAAAAACACCATCCATCACGTCGAGGTGGAGCCATGGCGCCGGACTTTGATCGGTCAGATCCACGGCCTTCGCCAAATGGGCGAAATCGGCGGAGAGCAGGGAGGGCGCAACGATGTGTGGCATGCGGCCCAAAGGTACGGAAAGGCACAGGCCGCCCTGCGGGGCGGCCTGTGCCGTAGGCAGTTCCGTGCTCCCGTCAATCGGTGAGATAGACGCGCAGGTCGCGGCCGCGGCCTGCATGCTTGAGCCGCCTGATGGCCTTTTCCTTGATCTGCCTGACGCGTTCGCGCGTAAGGTCGAATTTGCGGCCGATCTCCTCCAGCGTATGCGGTTGGTTCCCGGCCAATCCAAAGTAGAGGCGGATCACATCGGCCTCGCGGCCGGAAAGTGCTTCGAGCGAGCGTTCGATCTCGCCGCGCAAGCTGTCGGTAAGCAGCGCGTTCATGGGGTCGGGCTGGTCGTCGTTGCGCATCAGGTCGTGCATGGTGCCGCTATCGCCATCATCGCGCAAGGGTGCATCCATGCTCAGATGCCTGCCTGTATTGCCCATGCTGGTCTTCACTTCATCGAGGCTCATTTCCAGTGTTTCCGCCAGTTCCGCGGCGGTAGGTGGCCTTTCATGTTCCTGTTCCAAGCGGGCAAACGCCTTGTTGATCCGGTTGATCGATCCGATCTTGTTGAGCGGCAGGCGCACGATGCGTGCCTGTTCGGCCAGGCTTTGCAGGATCTGCTGGCGGATCCACCACACCGCGTAGCTGATGAATTTGAAACCGCGTGTTTCATCGAACCGGCCCGCGGCCTTGATCAACCCCAGGTTTCCTTCGCTGATCAAGTCGGGAAGGGTAAGGCCTTGGCCCTGGTACTGCTTGGCCACGGATACCACGAACCGCAGGTTGGCCTTGCACAGGGCTTCGAGCGCCTCGGTATCGCCCTGTTTGATCCGCCGGGCGAGTTCCACCTCTTCCTGGGCGGTGATCAGTTTCACCTTGCCTATCTCGGTGAGGTATTTATCTAGCGACGGAGTATCGCGATTGGTGACCTGCTTCGAGATCTTAAGCTGACGCATTCTTGCCATGTTGCCCGTGATTGTATCGGTGGATCGGCGCAGTCTAACGCTGAGGTGGGCATGGCGGTTACGAAGGCCGTGCGGGGCGCAATGCAAACAGGGCCGCCCTTGGGGCGGCCCTGTACATTGCAGCAGGCGCGGATCAGTGTTCGCGGCGGGGCCTGTCGCGGCGGTCGCGGTCGCGGCGCGGGCGCTCCCCGTTGTGGCGGCGCTCGCCATCCCCGGCATGCTCGCGCTCCACATAGCCTTCAGGCTTGGGCAGCAGCACCTTACGGCTCAATTTCAGCTTGCCGGTGCGCGGGTCCTTGTCCACCACTTGGAATTCCACCAGGTCGCCCTCTTTCAACACATCCTCCACATGCTCCACGCGTTTCCAGTCGAGCTCGCTCACGTGCAGCAGACCGTCGGTACCGGGGAAGATCTCCACGAAAGCGCCATAGGGCATGATGGTTTTCACCTTTCCCTTGTAGGTAACGCCCATTTCAGCAGTGGGCGGGAAGGCAATGGCCTTCACCCGGGCCAGGGCGGCCTCAATGCCGGCCTTGTCCTCGCTGGTGATCTGCACATGGCCCACGCCCTCGATCTCCTCGAGCACAATGGTGGTGTTGGTCTCGGCCTGGATCTCCTGGATCACGCGGCCACCGGGGCCGATCACCGGCCCGATCGCTTCCTTGGGGATCTCGAGGGCCACGATGCGGGGCGCATTCGGCTTGTAATCTTCGCGCGGCTTATCGAGCGTTTTCAGCATTTCCCCCAAAATGTGGAGGCGGCCAACGCGGGCCTGTTCCAGGGCCTGGGCCAGCACGTCATAGCTCAACCCGTCCACCTTCAGGTCCATCTGCGTGGCCGTGATGCCCTTGGCGGTGCCTGTCACCTTGAAGTCCATGTCGCCCAAATGATCCTCATCGCCCAGGATGTCGCTGAGGATGGCATACTTGCCATCGGGATCACTGATCATACCCATGGCAATGCCGCTGACAGGCGCACTGATCTGCACGCCACCATCCATCAGGGCCAAAGTGCCCGAGCACACGGTGGCCATTGAGCTGGAACCGTTGCTTTCCAGGATGTCGCAGTTCAGGCGCATGGCATAGGGGCACTGGGCATGTTCCGGCAGCACCGGCTTGAGGGCGCGCAGCGCAAGGTTGCCGTGGCCGATCTCGCGGCGACCTGGCCCCCGGATGGGCCTTACTTCACCGGTGCTGAATGCGGGGAAGTTGTAGTGGAGCATGAAACGGTCGTTGCGCTTGATCAACGGGGTGTCCACGGTCTGCTCGTCCATTTTGCTGCCCAGGGTGAGCAGGTTTATGGCCTGCGTTTCACCCCTGGTGAAGATGGCGCTGCCGTGCGTTCCGGGCAATACGTCCACCTCGCTCCAAATGGGCCTGATCTCATCGGTGCGACGGCCATCGAGCCGGATGCCTTTCTCCAGCACCACACGGCGCACGGCCGCTTTTTGTGCTTTCTTGAAATAGCGGTCGAGCATCGATTTCTTGGCGAGCTGCTCTTCGGTGAAGGTGGCCATCAGCTCCTCCTTCACCTTGCCGAATGCAGCGCCGCGCTCTTCCTTGCTGCTGGGGTGCACGGCGATGTCGTAATACTTCTGGAAAGTGGCTTCGTAAATGGCCTTGGCCAATTCAGGGTCGTTCACTTCGTGGTTGTAGGTGCGCTTCACGCGGCTGGAGGGCACTTCCGCAGCGAGCTCATCGATCACGCGGCATTGCTCGCGGATGCTTTCGTGGGCGAGCTTGATGGCCTCGATCATTTCGGCCTCGCTCACCTCCTTCATTTCACCCTCCACCATCAGGATGTCCTTGGCGGTGCCGGCCACGATCAGGTCCAGTTCCGCACCCTCGATCTGTGCGAAGGTGGGGTTCACCACCCAGGTGTTGTTGTTGCGCACCACGCGCACCTCGCTCACAGGGCCGTGGAAAGGGATGTCGCTAACGGCAATGGCGGCGGAGGCGGCCAGGCAGGCCATGGCATCCGCCGGGTTTTCCTTGTCGCTGCTGAGCATCGAGACCTGCACCTGCACATCGCCGTGGAAATCGTCGTTGAAGAGCGGGCGCAAGGCGCGATCAACCAGGCGGCTTACGAGGATCTCGCCATCGTGGGGCCTGTTCTCGCGCTTGAAGAAGCCCCCCGGGAACCGCCCTGCGGCGCTGAATTTCTCGCGGTATTCCACTTGCAGCGGCAGGAAGTCGATGCCTTCGCGGGCCTCCTTGGTGGCCACCACGGTGGCAAGCAGGATCGTTCCTCCACAGCGCACGGTGGCGCTTCCATCGGCCTGTTTGGCCAATATCCCCGTTTCCAGGGTGATCGTCCTGCCGTCGGGCAGGGTCATCGTTTTTTGTATGCCTTTTGGTTTCATCTTGCTGGGCACGCCTTTCGTGCCGTTTTTGTTGATTGGTTTTCTCTTTTGTCCTGGGTGTGCGGGGCTGCTATGAAAAAGGGCGATCGTTCCTCACGATCGCCCTTATCGTCGGTCAAGGTATGAAGCGTGCCCCGGCCATGCCGGCCCATGCCGCGCTCACTTGCGCAGGCCCAGCTTGGCGATGATCGCGCGGTAGCGCTCGATCTCGTGGTTCTTCAAGTAGCTCAGCATCTGCTTGCGCTTACCCACCAGGTCCAGCAATGCGGCCTCCGTGCGGTGGTCCTTCTTGTTGTTCCTCAAATGCTGGGTGAGGTGCTCGATCCGCTGGGTGAAAAGCGCGATCTGGCCTTCGGCACTGCCGGTATTGGTCTCGGCACCGCCGTAGGTCTTGAAGATTTCTTTCTTGGCCTCTTTCGTTGGGATCATGGTCTGGTATCTGCCTCGTGATCAGCCGCCCCTATGGCGGTTGAGGGCGCGAATGTACGGGTTTTTCCACACCCAAAGACCCTTCCCCGGGTGAATTCATGAACCCAAGGCCAAAATGTTGTTTTGTTATTACGCAAGGTGCTCATGTGCAGTGCAATAGCTCGTGTGCGGCCCGGCCCTGCGATGATGCTCCGGGTTAGCGCAGTACGGTCACGTGCCCGGCGTATTCACGGCCATCCTCCAAACGGAAAATGTAGTAGTAGGTGCCGTCTGGCAATCCATGGGCCGACCATTGGTTGCGATAGTTTTCCGCATCGAACACCACTTGCCCCCAACGGTTATAGATCAAAAGGCTGTTGTTGTAGTACTGTGCATTGCGGATCACGAACCGGTCGTTCTCCCCGTCGCCGTTGGGGGTGAACACATTCGGGACCTCCACATCTTCCGGGCGTACCAGGAAGGCAGTGGAAGATTCCGCGGCGCAGCCGTCCGCTGTCAGGTATCTCAGGGTGATCACGTGGTGTCCCGGCTGCGCGTTCAGCCACGCCCATTGGGCGCCGCCTTCCTGCACGGCGCTATCATTCAGCAACCATGTCACGGAATTGATCGGCACTCCCTCCGTGGAGGATTGGTCGGTGAACAGGATGTTGCTGCCCACCAGTTGCGGCGATGCCGGGGAGAACGTGAAGTGCACGCTGGGCAAGGGGGAGGTGAATATTGTGCCCGTTGCCGTGCCGGTACATCCATTTTCTTGCACGGAAAGCGTGATCGGGTGTGGCCCTTGTTCACCGAACTGCACCTGCACCTGTTGGCCTGTTGCCGCGGGGGGCGTGGCATTGCCGCCAAAGCTCCAGTTGATGGCAGCCCCACTGCCGAAGTTGCCCAATGCGGTGAGCGTTGTGTCCAAAGGTCCGCATACCGGGCCGGGTACGTTGAATGTGGGCTGTGGTGTAGGGTACAGCTCGAAGATGGCCTGTGCGGTGTCCGTGCAGGATAGGCCGGGATTGGCCACAAGGGTTACGGTGTAGGTGCCTGGCTGGCTGTAGGTCCATGCCGGGTCGCGCTGGGAGGAGGTATCGGCATTGGTCCCCGGTTCGCCGAAGTTCCATTGCCAATACTGGCCGCCAACACTGGCGTTGGTGAAGTTCACGGCCAGCTCGCCCGTGCAGAAGGTGGTTTGGGGCGCTATTATGGCATCCACGGTTGCGTTGCAGGCCACCACGGAGAACAGGAAGTCGCGGATGGTCTCGGAGAGCAGCACGCCGCCCCGGTATTCTTTCACGCTTACGGCGATCACATAGTTGCCGATGTTGGTAGGGGTTACGGTGAGCTCGCCTGTTGTGGGGTTGATGGCCATGGGCGGCTGGGAATCGATCTGGTTGTCCTCGCCATAGCCGCTGGCCCAGGTAACAGGTGTGTAGGGCGGCGGGGCGGAGTTGGCGGGGTAGGGGTTGATCTGGCTTCCACCGGTGAAGGGCGTGGCCAGTGAATACACCAATTCGTCGCCATCGGGATCGGTTGCGGAGTGGTCGAAAACCAAGGGTTCACCGGCGCACAGCGCCACGGGCGGCAGCGAGTTGAAGCGGGGCGAATTATTTGCGGCGTTGGCCTGTGGCGGTATGCGGGTTGTGCAGGTGAGGCCTGCGTTTGCCGGGGCCATCAGGTTCACCACGCCCGGTTGCCTGCAGCAACGCTGGTAGCTGATCGTATAGCCCGTGGTGTTCGGGGGCAGGATGACCGTGGTGATGTAGGACGTGGTTTCAATGCACAGGTTGGGCGGGAAGCTGAGGCACGGGCTGTCCAGCACCACGGGCACGAAGGTGGAGCCGGTATAGGGCACGTTTATAAGCTGTTGTGGCCAGCCGTTCCCATCGAAGATGGTGATGTTGCCAAACGCGTCGAATTCGGCCCCCGTTCCGGCGCAATCGCGGTACAGGGTGAGGGTGATGCGGTACTGGTTGCCGCCGAGGAAGTCGTAATAGAGTTCACCACCGATGATGTGGGCGGCGCGTGCACCGCCGGTGGTGGCCAGCAGCGTGGCGAACAGCAGGGATCTCCATAGCATCGGGGCAAGATAGTGGCAGCGGCGCTTTTCCGTTTCACCCGGTGCCCTAGGGCACCTTAGCTCCGGAACATCAGGAACAGCTCGCCCAATTTCTGTTTCAGGTCCTTTCGCTCCAGGATCAGGTCGAGGAAGCCGTGTTCCAGCACAAATTCACTGGTCTGGAATCCGGCCGGCAGGTCGTGGCCTATGGTTTCGCGCACCACGCGCGGGCCCGCAAAGGCCACCAGGGCCTTGGGTTCGGCAATGTTGATGTCGCCCAGCATGGCGAAGCTGGCCGTAACACCGCCGGTGGTGGGGTCGGTGAGCAGGCTGATGAAGGGCAGGCCTTTTTTCCCGAGCAGGCTTAGCTTGGCGCTGGTCTTGGCCATCTGCATCAGGCTGAAGCCTGCCTCCATCATGCGGGCCCCACCGCTTTTGCTGATGATCAACAGCGGGCATTTGCGGCGTATGGCGCTGTCCACGGCCATGGCGATCTTTTCGCCCACCACGCTGCCCATGCTTCCGCCGATGAAGGCGAAATCCATGCAGGCGATCACGACATTTTCCTTCTGCACGCGGCCGTAGGCGGCGCGCAAGGCATCGTTCAGCCCGGTCTTCTTGCGGGTCTGCTCCAGCCGGTCGGTGTATTTCTTGGTATCCTCGAATTCCAGCGGGTCGCCGGCGATCAGGTTGGCACCTATCTCCGTGTAGCGTCCCTCATCGAAAAGGATATTGAAATATTCCTCGCTGCCGATGCGGTCGTGGTGCTGGCATTTGGCGCAAACCCACAGGTTCTTCGCATGGTCGTCGGAGGTCATGATCTCCGAGCATTCGGGGCACTTGTACCAAAGCCCTTCCGGGGTTTCCTTTTTCTCCTCGGTGGAAGTGGTTATGCCTTGCTTCACGCGTGTAAACCAGCCCATCTGTGCAGTTTCGGGTTAACGAAGGTAATGTGTGCGGCCGGACCCGCTCCGTGCCATGCGCGGCACGGTGCGCCGATCGGCGGTGGCCTAGGCGATGGTCACACCCTTGTCCAAGTACACGTCCTGTATGGCGTTCAGCAGTTGCACGCCTTCTGCCATGGGGCGCTGGAAGGCTTTTCGGCCGCTGATCAGGCCCTGCCCGCCGGCACGTTTGTTGATCACCGCCGTTTTCACCGCCTCGGCCAGGTCGCTTGCGCCACTGCTGGCCCCGCCACTGTTGATCAGGCCGATGCGCCCCATGTAGCAGTTGGCCACCTGGTAGCGGCACAGGTCGATGGGGTGGTCGGTGGAAAGGACGGAATACACTTTTTTGTGCGTCTTGCCATATCCCTTCAGCGCATTGTAGCCACCGTTGGACTCGGGCAGTTTCTGCTTGATGATGTCGGCCTGGATCGTTACGCCCAGGTGGTTGGCCTGGCCGGTGAGGTCCGCGGCGGTGTGGTAGTCCTTGCCGTCCACCTTGAACCCTGGGTTGCGCAGGTAGCACCAGAGAATGGTTGCCATGCCCAATTCATGCGCGTATTGGAAGGCCTCGGCCACCTCGGTGATCTGCCGGCTGCTTTCCTCGCTGCCGAAGTAAATGGTGGCGCCCACGGCCACGGCCCCCATTTCCCAGGCGCTTTCCACGGTGCCGAACATCACCTGGTCGAACTTGTTCGGCAGGGTCATCAGTTCGTTGTGGTTGAGCTTAACGATGAAGGGGATCTTGTGGGCGTATTTGCGGGCCACACTGCCCAGCACGCCGAAGGTGGATGCCACTGCGTTGCAGCCGCCCTCCATGGCCAGTTCCACGATCTTGTCGCCATCGAAATAGATGGGGTTGGGCGCGAAGCTGGCCCCGCCACTGTGTTCGATGCCCTGGTCCACGGGCAATATGCTCATGTAGCCGGTATTGGCCAACCGCCCATTGCCGTACAGGGCCTGTATGCTGCGCAACACCTGTGGGCTGCGGTTGCTGGGCACGAAACAACGATCGGTGAAATCGGGGCCGGGCAGGTTGAGCTGATCCTTGGTGATGGTGCGGCAAGTATGCCCCAGCAGGCTTTCGGCCTCAGCGCCCAGCAGTTCGTTGATTTTCGCCGTGTTCATGTTCAGTTCTTGGGAAGGTCCGTTGGTTGGGCGGCAAATGTAGCCAAGGGCGGATGAGGTGCCCGCCTAGAAGGGATAGCCGATGCCAAGGTTGAGGTTGAGCTTTTGGCCCAGGCGCGGTGCAGGGCCCATGTTTTTCTGTTGGAAGATCCATCGTTGGCCCTTGGGCAGGGCGGGGTCCTTGGTTTGCAGGCCCAGGTCGAACCGCACCAGGAAGAAATCGAAGTTCAGCCGTGCGCCCAGCCCGGTGCCAATGGCCAGTTCGCCGGGTACTTCCTTGGGCACGAAACCGCTGCCCGGCTGTGCGGGGTTTTCGTGCATGTCCCAAATGTTGCCCACATCCACGAACAGGGCGCCTTCCAAGTAGCCGATCAGCTTGAATCGGTATTCGGCGTTGCCCTCCAGCCGTATTTCGCCCACGCGGTCGTAGGCGTTCAGCGGCGCGGCATAGGAACCCGGCCCGAGCGAGCGGGCCCGCCAGGCGCGAATGCCGTTGGCCCCCCCGCTGAAGAAGCTGCTTTCAAAAGGCAACACCCGCAGGTTGCCGTACGGAATGCCCACACCCGCGTCGATGCGGAAGGCGAAGCTGCTCTTGGCGTGAATGCGGTGGTAGAAGCGGATGTCGTTCTCCACTTTAACGAACTGGGCAAAGCGCACCCGCGAAAGGGTGAAGAAGCTGTTGCCCGCCGTGTCGGATTGTTGTTGCATGCCCAGCGCCTGGTTGGCCAGTTGCAGCAGGTTGCCCGAGGTGAGCAGGGTGGGCCGCCACAGGATGGCGTTGCGCTTGGCGGTGCCGGGTTCTTGGGTGTTGTAGGTGAAGGTGGCGCGCAACCCCGCCACCACGTGGTCGGTGTAGCTGTCGCGCAGCACGGCGTCGTTGCTGGCCACGATGAATTGCTGGAAACCGCCGCTCATGTACGGTATGCGGATCAGGTTCACCTCCGCGGGGTACAGTGCCATGGACATGGTGCGGCTCTTGTTCCATTCATAGCCGAAACCCAGCCGGCCCAGCGTGCGCGTATAGTCGGGGCGCTGCTGGTAGTTGTACATGGTGTTGAAGGCGGTGCGCCTTCCCCAAGTGCGCGGCCAGCGCTCGTCGCTGTTCCAGAAGGGGATCATGAACCGCGGGAAGCGGATGGTCACTTCCGGGCCAAGCTCCACCGTGTTGAACAGCACATTCTGCCCTACTTGCGTGCTGGCCTCGTTGGCATGCCCGCGCCCGAAGGTTTGCTGGGCCTCCAGGCCCAGGGCCATGCGGGCATCAATGGAGCCCATGCCCCGGAACAGGTTGCGGTGGCGGTAGTTCAGGCTTACCGATGTGCCTAAAAAGCCGCCCCGGTTGGTGCCGTATCCTTCCAGCGACATGCTTTGCCGTTTGGCGGGCAGCAGGTTGATCCGGCAGTCGGCCAGGTACCGGCCACTGGTTTGTGCGGTATCGTAACTGATGTCCACCCGGTCGAACACGCGCAGGTTGGTCAGCCGGCGGTAGGTGCGGTCGTTGCTGACCTCGTTGTATTGGGCGCCGCTCTTGAGCAGGATGCTGCTGTTGAGGGCCTTGGGCCTGTATACGGGGCGGCGGCCGGTGTACAGGAAGATCTTGTCGGCATAGGTGGTGGTGTCGGGTGTGGCCACTCTTTTGCCCCATACGGTGCGTTGGCTCATGTCCACCACGATGTCCTCCAAGCGGTATACCGAACCTTCGGGGGTACCGGCCAATCCGCGGCGGCCCTTGGCCAACGGCCGTTCGAATTTCAGCTCCAGGTCCACTTGGTGCTGGCCTGCGGTGGTGTCCGCGGTGAAATGGATCAGGTCGCGGGTGAAGTACAGGTAGCCGCGTTGGCGCAGCGCATCGGTTATGCGCGTTCGTTCCTTGTCGAGCATATCGGCATCGAATCTGGAGCCGGGCACCAGCAGGGTGGAGGACCAGCCCTGCGCCACCAAGGTGTCGATGGCGGGATCGTCCACGAACCAGTTCACCGTGCACAGGGTGTAGGGCGTGCCGGCCTTAATGCGGTACTGCACCGAGGCCATGGGCCGCCGTGGTGGTCTGCCACGTTCGGCGGGAGTGCCATGGCCGTCGCTGTACATCACCGTGTCGTGCACCTGGGCATTGAAGTAGCCTTCCTTGTTCAGGTAGAGTTTCAGCTGGGCCACACTGCGCGCGGTGAGCGAACTGTCCAACACCACCGGTGCCTCGCCCACATCCTCGCGCAGCCAAACCCGCAGGGTGCGCGGGCAATCCTTGGGCTTTACCGGCTTGGTGTCCTTGCCCTTGGCCAGGCGGCGTGCGTTCTTCTCCTCCTGCCGCTGCATGCGCCGTTCGTTCTTCACGGCACAGGCCGAATCGGAACGCGCCTTGATGCGGGCGGTTTTTTCCGGGTCGCTCAGGTTGTACAGGTGCAGGTAAAGGCGCTGGCCCAGAACCTTGTTGTTCGGCTTTTGCTTCAGGATGGACCTCAACTCCTCATCGGAAAGTTCCTTGGCGTCCGACTTGATGGAGTTTTTCACCAGCAGGTATTCGCCCTGCGGCACCCGCTTGGTGGGGTTGCATGCCGTTACCAGCGCCACCATGGCCAACAGCGGAAGAATATGAAGCTTGGACAGGCGCACCGTTTGCTTCGGGGGGCTAATTTGCGCGGCCATGATGCAGCTTGTAGGTCCGCGGCGGGCGAAGATATTGGCCAAATGAGCGGTGGTGCCCATGTGAAACGGGTGCGTGCGCTGCACCAACGGAAGTTCCGCGGGTCCGAGGGCCTGTTCCTGGCGCAGGGGCGGAAAGTGGTGGCCGAGCTGCTGCGGTCCGACTTGGAGGTGGTGGAACTTTTCGGTACCCGGGAAATAGCCGATCTGCTGGGGGCGGCAAGCATGCAGGTGCTGCCGGCCAAGGACCTTGAGCGCATGGGCACGTTCAAGCAGGGCAACGAGGTGGTGGCCGTGGTGCGCAAGCCGGCGGCGCCCACCCTGCGCATGCCCGGAGCCGGCCGTTTCGTGCTGGCCTTGGACCAAATTTCCGATCCGGGGAACCTGGGCACCTTATTGCGCATTGCCGATTGGTTCGGTGCACAGCAGGTGTGGTGCGCCGGCGAGACCGTGGAAGTGTGGAACCCGAAATGCGTGCAGGCCAGCATGGGCTCCGTGTTCCGCATGGCCGTGTTGCAGGTTGACCTGCCCGCAGTCTTACGGGAAGCGGCGGCTGTAGGGGTGCAGGTGTTCAAGGCCGAGGCATCGGGCACGAACGTGTTCCAAACCCAGCTCCAACGCCCGGCCATCCTGGTGATGGGCAGCGAATCCCATGGCCTGTCCAGGGAAGTGCGATCAGCCCCCGGCAGATCCATTGCCATTCCTTCCTTCGGCGGTGCCGAATCGCTGAATGTTTCGGCAGCGGCGGCCGCGCTGTGCATGGAGCTGGCGCGGGGAGCGGCGGAAGGTTGAGCTTTTTCCAAAAAAAAAATCGCGTGCGCTGGGCATAACGCTTTTGCCACCGGTCCTTGTGCCCCTTCTTGCCAAAGCGCCGCAGCTTGGCGATCCATATAAATCAATGGCGATCATTTCCAACGGGGGCGGTCAGCCGGATCGGTTGCATACATTGCCGGTGAAATTCAAGTAATATGGCTGCCAACGACATTCTTTGTGCCACCGATTTCACACCGGCCAGTGATGCCGCATTGAAATATGCCGGTATGCTCGCGCGCCGCACCGGGGCGGGCATTACGCTGCTGCATCTGAAGGCTACCGGCGGCCACGGGCCCCAAGAGAAGCAGGACGCCCACAACGCCCTGGCCTTGCAAATGGACCGGTGCGGGGTGGCGGAGCTGGCCTTGCCGTTGCTTGCGGAGGGCAGCGTGGTGCAGGGCATCGCGGACCATGCAGCAGAGGGCCACTCTCTTTTGGTGATCGGCACGCACGGGGCCAAAGGGCTTCGCCAATCGCTGTTCGGTGCCGATATGCTGAAGGTGGCCCGGCGCTCGGCGGTGCCCGTACTTGTAGTGCAGGAAGGGTCCGCCGTCCGGGAGCCCGAGCAGATCGTGCTGCCCGTGGCGGCGCATGCCGGAATAGAACGCCTGCTCGATGCTGTTTGCGTGCTGGCCAAGGCCTTCACCTCGGAGGTGCATATCTACCAGCTGTCGCGCCCGAACGAAACCGTATCCGAGGAACTGTTGGCCAACAAGGACCGCATGATCGAAAGGCTTCGGAACGAAGGGTTGCGCTGGGAATCCTCGCTGGAGCCATCGACCACGTTCAGCATCGGGTTCGCGGGGCCCACCATCGAATACGCGGAACGCGTTGGGGGAGGATTGATCGCCGTAATGGCGCATGCTTCGGATGAATATCGCTACATGGCGGATGCCGAGAAGGAGCGCCTATTGATGAACCCGGCGAGGATCCCGGTCCTGTTCGCTTGAGCGGCTCTCCAAGCTGCGGGTACACAGTCAGTTGCGGGCAACCTGCCGGTGGCGGGGGCCGTCCATTGCTTGCGGGCCGCCAAGGCCCGCCCCGGGGGCCAGTGCGTGGCCCCATTGCAAAACCCATCCATGCGTCGTTCATTACCCTTCATTCCCGCCCTCCTCGCCTTGTCCTTGGCCGCGCAACAGCCGGTGTGCACCGCTATCCATTCCCATGGTGCACCAGGAAACGTATCTCCTTATTCCACCATGCCCTATATAGCCGCCACCGCACTGCCGGACGGCGGGGTGGTGGCGGCCCGGGGTTGGTGCTACGGCAGCAACTGTTCCCCAATGTTGTTGGCGTGGGAAGATGCTGCCGGCGTTGTGTTCCATGAGCTGGAAGTGCCCGGCACGATCAAAATGGAAGCGTTGAAGGCGGCCCCCGATGGCAGTGTATATGGCATGGGGTTGTTCAGCGGCAGCATCGATGCAGGATTCGACCTGGCCAATACCGCACCGGGCTGGCGCGGCTTTCTTGTCAAGTTCGATCCCACAGGCCAAGTGGCCTGGACCCTACCCCTCGGTAGTGGCTGGTTCAGCGACGCCAGTGCCATGGCCGTTGACCCGCTTGGCGGCGTGTATGCAGGCTTCTATGGTGGCCCTTTGGTGGAGATCCTGCACGTGGATGAAAACGGCGGGATCATGTCCACCATCACGCAGAACACCATGGGGATAACGGATATGGACCTTGACCCTGCCGGAAACCTTTGGGTTACAGGCCCGTGCGCCAGGCCGACCGTTCCGCCGGTTTTCGGCAGCACCACGTTCGATCCGTTGGGGTATAACCTGAACTACAACCGCTATTTGGTCCGCTACCGGCCCGATGGCAGTGCCTCGTTCCTGCATGTGGCCAAGGATGTCACCTGCTCCCATACGCAAGTGCGCGCGTTGCCCGATGGCCGGGCCTATTGGTCGGGCCCCATGATAAGTCCCACAACCATAGGCGGGGTGGCCTTGCCTGGTCCCGCGAGCATGAGCCCGCCTTGTGGCTTCATCGCCCTGGCCGATACGATCGGAGGGTTCAGTTTTGTGAAGGGCCTACCCTTCAGCCCGCCAGCTGGCGCTGCTGCGGGGCGCCAACAATTCCTGGCCATGGACGATCAACAGAATGCAATTATCGCCGGTCGCGCGGCCGGTGTCCTGGATTGGGGCAACGGGGATACCACCCACAATGCCCCTTATGAGAGTGCCGCATTGATGTCCTTCTCCCCGCAAGGCGATACGCGCTGGGCGATTGCGGTGGACGGCACCCCGCCGATGGGCGGCTCAGCCGGTTTCAGTGCGGCGGTTGCGGCCAACGGCAACATCCACATGTGGGGTAGCGCGTACGATACCCTAGGGTTCAACGGCGTTTCAACACAACGGCCCGATGACGGGTTCTACCGTTACGTTTTCCACGCCGTCTTCCAAGAGGGGTTGTCAACCGGCATTTTCCCAAGCGATGCGGTGCCTGCGGCCACGCTGTACCCCAATCCGGTCGGATCGATGCTATACCTGCATTCAACCCGGCCCGTACGGTCATTGGAATGCATCGGCCCCGCGGGGCAACGGGTCAACGTGCCCTACCACCAGGGGCAGGTCGATGTTTCCGTTTTGGCACCGGGGCTATACTGTTTGCGCTTGTTGCACAGCGATGGTGCGCAGGTATTGCGGTTCGTGAAGGAGTGAGCGGAAGTTCAATGCGCCAAGGCCGCGGCCACGCGTTCCCCGTCCATGGCCGCGCTTACGATGCCACCGGCGTAACCTGCCCCTTCAGCGCACGGGTATAGCCCGTGCACCTGTGGGTGTTCCAGGGTGATCGCATCCCGCGGTATGCGCACCGGTGAGCTGGTGCGGCTTTCCACGGCCACCAGTACCGCCTCGTTCGTGCGGTAGCCGCGCATTTTCTGGCCGAAGGCCTTGAAGCCCAAGCGTAGCCGGTGGGCCACTTCGCCCGGCAGCACATCATCCAGCAAGCAGGGCACAATGCCTGGCGGGTAGCTGCATTCGGGCAGGTCGTTGCTGGGCTTGCGGCGGATGAAATCCTCCAGGCGCTGCGCCGGGGCGCTTTGGCGCTGTCCTCCCGCCTGCCAAGCGGACTGTTCCACCTGTTGTTGCCAGCGCATGGCGGCAAGTGGGTCGTGTGCGCTGCCCGGAGGTGGGTCCACGGCCACCACAATGCCGCTATTGGCGTAGGGGTTGTTGCGCTTGCTGGGGCTCCAGCCGTTGGTCACCACTTCGTCGGGCGCCGTGGCGCAGGGCGCAATGATTCCCCCGGGGCACATGCAAAAGCTGTACACGCCGCGCCCTTCCACTTGCTGTACCACGTTGTAGCTGGCCGGGGGCAGGAAGGGGTCGCGCACGGTGCAATGGTAGCGGATGTGATCGATCACGGCCTGCGGATGCTCGATGCGCACGCCCATGGCGAAGGGTTTGGCCTCGATGGCAATGCCCTTGGCGTGCAGCAGTTCGAAGATGTCGCGGGCGGAGTGCCCCGTGGCCAGTACAACGCGTTCCGCAAGGATCTCATCGCCCTTGGCGGTGCGCACACCCTGCATGGCACCCCGGTTGATCAGCAGGTCGGTAACGCGCGAATTGAAGCGCACCTCGCCGCCCGCCGCCTCAATGGCCTCGCGCATGGCGGTGATGATCTTCGGCAACTTATTGGTGCCGATGTGCGGGTGAGCATCGATGAGGATGTCCGCAGGGGCGCCAAAGGCGACAAATGTTTCCAGCACGGCGCTGATGTCGCCGCGTTTATCGCTGCGCGTGTACAGTTTGCCATCGCTGTAGGTGCCTGCACCGCCTTCCCCGAAGCAATAGTTGCTGTCGGGGTGCACGGTGTGCTCGCGGTTGATGGCGGCGAGGTCGCGCCGTCGCGCGCGCACGTCCTTGCCGCGCTCAACGATGATGGGCCGCAGGCCGCGCCGTATGCAGCCCAGCGCCGCGAACAATCCGGCCGGCCCGCAGCCTACGATGATCACCGGCTTTGCGTTGGCCACGTCCGGGAGCACGGGTGGCGAGGTTGCCGGTTCCGGTAGATCCTCTTGTGTGGAGATTTCCACACGCAGGCGCACCAAAGGCAGTTTGCTGCGTGCATCAATGGAGCGCTTCAGTATGCGGGCACCGCGCACTTCGTCAAGGGCGATGCCCCCGGCTTCCGCAGCAGCTTCGCGTACCAGCACAGGGTCTGCGGCCTCGCGGGGCGGCAGGGCGATGTCCGCTATTCGGCGCATGGCGCGAAGATGCGGCGGAGAAGCCATCCGTACTCCACACGTCAGGCTAAAGCCAACATGATCATGCTTGTGGTGAAGGCAAGGATTGGAAATTGGGCCCGGATTCCATGGTGCAGGCAGGCTGGCCCGGGGACCACTCAAGTCCTGTGTGCACCCTTGGTGAAACCCAATGCCACCCGAACCCGCGGCGGGGTCAGCCCTCGAAGGTGAACGTGAGCACGTAGGTCTTGGTGCGCAGGCTTTGGATCGGGTTGCTGAAGCGCGTGGCATCGTCAACCAGCACATTGGGTATGCCGATGCCGGTCTTAAGCTCGATGCCGAATTTGAAGTAGGGGAGGAACATGTCGATGCCGCCGCCCACCTCTGCGCTGTAGTCGTACTTGTTCAGTTTCACCACAATATCCTCGTCCAGCGCGTTGTCAACGTCCTTTTTGCTGGCCATGTCGATGCCGAATTTGCCTCCCCCGATCAGGTACACGGCGAAGTTGTTGATGCGGTCGCTGCGGAATTTGAGCAGCAGGGGGAACTCGAGGTAGGTGCTTTCGATGGGCTTTTGGAAGTTGGCCACTTTGCCGTTGGCCTTGCGGAAGGAATACTTCAGTATCCTGTCCTCGAAGGCGAGCGTGGGCAGGAACCGCAGGCTCAGGTTTTCGGTCATGTTCAGCGAGGCCACGATGCCGAGGTTGAAGCCGGGCTGCTTCACGTGATCGAGTACGAGCAATGAGTCGGCGAACGGTGCATTGGGCTTCAACTTCATGTAGAAGTCGGCGGTGTTGTAGCTGAGCAGGAAGCCGAAGTGGAACCGGCGCAGGTCGAAGTTGGGCAGGTTCTCCACCTTCACCCCCGCGCGCTGGGCCTTGGCGGCCTGTGGCAGGGTGGCCAGTGCCAAGATCAACAGCAGTACGGCTTTGCGTGCGGGCATCGGGTAAAGGAACGAAAGAAGGTGTTGATCCGTGCGCTTGCGCGGTGCTTATTTGCGTGCGGTGTACAAGGTGGCCACGCCGAATGTGAGCGGGCGCGAGCGCACGCCGTTCAGCCCGCACCGCGCCATGATCGCCTCGAATTCCTTGCCTTGGGGGAAGGCGTCCACGCTTTCAGGCAGGTAGGTATAGGCGGCCTTGTCCTTGCTGAGCAGCCGGCCGATCAATGGCATGATGTGATGGAAGTAGAAGCGGAACAATTGCTTGAACGGGGTGGCGCGTGGCCGGCTGAACTCCAGCACAAAGAGCCTGCCGCCGGGCCTGAGCACGCGGACCATGCCGCGCATGCCTTTTTCAAGGTCCTCGAAATTGCGCACCCCGAAGGCGATGGTGATGGCATCGAAGGCATGGTCGGGAAAAGGCAGTTGGGCGGCGTCGGCCTGCACCAGGGTGATCTTGTGGGCCAGGCCGGCCTTGTTCACCTTGGCCTGTCCGCGGGCCAGCATGCCGGCCGAAATATCGGCCCCGGTGATGTGCTTGGCCTTGTTGCGCGCCATGATGGCGAGATCGGCAGTGCCTGTGGCCACGTCCAGCAGGTGTTCCACGGGTTCACGGCCCAGCATGCGCACCACCTTGCGCCGCCATCCCTGGTCGGTGCCCATGGAGAGCATGCGGTTCAGCAGGTCGTACTTGGGGGAGATGCGGTCGAACATCTGTTCGACCTGCTCGCGCTTGGAGCCTTCGGCCTGGTATGGTTTCACGGTGCCCGGCATGTTCCTCAGGCTTCGAGCCCCAGCCGATCGGCCTCCTCCAACAGGGCCTTTGGGTCTATGGGCACCACGCCCACGTGCTCGCACACCAGGCCCCCGGCCAGGTTGGCCCAAGCGGCCAGGCGGGGCAACCCCAGGCCCAGGGCCAGGCAGAGCGAGGCCACGGAGATCACCGTGTCGCCCGCGCCGCTTACGTCCGCAATGTTGCGGCGGTGGGCGGGGATCAGGGTTTCTTGGCCGTTGGCGTGCGCAAAAATGCCGTGTTCGCTCAGCGTGATCAACGAGGCCTTGTTCTGCAGGCGTTTTTCCAGCACCTGCACGGCACCGCGCAGCAGGTCCATGTCGCCGGCAGGGAGGTCCACCTTCAGCCCTTCGCGCAGTTCCTTGAGGTTGGGCTTGAAGAGGTCAACCCCGCGGTAGTCGAAAAAATGGCGGCGTTTGGGGTCCACGGCGGTGGGTATGCCCATGGCCCGGGCCTGCTCGATCAGGCCGGTGATCACTTCCGGGGTAAGGGCACCCTTGTCGTAATCCTCGAAAATGAGCACTTGGGGCTTGGTTTCATGCAGCACGGCAATGGCGTGGTGGAGGAATTTCTCCGCTGTGCCGCTGTCGAGGTCGGCCTCCATTTCCTCATCCACGCGCACCACATGCTGGCTGCCGCTGATCACTCGGGTCTTCACCGTTGTGGGCCTGTCGTGCACGGTGAACAGGCCGTGGGTGGCGAGGCCCTCGTGCGCGAAGATCTGTTTGATGTCCCCGGCGTAAGCGTCGCTGCCGGTAATGCTGGCCACAATGGGCGTTGCTCCCAGGGCGCGCAGGTTGAGGGCCACATTGGCCGCCCCGCCCAGGCGTGCGCTGCGCCGGTTCACCTGCACCACGGGCACCGGCGCCTCGGGGCTGATCCGGTCCACCCGTCCCCACAGGTAGGCATCGAGCATGACATCGCCGATCACCATGGCCGTGACGCCCCCGAACCGGTCGAATAATTGCCGGGCGCCCATGGCTCAATGGGCGGACAGTGCCGCCACGGCTTTTGCAATGCGTTTTATGGCCTCGGTCAGCAGGGCATCGCCGGTGGCGTAGCTGATGCGCAGGGTGTGCGGCGCACCGAACGAATCGCCGTCCACCAGGCTTACCCCGGCCTCCTCCAACAGGTACATGGCCAGTGCCTGGCTGTCCGGCACCTTGCCGCCAAGGCTTTTGCTTACATCGGGCAGCACGTAGAAGGCGCCCTGCGGTTTGTTGCAGCGCCAGCCGGGCACCTGGGCCAGGCCATCGAGCACCAGGTCGCGGCGCCGCAGGAAATCGGCGCGCAGGCCCTGGATCAATGCGGGGTCGGCCTCAACGCAGGCCTTGGCCACGCGCTGGGCAATGCCGTTGGCACCGCTGGTGAATTGGCCCTGCACCTTGTTTGCGGCCTTCACCACCCAGTCGGGTGCGCCGATGTAGCCGATGCGCCAGCCGGTGAGCGCGAACGCCTTGGAGATGCCGTTGACGGTGATGGTGCGTTCGTGCATGCCGGGCACGGTGCCGATGGAGCGGTGCACGCCATCGAACACGATGTGTTCGTAGATCTCATCGCTGATCACCATCAGCCCCGGGTGGCGCAGCACCACGGCGGCCAATTCCTCCAGCTCGGCCTGGCTGAGCACCGAGCCGCTGGGGTTGGTGGGCGAACTGAAGAGGAGCAATCTTGTGCGCGGGGTAATGGCCCCGGCGATGCGGCTGATCGGCGGTTTGTAGTCCTCGGCAAGCGTGCTTGGCACGAATACGGGCGTTGCGCCGGTGAAGCGCACCTGTTCAGCGTAGCTTACCCAGTATGGCGCCGGGATCACCACCTCGTCGCCGGGCCCCACCAGGGCGATGATCACATTCATGATGGCCTGCTTGGCACCCGTGCTCACCATTACCTGCGCGGGGGTGTACGGCAGGTTGTTGTCGCGCTGGAACTTGGCGGCGATGGCCTCGCGCAGGTCGGGATAGCCCATCACGGGCGGGTATTTGTTCCATTTGTTCGCGTGGATGGCCTGCATGGCGGCCTCGATGGCGAATGCGGGCGGGTCCTGGTCGGGCTCGCCGAGGCTGAGGTCGATGATGTCCTTGCCGGCGGCGCGCATTTCGCGCGATCGTTGCGCCATTTGCAGCGTGGCGGATTCGGACATGGCGCTTACGACGGGCGATATATGCATGATGGTTGTAGTGGTCGGTTAATGGGCCAAGGCACGGGCCGCGAAATTAGCCGTTGCGGAAGGATGCGGCGGGTTTTGCGCCTGCGAGCGAACTTCGCCGCAAACTTGGGGCATGTCCAACGATCAATTCTATCAAGTGCTGCTTGCGCTGCTGCCGTCGGTGGTGGTCTTCCTCACGGCATTCTATCTGTTGCGGCAATTCCTGGGCTCGCGCTCCCGCGAGGCGAACGTGCAGCTGATGGCCGATGCCAAGCGCGAGGACCGCAAGCACACGCTGCCGTTGCGGTTGCAGGCCTATGAGCGGCTTACACTTTTCCTGGAGCGCATGGCACCCGGTCCACTGGTGTTCAGGGTGCATAAGTCGAACATGACGGCGCACATGCTGCATGCCGGGCTGCTGGCCACGGTGCGCGAGGAGTTCGAGCACAACGTAACACAGCAGATCTACGTGAGCGACCGTGCGTGGCAACAGGTGAAGATGGCCAAGGAGGAAACGTTGCGGATCATCAACATCGCGGCCGAGGGCACACCGGAAGGGGCCATGGGCACCGCGTTGAGCCAGCGGATCTTTGAGACGGCCGGCAAACTCACCCACCTGCCGGGGCAGCAGGCCATATTGGTGTTGAAGGAGGAAGTGCGCAAGCTTTTCTAGCCTCGGTACGCCCGCAGCAGCTTGTCCGCGGCCTCGAACGGGCTGAGGTTGCCCTGCGCCACTTGTTGGGCCAGTGTGTGCCAACGTGCCTTCACGTTGGGGTCGGCGTGGAAATCGGCCATCAATTCTTCCTCGATCATGCTTTGCATCCACCATTGTGCCTGTTCCTTCCTGCGCTGGTCGCGGAAGCCCGTTGCGCGATCGCGCGCGGCCATGTGCTCCAGGGCCGCTGCAAGCTTTTCCATTCCCGCCCCGGTGGTGGCGGAGCATAGCATTACCGGGGGGCGTTGGCCGTTCTGGCGGGGCGGCAGCAGCGCAATGGCCTGTTGAAGGTCCATGGCGGCACGTTGGTTGCGCCTTTCGTTGTCGCCGTCCGTTTTGGTGATGGCGATCAGGTCGGCGGTTTCCATGATCCCGCGCTTGATTCCCTGCAGGCTGTCGCCCGTGCCGCCGATGGTGAGCAGCAGGTTCAGGTCGGCCAGGCGGTCCACGGCGGTTTCGCTTTGGCCCACGCCCAAAGTTTCGATCAGGATGCGGTGGTAGCCTGCGGCCTCGCACAGCAGCATGGCCTCGCGCGTTCGGCGGGCCACGCCGCCCAAGGTGCCGCCGCTTGGGCTGGGCCTGATGAAGGCATCGGGGTGGGCGGCCAGGCGTTCCATGCGGGTCTTGTCGCCCAAAATGCTGCCCCTTGTGCGGGTACTGCTGGGGTCGATGGCCAGCACCGCCACCCGGTGCCCGTTGGCTATGAACTGCATGCCCAAGGCATCGATCAGCGTGCTTTTGCCCACGCCCGGTATGCCGGTAATGCCGATGCGCACGGTGGGTTCCTGCACGGCCTGCATGGCCTGCTGCACCAGTTCGCGGGCCTGGGCGGCATCCTCCGCACGGCTGCTTTCCACCAAGGTGATGGCCTTGCCCAGGGCCGCCCGGTCGCCGGCGCGCAGGGCTTGCAGCCAAGGGTGCATTGCATTCATCTCAATTGCCGCGGTATTGGTTCACCCATTCGCGCTCGCCCATGTCGTGCAACAGCCTGAAAAAAGCCGGGCCCACGATCAGGCCAGTGGTGTGGCGCAGGCCATAACCCGCCAGGATCTCCATTTGGCGGGGGCTTGGCGCCAGCGGCTTTTCGCTCCACCCCTTGATGGTCCGGCGCGGGTCGTCGGCTTTCTGGGGAAACTCCCAGTAGCGGAGCTTCCACAGGTTGTCCAGCGTGCTGCAATCGGTAAGGAAGCCCATGGCGGCGCTGTCCGGCGGCAGGGTACAGGCCTTCACATCGAACTTGCGGAACAGGTCCTCTCCCTCGGTATTGGCCGGACTGAAGGTGCGCCCTTGCGCCTGGCGCACGAATTCGCCGCGGGTCAGCGGCCGGCTTTCCACCACTTGGCCATCCTTGATGCGCGCCAGGAACAGGCAGAATAACTGTCCATCGGTGGAGGGGGCCAGGCTCATGGCGAAATCGTGCACGGGCGGGTCCTGCGCCCGCAGGGGCTGCAGCCCGAGCAACAGGAGCACAAGGGCAAAGGGGCGCATGCTGCGGGCTAAGGTATGCGGCAGGAGGCAGGGCGTTTTGTTTTCGCGCGGAGGGTTGAATGTGAACCACGGATACACACGGATGCACACGGATCATTTCAGGCGGGATGCACGATGTGAACCACGGATACACACGGATGCACACGGACCATTCCAGCGATGACCCCAATGGGATCACACGTGCCGATGCGCCGTGGTTTCCGCCCGGGATGGTAGCGGCGGCTGGCCGAAGGCACGGCCCTGCGGGCGCGTGGAGCGAGGAGGCGACCGAAGGCTGCAATGCCCGCCAGCGGCGGGAAGCCACCGCAGCCCCGCGACCGCAGGCCGTGACGAGGACACCACAGCGGACAGCCCGACAAGGCGGCCAAAAACTGCATACGGCCCCCTATGTCATTTGGGCTTGCTGCCCTTTACGGCGTCCTTTACATCGACCACGGCCTGGGGCATTACGGTGGCCACCACGCCTTCGCGCAGCCCGCCCCAGAGGTAGTTGAATACCTGGCGGTCCTGCTTTCGGACGACGGTGTAATCGCCGTGCCTGAAGCCGTTGTTCTCCTTGAGGTTGTTGCCGTGCAACAGGGTGTTGAGCAGGAAGCTTTTCAGCTTGTTCTCCCGCTTTGTGCCGTCGTGCTTCAGCAGCACCACTTTCAGCCCGTCGTATTCCATGTCCACACGGCCGTGCCCTTGGATGTTGTTGGCCTCCAGCGTGTATTCGATGCTTTTGATCTGGCCGGCGGTGGCACGTGCCAGGATGAGGTTGTTGGTCATGGCGTTGAATGCCTCGAACGGCAGGGGGCCAATGCTGGCGTTGGCGCTGAAGTGGTCTGAACTGTCGAAGATGCTGGTGATGAACTGGAAGCGTATGGGAGCGTTGCCGTATACCATGGCCCGCGCGTTCAGGCGCATCTGCGGGTTTTTTTCGGGATGGCGCGTGCAGATGCCGTGGATCACGGCTTGTATGCCCGTGAAGTCCACTTGGCCATAGCGGTTTGATACGGTGTCCTTTTCGTGGTAGTCCACATCGAGGTGCTGTACGACCAGGCTGTCGAGGCACACGCTAATGGGCAATTGGCGCAGCAGGCGTGCCGGCATGGGCTTGTTGCGGAAGGGCTGGTCCGGGAGGGTTTTGTCGCGGAAATCGTGAAGCGCGGTGCGGCCGATCCGCAGTTCGCCGGCCTGGAGCGCGTGCTCGAGGACCAGGGCATGCAGATCGAGCCCGTGCAGGGTAATGGAGTCGGTGTTGAAGTTGATCAGGTCATCCTCGTAGGGGATCAGTTGGCCATATTGGGCCGGGCCTTTGCGCGAGGTGAGCTTCACACCCTGCAACTGCAGCAGGCTATCGCCGTGCGCCAGCTGCAGCCGCGCCAGCTGCAGGTCGTACAGCGGCGGCAGGGCCATGGCCACGCTGTCCAGGTTCATGTTGGCGGCGCCGAAGGTCCACGGCTGCGGCGTGTTGCGGTCTGCCAGGTGGATGTACAGCCCGGTGATGCCCACGTTTCCTTTGCGCAGGGCGAGCCCGGGCTTGTTTTCATCGCGGTTTTTCCAGCGGAAGGCCACTTGGCCCAGGATAACGCTGTCCACACGCAGGTACTCTGGGCCTTCGTTGTCTTTGCGGGCACTGCTGCCGCCGGGCGGTTTCCCGGTCACCAGTTCGATGTCCGCCCCTTGCAGCAGCAGGCTGTGCACGTGCACCCGGTTGCGCACCAGCAGTTTCCAGAGGGAGAGGCCCTTTACGGCCAGGTGCCCCACGTGGCCGTGGAGCTGGAAGCGGTCCTGCAGCGTGGTATCGCTCTCGATGCGGACATCATTCCAGGCCACATTGCCGGGCAGCAGCTCGATCATTACGGAGCCGATCTGCACATTTCCGCCGGGGCCTGCGGCCTGCTGCATGAGCTGCAGGCTGCGCTCACGCACCAATTTGGCCAGGTACGAGGGCCCCAACAGGGCCGCGATGGCCAGCAACGCCACGGCCAAGGCCCAAGGCCAGTACCGGAGGCGTTTGCTTCGGGCCATGTGGTGGGAGCTGCGGGTGTTAGTGGTTCAGGGGATTGAGCCGTGAATAGACCACTGAATCCACGAACACGCCATTGACCAGGAAGTTCTCCTTGAAATGGCCCTCTTTCACGAAGTGGTTCCTTTCCAGCACGCGGATGGATGCGTGGTTTTGGGGCGAGGCCGAGGCCTCCACGCTGTTCAGGCCAATGCTTGTGAAGCCGTGGTCCACCACGGCTGCCAATGCCTCGGATGCCAGGCCTTGCCCCCACAGGTCGGGGTGCAGTGCATAGCCCACTTCTGCGCGGTGATGCTCAAGGATCATGCGCCAGAAGCCGATGTAGCCCACCAGCCGGTCCGCGCCTTTCACGGTGATGGCCCACATGATGGATTGGCGGTCCGCGGCGGCCTGGCGGAATTCGTGCACCATGCGCAGGCTGTCGGCCGGCCGCGTGTCCAGTGGCTTTGGAATGTAGCGCATCACCTCGGGGCTTGAGCGCAGCATGAAGATGGCGTTGGCGTCGCGTTCCTTCAACCCGCGCAACAGCAGGCGGCGCGTGGCCAGCACCGGTACCTTGCTGAAATCGGGCCAAAGCATGGGTGAAAGGTAACGGCGATAAGACCGCGCCAGTGGCCGTGGTTAGCTTGGCCCCATGAAGATGCGTTCGTTAATGGCCCGTGCCGTTGTTTTATTGCCGGTGTTCCTCGGCCTTGTGGGCGCAGCGCGGGCCACCGAGTATGTGGTGCCAGCCGGGCAGGATGTGGGGCAGTGGATCCGCAGCCTGCCGAAGGATGCCACGGCAATCGTTTTTTCAGCCGCTGCGGAATACAAGAGCAGCGGCGACATCGTGCTCCCCTTCCGCACCCTTTTGGTGATCGACGGCCGCGGGGCAAAGCTCAACCTCGGGCCCCATTCAAACGGCTTCACCTGCGAGGTGGCCAACATGCAGGATGCCATGGTGCGCACGGGCGGCCGTTACGTGATCCGCGATTTTGCCGCCATTACCGGGGGAAGGAAGGCGATCGACCTGAAGGCGACCTTGGGCAGCACGGTGGAGAACTGTGAGCTGGTGGGGCAAAGTGAGGCCGCTATTGACCTGCGTTTCTGCCTGCTGGCGCGGTTGAGCAACCTGCGGGTCACGCACCCCAAGGACAAGGGCATTGTACTGCGCCAGGGCGATTGGCCCGGTGCCAACGCCACCAACAGCCAAAGCAACAGCAGCGTGCTGGAGCAGTGCCGCGTGTACTGCTCAAAAACAACCACGGCGGCCTTCACGGTACTCAATAGCGGCGGCGTGCGGATGAATGATTGCGTGAGCGAGGGCGGCCCGGCGGACCACGACCTGTTCCTGAGCGCCACGATGGACGGCGACGAAAGCCGGCCCGCCAACAACCCCGTGGTGAAGTCCTTCATGCTTTCCAATTTCCACATCGAGCACAGCGTGCGCAAATCCTCCATTTACGTGAACATGCCGGTAAAGGCGGTGGTGAACCTGGAGAACGTGTACTGGAACAGCCCGCAAAAGGCGCCTGTGATCTTGTACACCATGGGGCAGCTGAACCTGATGCACATCGGGTGGTGGGGTTCGGGCAATTACATCGGCACACGGGTGAATGCGCCGCGGATCAGCATCATCGGCATCCCCAACGAGATCGACCAGGGCGAGCGGAAGGCGGGTGGCAAGGCCGGCTTCCTCCGTATGATGGACCCGCTGCCGGGCAACGGCACCTTGCAGATGAATTATGTGAATGTGCGGTGGAAGACCTGGTGATCAACCGTGGTACACGCGTGAGGCGATGATCAGCCCATTGCGCAGTTCCAACACTTCGCCCACGCGCAGTTCGGGCTCGTTTTCCACCTGCCGGGTGTATTCCATGAAGACGGCCCGCTCATCGGCGACCAGATGATCCAATTGGTAATGCAGTGAGGGCAGGCGGCGGAAGGCATCTGCCCACCAATCGCGCAGCGCAGGCCTGCCCTGCACCATGCCCTGCGTTTGGGGGCGCAACGCCAGCAGCTTGGGGCTGAAGTGGCGGGCATGCTCATGGTAAAGCGCCAGCAAGGCATCGAGGTCGTGCCGGTTGAACGCCGCGATCCAGTTGTGCGCAAGGGCGATATGCCTGTTTCTTTCCATGTGGCGAATATGCCGGCAAAGGAAAGTTCAGCGCTCCACGCGGAACACCATGGCGGGCGTGCCGCGGTGCACGGTGTCCTTTTCGTGGTGCATGCCGTTGCGCAGGGCCACGGCCTGGCTGCGGTGGTTGCCGTGGTCGATCAGCGAGATCAGCGATGGGGCAAGCCCATGTTGCCATGCAAAGGCCTTGCAGGCCATGGCCGCTTCACTGGCGTAGCCATTTCCCCAAGCGGAGGGCAAAAGGTGGTAGCCGATCTCGAGTTCGCCTGTGTTGTCCACTTCCTGGGTAAGCAGGCCCACCATGCCCACGGGCTGCCCGGTATCGCGGCGAAAAACCACGTTCAGGCATGAACCATCCGCGGCGATGCGGTCCAGCGACCGCTGTATGAAGGCACGGGCATCCGCCGTGCTGCCCAGGGAAAAGGGCATGAACCGAATGGCCTCGGCGTTGTTGATGTACTCCATCCACCAAAGGTGGTCGGCCAAAACGGGCCGCCGGAATTGAAGCCGCCCGGTCTGCAGGCCATTGAGGGACGGTATGGGCAGGCGTATCCTGGACATTCCAGCTGTATGTGTAGTGTTCGGCGTTTTTACTCCCCCGGCCGGCGGCCTTCGAGCTTGAAGAGGATCGGGATCGTATAACGGGCGGCTGCAGTGGTGCCATCGGTCCTCACGGCCGGCAGCCACGCCGGCATTTTGCCCACCACCCGCAACGCTTCTTTGTCCAATAAGGGATGACACCCGTGCATGATCGAGACCTGGGTGACCTTTCCATCCAGGCCCACCACAAAGGAGACCCGGACCGTTCCCTCGATCCATTTTTCCTGCGCCTTTTTTGGATACCGGACGTGTTTGCGCAGCCAGTCGTTCATCGCTTCATTCCCGCCGATGAAGCGGGGCGGGTATAGCATACCGCGTGACTTGCCCACCGGGCCTGCCATGGCGGTATCGGTTTGTGCGTGCACTGCGGCCACCAGGCAGCAGGCCAGCGCCGCCGCCATATGGGTTCGCAACACATTCATACGGTGCGGCCGGTGTTTCACTCCTTCACCATCGCCATCACGTTCTCCACTACGTCCTCCAGGCTGGGCTTGCTGAAGTAGTCGCCATCGGAGCCGTATGCGGGGCGGTGGGCCTTGGCGCTGAGGGTATGGGGCGCACCATCGAGCCAGCGGTAGCCCTGTTGCACCTCCAATATTTGCTGCAGGATGTAGGCCGCGGCGCCTCCGGGCACGTCCTCATCCACTACCAGCAGCCGGTTTGTCTTTTTGAGGCTCTCCACAATGCGGTGCTCCCGGTCGAAGGGCAGCAGGGTGCGGATGTCGATGAGCTCTACCTCCACGCCCAAGGTGGAGAGTTGTTCAGCGGCCTGTGCACAAATGTTGAAGGTGCTGCCGTAGCTCACCAGGGTAAGGTCGCTGCCCTCGCGCACCACCTCCGGCACGCCCATGGGCACGGTGAATTCGCCGAGGTTGGCGGGCATTCTTTCCTTCAGGCGGTAGCCGTTGAGGCATTCGATCACCAGCGCGGGCTCATCGCTTTGGATCAGCGTGTTGTACATGCCTGCGGCCTGTTGCATGTTGCGCGGCACGCATACCAGCATGCCCCGCACGCTGTTGATGATGGTGCCCATGGGGCTGCCGCTGTGCCAAACACCCTCCAGGCGGTGGCCCCGCGTACGTACGATCACGGGTGCTTTTTGGCCGCCCTTGGTGCGCCATAGCACGGTGGCAAGGTCGTCGCTCATGCCCTGCAGGCAGAACATGAGGTAATCCAGATATTGGATCTCGGCGATGGGGCGCAGGCCCCGCATGGCCAGGCCAATGCCCTGGCCCAGTATGGTGGCCTCGCGTATGCCGGCATCACTGATGCGCAGTTCACCAAAGCGGGCCTGCATGCCTTCCAGCCCCTGGTTCACGTCGCCGATCTTGCCGGTGTCCTCGCCGAACGTGAGCAGCAGCGGTTCTTTTTCGAACAGGGCCGCAAAATTCTCGCGAATGATGATGCGCCCGTCCACTTCCTCATCGCTGGTGTACTGCACGGGCACCTCGGGCACTGCCAGGGCGCTTTTGGCCGAACGGCTGTACAAGTGGCTGCCGTAGCGTTCGGCATTCTCACTGAGGCGTTCCGTGGCCCATGCGTGCAGCGCCGCGGCATCCACGCCGGCGGCATCGGCCGCGATCAGGGCCTGCCGTACAATGCTGAGCACCTCGCGCCGGCCGGGATCGATGGCCTTGGCCAATTCATCGGTGAAGCGGGTGGCATCCATGGCCAGCTCGCCCAGCAGGGCCATGGCCTGCTTGCGCTCGGCCTCTATGGGCGCGGTGAACGCGGCCCATGCCGCCTTTTGAGCGGCCCGGGCATCGGCCTTGGCCTTGGCTTGTATTTCGTCCAGTTCATCGGCCGTGGCTATGGGGTTGCCACCGGGCTTGAAGGCGAGGATGAATTCGCGGAACCGCACGATGCAGTCCGCGGTGCGGTACCAATCGAGCAGTTCCTTGGTCTTGTACCGCTCGTGGCTGCCGCTGGTGCTGTGGCCTTGTGGCTGGGTCA
The DNA here is from genome assembly GCA_044507815.1 of Flavobacteriales bacterium. Classification (GTDB taxonomy): domain Bacteria; phylum Bacteroidota; class Bacteroidia; order Flavobacteriales_F; family PHOS-HE28; genus PHOS-HE28. The sequence continues at coordinate 137,355 of JBIQIX010000003.1, read as the reverse complement.
CTTCCTCCACGTGCACCAGGCAGGGCACATGTTCCTCGCGGCATAGCGCGATGGCCTGTTCGTAGGTCTTGTTCAGCGCGGCATAATCCCACGCCTTCACCTTGTATATGCGCAGCCCGTTGGTGCCGGCCTGTTTCTCGAAACCCTGCAGCAGTTTGCTGATGCTGCCCTTGGTGGTCTGGTATTCCTTGCTCACGCTTATGCCCCAACCATCGTCCCATACGCTTACGGCCATGGGCACTTGCATTACGCCGGCGGCATTGATGGTTTCCCAGAAGAGCCCCTCGCTGGTGCTTGCATCGCCGATGGTGCCGAAGGCCACTTCGTTGCCGTTGTCGCTCAGGTGCGTGTGGCCCTGGAGATCCTTGCTTTGGCGGAAGATCTTGCTGGCCTGTGCCAGGCCGAGCAGCCGGGGCATTTGGCCACCGGTGGGGGAGATGTCCGGGCTGGAGTTGTATTGCTTGGTGAGGTCCTTCCAACGGCCTTCGGCATCGAGGCTGCGCGTGGCGTAGTGGCCGTTCATCTGCCGGCCGGCGCTGGAGGGCTCGGCCTCCACATCGGCATGGGCGTAGAGCTGGGCGAACCATTGCTGCACGGTGAGCTCGCCAATGGCGAACATGAAGGTTTGGTCGCGGTAGTAGCCGCTGCGCCAATCGCCGGGGCGGAATTGCTTGGCCATGCACACTTGGGCCAGCTCCTTGCCGTCGCCGAAGATGCCGAACTTGGCCTTGCCGGTCAGCACTTCACGGCGGCCCAGCAGGCTGGCCTCGCGGCTCAGGCATACCACGGCATAATCGCGCAGGATCTCTTCCTTCAGCTCGCCCAGGGTGATGGTGTCCGGGGCAACAGAGGGGCGGATGGATGACATGCGGTTGGGGAAAACGTTTGTCGCGAAGGTAGCGCGCATGGGCGAGCGGGCATGGCCAAAGCTTGTTTTTGCAACCCGGTGCGCATGCGGGTGGTTGTTGCCGGTGCCCAAGCAGAAAGGGGCCGAAGCCCCTTTCCCATGGTTGCCCGATGCGGCGCGCCTTATTGCTGCTTCACCACGGTGCGTTGTGCCATGCCGGCGGCGGCGGTAACGCGCAGCACGTACATGCCTGCCGGCATATCGCCGAATTGCAGCTCCACATTGCCGCCAATGTCCAGCCAGGTTTCACGCTGCAGTACCAGGCGGCCGTCCATGGTGAACATTTCAGCGGAGGCCTTGCCGGCCGCGCCCGGTATCGTCATGTGCAACTGGTCCGTGAAGGGGTTGGGTTGCACTTGCATGGTGGGCAGTACCATCTCCTCGATACCCACCGGCGATGCCGCGCCGTTGGCCGCGTTCAGGCAATAGCGGTTGGTGTTGGAAACTGCATGCTCGAGCACGGCGATCAGCTTAAGGTCGCCCAGCTTGTAGGTTGCGGGTACGGTATAGGTGTAGGTTTTGGTATAGTTGGTGCCCACCACGGGATTGTTGGGGATCACCCCCGATGTGCCCGAGGCGCCGCCCAGCAGCGCGCGCACCACTTGGTTGTGGCGGTAATTGGCGGGGGCATTCGTTTGCGGGCCCGGCACGTCATTCTCCAGCACGTACACGTTGAGCTTGAAATTCCCTGTAAGTGCATACTTGAAGTTGGCCGTTACTTGCACCGTGAGCACGCGGCTGGACCAACCCAATTGGCTGGATATGGCGATCGATGCCGGTGCCACGCCCGCCACGCGCGCCAGCATCTCATCGCTCCAGCGGTTCGCGGCGGAGTTCACCGTGTAACCGCCATATTCGCCCATGTCCAATACGGCCGCCGGCGTGAAGGTGGGGTGGTAATAGGTGTTGTAATACGATGTGCCGTCGGTGCTCGCCAGTCCATCGTTGGTGTGGAATTTGGCCACGGCGTATTTGGGGTCGCTGGCAAGGGTGTTGGTGATGGTGTTGGCGTTGGGGCAATACTGGCACCATGTTTCGGTGCGGCCCTCCAGCAGCGCCACCTTTTCGGCCCAGTTGGAAAGCGAGGTGAATCCGATGGAGATGGTGTTATTGGCCGGATTTGAATCGCTGGTGGAAAGGACCTCAACGTCCAAGGTATGTGCGCCCGGGGCCGCATTGAGCGGTGTGTTGTGGCTCACCGGCATGTAATAGTTGCCATTCTGCAGGCCGGGTGCGGACACGTTCACCGTATGGAGCGGGCTCCAAGCGCCACCGTCCACACGCCAGCGCACTTGGAAGCTGGGCAATGGGGTGGGTGAATTGTTCTTTGCGTTCACCTTAAGGGTATAGTTCGTGTTCGCCTTGATGAACCGCGGCAATGAAAGGTTCTCCAGGTATGCATCTTGGGCGTTCGCGGCCAAGGAAAATAGACTGAGAAGCGCTGTGGCAGTGAGGAGTCTGAGGGTAATGTTTTTCATGGTCCAAGGGTCGTTGATGCAGCGAATGTAACCGGATGCCCGTTTGCCGCCGAAATATTTTTGCCGCTGGCGTGGTCCATTTGGTGAAAGATCATTGCACCCTGGTTTTACCGTCAAGCTGCTGTTGCGCAGCGGGCTTGCAGTTGCCCGAAATAACCAGGACCTTCGCACCGCGGGAAATATTCCGCGACCACAATAACATCCATATCAACATGAGCCAGATCAGAAAACCCCTGTACTTGGCGTTGCCGTGGGGCATCGCATTCCTTATAGCCTCCTGCGGCGGCGACGCGCAGCACTCGGCCCCCACCGACTCCACGGTTGCCCCCACGCAACCGGCCGGCAACGAAACATCGTCGGGTGTTTCCTACCCTGCGGGCTTCATCACTGCATCCACCATCAACCCGCCGTTGGGCGACAAGATCGATGAGGGCATGGTGGCCGAGGCCAAGAAGATCTTCGATACCAAGTGCCATGTTTGCCACGGCCTGGGTACCGAAAAGGTGGTGGGCCCGGGCTGGAAGGGTGTGATCAATGAGCGCAAGCCCGAATGGATCATGAACATGATGCTGCACACGCAATGGATGGTGGAGAATGATCCGGCCGCGCAGCAATTGGTGGAGGAGACCAAGACCGTGATGCCCGACCAGGGCCTGAGCGAACAGGAGGCCCGCTCCATGCTGGAGTTGATCCGTTCGTTGTAAACGATCACATTGAAGGCGAAGGCCGGTCCTGCCAAGGGCCGGCCTTTTCCATTGCCGACGGCGTGGCACGCTTGGCTGCGGCCCTTGTGCGTGCGCTATGCACCAGCAGCACCAACACACCGGCCGTAAGCAGCAACGAGAAGCCCAGGATGATGTAGTAGTAGCCGGGCATCATGCCCAAGCCGAACCAGAACATGGCGCCCTGCAGGAACAGTACGCCCTCGCTAAGCAGCATGCCGCCGGTGAACAGGGAGAGGCCGATGCGCGCCACCGCACTGGTGCTCACGAACCAGCGGTTCATCAGGGCCATGGCGAACAGCATCATGCTGATGCAGGCCAAGGTGTTGAGGTGGATGAAGCCCACCACGAAATTGCGTACGGTAAAGGCCATGATGGCCACCTCGGGGATCGCCACGGCCGCCTGCATCACCACCTTCAGGCCCATGCCCACCAAGGCGTAGGTAACGCAGCGCCAGGCCCATAGCGGAGCCTTTTCCTGCAGTTTGCGCTGGGCCCCGAAAATGGCCCTGGCCGTGCGCCAGCCAGCCCAAAGCTGCAGCACCACGCCCACGGAGTTCACCAGGTACACCGTCCAGTGGCGCTCGCTCCAGGCAATGGCCAGGGCGAAGGTGAGCAGGGCCGAAATGGCCCAAAGCCGAATGGTGAGCCGATCGAGCACATGGGCGGCCCCGTGCGTTTCGGCCCAGCGGCTCCACAGCGCCAAGGCGCCGAACCAGAACCAGCCGTTGAGCTGGAAGTGCAGGTAGAACTGGATGGACCAGTAGTATAGCTCGGTACCGAAGCCGCCCGTGGCAATGATGGGCCACATGGCCCACACGCCGATGGTGGAGATGTACATCATGATCACGGCCATGCGCACCAGCAGTCGGCTGCCATTGGGTTCCCAATGCATCGACGCCTTCCATACCTGCACCCCCAGCAGGTAGCCGGCCACCATGTGCAGCACCGAAACGGCGATGGTGAACGCGCCGTAGCTCTGCACCGGAAAGCCCAGCAGCATGCCGGTCACGGCCAACTGCGCCGCCACAAGCAGCCATGTGCTGTAGCGCGAAAGACCCTTGGGCGTTTCCTTGCGCAGCAGGAAGATCACCATGGCGATGAAGGCCCAGCCCAACATGGCCACGTGCGAATGCGCATTGAGCAGGGCCTTGAAGCGGAAGAACGGCACCTCCCAGATGTAGTAGGCCCTGAGCACGCAACCGATCAGGGCGGCAATGGCGAAGTTGATCAGCGCGATGTTGAACCAGCGTTGCATGCGTAGGGGGCGAAGTTCCGAACAAACCGGGGAACCTGGGTTGTTGAGCAAACTCATCCGGGTGGGTGACAACAATCAACCCTAACTTCGGACCGGTCACGACTTTTGAACCCGTAAAAACCAAGGAATAGATGTCAACCAAGAGCAGATCAGTATTCAGTACCACAGTAAAAGGAATTGGCCTTGTGGCCGTACTTGCCCTGGCCGTGGCTTGCGGCGGCAGCGATGCCCCGCCCAGCGCCGGGCCCACGGCTCCCGCACCCACCGGTGGCGCGCCAGCGGCCCCGGCCGCCAACCTGATCGCGGATGCCGATGTGGAGATGGGCCCGATCGATCAAGGCCGGGCGACCAAGGGCAAGGAGATCTATGAAGTGAAATGCCAGGCCTGCCACAGCTTGGGCACCAACCGCGTAGTGGGGCCGGGCTGGAAGGGGATGCTCGACCAACGGAAGCCGGCCTGGATCATGAACATGATCGTGCACACCGATGCCATGCTTGAGACCGACCCGGAGGCCCAGGCCATGCTGGAGGAATGCTTGGTGCGTATGCCCAACCAGAACCTCTCGGTGGACGAGGCGCGTGACGTGCTCGAGTTCATCCGCACACTTTGAAAACCATCCACGGCGGAACGCCGGACAAACAAACCATCAACCAACAAACAATTCCCTACATGAGAAGTACCCTCAAGACCCCGGTGTTGCCGCTGCTTCTCGCGGCCGGCATCGCCTTACCCTTGGTGCAGGGCTGCAAGCCGGCCAACACCAAGAGCGCCGTATCCGGCGACGCGGCCTCAAAGGTCTTCGTTCCGCCCGGGCAGTACGATGAGTTCTACAACTTCGTGAGCGGTGGCTTCAACGGCCAAATGTCGGTCTACGGCCTCCCCTCGGGACGCATGCTCCGCAACATCCCCGTGTTCTCGGTAGATCCCGAGAAGGGGTGGGGCTACAGCGAAGAGACCAAGCCGATGCTGATGACCAGCCACGGATTCATTCCCTGGGACGATTCGCACCACGTGTCCGCATCGCAGACCGACGGCGTACCCGACGGGCGTTGGATGTTCATCAACGGCAACAACACCCCTCGCATCGCGCTGATCGACCTGACCACCTTCCGCACCAAAACGATCATCGAGATCCCCAACAGTGCGGGTAACCACAGCTCACCGTTCATTACCCCGAACAGCGAGTACGTGGTGGCGGGTACCCGCTTCAGCGTGCCCATGGGCGCCGACGGCGAGCGCGATGTCCCCATCAACACCTACAAAGAGAACTTCAAGGGAACGGTATCCTTCATCCACCCCGAACCTGAAACGGGAAAAATGAAGATCGCCTTCCAGATCACCGCGCCGGGCGTGAACTTCGACCTCAGCCACGCTGGCAAGGGACCCAGCGACGGATGGTTCTTCTTCAGCACCTACAACACCGAACAGGCCTACAAGCTGCTCGAGGTGAATGCCAGCCAGAACGACAAGGACTTCATTATGGCCGTGAACTGGAAAAAGGCCGAGCAGTACGTGAAGGAGGGCAAGGGCAAGCAGGTGCCGGGCAAACATTACATGAACCACTACAGCGACGAAACGCACATGGCCACCAGCGAGATCGTGGAGACCGTGCTGCAGTTGGACCACAAGGAGCTGAAGGACCTGCTGTATTTCATGCCCTGCCCAAAGAGCCCGCATGGCTGCGACGTGGACCCCACCGGGCAATACATCGTTGGCAGCGGCAAACTGGCGGCACTGATCCCCGTGTTCTCCTTCGACAAGATGATCAAGGCGATCGAGAACAAGGACTACGAGGGTGAGTTCGACGGCATACCCGTGCTGAAGTACGAAAGCGTGCTGCACGGCGAAGTGAAGCGCCCCGGCCTCGGGCCCTTGCACACCGAGTTCGACAACGACGGCAACGCGTACAGCTCCATGTTCGTGAGCAGCGAGATCGTGAAATGGAACGTGAAGACCCTGGAAGTGCTGGACCGCGTGCCCACCTACTACTCCATCGGCCACCTGTGCGTGCCCGGCGGCGACAGCCAGAAGCCTTGGGGCAAATACGTGATCGCCTACAACAAGATCACCAAGGACCGCTACCTGCCCACCGGCCCCGAATTGTCGCAATCGGCACAGTTGTTCAGCATCGACGGCCCCAAGATGGAACTGTTGGCGGACTACCCTTCCATCGGCGAACCCCACTACGCGCAAGCCGTGCCGGCCAGCCTGATCAAGGACAAGTCGGTCAAGTTCTTCAGGATCGAGGACAACAAGCACCCGTACGTGACCAAGGGTGAAAAAGAAGCCAAGGTGGTGCGCGAAGGGAACAAGGTGCACGTGTACATGACCTGCATCCGCTCGCACTTCGCCCCGGACAACATCGAGGGCGTGAAGCTGGGCGACGAGGTGTACTTCCACGTCACCAACCTGGAGCAGGACTGGGACGTACCGCACGGCTTTGCGGTGAAGGGCGCGGCCAACGCCGAGCTGTTGATCATGCCGGGTGAGACGCAGACCCTGAAGTGGGTGCCCACCAGCGTAGGGGTGAAACCCTTCTACTGCACCGACTTCTGCTCTGCACTGCACCAGGAAATGCAGGGCTACATCCGCGTATCGCCGGCCAATAGCAACGTGCCGCTCTCGGCCAACACCACAGCCGCCGACGCCGGTCTTTGACCAACCTGAAATGAAAAGCACCCACCCGGCCCCAAGCATCGCAAAGCGGTGTGAAGGGCCGGGTGGCCTGCTTTAGGATGGGTCCGGACGTTTGAACAAGCCACAAAAAACGCCGTTCATCATGGAAAGCATCATCTTGCCGGCACCGGCAGAACTGAAGAAACGCACCGAGCAGAAAACCGAGCACTCCACCACGTCCCTGAAGGGGATCAAAAAACACCCGTTCATGCGCCCCGTTTCACGTATCCTCGTTGGCCTTGCCGCCCTGCTGCTGGGCGTTATGCTGGTATTCCCCATCTGGCGCATCGACCTGTGGGCGCCGCAGTACCCGGAAGGGCTGGTGCTGCAGATCTACCACGACAGCTTTACCGGCAACGTGGACCAGATCAACAACCTGAACCACTATATCGGCATGGCCACCATCCACAATGAAATGTTCCCTGAGTTCGAGATCATGCGCTATGCCATCGGACTGCTGATCGGCTGGGGGCTTGCCGCCGCGCTCATCGGGCGCCGTTGGGCATTGGGTACCTGGCTTATCGCCATCTTTGCCTTTGTGATCTGGGCCATGTGGGACATGTACTCCTGGGGCTACAAATACGGCCATGACCTGGATCCCCATGCCGCCATCAAAATTGAGGACATGGCCTACCAACCGCCGCTGTTCGGCCACAAGACCCTGCTTAACTTCGAGGCGTGGTCGTTCCCCGATGTGGGCGGCTACTTCCTTTTCAGCACCATCATGATCGCAGGCCTCGTTTTCCTTTACGAATGGAGGAAGCCGCGGCAAAAAACCGCATAAAGACAAAACCATGAAAAATCTCCTGTTAGCCGCCTGTTCCGCCATCCTGGCCGTAGGCTGCTCGGTAGGCCAACCCGAGATCAAGTACGGCTCGGACGAATGCGCCCATTGCCGCATGAACGTGGTGGATGCCAAATTCGGCGCCGCCCTGCTCACCACCAAGGGCCGCACATACGTTTTCGACGCACCCGAATGCATGGTGCCCTTTGTGGGCCACAACGGCAGGTTGGTGGAGCAGGAAGTGAAAGGCTGGTACGTATCCGACTTCGCCAACCCCGGCACCCTGATCGATGCCACCAAGGCCTATTACCTGCAAGCCCCCACGCTGAAAAGCCCGATGCGCGGCAACGTGGCCGCCTTTGCCACCGAGGCCGAAAGAAGTGAAGCCCAAAAACATTTCCCGGGCGAGCTGCTGGATTGGCCCGCGGTGAAAAAACTGTTCACCGACGAATGACGGGCCTGCGACCCTGGTGCCGCATGGCCGCGCTTGCGCTGCTGCCATGCGTGGCGGGGCCGCTGTCGGCCAGAACGTGGACGGTTGATGCGCGCGGCACACAGCCCAAATTGGCGCTGGCCATAGCCTCCGCCCAGGCGGGCGATACCATTCGCGTGCTCGGAGGCACCTACGCCGAGGGAACCATCACCATTGACAAAACCCTGGTGCTGATCGGGGTGGACCGGCCCGTGATCGACGGCGGGCAGCAGGGCGATGTGGTGGTGATCGAAGCGCCCGGCGTGGTGTTCCGGGGCTTCAAGGTAACCGGCACGTTGGTAAGCAACATCAACGACAACGCGGGCATCAAGGTGAAAAAGTCCGATGATGTGAGCCTGGTCGATAACGTGCTCCAGCACTGCTTCTTTGCCATACACGTGGCCAGCTCCCGCCGCACCCTGGTGCAGGGCAACAAGGTGATCGGCGATCCGCTCGTGCCCGAGACCAGGCAGGCCAACGGCATACACCTCTGGCACTGCTCCGGTGCCGAGATCCTCGACAACATCACACAGGACCACCGCGATGGCATCTATTTCGAGTTCGTTACCGACAGCCACATCCGGCGGAACACCAGCGAGCGCAACACGCGTTACGGGCTGCACTTCATGTTCAGCAACAACGACACCTACACCGATAATTTCTTCCGCGACAACGGCGCCGGCGTGGCCGTGATGTACAGCAGGAAGGTGGACATGCGCCGCAACCGCTTTGTACGCAACCGCGGCGCCAGCTCGTACGGGTTGCTGCTGAAGGAGATCAACGACGCGGTGATCGACAGCAACCTCTTCGTGGACAACACCACGGCCCTGCTGGTGGACGGCTGCAACCGCGCCGAGGTGGCCGCCAACGTGTTCCGCGGCAATGGTTGGGCCGTGCGCCTGTTCGCCAACAGCACCGATTGCCGCTTCATCACCAACAGCTTCGTGGGCAACACGTTCGACATGAGCACCAACGGCAACCCCGTGTACAACAGCTTCAGCGGCAACTATTGGGACCGCTACCAAGGCTACGACCTGGACCGTGACGGCATCGGCGATGTGCCTTTCCGGCCCTTGAGCCTGTTCGCCATGGTGAACGAGCGCATGCCCTACGCCGTGGTGCTTTCGCGAAGCCTGTTGACCGGGCTGATGGACCAGGCCGAACGATTGATCCCTTCCATGACCCCCGAGGGCCTGGAAGATGAAAAACCATTAATGAAACCTCCACATGGCACGCGTCATCTTTGAAGAAGTAGGCAAGCGCTATGGCCGCATGTGGGCGCTGAAGGAATTCAATGCCCGCTTCGAGGCCGGGGAAACCGTTTCCGTGATCGGGCCCAACGGCTCGGGCAAGACCACCATGATCAAATGCCTGCTGGGCCTGGTGCACACCACCACGGGCACCATACAGGTGAACGGGCAGCCCGTGGGCCCCGACCCCGCGTACCGCCACCACGTGGGGCACATGCCGCAGATCTCGCGCTTCCCCAACGAATTGAAGATCGGGCAACTGATCGACCTGATGGACGACATACGCGGCAGGGAACGCAACCGCACCGAAGGACCGTTGGTGCGCGACCTGGGCGTGGACCGCATGATGGAAAAGCGGCTCGGCACCCTGAGCGGCGGACAGCGCCAGAAGGTGAGCGCCGTGCTCGCCTTCCGCTACCAGCCCAAGGTGCTCGTGCTCGATGAACCCACCGCGGGCCTCGATCCCCTCAGCGCAGAAGTGCTGTTGGCCGCCGTGCGCGACATCAAGCGCGGCGGATGCACCGTGCTTATCACCAGCCACCTGATGGAGGAAGTGGAGGCACTGGCCGACCGCATCGCCTACCTGCACGAAGGGATGCTACAATTCCTGCTGGCACCGGAGGAGGTCATGAACATCACCGGGCACCAACGCCTGTCCAAGGCCATTCCCGCCATGCTCGTAAAACGCGCCAACACCCATGTGGAAAGTATATAAATACACCCTGATCGACCTGGCCCGCAACAAGTTCGTGGGCGGCTGGCTGCTGCTTTTGCTGGCCATTACCATGGGCCTGTTCCAGTTGGAGGACCAACCGGTAAAGGCCATGCTCAGCCTGTCCCAGGTACTGCTGGCCCTGGTTCCGCTGGTGGCTTCGGTCTTCACCATTGTATATGTATACGATGCACTGGAGTTCACCGAACTGCTGGCCGTTCAGCCTTTGGGGCGCCCGAAGATCCTGGCCGGGCAAATGCTCGCCCTGGGCACCGCACTGGTGTTGGGCGTGCTGTTGGGGGCCGGCATACCGCTATTGGCCTTCCTGCCCACGGGCGCATCGCTCACCCTGCTGTTGGCCTGCATCATGCTCACCATGGTGTTTACCGCGATCGGCTCGCTCATCGCCATAAAGAACCGCGAAAAGGCGCGTGGCGTGGGCCTGGGGCTGGTGGTTTGGTTCCTTTTCGTGCTGGTGTACGATGCCCTGCTCCTGTGGATCATGTTCGCCTTCAGCGATTACCCCATTGAGCCGTGGATCATACCCTTGGCCGCGCTGGACCCCATCGACCTGGGGCGTATCATGGTGCTGTTGAAGGTGGACCTTGCCGCCATGCTGGGATACAGCGGCGCGGTCTACGAAAAATTCTTCGGCAATGTGCAGGGTATTGCGGTGGCCATGTTGGCGCTGGCCGCATGGGTGGCCTTGCCCGCAACCGCGGCATTCAAGGCCTTCAGGAAAAAGGATTTCTGACCCACCCGCGCGGCCCGGTGCAGGTTTTACGCACGGCTGACAACAATCATCGGAAGAACTGCGAAGGAGCACCCCGCAAGCATCGCCACACTTCGACTTTTGATCCAACAAAAGACCACTACCGATGAAAAGAAACACTTTGAAACTGAAGTTCTTCGCACCATTCGTCGCAGCGGCCATGCTTGCTGCCTGCGGAGGTGATAGCACCGCGCCGGGCACCACCGCCAGCCCGAAAATGGAGACCGACATCGGGCAATCCAATGTGGTGGACGATGAATCACAGCGCAATGTGGTGCAGGTGGCGGTGGCCTCGCCGGACCACAGCACACTGGTGGCCGCCGTAAAGGCCGCCGACCTGGTGAATGCCCTTTCCAACGCCGGCCCCTTCACCGTGTACGCGCCCACCAACGCTGCTTTCGAGGCATTGCCCGCCGGAACCGTGGAAGGGTTGCTGAAGCCGGAGAAGAAGGACGACCTGATCGATGTGCTGCAATACCACGTGGCCGTGGGCGTGTACAAGCCCGAGAACATGCAGGACGGCCAAGTGCTGGGCATGGTGAACGGCGGCAACGTGACCTTCCATAAGAAGGACGGCCAGTTGATGATCAACGATGCCAAGGTGGTGGCCACCGTGCCGGCCGCCAACGGATTGGTCTGCGTCATAGATAAAGTGTTGTTGCCCCAGTAAGGGGCCAACCCGGATACCGCTGCCCTTATCCTTGGGGGCAGGGTGAAAGCCGGCAGGGGCGTCCGAAAGGGCGCCCCTGCTGGTTATTAGCGGTTTATGAGAACCGCGGGGCGGCTGCGCAGTGTGGGGCACTGACAAAATTTCACGTCAGTGTGATCGTTCATAACGCTGTGGATGATCGGCCCAAAAAATGATCCGGATCATGGATCGGGTGATGGAGCTTTGGCCTTCCCGATCCGATACAACGATGCCACAAGAAAACCAGATCCCGCAGGCCATCCTATTTGATGCCGAAACAGAGATGCCAACCGCACCGCTCACACACAAACCCATTATGCCCACCCAGACCTTCACCCCGGAGGAGGCCCTGGCGGCATCGCTGGAATACTTCAGCAACGACGAACTGGCCGCCACCACATGGCTGAACAAATACGCCCTGCGCAACGCCAAGGGCGAGTTGCTCGAACTCACCCCCGAGGGAACACACTGGCGCATGGCCAACGAATTCGCGCGCATCGAACGCATGTACAAGCCCGTGCCCGCCGAAAAAAGGGCACTCCTTTCAGCGTACGGCCAAAAGCGGGAGGCATTGGATGAAGAAGGCATCTTCAAGTTGTTCGACGGGTTCAGGGATATCGTGCCGCAAGGCAGCGTTATGGCATCATTGGGCGATCATACACGCCTGGCATCGCTCTCCAACTGCGTGGTCATTCCTGCACCGGTGGACAGCTACGGCGGCATCTTCCGCAACGACCAGCAATTGGCCCAGCTCTTCAAGCGCCGCTGCGGCGTAGGCTTCGACCTCAGCACCCTGCGCCCCGAAGGAGCGGCCGTAAGCAATGCCGCGCGCACCAGCACCGGCGCCGTGTCGTTCATGGAGCGCTTCAGCAACACCACCCGCGAGGTGGCCCAAAAGGGGAGGAGGGGAGCACTCATGCTCACCATGGACATCGCCCACCCCGATGTGGACCACTTCATCACAATCAAGCAGGACCTCACCAAGGTCACCGGCGCCAACATCAGCGTGCGCGTGAGCGATGAATTCATGAAGGCCGTGGAAGAGGATGCGGAATACACCCACCGCTGGCCCATCGACAGCAAGAAGCCATCGGTAACCAAGACCGTGAAGGCGCGCGAGCTGTGGGACAACCTGATCCGCTGCGCCCACAACAGCGCCGAGCCCGGCATCATCTTCTGGGACCGGCAGCACAAGTATTCCACCTCATCCATTTACCCCGGCTTCAAGAATGAAAGCACCAACCCTTGCGGGGAGATCGCCATGCAGGGCGGGGACAGCTGCCGCTTGATCGCCATCAACTTCTACTCCTTCGTCACCGACCCCTTCACCCCCAAGGCACGCTTCGACCATGAGCGCCTGGCCAAGGTCACCTATGAGGCCCAGCGCCTGATGGACGACCTGGTGGACCTTGAACTGGAAGCGGTGGAACGGATCCTGCAAAAGATCGACGAGGACCCCGAGCCGGACGAGGTGAAGCGCGTGGAGCGCGAGACCTGGCAACTGCTGGGCGAAACCGGCCGCAAGGGCCGCCGCACGGGCTTGGGCTTCACCGGCCTGGGCGATGCCCTGGCCGCCATGAACCTGGCCTACGACAGCGAGGCCGCCGTGGAGGCCGTATCGCACATCATGCGCACCAAGTGCGAGGCCGAGTTCAACAGCAGCATCGACCTGGCCATCGAGCGCGGCAGCTTCGTCGGGTTCAGCCCCGCCGTGGAGCGCACCTCCGAGTTCTCTGAAATGCTCGCCGGCGAAATGCCCGAGCTGCATGCCCGCATGATGAAGCACGGGCGCCGGAACATCAGCATCAGCACCGTGGCGCCTACCGGCACCCTCAGCCTGCTCACCCGCACCAGCAGCGGCATCGAACCCGTGTACATGCTCGGGTACACCCGCCGCCGCAAGCTCGGCCCCAACGCGCCCAAGGAACAAGTGACCTTCACCGACGCCATGGGCGACCAGTGGGAGGAATTCACCGTGCACCACCCCCGCCTAGTGGACTGGATGAACGCCACGGGAAAGAAGAACGTGCAGGAGAGCCCCTACCACAACAGTACCGCCAACGACATCGACTGGCACCACCGCGTGCGCCTGCAGGCCGCCGTGCAGAAGTACACCACCCACAGCATCAGCAGCACCATCAACCTGCCCAGCGATGTTTCGCCGGAGCTCGTGGGCAACATCTACCGCGAGGCCTGGCACCTCAACCTCAAGGGCGTGACCGTTTACCGCGATGGCTCGCGCAGCGGCGTACTGGTGGCCACCGGTGAAAAGAAGAAGGAGGAAAGCAACGCGCATGTAACACGCCCCGAAGTGCTGGAGGCCGATGTGATCCGCTTCAACAACGACCTGGAACCATGGCTGGCCGTGGTGGGCCTGCTGGACGGAAAGCCGTACGAGATCTTCACCGGCAAGGCCAAAGGCGTGTTCCAATTGCCCAACTGGGTTGAAAAGGGCTGGGTGATCAAGCGCCGCGACGCCAAGGCCCAGAAGAACATCTACGACCTCCAGTACGAGGACAGCGAAGGCTACAAGGTCACCATACAGGGCCTCAGCCGCAGCTTCGACAAGGAATACTGGAACTATGCCATCCTCATCAGCGGCATGCTGCGCCAGGGCGTATCCGTGCCGCACGTAGTGGACACCGTGGTGAACCTCAACCTCTACGATGCCACCCTCAACACCTGGAAGAATGGCGTGGCCCGCGCGCTGAGCCGCTACATACCCAATGGTACCAGCGCCAGTGGCCGTAAATGCGCCGATTGCGGTGACACCGAGGGCGTGTATTACGAAGAGGGCTGCCTGAAATGCAGGAGCTGCGGCAGCAGCAAATGCGGCTAACGCTTGGACCGGGCACTGGAAAGCAGCCCTGCCGGAAACGGTGGGGCTGTTCTATTGTGGATGGACCGTACGTTGATCGCCGTTCCAAGGTCCCGGGCAGATCGACCTCGACCGCATCGGCCGGATCTGGTCGCCAGCGCCGTGCAGGGTAAAAGCGCCGGGGTCCGTATTGCCCAGCCGCACGGTTCACTCGCGGCTGATGCCAAATTCAAACCCCACGCTCGTTCTTGTGGGGAAGGTCATCTCCTCGAAATGCACATTGCCGTCGGCATCCACCAATAGCACCGTGCTGCAGCGGGTCCCGTAATCCGGGGTGCGGATGAAGATGGGGGAGACGGCGCGTTCCATGGGGAGCGGCAGGCCGGTATCGGGCAGCTTGTCATCGGTGGCGGTGCGTTCATCGGCCAAGAGCCGGAAAAGCGCGGGCACAAGCCGGTCCTTGGGCAGGTCGAGGATCCGATGCAGCTCTTCCTTGGCGTTTTCCACCTTGGGCCATGGCGTATCTAGGAAATGGTTGCTCAGGCCGTGTATGCCGGGTTCCAGGGCATGGTCCGCACCCTGAATGTTGTTGTGGTAGCGCAGGGCATCGGTTGTGCCGTAAAGCAGGTTGAAGCCGGCGTAAGCTGCCGTGCGGCCCACATCGATGCCGCGTTCGAGGGCTTCGCGCACCAGGATCCCGCGCGAAGGCCCCGGGGGTGGCACGTTCCGCAGGTCGCGGTAGTTGGTGATGGCCGCGAAGCGCCCGGCCCGTGTGATCCCCATCCAGGTGCCGCCGGCCTGCATGTCGCGCCCTGCAAGGATCTCCGGCCCATCTTCCCAGAAGTGTGCGGGCCGCGCGGGCCGGGCAAGGAACTCGTCGCGGTTGGCGGCCACGATCAACGGAAACTCGGCGCGGGCCTTGTAGGCAATGGCGATCAGGCACATGCCACAAAATTACCCAGCGCCGACCTGGCGGGGTAAATGTGATATATATCAGCTTATAGGCTGATGGATGGGTTGAAATTTGGCCACTGATGAACACCGTGGCCATGCCCCAGGCCGAAACCGTTGCAACGGCCGGCCGAATGAGCGATCATGACCTGGTGGAGGCGATCCACCGGCTGAAACAGGAACGCAACGCCGTGATCCTGGCGCACTATTACCAGCAGCCCGAGATCCAGGAGCTGGCCGATTTTGTGGGCGATAGCCTGGGCTTGGCGCAGGCCGCCGAGAAAACGGGCGCGGATGTGATCCTCTTTTGCGGCGTGCATTTCATGGCCGAGACCGCCAAGATCCTCAACCCCGGAAGGAAGGTGCTATTGCCCGACCTGAATGCCGGTTGTTCGCTCGCCGACAGTGCGCCACCAGGGAAGTTCAGGGCATTCCTCGAGCAGCATCCGGGCCATGTGGTTGTGAGCTACATCAATTGCAGCGCCGAGGTGAAGGCCATGAGCGACATCATTTGCACCAGCAGCAATGCCGTGCGCGTGGTGCAGAGCATACCGCCGGACCGGAAGGTGATCTTTGCGCCGGACAAGCACCTGGGGGCCTACGTGCAAAGAGTGACCGGCCGCGAACTGGTGTTGTGGGACGGTGTATGCGAGGTGCATGTGGACATCAGCCTGGACAAGCTGAAATTCCTTCTGGGCAAGCACCCGCAAGCCAAGCTGGTGGCCCATCCCGAGTGTCCGCAGCACATATTGGACGAGGCCGACCATGTGGGCAGCACCAGTTCGCTGCTCGCCTTTGTGCAGGCCGACCCCAGCGATACGTTCATCGTGGCCACGGAGGCGGGGATCCTGCACAAGATGCGTGCGGCGGTGCCCGGCAAGAAGCTGATCGCCGCACCGGCCAATGCGGAAAATGCCTGCGCCTGCGCCGAATGCCCCTATATGAAATTGAATACCTTGGAAAAGGTGCATTCCGCGCTGCTCCACGGCAGCCCTGAGATCACGTTGGACGAGGGCGTGCGCATACAGGCACTGCGTTCGCTGCGCGCCATGCTGGACCTGGGATGATGCGTACCACCGATGCGGAGGTGATCGTGGTCGGCGGCGGCATTGCCGGCATGGCCTTCGCGGAACATTTGATGGCACGCAGCAAAGGGCGCGACCCGCGGGTTCTCATGCTCAGCAAGGCGCCGGTGGAGGCCAGTAACTCCTATCTGGCGCAGGGCGGCATCGCCGCGGTGGTGTTGCCCGGTGATTCCGTGGAGCAACATGTGCGCGATACCCTGGAGGTGGGGGACGGCTCTTGCGATCCACGCGTGGTACGGCTGATCGTGGAGGAAGGGCCCGGCAGCATCGCCCGGCTCCTGGCGGCCGGTGCACGCTTCGATGCGCATCCCGATGGCCGCTTGCAACTGGCGCGCGAGGGGGGGCACTCGCAGGCGAGGGTGGTGCATTGCCGCGATACCACCGGGGCGGAGATCGTAAGGGTGCTGCGCGACCGCGTGGCCCGGGAGCAGGGCATTCGGTGGCGCGATACCGAACAGGTGACCGACCTGTTGGTGCAGGGGTCCGAAGGAGGGCGCAGATGCATCGGGGTGCGCACCGTGGACCGCAGCAGCGGCGCGGTGCGCAACCTGTATGCGCCGGTGGTGGTGCTTGCCACGGGCGGCACGGGCCAGGTTTATCGCTACACCACCAATCCGCCCGCCGCCACCGGCGATGGCATTGCCATGGCAGTGCGGGCCGGCGTGCCCTTACGCGGCATGGCGTTCATCCAATTCCACCCAACCGCCCTGTACAATCCCGGAAGCAGCGCCACCTTCCTGATCAGCGAGGCCGTGAGGGGCGCGGGTGCCCGACTGGTGAAGGCCGACGGCGGCCTGTTGATGCAACGCCGGCACCCCAGGGGTGATCTGGCCCCGCGCAACGTGGTGGCCCGGGAGATACACCGCGAGATCTTGGAAAGCGGTGGACCGCATGTATGGCTCGATACCGCCCCCATTGGCGTGCAACGTTTTGCACGGGAGTTCCCGAACATTGCCAACGTGTGCGGCCGGTTGGGGCTGGTGGCCGGCCGCGACCTGCTGCCGGTGATGCCGGCCGCGCATTACAGCTGCGGGGGCATCACCACCGACGACCGCGGCCGCACCGGGCTGCCAGGGCTGTACGCTTTGGGCGAATGTGCAAGCACCCGCCTGCACGGCGCCGACCGGCTGGCCTCCAATTCACTGTTGGAGGCATTGGTGATGCCCCAGCGCGCCGCAAATGCCGTGCACCACCTGCATTGGCCGTCAACCGTCGATCACGCGGAGGAAGGACCGTGGCAATTTGCCATGGCCCCGGAGCCGCGGACCGGGGAACTGGCGCATGAGCTGCGCTGTTTGATGACCGACCACGTGGGGATCCTGCGAACCAGGCCAGGCCTCGCCCATGCCCATGAACGATTGTCCGCCATGCTGGCTGAGGCTGAGGTGCGGCTATTGGCACCGATGCCGGCCTTGGCGTGGTCGGCCTTCCGCAACCTGGTGCAAACAGGGCTGGCGATCACCCGTTCAGCGCAGGAACAAACGGTCAACCGCGGCACCCATTGGGTGGAAGAACTTGCATCAGTTAAAGTTTCCCCTGTTGACGCGCCCTTGCCGCCGGTGCATGAGCATCGTCAGCCCCCGGTGGCGCCATGCAACTGAACTTGCAGCGCCACCCATTCACCCCGGCCTTCCGCTATGCAGCCAAGTTCTCCCCACACCTTCCACATACCTGTCATGGGCCTGGGCTACACCATCGACACGCCGGTGAAAGTGGCCCATTTCGGCATCTCCTCGGTCATTTCCATCATTGAGGATGAATTGGTGGAGCGCATGCGCGAATACCACTGCAGGTTGACGGGAGAGCCATACACCGAGATCCCGAAGAAGGAGATCGACCACCGTGCCCAGCGGATCACGGCCTACCTGGACCTTGTACAGCGCGTGGTACGCCAGAACGCCGCGAAGCTGCGCGCATCCGCCTTTGGGCCAGGTGCCGATATCGACAAGTACTTCAACCTGCTTCCGGAAGGATCTGCCTTGCGCAACAAATACCTGCGCATGCTGGACCAGCCTGAAGGTGCTGCACGGCATGCCCTGCAGGAGGAGCTTCGCGCAGCGCTGGTAACGGGCAGCATCGATGTGAACATCATGGCCAAGATCGATCGCACGGTGCATGCCAAGGACGGTACCGCCCTGCCGGCCGAATATGCCGAGGGCATGGCCGCCCTACGCGGGTTCGCCCTCAGCCAGCTCGATGCGGGCATCGTGCTCAGTGCCGGCTACAATCCCCGCATTTACGCCTACATCGCCACATTCCCGGATTTCTTCCCCGACGCCAGCGGCCACATACGCAAAAGGATCATCCTGAAAGTGAGTGACCTGCGCTCCGCTTCCATCCAAGGAAAGATCCTGGCCAAGAAAGGCATTTGGGTATCGGAGTTCCGTGTGGAGTCCGGTTTGAATTGCGGTGGGCACGCCTTTGCCACGGAAGGGCATTTGTTGGGGCCGGTGCTCAAGGAATTCCAGGTGCAGCGCCAGGCGCTCAATACCGAGCTTTTCGACATCTGCAGCACCGCATTGCAACAGCAGGGCAGATCCGCCCTTCACCCTGCGGTACGGGCCCGCATCACGGTGCAGGGCGGGATCGGCACCGCTGCGGAAGATCGTTTCCTGCGCGAGCATTACGGCGTGGACGGGACCGGATGGGGCAGCCCATTCCTGCTTGTGCCCGAGGCCACCAACGTGGACCAGCACACCTTGCAGCAACTTTCCACGGCCTCGCCGGATGACTACTTCATGAGCTGGGCGTCACCCTTGGGCATACCCTTTCACAATTTCCGGCCCAGCACGTCGGAAACCCAGCGCAAGCTCCGCATCGCGAAGAACCGCCCGGGTAGCCCGTGCTACAAAAAGTACCTTTCCACCAACACCGAGTTCACCGAGATCCCCATTTGCACTTCATCAAGGCAATACCAGGAGCTGAAGTTGCGCCAACTGAAGGCCAAGGGATTGGATGAGGAAACATACAGGCGTGATGCTGAACGGATCACGGAAAAGGATTGCCTGTGCGAAGGATTGGGCGCCAGTGCGCTGGTGAAAGGTGATATGGCGCCCGCCCATAAGTTGGAGGCCGTGGCCATTTGCCCCGGCCCTAACCTGGCCTACTTCTCCAAGGTGGCCACGTTGGCCGAAATGACGGACCACATCTATGGCCGCGCGCCCTTGCCGGTAGCTGCCCACCGCCAGCACCAGTTCATGAACGAATTGGTGCTGTATGTGGCCTACCTGAAGCGCGAACTCGATGGAATAGGCCCTGCACCCACGCTCAAACAGGCCAGGTACATTGAAGGCTTCAGGAGCAACCTGCTGGCCGGTATCGCCTATTACCGCGAAATGGCGCCCGCACTGGCCGCCGTGCATGGGTCCGCCGTGGAAGAGCTCCTAACGGTATTGGACCAACACGCCGGGTCCGTGGCCGCCATGCAGTTGCCCGAGACCGTTTGCGCATGAGAAAGCGTGCGCCTGCGGCAGGCTTGAACATATGCCCTGGTGGAACTGTTCATTGAATAGTGATCCAAGATCCCTTTACCGCCATGGCACTGAAAAAACAACTCGAATATCCGCGCGGCTGGAAGATCACCGCCGGCGTGCTGCTCGTGTTCGGCCTGATCACCTTGTTCGCAGCGGGCGGCGTGCTTTTCAACGATCACGCCCGCGAAGTTGCCCGGCGGGTGGTGCCCGTGGTGTTATGGATGAATTTCGCCACCGGTTTCCTCTACATCGGTTCGGCCTTGGGCATGTTCGGCCATGCGCGCTGGGCGCCTTGGCCGTTGGTTGTGGCCTTGGCGCTCTTGGGTGTTGCGGCCGTGGGCTTTTTCATTCATGTGCAACAAGGCATGCCCTATGAGCCGCGCACCATGGGCGCCCTGGCCTTCCGTATCTTGGCCACCGCCGTTCTATTCCTGGCGGCGCGCTATTTCAACAGTTACCAAACCCGAAAGGAGCAAGCCACACCACGATTCTGACAAGATGAAATTGCAACTGACCACCCTGTGCATCCCGGTCGTATTGTTCGCCATGGCATGCAGCCCCGTTGAAGCCCCGAGATCCGGGGAGGACCACCATGATCATGCGGAGCACGCCGGGGCCAACGCGGAGGCCGGTCCCGGGCCTGTGCAATTGGACAACGGAAAGAAGTGGGAGGCCAATCCCGAGACCACGCAAGGCATTGAGGCCATGGCCGCGATCGTCGACGGATATGATGCCAATACGAGCGATGCCGCGGTGCTGAAGGAAGAGCTGGACGCCGAATTCAAGGAGATCTTTGCCAAGTGCACCATGACCGGTGAGGCGCACGACCAATTGCACAACTACCTGCTGCCACTGAAGAAGAAGCTGGAGGCATTGGGTGCAGAGCCCACGAATGATGAACTGGCCGACCTGCGGCAATACCTGGGCACTTTCAGTTCCTATTTCCACTGAACAATGCGGGTCAGGCGGCCCGCTGTTGAATGAGCATGAACATATCGCGGAAGGTGCGGGTGACCAAGCGCTTCCATTTTGAAATGGCCCATGCGCTGCGCTGCCACGATGGGCTGTGTGCGAACATCCACGGGCATTCTTATGTGCTGGACGTTACGCTGGAGGGCGAACCGCTGCAACAGGACGGCCATGCGAAAAATGGCATGGTGATCGATTTCTCCGAATTGAAGAAGCTGGTGAACCGCGCCGTGGTGGACCACTATGACCATGCCCTGGTGCTGCACGGGAGCGACAAGGCGCAATGGCCAAACGGTGCCGTACCGGGCACACCGGGTTTGTTCGGCCGCACCTATTTCACGCCCTGGCAGCCTTCATGCGAGAATGTGCTGCTGGACATTGTGCAGCGCCTGCAGGCGGCATTGCCCGAAGCGGGCATGCTGTATGCGGTGCGCTTGCAGGAAACGGCCACCAGTTGGGCCGAATGGTCGCGTGAGGGCTGAGGCTATGTGTGTGCCAACTTCTCCAGCCGGCGGCGGTCGGTGATCCGTATGTCCCGTCCCTGAGTGGCGATCAGCCCTTCGTCCTTCAGGTCGGTAAGGCACCTGATCAACGACTCGGTCGCCGTGCCCACAATGGCCGCCAGCTCATCGCGGCTGATCCGTACGCCGAGGTCCTCGCTCTGTGCCCCGCTGAAGCGATCGTGCAGTTGCATCAACGCCTGGGCCACGCGTTGGCGCACACTGGCATAGGCCAGCTGCAGCAACCGTTCCTGCTTTTCACCCATTTCCTGGGTCAACATGCGGATGAAGCGCATCGATACGTCCCGGTCACGGTATAGCAGCCGCAGCAGGTCCTCCCGCGGCACCAGGGCGATCTCGCTCTCTTCCATGGCTTCGGCCGTTTCGGTGGCGTGGCCGCCCTCCAGCATGCCCAGGTACCCGATGAATTCACCCGGTACATGCAGTCCCGTCACAAATTCCTTTCCATCGTTGTTCACCTTGAAGGTGCGCACCTTGCCGGCGACCAGGAAGGGTACGTTGCGCATTTCATCGCCCTCGTGGAACAGGATGCCCTTGCGCTCAACGATCCGCATTTTGCGGTCCTTGCTCAGGTCTTCCAATGCGGCCACGGCACGGGCCTGTTCCATGAAATCGTTAAGCCCGTTCAACGTGCGGTCAAAGCCCTTGCGGAACAGGTCGCTGCGCCGCAGGCGGCCCTCGATGGCGTTGAGCAGTTCACTTTCTTCGAACGGTTTGGTCAGGTAATCGTCGGCGCCCAGTTCCATGCCGCGGCGCACGTCGCCACGCTCGGCTTTCGCGCTCAGGAAGATGAACGGGATCTCGGCGGTGTCCGGCGAGCGGCCCAACATGTGCAGCACACCGTAGCCATCGAGTTCGGGCATCATGATGTCGCACAGCACCAGGTCGGGGTGTTCTTTCCGTGCGATGTCAACCCCCTTTTTCCCGTTTTCGGCCTTCAGCACCCTGTAGTGTGCCAACTCCAGTATTTCGGCGGTGTTGTCGCGCACGTCGGCGTCGTCCTCAATCAATAGGATGGTCTTCATGTTCTATTTTTTTTCCGGGTATGCGCATGTGAAATGTGCTGCCTTCGTTGGGACCGGTGCGGTAGTTGATCTCGCCGCGCATCTGGTCCAAATAGCGTTTCACCAGGTGCAGCCCCAGCCCGGTGCCTTGTATGGTAAGCACGTTCTGTGCCCTGTAGAATGGCTCGAAGAGGTGCTCTTGGTCCTTTTTCGGTATGCCGATCCCGCGATCGATCACCGTTACTTCAAGGATGTCGTTCTCCAGCGATGTGCGCAGGGTCACCGGTTTGTTCTCCGGTGAATACTTCATGGCATTGGTGACCAGGTTGGTGATGGAGTTGAGGAGCATGTTGCGGTCCAGCACAATGGTACGGTCCTCGCTCAGGTGCTCATATTCCAGGACCTGCCCGGCCTTCGCGCTGCCGCGCAGCTCCTCCACCAGGCCGATGCACAGGTGAATGATGTCCAGCTCTTCGGGCTGGGCCGAAATGTCGCCTTGCCCGATCCGTTCGAACGAAAGGAAATCGTTGAGTATGGCGGTGAGGTCGTGGACCTTTCCGCGTATGCGCTGCACATGCCGCAGCACTTTTTCGTGGTCGCCGTTTTCGCTGTACCGGGCGATCAGGTCCGCCGAGCCCATGATCGTGCTCAGTGGCGTGCGGAACTCGTGCGAGGCCATGGATACAAAGCGCGATTTCAGGGCATTGAGTTCCTTTTCGCGCTCGTAGGCTATTTCGATGGCCCTGGCTCCCTTGGCCAGTTCCGCCGTGCGTTCCTCCACGCGCTTCTCCAGTTCCGCATTGCTGCGCTGCAGGGCCTCGTCGGATTTGCGCCGCTCGCTGATGTCGGTCACCAGACCCATCACGAACAGCTCCCCGTCCACCTCGAAATGGTTCAGGCCCACTTCCACCGGGAAAACACTTCCGTTCTTGCGCAATCCGTTCAGGTCGCGCCCGCGCCCCATGTAGCGCTTGGTCGGCATCCGGCTGTAATTGTCGCGCTCTTTCACATGTGCCTTGCGGAAGGTTTCCGGCAACAGCAGTTCGATCGACTTCCCCAACAACTCACCTTCGCCGTAGCCGAACAATTCAAGCAGCCTGGGATTGTTCATCCGGATGGTTCCGGACCGGTCCACAACCACCAATCCCTCCGCGGCGGATCTGAACAGCATTTCGCGCACGCGCTCGAGCTTTACCGGATCTACGTTCGATTCCCCTTGTGGCATCAACAGGGGGTGAAGTTACCCTACGGACCCGCTTGGCGTGCCGCTGAGCGAGGCCCGGCCGGTGCGTTCGTCGTAAACATGCCAGCGCCTGATCGGCCGTGCGTACAGGTTGAGCGTGATCGCGCGGTCGGGCCCCGGGTTGGAGTGCCGGTGTATGCAGTTGCTGGTGGCCATGTAGGCCACTTGGCCGGGCACCAGGGGGCGCTGCCCGGATTTTCTGAGCCGGCCGTCGCTGTCCAAGGTGAACCGTTCTTCCAATACCGGGGCGCTTAAGGGCTTTATCCAGGCCGTTTGGCTGTCGTAATCGTGGATGCTGGTGCGCTGCCCCGGCTCGTAGCAGATCAACAGCAGCTCGTGTTCGCGCGTGCGGTGCAGGCATTGCCGGGTATAGGCCGGCGAGTTCCAGCGGCAGAATGGCCCGAGCTTTTCAGGGTCCAATGATAGCCGCAGGAAGGCGTCGGTGTAGCCCGCCGCATCGGCCTGCTGATCGATCACCCGGATGAATTCCTCCAACGTATCGATGGTGCCGGCCGCCGGCCCGAGGTCCAGTAATAATGGCATCGATCAAGGATAGAGCGGTAAACCGCCATGGCGAATGATGTTCATCAGCCGAAGGCCTGACCGTTGCCCGCCCTTAGTTGGGCACGCCGATACTTTTGCCATACAATTGATCGCTCATGCAACGGATCCTGCTCCCCACCGACTTCAGTGATAATTCCTTCCATGCGGCGCAATATGCGGCGCAGCTATTGGGCACCGCCCATGTTGAATGGACCCTGTTGCATACCTACCTCGACGCGGATCCATCGGTCTCATCTTGGGCAGGCATGGCCGAGGAATTGTTCAAGGCCGCCATGCAGGGCATGGAGCAATGGGAGCAGCGGATCAGGAAAACGGACCTGTTCGCCGATGCGAAGGTGGCGACACAGGTGGTGTACGGCCCCTTGCCTGCCGTGCTGGACGATCTGGCCGGGCAGAAAGGGGCGGACCTTGTGGTGATGGGCACCCAAGGACGGTCAGGTGCTGGCATACTGGGCAGCAATGCCGCGGCGGTGGTGAAGAACAGCCACTGCCCGGTGCTCGTGGTGCCGGCCAAGGCCCGGCTGGGAAGCCCGGGAAAGATCCTGTTTGCCGATGACCAGCGCGGGGTGGAGGTGGAGGGCACGCGCATGTTGCTGCACATTGCCCTGCGTGCCAAAGCGGAAGTGGTGCTGGCCCATGTGCTTCGGAGCAAGGATGAACTGCCGGATGCCGAATTGGTGGCCATGTACAACGAGTTGTTGCAGGCCATTCCCCACCGTTTCATCAGCGAGGAAGGCAAGGACGTTGCCGGCGTGATCGATTTTCTGGCCCGAAAGGAGCATGCGGGCATGATCGCGGTATTGCACCGCCATACCGGTTTTTTCGAGGGCCTTTTCCGCCCAAGCACCGCCAAACGCCTGGCCTTGCACACCGACATTCCCCTGTTGGTGCTGCAGGACCACGACCGGAAATAGTTCAGGGCAGGAAGCGCGCAGCCGTGGCTGCATCCGGCACCATGCAGGCCGCCTTGCGGCCGAACCAGCGATAGCGGTGCCGGGCGATAAAGCGGTAGGCGGCATCGCGCAGGAAGCGTGGCCATGCATGCAGGACCAGCAGTGCGCGCCATGGCCAGCCCAGGTCGCGCGCGATGGCCAGTGCCGCAGCGCTTTCGGTGAGCCATTCATCTTTCCGCAGGTACACCAGGCTATCGGCGTTGGCGGGCAGGCCCAGGCGGGCGGCGGTACTGCCCTGCAGGGGTGCGAAATGGAACCGGCATCGCCGGTCGTGGCGGATGATGAACCTGACCACCCCGCTGCAGAGGTTGCACACGCCATCGAAAAGGACCAGCCGTTCCGGCAGCGTGCCGTGCATGGGTCACGGGTTGGTCTTGGCCAGTACACCGCAGAGATGCCACAGCAGGCGTGCCCCCACATTGGCGTCCCAATCGCCCTCGGGGCCGGGCGTTACTTCCACCAGGTCGAAACCGATGATCGTGCGGCCGCTGTTGGCCAGGCGCGAAAGCAGGTACGTGGCCTCCTCGAACGCCAGCCCGCCCGGCACCGGCGTGCCGGTGTTGGGGCACAGCGATGGGTCCAGGGCATCGATATCGAAGCTGATGTGCACTTTTTCCGGAAGCTGCTCCAGGATGGTGTCGCATTGCTCGCGCCACGTGGCTCCTTCGTACTGCTGGCGGCGAAGCTCTGCACTGCGGTGTATGCGCACGCGCAATTCCTCCTTGGCGAACACACGTGCTTCCTCTTCGCAGAAATCGCGGATGCCCACGGAAACGATGGAGCTTACCTCGGGCAGGCCGAGGGCGTTGTACATGATGCTGGCATGGCTGCCCGTGAAGCCTTCATAGGCACAGCGCAGGTCCAGGTGCGCATCCAGGTGCAGGATGCCGAATTCGCCATGGCGCCGCGCCAAGGCGCGGTAAAGGCCGAGCGGGGTACTGTGGTCGCCGCCCACCAGCCCCACCAGCTTGTCCTGGTCCAGCCAGAAACCGGAGCGCTGCTCAACCCATTGCTCCATCACGGCGCTTTCCCCGTTCACCAGTTCCAGCGCTTTTTCAGCGCGGGCCTGGGCGGCCTTGCCGCCACCGTTCACCAGCAGGTCGATCACCTTGGCCGCTTCCGCTTTCAGGGAATCGCTTTGTTCCAATAAGGCTTTTGGTATGTCATCCATGCTGATGCCGCGCTTCCACAGGTCGGCGAATTCCGGGTGGAACAGGTCCACTTGGAACGAGGCTTCCAGTATGGCGGAGGGTCCATGCGCGGTGCCGCCGCCGTAGCTGGTGGTCACTTCCCAGGGCACAGGCAGCAATACGATGTCGCTTTCCTCGGCGGTGAAGGGTAGCCCATAGATGCCGGCATTGGCCGCACCGGGTGAATTGGGGTCGAAGCTTTTGATCTTGGCTGCCTTGCTCATGCTGAAATTGTTTCCGGCCGCGAAGTTCGGCACTGCGCTGCCAACGGCGTAAAAAGCCGCGGCCCCGGCATGGTGCCAGGGCCGCGCGGCCGGACAAGGCAACCCCTCGTTGCCGGGCCGGCAATTATTGCATGGTGAAGTTGCCGAAGAAGCGGAAGGGGTTGGGGAATTCCACCGTGGCAGAGGCCCGCGGGGCGCGGTCCGTGCCGTTGCTCCCGCGGATCATGTTTCCCCCTTGCAGGGGTTTCAATCCGTCGCGGGTCATGGTCCATGTGCGGCCCACCATGTAGCCGTGGGTGTCATTCCCGTCGTCGTCCATCCAGTCGTGCATCAGCATGCTGCTGCTGGGCAACAGGTTGATGCGGCCGCCCACGGGCACTTGCAGAACGTATACGAGCTGCTGGGCGCGCAGCTTGTCGTTCTTGGGAAAGGCGTAGCGC
Source organism: Flavobacteriales bacterium (assembly GCA_044507815.1). GTDB lineage: Bacteria > Bacteroidota > Bacteroidia > Flavobacteriales_F > PHOS-HE28 > PHOS-HE28. The sequence goes on along the minus strand of JBIQIX010000003.1, from coordinate 110,200 downwards.
CCGCTCAGTCGCAGGGTATCGTCGTGCCACGCGAAACTGTTGCTGATGCGCTCGGCCTTGCCGCGTGCCAGGTCGGCATCCCGCGCACGGGCGATGCGCCGGGTGAGCAGGTGGAACTGGCTGTCGGGGCTGGCCTGCACCTGCAGGCGGCCAAGCTCCAGGCGGGCGCTATCGCCACGAAGGTCGAACAGGTCGGTGCTGTACATGACAGTGCCATTGGTGAGGCTGAATTGCTGCGTTCGGCTGAAGTTGCCGTTCTCCCCGGCCCGGATGTGCAATGTGCCCTGTGCCGGGGGCGGCAGGACCAGGGAGGAGGTGTGCTCAGCGCGTGCCCTGAATTCCCAGCCCGTGCGGATGCCCAGCCAAGTGGCCACGGCCAGGGCCATGATGAACAGGGCCGACAACAGCCAACCGAGCCAGCGCGGCGTGTGCAGGCGGAACAGCAGCCAGAGTGAGGCCAGCATCAGCAACACCACGGGCACGGTGCAGAGTACGAAGACCGAGAACGTGAAGGCAGCTGAGGAGAAAGCATCGGGGAAGACCAGCCCGGGCAGGCTCCAAAAGGGTGTGCCATCGCCGGCCTGCGTGCCGCTCCAGAAGGCCGTTCCGCCCAATGCGGCCACCAAGGCCAGGCCGATGATCACGGAGATGAACAGCAGGAACATGCCCAAGATCTTGCCCAATGCATCGAACAGCCGATAGGCCCCGCTGTTGCGGTCATAGGCGGCGCGATACCCCTGCTGTTTGTATCGGCAGCCCATTTCACGCGCCTCCTGCGCCATGTGCTCGGCCCCGGCCTTGAACCGCTCGGCCCCTTCATCGAACATGCGCTTGATGTTGTCAACGGTCACCGGCTCTCCCTTCATTTCCAGCTTTTCGGCGGCGGTGATGGCCTGGGGCACCAACGCCCACATCACGAAGTAGAGCACGGCCGGAAAGCCCCAGCCCGCCAATACCAGCACCACGAAGAGGATCCGTAGCCAAATGGGGTCCATGCCCAAATAGTGGCCAAGGCCCGATAGCACGCCGGCAAGTTTCTTATCGTCCGGGTCACGGTAGAATCTTTTGTGTGCCCGGTACCCTCCGCTGCGCGCCCCGGTCATCGCCGGGCCTGCGGGTTCCTCGTCGCCGGCATAGTCCTCGGGTTGGCCCATCACCTGTTTGATGTGGTCCACATCGGCCACCAACACGGCCTGCCGGCCCTGCAGCCGCTCGGTGAGCAGCTCGGCGATCCGCGCCTCAATGTCGGCCATGATCTCATTGGCATCGCCGCTGCCGCTGAGCCGTGCCCGGATGTTGGCCAGGTATCCCTGCAACTGCTGGAAGGCGTCCTCTTCGATGTGGAACACCGTGCCGTTGAGGTTTGCGGTGAATGTTTTTTTCATGTTCATGCCGCCTAAGCCGGCGGGGGCATCTAAGAGGGGTTGTTCCGTGTGGTTTTTTTCACTGCCTGCACCAGGTCGTCCCAGGTCTCGTCCAGTTCCTTCAGGAATTTGCGGCCGGTAGGGGTGAGGCGATAGTATTTGCGCGGCGGTCCGGAGCGGCTCTCTTCCCAACGGTAGGCCAGGTAGCCCGCGTCCTTCAACCGGGTGAGCAACGGGTACAAGGTGCCTTCCACCACGATCAGTTTGGCTTCCTTCAGCTTCGCAATGATGTCCGAGGGGTACATCTCTTCAGGCACCAGCAGGGATAGGATGCAGTATTCAAGCACGCCTTTGCGCATCTGGGCCTTGGTGTTCTCCGCTCTCATGGTCTGTGTTCCGTTCGGTCCGTTACATGCCTTGGCCGGTAGCGGACGATGCAAATATATGGGCGCAGGATAGAACTTTGCAATGCAAGGTACCATGTTTTGATGGATGGCCGGTCGGCAGGATAAGCGGTGCCGGGAAACAGAAAGGGCCGCGTTGGCGGCCCTTTCTGTTGAATGTGTGCGGTCTACTGGCGCATCAGCTTGCGTGTCACGGTGCCTTCATCAAAGGTGAGCGTGACGAAATAGGCGCCCGGCCTCAGGTCCTCGGTTTGCAGCTCAAATGCCCTGTTTTCCACTTGTTGCGCATGCACGCGGCGGCCGTTCACATCGTATACCTCGGCCATGCGTATGGTGGCGTTGGCACTGGTGATCCGTACCGATCCGTGGGCCGGGTTGGGGTAGAGGTCCACGCCCACGGCAATGGGGTCGCTTTCATTCAGGCCCACCAGCAGGCAGGGCCCCAGTTGCAGGGCGCAAACGATGCGTGGGTTCATGTAGCCCATGATGGTATCGATGTAGGCGCGGCCCTTCGTAGGGCTCATGTTCGGGTTGCTGGCCTGGCTGGCCTGGCCGGCCGTGATGGGGGGCGGGCCGGGCGAAACAACGGTTTGTGCCAATGCGCCGTTGGGGTCCCACCATTGCCAAGGCCCGGCCTCCTCCAGTGTGCCGGTGATCTGCGCTGGCCAGTTGGGGGTGATCATGGGGTACAACCCCTCGGCCGCATCGGCGATGTGCACGATGTTGCTGCCATGCGCCGGGCTGGTGTTGTACAGGCCGCGCGCCTTGTTGGTGAAGGGGTCGCCGGACTGCAGCGTGGCAAAGCTGGCGTTGTTGCCATAGCTGTTAACCAAGGGCATGAACACGTTGCTGCCCTGTACATCCACCACTTGTTCGCCGGTGGTGGGCACGATCACAATGCCGTCTCCGAACGGGGCAAAGGGGTCGAACACGGTCTGGAAGGATACCATGGGCACATCGCCGGGCGCGAGCCAGCTGGTGTCGGCCAATGAGCCACCTGCGTTCACGCAGAAGCTGATGTCGCTGTTCTGGCCGTTCGGCCGGTACAGGTTGAGTATGCCTCCAAAGCCCTCGATGTTGCCCACCTTGGTGGTGTCAACATAACTGATGCTGGGCTGGAAGGGGTCGGGCAGGAATTTTTCGATGAAAAGTTCCTGTGGGCGGTCCAAGGTGGCCGTGGCCAGGGTGATGTAGCCGCCCGTGCCTTCACCGTACAGGATCACCTTGTCCGGGTCGATCGCGTAGCTGTTTCCTGAGGCGGCTTCCGCCTTCATGTGGCGTACGCACTGCTTCACGTCGTGTATGGCGCGGTAAATGGCGTTCAGCAGTGTGCCGCGACGGATCTCCAGCGTGGTGCCCAGCGGGTTCCAGCCCATGCGGTAGCTCATGCTGATGGCCACATAGCCGCGGCGGGCCATGCGCTTGCAGACTTCTACCGCACTGCTGTCCTTGCGCGTGCCCATGGGGCTGCCGTTCAACGGCGGGGGCAGGGCGTTGCCGGTATGCACGAAGATGAAGATCGGCCTTTCGGTTTCGGGATCCACGGCCTGGTCGGGCTGGTAGATGTCCATCTTCAGGTCGGTCACCTTCAGCGCCGTGGAGGCATCGGCGGGGTTGTAGTAGGCCGCTGGAATGGGCGAGCCGCTGCTCACCAGGCCCTGCAGGGTGCCGGCGTTGGCCCCCACCAGTGCCGGATTGCTGAGGTCGCTGGTGAGGAAGTCGATGTTGGTGCCGAACACCACATCGTTGGTGATGGTGAGCTGCGCATCGGTGAATACCTCGTTCAGGTACCGGTCCTGCGCATGGCCGATGGCCGCCAGTGCCATCAAGGGAAGAATTGCCCGTAATCGTTTGTTCATTGTAGGGGTTTTTAGTTGTTGCAAGTTAAGTTTTCGATCGCTTGTTCCATTCGTAGGTTACTTGCACGTAGGCCAGTCGACCGATCCTTGGCCCGCCGTACACAAGGTACACTTCATTGTTGATCACTTTGTCCAGTTTGTCGCTGCTGGGCACGGCCTTGTCCCAAAGGGGCAAAAGCCCGAACAAATTGCTCGCGCCGAGTTTTACCGTCAGGTTCTGCTTGGGGAAGATCACGCTTGCCTGCGCGTCCACCATGTCATAGCTGGTGATCGGCCCGGTAAATTGGGGTGAACCTTCAAAGAGGTATCCTTCCACATACTTCCAATTCAGGCCATAGCCCAGGCGCTTGAGGTTGCTGAACGGCAATTTCCTGTCGCGCGCGTTAAGGCCGGCGTTGAACTTGTTGCGCGGCGTGTTGAAGGCAGGTATGATCGGGTCGTCATCGCCGCTGGCCAACTGGTTGTAGCTGTAGTTGAAGGTGTAGCTCAACTTGGGCCTGTACCACGTAAGGCCCGCGTTGATGCCGCGTGTGATTACCTGCGACGCGGCATTGGCGGCCACGCGGTAGGCCTGCAGCCGCTGCGGTATTGCGGTGGGGCTGTCAAAATCGGCATGCAGGCCGATGATGTAACCGATGAAATCGGTGTACCAGCTGTGGTAGGCGGAAATGTCGAGGTACACGCTTTCCCAGTGGGTGCCGCGGTAACCGGCCTCAACAGTGCGCACCTGTTCGGGCCGGATACGGTCCACATGGAAGTAATCGAGGTTGTTGGTGTTCAGGAAATCCTTGTTGCGGTACACATTGAAGCTTTCCAAGGTGAAGAGCGAGTCGCGCCCCGTTTCGAATTGGCCGTCCACGTTGCCCAGCAACAAGGCCCTGCCCACGTTGTAGAACAGGTATTGGTCGGCCAGGGTGGGGTTGCGTATGGCGCTGCTGAAGCTTAGCCTCCACACCCGGGCCGGGCTGGCCGCGTACACCAGCGATGCCGCAGGGGAGAGCAGCGGGTCGAAGTTCTGGTTCTTGTCCAGCCGCAGGGTGGCCGTGCCGGTGAGCTTGTTGTCCATCCATTTCTTCTCCAGCCCGGCCACCAGCCCGAATTCCCGGTTCACAATGCGCACATCGCCCGTGTCGCGGAAGATGGTGCCGGCGCTGTTGGGGTGATATTCGCGGTAATTGCCGCCCACGGTCACCTGGCCGAAGGCCGGCCTGAATTTGTATTCGCCCATCACGTGGGCCAAGGCGCTTTTGTCGTAGAAGAGTGAACCGCCCTCGGTGAAGCGTTTGCCGGTGATCTCATTGAACTTTTCCTGGAAGCGGGCGGTGCCCGGCACGTAGAAGGGGTGCAGGTATGCCGTGTTCAGCTGGTTGGTGTATTCCTGCGCTTGCTCGTGGAAGGCCGCAAAGGCGCCCAGGTGTTCTTGTATGAATTGGTCCTGCCATGCGATCCATTGCGCCTGGGTCCACCCCATTCCCGCCGCTTGGGTGGCCTTTATGTAGCCGGGCATGGCCTGTACTTCCGGGGTGATCACGCTTCCCCAGTAGGCATTGTATTGCGAGTTCCAGCCATTCTGGCCGCCGGTGGGCCCGGCAGCGTCCTGCAGCCGCAATGCGGTGGTATAGATGTCGTAGGTGCTGCCGGCGTCCTCATGCGTGAGGTAGGCGCGCACGAACCATTTGTCCTTTTGCACCAGTTCCAGCCGGTGCTGGAAGAACCTGATGTCCTTCAGCTGGTAGCGGTTGTCGCCCTGGTACACGGTGGTGCCGGTGCTGAAATTGCTGGCGGCAATGAATTCGATGCTGTCCGTCATGCGGTAATGCAGCGCACCGCCCAGCTTCAGGTTCTGTGTGCCATAATCCACCAGTTCGCTTTCCTTGTATCCGTTGCGCAGGAATTTGCCCAGGCCCGGATAGCTTCTTCGCCCTGAGAAGGTCGTGTAGTTGTTGTTCACGCTCACGTCCTCGTCGCCATAAATGTTCACGGCATCATAGCCGCCGGGGTTGCCCGATCCGGTAGGGCTGTTTTCCGTGGGTGCATAATTCGCGGCCCACCAATCATCCGCCCGCAGGGCATAGGCATTCACCTTGTAGGCCCAGCGCGGGGCAATGCTGTCGCCGATCACATCGGCCCAGCGCACCGCCGTTTCCAGCATGTTCCGTTCGCCGCCCTTCACGCTCACGCTCAAGCCCCTGAAGAGCCATGGGCTTTTGGTGGTCATGTTGATCACCCCGTTGAAGGCGCCCGGCCCGTAGAAGGCCGTGCTGGCGCCGGCGATCACGTCCACTTTCAGCACGTCGAGGTCGCTGGCGCCCAAAAAGTTGCCAAGGGAGAAATTCAACCCGGGGCTTTGGTTGTCCACCCCGTCGATCAACTGCAAGGAGCGCACCGGGCTGGTGCTGTTGAAGCCGCGCGTATTGATCACCTTGAAGCCGAAACTGGCCGCGGTCATGTCCACGCCCTTCAGGTTGCCCAAACCCTCGTAGAAGTCGCCCCCCGCCACTTCCTTGATGGCCAGCAGGTCCATGGATTCCACGGTGAGCGGGGCCTGTTTTTGGCGGTCGCTGATCCGTTCGCGCACTACTTCGGCGTCCTGCAGCATCATGGCATCGGGCTGCATGTTCACCCTCAATTCCTTGGACAGGCTGGTAACGGGCACTTCCAGCGAGCGGTACCCGAAGTACACCACGGTAAGGGTGAAGGGTGGCGGCTGGTTGATGAGCAGATTGAATTTCCCGTCGAGGTCGGTGGAGGCGCCGCCGGGCTGGTCCATCACCTTCACCACGGCACCAATGAGGGCCTCACCGGTTGTGGCATCGTGCACCGAACCCCTGAGGCGGTTCTCCTGGGCAAGCGTGCTGGCCCAGGCAATAAGTGCAATGAAGAAGAGCAGGTACTTGTTTGGTTCCAAGGCGGAGGGGATTGGGTGCCTAACAGGAAGGCAATATAGGAGCGGTACCGGTGCGCCGATGTTATGCATGCATACAGATTTTCAACAACGGTTGGCCGCTTACGGCCCGGGTGGGCGCTTTACATTGCCGCCTTTCCAGGAAAATGACAGGTTTCAAGCGCTCGCTTACCCTGCTGGATGCCATGATGCTGGTGGCCGGCTCCATGATCGGCAGCGGCATCTTCATCGTTAGCGCCGACATGATGCGCCAGTTGGGCTCGCCTGCGTGGATGCTTGCCGCCTGGGTGGTTTCCGGCATCATGACCGTGTTGGCGGCACTTAGTTATGGTGAATTGGCGGCGATGATGCCCAAGGCCGGAGGCCAGTACGTCTACATTCAGCGCGCCTTCGGTAAACTGCCGGCCTTCCTTTACGGCTGGACATTCTTCACCGTCATCCAGACCGGGCTGATCGCCGCCGTTGCCGTGGCCTTTGCGAAATACACGGCCGTGTTCGTGCCGGCCCTTGGCGCGGAGCATGTGCTGTTCCGCATGGGCCGCTTCCAAGTGGATGCCGGGCAGGCACTGGCCATCGCCAGCATCGTGGTGCTCACGGCCTTCAACGCGGGTGGCATTCGCAACGGCAAATTGCTGCAGACCGGTTTCACCTTGGCCAAGATCCTGGCGTTGCTGGCCCTGGTGGTGCTTGGCCTGTGGGTGGGCCGTGGAAGTGGCGCGTGGAGCGCCAATTTCTCCATGGGCTGGGCGGCCAGCAACATGGCCGGCGGCGGTGCCGCGGTGCCCATCGCGGGTATGGCGCTGGCCTCGGCATTCGGTGTGGCCCTGGTGGGTTCGCTCTTCAGCAGCGATGCTTGGAACAATGTCACCTTCATTGCCGGTGAGGTGGAAAACCCGAAGCGCAACATTCCCCGTGCGCTGTTGTTGGGCACGGCCACGGTAACGGTGTTGTACCTGCTGGCCAACCTGGCCTACCTGGCATTGCTGCCGGTGGCTGACATACAACAGGCGGCCGCCGACCGTGTGGGGGCCGCGGCCGCGGCGGTGATCTTTGGCGGCAAAGGTGCGCTGATCATGGCCGGCCTGATCATGGTCAGTACGTTCGGCTGCAACAACGGCATTGTGCTGAGCGGTGCGCGGCTTTACTATGCCATGGCCAACGACGGGCTGTTCTTCCCGCGGGCCGCGCGGCTCAATAAGGCTGCGGTGCCCGGTTTCGCATTGTGGATCCAATGCATCTGGGCTTCGCTGTTGTGCCTGAGCGGGCGCTATGGCGACCTGCTCGAGTACACGATGTTCGCCTCACTGTTGTTCTATATGGTGACCATTGTGGGGCTTTTTGTGCTGCGCAGGAAGGAACCTGGGGCCGAAAGGCCCTACCGTGCATGGGGCTATCCGTACCTGCCCGTGCTGTACTTGCTCATGGCCGGTGCATTCTGTGTGAACCTGCTGTGGAGCAAGCCGGTGTACACCGGTGCGGGCCTGGGCATTGTGGCCCTGGGCGGCCTGGTGTATGCCGTGCTGCCGCGCCACCTGCTGGCCAAGCGTGCCGCCAGTGGCGAATAGCGATCAGGCCGCGAATGTGAGGCACTGCCGCGAACAGGCCCGGCAGGCCATGGCGCACTCCGCGCAGTGGCGCATCTCGGGGTGCCGCGAGCATTCAAGTTCACAGGCGTTGCACGCCGAGGCACACACCCGCGCCAGGGACATGGCCAAATACATCCAGTCCGTGTGTTCAAGGGTGCGGAGCCAATCCAGCTGTGTGCGGCAGATGGAGGCGCAAGCATCGGCAACGAAGGCGGTGTACTTCAGTTTTTCCAAACCGCTGGCGCGGCTTTCCCCGGCACATCGCTCGCATGCGGTGATGCAGTCCTCAAGCAGTTTAAGCATGGGCGCCAACTCCGGGGCACCGGTGTGCACCTTGTTCCTCGGCACCTCGGTGGGCGGCGCCACCGGGTGTGCGGCAACCACCGGGTTATTGACCTTGGCCACGGCTTCCCCCGCATAGCCCGTTTCGCGTTGGCCCTTGGCCGAATTGTCCTTCAATAAATCCATTCTAGTGAGGTTTTTGCATTGGTGGCCATGGTTGCCCAAACCGTGCCGGGAGCGGATCAGCCGCCGTGCCGGATGGTCCATCGCGGACCTGCGCCCCGATCGGGGAATTAATGCCCCTTCGCAAGGGATCGTTGGGTGCAAATCGCACACTTCACCACGCGTGGCACGATATCTGCCTACGGTCCATCAAATTAACCAACAGCCCCGTCTGCTTCACGACGGAAAACGCATGAACAAGTTGATGATGGGCCTGGCCGTGGCCATGCTCGCCGCCGGTAGCGCCAACGCGCAGGACAAACCGCACAAGACCATGGAGGACCGCGCCGAAATGCGCACGGAGCAAATGGTGAAGGAACTCGGGTTGGACGAAGCGCAGGCCGAAAAGGTGAAAGCGATCAACGCGAAGTACGCCGACAAGGTGAAGGAGCACCGCCAGGACCACAAGGAGGCAGCGGACGAGCGCCGCGAGGAGCGCATGAAGCTGGAGAACGCGCGGAAGGAGGAATTGCGTGCCGTGCTCACGGCCGACCAATTCCAGAAGTTGGAGGCCCGCGAAAAGGAAATGAAGAAGAATTACATGGAGCATCGCCGCGCCAAGGGCGAAATGAAGGGCGACAAGGACAACAAGACCCAGCAGAAGGTGGCACCCGGCGTTGAAAAGTAGGATCGGCCCGATCCACAGTGAAAGCCCTGTTCCGCATGGAGCAGGGCTTTTTCGTCCGCCACGGTGAGAAAACTACCTTGCGCGTCCCAGGCTAAACACCCCGCTCATGCCCACCATCACTTTCCATGGGGCCGCCGGAATGGTCACCGGCAGCAAGCACTTGGTTGAATTGCCCGATGGACGGCGGGTGCTGCTCGATTGCGGCATGTTCCAGGGGGAAGGACCGGCAAGTGATGCGCTGAACCGGCGCTTCGGTTTCCGCCCGGAAAGCATAGATGCGGTTGTGCTCAGCCATGCGCACATCGATCACAGCGGTTTGCTCCCGCGCCTGGTGGCAGAGGGCTTTACCGGCCCCATCTACAGCACCGGGGCCACACGTGACCTGTGTGAGATCCTGTTGATGGACAGCGCGCACATACAGGAGAACGACTACCGCTATGATGCCAAGCGGGCCAAGAAGCAAGGCGCGCCCATGACCGAGATCGGGCCGCTCTACAATTTCGGTGATGTGACCGCCACCCTGGAATTGTTCCGAACGGTGCCCTACAACGAGCCTATCGAGATCCTGCGCGGTATCACGCTCACTTTCATCGATTCAGGCCACATCCTCGGCAGCGCATCGGTCCACCTGACCGTGGCCAACGAGGAAGGCGTGAAGCGCATATGCTTCAGCGGCGATGTGGGCCGCTACACCGATCGACTGGTGCCGCCGCCGCAGCCATTTCCGCAGGCCGACGTGATCATTTGCGAAAGTACGTACGGCGATCGCGACCACCCTTCGCTCACCGTTGACGAGAACGAGCTGCTGGTGCATGTGCGCCAGATCTGCACGGAAAAACAGGGGAGGTTGATCATTCCGGCCTTCAGTGTGGGCCGTACGCAGGAAATCCTGCATGCGCTGAACAAATTCTTCAACGAGGGCCGCCTGCCGCGGGTGCCTGTGTATGTGGACAGCCCATTGTCGATCAATGCCACGGCGATCTATCGCAAGCATTCCGCGCTGTTGCGGCCCGAGGTGAGGAAAGAATTGGAGAACGATGCCGACCTGTTCGGTTTCCCGGGTGTGGAATATGTGCGCGAAGCCGCGCGCAGCAAGCAATTGAACACCCTTCCGGGTCCGAGCATCACCATTGCCGCAAGCGGCATGATGGACGCTGGCCGCATCAGGCACCATTTGTTCCATGGCCTGCCCGGCCCGGCGAATGCGGTCCTGGTCGTGGGCTTCTGTGCGCCGGGCACCTTCGGGGCGCGCCTGCTCGAAAGGCCTGCCAGCGTGCACTTGTTCGGCCAGGAAGTGCCGGTGCGGGCCGAGATACGCACCATGGAAACATACAGTGCACATGGCGACCGCCAGGAGCTGGTGCGCTGGATCAGCTGCCAGGACCCGTCCCTTGTGCAGCGCGTTTTCCTGGTCCACGGCACCGCGCGATCGCTGGAGGGGTTGCGCGGCCTGTTGGATGCGCAGGGTTTCCGGAAGATCAAGATACCCCGGCAAGGGGAGCAATTCACCCTTTAGCGCCGCTACAGCACTGCACCTGGCATTTCGCCACGGAACTCCATCGCGCGCTTCAGCACCGGTGGCAGGGCGGGCAATTTGCGCCGCTCGAACAGGAAGCTGCCGATGTCGGCCAGTTCCTTGAATACGTAATGGTGGTCCATCGCCCCGCGCAGATAGCCTTTGCCGGTGCTGCCACCCGTGCCCAGCCGCAGCCCGATCATGCGGTGCACCATGTCCACGTGCCGGGCCCGCCACCGCGCCATGCCGTTGTCCAGTTCGATCAACGAATCCAGGAAACGGAAAGGCTGCTGGAAAATGGGCTCATCGCGGAACATCATGATGAACAGGGCGCTGCGCGCGGCCTTTGGCGAGAATTTCCGGTCGGCCCCGCCCGTGCCGAAGGTATCCTTCCAAAGCTTGGCGTTCTGCTCCTCGCCCTGCACCAGGCTGCCCACGTAAAGGGCCTCCAGTTGGCCGAAGAAGGTCTCTCCACCGGGCCAGTACTTTTCATCCAGGAAAGGCATGCGCTCCAACCACGCATTTACCAGTTCCACCAAGGTGGTCTTGTTCTCCAGTTCCTCGATCTGTGCCTTATGCTCGGCGCGAAGCTGGCTGGTGTAATACTGCTTGCCGAAGCGATCTTCCATCCGCAGGCCAAGTCGTGCCTCAAGGATCTTGAATTGCATGCTCTGGAAGCCGCTGGCCGGGCGCAGCATGTCACGGAAATCCAGGAAATCCAAGGGGGTCATGGTATCAAGGATCCCCAGTTGCTTCACCAGCAGGTCCACGATCGCGTTCACCCTGCGCATGCGGTGCACGGCGATGTTCAGCTCGCCGCTGTTGTCGTCCACATTGCCCTCGTTGAAGATCTCCGCCACGCTTTCCACCTCGTACAACACCTGCTTGAACCAAAGTTCATAGGCCTGGTGGATGATGATGAAGAGCATTTCATCGTGGGCGTGCTTGCCCAGTTTGTCGCTCTCCAGTTCCTGGGAGCTGAGTATTCTGTCCAATTGCAGGTATTCCGGATAATAGATGTTCGCCATGGCCTGATTCGGTAGGGATGTGATTCTCCAAAAGTAGGCCCGCAGCAGGGCGCCCGGGTGATTTTCATCAGCTAACTTCGTGGTCACAGATGCATACACCCTTGGTTGCCACCTTGCTGTTCGTGTCAGGCTCCATGTTCGCCCAAACGCCGCCGGCGCTGGCAAAAAGCGCGGATGCGGCACAGCGCATGTTTGATCAAGGATCCAGGCAACAGCCCGATACGGCCGTGTTCAACCTGGCTGATGTGGATGTTGCACCCGTGTACCCCGGCGGGGAGCAGGCCATGTATGCTTTTTTGCAGCAGGAGCTTGAATACCCCGATGAAGGGGGCGATGGGGCCTTGTCAGGCAAGGTTTACGTCGCCTTCATAGTGGACCGCGATGGGCGCGTTACGCAGGTCCGGAGCGCAAAGGGAGCGCATCCCACGCTGGATGCCGAGGCGGAGCGTGCTGTGCGCGCCATGCCCCCATGGCAGCCGGGCATGCGCAAGGGGGCCGCAGTGCGCACGCGCATGGTATTGCCCGTGCATTTCGCCCGCGACTGATGCCGATCTTTACTCCACCTGTTTTACCGGCCTGATCTCCTGGCCATCCGGTGTGTGCATGGTGGCGCGCGTTTGCTGCAAATTCAGGTAGCGCTCGTATTGCTCGGCCGTCAGCACCTGCTTCATGCGAACTTTCAGGTCGTTGTAATTCCCTTCCTCGCGCTGTTTGGCCGTGGCCTGTTGCAGGGCGATCGAGCGTTCCACCAGTTCCCGGTTGATCTTCTCCACCTCGCTGGCCTGTTCGGGGCTCAGCCCCAATTCCGCGGTCATGTGCTGGGTGATGGCTTCCGCCTGTTTGGCACCGTCCACGGCCTGCGGGGTTTGTGCCCAAGCAGCAAAGCTTAAGGTGAGGGCCACTGCAGCGATCAATGATCTTTTCATCCTTCAGCGATCTTTTAGGGCCACAAGATAGTTCGCATGGCGGCCTCAGATCTTTTTATGGGACGAGATGCTGTTCTTGTGTTCCTTTGGATGAAAATCGCTTCAGGGAATGAAAAAGCTGCAACACTATTTGGCCATCACGGCGCTTGTGGGCGGGGTAATGGCAACCTCGGCATGCAGCAACCGCGATGGAGCGGGTGGGACCACCGATGGCAACTCGGCCAATGCCTATGAGTTGCGCAGCAAGGAAAACCTCGCACCGCCAATGGACACCACAGCAACGGGCACGGAAACGAATACAGCACAGGGGGACAGCGCGCAGGGCGGGGAGTGATCTCCCCGGAATAAGGCGTTCCTGTCCGTGGTTTCCCTAGCCCCGCGTTCCAGTCCGCATCAATTTGCGCCCATCCACGCTTGGCGCATGGTTTGCCATGCTTTTTCAACGATGGAAACCAAAGGAGCGAAAGGAAGCGGGGTGGTGATGGTGGTGGACGACGACCAGGACCTGTTGTTCCTGATGCAACGGGTGCTCGTGCGGGAAGGGTTGGAGGTAAAGGCCTTCAGTACCCCGCCTACCGTGCACCAAGTGAAAGGCATTGATCCGGGCCTCATCTTCCTGGATGTGGAATTGGGCACGCAGAGCGGTGAACAGGTATGCCGCCAACTGAAAGCAGCGGGCATCAAGGAAGACCTGCCGGTGGTCCTGATCTCGGCCAAGCCGGAGGAGGACCTGAAAGAGGCCGCCATCCGGTGCGGTGCCGATTTCTATTTGCCCAAACCGTTCGATATGCGTGGCCTGGCCCGGGTGGCAAGGGAATATCTGGGGAAGGCCGCCTGATCCTATTTGAATACTTCATTCAACACGGCGGCCAACCGAATGCCTGCCTTCAACAGTTGCTGCTGCACCAACGGCCACTGGACATATTGGTAGGCGTAGCCCAGGTCGGCGCCCGGCCCGTCCGGATAGATCTGCGCCCGAAAAGCCACATTTTCCTCGGCCCAATCGGTTACGCTGCCTTTGCCCCATTCTTTTTTCTCGGCCGGGGTGGCATGGTCCAGGCTGGCCGCCAGTTCGGTGTAGCTGAGCAAGGTGGATTCGATCAGCCCTTCGTCCCAAACCTTGTGCAGGTTGCTGTTCCTGCGGAACCATTTCACCTGGAATGAATTGCCCCCGCGGTCATCGCCCTTGCCCACATGCAACGGCTGGTGCAGGTCGCCCATCAAATGAATGAGCGCCTTCAGGTGGAACTTACGTTCATCTATGCTCAGCGATTTATCGGAAAGTGCGGCCACCATGCGGGCAATGGCCTCAATGGCATCCCCGTTGGGGTTCTTTTCCGCGTTGGCATAGCCGCCCTCGGCCGGAATGGTCACCCAATGCCAATCGCGCGTGAAATCGTATGCGGTATCGCTGCGCACCTCGTCCAGCCAAGTAGCGGCGATCGCCATGGATTCAGTGCCCAGGATCGAAGCCACGGCCTTCTTGGCCTTCGGGGTTAAATGGGCCTCGGCTATAGCACCCACCACCCGGTGGCCGGTGGGCCCCCATGCAGGGCAGAGCGTGGGATGAAGCAACAGGACCAGTGCAATGATCAACGGTTTCATGTGGCCAAGATCGCCCATAGCGCCGGATGCCGGGCGGTTTCAACCATGGTGCAGGCGGCATGGCATGGGAATGGCAATGGGAAATGCGATATTTTGAATACGGAACAAATGGAAACACCAAGGAAAAAGGAAGCCAAGAAGGACCAGCACAAACCGATCCAACTACCCGAACGCATGGAGCGGAACAAGGAGAAGCCTGTACGCAGCGCACAGAGCACCGTGGGTGTGAAAACCCCTGGCAAGGTCGGTAAGCAGGGCATGACCGAGGCGGCGGAGCGCAAGGCACGCCGTGAGGGCAGGCCTGAGCCTGAACCCATGAAACCTGCTCCCGGCAAAGGCCGTCAGTCCTGATCGCCCTCGCTGGGCCGTACGGGTTGCTGGGGCTCGGGCCGGGGCTCGGGGCGCTGGTTCTTGGCCTCCACCGTTAGGGTGGCGTGCGGCACTACGCGCAACCGTTCCTTGGGGATCAATTGCCCGGTGGTACGGCAAATGCCGTATTCCCCTGTGCGGATCCGGCCGAGTGCGGCCTTCAATTGGGCGATGAATTTTTCCTGCCGTGCCACGGAGCGCGCCAAATCCTCGCGCTCCATCATGACGGTAGCTTCTTCAATGCCTTCGCTAACGGCGTACGTGTCGTCCGTGGAACCGCCCGATAGGCGGAGCAGTGAATCCTTGTTCAGTTGCAGCGTTTCCTCTGCCTGGGCCAATTTGCCGTGGATGAGGCCCTCGAATTCCTTCAATTCCTCGGCTGAGTAGCGAGGTTTGTCCGTGTTGCTTGTGGTCATCGTCATTCCAATGCAAAGAAACGAAAGGCAGGTCAAGTCGATCGCTTTGCTGCCGCGCCTGGGTTACCCCTTTACGTAACCCCGGGGTCCACCGCAACCGGCAAGCACCAGTACAGCCGCGCCCACGAAGCCGACCGCACCCACCACGCTCAACCAGGGCAATGCGGCGTTATCGAAATGGCCCAATTGTGACAAGGGTACGCTGGCCCGCTGGGCGTATTGCCCAATGGCGCACAGCGCGAAGAACAGGGCGGTGAACAGGAAGGCGATGGCATGTATGCGTTTCATGGCGGGGATGTTTTCCCCGCCATGACGCATGTCCCGTGCCGAGATTCAGGGCGTGTTGCCCCAAATACGCCGCCCGAAGAGCAGCGACAGCACAAGCAGGACCAGGAAGATGTAGAATACGATCTTGGCGATCGAGGCCGCTCCTGCAGCTATGCCGGTAAAGCCGAGCAAGGCCGCGATCAACGCAATGACCAGGAATGTGACTACCCATCTAAGCATGATTGAAATCGGTGTTGGTAATGACCGATCATGTGCACGGGCCGTGCCATGGCATACCATGGTTGAAAGTGCATTGTGTGCGAGGAAGAACCGCCCCGTGGGTGGGGTGTAGGGGCACGATCAGGGGGAGCGCAAATGCCTATGGGCAGGGGTGCCTTAAGATCGGCCCGGGGTTGGTGGCCGCATTTTCCTATACGGCCAACCCCATGCACAGCTCAACCCAATACCAGGCGATCAAACAGATCCGTGATCAATTATTGCTCAGCAAAAATGAATACGAACGGGTGGCCGGTGGGCTTGAGCAGGAGCATGTGAAGGAGCTGATCCAGCGGATCTGCAATGAACGTCCGCGGATGGCACATGAACTGGACCGCGACCTGCTACAGCACGACCCGGGTCCGGGCCGCGCCCGTCGCGTGGGCGGGCCAACACCATTGAATAGGCCACAAACCCCGGGTATCGCTTGTCCGTTGCGCTTATGCCAGTGGCGCGAACAGCACTTGATCGAAAAGTACTTGGCCGTGCTGGGCTCCATGGACCTCCTGGAATCAACCCGCGCGCTGTTGGCACGCCAATGCAGTGAACTGGAGCGGGGGCTGAAGCGCTTCACGCGCCTGCTGGGCACCGATACACCCAGACTGCAGTTCTGACCGGATAAAAGGCGGGCGGACCAGATCGGTCCGCCCGGGGTTTCTTGATTCGTGCGTGGTCAGTCGGATTTCTTGCGGCCGCTGCCGCTTTTCTTTCCTCCGCCATCCTGCTTGTTCACTGTGGCCCAAGCGATCCGCTCTGCATCCTTCTGGCTGCGGCCTTCCTTTTTCTCGCTCTTTTCAATGTGTTCCGCTTGGCGTTTCTGCTTGTCGGTGTACTTGTCCTTATCTCCTTGTGGCATCTTCTATTGGTTTAGGGTGTTGCTTATGTGGTTGCGGCTGTTTGCCGCGGTCGTCCTTTCCGCTGCCGTCCAACATGCCTGCTGGGATCGGCTCGTCACGTGGGTCGTGAGGGAGCGGATGCTCCGGCTCCAACTCCTGTGGACCTGGTTTCTGCTTGTCGCTCATTTTTCTGTTGGTATTGCAGGGTCTTGCTCCAATCCGTGGGCCAACATTACCCGGCATCCGGGTTGATCGGTTGTTTTTCCTCCGGTACCGGCACGGTCTGCAACGATGTGTCCCGCGGGTTTGCATTGCGGTACATCAGGCGTGTGTAGCGCTTCAGTTCGTGATCGTAAATGGCGTAATAGAACGGAATGATCTCCTTGCGCACGATCACGGTGGAGGTGCGCGAAGCGGCCGGCCGCGCCGGTGCTGTCCGTTGTTTGGAAATGAAGCTTTCCAGCAGCTCTTTTTCAAATTCCGGGTCGTTCCGGTACACGGCCCGATATCTTTTGTCCATGTTGCATACTTCACCAGCAGCACACGCCGCGGCCATCAACCATTCACGAAGGGTGCCAAAGGCGCCGTAGACCCGGCAAAGCCCCTGCATGCTGCCAACACCCTTCCGTTAGTATGTGGGCTTGACCGGTGGATCGTGCAAGTTTCTTCTCGATCCGTGCAAGGCATTGCCCGCTTGCCGCTCCACGTCCTGCTTCCCAGTGCTGCAAACAGGTGCAGAAGGTGAACGGTACGTTGTTCGCTGGCCTTGCGGAAAGATCAAACCATGCAAAACCCTAATAGACAAATCGCAGCAGTTGGGGATTTACTGGTTGATAGCAGGAAAGGATACCATGTTGTCTCACAGCGTGCAAACGACCGGCGGTTGACCACGCTGCTGGAGGAAATTGTAGATCGCCGATCGGACATGCTGATGGAATTGAACAAGGAATTGGCCGCGAACGGCCTTCGCGAGCTGTCGCCCAACGGAACGCTCTTGGGCTGGTTGCACCGCACGTGGATCAATGTGCGCCACTTCATTTCGTTTACATTGGACGTGAACCTGCTGGTGGAGTTAACGCATGGTGAAGGCTACCTGATCCGCGCCTATGACGATGCACTGGCGGCACCAGCGGTGGGTAGGCTTCGTGCCTTGCTTGAACAGCAGCGCACCCGACTGCTCAACAACCTGGACCGCCTGCAAAACCTGGAATTGGCCATGTCCGAAGCATAGGCAGCTGAAGAATAATGAACGATCAATGATCCAGATTACATGAATAACAACGATAATATCAAGCGGCCTTTGCCGGCAGAACCTGGACCAGGGCCGGGTCAGCCCCAGGAACCGCCAACGCCCACCAAGGTCCCGCATCCGGGCATTGATCTGCCGCAACCGGACCAACAGCCTCCGACCAAGACACCGCAGGAGGTGCCACCGCCGGGTGAAAAGCCAGGAACCACGCGTGAGCATCCGTCGGATCCCAAACCGCCCAAGCCCACCGCATCGGTAACATCAACACAAACCAATACTTCCACCCATGGACTTGTTTCGTAGAAGAAATCGCACCTCACAGACCGAACCCGGCTACCACCCGCCAGCCCGCACGGATGCCAAGGCGGCGCGCACCCTATTGATCGTGGTTGCGATCGCGCTCATCGTGGGCGTGGTGTACATCGCACTGTCCTGGGATACCAGCCCGAAGGAGCCGGCTCAACCACCTACCTCCGGACAGACCGTGCCATCCGGCGCGCAATGACCTCAGAACTTCAGGCGCATCTCCAGTTTCAGGTCGCTCTTGGTATTGCCATGGATCTCGTCCATGCCTGAGCCGATCTTGTCCCTGTCGTTGTAGATCGTTGTGCCGTAACGCGCCCAGAAGTCGAGCTTGCGCGTGGCCGCAAAGCGCAGCATGGTGTACCATTTCATGCCTCGCCCATAGATGGGTGGCAGGCTGAATACGCCCGGCACATCGGATTCGAAGGCGTACAAACGGGCATCATAGCTATCTGTGGCGAACACCATTAGCCGACCGGTGAATTGCACTTTGCCGTGCATGGGCCTGTGTATCACATCCTGATAGACCAGGAAACCGTGCTGCGCCGTGCCTTTTCCGCGTTGGTACTCCACATGCTCAATGCGCGTACGCAGTGTTACTCCCCGGCTTACCTTGTAGCTCGCGTTGAAACGGTAGTTGTCCTGCCGCGTGTCCACCAGGGGCAGCACGCCGGCAAGGGCCTCGGATGTATTGCGCGGCTTGATCTGCCGGCGGTACTTCACGTACAATTGGGTGCCGCGCGAGGGGGTCCACGTCAGTTGGCCAAGGGTTTCAAAACCATGGCTTGGTGCATTGGTCTGGTACCGAAGCCACGGGAACACGAATTGGTCGAAATAGGCGTTCAGTACCCACTTGCGGTTCGGTTTCACTTCGATCCCCGTGTACAGGCCGCGTTCATTCCAAGGGTTGGTGCCCTCGCTGAAGGTGCTGCTGTACAACCCATGGAAGTTGCGCTCCAGCTCGCG
The DNA here is from genome assembly GCA_044507815.1 of Flavobacteriales bacterium. Classification (GTDB taxonomy): domain Bacteria; phylum Bacteroidota; class Bacteroidia; order Flavobacteriales_F; family PHOS-HE28; genus PHOS-HE28. The sequence goes on along the minus strand of JBIQIX010000003.1, from coordinate 91,193 downwards.
GTACAGCATGGCCAGCGAAAGGCGCTTGTCCAGTGCGGCCAGCAGGCCGGTGGTGCCGGCCATGCCGCCATTGCCGCTGCGTGCCACCTCCCCGAACCACACGATATTCCGGTAGGGCAGGTTCCAATCGAGCCCATAGGTGGTGTTGCTTTTCCCCTGGAAATCGAATTGGTTGTACGGGTACACCCTGGTTTTGGCGAGTTCGTGGCCAAAGTTCACTTGGGCGGCGGTGGCGCCCACTTCCAGCCGGCGGCCGCGGTAGCGCAAATGGCCGCCGTAGATGAATTCCTCGATCGTATTTTTCTTGGCCAGCTCGCGGTAGGTGCGGTGGAAGCCATCCTCCTGGAAGGAGCTGAACGCCACGAGGGCCGCGTCGGCATTGCTTGTGCTGTCCGTGCCTTCCACCGTGTTGGCATCATATTTTTTCTTGCTCACGAACGCGGTGGCCTCCAAGCGCTTGGCCAGCTGCATGGTGGCGCCGGCCCCGCGGAGGAATTGGTTTTCATTCACGCTGGTGTAAGGGGTGAGGCCCTGCGCATTTTTTGTGATGTTCATGGAATACGCCGACTTGCGCGAGAAGGACAGGCCGCTTGAGAAGGTGAGTCCTTGGCCGAATTGGGCCTGGAAATCACCCAGCGCGATCGATTTGAATCGGCCTACATCGCGCATGAACAGGTGGGCTGAATAAAAGTCGAACCCTTGCTTCTGCGTGCCACGGAAGAATTCCTCCCCTTCGTCCTTTTCCGCAGTGATGCCGAGATCCAGGTTGCGCCGGTATTGGTACCGGTAGCGCGTGTAAAGTTTCCATGGGCTGCCCAGGTAAACCTTGTTGTTCGTCCGAAGGGAATCCATCACCGCGGGATCGTTGATGTCCGGAAGGGGGCCACCATTTGGGTATTCGTATGGCCGGCCGAACGGGTCGCGCCCGAGAAAGCCGCGCTTCTGTTCAATGTTCACCTGTGAGCGGACCAACAGTTCGTGCCTGCCTTTTTGCAGCATGGTCCTCAGTGAAGTGGGCGACCGCCCTTCGCCACTTAAGGAAACGAATGGCCGGATCAGTTCCAAGGTGGCCAGGTCAAGGCCGTCCACTGCTTGCAGCTCGTATATGCTGATGAATTTTCCGTACCGCTGCCGGTGCTGCAGTATGGCCTGTATCTCCAGGTCGGAGAGCAAATGCAGCGAGCCAAGCTCCTGGGCGTTGGTATGGTTCAGGTCGATGGGCGAGTCCAGGCGGTCCATAAGTTGATCGGCCAATTCCGCAAGGTCCACATCGCTGTCGTCGCCCAGCTGCTCGGCCATGGTGGCCAGGCGTTGCTCGATCATGTTGCGCAGTTCCGGGCTTACCTCTTGCGCCCGCAGCGCGCTGCCGCATACCAGCAGGCCGGCCGCCAGCACCAGTGCCCGCCACGTCATTTGAAGCGGTAGTTGAGGTTCACCAAGGGCGTGAAACCGAGCTGGGCACGTGCCACCACGGCCATGTCAAGGTCGATCTGGCCGAACTGCAGGCCCACGCCGAAATGCGCCTTCGTAGGGCCGCTGCTCACCCCGGTGCGCAGGTACAGCGCCTTTATGGGCCTGTATTCCAACCCTGCATGGTACTGTTCCTTGCGATCAATGTCCTTGTCCACTTGTGCCGTAAGCACCACGCGCTCATTGAAGGTGTAGCCGAGCCCGGCGCCCATGATCGTTGGTATGCGCTCGGTGTACGGCCCGCCCAGTTTGGCCCGGTTGGGGTTGTACACATGCACGCCGATCTGCAGTTGCTCGGTGATCTTGGCCTGCACGCCCAGTTCGGCGGCCACAGTGCCGGTACTTCCATAGTCGTTGCCCAGTTGAATATGGAGGTAATCGAGCTGTACACCGGCGCGCAGGCCCTCGCCCAGTTCCATGGCGTAGGCCAGGCCGAAGCTGCGCTGGGCATAAAGCGTGTTGCCGAATGAGCTCGCGCTAAGCGCGAAGGTGCCGCTTTTGGTGGGCAGCGCGAAGGCAAGGCCCTGCATGGCCAGGTCGGGTGCCAGCCAATGTTGCTGGTAGAAGGCGCCGGCAACGGGAGCTTCCAGCAGGGCAAGCCCGGCCTGGTTCGCATTCACGCTCCACAAATCGCCCAAGGTGATGGCCGCATGGCCCATTCCCGCGAAGCGGGCACTGCCCGGCAGCTTATCGCCGGCGGCGGAGGCCAGTGCCGGGAACAGCACGATGGCCGCAACAAGAAGGGTGCGCATCGGTCCGAAAGTAGGCATCCGGGCGAAACGGGCGAAAACGGCCCAGGCCATCACGGCCGATCGCTACCTTCGGCCCCTCCGACATGGACAAAGTAACCCTGCACGACAAGCAATTCGAGCCCTTCATTGCAAAGGAGGAGCTGGACAAGGCCATTGATCAGGTGGCGGCAAGGGTGGCGGAAGATTACCGCGATAAGCTGCCGCTATTCCTTGGCGTGCTCAACGGCAGTTATTTTTTCGCATCGGAACTTACCAAGCGCCTGCCCATTACCTGCGAGATCTCGTTCGTGAAAGTGGCCTCTTACCACGGCACGCAGAGCACGGGCACGGTCAGCCAACTGATCGGCCTGCAGGAGAAGATAGCGGGCAGGCACGTGGTGATCGTGGAGGACATCGTTGACACGGGCAACACGATCATGCACGTGGTGGAGGCCCTTTCGCAGCAACAACCCGCCAGTGTGGCCGTGGCCAGCCTGCTGATCAAACCGGAGGTTTACCGCAAGGATTTCGCGATCGAATATGTGGCCATGGAGATCCCCAATGTTTTCGTGGTGGGCTCGGGGCTGGACCATGATGGCCTGGGGCGCAACCTGCCGGGCATTTACCGCATTGTTGACCACTAACAAATTGCCGCAAGGACGGACGACATGAACAAGATGAACATCGTGCTTTTCGGCCCTCCGGGGGCCGGCAAGGGCACACAGAGCAAATTCCTGATGGATCGTTATGGGCTTGAGCACTTGAGCACCGGCGACCTGTTGCGGGCCGAAATTCAGGCCGAAACCCCGCTTGGCCTTCAGGCGCAGGAGATCATGAGCGCCGGAGAGCTGGTGCCCGATGAGGTGGTGGTGGGCATGATCCGCAACCGGATCAAGGAATCACCCGGGGCGAGCGGCTTCATCTTCGACGGGTTCCCGCGTACCCTGGCACAGGCCGAGGCGTTGGACCAGATGCTGCAAAAGCTGGGCAGTTCCATCAAGGTGATGCTTTCCCTTGAAGTGGAGGAGGAGGAATTGGTGAAGCGCCTGTTGGGCCGCGGGGCCACCAGCGGCCGCCCGGATGATAAAAGCGAGGAAGTGGTGCGCCACCGCATCGGGGAATACCAGGCCAAGACCGCGCCCCTGAAGGACTATTACCATGGCCAGGGCAAGCTGCGCAAGATCGATGGCATGGGCAGCATCGCCGATATCACGGCGCGCCTTACCGGGGCCATTGACGGTTGAAGCCGCCAGACCGCAATGTCCTCCGCCAACTTTATAGACCAGATCCGCATTGAAGGCCGATCGGGCAAGGGCGGCGCGGGAAGCCGCCATTTGCGGCGGGAGAAATACATGCCCAAGGGCGGGCCGGACGGTGGCGATGGCGGCCGCGGGGGCGATGTGCTCATGCGTGCAAACGACCAGCTGTGGACCTTGTTGCACCTGCGCTACACCAAGCATGTGATCGCCGAGGACGGCGAGGGCGGAAGCCGGAACAACTCCACCGGCCGCGATGGCAGGGATCGTGTGATCGAAGTGCCGTTGGGCACCATGGCCAAGGATGCCGAAACAGGTGAGGTCATTGGCGAGGTGACGCGCCATGGCGAGCAGATCGTGCTGTTAAAGGGGGGCCGGGGCGGGCTGGGCAATCAACATTTCCACAGCTCCACCTTCCAAACGCCTCGCTTTGCACAACCGGGCGAGCCGGGGCAGGAAAAATGGTTCGTGCTGGAGTTGAAAGTATTGGCCGATGTGGGGCTGGTGGGCCTGCCCAATGCCGGCAAAAGCACGCTGCTTTCCGTGCTCAGCGCGGCGAAACCCAAGATCGCCGATTACCCCTTCACCACGTTGGTGCCCAATTTGGGCATAGTGCAATACCGCGACCAGGCCAGTTTCGTCATGGCCGACATACCCGGCATTATTGAAGGCGCCTCGGAAGGCAAGGGAATCGGCCTGCGCTTTCTCCGCCATATCGAGCGCAACAGCCTGCTGCTGTTCATGGTCGCTGCGGACAGCCCTTCCATCAAGCAGGAATATGAAGTGCTGCTGAATGAGTTGCGCCAATACTCGCCCGAGCTGCTGCACAAGGACCGGCTGTTGGCCATTACCAAAAGCGATATGCTTGATGCAGAGCTGGAAAGCGCATTGGCCAAGGAACTGCCGCGCGATGTGGAGCATGTTTTCATCAGCTCAGTGGCCAACAAGGGCCTCGACCGCCTGAAGGATAAGATCTGGGCCAAATTGCATGCTGCGCCGCTGGAATAGTGGAACATGAGCTGGACCGACGCCTTGCTTCAGGCCGATCGCAGTGCTTTCCTGGCGGTGAACGGTGTGCACAGCCCCGCGGCGGACCAATGGATGTTCTGGCTCAGCGAACCGCTGTTCTGGGTGCCGCTGTACGTACTTTTCCTTGTGCTGGTGAAGCTTCGCTGGGGTTGGCGCGGCCTTTGGGTCGTGCTGCCGGTGATCGGGCTGATGATCCTGTGCAGCGACAGCGGGTCCGTGGTGCTGTTCAAGAACACCGTGCAGCGGTTGCGCCCCTGCCACGCGCCCGACCTGCAGGGCCTGGTGCATTTGGTAAATGGACACTGCGGGGGCAAGTATGGCTTTGTTTCCTCGCACGCCTCCAACCACTTCGCCATTGCGGTGCTGATGATCGGGTTGCTGCGGCACAGGCCGTGGTGGAGCGTGCCCCTGCTGCTGCTGTGGGCGGGCGTAGTGGGCTACAGCCGCGTTTACCTCGGTGCGCACTACCCCGGCGATGTGCTGGCCGGCGGCCTATACGGGGCTGTCATCGGCGCGTTGGCGTATAACCTGTTCCGGGGCATCCATCAGTACATTGGCGAACGATGAGCACGTGGCTGGCGATATTCATCGGCGGGGGACTTGGCAGCGTGGCACGCTTCGGGATAACCCGTGGCCTGCTGGCCCTCGATCTCCGGGGCGCATTCCCTTGGGCCACGTTGGCCAGCAACGCGTTGGCAAGCTTACTGCTGGCGTGGCTGTTGTTGCGCTGGGCCCCGGCAGGCGCGGAAAGGCCCGCAATGGCCGCCTTCGCCACGATCGGTTTCTGCGGCGGCTTCAGCACGTTCAGCACCTTCAGTTACGAGAATTTCCTGCTGATGCGGCAAGGCTTGTTCGGCATGGCCGCCGTGAATGTGGCCGTGAGCCTCCTGCTATGCATCGGTGCATTTTTCCTGCTTGCCCGCGGAACATGACCAAGGCCGTTCTTTTCTGCACTTTCGGGTTTTGCCTGGCCACGGCTGCCAACGCACAGCCATGGACCGGGCCGCCCCGGCTGGTAGTGGGCGTGGTAGTGGACCAAATGCGAACCGATTACATCTACCGGTACTGGAACAATTTCGGCGAAGAAGGCTTCAAGCGCCTGGTGCGGGAAGGCTCATTCCAGCGGGAAGCCCACTATGATCACGTGCCCACTTACACTGCGCCAGGCCACGCCAGCATTTACACCGGCACCACACCGGCGCACCACGGCATCGTGGCCAACCATCCGTACCGCCGCGAGCTGGGGAAGACCTGGTACATCGCGCGGGATACGACCGTGCAGGGCGTGGGCACCACCAGCGACCGGGGCCAGCGCTCACCCTCGCAATTGTTGGCCTCCACCTTGGCCGATGAGCTGGAACTGAGGACCGCGAAGCGCTCAAGGACCATTGGTGTGGCCTTGAAGGACCGCTCGGCCATCATGCCCATGGGCCGCATGGGCGATGCAGCCTATTGGTATGTTGGCGGCAAGGAGGGCAGGTTCGTGACAAGCACTTGGTACCGCGGGCAATTGCCCGACTGGCTGCAACGCTTCAACGAGCAGGAATTGCCCGCCAAATACCTGGATCGGACCTGGGCCACGCTGCTGCCGATCGACCGGTACCAATCCTTCGGCCCGGATGACAATCCGTACGAATTGCCGCTGGCGGACCGCGTGAAACCCACGCTTCCGTTGGACCTGGGCGCGTTGCGTGCCGCCGGTGAGGACCTGGACCTGCTGGTTTACACTCCTTGGGGCAACACCATTACCACCGACCTGGCCATAGCGGCCATTGAAGGCGAGGACTTGGGAGCGGACGATGTGACCGACCTGCTCGCCATCAGTTACAGCAGCCCCGATGAGCTGGGGCATTTGATGGGCCCGCGTGCACTTGAGGTGGAGGACATGTATTTGCGGCTGGACGGCGAACTGGCGCGTTTGCTCCACTATTTGGACCGGAAGATCGGCACCGGCAAATACACGCTGTTCCTTACCGCGGACCACGGCGGGGCCGATGTGCCCGCCTTGCTGAAGGATGCCGGCGCCAGCGCGGGATACACCGCCATGCGCGACCTTGCGCAATGGCTGGACGATCACGGCTTTGCCGGGCAGGTGGAAAAAGTGCGCCCCGGACAGATCTACCTGCGGCCCGAGGCCCACGATGGTGCCGCAGATGAAGTGGCGCATGTGCTTTCATACCATCCGGGGGTGTCCACCGCCCTTTCCGCCCACAGCCTGTTGCGCATGGAGGAACTACGGGGAGAGGCACGCGCCATGGCACGCGGTTTCATGCCCACACGCTGCGGCGATGTGGCATACACGCTTCGGCCCGGATATATGGAGGAGGAATACGGCAGCGGCGGAAAGGGCACCAGCCATGGCAGTCCGTGGAATTATGATACCCATGTGCCGGTTTTCTTCTTCGGAAAAGGTGTGGTGCCCGGGGAGGTGCTGCGCCGCACCTCCATTGTGGATGTAGCGCCCACTGTGGCCGCCCTGGTTGGCATGGCCCGGCCCAACGCATGCATCGGTGAGGTGGTGCACGAGGTGGTGCGAACGCGCTGAGGGCAGCGGGGCGGAACCGCCTAATTATCAACGGGCACTGGCGCTGCGTTCGCCATTCCTCTAAGTTCGCGGTTTCAAATGCCACCACATTTGCCGTTCCTGTTGTTTGCTACCCTTTGGTTGTGGATGCCCGCCATGCCCGGGGCCGCACAGCCACAAATATTCCTTTTCGGCAACGGCAGCTTGGATTCGGTGATCGTGACCGGGTACATGGACCCCGGGGGAAGCGGCACCGGGGTGGTGCAGGCGGAATGGCGCAACGTGGATCGCGGCGATGGCAGCTTCACCGTGCATTGGACTTCACCGGCGGATGCACCAGCGGTGGACCTGGCGGAATTGGTGGTGGCCGGCATCGATCAATACCTGGACCAACGGATACGGTTCACCCGCGATGGGGTGAAAGTTGCGCTGCCCGTGCCGTTGCTGAACGCCGGTGTGCAGCGCATGGTGGACCTTGCCGCCAGCGAGGCCCACGCTGGGCCGGTGCAGGTCTCGGAGGCTTCGCGCCGACAGCTTGCGCGCGTGGCCAGCATCGATTGGAGCCAGGCCAAATTCGGTATCGATGGTGCCGACGACCAGGAAAAGTATTTGGCCATCTACTACTATGTGCATGCGCAGCGGCAAGAGCTGGAACGCGCCTTGCGCAATGACCTGGCCCCATTGACGGGACTGGCCATCCGTCCGCCGGCGGCCAAGGCCGGGGCTTTGGACATGGATGCACCCACCATTTGCACCACCGTGTTCGATGAGGACCGGTTCCTGTGCGCCTTGGACCTCGGTATCGATACCGCCACGGTGATGCAGGACGTAAAGCTCACGGACGACGTGTTGCGCGAGATCGCCGCGCGCACCGCACTACCGCCGCGGGCCATGCCCCAGGCCCGCATCCGCAAACGCGACCGTTGGTTGAAGAGTGAACTTGATGCGATCAACAACCGGATCGACCAGCTGGACCAGCGCAAGGAACTGTGGGCCTTGCGCGACCGGATGGATGACCTTGAAGGAAGATTGGACGACCTGTCGCTGCAAATGGACGACCTGGGTAAGCAGGCCACGCCGGCTGCAAGCGGCACTTCCGCATTCACCGGCCGCAACATGAACGTGCAATTCGCCGTGGGTGAAGCGGCCTTGGACGGCACGGCCCGTGGGTTGTTGGACGAAGTGGCCCGCAGCCTGCTCAATTCGCCGAACAATAGGGTGCTGGTGACCGGGCACACCGATCCGACGGGACCGGCCGCCTTGAATTTGGCGTTGAGCGAGCGCAGGGCCAAGGCGGTGCGCGATTACCTGGTCCGGCAAGGGGTGGGTGCACAACGGGTGCTTGTGAATTATGGGGCGGCCTCACCCGATACGCCAACCGGTGCGGCCGGCCGGCGGGTGGAGGTGGAATGGATCCGTTAGGAACCGCCGCCCCCCTTGAAGGTCACCTCCACGCGGGTGCCGTTCTCATTCAGCACTTCGCAAATACCGTCAAGTTGTTCCGCAAGGGCCTCCACCACCTCCAGCCCAAGGCAATGCGGCGCCACGGATCCGCGATCGAAACCGGTGCCGTTGTCATTCACCGCCAAGCGCAGCTTCCCGTTGTCCAGGCGTTCAAGCCGGATATTGATGTGGCCCCCCGTTGAATACGGGAAAGCATGCTGGTAGCAGTTGGCCAGCAGTTCGCACAGCACCATGCCCAGCTGTATGCTCGTGTCAGCGTCGCAACGCAGTCCTTGGGTCTCCACGCTGTGGCTTACGGCACCGCTGGCCGGTTCATACATGGCCGACATGGCCCGCGCAATGTCATCCAGGAACACGTCCATGCGCACGGCGGCCAGGTCGTTCTGCCGGTACAGTTTATGGTGCACCAGGGCAATAGAATCGATGCGGCGTTTACCGCGCAGGAACTCCTTGCGCACTTCATCGTTGCCCAAGCGTTGCGCCTGAAGGTTGAGAAGGCTGCTGATCACCTGCAGGTTGTTCTTCACCCTATGGTGCACTTCCCGGTCCAAGGTTTCCTTCTCGCTCAGGGTACGCGCCAGGTGCTGCGCCTGCAGGTCGGACTTGCGCGCTTGGTGCTGCACTCTGCGGTCCGAGGTGCGGCCTTGTATGAATACCAGGGTGAGCAGCACGCTCAGCAGCAGCAACAAGGCGAGTATGGACCACAGCCCTGCAGATGAATGGGAGATCGCGGTGGCCAGCATGACGCCGGAGTACAATTTGGTGCCGTTCAGGTGCAGCGAGGCAATGCGCCCCGACCAATTGCGGCCGGCCCATTGCACCGAGAACATGGGCCCATCGGGCCGGGCGATCTTATTGCGCAATACTTCGTGCCATAGGCTGAGGCTGCCGCTGTCCGAAACGTTCAACGTGGTCATGCCCGGGCCCAGGAGCGCATTGGTCTCGCCGGAACGCAGGTCACTTTCATTGGCCAGCATCATCTCCACGCTCACAGCAAAGCTGAGCACATGGTAGGCCCCGCTATCGTTGGACGGCCGCACCAGCATGGAGAGGTACGCCAAGTCCGATTCGGGTTGATTTTCCATGGACCAAACCGGCCCTTCGCGGCCGTTTTCCACAGCCCTGCTGTACCAGGTGGTCCTGCGCGGGTCGGGGTTGCCGGAAAGGGTATCGGTCGACAGGCCGGGCGAGCTGCCCACCCGCCATCTTTTGTCGAGCGAATAGGCTCTGCCTTCAGCATGCGATCGGAATTCCCATATGCTGTCGTTATGGGTCAAGGCCCATTCATTGCCTCGCCCATCGGCCAAGGTGATGGCGCGTATGGCGTGGCGCATGCGCATGAGCGGGTACCAGCGCCCCAGGATCAGGCTGTCGGCCGGGCGTATGGCCTCCCTGATCCGGTCGGCCTCCTTTTCCAGGTCCCTCACATAGCTGTCCGTCACCACCTGCACGCGCGCGTTATGGCCCGAGAGGGCGTGCTCGAGCATATCGGCCTGCATGTTCAGCTCGCGTTGGTTCCCATTGCTGATCACCAAGGCCAACAGCGCCATGGTGAACAGCATCAAGGCGGCAATGCCCATGATCAGCCACCGCTCCAGAACGGTGTCCACCATGCGCGTACGTGCCTTCAGGCGGGGGTCACGGACAACGTTCCGTCGGCTCCACATCGAATTTTGACAATTGCACCTGTGTGTCGGCACTGGCGGCCTGCTCGGCGGTAAGGTGTTGGGGCACGAAATAAATGCCGTTCATCTTGCCGGTGAAGGTCCGGCCTGCCGGGATGCAGGTATCGGCGCTCAACTGCTCCACGGTGAACGATTGATGGAAGAGGTCCAGTCCCACATGTACCTGTTTGGCCCCGGTGCTGTTGTTCTTCAACTTCAGCAGTAATTCGCTTGGTTTGCCTTCATGGTGGCTCCATGCGTAGCTAACCGTTACACCCTCTTTTTCGCCACCGGCCACATACTGCGGCATTTTACAGCCCGCGCCCAGGGCGGCAAGCATGATCAAGGCAAAGCCCTTCTTCATCCGGTCCAGGTATTCAGGATATGTTCAACTTTTTCAATGGCCGCGTCATCTATTTCCGAGTGCGTGACAAAGCGCACCATGCGGCGCCCGAACGGCGAAGCGAGCACGCCCATGGCTGCCAGTTTCCCTAAGAACGCCCCCACCGGCAGTGCCTCAACAAGTTCTGCCGCTACGATGTTCGTTTCCGCGGGGAGCACCCTGGAGGTGTAGCGGAAGCCTTGCAACGCGTGCGCCAGGCGCGCTGCCCTTGCATGGTCAAGCGGTAATTGGGCCAGGTGGTGGTCCAGCGCATGCAGGCCTGCGGCCGCCAACATGCCTGCCTGCCGCATGCCGCCCCCCATGCGCTTGCGCAAACGCTTGGCCTGGGCAATGAATTGCGTGCCGCCCACAAGCACCGAGCCCACGGGGGCGCCCAGTCCCTTGCTCAGGCAAATGGAGACCGAGTGGAACAAGGGGCCGACCTGGCCGGGGCTGTCGCCGGTAACGGCAAGGGCATTGAAAATGCGTGCACCGTCCAAGTGCAGCGCCAGGCCGTGCGCTTGGCAGGCGGCGCGCACGTCCGCCATCCGGTCCAACGTCCAAACGGACCCGCCACCCCGGTTGCTGGTATTCTCGATCACCACCAAGCGGCTTACGGGGTAGTGCACATTTTCCGGATCATTCACGGCGTCCACAACGTCCCTCGCCGAAAAACGGCCCCGGTCGCCGCGCAGCAGTTTTACGCTGCAGCCTGAATTGGCCATGGTGCCACCGCCTTCAAAGAGATAGACATGCGCGGTTTCATCGCAGATCACCTCGGTGCCTGGGCCGGCGTGCACACCGATGGCCACCTGGTTGGCCATGGTGCCGCTGGGGAAGAAGAGTCCCGCCTGATGGCCAAAGAGTGCGGCCAGCCTTTGTTGCAGGGCATTTACGCACGGGTCCTCACCGAATACGTCGTCGCCTACCGGCGCCGCCGCCATGGCCGCGCGCATGGCCGCCGTGGGGCGGGTAACAGTGTCAGAGCGGAAGTCGAGCGGTTCGATGCCCATGGCGCAAAGGTGCGGCTATGCCTGCCGAAATGTATGGCCGCAATCCTTGCACTTGAACCTGTGGGAAAGGGAGAGCGGGTAGGCCATGAACACGAAGGCCAGCGCCATGTGCGCCCATCCCCGGGCATTCGGCTGCATGGCCAGGCCGCGGGAGAGCCGCGTGCCGTGGCATCGGGGACAGGCGATCGCGTGATCTTCCGCATCGGTGAATGGCCGTTCATCCGCATCGGCCAGCACTTGCAGCGCAGCGCTTTTTTCGGTTACCGGCACCTTCAGCTTCACCCCGCCCACGGCCTGGCTGAACAACCGGTTCAAGGAAACGATGTGCTCATCGTGCACAAAGGCCTGGATCCCTGCATTTTCCAACAGGCAGCGCGCCAAATGGGCCTGCATGGGGTCGTCGAACAGGCGTACCGTGGCCAGGTCACCGGGTGGTTTCATTTCACTTTTTGCGCGCGATATGAAGGCCATCACGCAAGGGCAGCAACAGCACCTCCACCCGTTCATCGCTCAGCAGCGAATCGGCATAGGCTGCCAGCGCCTGCGTGTCCGCATCCTGTTGGTCCTGCGGGTCCATCACCTTGCCGCTCCAAAGCAAATTGTCGGCGATGATCAATCCGTTCTGCCGCACGTGGCCAACAACCAGTTCGAAATAGCGGTGGTAGTTCTGTTTGTCGGCATCGATGAAAACCAGGTCGAACGGCCCTGGTATTTTCCCGATCAGCTTCAGGGCTTCCCCGGTGTGCAGTACGATCCGGTCCTGCATGCCTGCTTTTGCGATGTACCGTTCCCGGATCGCGTGAAGAGCGGGGTCCACGTCGATGGTGTGCAACCGGCCCCCGGGCGCCAGCCCTTCTGCCAGGCATAGCGCACTGTATCCGGTGTATGTGCCGATCTCCAGGATCGAGCGCGGCTTCACCAGTTTGCTGATCATGGAAAGGAAGCGGCCCTGCAAATGGCCGCTGAGCATTTGTGGATAGGCCGCAGTGCGCCGTGTTTCCAGTTCCAGCTCGCGCAGGTACGCCGGCCCCGCTGAGCTGTGTTCCCCCGCGTAATCCTCGGAATTCGTTGTGTTGATCGCCATGGCGGAAGGTAACGAACGGGCAAGGCGCCCTGTTCGTTGGCGGTCAACGGTATTTGAACCACGCGGCCATGAAGGGGTTGTAGGGTGCGTAGATGGGCTTGGCGGTCTCTTCGTCATGCGCGGTGATGTAGACCAGTTCCCTATCGAGCAGCGCCCGGAGCGCATGCACCAGTGCTGCGGAACTGGGCAGGTCATGGTTTTTGATGAAGGCCCCCGACGTGGGCTCGCCCACCTCACCCTCGCGTGCTATGGCGGCGAACAATTCCCATTGGTTGCGGGTCAATGCATTGCGCAAGGTGGCCATGATCGCATCCTGTTCGCGGATGATCGCCTGCAGCACGCGCACAACCGCTTCCCGGTCCAGGGGGCCGGCCTCGCCGAAAAGCCTGTTGTACATCACCTGTACATAGTAGGTGTGGCCACGGCAGATGTCATAGCAGAACAGTGCCTCTTCCAAGGGGAAGTTCCGCTTATGCTCCTTCATCCGGTCCACCGCGAACGCGGCGTAGGTTTCCCTGGGGATGCGCTCCAGTTCCAGGATGTCGGCACTGGCGAAAAAGGGATTCCCGGCCTCCAGGAACATGTCCATCAGCAAGTGGCGCTGGCTTCCGGAAAATATGCAATGCACCTTGGGGCTTGACTGCAGCTCGGTGCGCAGTACAGCATCCATGCGCACATCCCCGAAGGTGGCCACCTGCTGGAATTCATCGATGGCGAGGAAGATCACGGCCTTTTGTTCATTCAGGACGCTGAAGATGTGGCGGGTGGTGGCCTCTTCCTGTTTCGGTGATCCAGGTTCGAGCGAGATGGTGGGCATGCCGGTCAGCTCATCAACACGCACCACGGGCCTCAGCGCGCCGAACCAGGCCGCCATGTTCCTCATGAACTGCCTTGGGGTGGGGTTCAGGGCGCGGTGCACCGCATTGAGCAGGGTGGTGTTGAACTCGTTGGCGTTGCGGTCGGCGTAGATATCGGTGAAAATGGTGCGGGCGCCCCGAACTTTCGCCAGTTTCCCGAAGGCGTGGTGGATCAATCCGGTCTTGCCGTACCGCCTGGGGCTGTAGAGCAGGAGATGACGGCCATTGCCCAGGGTGGAAAGGATCGTGGCGGTCTCCTCCTCGCGGTCGCAAAATGACCCGGGCCCGAGGTAGGCATTCACCGGGAACGGATTGTCCTTCTCCTTGGCCGCCATGGCACAAAGGTACCGGTGCCGAGGCCCGGCCGGACAAGCCTGGCTAAACTTACCTAACTAAATAAACCCAACTAAAGAAAGTTTAGTTGGGTTAGAAGCAATAGCTTCCCTCCGCGATCATTTTCCTGGCCACCAGCTTGCGTAGTTCCGCCGTGTTCAGCATGGTGTTGCGGCTGAAGCGTTTCGCGCCCATGAGCATGCCGCGTTGTTCATCGCCGGTGGCAAAGTTGTTCACGGCGTCCTTGGACCATTTGGCCATGCGGTCCGCCGTGTCGTGCACGTATAATTTGCACATGGCGATCTGTTCCTGGCAGGTTTGTGCCCCCTTCGTGTCGGCCAGTTTAAGGGTGCGCAGCAGCACGCTTTCGGCCAAATAGGTGCCGATCACCATATCGGCGATGTGCATCAGGGTTTCCTGGTGCTTGGCCAGCTCCAATCCCAGTGCCTGTGCCGCGCCACCGGCGGTCATCAGCACGGCGCGCTTGAAATTGGCCACCATGCGTTTTTCATCACCGAGCAGGTCGCCATCCTCCTCCATGCCCGGCATGGTGGAGGGGTCGGGGATCCCGAGCAATTCATCGGCCACCTGCTTGGCCGGCCCCAACAGGTCCAGCTCGCCTTTCATGGCCTTTTTCAGCAGCATGTCAACAATGAGCATGCGGTTGATCTCATTGGTGCCCTCGAAGATCCGGTTGATGCGGCTGTCGCGGTAGGCGCGTTCCACCGGGCTTTCGGCGCTGTAGCCCATGCCGCCATAGATCTGCACGGCCTCATCGACCGCATAGTCCAGGCATTCGCTTCCGGCCACCTTCAAGATCGCGGCCTCCGCCGCAAATTGCTCGAGGCCCTTCAGCCTGGCGGTGGCATGGTCGGCACCCCCGGCCGTGATCTCGTTGATCGCCCGCTCCACGTCGTTGCTGCAGCGGTACACGGCGCTTTCCACCACGTAGCAGTAGGTGGCCTGGTCGGCAAGTTTCTGGCGGATCGCCCCGAAGGAGCTGATGGGCCGCCCGAACTGCTGGCGCTCATTGGCGTATTGCACGGACCTGTTGATGGTTTCCTTGGCCCCGCCCAGCGTGGCGCCCGCCAGTTTTATCCGGCCGATGTTCAGGATGTTCACCGCGATCTTGAACCCATTGCCGCGTTCGCTCAACAGGTTTTCCACGGGCACCTTGCAGTTGTTGAAGAACACTTGCCGCGTGCTGCTCCCTTTGATCCCCATCTTCCGTTCCTCGGGGTTGAGCGTGATGCCGCCAAAGTCCTTTTCCACCAGGAAGGCGCTCAGGTTCTTGTCGTCATCGATCTTGGCGAAAACGGTGAACAGGTCGGCGAACCCGGCGTTGGTGATCCACATTTTCTGCCCATTCAGCAGGTAGTGCTTTCCGTCGGCCTCCAATACCGCCTTTGACTTGGCGCTGTTCGCGTCGCTGCCGCTTTCCGGTTCGGTGAGGCAGTAGGAGGCCTTCCATTCGCCACTGGCCAGCTTGGGCAGGTATTTCCGTTTCTGCTCCTCGTTGCCGTAGTACAGCACAGGCAAGGTGCCAATGCCGGTGTGGGCCGCAATGGCCACGCTGAAACTGTGGCCCGCCCCGGTGATCTCGGTGAGCAGCATCGCCGTGATGAAATCCTTCCCCAGTCCGCCGAATTCCTCCGGCACCGAAAGCCCAAGCAGGCCCATTTCCCCGGCTTTTTCCAGCAGGCCGGGCATCAGGCCCTCTTCCATGCTGTCGATACGGTCCAGGTTCGGCCAAATTTCCTGGCCAAGGAATTCCGAGGCCGATGCGGCCATCATGCGTTGCTCTTCATTGAATTCCTCTGGAATGAAAATCTCTTCCGGGCCGGTTTCCCGGATCAGGAATTCACCGCCTTGCAGGGCTTTTTTGATCGTTGTCGGCATGGTGGGCGTTGTTCGCGGGCGGCCGGTGGGGCAGGCTCGCCCGTCATGGGTATCAATGGAAAGGATCGGTGCTTTGTTCGGCTAAATGTAAGCGTGCGTGCCGTTAGCCGGGGTGACCGTTGAAGGTTTTGGGCGTGTCCCCGCCCACCTGCGCACGGGACCAGGCGCAGGCGGGGCCGGGCCATCCGCTGTGGCTGCCTCGGTGCACCCTGGCGCCACGGCGCTCCGGGGTCCCCTCGTTCCTCGGGGCCTCCTCGCTGCACGTGGCGGCAGGGGCGCACCTTCGGCGGGCCGCCGCTCCTGTCCCTCACGCAACGCTGGCCACATTTGCATCATGCCGGTCCGCAGCACGGTCCCGCATGACCTGCTTGGGCGCCGGAGGCCGTGGCGCGGACATTTTCCAGCATCACGTCCCCGAAGTTGCTGCACCGTGTCCGTTACGCTCGGCCTCTTCGTATCGTCCTGTAGAACATCGCGGCGCATCTTTGGGCTGCAACGTGCCTGATCTGGCATATGGCCATGCTGCACCGCTTCCTCCTCACCATCCTCCCGAACGCGCATCTCTCTCAAACAGTGATCGCCATGCGTGCTGCGCTCTACGCGCGCATTGGATCATTCAGCGGGCGCAATGTGCCACCGCACATCACGCTCTGCTTTGTCGATCTCCCCGAAACATGCGGACCTGCCATCCTGCACGCCATTGCAACCGGCACTGCCAACCGCTCCGGCTTCACGCTCTGCTACAACGGCATTGCACACTTTCCCGACCGGCGCACCATCTACCTGGATCCGGTGGGGAAGGAGGCCATTGCTGAGGTGCGTACACCCATCATCGCGGCGTTGAAAGCCCAGGATGCCTTGCGCGCGGCCGTTCGTGAAACCGACCATCCGCACCTTACCATCGCAGCGGGCTTGAAGCCCCATAAGTTCCGGACGGCCTGGGAAATGCTTGCCCCGCACAGGCTTCAGCATGAAGAGCGGGTGGAGGAGGTGGTGCTGATGAAGCGGCTCATGCTGGCAGGGGAGCGGTACGAGTTAGTGGGGCGCTTCAGGCTGGAATGAGGCCGAAATAACGGTTGTGCGAAAGGCTCATCCTTCTGCATGCCTTCAAAAGGTGATTGGTGATCCGGTCAATTCAACAACTCAAACACGCTCGCAGCGCCCTGCCCGGTTCCTACACACATGGTCACCACGCCGTACTTCTGCTTCCTGCGCCTCATCTCATTAAAGAGTTGCACGCTCAGCTTCGTGCCCGTACACCCCAGCGGATGCCCCAGTGCGATCGCACCGCCATTCACGTTCACGATGTCCGGGTCCAGCCCAAGCTCGCGGATCACGGCCACGCTTTGGCTGGCGAATGCCTCGTTCAGCTCAACCAGCTCAATGTCCTTCAGCTTCAGGCCGGCCCGTTCGAGCACCTTGGGCACCGCGGCTGCGGGACCGATGCCCATGATCCGTGGCGGAACACCGGCCACATGGTAGCTCATCAGGCGTGCGATGGGCTGCACATCCAGTTGCTTCAGCATGCGCTCGCTAACCACCAGCACAAAGGCGGCCCCATCGCTGGTTTGGCTGCTGTTGCCCGCTGTCACGGTGCCTTTGGCATCAAACACGGGCCTCAGCTTGGCCAAGCCCTCGAGCGTGCTTGGGCGCGGCCCTTCATCCGTGTCCACCACATACGATTCCACTTGGCGCTTCTCGTTCTCGTCAAGGAATGCCCGCTCCACGATATAGGGCACGATTTCCTCCTTGAACCGGCCTGCGGCTATGGCGGCCAGCGCCTTTTCCTGGCTTTTCAATGCGAACTCGTCCTGCTCCTCTCGGCCCACCTTGAATTCGCGTGCCACCGCCTCTGCGGTAAGGCCCATGCCCCAGTAATGGGTGGGATCGCTTTTGGCCACTTTCGGGTTCGGCACAATGCGCCAACCGCCAAAGGGGATGGGGCTCATGCATTCCACGCCGCCCGCAATGATCACATCGGCGAGGCCGGCATGGATCTTCGCGGAGGCAATGGCGATCACTTCACTGCCGCTGCTGCAGTAGCGGTTCACCGTCATGCCCGGCACCTTTTCGGTGTCCAACGCCAGCAGGCTGATCATGCGCCCGATGTTGAGCCCCTGCTCGGCCTCTGGGGTGGCGTTGCCCACGATCACGTCGTCCACTTGCTCAGGAGCAAGATCGGGCACCGACGCCATCAGGTGCCGGATCACATGCGCGGCCAGATCGTCCGGGCGGGTGAAACGGAATTTGCCGCGCGGGGCTTTGCCTACTGCGGAGCGGAATCCGGAGATGATGTATGCGTTCATTTTTTGTTGGGTCTGTTCTTCGGTTTGACCGTGCCCCGACCCGGTGCCGGTTCGTGGGCGATGCTAAGCAATTGCTCTATGTCGTGGTATCTCTTATCAGGCTGCCGGGCACTCCAGATGTATGCGCTGGCGTACGCATCCTCTTGTTCGGTTGAACTCCCGCCGATCCCGCTCTCATCCATGTCGATGATGCCCTCGCGCAATGGTCTTCGTTTGCCTTGGTCTGCCTTTTCCTGTTTGTGCTGCATGGCCACCAGTTGTTGCAGCGTTGGAACACGTTCCAACATCCAAGGTTGGTCATCTGCTTTCGCCTGAGCGCGAGCGATCTCCGTTCTTCGCTCATGAAGCATGGCGCGGAATGTCTTCAGGTCCGCTGCTGACAGGTCGCCACCATCGATGGTGAGGTCAACGTTCCGGGGTTCGAGGATGGGTTTCGCCTTCATTGCCCTTTGAAATAGCGTTCAACGAGTTCGGCTGCGCGTGTGGAGCTGATGAAGAGCCGGTTGCCCCGCAGCACTTCAGCGCCTATTGTGTCGATGTAGTGTTGACGAAGCCTCGTTTTGGCTACGAAAGATACCACCCCGCCATGGCCCCGCATGAATGCAATACGGCAGGCATGGGCGATCAAGTTGAGCGGGACACCGAGAAATAACTTGCCTTTTCCTTGGTTGAACCGAGCACTTTCCAGTAAGTGCATGTGAATGTGGTCGCCTTTGTCCTCCACGCTGATCAATCCTTGCACCAAGCCGGGGTGGGGTTCAGCGGTCAACGCATAGACCTCGTGGTGTTGCTGTTCAAGCTCCTTCATCCAGTCGAATCGCCAGTCCTTGGCCCGGAGCGATCTGTCATGCGGTAGCACACGGCCCACATGCGTTGGCACCGACTTGCCGGTGGCGGCATCCTCGATCGAGTTCGTCAACTTGTCGATCTCGATATCGATGGGGCGAAGGCGGCTTGTCTTAGGCATGGCAAGTCAATTCGCTGGCTCTGCTCAGGAGCAACGCCGTAGGGCCAGCCGCTGCAAGTCCTCGGCATGTTGCTTCGTCGTTTCTCATCGCGATCAGGCCTGCGCGCTTTCCGCTCCCATCCTTCACGCGGATGATTAGTTCTGGTATTGGTGGATGGATCATTGAATCAGGCCGATTCCAGAATGCCGTCGATACTGAATGCAATTGCAATGTCGCTAAGTGGTCCCAGCTTAAATGTGATGGGCTCGTCCGAATCATTCTTGATCCAGATTCTAAGTTCGTTTTGATAAGAATGGAAGATTTTCTTTCTAAATAAATCCAGCATTCCGATGAAACTGCTGGAGTCGAAGTACTCTACAAGTCTGCATTCGTATTCATAGCTGAGTTCTCTCAGTTTTGCATCTACACGGTTCAAGAATTGCTTTTGGCTCTGGATGAGTAATACTGAGTCGCCAAATTGGCTGGATCGTCTATCGAGCTTCTTGAACTTGTGTTCCTCGCCGACGGCAACCCCCGTGCAGGAAAAGATGTTACCATTGATGCTTTCCTCAAATGTCAATTTGTGTGCGGACTGCAGGACTCCGTACTTGGGGTCATGCCGAGGATGATCTGTTTGAGAGAATTCGAATTCGTTGCCCGCATCATCACGAAGCTTGATCCAAGTGACTTGATCGATCTCTGTGGCGCCCTCCATTCGGTCAAAACGCTCGGTGTTCTTGTCTGCTTGTCGAAACCAATTCACCGCGTTCAAATACACCTCGCCGTGGTTCAGCATCGCGTCGATGTGATCGGCCTGACCAACCTTAATGATTTTGCCAATGGCTTTTTCCTGGAGGGCTGTGCTCATGGTTGCTGTGACTGCGCAGTTTGCGTGACGGATAGGAGCGGCACCCCGCAGCGAGGAACGAGCGAGGAGTACAGCGGATAGCCGGACCCCGCCTGCATTTGAGGCGGGGGCACGCCCCAACAATCTCTATGCTTTACGGCGTTCATCAGTTCCGCAACACTTTCCCGCTCGTGATGATGCTTTGGAGCCGCTCCAGCGTTTTCCGCTGCATGCACAATTCCACGAATGTGTTCCGCTCAAGGTCCAGCAGGTACTGTTCGCTCACTTGGGTGAGTTCGCTGAGGTCGCCGCCGCACATGACGTGGCCGAGCTTTTGGCTGATGAATGCGTCGTGCTCGCTGATGTAGTTGCCGCTTTGCATGCTGTTCGCCCCCACGTACACAATGCCGAGGCCCTCTTGCCCCAGTACCGTGATGTTTTTGCGGGGGGCGGGTTTTGCATAGCCTTTGTTCCATAGCGCGAGGGCGCATTGCTTGGCGTAGGCCAATTGGTGCTGCCGGCTGATGATCACTTCGTCCTGGCCGGGGCGGAGGTACCCGAGTTCAAAGGCTTCTTCGCCGCTGGTGCTCACTTTGGCCTGCCCTATGGTGAGGAAGCGCTCGCGCATGCGGTTGATGCGGATGTCGCCCTGCTTGAGCTCGTCGCTGAGGCGCAGCGCGAATTCCTTGGTGCCGCCACCGCCGGGGATCACGCCTACGCCGAATTCCACAAGGCCCATGTAGGTTTCCGCGTGGGCCACCACCTTGTCCGCATGCATGCACAATTCGGTGCCGCCGCCCAGGCAAAGCTGGTGTGGTGCCACCACCACGGGTATGCTGCTGTAGCGCATGCGCATGGTGGTGTTCTGGAAGGTGCGCACCGCCATGTGCAGGTCGTCGTATTCCTGTTCCACGGCCATCATGAAGATCATGCCCACATCGGCGCCGGCGCTGAACAACGGGCCTTCGTTGTACACCACCAGGCCCTTGTATCCTTCCTCGGCCAGGTCCACGGCCTTGTTCAGTCCTTGCAGCACGGCGCCGCCGAAGGTGTTCATCTTGGTCTTCCAGCCCACGCACAGGATGCCGTCGCCGATGTCGTGCACGGTCACTGCCTTGTTCTTCCATACCACCGCGCTCTCGGGCAGGTCCTGCAATACGATCAGGCCTTCCGGCCGCGGCACCGGCCTGTATTGCCTGCTGGCGGGATCGTAGTACAGGCGTTTGCCGTTTTCCGTGCGGTAGAATGTGTGGTGGCCGGCCGCTATCATTTCATCCACCCATGGGGCCACGGGGTTTTCCGCGGCCTGGGCGCTTTTCCGCATGGCCTCCAGTGCCTCTTTCACGCCGATCGCGTCCCAGGTCTCAAAGGGGCCCAGCTCCCAGCCGAAGCCGGCCCGCATGGCGTCGTCGATCTTGTACAGTTCGTTGCTAATCTCCGGCACACGGTTGCTGACGTAG
Source organism: Flavobacteriales bacterium (assembly GCA_044507815.1). Lineage (GTDB taxonomy): Bacteria > Bacteroidota > Bacteroidia > Flavobacteriales_F > PHOS-HE28 > PHOS-HE28. The sequence continues at coordinate 69,927 of JBIQIX010000003.1, read as the reverse complement.
GCGAAGAGTGCATGGAAGGTGCGCCGGTAGAACTCGCCGGCCTTGTCGCTTCCGTGGTACACCACCTTGAGCCGTTCGCGCAGGTCGTCCACCTTTTTTGCCGTGGCCAGGGTGTCGAATTTCGGTTTTACCTGGGGTTTGTATTCAAGGGTTTTGAGGTCGAGCGGAAGGATCTCGCCTTTCTTGGAGCTACGGTCCTTGTAATAGAAGCCCTTGCCGGTCTTGCTGCCGAGCATGTCCTTGGTGAGCATGGTGCGCAGGTATTCCGGTATGCTGAACAGCTTGTTGCGCTCATCCTCGGGGCAGTTGGTCTTCACTCCTTCGGCCACCTTCACCAGGGTATCCAGGCCCACCACGTCGGCCGTGCGGAATGTTGCGCTTTTGGGGTGGCCGATCACCGGTCCGGTAAGCCGGTCCACTTCCTCCACGGTCAGGTCCATTTCGGCCACGAGGTGGAAAACGTCCATGATGCCGAACACGCCGATGCGGTTGGCCACGAACGCGGGCGTGTCCTTTGCTACCACGGTCACTTTGCCGAGCACGCGCTGCCCGTATTCCTCCAGGAAGGCTAGCACCCCGGGATCGGTCCCGGGTCCGGGGATCAATTCCAACAGGGGCAGGTACCGTGGCGGGTTGAAGAAGTGCGTTCCGCAGAAGTGCTTGCGGAAGTCCTCGCTCCGGCCTTCGGCAATGGCCTGTATGGGTATGCCACTGGTGTTGGTGGTGATCAATGTTCCCGGGGCGCGGTGCTTGTCCACTTCGGCCATCACCTGCTTTTTGATGTCGAGTTTTTCCACCACCACCTCGATCACCCAGTCGCATTGCTTGATCCGGGGCATATCGTCCCTGAAGTTGCCGGTGGTGATCCGCTGGGCGAAGGCCTTGCTGTACAGCGGGGCAGGATTGCTTTTCACGGCCGCCGCCAAGGCGTCGTTCACGATCTTGTTCGCCTCCTGGCCCTTGGCCGGTGCGCCGTCCTTTCCGTTGGCGGGTATGTCCAACAGCAGCACTTCTGCGCCGGTGTTCGCGAAATGGCATGCGATGCGGCTTCCCATTACGCCGCTTCCGAGCACGGCCACTTTACGGATGTTCCTTTTGCTCATTTCCCTACCTGTTTCGCGGTGTTGTTCCATGTGAATAGGTCCCCGTTGTCCAGCACGCCGTTGATCTTGGCCATGGTGGCACGGAAGGCCTGCATTTCTTCCTTGGTGATGTGTGCCTGCAGCAAATGGTTCAGGTCGATCACGGTCTGTTTGCTGATGTCGCGCATCTGTTTGCCCTTGGCGGTCAATTTCACCAGGGCCAAGCGCCGGTCCTGGTCGTGGCCTTCGCGCTTGATCAGTCCTTCAACCTCCATCTTCCGCAGGGTGCGGGTGAGGCTTCGCGGCTCCATGCCCATTTTCGGCCCCAGCTTGGTGCTGGGCGTTCCCTGCGGTTCGATGTTGAGCAGCACATACCCGATGCTCATGTTGCCGCCGTGCTTGGCGGCCGCTTCCCCGTAGCGCCGTTTGAGGCGGTGCCAGGCCCACCGTATGGGGTGATCGATGGTTTCCTCGGGTTTCATGGGCGAACGCCCGAAGATAAGCGGGTTCGTATGCAAGCCTACCTTTTGCAAGCGGTATGGCAGGGCCGGTTACAGCGGCGCCAAGCGTTCGCGGCCTTGTCCGTCGATGTACAGCTGCATGTGGCCGTTGGCGTAGCGATAGCCGATGCGGCCGGATGGTAGCATGATCTCCGGGTGGCCGCGCAGATCGTCATAAAGCTGCACGCTGTCCGTGGTGAACGTGAAGTTGAATTCGCCGCCCCGTCCTTCCACGGTGGTGAAGGGCGCGATGTTCCCGCGCTTTTGTTGAACGCTGTCCAGCCGGGCCACCCATGTCCTCCGCGCCACATCCAGCCAGCCCAGGTCATGGAATTGGCGGTCCTTCAACCAAAACACATTCTGCCCCCAGCTGTCCCAACCGCCATAGTTGGCCAGTATGATCCACCCATCGGCCGTGTCCCCGGTTGAAAAGAAGGTGGGGAACATCACTTCACTATCGTAGGCCGGTTTGGATTTGGCGATCACCCGGGCCGAACTGTCAGGGCCCGGTTCGTACAACAGCAGCATCAGCCCTTCGCGCGTTTCGTGCTGGTTGCGCGCCGCCATGATGTAATGGCCATTGCCCAAGGCGTGCGTGGTGTAGATGAGCAGGGTGTCATGCACCACATTGTCATCCTCCAGGTCCAGCTCCACCAGGTTGAAACGCTTGGCGCCCTGGATGGCGGGCACGGCGCGGGTGGGCGTGTCCTTCGGCCTTTCCGGGCCAGCACATGCTGCTGCCAAGGCCAGTATGGCAACGGCCCATTTTTTCATGGCAGGGGCGTTACCGCGCCGCTTCCGGACACCTTGGAGGAAACATCGGGCTTGCCCGCATATTTCACTTCGCCACTGCCGGAAACCCGTGCATCCAATTTGCTGATCGCGGTAAGGGTGGCGTCACCGCTTCCGGAGATCTTTACCGATGCCTCGTTGGCTGCCAGCTCCTTGGCCACCAGATCGCCACTGCCGGAGATCTTGGCATCGAGCATGGAACAAGTGCCGGCCACTTTTATGGAGCCGCTGCCCGAGATGGCCGTTTCCAGCTTCTTCTCATTGATCCCCGTCACCTCAATGGAGCCGCTGCCACTGGCGGCCAGCCGGGTGCGGCCGCTGCCGAAAACATCGGCAGAGGTTACATCGCCGCTGCCTTGCACATTGATCGCATTGATCTGGCCCGGCGTGGTGATGTGCACAATGAAGGGCTGGTTGGATCGCCAGCATTTCGAGGTGCTGATCTGCCACGTGTTGCCTTTCACCTTGGTGTTCAGCAGGTCGAGCAGGTCGGTTGGTGCGGTGGCCGTTACTGTCTGTGCCGCGCCCTTTTCCATGAACACGTGGATGGACCCGTCCACTTCTATGCCGGTGAAACTGCTGATCTCAAGTGTGCGTTGTTCCACGGCGCCGGTGCCGTCCACGCAATTCATTTGGCAACCGGCCAGCAGCACAAGGGCCAGGCCGGGCAAGGTGAGGGTGTGTGCTTTCATGGAAGAGGCGTGTTCGCCGTGGCCGTAAAGGAAACAAGTAATGGTGTAACAGTTCGGGCCTGCAAATGTTGGGCGCGGCGGGGAACATAGGGGAGGAGATCGCGTAGAAGCGTGCGGCATTGCATTTGGCATGGATGGCGTGATCCCCCTTCCCGAGATCGAGCACCGTTGGCTGCAGGAGGTAAAGAACCGTTTCCTGTCTGATGCCTCCGCCGTGGTCGTTTTCCAGCATTTGGGCGCGGTGGGCACCGATGATGTTGCCCGCTTGATGGGCATGGCCGAGGCGGATTGCGTGGCGCGCGGAATGGCGATCGGGGTGCGCAAGCGCATTCTGCAAGTGGTGATGGAGGCGGTTGACAACCTGCAGCGGCACAAGCTGCCCATCATGTCCGGTGGCTCATTCGCCCTGTTGGTGCACCATGGCCGCGGCTACCGCCTGGCCACGGGCAATGCGGTGCCCTTCGCGGCGGGTCTTGTACTGGCAGACCGGATCTCCGTATTGAACATGATGGAGCCGCAGGACCTGAAGGAGCAGTATTTGAAGTCGCTGGCCAACAACCTGCGATCGCGTAGGGGTGGGGCAGGGCTTGGCCTGTTGACGTTGGCCCGCAAAAGCACCATTCCGTTGAAGGGGAGCTGCAGCCCTTTGGGGCCCTTTACCACCTATTTCATGCTGGAGGCGGCGGTGGAAGTGCAGGAAGGCCGGCTTACCGTGGTGTAGGCCGCCTCACACGCTCAAGGGGCCGGCCGCATAGTCGGCCAAGTATTCGAACCGGGGCATGAGCTTGCCGTTGCTGGCGATGGTGGCCCTTTCGATCATACCCGTGCTGTCCTCACCGGTCAGGTGCGGCATCACATGCGTAAGCAGGTCGCGGCCGAACGACTTGGAGGAATCGCGGGGCAATTCGCAGGGCAGGTTGTCCACGGACATTACGGTGATGCTCCCAGGCCTGCCCACCGGGCACTCCTCGCCGGTCCGGGTGTCGTAGCCCAGGAAGGGATGGTCGATGGTGGTGGCGCGCAGCGTGCTGTCGATCGGGCCTCCGATGTCGCAACTGATGTCGGCCACCACGCGCAGTGAAAGGCCCGGTTCGCGCAGGTCCTCGGCGCTCAGGATCTTGGGGCCGCGCGCGTCCCAGAAATGACAGGCGATGTAAATGTGCGCGCGCTTGGCATACGGCAGGAACACCGCGTGGTGGCCCCGCGGGTCGGCATGGAAAGCGGCCCGATCGAAGGGCTTGCCATCATCGCGCCGGTACAGGTCGCTGCTGCCCAGCACGGTGTAAACCGGCCCTTCAGCCCTGGAATGAAGGAAGGCCTCCGGTGTTACGCGGGCAATTCCTGCCTGGTCAAGGGTTTCCATGGCCCCCTTGCCCACGCGGCCCGTGCCGGTGAGCACGATCCGCAGGTCCTTGGGCAACTGGTACTGCGAGAGGTGCGTGTCCATCTCCAGCCTGTCGTGGCATTCGTGGGCAGGCTTCAGGGTGGCCGGCCCTCCCTGGGCCACTTCCCAGGCCCTGAATGCATTGTAGGCGCCCACCACACCGGCCCAGCGGCCGAACGCCAGCACGCGGTTACCTTGGGGATCGGTGAGCAGCTCGTGGTCGAGCAGGGTGATCTTGCGCTCCAACACGGTGCGAAGCAGCTCGGCGTTGTGGGGTTGTTTCTTGATGGTATGGGAGAAGAACAAGTACGCTTTTTCGGCCATCAGCATGTCCAGGGGCACTTCTTTCACGCCAATGATCAGGTCGCGGTCGGTGAGGTCATGGGTCACGCGCACGTCCATGGCGGTGTATTCCTGGTCGGCGTAGGCCCGCACCGTACTGCGCTGCACTGCAATGTCCACGCCTTTCAGCATGGTTTCGCGGCATTGTTTGGGGGTGAGGGGCACGCGGCGGTCCGGCGGAACCTTGCCTTCCTTGATGATGCCTATTTTCTTGAACATGGTAATGGGGCCGCGAAATTAGAACAGGCAGCGGTGCCCGCGGAACCGTATTGCCCCGGTAAGTCCGTCCGGGCACGTTTTTTGCAGGAATGGCGTATCTTTGCAGGGTTCTTTGGAAAGCACTTTCCGCAATGGGGCCGACATGGTTTCGACAGCGGCTACGTAGTGCGTGTAAGCATGCAGAGCATTGGGGATACGGCTCTTAAATCTCGATCTTCAAGCCTTAACCGGCAACACTGACTACGCACTTGCTGCCTAATAGCCCCAGGCTAGATGGCTTTACCCCGTGAACAACAGTAGCGGGGGCAAGTACTCCTCGGGGAGGCCCGCAACCCTCCTTCCCGATCAAGGGGTTCAACCTGGGATGCTGGTCGGCGTGGTGGTCTGAAGCGCCGATGAGAAACAAGACCTAAGCTGCAAGGTAGGGTGTCCATCCCCGGCCTGCTTCCGAAAACCAATGATGGAAGAAGCATGTGGAAAGCTCGTGGTACGGTCGTTTGGACGAGGGTTCGAATCCCTCCGGCTCCACCCCGAAGCCCGCTGAGGCGATCACCCGTGCCAACGGGATTGCCTTGGCGGGCTTCCTTTTTTCAGGACCTTCTTGGCGCTGAAGCAGGATGCCACGCAGATATTCACGTCGATCTGTGAGCGGATACACCTGCGCCTAAAACCCGAAACCCACGCCACCGCTAAGGATCGGTCCTTGGCCCGCGTAAAAGCTGTTGGGGTCCTGCAGTACCTCGAAAAGCACCTGCAGATAGAACGCCACATTACCGCCGGCCGATTGCACATAACCGCCACCCAGCAGCAGGTGCGGCACCCAGATCCGGCCTTCCTGGTTGTTGAAGTAGGAGTAGGGCTCGGTGTTGAGGTGCAGGAATTCGGTGTGCAGGAAGAGGGGTTCCAACGGGCGGAAACGGCCGAATAGCCGGTACCCGTAGGCACTCATGGAATACGGCGGATTGAAACGGTTGTCCTGGAAATAGTTGTAACTGGGGCCAAGGCCGAAAGAGAGCTTGCGTGCCGGATCGACGAAATAACCCACCATCGGGTCCACCTGAACGGCCGTAACCGTGCCGAAGCTCAGGCCCAGCCCGCCCCCGAACCAGATCCGGTCCTTCAGCGGGACCGTTTCCTTGGCAGGGCGCGTTTTTGCGGCGGTGCTGTCCTGAGCTTGCAATTGGGCGAGGAGCCCCAAGCCGGTCATCAGCGTAAGCAGCACCCTGTTCATGGCGCCGAAGTTAGGTCTGGGGTGCTTCTGTTGGCGCGTTGGTACAGCTTCCAAACAGGCCGCGCATCTTCAAGGTCATAGGCTTTGTGTGCCCAGGCCTTCCATGGTGGCAACGCCTTGGCCACCGGCAGCCATTGCACCCCTGCGGGGCCTGTGCAACTGCCCACGGCTTGGTCGTCAATGAGCAATTGCAACGTTTTGCCAGGGGCTGAAAGTGGCCCGCAGGCATCGGCCACCAGGCTGTCCGTGAAAGTGGGCGGCAGGTAAAATGGCGGGATGCGGATGGTCCACGCGTTTGTTCCTTCCGAGGGGTAGTTCAGCCGTGCCTGTTGTCCTTTATAGCGTGCGTGCAGCACACGCGCCAGGTTTGCACTGCCATTTCCTGCCGGGGAGGTTGCTACCACGGCAAGCGCAAGCAGGTTATAGGCCACGGCCACGAGCAGCAGCACGCGCAAGGCACCGCTTGCACGGGCCGGCATCCGTTCCGGTTTCGCCAATTGCCACGCTTTCGCCAAAAGCAGCGGCAGCAGCGGTGCCAATGGATAGAAAAATCGCAGATCCTTATGCGACAGGGCCAAATGAAGCAGCAGGAAGGGCACCATGCACCAGGCAAGCAGGCTTTTGGGCTGTTTCCAAAGCAGCATACCAAAGGCCGTAAGGATCAGGGCGCCAATGGGTGGCCCGGCATACTTCAACACCCAGGCGGGATAATACCACCAGGCGAAAGGTTGGAAGGGATGGTCCGGGTGTCCCAGGATGCCGGTATGGAGGTAATTCCATGCGGTGAACACGGGTTTGCCATAAAACCAATGATCGATCCCGATGCCGAGCATGAACGTCGCTGCCAGGCCCAGGCAAAGCTGCACCATGGCGGCCATCCGGATCCTTTCCACCATGGCGAGCCAGGCCACGGCGCCAAGGGCCAACGCCAAGGTGGGCGGACGGCACAAGAACGCCAGGCCGAAGAGGATCCCGGTGCGGCAGTAGCGGTATTTGACGGTCCCCGGATCCATTAGGCCAACTATGGCCAATAAGGCGAAAAGCCCGCTCCAGGTTTCGCCCGCGAAGCGTGCGAAAAGGAAGGGCAGGAACCACAGGAAATAGGAGAGGAGCCGGAAAGGCCGCTGCATTTTCGCGGGGAACAAGGGCGACAGCGCACGGGTGGAATGCACCACGGTGGCCCAGGCCAGCAGGGCGGTGATCGCGCGTAGCACGAACATCCAGAGGAATGGATCCTGCAGGCCTGCCCACCTGGCGACCTTGAACACGGCCCATGCCAAGGCCGGCAAAAAGGCGGAGCGTATGCCGGCGGAATATTCCCAGGGCATGGGCGATGCTGGTTGCAGGCCAAGTTTATGGGCTGCGAATGCGATCACTTGGTAGTGCTCATCGGCGGCATGGAAGCCCGTGCTGTACCAGGCCGTGCATACATACACGGCCAGTGCGGCCCAGCGGATCCCGGTGTATTGTTGGTACTGCATGTTTCAGGGCGTGGATGGGCTGCCCTATGATCCCATTGGGGACAGGGCCCAAAGGAAGCCATGAAGTTATTCGGTGGCCGGGGCTGAAAAAGCGGAGGGCCGCCTGCAGGCGGCCCTCCGTTGCTTGTTGTTCTGAACGCGGTTCAGCGCATTCCCTTTTCCAATTCCTCGCGCAATGCGGCCATGAAGCCTTCGCTGGTGAGGTAGTGCTCGGGCATCACTTTGTCGCCGTGGATGGTGACGGCGAGGTCCTTGGTCATTTTACCGGCCTCCACCGTGCGGATGCACACCGCTTCGAGCAGGTGTGCAAAATCGACCAGTGCCTGGTTGCCGTCCAATTTGCCCCGGAAGGCCAGGCCGCGCGTCCAGGCAAAGATGCTGGCGATGGGCTTGGTGCTGGTGGGTTTGCCTTGTTGGTGTATGCGGTAATGCCGGGTAACCGTGCCGTGCGCCGCCTCCGCCTCCATGGTCTTGCCGTCGGGCGTCAGCAGCACGCTGGTCATCAGGCCCAGCGAGCCGAAGCCCTGTGCCACGATATCGCTTTGCACATCGCCATCGTAGTTCTTGCAGGCCCAAATGAAGCCGCCGTTCCACTTCAGTGCGCTGGCCACCATGTCGTCGATCAACCGATGCTCGTAGGTAATGCCCGCCTTCTGGAAATCTGCCTTGTAGTGCTTTTGGAAGATCTCCTCGAAAATGTCCTTGAACCGCCCGTCGTACTTTTTGAGGATGGTGTTCTTGGTGCTCAGGTAGAGGGGCCATTTCTTTTCCAGCGCCAGGTTGAAGCAGCTGTGCGCAAAACCCTCGATGCTTTCGTCGGTATTGTACATGCTCAGCGCCACGCCATCGCCCTTGAATTGGTAGACCTCCCAAGTGGAGGGCTCGCCTTCTTCGGGGGTGAAGGTCATGGTGAGCTTGCCCTTGCCCTTGATCACCACGTCGGTGGCGCGGTACTGGTCGCCGAAGGCATGCCTGCCGATCACGATGGGCTGTGTCCAGCCGGGCACCAGCCGCGGTATGTTGTTGATCACAATGGGTTCCCGGAAGACCGTTCCGCCCAGTATGTTGCGGATGGTGCCGTTGGGGCTTTTCCACATCTGCTTCAGGCCGAATTCCTCCACACGGGCCTCATCGGGCGTAATGGTGGCGCACTTGATGCCCACATGGTGCTTTTGGATCGCATGGGCCGCATCAATGGTCACCTGGTCGTTGGTGCTGTCGCGGTGCTCAATGCCCAGGTCGTAGTAGTCCAACGGCACATCCACATAGGGCAGGATCAGTTGTTCCTTGATCCATTTCCAGATGATGCGGGTCATCTCATCACCATCGATCTCCACCACGGGATTGGCCACCTTGATCTTCTGCATGTTGTATGGTCTGGTTTTCGGGCCGCGAAGGTACCGTTTCGCGGCGGACCACCTTGGTCCGTCCAATATCGCCGCCTACGCTGCACCGGTCACTGGCCCAGGTCCAGGTCCAGGTCTTCCCTCAATTTGAACAGGGCCGGGTTTTTTTCGGCCATGATCATGAAGCGGTCCTTGGGCGTGTACCGGGGCCGCACTTTTTCGGCATCGTTCTTCTGCACGGCCAATTCAAGGTCGGGTATGCCCAATGACCGGCGCAAATGCCCCAGCAGTGCGGGCTTTTCCTCGCGCATGTAGTTTTCCTGCACGGTGTTCACAATGCTGAAGGATATGCTGCGCGGTCCCGTGATCACCGGGTCATTGGTCATCAGGGTGGCGTACATGCTGGTGCGGTGCTCCCGCTTCAGTTGCTCGGCATGTTGTTGCCAGGCCCTGAGGAGCAGGGCTTGGTTCAGTTCCCGGCCCGGCATGTCCACACTGTCCGCAGCTCCCGGTTGCATGCCGGGCTGGTCCGCCAATGCGGCTTGCGCGGGCGGCGGGTCCAGGTGCTTGCGGATGGAAACGGCCCCCGCCACCCGGCGGGTAGCTGGTGGCGATGCCGGAGGTGCTGCCGGTTTTGCTGCCTGCGTAATGGCCGCCACCTGTGGGGCAGGGGTGGCACGGCTCAGTTCAGGATTTTTTTTTTCGGCCACCGGGGCGGGTGACGGTGCGGGTGTAGCGGCGCGTTCGGGTCCTTGTGCCAATTGTATGAGCGCCAGTTCCACCAGCAGCCGCGGTTCCTTGCTGTTCTTGTACTGGTTGTCCACCGCACTCAACTGGGCCATCCATTGGACCAGTCTTTCGCGTGGCACGGCCTTGGCCTGTGCAGCATAGTGTGCGCGCTGCTCCTCGCTTACTTCCAACAAGGGGATGGTGCGCGGGTCCTGGCTTACCAGCAGGTCGCGGAAATGGCGGGCCAGGCCGGCGATGAACAAATGCCCATCGAAGCCCTGGAATAGGATCTCGTTGAACAGGATCAGCGCGGCCGCCGTGTCGCCGTTCAGCAGGTGTTCCGTAAGCGCGAAATACTGTTCCTGGTCCAGCACATTGAGGATCTCGCGCACATCGCTGTAGGTGAGGCTGTTCCCCGCATAGCTCACCAATTGGTCGAAGATGCTCAGGGCGTCGCGCAGCCCGCCATCCGCCTTTTGGGCAATGGTGTGCAGGGCCTGCGGTTCTGCGGCAATGCCTTCCTCCCGGGCGATCTTGGCCAGGTGGTCCGAAATGTCGCCCACGGTGATGCGCCGGAAGTCGAATACTTGGCACCGGCTTAGGATGGTAGGCAGGATCTTGTGCTTCTCGGTGGTGGCGAGTATGAAAATGGCGTAGGAGGGAGGTTCTTCCAGCGTTTTCAGGAATGCGTTGAAAGCTGCCGGGCTGAGCATGTGCACCTCGTCGATGATGTACACCTTCTTGGTGCCCACTTGTGGCGCGATCTGCACTTGCTGGATCAGGTTGCGGATGTCCTCCACGCTGTTGTTGCTGGCGGCATCCAGCTCGAAGATGTTCAGTGAATGGCCTTCCTCGAAGGTCCTGCATGAGGGACATGTCCCGCAGGTGGTGAGGTCCGCGTTGAGGTTTTCGCAATTGATGGTGCGGGCCAGGATCCTGGCGCAGGTGGTTTTTCCCACGCCACGGGGCCCGGTGAACAGGAAGGCCTGGGCCACATGGCCTGTGCGCACCGCGTTCAGCAAGGTGCCTGTTACGTGCTGCTGCCCAACTACGGTGTCAAAGGTCTCGGGGCGGTATTTCCGCGCGCTTACCACGTATCGTTCCATGTGCGGCGCTAAGGTAAGCCGGCCCGGACCTGGGCCTGCTGCCGCGCGTTGGGCGCAACCTGCATGGGCGCGGACCGGCCGCGTGGCCGTGGTGCTGGGCGTTTTTGACCGGGGTGCCGCGGCATTGCCCCGCCCAATGCGGCTTTGCCGTTGATATTGAATGATCCAGCGGATTTTCTACATTTGCACCCCAATTTTACCAAGAGGCCAATGACCAACAGGTATGAGACCGTCTTCATTTTAACTCCCGTTTTGTCTGAGGATCAGGCGAAGGAGACGGTAAACAAGTTCAAAGACCTTCTGAAGGAAGGCCATGGAAAGATCCGCCATGAAGAGAACTGGGGGATGCGCAAGCTCGCCTATCCCATCCAGAAGAAGTCCTCGGGCTTCTACCACCTGCTTGAGTTTGAATGCGATCCCGCGTTGATCGCCAAGCTCGAGACTGAATTCCGCCGCGATGAACGGGTGATCCGTTTCCTTACGGTGGCCATGGACAAGCACCACATTGCCTTTGCCGAAAGCCGCCCCAACCGGGGTGGGCATGAGGCCGGCGAGGGTGGCCGCACAGCACGTTCGAAAAAAGCCAACGCCTGAACAACATGAGCGAAGAAACCAGCACCGCTACCACGGAATCCACTGCGGCCCCTGCGCGGTCAGGCGGAAGCAGCAACGAGATCCGCTATCTCACCCCCATCGCCATTGAGACCAAGAAAGAGAAGTATTGCCGCTTCAAGAAGCTTGGGATCCATTACATCGATTACAAGGACGCCGATTTCCTGCTGCGTTTGGTGAACGAGCAGGGCAAGATCCTGCCCCGCCGCCTCACCGGCACCAGCCAGAAATACCAGAAGCGTGTGGCCCAGGCCGTGAAACGCGCCCGCCATCTGGCGCTAATGCCCTACGTGGCCGACATGCTCAAGTAAGAAAAGAGAACCATGGAAGTGATCCTCAAACAAGATGTGGAGCATCTCGGTTTCGCCAACGACCTGGTGAAGGTGAAGGACGGCTACGCCCGTAACTTCCTGCTCCCCCGCAAACTGGCCGTGGCCGCCACGCCCAGCGAAAAGAAACAACTGGCCGAAACGCTCAAGCAGCGCGCCCACAAGGAGGCACAACTGCGCGACGTGGCCGAGCAGAACGCGGCCAAGCTCGCCGATCAAAGCATCCAGATCCCCGCCAAGGTGGGCGAGAAGGGGCGCATTTTCGGCAGCGTCAACACCATCATGCTTAGCGATGCGCTGAAGGAGCTGGGCGTGGAGGTGGACCGCAAACACATCAAGCTCAAGGGCGAGGCCATCAAGACCGTGGGCAAGTACGAGGCAGAGGTCACCTTCCACCGCGAGGTAGTAAAGACCGTCAGCTTCGAGGTGGTGCCCGAGGAATAAGGCGCTTGACCTTGCCATTGAACGAAGGCCGCGTTTTCGCGGCCTTCGTTCGTTACGGGGCTTGGGCGCCCCGGCGGTAGTTTCGCACCATGCCATCAGCCCCGCCTGATCAACGTGTACTGCTCCACTTCCTGGCACGGCTGGGGCAGGCGGAACTTGCGGCGGGCAATGCCGTGGCACTGGTGGAACGCGACCTGGGCCTGATCGCACAGCGGCACGGACAGCCCAATATCCTTGTCTTCGCCCTGCCCACTGTGCTGATCGTGCAATCCGAGGAAGGCCAGGAGCACCGGGTGCAAGTGACTCCCGGCCCGTACCGGGTGGGCGAGCTGCGCTTCGATCAAATGGAGGGGGTGCTTGAGATCGCCCGCGAAGCCCGGATCGGCCACCTGTCCCCGCAGGACGGATTGCGGAAGCTGGACGCGGTATGGCGCATGAAGCACCGCTATGGCGACCTGGGTTTTGTGCTCGGCTACCTGCTCACCACCATCGGTGTGGCCCTCATCATCCGGCCCACCTGGTCGGGCTTGGGCTGGGTGGCCCTGCTGGGCCTGGTATGTGCCCTGCTGCTGGTGGCGGTGCGCAGGCAACCGGCCTGGAATGCGGTCATGCCGGTGGCGGTCGCCTTCATTCTGGCCGCGGCCGTTTCCATGCTGTACAACCATGGCGTGCAGGAACCGCCCATGCAACTGCTTATTCCGCCACTGATCGTTTTCCTGCCGGGCATCACGCTTACGGTGGCCGTGGTTGAACTGGCCTTCGCCAATATGGTATCCGGCAGCAGCCGGCTGGTGGCCGGTTTCGCGCAGTTGATCCTGCTGGCCTTCGGCCTGCTGGGCGGGTTCAGGCTTTTCGGGGGCACCATGCCCGATTTTGTGGCGGTGCAGCGTACGGCCCCCTGGTTGGCCTGGGCAGGGGTCATCGTTTTCGCCCTGGGCCTGCACATGTTCAAAAGCAGCAGGCGCCGTTCGCTGCCCTGGATGATGCTCACCATGCTCATGGCCTTCCTGGGCCAGAACATCTCCGGCCTGTTCATGGACGGGGCCTCAACCGCCTTTTTCGGTGCAGCCGTCATGAGCCTGACGGCATTGCTGATCGAATACCGCCTGAAAGGTCCCCCGGCACTGGTGACCATCATACCCGCCTTCTGGTTATTGGCCCCCGGCTCCTTCGGCCTGGTAAGTGTAACCACCATGGCCACCGAGGGCATGGACACGGCGGGGAGCATCTTGCAACTGCTGTTCATCCTGGTGGCCATAGCCACGGGAGCGCTGATCGGTGCGTTCATCTACAGCGGTGCCCTGCACGTGCGCAAGGCACGGTGGTGGCGCAAGGGCCCGCCCGTGCCCATGCGCCCCGGCGGAACGGATGATGGGCCCAGTGCATTGTGAGCCGGCATGAGCGGCCAAAAGCGGCAAGCTTGGGCTGCGGACTACCTTTGCACCTTAGAAACTATAGCAAACACCATGGCACACGTTTTCGATATCGACATGATAAAAGCGGTGTACGACCGCTATCCCGACCGGGTGGCAGCGACCAGAAAAGCCTTGGGCCGACCGCTTACCCTGACCGAAAAGATCCTGTACTCCCACCTCACCAGCGGGCCGGCGGAAAAGGAATTCAAAAGAGGGGGGGATTATGTTGATTTCGCGCCGGACCGTGTGACCATGCAGGATGCAACGGCCCAAATGGCCCTATTGCAGTTCATGACCACCGGCAAGCCCAAGGTGGCCGTACCCACCACGGTGCACTGCGACCACCTGATCCAGGCCCGTGTGGGTGCCAAGAAAGACCTACAGGAAGCGCTGCTGAAGGGCAATGAGGTATACCAATTCCTGGAGAGCATCAGCAACAAGTACGGCATCGGTTTCTGGAGGCCGGGCGCGGGCATCATCCACCAGGTGATGCTGGAGAACTACGCCTTCCCCGGCGGGTTGATGATCGGCACAGACAGCCACACGCCCAACGGTGGCGGGCTGGGCATGCTGGCCATTGGCGTGGGCGGCGCTGATGCGTGCGATGTGATGAGCGGCCTGCCGTGGGAACTAAAGCAGCCCAAGGTCATCGGTGTGAAGCTCACCGGCCGGCTCAGCGGTTGGGCATCACCCAAGGACATTATCCTGGTCGTGGCCGGCATCCTCACCGTAAAGGGCGGTACCGGCGCCATCCTCGAATACTTCGGGCCGGGCGCGCAGAGCATCAGCGCCACGGGCAAAGGGACCATTTGCAACATGGGCGCCGAGATCGGGGCCACCACAAGCACCTTCGGCTACGACGATGCCATGCGCCGCTACCTCGCCGCCACCGGCAGGCAGGATGTGGTGGACGCGGCCGACAAGGTTGCCGAACACCTCACCGGCGATCCCGAAGTGTACGCCGACCCCAAAACCTATTTCGACCAGGTGATCGAGATCGACCTCGACAAGCTCGAGCCCCACATCAACGGGCCCTACACACCCGACCTCGCGTGGCCGATCAGCAAATTCGCCGCCGCCATAAAGGAGAACGGCTGGCCCGAGGAACTGCAGGTGGCCTTGATCGGAAGCTGCACCAACAGCAGTTACGAGGATATGACCCGCAGCGCATCGGTGGCCAAACAGGCCGTGGACAAGGGCCTCAAGGCCAAGAGCGGCTTCACCATTACCCCCGGCAGCGAATTGATCCGCTACACGGCCGAGCGCGACGGACTATTGGGCACCTTGGAGGAGATGGGCGGCGTGGTGCTGGCCAACGCTTGCGGCCCATGCATTGGCCAGTGGGCGCGCCACAACGAACACCCCGAGCGGAAGAACTCGATCCTTACCTCCTACAACAGGAACTTCGCCAAGCGCAACGATGGCAACCCCAACACCCATGCCTTCATGGGAAGCCCGGAGATCGTTACTGCCATGGCGCTTTCCGGCCACCTTTCATTCAACCCCCTCACCGATACGCTCACCAACGACAAGGGCGAGGTGATCAAGCTGGAAGAGCCCAAGGGCGTTGAATTGCCACCAAAAGGCTTTGATGTGGAGGACCCCGGCTACAAGGAGCCCGCCGCCGACGGCAGCTCGGTGGAAGTGCGGGTGAAACCCGACAGCGACCGGATCCAGCTGCTCGAGCCGTTCCCCGCATGGGACGGGAAGAACATCACCGGTGCGGTGCTGTTGATCAAGGCCAAGGGCAAGTGCACCACGGACCACATCAGCATGGCCGGGCCATGGTTGCGCTACCGGGGCCATTTGGACAACATCAGCAACAACACCCTCACCGGTGCGATCAACGCCTTCAACGGCGAGCCGAACAAGGTGAAGAACCAGCTTACCGGTGAATACGGCGAGGTGCCGACGGTACAGCGGGTATACAAGGCGGCCAAGCAGCCCAGTGTGGTAGTGGCCGACCAGAACTATGGCGAGGGCAGCAGCCGCGAACACGCTGCCATGCAGCCGCGCCACCTCGGCGTTACCGCTGTACTGGTGAACAGCTTCGCGCGCATCCACGAAACCAACTTGAAGAAGCAAGGCATGCTGGCCCTCACCTTCGACAAGGAACAGGATTTCGATAAGGTGCAGGAAGATGACCGCTTCGACTTCATCGACCTCGCGGAGTTTGCGCCAGGGCGGCAGGTCACCGTGGTACTGCACCACAAGGATGGGTCCCAGGACACGGTCAAATGCAACCACACATACAATGAGCAGCAGATCGAATGGTTCCGCGCGGGATCCGCGCTGAACTTGATCCGCGCCAAGCACCAATAGGACCATCCCTTTGGAAACACGCCGGGAAGGGCCGTCCGCACAGGGCGGCCCTTCCTGCTTTTGCGCGGTGCCTCCCCATTTTTCGGGATTGTAGGCCCTGACGGGACATTCTACGTTTGGCCACAAACGAACAAGGATGAAAAAGCACTACTGCATGGCCATTGCTGGCCTGCTGGCCATCGTTGCGTTCAGCGCACAGGGCCAGGTTACCGTGGGAGGGAAGTTCGGCGTGAATTACTTGATCGCTTCGCAGAAACTACAACCTGAACCGAAAAATGCACCCACCACACCCAAGGGCCTGGGATTAGGCTTTGGCGCGTTTGTCGGCATTCCATTCTCCGATATGGTGGGCATACGGCCCGAATTGGCATTCTCCTTCAGGCGGGGCAAGTCTGAATTGACCGATAATATTTCCCTGAAGGACAACACCGAGGTCACCGGCGGGCAGGGCGCTTTCACCGGCACGCGCGATTACCGGGCGGAGACCGACCAGCGCCTGTCCTATTTCCAGGTGACCGTGCCGCTGACCATAAGCCCGGCGGATGGCTTGCGGATCATGGCCGGCCCTTCGCTCAACTTCCTTATGGGCGGCAAGGTGAATGTGGATGAGACCGTAACATGGAAAGGAAACGTGGTTGGCCAGAACCAGCAGGGACAACAAGTCACCCAGGCGGTGGACCAACAGGATTTTGAGGCTTCAAAGAAGAAAGGAAGCGCGGCCATCAAGGATTTCAAGAAAGCGGACATCATGGTCATGGCCGGTATCGGGTACACCTTATCCTTTGGCCTCGACATGGACCTGCGCTACTACCGAGGCCTAAGCCCCAGTTACGACCGTACCGAGGGTACAGCCCGGCAGCGCAATTGGACCAATTTGGTGGAAGTGGGGATCGGTTGGCAATTTGGCGGTCAATAGCCCAGTAGCACAGGAAAGCAAACTTTCAATTAGGATTATTGCGGACCGGTTTTAAGTTTACCCCACTAAAAACCAAAAGAACATGAAAAGGATTACACTCGGTCTGGCCGCTTTCGCGATTGCTGGTGGCTTGATGGCGCAGGACAGCGGTTTCTCTGCAGGCTTGGACATTGCTTTGCCAATGGGAGACCTTGGGAAGGTTTACTCATTCGGGTTGGGACCCGCCCTTACCTATGAGCGGGAAGCCGGTTCATCTGGCCTAGCTGGTATAAGCGTGGCCTACACCATCATGTTCCCTAAGGAGGACATCGTCAAAAGCGGTGCTGTTATACCTATCCAAGGCCAGTATAAATACTTCTTTGATGATGTTCGCGAAGGGGTGTATGTTGGTGCCATGTTCGGCTATGCGATCCAAACGATGAAATTCGAGGAAGAGACCGTTACGGTCGGTGGCGTAACCACAACTACTGGAGGGGGCTCTGTGTCCAACAATGGATTAGGTTTGGCACCGGTGGTCGGCTATGTGGTGAATGAGCGCCTAGACCTTGGCCTTCGCTATCAGATCATGATGACCTCCGAGAGCAATGATGGCACGATCAGCTCTGGCAGCAGTACATCGTCATCGGCCTATCTCGGCATCCGCGCAGCTTACAATTTCTGATAGATCCTGCAATATCCAAGAAAGGGGCCGCCTGAACAAAGGTGGCCTTTTTCTTTTGCCCCTCACCAAGGCTGCATGCGGCCTGCATGCCACTTGCCTGGCCATTCCGGCATGTTCCTTGCCACACGGCTGGGCTGCATGGGCTATTTTCGCCCGCCTCTCACCACAAACCGAACTGCAAGCATGCAACGCATTTGCCTTCTGCTCTCCTTTGCCACGCTTTTCTTCACCACCCCACTTCGCGCCCAGCAAGTGCCGGATAGCGTGAACCTGGTGCCCAACGGCAGCTTCGAGGAAATCTCGGGCAAGCTGCGCCGCTTGGGCGGCATCGATATGGCCAAGGATTGGGGCAGCCCCACCAATGCCAAGGCCGACCTGTTCAGCGAAAGCATTGATGGCAACTCGCCGGCCTACGCACCTAAGAATGCCTATGGGTTCCAAAGCGCGCTCAGCGGCATCAATTACGCCGGGGTGGTGTGGTACAGCTACATGGACAAGCAGCCGCGCAGCTACTTGCAGGTGAAGCTGAAGCAAATGTTGAAGAAAGGCCAGAAGTACTGCGTGACCTACTACGTGAGCCTCGGCGACCTGAGCAAATATTCCAGCGACAGGCTTGGCGCCTACGTAAGCCGCATCGGTGTGAACAAGAAGGACGAATCGAGCCTGACCTACACCCCGCAGGTGCCCGCGCTGCAAACCAAGATCTTTGAGGATGTGGAGGGATGGCAGGGTGTATGCGGCGTGTACGAGGCCAACGGCGACGAACAATACCTGATCATCGGCAATTTTGCGGCAACCGATAAGGTGACCACCGGGAAGGTGCGCCGCCAACGCGGCGAGGTGCGCCCTCAAGTACCCGTGGCCTACTATTTCATCGATGACGTGAGCGTGAAACCGGTGAAGTACCTCAGCGAGTGCGCCTGCGAGCAGATCGACAAGGACCAAAGCGAGTTCATCTATGGGCGCAAAATGGCCAATAACCCGGGCCTGGCACCCGCCGAGCGCGTGGACCGCAGCGTCGTGTATTTCAAGCGGTTCAACAAAGAGGTGGATCCCTCGATGAATGCCCAATTGGACACCCTGGCCAGCGTGCTCAAGGCCAATACGGCGATCAAGATCAAACTCACCGGCCATACCGATGTGAAGGAAGTGGACAAGGTGCGCATGCGCCCCGACCTTACCGAGCTGGACCGCGACCGGGCCGAGGCCGTAAAGGCCTATTTGGTGGCCGCCGGGGTGGCCGGATCGCGGATCACCGTGGCCGGCCGCAAGGGTGATGAGCCCGCCGCGGAGGAAACGGATGAGGTGTCCATGAGCCAGAACCGGCGCGTGGAGGTGGATGTGGTGAAATAGGCCACGGCCGCGGTGGATAATTGTGTTGCAGGCCCGGGCAACGGCCCTTGCCGCACACCTACATTGCGGCCCATGCAAAAAGGTGATCCCCGCCTGATCAGGGCATGGGCGATGTATGATTGGGCCAATTCGGCCTATTCACTCACCATCACCTCAGCCATCTTCCCGGTCTATTACGCAGCGATCACCTTGGTGAACGGCCACGACAAGGTGCTCGATGCTTATGGGATCCCGGCCATTTCGCTCCAGTCCTACACGCTTTCTGCAGGCTTTCTGCTGGTGGCGGCCATTGTTCCGCTGCTTTCCGGCATTGCCGACCACCGTGGCAACAAGAAGAATTTCCTCAAGTTCTTCTGCTACCTCGGTGCAGCCAGCTGCGCGGGCCTGTTCTTCTTCACCTATGAAAACCTTTGGGCCGGCCTGGTGTTGTTCATGCTGGCCTGCGCCGGCTTCAGCGGGAGCCTGATCTTTTACGATGCCTACCTGCCGGAGATCGCCAAGCCGGAGGACCACGACCGCGTAAGCGCGAAGGGCTACGCCATGGGCTACGTGGGCAGCGTGATCCTGCTGGTGATCAACCTGCTCATGGTGATGCAGCCGCAATGGTTCGGCATACCCGATGAGAAAGGGCTGCCGGCACGCCTCAGTTTCTTGTCGGTGGGTATTTGGTGGGCCGGTTGGGCACAGGTCACTTTCCGCAACCTGCCCAATACCAAGGTGCCCAAAGAGGCCAAGGCCGATCCATTGACCGTGGGCTACCGCGAGCTGAGGCGCGTGTGGCGCGAAATGCTCGGGATCGTGCGCCTACGCCGGTTCCTGCCCGCCTTCTTCATGTTCAACATGGGCATCCAAACGGTGATGTACCTGGCCGTTACCTACGCCAAGCAGGAGATCAAGCAGCCCGATGGGGGCGCCATCAGCGATGCCGAGCTGATCATCAGCATACTGGTGATCCAATTGGTTGCGGCGCTCGGGGCCATGCTGTTCGTGCGCTTGAGCCGCCGGTTCGGCAACATTGCCGCCTTGATCATCGGCCTGGCGGTTTGGAGCAGCATTTGCCTGGCCGCCTGGCAGATCTCCACAGTGAACGCCTTTTACGCCCTGGCCGCCTGCGTTGGGTTGGTGATGGGCGGCACGCAGGCCCTTTCGCGCAGCACATACGCCAAACTGCTGCCGCGCACCGCGGACCATGCCTCCTATTTCTCATTTTACGATGTCACCTTCTACCTGGCCACGGTGCTGGGCACACTGGCCTTTGGCGTGGTGAACCAAATGACCGGTGACATCCGCAATACCATCATTGCCATCGGCACCTTCTTCGTGGCCGGTGCGTTGCTGCTGCTCCGGGTACCGCGATCCGAGCGCATAGCGCCGGCCGTTGCCCGCGAGTAATTTCGGCCCGCCAATGGAAACAACAGCCAGTAGCCCCCCGTGGGACGCCGTGATCGTGGGCGGGGGCATCGTGGGTGCGGCCACCCTGTACAAGCTTCAACAACGCTTCCCCACCAAACGCTTGTTGCTGCTTGAAAAGGAACCCCTGCTCAGCGATCACCAAACAGGGCACAACAGCGGGGTGATCCATAGCGGGATCTACTATGTGCCCGGCAGCAAAAAAGCCCTCACCTGCGCCCAGGGCCGCCGCGAGCTGGTGGAATTCGCGCGGGAGCACGGCGTGAAGCACGACGTATGCGGCAAGATCATCGTGGCCACCGCGCCCGAGGAATTGCCGCGGCTGGAAAAGATCCACCAGCGCGGGCTCGCCAACGGCATTGAGGACCTTCGGCGCATCGACGCACGGGAGATCCAGGAGATCGAACCCTTCTGCCGCGGCATCGCCGGGCTTTGGGTGGGCTGTACCGGCATCATCGATTTCCGGGGCGCAACCAACAAAATGGTGCAGTTGGCCATGCGGATCAACCCGGCCAGCGAACTGCACACCGGTGAACGCGTTACCGCAACACGGCAGGCGGAGGGGCATAGTGAGGTGGTTACCACGCAAGGCAGCTACCAGGCGCGTTGCGTGATCTTTTGCGCGGGCCTTCAAAGCGATCGCATGGCGCGCGCCGATGGCGTGGGGGTGAAGGAACAGATCGTCGGCTTCAGGGGCGACTACTATGAGCTGACCGAGAAGGGCGCGCACAAGGTGAAGAACCTCATCTATCCTGTGCCCGACCCCCGTTTCCCCTTTCTGGGCGTGCATTTCACGCGCATGACCGATGGCACCACCGAATGCGGCCCCAACGCCGTGTTCACCTTCAAGCGCGAGGGGTACGGCAAGACCGATTTCAACCTGCGCGATACCTGGGACGCGCTTACCTACGGCGGCACCTGGAGGCTGTTCTTCGCCAACATGGCCTACGGCATCAATGAATATCGCCGGGCCTTCAGCAAAAAGCTCTTCCTGAAAACGCTCCGCCGCCTGGTGCCTTCATTGCAAATGGACGACATTCGGCCGGGGAGGGCGGGGGTGCGGGCCATGCTGCTGGGCACTGATGGCGAAATGGTGGACGATTTCCGCATCGAGCGCCAGGGCCGGCACATCCATGTGCTCAACGCGCCATCGCCGGCGGCCACCGCCTGCCTGGCCATCGGCGGCCACATTGTGGACCAGGCCGTGGCCGAGGGGCTGCTGCAGTGATCACACCCGGAAAGGACTACGCCGTCACCTTCATTTCCTCCAGCAGTTCCGCCCAGTCCCAAAGGCAGTACTGCATCATCTTGTTCACACGGCCCAGCACAATGGGGTTGGGTGCCTTCAGCTCGCGGAAATAAGCGTCCTGGAAACGGAACAGGTCATACTTATGGAATACGGCCTTGCTCATGGCGTACACCGTGTTCTTGCTCGGGTGGTTGATCCGGCCCATGAACCGTTGCATGGCAATGGTCTCCGTTTCCATTTCGGCGGCGGACATGTCCTGCAAGGGCGCGAACTTGGAATAGGCGTGCTGTGCCAGGCGTTGGTCCTGTCCGGCAGGCAGGTGCTTGGGGGCTTCCATGAGGTTGCCCGCGAACAGGATAAGGGCGAAAAGTTCATCGTCGCCCGGGCCGAATACCGGCCGGGTAACAAATTCAGGGGCCTCCTCCAATTCCGATACGATGTTGGGGAATCCTTGTTCGGTGAGGGCTACGATGGCATTCACGAACACGTTCGCGAATTTGTCCTCGCTGATCCGTTTCTTGCCGAAGATGGTTCCTATCATGGCGCTGCTGTTCAACAACCGCGAACCTAACGCGCGCAGGATGTGATGCGGGATCGGGGCTGTGCTTATTTTCAACACCGTTATCCACCCTTTCTTAAATGATGAAGACCCTGATCGACCAATACGCCGCCTACGACCTGTGGGCGAACACACGCATTGTGGAGCGCATCCAGCGCGAAAAGGAGAATGTGCCCGACATCCATGTGAAGAGCAGTTTTCCTTCGCTGCGCCTGACCTTGGACCATATCCGCGACTCGGGTAACGTATGGTACCAGCGGATTTTCGGGCTGCCGGCCTTGTCGGTAGGCGGCCACATCGACAGTGTGCTGAAGGTGAGCGTTGCGCTGCGCGACCAGGTGCAGGCGACGGATGAGGAGGCCCTGCTCGGGCTGGTTTCCTATGCCCGGGCCGGCGGCCAGCAACATCGACAACCCCGGTGGCAGCTGCTTATGCACTGCTACAACCACGCGAGCTACCATCGCGGGCAGGTGATCACCATCATGCGCCAGCTCGACCTGGAGGAAATTCCCGGTACCGACCTGGTGGCCTATCAACGCCTGCTGGCCGGCAACAAGTGAGTCAGGCCGGCCCTTGGCCGAAGAGGTCCACGCCCAAATAAGTGGAGGGCGTTAGTGTGCGGAGGCGCGCCTTCACCGGTTCGGCCACGTCCAGCGCATCGATGAAGGCCGCGATGTCGGCCTGCTGCACGCGGTCCTTGCCACGTGTGAGCGACTTCAGCAGTTCGTAGGGTTGGGGGTACCCCTCGCGGCGAAGGATCGTTTGGATGCCCTCGGCCACCACGGCCCATTGGCTGTCCAGGTCGCGCGCAATGGCGGCCTCGTTCAGCAGCAGCTTGTCCAGCCCTTGCATTACCGAGCCCAGCGCGATGGCGGTATGCGCCATCGGCACGCCGATGTTGCGCGTTACGGTGCTGTCGGTAAGGTCGCGCTGCAGCCGGCTCACCGGAAGTTTGTCGCTTAAATGGTTGAACAAGGCATTGGCGATGCCCAGGTTGCCCTCGGCGTTCTCGAAGTCGATGGGGTTCACCTTGTGCGGCATGGCCGATGAGCCTACCTCGCCTTCCTTCACGCGCTGGCGGAACCAATCCATGGAGATGTACTGCCAGATGTCGCGGCACAGATCCACCAGGACCACATTGATCCGCCGCAGCGCGTCGAACAGGGCTGCCATGGAATCGTAGTGCTCGATCTGCGTGGTGAAGCGCTGCCGCGCCAAGCCGAGCTTTTCACGGGTGAACCGGTCGGCCAGGGCAGGCCAGTCCAGTTCGGGGTAAGCGGCGTGGTGTGCGTTGAAATTGCCGGTGGCACCGCCGAACTTGCAGCTGAACGGTACGGCGCGCAAGGCGGCGAGCTGCCCGTCCAGCCGCTCGGTGAATACTTCCAATTCCTTGCCCAGGCGCGTGGGAGAGGCGGGTTGGCCGTGCGTGCGTGCCAGCATGGGCACGTGCGCCCACTGCCGCGCCATGCCGTGCAGCCGGTCGCGCAGGGCCGTGATCGCAGGCAGATAATAAGTGCCGATGAAATCCTTGAGCAGCATCGGCAGTGCCGTGTTGTTGATGTCCTGGGAGGTGAGCCCGAAGTGGACGAACTCGCGCGATTCGCCGAAGCCCAAGGCCTCCAGTTGGTCCTTCATCCAGTATTCCACCGCCTTCACATCGTGGTTGGTGGTGCGCTCTATGGTCTTCACGGCCTGTGCATCGGCAATGGACAACGCCCCGATGCGCTGCTCCAACGCGGCCAAGCGCCCCGTTTCCTGGCCGGCCAGCTCGGGCAGGGGCAATTCGCACAGAAAACGGAACCAATGCAGCTCCACAAGTAACCGGTACCTGATCAGGGCCAATTCAGAAAACCAGTTGGCCAAGGGCGCGGTGCGTTGGTGGTACCTCCCGTCAATGGGGGAGATCGCGGTCAGCGGTTCGTTCGGCATGGGCGGCAAAAGTAGCCCACGCCCCCGGGCGGTAATGGCATGGAATTGGCCATGGGTTGCGCCTACATTCGCACCATGCAAATGCAAACCCTTCTTTTTTCCGCGGTGCTGCTGGCCGTTGCGCCAGGTTGCAAGAGCAAGCAGCGGGCGGCTGAAGCCCAGGCCGCGGCGCAGGCGCAACAGACCGCCCTGGATAACAGCCCCACGGCCCAGGCACCGCAGCAACAACAGGAACAAGCGCAACCTGCCGTTGGCGACAGCGTGTACTTCATGATCGAGCGCACGGCCTGCTATGGCCCTTGCCCCACCTACAAGCTCACCGTTTTCCAAAGCGGTGCAGCCCTGTATGAAGGGCGCCGGTTCGCCGACCGTGATGGGCGGTACACCGGGCAGGTGGACCCCGCCACGATGCGGGCACTAAAGGATGCAGCCGAGGCCAGCGGCTTCTTCCGCATGCAGGACGAATACGATATGCCGGTAACGGACCTGCCCAGCTTGATCATCAGGCTGAACACCGGGGACCGCGACAAGAAGGTGGTGGGCCGGGTGGGTACGCCCCAAGCCTTCAAGGACCTTGGGCAGCAAGTGGAAAAACTCCTCTCCGGCGTGGAATGGACCAAGGTGGGCGAGCTCGACTGACCACAAGGTTTTCCGTTCATCCCTGAATGGGGCCGTTGGATCCGCTTGTGGGAAGCATAGTTCTTCCTTCGGGCTAACTTCGCCGCCCCTGCGGTCGCGGGCCGCAGCTTTCCTACCCGAAAACCGAACTGCAACTTTGATATGAAGAAGATCTTTTCCTTCCTCTTGGCCGCTGTGATCGCCGGGAGCACAGCCCTTGCCGGCGAGGGCATGTGGCTGCTGAATAAACTGAAGCAGGTGAACGAGGCCGAAATGCGCGCACTGGGCTTCAAGCTTACTGCCGAGGATATCTACAGCCTGAACAAGGCCAGCATGAAGGACGCCGTGGCCCGGCTGGGCGGCGGCTTCTGCAGCGGCGAGGTGGTGAGTGCCGACGGGCTCATGCTCACCAACCACCACTGCGGCTATTCGGCCATCCAAAGCCTCAGCACCGTGGAGGACGACATCCTTACCAACGGCTTCTGGGCCATGCAGCGCAACCAGGAAAAGCCCGCCGGCTTCAGCGTAAGCTTCCTGCAGTACATCACCGACGTTACCGATACGGTGCTGTCCGTGGTGAACGACGGCATGAGCGAGGCCGAGCGTGAGGCAGCGATCAACGCCGTGGGCGAGGCCATCCGTGCAAAGGCCATGGAAGGCCAGGACCACATCGACGCGAACTTCAAGACCATGTTTGCGGGCAACCAGTTCTACCTGTTCGTGTACAAGACCTACCCCGACGTGCGGCTGGTGGGCACCCCGCCCAATGCCATCGGCAAATTCGGCGGTGATACCGACAACTGGCAGTGGCCGCGCCACACGGGCGACTTCAGCCTGTTCCGCATTTACACCGGTCCGGACGGCGAACCCGCCGCCTATTCCGGGGAGAACATCCCCATGAAGCCGCGTTGGCATTTCCCTGTTAGCCTCGATGGGGTGAAAAAAGGCGATTTCGCCATGATCATGGGCTTCCCGGGCTCCACCGACCGTTTCCTGAACAGCGATGGCGTGAAGCTGGCCCTTGACGTGGAACAACCCAGCCGGGTGAAGATCCGCGGGGAAAAGCTGGCCATCATGAAAAAACACATGAACGCCGACAACGCCGTGCGCTTGAAATATGCCGCCAAGCACGCCCAAGTGGCCAACTACTGGAAGTACTTCATCGGCCAGCAAAAAGGATTGAAGGCCCAGCGTGTGTTCGAGCGGAAAAAGGCCCAGGAGGAAAAATTGATGAATTGGGTGAACGCCGATCCCTCCCGCCAAAAGAAGTATGGCGAATTGGAGACCGACCTCAGCAAGGGATATGCGGAACGCGCCAGGTACGAGAAGGCCAGTACCTACATGCAGGAGGCCGCATTCGGCAGCGAAATGGTGGTGCTCGGGTTCCGCATGTACGGGTTGATGATGCAATTGGAGAAGGACCCCAAGGATGTTGGGCGGATCACCATCCTGGCGGAGAACGCGCGCAAGTCGGCCCGCGACTTCTGGAAGAACTACGATCCGGCCACCGACCAGGAGATCACCGCGGCGATGTTCCGCATGATCCACCAGGACGTGGACCCTTCGCAGCAGCCCGACGTGATCAACACGGTGATGAAGAAGTACAAGGGTGATTTTGACAAATGGGCGAAAGCGGTGTTCAGCACAAGCATCCTTACCGACAGCACCCGCCTGATGGCCTTCCTGCGTGCGCCGCAGCTGAAAGTGCTCCAAAAGGACCTGGGCATTCAAACCGTGAAGAGCAGCCTGAACCAGTACCGCAGCGTACTGGGCCCTGCCATTAGCGATGCGCAAGTGCAGATAGACCGTGGCTACCGCTTGTTGGAGGCCGCCATGATGGAGATGGAGCCGAACAAGCAGTGGTACCCGGATGCCAACAGCACCGAGCGCCTGACCTATGGGATCGTGAACGATTACAGCCCGGCGGATGGCGTGCACTACGACCTGTTGACCACCGAGCAGGGCATTTTGCAGAAGGAGGATCCCACCAGCGATGAATTCGCGGTGCCGGCACGCCAGAAGGAATTGCTGCTGGCCAAGGATTTCGGGCGCTATGCCGATGAAAGCGGCCACTTGCCGATCAACTTCATCAGCGAGAATGACATTACCGGCGGCAACAGCGGCAGCCCCGTGATCAACGGCAATGGCGAGCTGATCGGCATTGCCTTCGATGGCAACTGGGAGGCCATGAGCGGCGATATTTCATACGAGCCGCTGCTGCAGCGCACCATCAGCGTGGACATCCGCTATGTGCTGTGGATCATCGACAAGTTCGCCGGGGCGAAACACCTGGTGGATGAAATGACCGTGGTGAAGACGCCGAGGCCGGCCCCTGTGCCGGAAACCACCGCGCCAGCAACGCCGGCCGCACCCACGAAGCAGCCGGCCAAGAAAGGCTGACCTCCAAGGGTAAAATTTGGGCAGGGCCGTACCATCGGGTGCGGCCCTGCCGCTTTTATGGCCTATTTGGGGTCCAGCACCAGGTCCACCTCCCAAGCGGCAACACCCTCAGGCGGTGCTTGCACGGGCCGGCGCAGGTCCGCATAGCCATTTTCGCGCTCCACGCGCAGTTCAAAGCGCGCCGCAGCGGGGATGAACAGGCTGTATGCGCCATCGCTGTTCACCGGGGTTACCCAGCGGCGCACCCCGGCGGTATCGTAATACGCCACCAAACAAGCATACACAGGCTTGCCGGTCAGGCCATCGCGCACCCTTCCGCTAAGGTGTACACTTGCTTGGGCAGCGCCGTTGGCGGGTTGGACCGGCTGCTGTGCGAGCAGGGCGTGGGCCAGCAGGGTACAGGCCAGGAAACACCGGATGCGCATGCCCTTTCAACGCGTGCGGCGGGGCCGGGGTTCGGGGGTCAACGGCGGCGGCGCTGTTGCTGTTGCTGCTTTTGGATCTCCTCCATGCGCAGCTGCCATTTGCTCTTCTTGCGGGGCTTTTTCATGTTCGCCAGCAGCTGTTCGCGCACTTTCCCCTCGTCGATGATCCATTTCGAGATCACCGTCATTTGCAGGATGCTGATCACGTTGGCCAACAAGTAGTAGTAGCTGAGCCCGGCCGGTAGCGAGTTCATGAAGAACAGCATCATCACCGGGAACAGGTACATCATCACCTTCATGTTGGGCATGCCCTGCTGCTGGGGCATCTGCTTGCTGTTCACCAAGGTGTAGATGATGGTGCTGGCCGCCATCAGCAGGGTGAACAGGCTTACGTGGCTGCCGTAGGCGGGAATGGTGAACGGCAGGTTCAGTATGCTGTCGTAGCTGCTCAGGTCATCCGCCCACAGGAAGGGCTGTTGCCGCAACTCGATGCTGCTGGGGAAGAAGCGGAACATGGCGTAGAGCACGGGCAATTGCAGCAGCATGGGCACACACCCGGCCACGGGGCTAACGCCGGCCTTGCGGTACAGGTCCATGGTGGCCTGTTGCTTTTTCATGGCATCGCTCTTCTCGAACTTCTTGTTGATCGCCTCGATCTCCGGGCGCAGGGCGCGCATGCGCACACTGCTTTTCTGGTTGCGGAAGGCGATCGGCAGCAGCAAAAGCTTGATCACGATAGTGAGCACCAGGATGATGATGCCGTAGCTGAGGTTGAATTGGTCGAGGAAGTTGAAGATGGGGATCACCAGGAAGCGGTTCATCCAGCCGAAGATGCCCCAACCCAGGTCGATGATGCGATGGAATTCCGGAATGCCGGTATGCCGCAGTGTGTTGTACTGGTTGGGGCCCAGGTACATGCGCATGTCCAGTACGGCGTGGTCGCTGGGCTCCTGGCCGAAGAAGAGTCGCGCATCGTATTGCTTGGTGTAAAGGGTGTCGGTGGGGAGCATGGTTATACTGGCCTCCGACCCGTTGCTGGTGAAGCCGTCGTCCTTGATCATGGCCACCGTGAAAAAGTCCTGCTTGAACGCCACCCAATTCGTTTTGGCCTCGAACTTCTTGGAATCGTCCTTGCTCTCACTGAGGAAGTCGCGGTCGTCGTTGATGTACTTGTAGTACACGGTACAGCTTCTTTCCTCGGTGGGCCGGTGTTTTTCGTTGTGGTAGCCGGTGAGGTTCCAGTGGAACATCACATTGCGGGGATCCACCTCGGGCAGGCCCACCAGCTCGGCGGTTGCGCGCATGAACCAGGCGGTACTGTCAAGCTGGTAGGTGATCTGTATGTATTTGGCCGGGTCGGTGGTGGCGGCTTTCAACCGAACGCCGGTGGTGCCCAGCTTCTCGGTGGTGAAGTTCATGTCCTTCGTGCTGAGCTTGAGGTTGCCCAGGAAGAAGTTGTACTCGTATGCCCCACTGTCGGGCACGGCCAGCAACAACGGCTTGTGGCCATGGTAGGTCCGGTATTCCTTCAACCGGATCACGTTGGGCCTGGCGCCGAATGAATTGATCGCCACCTGCAGGTGTTCGTTCTCGATCACCACCACCTCATTGCTGCCCAATGCCGTGGGCGCGAAGATGCCCAAGCGGTCGGTGTGGCGCACTTGCAGCAGGCTGTCCTGGTCCAGTGTGTCGGCCGTGGTGGTATCGGTCGTGGAAAGGGCCGGTGGGGTGCCATGTTCCGCGGTCTTCTGCTTTTCGGCCAACGCAGAATCGGCCTGCCGGGCCTGCTTCTGGATGTCCAATGCGGCCAAGCTGTCCTGTTCCTGCTGCATTCGGGCGCGCTCCTCGGCGCTGGGCATGGTCAAGTACTGGTAGCCCACCAGGATACCAATGATGAGGAAGATGCCGATGATGGAATTACGGTCCATGCTGTTGCGCGATGGCGGTGTGGATTTTTAAGGGCGCGAAGATAGTCCTGCCGTGGGCGGTACCCGGCAAGGCTCGCCTGTGGCTTCCGGGCCTATTTGGCCACGGCCCCGCCTGGAATGGCCAACTGGTGTTCCAGCGCCTGTTTCACGAACTGCACGAAGAGCGGGTGCGGGCGCGCCACGGTGCTCTTGTATTCCGGATGGTATTGCACCCCCACGAACCAAGGATGGTCCTTCAATTCCACCACTTCCACCAGCTTGGTCTGGGGGTTGGTGCCTGCCGCCACCATGCCGGCCTTGCGGTAGGCATCCAGGTATGCGTTGTTGAATTCGTACCGGTGCCGGTGGCGCTCCTTGATGCTGGTCTTGCCGTAGGCCTTGGCGGTAAGCGTGCCTTCGGCCAGCTTGCACGGATAGGAGCCCAGGCGCATGGTGCCGCCCATGTCCACCTTGGCCTTCTGTTCTTCCATCATGGAGATCACCGGCCACGGCGTTGCGGGGTCCATTTCGGTACTGTTCGCGTTGGGTTGGCCCAGCACGTTGCGCGCAAATTCAATCACCGCGCACTGCATGCCCAGGCAAATGCCCAGGAAGGGCACCTTTTGCTCGCGGGCATAGCGCACGGCCTCCAATTTGCCATCGATGCCGCGGCTGCCAAAGCCAGGTGCCACCAGTACGGCATCAAGGCCGCCCAAATGCTTGGCCACATTTTTTGCGGTGAGCTTTTCACTGTGCACCCAGCGCAGTTCCACGCGTGTCTCATTCTCGGCCCCGCCATGGTCCAACGCTTCCTTTATGCTCTTGTAGGCATCGTGCAGCTCAACATACTTGCCCACCAGCCCGATCTTCACGGTGTGCTTGGGTTGTTTGAAACGGCGCAGGAACTCGTGCCAGCGGGCGAGGTCTGCATCCGGGTATTTGGTGATGCCCAATTTTTCCAGCACCACTTTGTCCAGCTCTTGCTGCTGCATCAACAGCGGCACGTCGTAAATGGTGCTGGCATCGGCACTTTCGATCACCGCCCGCTGGTCCACGTTGCAGAACAGGGCGATCTTCTCCTTCATGCCCTTCAACATGGGGTGCTCCGTGCGGCATACAAGTATGTCGGGTTGCACCCCCAGGCTCAACAATTCCTTCACGCTGTGCTGCGTGGGCTTGGTCTTCAGCTCCCCGCTGGTGCTCAGGTAGGGTAACAGGGTAAGGTGGATGGCCAATGCGTCGTGGCCTTTTTCCCATTTCAGTTGGCGAATGGCCTCCACATAGGGCAGGCTTTCAATGTCGCCCACGGTGCCGCCCACCTCTGTGATCACAAAGTCGTAGATCCCCCTTCGCCCCAGGGCCTGTATATGGCGCTTGATCTCGTCGGTGATGTGCGGGATCACCTGCACTGTTTTTCCCAGGTACTCGCCCCTGCGCTCCTTGTTGATCACATTCTGGTAAATGCGGCCGGTGGTAACGTTGTTGGCCTGCGTGGTGGGGGTATCGAGAAAGCGCTCGTAATGGCCCAGGTCCAGGTCGGTCTCGGCCCCATCTTCCGTTACGTAGCATTCGCCGTGCTCGTACGGGTTCAGTGTGCCCGGGTCGATGTTGATGTAGGGGTCGAGCTTTTGTATGGTGACGGTGAAACCGCGTGCCTGCAAAAGCTTCGCCAGCGAGGCGCTCACAATGCCCTTGCCCAGGCTGGAGGTAACACCCCCGGTCACGAAAATGTACTTTGTGGAACCCGTCATCACAAGTTTTATCGGCCCTGTCCGGGCATGGTGATCACGGGGCGTAAAGCTAACCCGGCGATCTTGAATTGCTGGAGCTTGAAAAATGAAAGTTGAAAAATGGCCGGGAAGGGTGCGGCGCTCCCTTCACGGCGAAGCGTGTACCGCGCAGCTGCCGATAGGGGATAGGGTGGCGGTGCTGATCAGGCCGGGGCAGGGGGGTCAACGGCGCCCGCCGCTCAAAAGGCATAGGTGAATCCCACGCTGGGCAGCACGGGGAGCTGGTACACTTCCTTGCCGCCCACACGGTCCCGGTAGAAGATGTTCTTGCGGTCGTAAACGTTGGTGAGGCTGAGGTCCAGTTGCATGGACTGGTGCTCGCTGAAGCGCCAGGTCTTGGTAATGCCGAGGTCGAGCCTGTGGTAATCGGTGAGGCGGCCACCGTTCAGCGGCCCGTAGATCACAGCAAGGTCGCCGTTCACGCTGTTGATGTCGGTATAGATGCCGTTGCTGAAGGGGATCTTCTCATAGAATCCCTGGTTCTGGGTGAAGGGGAACCCCGAGCCGTAGTTCCAGCGGGCACTGGCCTTCCAGCTGTCGAACTTACCGAACGTGTAGCTGGCCACCAGGTTCACGTTGTGCCGGCGGTCCCAGATGGGGTTGTAGGCCTCCTTGCCGTTCCAGCGGTCCACGAAATTGAGCGAGTACACGGCCCACACATAAAGGCCCTTGTTCTCGTACTTCACAAGCACATCGGCACCGTAGGCCTCGCCGGTCTCAAGGATGAAGTCCTTCTTCAGCTCATCGGGCTTGCCCACGAACTCGGGCGTGTCGTTGTACAGTTTCTCCCGGTTGATGTTGGTCACCTGCCCGAAGTTCTTGTAATAGCCCTCAATGTTGATGTTGGTGCGGGGCGTGAGGTCGTATTCGAAGCCTCCAACCACGTGGGCTGCCCGTTGCAGGGGATCCTTCACTTCGTGCACGTCGCCGTTCTGGCCGGTCATGGTCTTCGGTATGTCCTCCGGTGCGGTAATGAAGCCGTAGAACAGGTTCACCACGTCGCGGTCATTATTGGTGGCGATCAGGTTCTGGCTGTACAGCCCGGCGGCGCCTTTCACGCGGAAGCGGTCGGTCACGTTGTATTTGAACCCGAACCGCGGCTCTGGGCTTGGAATGGCCAGGGTGGCGTAATACTGGAGCCTGATGCCCGGGTCGAGCACCCATTTGCCCACACGTATTTTATATTCAATGAACCCTGCCAGTTCTGTGCTCACCTTGTCCACGTTGAGCTTATAGCCGAGCGAATTGAAGTAGCTTAGGTTGGTGCTTACCCCGGCCACCTCGAATCCGTAATTCACCTCGTTCTTGCCGGTGAAGTACTTGAAGTTGAGGCCTCCGTTGAAGTTGTTGATGCCGCTTGAGCGGGCGGGGAGGTTGCCCTCCACCATGTTGATGTTGTAGTTGCTGAGGGCGAACGTGCCTTCAATGAGCACGGCGCTGCCCGAGGGCACCAGTACGAAGTTGGCGCCAGCGCCCCAGTTGCGCCAATCCAGGTCGCTTACCCCGCGGAACTTGGCCGCATCGGTGAAATTGAAGCCGAAGAAGTTGACCTTGCTGCCGTTGGCGGCATTGAGCGAGATCTTGCCGTACAGGTCGGAGAAGTTGAATGGCAGGCCCGCGGAATCGGCGTAGCTGTACAGGCTCTTGCTGGTCTGGTCGAGGTAGCTGTGCTTGAAGTTGAGCAGGAATGAACTGCTGCCCTCGCCTGGCGCCGATTGCTTTTTCAATGGCCCTTCGAGCAGGGCCTTGGCGGCGAAGGTGCTGGCGCCCACTTTGCCGGCCATGCGCGTTTTGTTGCCGTCGCGCGTGGTGATGTCCATCACGCTGCTGATCCGCCCGCCGTATTCGGCGTTGTAGCCCGCGGTAAGAATGTCCGCGTTGCGGATGATATCGTTGTCGAATACACTGAACAGGCCTATGCTGTGGAACGGGTTGTACAGCACCATGCCGTCCATCAGCACCTTGTTCATGACCGGTGAGCCGCCCCGTATGTACAATTGGCCGCCTTGGTCGCCGGTGAATACCACGCCGGGTACCACCTGCATGTACTGGGCCAGGTCGGCCTGGCCACCCACGGCCGGCAGCCGGTCGATCTGTTTGGGGGTGAGCTTGGTGATGCCCACGCGCACGTTCTCCTGTGCCTTTTGCTGCTCGGCCGTTACCACCACGGCCTGCATCTGTATGCTGCTTTTCTTCAGGTAAAGCTGCTCGGTCAGGATCTGGTCCGCCTTTAGGTTCACTTCCTTGGCCAGCGTATCGAAGCCCAAGTACACCACGCGCAGGGTGTACGGGCCGGGAGGCACCTTGCTGATCGAGAAGTAGCCGTTCACATCGGTTTGGGCGCCGTACTGGGCGGCACCCACCAAGGATACCGGTGTGAAGATGGAGGGTTCGCCGGTGGATTCGTCATACACAAAGCCGCGTACCGTGGCGGTTTGGGCGGTCGCCAGCAATGGCAGCGCCAGGGCGCACAAGGCGGCCAGCCGGTAAAAGGGTCTCATCATCAGCAATCCTTGCAAGGGGGGGCAAAAGTAGGGTCCGACGGGTTTCATGCTTGGCCAGACCGGGATATGGCCGCATCCTCCCAGGTACAGGGAAGGCTGCTGCTCCGTGCCGGCATTCCCGAACGAACAAGGCGGATCGGCTTTCCTTAATAGAGCAGTTCGTTGCTGTTGCCGAAGGGCTTGCGCATTTCGTACTTCAGGTCGTGCAGCACGCTGGCCTTTATGTTGATGCGGAAGGTGAAGCTCTTGCGTATGCCAATGGGGATCACATTGGCGTTGAACTCCCAGCAGTGGAGGTCCCAGTACAGGTTCAGCGAAGTGGGCGTCCATTCCTGCGCCACCAGGTCGTAACCGCTGCTGAAGCCGAGCTTCCAGTATTTGAGTATGTTGAGGTCGCCGTTGAAAAGTACGCTCTGGGTCTGCTGCTCCTGGTACTCCGCTGCCTGGTACATGCGGGCCATGCTCCAACTGTAATTCACGCGCAGGTGCCAGGGCACGTTGAAGTTGATGCGTCCTCCCTTGCTGGGGTCCACGTCGGCCACCACTTGGTCCTGGCCGCCGCCTTGCTTGCCGTAGCGTTTGCTTTGGAACTCGAAGCCCAGGGCCGCCGTGGCGTTGCGCAAATGCGCCAGTTGCCCATCGAGCTTGCGGGTGGGCATTTCAATGGTGCGGCCTTGCGCGTCGGTGGCGTAGGGGTCCCAAAGGCTGGCCACGTTGAGGTCAAGGAAATTGAGCAGGCGTGTGCGCGCCGCCACGTTCAGGGGTGACCAGTTCACCGAGTCCTTCAGCAGGTCGTAGTTGGTGCTTATGCCCAGGTAATCGATGAAGGTGATCTTTTTGGTGGCCAGCTCACCCAAGGCATCGGGTTTTCGGCCTTGCACTTTGCCTTCCACACTTTGCACCAGGCCCAATGAGACCAGGCCGCTGGCAAAAGGGGAGGGCTGCCCGTAGATGCCGATGTCGTAGGGGGAATAATAGCCCAGGGTTCCACCCGGACCGAACGGGCCGCTTATGCGCGTGTCGTTGCCGGGCAGGTAGGTGAGCGATGCCGAAGGTGTAAGCACGTGGCGGATGGCCTTCAGCCGTCCGCGATGGAACGCGTACATGCCGTACAGCTTGCTGGTGGCCGTAACCCCGATGTTCCAATCGAACACGTTGCTGAACCCGGGCACGGTGTCGCTTACAACACCTTCCGGCCCGGCCGTTTTTCGCAGGGCGTCGAAGTAATTGCGGTCGGTGATGTTCACCTGCGGGTTAAGGGTGAACGCACGTGTTTTAATGGAGGTGTTTACGGATGCGGTGTGGCGCACGCCGTTGCGCATGCGCTGCATCAGCCCCGGCAGGTTGGTGAAGGAGAGTTGGTCCTGCGTGGTGGAGAGCCGGTTCTCGAATACGGTGTTCCAACTGACACCGATGCGCTCGTACCACTGTTGCCTGGCCACGCCTTCCGGCTTGAACCATGTGCCGGGGTAGAACCGCTGAACAATGAAATTGGCGGAGGGCAGGGTGATGTCGAAGGTCTGGTTCAGCGTGTTCTGGCTGTGCCGCGCGGCTACGCTGAGGCTATAGGGCTTGCCCGGCCACAGGTGGGTCCAGTTGATGTTACTTTGGAAAGTGTTGCTGAGGTAATCGACCGTGCTGCTGTTGAAGTTGTTGGTGAAGTTCTGGCTGCTGCCGAGGTTCACGCTTGCGCTGAAACGGTCGGTAAGGCTCGCACGCGGGTCCACCAAGTGGTTCCAGCGCACGAAGAAGGTGCGCTGCTGGCTGAAATCAGGGTATTCCCGATTGCTGGCCAGCTTTTCGGTGTATTGCAGGTCCATGTTGCCCGAGAAGCGGTAGCGCTCCTTGTACCGGGTGATCGAGCGCAACCCCCAGCTCCCTTTGCTGTAGATGTCGGCCGTAAGCTGCTGGTCCAGCTTGTCGCCGATGGGGAAGTAGTAGCCTCCGTTGAGCAGGTACAGCCCGAATTGGTCGGATGTGCCCCAAGCGGGGACCAGGATGCCCGCTGCGCCCTTGTTCTTGTGGTTGGGAAAAAAGCCGAAGGGCGCGACCAGTGGGGTGGGCACATTGCCGATCTTCATGACGGCCGGGCCCATCACGATCTTGTCCTCGGGGATCACCATCATGCGGCTCACCTGGAACCGGTAATGCGGGTGCGGCCGGTCGCAGGTGGTGAGGCTTCCGCCCAAGCTGTGTATTTCGCCATTGGCATGCCGCTTGCTCAGCCCTGCCAGGGCATACAGTTGTGCTTCCTGGGTGCGCACCTGTTTAATGATCCCCTCCTTCGACCTGAAATTGTACCGGATGCTATCGGCGGCCACTTCCTGCCCGGCTTGCGTGAATTTGGGCGTGCCCACCGTTTTGCCCGCTGTGTCCAATGCGCCAAAGGCCCTTACCTCCTCGGCCCCGAGGTCCAGCATGATGCGTTCGGCGGCCAGTTCCATGTCCTGGAATTTCACCGTGGCCGCTCCGTACAGCCACACTTTATTGCCGGCCATATCGTACCGCATGCTGTCGCGTGCGGAATACTTCACCTCATCCTGCAGCGTTTGGCCCAGGGTAATGGAAGTGGTTACTGACAACAGCATGAGGAAAAGCGCGGCCCATGCCCGTGCCCTGCCACTTGGCCCGCGGGTACTTTCGCGGCACTGGGCCACCAGGCCCGGCCGGGAAGGAATTATGCAAGCAGGATCGGACATGTGCAGGCACCAGCTGGCGGCGGGCGCGCCGAAGGTAGCGGGGGGCCATGGCACGGCCGGTGGGTGGTTGCGCAAAACGGCGTTGGCGTATGGGCTTGCGGCGTGCGCGGCCTGGGTGGCCACGCTGCCCGCCATGGCGCAAAAATCGGCAACCAATGCCAATCGCATCTCCACGGTGGTGCTGGATGCCGGACACGGCGGCAAGGACCCCGGCAGCATAGGCACCAAGCGCTACAAGACCACGGAAAAGGACGTGGCCCTGTCCGTGGCCCTGCTGGTGGGTAAATACATCAAGGAGAACATGCCGGGGGTGAAAGTGGTTTATACCCGTGAGGACGACCGTTTCATCGAACTCATGGAGCGCAGCAACATCGCCAACCGCAACAACGCCGACGTGTTCATCAGCATCCATTGCAATTCCAATGCGCGGCCCGAGGCCTCGGGCAGCGAAACCTTCGTGATGGGCCTGCACAAGACCGAGGCCAACATGCGCGTGGCCATGAAGGAGAACGAATCCATCCTGTTCGAGGATGATCATGCGCTGCGCTACGATGGCTACGACCCGAAGGACCCTGAGAGCATGATCGCGCTGAGCCTGCGCCAGAACGCCTACATCGATCACAGCCTGCTGCTCAGCTCGCTGGTGCAGGACCAGTTCCGCGAGCGCGTTGGGCGGCCGGACCGCGGCGTGAAACAAGCCGGTTTCCTGGTGATCAGCTATACCACCATGCCCGCCATCTTGGTGGAGCTGGGTTTCTTGAGCAACCCGCAGGAAGAGGATTTCCTGCAGAGCAGCAAAGGGCAGGAGTACATGGCCTCGGCCATTTACCGGGCCTTCAAGGAATATGCGCACCGGATCGAGAGCAAGGACGTGACCCTGGTGCAGGAAGCGAAGCCCAACGAGCCTGCCGTGGTCATGGCGCCTTCGGTAACGGCAGCTGCCGGGCCGGGCGTCAGTTTCAAGGTACAGATTGCCACCAGCAGCAAGCGCATACCGCTTAATTCCCCCAAACTCCAAGGGCTTGAGGTGGAGGAGGTGAAGGCCGGCGAACTTTGGAAGTACAGCGTGGGCAACGCACCTGACCTGGCCACGGCGCGCGAGCTGCAAAAGACCTGCAAGGCCAAAGGCTTCGAAGGAGCTTTCATTACCGCTTGGCAGAACGGCGAGCGCATCGATCTGCAGCAAGCCGTTAATTTGGTCCGCGATCGCTAATAAACTACCCTGTGCCGAAGATCAAACGACAATATTCCATTGCGATCATTGTGGTCGCGGGCATCATCCTCATGGTTTTCGGCCTCAACTACCTCAAGGGGAAGGATATTTTCCGTGGGGGCGAGACCTATTACGCCGTCTATAACGATGTGGCCGGCATCAATGACGCCACCGCCATCCTGTACAACGGGTACAAGGTGGGCCAAGTGGTGGGCACCAACCTCATGCCCGATGGCTCCGGGCGCATCGTGGTCACCCTTCAGGTGAACGAATCGCGGTTGAAGATGACCAAGGACAGCCATGCCGATCTCTTCAGCGCGGACCTGTTCAACCGGGCGGTGCGCATCCGCCTGGGCCAGGGTGAATTGGCGCAATCGGGCGACACCTTGATCGGCGGTGCCGAGCTGAGCCTCACCGAGGCCGTGAGCGGGCACATCGACCCCCTGAAGCGCAAGGCCGAGGGCATACTCGCCAGTGCCGATTCGGTGTTGAGCGCCGTGCAGCTGATCTTGAACAAGGATGCACGGGGCGACATCGACGCAAGTTTCGTGAACCTGCGCGCCACCATGGAGAACATCAACTCCACCACGCGCAGGCTGGATGCCATGCTGGCCCGCGAAAGCGAGCGCGTGGGCAGCATCCTCAACAACGTGGACGCGATCAGCAAGAACCTTGCTGCCAACAACCAGCACATCTCCAACATCATGGCCAATATGGACAGTGCCACCGCCGCGCTGGCCAACGGGCGCCTGGAGCGCATGATGGCCGACCTCGAGGGTACCAGCAAGGAGCTGCGTGAAACCATGGCCAAGCTTAAGGACGGTGAGGGCACGTTGGGCAAGCTGATGAGCGACGACAGCCTGTACACCAGCCTGAATTCCTCGGCCCACCAGCTCGACCTGTTGCTCGAGGACCTGCGGCTCAACCCGCACCGCTACCTCAGCATCTTCGGCCGCAAGGACCGCCTGCCAAAGCTGAGCCGCTCGGACATTGAGCGCATCCGCGAAGCCTACCCACCACAGCAGAATTCGAAATGACGATCGGTACCGTGCTGTTCATCCTGGCCTTCGCGGCGGCCGTGTGGTTCTTCGCCCGCAACGTGGGCCGTATCCGCCGCAACATCCTGCTGGGCCGGCCCGAGGCCATAAACGACCGCAAGGCCGAGCGGTGGGCGGTAATGGCCAAGGTGGCGCTGGGCCAGAGCAAAATGGTGGTGCGGCCCGTGGCCGGCCTGCTCCACATCGTGGTGTATGCCGGCTTTGTCATCATCAACATCGAGGTGCTGGAGATCATCTTCGATGGCATTTTCGGCACACACCGCGTCTTCAGCTTCCTGGGCGGTTTCTACGGGTTCCTCATCGGCAGCTTCGAGGTGCTGGCCCTCCTCACCTGGCTGGCCTGCGCGATCTTCCTGGCCCGCCGTTTCATCCTGCGGATCCCAAGGTTCTGGAAACGCGAGATGACCAAATGGCCGCGCACGGATGCCGGCCTGATCCTCGCTTTTGAGATCCTGCTCATGTCGGCCTTCCTGCTGATGAACGCCGCGGACCACACCTTGCAGGGCCTGGGCCAGGCGCACTACGTGCAGGCGGGGGCGTTCCCCGTAAGCGCGGTGTTGGCGCAATGGGCCGGGTTCTCCTCGCTGGACCCCTCCACGCTGGTCTTCATTGAGCGTTTTTGCTGGTGGTTCCACATCATCGGCATATTGGCCTTCCTCAACTACCTTCCCTACAGCAAGCATTTCCACATCCTGTTGGCCTTTCCCAACGTGTGGTACAGCAAGCTGCGGCCCCGTACCGAAATGGACAACATGCCCCGGGTGACCCAGGAAGTGCAGAGCATGCTGGACCCCTCGCTTCCCCCGCCCGCACCGGCACCTGAACCGGCCAACGGGCTGCCGCCCGAGCATTTTGGCGCCAAGGATGTTTTCGACCTCAGCTGGAAAAGCCTGATGGACGCCTACACCTGCACCGAATGTGGCAGGTGCACCGCGGAATGCCCCGCAAACATCACTGGCAAGCTGCTCAGCCCACGCAAGATCGTAATGGATACCCGCGACCGGTTGGAAGAGGTGGGCAAGGTGCTCGACAAGAACAATGGGAAATGGGTGGACGATGGCCGCGACCTGTTCAGCTGGATCACCGAAGAGGAATTGTGGGCCTGCACCACCTGCAACGCCTGCACCCAGGCCTGCCCGGTAAACATCGATCCGGTGCGCATCATCCTCGACATGCGCCGCTATTTGGTAATGGAAGAAAGCAAGCCGCGCCAAGAACTGAACGCCATGTTCACCACCATTGAGAATAACGGGGCCGCATGGGCCTACGGACCGGACAAGCGGTTGGATTGGGTGAAGGAGTGAGCGTGTTGTAGTTGTTGGCTGTCGATCAAGAAACATGAAATGACCTCAAATCCGATCCCTTGCCTCACCGCGTTAATGACAGGGCAGAAGTGCCATGTCCCACGGAAGGCGATTTCGAGCTTGGTAACGCAGTTTCCAGGGGAGGAAGAAATGGACTTGCGGGCCAGGCCATTTGTTCCGGTCGGCCGGCATGATGGGCCGTTCCCGGATCCTTCGATAAGCCCTGAGAACTTGTAACCATTTCGGCCAGGCCGGACAACTGAAACCAACCACTGACAACCTTCACCATGGACAGCCCCATTCAAATAACCACCATGGCCGAACTGGCCGCGAAGGGCGAACAGCCGGAAGTGCTTTTTTGGGTCGGTTGCATCGGCTCGTTCGATGACCGGGCCAAGAAGGTGACGCGCGCCTTCGCCAAGATCTTGAATGCGGCCGGGGTGAAGTTTGCGGTGCTGGGCAACGAGGAAAGCTGCACCGGTGATCCGGCGCGCCGCGCCGGCAACGAGTTCCTGTTCCAAATGCAGGCCTTGCAGAACATCAGCGTGCTCAATGGCTACGGCATCACCCGCATCGTTACCACCTGCCCGCATTGCTTCAATGTGGTCAAGAATGAGTACCCCTCTTTGGGCGGCCATTTCGATGTCATGCACCACAGCCAGTTCCTCAATACGCTGCTCAAGGAAGGGCGGATCAAAGTGGAAGGCGGTGCATTCCAAGGGATGAACATTACCTACCACGACCCTTGCTACCTGGGCCGGGGCAATGGCGAATACGAAGCGCCGCGGGAGGTGCTGCATGCCCTGGACACGGCGATCGTGGAGATGAAGCGCAGCCGCGAGAAAGCCCTGTGCTGCGGGGCCGGCGGTGCCCAAATGTGGAAAGAGGCCGAGCCGGGTGACAAGGAGGTGAACGTGGAGCGCAGCGAGGAGGCCGTGGGCACCGGCGCCAAGATCGTGGCCACGGCCTGCAATTTCTGCAACACCATGCTTACCGATGGCGTGAAGCACCTGGGCAGGGAAAGCGACGTGCAGGTGAAGGACATCTCCGAGTTGATCGCGGAGGCCGGCAAGTTGTAGCCACCCCTTAGCGTACCTATTCCGTGCCCTTGGCGCCGCTGTT
This sequence comes from Flavobacteriales bacterium, assembly GCA_044507815.1. Lineage (GTDB taxonomy): Bacteria > Bacteroidota > Bacteroidia > Flavobacteriales_F > PHOS-HE28 > PHOS-HE28. Next base: position 28,784 of record JBIQIX010000003.1, on the reverse strand, counting down.
CGCCATGGCCAGGGAAAGCGCCTTGTGGAACTGGGCCAATGAAGCCTGCAAAAGGTCCACGAAAGTGGCCCCCTTTGCACCCCATTTGTTCGGCACGGGAAAGAACACGTGGGGATTTTCGGCATGCAGTTCAGCTTGCTGTTCCGTGGAAAGCATGAGCACGGCCCGCTGATCTTCGGGCCAAAGCGTCATGAAAATCTTTGAAGGCTTGCCCCGTGCCGGGGTAATGCGATAGGCCGGTCTTCCAAAATGATCATGCTCGGTGGCACCTGGCACGGCCAGCACCACCTCCCGCGCTTGCATGGCATCCATGTTCGTGGGGCTTAGGGGAACAACGCTTTTACGGCCGCGCCCAGCTGCTGGTCGGTGCCGCTGCCCACCAATGCCGGCTCGTTCGGTTGGCGCACATCGGGCTGTAATTCCTGGTTTTCCAGGTAGTGGCCATCGTTGTCCACCATGCCCACTTGTGGTATGCCGAAGATCACATCGTTCTGCAGTCGCTCCCACCACACCGCGGTACCGGTGCCCGGCACCGGCATGCCCACCAGCTTGCCCACGCCAAGGGCGCGGTACGTCACCGGGAACATGTGGGCATCGGAGTAGTTGCTTTCGTTCATCAGCACTACGCTGGGCTTGGTCCATTTGAATTGCGGCTCGGTGCCCAGGTCCTGCTCGCGGGGCCTGAAACGCATGTACACCTTTCCCGACAGGAAGGTGGCTAGGTCATCGTGCAGCCAGCCGCCGCCGTTATAGCGGGTGTCCACCACCAGGGCCTCGCTCGCATGGTGGCGCCCCAGCACTTCCTCGTACACGGTCTTGTAACTGTCGTTGTTCATGCCTTGCACGTGCACGTAGCCCGCGCGGCCACCGCTCAGGCTGTCCACAGTTTGGCGGTTGCGCTTTACCCAGCGCTCGTAAAGCAGGTCCCACTGCTCTTCGTCGGTGATGGGCTTCACGGTTTCCTCCCACCGCTTGCCGGTCTGCGGGTCGTGGAGCGAGAGCAGCGTATTGCGGCCTGCCTTGCGGTTCAGGAAGCGGGCGGGGTCTTCCTTGCCCCTAATGGCCTCGCCATCGATCTTTTCGATCACCGTGCCGGCCCTGATCCTTGAGCCGGCCTTGGCCACGGGCGAGCGGTGCAGCACCTCGCTGATGGTGAGGCCCGGCAGGGTGTCGTTGGCAAGGAAAACACCGAGGGCCGCGGTTTCATCGCCTTGCTTGCCACCGGGGCGGTAGTAGGCACCCGTGTGGGAAGCATTCAGCTCGCCGAGCAGTTCGCTCAACAGGTCGGCGAAGTCGTGCCCATTGTTGATGTAGGGAAGATATTGGGCGTATTCCTGCTTGTAGTAATTCCAATCGGTGCCCTGCAGGTCCTTCACATAGAATTTCTTCAGTACCTGCCTCCACACATGTTCGTACAGGTAGCGGCGCTCGGCATCCGCATCCAGGGTCATTTCACCCTTGAACGCGATCGGCCGCACCTCGCCCTTTTCAAGGTCCACGCTGGAGATCCCACCGTTGTTCAGCAGGAAGATGAACTTGCCTTCCTTGTCCATTTCCAGTACTCCGGGATTCTCAGCGCCCACCTTGGCCAAAAGCTTTGTTTCCTTGCTGCGCACATCGGTCTGCCACAGGTCATGGCCTTTCTCGAACGCGGCGAGGTAATACAGCTTGGTGCCGTCCTTGCTCAGGACCGCATCGGCGAGATGGCTGGAATGGATGGTCAGGCGGACTTTCCGGTCCTCGATGCCGTCCAGCTCAAATTTCAAGGGTGGCACGGCGTTCTCCTCCTTTCCGCCCTTTGCCTTTTTGTCCGCCCTTCCTCCCTTGTCCTCCTTCGTCCCATCCTCGCCCTTTGGGGCATCCTCCCCCTTCTCCTTCAGCAGTTCATACTCTTCCTTGTTGATCAGGAAGGTGTCCAAGGCGGCCTGGTTGAAGAACATGGCGTAGGCATCCATCTGGTTTCCCCAGCTGGCCTGTGCCTTCATGCCGTCGCGCCCGCTGAACCAGAGCATGGCATTTCCGTCAAGCACCCATTTGGGATGTGCGCCGCCATGGCCGCTTTTGGTGAGGTTCAACACGGTTCCCGTTCCATCGGCCTTTACCAATCCGCATTGGGTGATCCATTGTTTGTCCTGCAGGAATTCCACAAGCAGCCATTTGCTGTCGGGCGACCATGAGAAGTACTGGTCGCCATCGGCGTAGCTGTAGTTCCCCGATGCAGGCTGAACGGTGCGGGTTTTCCTGGTGGCGAGGTCCAGCACCTTGATCTCGGTGCGTTCCTCCAGGTAGGCCAGTTGCTTGCCGTCCGGGCTGAATACGGGTTGGAACTCCTCGGCCGGCGTGGCCAACAAGGGTTCTTCCTTGAGCACGGTTGCATTGAAGAAGTACTTTTCCTGTGGCCGTGCCAGGCTTGTGCGGTAAATATCCCAGCTGCCATTGCGCTCGGTGGCGTACACGATGCTGCGCCCGTCGGGACTGAAACTGGCCGATCGCTCACGTTCGGGGGTATTGGTGATCCGCCGGGTGGTGCCCTCCTTCACCGATGCCACGAACACCTCGCCGCGCTGCACGAACACCACCTCCTTGCCGTTGGGGGAGAGGCTCATTTCACTGGCGCCGCCCGTTACCGCAAGCATGCGCTGGGGCGTGTAGCGCCTGTCCACCGACGTGGTCACCCGAAGCCGGGTTGGCTGGCCACCTGGCGCCAAGGTGTACAACGCGCCGCGGTGGCCGAAGCACAACACGCCATTGCGGCTAATGCTAAGGTGCCGCACGGGATCTTTTTCCATGAAGGTGACCTGGGTGGCGGGCCCGCCTTGCGCGCTACGCCGGAAAATGTTCATGCTGCCGTTTTCGGCGCTCAGGTAGTACACTTCCGTGCCGTCCGGGCTGAAAACGGGATCAAGGTTTTCCCCGGGGTGCGAACTGATCTTGTGGTACCGGTTGGTTCCCTGCTCGTAGGTCCAGATGTCGCGTGTTACCGAAGAGGTGTGGTGCTTGCGGAATTCGTTCTCGAAGCCCTTTTTGTCCTGGAAGACCAGCATTCGCCCATCGGAATTGAAGCGCGCGTTATGTGCGGCCGTGGTAATGACCTGCACGGGCCTGCCTCCGCCAACGGATACTTGGTACAACTGCCCAAAGCCGGATCCGGGGAATTGGCGGTCGGTGGTGCTTGGCATGCGGCTGCTGGCGAAGAGCACGTGCTTATTGTCCGGCGTGAAGTCGCTGGGTATGTCGTGGGCGCTATGCTCGGTAAGGCGCGTGGCCGGCCCGCCCGTTGCCGGCATGATGAACACATCCATATTTCCATGGCGATCACTGGCGAAGGCGAGCCATTTGCCATCGTGCGACCATACCGGGGAGCGTTCGTAGGCATCGCTGGTGGTGAGCAGGGTGGCTGCCCCGCCGGCGCTGGGCACGCGCCACAGATCGCCCTGGTAACAGAAGGCAATGGTGCCGCCGTCCGGTGAGATGGCGCCGTAGCGCAGCCACAGGGCCTCGTTGGTTGATGATTCTTGTGCGTGGAGGCTGATCGCGACCAGGCCCGCGGCCCATACAAGGGTGAGGTGTTTCACAGCTGCGCTCATGTGCCGAAAGTAAATGGGACCTGCCAACCCGGGCGCCGAAGCGGAGGAGCGGTCCAACGCCTACTTCTGCGGCCATGGCCATACTTGCTTTTCGGTTGCACCGTGCTTATTCCGGGCTACGTACACTCCGTGCCTGCCCCATGGCCAGCGGTTGGTGCTGGACGTATCCACGCTGGCGGGCGGCATCTATGTGGTGGAGGTCATCGGTGCGGAAGGCCGTGAAATGGGGCGGTTGGTGGTGCGGTGAACGGATCGCTGTGGCCACTTTGGACGTGTACATCCTGCACCCAGGCCGGCCAGAGGGGTTACGGTAAAATCCGTAAGTTCGTCTGTGCAAGTACCGCCCTCACACACATGGTAACACCCCTATGCCATGAATGCCCGGGAATACATGAAACGATTGGCCTACCTGGAGGAATGCATCCGGATGGGCAGGATACGCGGTGTGGCTTCCATCAAGCGGAAGTTTGGTTGTTGCGGAAAGACCGCACGCACCCTGGTTGCCGAACTGCGTGAAATGGGCGTGGACGTACGCTATTCCAAGGCGCTGGGGAAATATTACATCGCGGAGTAAACGGTAACTTTTTTACCGCCTGCGCCTTTTGCTTTGCCCTCCGAAACCTTAAACCCAACCCAAGAAGATGCATAAACAATTACCCCCTGACAGGGCAGGTCGCAAGGCGCTCTTTCTCTCTGTCTGTACAGCCGCGCTGCTTTTAGCGGGAGGCAGGGCCTCGGCGCAGTACTACATCCCGCCCGACCCCTTCAATGATACGCAGAGGGCAACCTATGGCATTTGGCCAAACATGGGACAGGTTACCGACGTGGAGGGCCATGCAAGGCCCGGCATCAAGTTCTACACTTCCGGGGCTGTGCCCCGGGCCTATTTCCGAGAGGAAGGCTCCTTCTCCCTAGTGCTGGCCACACCCGGCGACAGCCTCAGCGGCGTGGATACCCTGCGGCGCTTGGACCTCACCCTCACCGGCCCAAATGCCATGCACCCCGATCCGGTAGTTTAGACCATGAAAGACCAGTATGCCCACTTCTACCTGCCCCAGTGCGGACCCAACGGGGCCACCTTCGTACACCCTTACCACCGGGTGATCTACGAGGACATTTACCCGTACATCGACATGCACATTTACAGCGGCAAGATCGGCCAGAAGATCGCCTTCGTGATCAATCCGGGTGGTGACCCCAAGGACATTGAGCTACAGTTCGAGGGGCAGGACCACATGGACGTGGACGTGTACGGCAACCTCAAGCTGCTGATCGCGGATAAGTGGGTCACCATTCCCCAGGCCCTGGCCTACCAAGTGGCCAACGACGGCACCATTCTCCCGGTGAACTGGACGGCCACCTTCAACGCCTACGATGGCGTGGGCCGCGCTTATTTCAACTTTGATGCCTACCACCCGGAAAAGCCATTGGTGTTGCTGATCGGGCCGCACGCCATGGGCGGGGTACCGCCCTACGAGGAATATGGCCTGTGCTGGAGCACCTATTACGGCGGTGACAAGCGGGACAATCCCAAGGACATCAAGCCCGACCAGCACGGCAACTTCTATGTGGCCGGAAGAACGGAGTCGACATTTGAGGCCTTCCCAACCTACCCGGGCACCAGTACCATGGCACACGGTTATAGCTTGGCCACGTTGACCAAGTTCAAATTGGACCATCAGTTGCTTTGGACGGTGTACCATGGTGGCAGTGTAGAAGGAAGCCCTTCCTACACGGACGGTTCGGCCTTGGCGGTGAAAGAGGTGGACGGCAGCCCCCATATCTATATGGTGGGCACCACCAACGCGGACGACTTTCAGACCTTGCCGAAGCCGGGTGCCTACAACAACGGCTCCAGCAGCAACACCACCAACAAGGGCTTTGTGGCGGAGTATAATGAAAACGGAATTCTTCTTTGGGGCACCTACATCGGCGTGCAGCATACCACGGTGCAGGCGGTGGATGTAAAGCCTTACGACGGCAACCTGTTGATCTCGGGCACCACGGAGGGTGCCCTGGACTTGCCCAACCCATTGGCCAACTTTACCTACCAAGGGAACGGGGATGCGTACGTGGCCCTGTTCAGTACGGGCGACAACGTGCAGTGGAGCGCGTTCTACGGCGGCAGTGGCACGGAAAGCAGGGCCTTGGTGCGTTGCAACCCGGACCGTATCATCTTGGCGGGCAACACAAACAGCCGGGACATTCCGGTGCATGGGACGGCCCCCAACTTCATGGAAACGCACCATGGTGGGCAGGACATCTTCATCCTCCAGCTCAACTATGCCGGTGTGCGCCAATGGGCCACGTATTTCGGCGGCCCCTCCACCGACGATCTGGCGCCGCAAGGCTTGGGCCTTGCCAAGGACCTGTACCTCACCGGGAAATGCGGGGTGTTGAACACCATGGAGAACGGAACGGGCTGGTACGACAATACCCCCAACGGCTGGAACGGTTTCGTGGCCAGGTTCCGCGACGGTGGCAATGATCCGCTCTGGATCAGCTACCTGGGACATGGCGGCAACCATTCGCCCTATTGCCTGCATGTGGACCATAGCGGCAATTTGACGATCGGAGGTTATACCAATGACGGCCAATTCGATCCCGTGCAGTGGGCGGGGCACTATTACCAGCCGGCATACGAGCTGGATGAAGGCAATTTGGCCCAGGACGGCTTCCTTGTGCGCTTCAACCTTGGCCAGGAGCGAGTTTGGTCCACGCTGTTCGGCGGACAGGCGGGCGGCTTGGGCCAGCCACAAAACGTGGTAGCCGTGCATGATATCGGCAGCTCCATCTACGCAGTGGGCTACACCAGCATGCCGGAGAATGCTCCGGGCAATTACTTCCCCTTGGCCGGTGAGGAGGATGCGGGCTATTTCTTCAATCCGCACTACAACTACCAGGGCCTGCAAGGAGGATACACGGACGGCTTCATCACCGAGTTCTGTGATGAGCTGACCATCGGGTTAACGGAACCAAGCCCTGTCCAAGGCCAGGCCTTCCATGCTTCCTGGCTACCGCAAAGCGGTATTGTAGTGTACGGCCTGCCCGATGGCCCCCACACCGTTCGTGTGATGGACCTGCTGGGCCGGTTGGCCGCGGAGGCAACCCTTCACAGCGCGGCGGGCTTTGCGGAACCCATCCGGTTCCAACCCGATGCAAACGCCGTGTATGTGGTGTGGGTGGATGGCCACGAGGCAGTACGGCTTACCGTGATCCAGTGAGCCATGAACGCCATACTTCATTGGCACCTTGCCGTGCTCTTGGTGGTCGGCTTGTGCACGCCCTCTGCATATGCCCAACCGTGGTCTTCGGCACTGCCGTCCTCCATGGGGGCACCTAACGTGGTTTACGCGGACACAGTGCATGATCAGCTGATCGTGGCCAGCATGCTGCCCTTCGTCTTGGCACCCGAATATGGCTACTACCCCGTTTACCATTACAACGGGTTTGCTTGGGACACCTTGGGCCTGTTCGGGCACCCGGTGAGGACTGCGGTGGTGTACCACGACACGCTGTTCGTGGCGGGAGGATTTCAGTGGATGCACAATGACTCGATCTGGAGCATTGCTTGCCATGTGGACGGGCAATGGCACCCGTACGGTAATTTCCAAGGTACTCAACCCGATGGGAATAATCCATCCCAGATTTGGCGCCTTCGCGTGTTGGAGGGCGAGCTGTACGCGATGGGCGATTTCCGCTATGCGGACGGGCAGCTCTGCAAAGGGGTGGCCAAGCGCGTGGGGGGGCATTGGGAACCCCTGCCGGGCTGGCCGGAGCTGAACTTCTTGGGCGATCCCCGGATCATGGACGTGGTCCGTTTCCAGGGCAAGTTGGTGGTGGCGGGCAACTTCAGTTTCCCCGGGTTCAACCCGTGGTGGAGGGACCTGCTGCAGTACGACGGCACGGCCTGGGGGCCGGTGTGCGACCATTGCCTGATGGGGGGCTTTGATGGGGTGGCTTGCCTGCAGGAGTACAAAGGCGAGCTCTACATTGGTGGCCGCTTTTATTACGGCAGCGGCAATGCGGGCCAGGGCATCATGCGCTGGGACGGGGAGACCATGCGCTCCCTGGGTCCGGTGGGCGGCGGCTTGCAGATCCACAACTACTCGGACCAATACCCCCCCAGCATTGGCGACCTGCATGTGCGCGACGGGCTGCTGTACATCAGCGGGGCGTTCCGCTTTGTGAACCACCTGCCGGTGGCTACGGGCCTCTGCACCTGGGATGGCACGGACTTCTGCCTGCCCGAGGGCGATTATTTCGCGGACAGCTTCATGCCGGTCGCCTTCTACCACGATACGCTGTACGGCACCGCTACGAGCCTACCCAATCCCGCCCCGTACCCCGGGTTGAGCGGCTTGGTGCGCTACACGGGCGGTTTCTCCAATTGCACCACCATGGGGGTGGAGGAACCCGTAGGGGCGGGTACCGCCCTCCAAGCCGTGTGGGATGGTGGCAACAGCTTCGCCCTGTTGGGCCTGTCGGACGGGCGGCACCGGGTGCAGGTGTATGACCTTCAGGGGCGCTTGGTGCTGGATGCCCAGGTAAGCAGCACGGCCGGGCGCAGCGAGGCACTTGACCTGCATGGAAAAGGGGCCGCGCTGTACATGGTGGTGGTGGACCGTTTCCAGACCGTGAAATTGGCCGCAATACGCTAAACCATGGGAACCAGGATAGCGCTTGGCCTGATGGCCTCCATATCGACCTGCCTGTTGGCCACCCCTGCATCTTCCCAGTATTGGGAAGTTGCAGGGGCACCTGGCCAAGTTGTACCTACCATGGTCTACACCGATACCGTTCACGACCAACTGCTTGCCGGGGGATTCTACCAGATCGTCATAGATACAGACCAATACTACGTTCCACTATACCGCTACGATGGCTTCGCTTGGGACACCCTGGGCCTGTTCGGGCACCACGTGAAGTCGGCGATGGTGTACCACGACACCCTGTTCGTGGCGGGAGGATTTCAGTGGATGCACAATGCCTCGATCGGGAGCATTGCCTGTTACGTGGACGGGCAATGGC
>JBIQIX010000003.1:0-20066 GCA_044507815.1 Flavobacteriales bacterium | reverse complement strand
ACAGGCCAACCCAATCCGCCCACGTACCCCGGATTGTTCGGCCTATTGCGCTACACGGGCGGTTTCACCAATTGCACCACTTTGGGGGTGGAGGAGCCCGTAAGGTCGGGCACTGCGCTCCAAGCCGTTTGGGATGGTGGCAACACCTTCGCCCTGTTGGGCCTGCCTGACGGGCGGCACCTTGTACAGTTGTATGATGCCCAGGGACGCTTGGTGCTGGAAAGCAAGGTGCACAGTGCCGACGGCCGTAGCGAAGGCATGGCCCTGCAAGGGCAGGGAGCCGCGCTGTACCTGGTGGTGGTGGACCATTGCCAGGCCGTGAAATTGGGCGCAATGCGCTGAGCTGCCCACATTCCACGTCAATGGCCGATCTTTGCCGCATGCAAGCTCCAGCCACTCTTTCAGTTTTTGACTCCTTGCCCGCCGATGCGCGGGTATGGGTCTACAAGAGCGAAAAGCGGTTCAGTGCGGAACAGCTCACACTGATCCAAGAGCGCACCGCTGATTTCACTGCGGGATGGTCCTCCCACGGTGAACCGGTGGTGGCCGGTTTCAACGTGGTGGACGGGCATTTGGTGGTGATCGGCGCTGACCTTTCGGCCATGGTGATCTGCGGTGGGGCCGTGGACCAAAGCGTACAGTTCATCAAGCGGCTCGAGACCGACCTGGGCCTGGTGCTCACCGACCGCATGGTGGTATTATACGAGCAGGGCGAAAGCATTAACGCATGCCGGGTACCCCAGTTGGAAGGCCTGCTGAAGGACGGGACGCTCACTGGGGATACCGTTGTATACGATGATCTGGTGGCCACCAAGGGCGAGCTTGAACAGCGCCTGAAAGCGCCGTTGCGGACCACCTGGATGGCCCGCTATTTATAGGGATAGCGGTTTTTCCCACGTTGCCCTGTTGGTGAAAGGCGGCTGCTTGGGCGGGCACGGCCGCTCCATGTGGCCAACTTCGCCCCAATGCGAGAACGGATACTGCAATGGATGCACCTGTTGCCCGAAGGCACAGGCGACATCGCCGTGCTGTTGCTGCAGCTGCTGGTGGCCTTGGTGCTGGTGGGCTGGGCCTACAACAAAGGCTTCAGGCCGGTTGAGCGCGGGCCATTGGTCCGGTTGCTTTGGCTTACGCTCGCCTTTGGCACCGCCCTGCTGGTACGCCACATCCACGATGAATTGTGGCAACCGGTGATCATCGGCGGTTCGGTGATCGTCGCTGGCCTGTTCGGAAGGAATTCAAACGGAAGGGGCATGGGCGTGCCCATGGTCATGATCGCATCGCTGCTGGGGCTTGGCTTCGTGCTCAGCGCCATGGCGCTCACCCTGGTGGCCGTATTGGTCTATCTGCTCAGCCCCGTGAAAAAGCGATAGCAAAAGCCATGAGGAAAGGCAAGAGAAGCGGAACTACGGCACAGGCTTGGCTTTTTGCACTGGCCATACCGGGCGCGCTTCTGTTCATGCTCTTCTCCTTGTTGCCCTACGACCGCATGGTGCGCGACTGGCCATTCGGGATCATGCAGGACGAAGTGATGGCCTTTCAGGAGATCTTCGACCACCGGCCGGGACAACATGTGGAGGGCCATGCCGAGGTATTTTCATTGAGCACGCGGCCGGACGGCACAGTGCTGTTGGCCGCAGCGGGCGAGGAGGCTGGGGCCAGGCTCCAACGGCACGGGCAGGGCTTCACGCTCCAGTTCGATGAAGAGGCCCCGTTCCGCAAGGCGTTCATGCTGGAATTCATGCCGGCCGACCTGAATTCACTTGGCGCGCTCTATGCCGGTGCCGTGGCCGATTCGCTGCCTATCCGTTCGCCTTGGCTGGCCTTGGTGAAGGTGGTGCGCGACGGCGGCAAGGAAGAGCCTTATTTGGTGCAGCAACGCATGACCCCCGCCCAGGTGATGGCGAGCACGAAGGTGGCCATGGCCTGGGTGGACGCCGATGGAAAGGCATGGGGTGAAGAAACCGCACGGCCCGCAGGCGATACGATCGGCGCGGCGGCCAAGCGCCGATTACTTGATCCGCAACGCTTCGATACCGCATCCACCCCGGCCCTGGGCCTGCTTATTTGCGCGGGCCAACGACCCGACCTGCGCGATGGTGCTGCAGGAGCATTGTGTGATGGCATTACCGGCGATGTGCAGCCCCTGTACGCCGCGCGCAGCGTTGTGCACACCAGGGCCTCCACCAGCGTGCAGGACGGCTTCCGCGCCGCGCTGGCGGAGAAAGGGAACCAGCAAAGGGTGCTGCAAATGGCGGCCAGGCTGCGGTTGGACAGCGCGGCCTGGGCCGCCCGTTTCCTGGCGATCGATTCCGCCGCGGTCCCGGTGTTGGCCAAGAGCCGCAACATCGGGCTGGTGCAGGCAGGCGTGGACCGGGCCCGGACGGATTTCCTGCACCACCTCTTCCACCCGGACGTGATGGTCTGCCTGGGCCAACCCACCGATCTCCCATCGCCGAGCGGGCTCCCGCTGGACCCGTGGCTCAAACAGTTCCGCACACAAGGGGACACCATTCGTTTCATCAGGGGCAAATACGACATCGACAAGGACCTGGTACTGCCCGAAGGCATGGCAGTGGTGCTCGAAAAGGGAGCACGCTGGTTCATGGCACCGGGCGTGAGCGTGGTGATCAATGGCGAGCTGCACATGCGTGGCACCGACCTGAACCCAGTTTTCATCCGCCCGCAGGATGAGGCCCGGCCCTGGGGTTCCATTGCGGTGAATGGCAACGGCCGTACACGGGTGCGCATAAGGGGCCTGCGCATGAGCGGCGGCAGCGACCTGCTGTGGCAAGGCGTGCACCATGGCGGCATGCTCAGTTTCATCAGGGCTGATGCGATCTTGGACAATTGCAGCATCGGGGAATCGTTCGGCGCTGCCGCCGTAAGCGCGCAGCGCGGCGGGTTCAAAATGACCGGTTGCTATTTGGAAGGCCCCCACGGATCTTTCCTGGAACTCGCGGAAACACAAGGGGTCATTGAGCGCTGCAATTTCGTTCAACCCGGTGGCGCACCGGAGGCCGGCGTGCGCAATGCCGTGAACATGCGGGCATCCGACCTGTTGTTGCGCGGCTGCAGCTTCTCCGACCTGCCCTTCACCGCCGTGCGCGTGGCGCGCGGGGGGAAGGCCGCGCTACAGGGCAGCCGCTTCAATGGCAACAAGGTGGCCATTGCCGCATTGGATGGATCAACCGTGCGGGTCACGGGCTGCGATTTCGCGAACAACGGCAAGGTGTTCGTGCTGCGCCGCGATAGGCCCGTGCTGGGCGGAGCCACGCTGGTGGAGGAAGGCAACACCTTCAACGGCAATGCTGTGCTAAAGGAAGTGGATGCAGCCAGCAAATTCGAGCAAGGAAACGGGGCGGAGGCCGGGCAGTGGGGCATTTCCCCATCGGCAAGGTTCGCTGGTGCTTAGCTTCCGCAGATCATACGGAACGGACTATTCCCCGCGCCCATCCGGCCGGGTGCCCTGGCTAAACAGGATTCCCGTTCTCGTCGGTGGTCAGCACTTCGCTCATGTGGTCCAGCCAAGGTCGCAATGCTTGGAATGCACGATCCGCATCAGCCGCCCATCCGGCATCAAGCACCTGCTTGTCGGTATAGCGGCGGGTGAACAGGAATTGTGTCCGGCGCAACAACCCCATGGCGGGATGGTCTTTTGGGAAGCCACGCGGCGCGGTTTTCAGTTGGGCGCCCTCCAGTCCGCCCCACATCCGTTTCAGGCGCTCGCCGTTAAGCAGGCTTTCCCACATCGGGTGGTCGTACAGGATGTCGGTGTGCAACCGCTTCAGGTCCTCCTTCCCTGGATCCCAGAAGCCGCAGCCGATGAATGACGCGCCTGGCTTGACCTGGAAATAATAGCCGCCGCGCAGGGCGGGCTTGCTTCGCACCAAGCTGCCCGCCAAGTGCTCTTTGTACGGCAGCTTCTCCTTGTGGAAGCGTTGATCGTTGTAGATGCGGTAAAGTGCCTCCTTGCCGTTTGGCGTTTCGATGCGGTCGTGCCGGTTCATGCGTTCGATCAGGTCATCGGCAAAGGCGCGCACGTTGGCCAGCGCATCCTCGTAGCGGGTGCGATGGGCCTGGAACCATTCGCGGTAGTTGTGCTTGGCCAAATCGCGAAGGAAGGAGAGGGTGGGGGCTTTGATCTGCATGCGTGAAGCGAACGCCGGTGTGAAGTAAAGGTTTACGGCAACTGCTTGAAAGACACGAGGGGCCGTTCCTTGCGGAACGACCCCTCGGCCTTTATGATCACCCGAATAGAACGGCCTATCGGGACAGCCAAACCGGCATCTCTGCCGACTTTCCCAGTACCCCTACCGGAAAATACCCAACCGCTGTACGGTGAGGTCACCGTTGATCATAATTTGCCTTTCCGGGAAAGGCATCCAAAGCGACTGATGCCTTCCCAATGCGAAGGTCCCCGTTTCCGTTCGGCTGGCAATGCGGGAAACTACCTGTCCGGTGAGAGTGGAAATACCTGATTTGCTTTCGGGACCGTGAATGCGGGCGTGGATGGCTTAACGGGGCCTGACGCCGCGGTCCATGGTTTCATCGGCCCTTGAACAAGGCTTTCCCCACCACTTCCATCAGCTCTTCCCTGGTGAACGGCTTGGTCAGGTGCCCGTTCATGCCGGCCTGCATGCAGCGCTCCAATTCCGTGGGCATTACGTTGGCGGTTACGCCAATGATCGGCACGGGCTTGTGGCCCGCCTCGCGTGCGCGGATGATGCGCGTGGCCTCGTAGCCGTCCATCATCGGCATTTGAACATCCATCAGGATCACATCGTAGCGTTTCGTGGCGGTCATTTCCACCGCTTCCAGCCCGTTCAACGCCACATCGATCGTTACGCCGGGTATGGCGGCCGATAGCACCTCGCGCGCAACCATCACGTTCAGGGCATGGTCCTCAACCAACAGGACCTCCAGGTCCTTCAATCCCTCCGGTGCATCGGGTTTATCGTCCATTGTGGTGGCAGGTGCTTTTTCAGGCGGGGGCAAGGTGAACGGAATGGTGAGGGTGAACGTGCTGCCTTTGCCGGGGCTGCTTTCCACGGTGAGTGTGCCGCCCAATAGCTCCGTGAGCCGCTTGGAAATGGTCAGGCCCAGTCCGCTGCCGCCGTATTTGCGCGTGTGGCTGTTGTCCGCTTGGGAAAATTCATTGAAAATGGAGGGAAGGCGCGCTGCGGCAATGCCGATCCCGGTGTCCGAGACGGCGGTATTAAGCATGATCTGGCCAGAGGGAAGTTTCTCCATATCAACGGCAATGCTCACGTAGCCCTCCGCGGTGAATTTTATGGCATTGCCCACGATGTTCATCAGTACTTGGTTGAATCGGCCGGGGTCGCCGATCAAGGTTCCCGGCACTTCCGGTGCGATCCGGGACCTTAGTGCAAGGCCCTTGGCCTCCGCACGCGGACTTAGCAAGGAAACAAGAGAAGCGATCAGCTCCCCCGGGTCCAGGGGCACTGCTTCCTTCTCCATGCGGCCCGCCTCGATCTTGCTCAGGTCCAGGATGTCGTTGACCAATTCCAACAGGTTGTTGCTGCTTTGGGCCACGGCCTTCAGGTAGGCTTCCTGCCCAGGCAGGTGCTCCTTGCGCAGCAACGCATCATTCAGCCCCACAATGGCATGCATGGGGGTACATATCTCGTGGCTCATGTTCGCCAGGAACTGCTGCTTCACGTGTTCACTGTGTTCGGCGCGCTCCTTGGCCAGCTGCAGTTCCGAGGTTCTTGTTTGCACAATGCGCCCCAAGCGGTTGCGCTGGCGCTTCAGGTTCCGTGTGCGCAGTTGGGGATAGAGGAGCACCAGGGAAGCTTTTGGCGTAGAGGATGCCCTTGGAGTCCATGTACATCGTGCGCAGCTCGGGGGAGAAGTCCACGGCTTGCATGATGGGTAGCGCTGGCTGGTGCCCATTCCATGGGCCATCCGTGCGGAACAGCCCGGAGATGGTACAGGCCCACACCCGCCCAATCGGGTCCTGGTGCAGGCTGTGGACGGTTGAATGCTCCGCATCGATGTTCCCGAGGCGCACGCGATGGAAGGTTTCGGTTGCCGGGTCGAACACGTCCAGACCGTTGTTCGTGCCTACCCACAGGCGGCCGTTGCGGTCCTCCATCAGGCAGAGGATGAAACTCGAGCAAATGGAGGTGCTGTCCCCTGGATCGTGCCTGAACACGCGGAAGGTGTAGCCATCGTAACGGTTCAGCCCGTCCTTGGTGGCGAACCACATGAAACCGGTGCGGTCTTGCAGTATGTCCATGACCATGCCCTGCCCTTCGTAAGCGCAAATACCACCAATCCTGCCGTATTCCGTGCCCTTGTTTTTTGCAGGATCTTGTTGCGGTGCCCCTCAACTGTCCGGGGGCTTAGGAAGAGCTGGCCTGCTATCTCAGTGGTGGTCAATTCCTGGCAAATGGCGCGCAGCACCTCGAGCTCCCGCTCGGTAAGGGGTTCGGTTACCTCGTACTCGGGCTTTATTTTCTTGCTGTTCACCAGGCCGTGCAGCATCACGTTACTTACACGGTCGCTGAAATGATAGCCGTTGGTGGCCACCCCCCGGATGGCATCCTCGATCTCGTCAGGTGTCGAGTTCTTGGGTACGTAGGCATTGGCGCCAAGGTCCATCGCACGCCCGATCATGTCATCACCGGCATGCATGCTCAGCTTGATCACCTTCACTTCGGGGTATGCCTCGCGCAGGTGCTGCATGGCCGTAAAACCACCCATCACGGGCATTTCAACGCCCAGCAGCACAATGTCCACGTGGTTATCGCGCATGCCGGTAAGCAGCTCGGCCCCATTGGCGCATTCGAACACCACCCGCACATCGGGCATGTCGCGCAGCAGCAGCGCCATGCCGCGGCGGAAGAGCATCTGGTCATCGGCGAGCGCGATCTGGTTCATGGCGTGCAAGTTGGCATGGCCCTGCCGCCCGGCCACGCGTATTTCTACCTGTTCCGTTCCATGGGTGCCGTGGCCATCCATGTTCTCAATTCCGCCATCAGTTCCTCATTTCGCACCAGGCAGGCATGGGCCGCTTCCGCGCAACCGGCCATGTTGTTGGCCTTGGCCCGCTGTTCAACATCCGCCAGCAGGTCGCAAAACCGGTGGTCGCCCATGCACAAGGCTTGGGGTTGAAGGGCATGGGCCGCGAAGGCCAGCTTGGCGGCTTCACTGGCCAACGCCAACGCATGCATGGCAGCGAATTAGCCCGGGGCCTCATGCAGGTACAGCGATACAAATTCGGCCATGCGCGAAGGGTCATCACTGCATAGCCGCTGCAGGTATTCCAAATTCATTCAGGAAATAAATAGTGGTTGGGTGCCGTGAAGATAGCGCTGTTGGTAATTTCTGGGTCCTGTACAACCTTTGGGTATGCGGAACATTCTTTTTTGGGCCTTTGCATGGCCGTTGCTGACTGTCGCACAACCCGTGCAGCCCACCGAAAAGCCGCTTGAATGCGGCAAGGTGCTCACACTTCGGTCTACCGTGCTGGCCCAGGAACGGGTGCTGAACGTTTGGTTGCCGGATGGCTACCATGACACCACGGCCACCTATCCCGTGTTATATGTGCTGGATGGCGGCATGGACGAGGATTTCCCGCATTTGGCAGGCTTGATGCAATTCATGAACATGTACGGCCTGTACCCGCCTACGATCGTGGTGGGCGTTGCCAACAACGGCCGTTCACGCTACCACGATTTTACCGGCGGCACAACCAACGACAGCGATAAGGTTTGGGTGCCTTCCTACGGGGGATCGGCTACGTTCATCCGTTACCTGGCGGAAGAAGTGATGCCGGCCGTGCAGGACCGGTACCGCACCAACGGGCACCATGCGTTGCTGGGCCAATCGCTGGGCGGGTTGCTGGCCGCCGAGGTGCTCTTCACCCGGCCGGGGCTTTTCGACGATTACATCCTGGTGAGCCCGAGCCTGTGGTGGAACAACGGCGCCCTTGCGGCCACGGCCGGTGCATGGGCCAAGCCGCATGCGGGCCTGCCCAAACGGGTGTACATCGCCTGGGCGCCGGATGATGAAATGATGCTGCCGCAGATCAGGCAGGTGGCGGAAGCCCTTGATGGAATGGCGGCCCCATTCCAATTCTGGCAAGAGCCATTCCCCGACGAAAGCCACCTGACCATTTTGCACAGGGCGGCCTACAAGGCGTTGGAGCTGATGGGCGGCAGGTAGCGCCTTGCGGCAAAAGGGTAGCTTCGCCGGCGTTGAACCTACTTGCATGCCGAATATTCCTCCCTGCCCTGAGTGCAGGTCCGCATTTGCCTACCCCACGGGCCAAAGCTTGATGTGCCCCGAATGTGGCCATGAGTGGAACCCCGATGAAGCCGTGGCCACGGATACGGGGCCGGTGGTGCGTGACGCCAACGGCAATGTGCTGCAGGATGGCGACGATGTGGTGGTGGTGAAGGACCTGCCGGTGAAAGGTGCGCCCAAGGCCCTGAAGGCCGGCACCAAGGTGAAGGGGATCAGGCTGGTGGAGGGCGATCACAACATCGATTGCCGCATCGACGGCTTCGGGGCCATGGCGCTGAAGAGCGAGTTCGTGAGGAAGGCCTAGGCTTGCATTGGCCGTGGCAAGCGGCGCGGTGCCGGGCGCCACAGCCACGATCCAGCAAGCATTACCGCCAGTAGCGCGGCCGGGAACAAGGCGCCCGCCCCATGCCCCACAGCAAGGTGTGACCAGGCCGCGCCAAGAAGCAGGAATGCGAAACCGGCATAGGCCCATTCCTTGATCAACGGCCAGCCCGGCATAAGCAGCACGGCCACGCCGATCAATTTGGCCACCCCCAGCATGGTGAGCAGGTACGGCGGGTAGCCCAGCTGGTGCAGGCCATCGGCGCCCGGGGGTGATTCAACCCCGGCCAGCGGAAGGTGCAGCAACTGTTGCACACCGGTGGCGACCATGCCCGCGGCCAGCCAAAGCGTGGCCACCCAATACAGTACGAGGCGGGGTTCAATTTTCGCCATGGTCGCTGCCGGGTTTGGAAGGCTCGAACTCCGATAGGCTGAACGTGTTGCCGCTGTTGTCCTTCAACACGGCGATGATGCCATAGGGCTGTTGGGTGGGGGGCAGCGGGAACTCCACGCCCTTGGCACTGAGTTCCTCGTACGTGGCGCGCACATCCTTGCATTTGAAGGCGGCGAAGCCGAACATGCCCTGCTGAACCAGTTCGCGCATGGTGGCGGCGTTCTGTGCGTTCCAAGGGCCCCAAGGCGAGGTGGGCATCAGGGCCACTTCGAGGTCCTCCTGCCCGGGCGGAACCACGGTTAACCAGCGGCCACCACCGGGCATGGGAATGTCCGCATGTTTGCGGAATCCCAATTTGTTGACATAGAACTCCAGGGCCTCATCCTGGTCGAGGACGTATACCGAAACGTGGGTTATGCGTGCGATCATGGGGCAAAGGAAAGTTGCCCCGCGCCGGTGGCCTTATCCTGGATCGCCAATTTCCGGCCAACCCAGCCAATGCGCGTAGCACGGCGGAATATGCTCCATGGGCGCGCTTTGCATGTGGCCGGCCTGCGCCAAATGGCGGCCCTTGTACTTGGCCGGCGCCAAGCCGAAACGCTGCTTGAATGCCCGGCTGAACGTGGGCACGCTTTGGTAGCCGGAAGCATAGCATGAATCCGTGGCCGAATGCCCTTGCTCCAGCAGGGTGCGTGCATGTTCCAAGCGCAGGTTGCCGAGGTAAACGCGCGGCGATACCCCGTACACCTGCTTGAAAAGCCGGATGAAATGGGTCCTGGAGAAATGGGCCTCGTCGCACAGTTTCGCGCCGTCCAAGGGCTCCGTGAAACGCTGTTCCATCATCAGCTTGGCCTTCACGATACGCTGGTAGAGGTATGCCTTCGGGTATTGTTCCGGCGCCGCTGGGCCGGGTTCTCTGTTGACCTCCTGGTTCCAGCCCTCCTTTTCCATGCTTTCATGCGTTTCGCCACAGCTACGGGGAGCACGAATGTACGTCTGTGCTCAAGGCCCGGTGGGCAGTTGCCGCCATTGGTCGGTATGATCGCTGTTCACATTGGGGTCATACATCACATCGTTCGTGCCGATGTACTGGCCGTCCCGGTTCATCCAGTATTGGTCCTGTCCCGCCTGCACCTTGCCGGCCTCGCCCGTGTATGGGTTTATGGCGTCCTGCTCGCCACGGATGCCATTTATCGTGCTGTTCTGCATCCGGTCCATGGTGGCCGAGGTATGGTTGTACCCGCCCATGATCGCATTGTTCACACCATCCACCATGTCTGCATGGGCGCGCTGCCTGGCATCGAAAGCTGCCTGGTTCACCCGCATGCGCTGGTTGTGCGCGGACCAGCTCCGCTGCATTTTCTGCTGCTGTACCTGGGCGAACGCGGTGAAGAAGGCCGGGTTGTACTCCACATTGGATTCCCCATGCAGCCAGGCGGCCTTTTCATCCTCATAGCGGTCGGGGTCCGCTTCCAGGCGCGTGCAGCTGTACGACCAGTTGATGGGGTCGCCGTTGAAAAAAAGCTGAGTGGTGAGCACGGCAATGTGTTGGCCGGGCTTGGTCCATTCGCTCAAGGCCACGCTGGCCTTGGCGGCTGGTGAGCCGGTGGCGCGGGCGAGCTGGTCCATGAATTGTTGCTGTAGCGCCTCCACCGCAGGTATGCGCTGCTGCCTTGCCAGGGTGAAGCCTTCCCGCTGCAAGCGGGGCACAAGGTCCTGTTGCACCACCTGCTCCACTGTGATGGGCGCTCGCAGGGCCGCGCCGCTTCGGGCAAACAGGTCGGCCATGGGTCCCTGGGTGAACATGTACTGGGCGCCGGGCATGGGGTAAACCGTGAGGCCTGGTGCACGGTAGCTCTTCCCGTCCGGCTGCTGTTGCCAGTGGGCCGCGATCAACTTGTGGCCCGCCGGCATCGGGTAGCCGTCCGCCGGTATCGGTATTTTCCGGAAGCTTTGGCCCCGCGCCTGCTGGCCCGTTTCCACCCTCAGGGCAGCTTGGACCTTATCGGCCGGGCCGTAGCTGTTGCCGGTGATGCCCGAAACGCGGGCCCGCAGTTTTTCCATGTTGCCCGGTTGGCCGCCGCCGGCCGCAGGCGCAGGTTTTTGGTTGCAGGCCAGCAGCAGGCCACTGCTGAAAAACACGATCAAGGGACGCATCGTATACGGATTTTCACCCTTAATCGGCGTCGTGGCGAAATGTGAACAATTCGCGCCCGTTATCGTGCCCGGGCGGCCGCCGGGCATACATTTGCGTTCGTACTCTCTTCACTATGCGCGTAAGTCTCTCCCTTGCCGCGCTGGTCCTGGTCGCTCTCCCCATTGCTTTTTTCGGCTGTGCTGCCGGACGGGGCAGCGGAACACCCCAGGCCGGGCCAGTTGCCGGAAATTTGTTCGATAGCGCCGCCGTGGTCAGCGCCCATCCCTTGGCCACGGCCATTGGGGTTGAGGTGCTGCGCAAGGGCGGCAATGCGGTTGATGCGGCCGTGGCGGTGCATTGGGCGCTGGCCGTGGTATCGCCCTGGGCCGGCAACATCGGTGGCGGCGGTTTCATGGTTGGGCGCAACGCCGACGGCCAAGCGTTCACCCTGGATTTCCGCGAGGTGGCGCCAGGGGCCTCCACGGCCAACATGTACCTGGGCGAGGATGGCAAGGTGGTGCATGGCCGCAGCGAGCATGGCCATTTGGCGGTGGGCGTGCCCGGTACGGTGGCGGGCCTGTTCGCCGTGCACGACAGCTTGGGCCGGTTGCCCATGGCAACGCTGCTGCAACCGGCCATAGACCTGGCGGCGAACGGTTGTGCGCTAACCCCGTGGGAAGTGCGCGAGCTGAACGCCTTCCTTCCGCAGATCAAAAAATACAGCACCCGCCGATCGGCCTTCTTGGCGCAGGAGCGGTGGCACGTGGGCGATACGTTGCGCCAGCCTGAGCTCGCGCGCACTTTGGAGCGCATCCGCGATGGTGGCGCGGCCGAGTTCAGCAAGGGCCGCACGGCAGATCTGCTGCTGGCGGAAATGGAACGTGGTGGCGGGATCGTTACCCGCGGTGACCTTGAAGCGTACCGGCCGGTGTGGCGGCCCGTGCTGAAGGGCAACTACCGCGACCTGGAGATCCTGACCATGGGGCCGCCATCGAGCGGGGGCATTTTGTTGCTGCAAATGCTGCGCGGGATGGAAGTCGCCGGGCCCGCGATCTGGGAAGGATCGCGTGTGGCGCTGCTGCACCGCATGGTGGAAGTGGAAAAGCGCGCCTTCGCCGATCGGGCCTCGCATTTGGGTGACCCCGCATTCGTGCCCGTGCCCGTGCATGGGCTGCTCGATCCCGCATACATCGATGCGCGCATGGCGGGCATCGATCCACAGCGTGCCACATCGAGCTGCGCAATATTTGCCGGTGACCCTGTGCTTGAACCTGAGCACACCACCCATTTTTCCGTGGTGGATGCCGAAGGGAACGCCGTATCCTGCACCACCACGCTCAACGGCGCCTTTGGATCGGGGGTGGTGGTGGGCGGGGCAGGTTTTGTGCTGAACAATGAAATGGACGATTTCAGTGCGGCGCCGGGCGTGCCCAATGCCTACGGCCTGGTAGGCGGCGAGGCCAACGCCATATCACCGGGCAAGCGCATGCTTTCATCCATGACACCAACCATCATTACCCGCAACAACGAACTGTACATGGTTCTTGGCTCGCCGGGTGGTTCCTCCATCCCCACCACTGTATTCCAAACGGTGCTTAACGTGCGCGACCGCGGGATGGACATGCAGGCGGCAGTAGAGGCCAAGCGCTTCCACCACCAATGGCTGCCGGACACGATCATCGTGGAACCGGGTGCGTTCACCACATCGGACAGCTTGGCCTTGGTGCGCATGGGCCATGCCTTCAGGCAGCGCGGCACCATTGGCCGGGTGGATGCCGTGCTGCGGCGCAAGGACGGCAAGCTGCAGGGCGGCGCCGATCCGCGGGGCGACGATAGGGCAGGGGGGTATTGAAGGGCCCGCCGGCCACATGCAGCGAGATGCGTTTGCCGTGACAGGCCGCTGTGGAACCGCAGCGAGGGACCTGCGAGGCAGTGTTCCTTACTATCGCAATAGCAAATGGATCCCGAATGGATGCGGATCCACCCCGCGTCCATTCGGGGTCTATTTGTGCCCAAGTTGACAAACACGGACTGTAGCCTCACACCTGCAACACCGCCACCCGCTCCGCCGGTGCCTGCGCTGCCGCTTTCTGCCGCTGGGGACCGTACAGGTTGAAGGTCATTTCTTCGGACGGGTTCGTGGAATGCTCCGCAACACCCGGCTGCTGTACGGAAATTTACGTGCGCTGTGATGGACGGTCGGTCAATACCTCGGCCAGGTCTTTCTCTGTGAGGTGATAGGTCAATCGTTATCTGCCGACGGTAAGTACACGGATGGAAGGATGCCCGACCTCCGGAACAATGCGCCCCATTCGCGGATGAGTTCTCAACCGTTCTGCGCATGCGAAGAATCGCTCTACTTGCTTTGCGGCATGGAACTCGGAATCACGTGCGATATAGACCGCAATTGTTTCCATGTCCGCCATCGCGTTCTCGGAAAACCTCACTTCAGCCATTCGGCCATGCGCCTCTTGGCTTCCTCCAAGGAAACGGTGCGGCCCGCCTTCACATCGGCCATGCCTGCGGCGATCTTCTCCAGGATGATGATGCGCTCGATGGCATCGTCCGCGTTGAAGCGGTCCGGAAGGCTCTTCAGCGAACGCAGCACGGTCTTTTTGTCGAGGAGATCAATGTGCTTTGCCATACTTTATGCACCAGAGCCGCTTGGGCCATGACGTGGAGCGAAGGTAGAACGCGCCGCGTGATCCACGATCACGGTGAACTCAAACGCATTGCGCGGTATGTACGCGACAACCCGGCCTCCAGCCGGCAGGCCCGCCAATTGGGAAGGCGACCGGCACAATCGGCGAGGTGAACGATACGACCCGTATCTTTGGGCAACAAGCGATTGAAAGATGGCTTGCGGCACCAAGGGAAACCAGAGCCGGGACGTGGACAGATCCTATCCCGCGTAGGCAAGTTGTCCGCTGCGGACAAGCGTGCGTTCATGAAGGCCATACGCCAGCAGGAGGTCAAGCAAGACCTTACATGGCTCCACAAAGTCTGGGACAAGGTGGCACTCAAGGACAGCGAGATCACCCGCATTGTGGAGGAGGTAAGGACCGAGATGCAAGCCTCACGCACGAAAAAGGCTCGTCGTTGATACCAACGTATTGATCAGTTGGCTGATCGGCGGGCTGCGCGAACTGGATGTCCTGCTTGTTGAACAGCGTTATCAACTCTGCTTCTCCACGAGGGCGTTAGCCGAACTGGCCGAGGTGACCCGCCGTCCGAAATTGCGCAAGTACTTCACCATGGCCCGTGCGGCAGAGAGCATCGAACGTTTGGGCCGTGTGGCGCTCGTGCTGAAGCGCGAACCGAAGGTGATCCCCATCTGTCGCGATGCGAAGGATGATTTCCTGCTCGCCTTGGCCAAGGCCGCGAAGGCGGATCTGTTGATCTCGGGAGATGATGACCTGCTTGTGCTGAAGAAGTAGGGCCCAACACGGATAATAACGCCGGCGGAATTTTTGAAGGATTATGTGTGTACATGATCCGCGATAACCCCGCCAATTGGCACCGCGACCGATTTCGCGGTACGGGGCGATCATGATCGGCCCGGCATGATCGGCATGATTGGCCCGGCATGGCATTGCGCAGTGCCGCATTCCGCGTGACGGATTGCAGCGGAAAGCCCACAGCGAACCCCGGCCTTGAGCCGGGGGAGCGAGGATTTGCAGCGGAAAGCCGGACCCGGCTGCTCCCGAGCGTAGCCCTGCGGAGCGAAGGGATGGCCGGGGCACGCCAAGCCTACCAATCCAAGAAGAGATCCATTGCAAGCAACAGCAGCAATTGAATACCCCAAATGATGCGCCCATCCTGGATGGACCTTCGCATCAGAACATCGATTAGCCAGAGTACCGCGCCCCAAAACAATGACGCGATAATGGCAACACCACCCTACGCACTGCCACCTGTGCTGGTGAAGTTGCCGGGTACGCCGATGAAGCCGACTATCTGAATAAGACACGAAAAGTAACGCCAATACGCGGCATGGGGTGATCCGTTTCAGGTTCATCACACCTGCAACACCCCCATGTTGAACGCCTTCGTGGCCGGCGCTTGGTTGGCCGCCTCAATACCCATGCTGATCCATTGCCGCGTTTCCAGCGGGTCAATGATCGCATCCAGCCATAGGCGGGCCGCGGCGTAGTAAGGGCTGGTGGTGGCGTGGTACTTGTCGCGGATCTTGCCCAAGATCTCTTCTTCGCGCTCCTTGGTGATCTCTTCCCCGCGCCCCTTCAGTGCCGCCACCTCTATCTGCAGCAGCACCTTGGCGGCCTGGTCGCCGCCCATTACGGCCACATTGGCGCTGGGCCAGCCCACGATCAGCCGCGGGTCGTAGGCCTTGCCGCACATGGCGTAGTTGCCCGCGCCGTAGCTGTTGCCCACCACCACGGTGAATTTGGGCACCACGCTGTTGCTCACCGCGTTCACCATTTTGGCCCCGTCCTTTATAATGCCGCCGTGCTCGCTGCGGCTGCCCACCATGAAGCCGGTGACATCCTGCAGGAACACCAGCGGTATGTTCTTTTGGTTGCAGTTGGCAATGAAGCGCGTGGCCTTGTCCGCGCTGTCGCTGTAGATCACGCCGCCGAACTGCATTTCTCCCTTCTTGCTCTTCACCACCTTGCGCTGGTTGGCCACTATGCCCACGGCCCAGCCATCCACGCGCGCGTAGGCCGTTATCAGGCTTTGGCCGTAGCCGGCCTTGTACTCGGTCAGTTCGCTGTCATCCACCAACCGCTTGATCAGTTCGCGCATGTCGTACGGCTTGGCGCGCTCATCGGGCAGCAGGCCGTAGATCTCCTTTGGGTCCGCCTTGGGCGGTGCGGGCTTCACCCGGCTGAAGCCCGCATTCTGCGGCGCGCCCAGCTTGTCCATGATGTCGCGGATCTTCTTCAGGCACTCCGCATCGTCCTTGCATTGGTAGTCGGTAACGCCGCTGATCTGGCTGTGCGTGGTGGCGCCGCCCAGGGTTTCATTGTCAATGTCCTCGCCAATGGCGGCCTTCACTAAGTAGCTGCCCGCCAAGAATATGCTGCCGGTCTTTTCCACGATCAGGGCCTCATCGCTCATGATGGGCAAATAGGCGCCGCCGGCCACGCAGCTGCCCATGATGGCGGCGATCTGCGTAATGCCCATGCTGCTCATCACCGCGTTGTTGCGGAAAATGCGCCCGAAATGCTCCTTGTCGGGGAAGATCTCGTCCTGCATGGGCAGGAATACCCCGGCGCTGTCCACTAAGTAAATGATGGGCAGGCGGTTCTCCATCGCGATCTCCTGCGCGCGCAGGTTCTTCTTGCCGGTCATGGGGAACCACGCGCCGGCCTTCACCGTGGCATCGTTGGCCACTACAATGCACTGGCGCTTGCTTACGTGGCCGATCACCACCACCACCCCGGCACTGGGTGCCCCGCCATGCTCCTGGTACATGCCGTCCGCCGCCAGGGCGCCGATCTCTATGCGCGGGCTCTTGGGGTCAAGCAGGGCATCGATCCGCTCGCGCGCGGTCATTTTGCCCTTGGCCTTGTGCTTGGCCATGTGCTTTTCGCCGCCGCCCATGTACACCTGTTTCAGGCGTTTGTTCAGGCCGGAAAGGGCCAGTTTGTTGTGGTCCTCGTTTTTCGAGGCCTCGAGGTCGATCGTTTGGGGCATGTGGCGAAAGTACGGGTGAAGGGGCTGTTTTTTGGGCGTGTCCCCGCCTGTTGCCGGTGCGGGCCGGGCCCGTTGGCAGCTGGGGCGGGCGGGGCCGCGTGCTCCGCTGTGGCCGGCTTGGCGTGGCTGGCGGTGGCGGCACTGCGGGGGCTTCCGTCCGGTCGCCTCCTCGTTGCACGCCCCCGCGGGCCACGCCCGCGCCGGGCCGCCGCTGCGCCCGCTCACGCGGGTGCGGTGCCGCGGGCGCCTGCGGTGCCGCGCGGCCATGAATTTGCGCGGGCAGCACCCCCAAACGCGTGCGGGCCGCACCTTTCGGAGCGGCCCGCACAACGTTGCACTTGGCCGGGGATCAGCGCATGGCCAGCTTGATCACGTTCTTCTTGTCGTACACGTACACATAGTTGCCGTCGCTGCTCATGGTGGTGCTGGCGCCCTTCCTGGCGTTGTACTGTGTAAAGGTGCAGTCCTCCAGGTTGAAGCAGGCAATGTCGGATTTGTCGGTCTGCAGGATCAGGCGGTCGGCGTTCACCGAGTGCAGGTCGGCCTTTTTGTACTTGCCGCTGGCCACGGGCTCGCCTGTGGCCATGTTGAAGGCGCTCACGCCTTTTTCACCCACCACCATCACGCGGTCCTTGTAGGTGAAGATCTGGTCGGCGTTGCCCACGCCGCCCTTGGCCACGGGCACGGTGAATTTCTCGGCACCGGTGGCGATGTCGAGGTTGTACAGCTCCTTGCCGCTGCACACCACGAATTGGTCGCCAAGCACCACGGCGTTGGTTATGCCCTTGCGGAAGCGTTCGCTCTCCCACGCCAGGCTGCCATCGCTTGTGTTGAACGCCTGTATGCCGTTGGGCTTCACATTGGGGCGCCATACGCGCCATTCGCGGGTCACATTGCCGTCGGCGTCCGTTTTCACGATGTAGGCCTGGGCCTCCACGTTGCCGCCGATCTGCAACAGCACGCGGTCGCCCACCACGTACATGGCCGGTATGGCCTTGGCGCCGCCCTTGATCTCCGGGCTGGTCCACAGCAATTGGCCGCTCTGCTTGTTGTATTTCTTCAGGTATTGGTTGCGGCGGTTGCTCATGTCCAGCACGTACAGGTCGTCGCCCACGGTCAGCGGGTCGGCCACAGCGCCATACACGCCGAAGCGGCGCGCGTTCAGCGGCCTGCCCACCACGCCGTCAGGGGTGTAGTCGAAGGCTGCGCTGTACAGGTTCTTGCCGGTGTTCAGGTCGTAGGCCTGTATGCCGTTCATGCGCAGGAACACCTTGTCGCCGTTGATCTCCAGGTCGTACAGGAACTTGCCGGTGATCACCTTGCGCTCGGCGCGGCCCACGTAGGTGTTCTCCCACAGGATGTTGCCGTTGGAAAGGTCGATGCGCACGATCTGGTTCTTGAAGCCGCTGAACAAGGCCGCCAGTTCGCCGGGCATGAAATTCACCATTACCATGGTGCCATCACCCGTGCGCACGTATTGGCCCACCACGCCCTTGAACTTGGTGGTGCTCCATACTTCTTCGCCGGTCTTGGCCTTCACGAATACCAGCTTGTCCTTCAGCGCGATCACGAAGGCGTCCATTTCCGGCACGTACACGATGTTGTCGCTGCTCAGGTCCTGGTAGATCTCCGAGTTCCACAATAGCTTGCCGTCCGCCATGTTCACCACGGCCAATTGGTCCTTGCCCATGCGGCGGTCGAACAGGAAAATGGCATCGCTTTCCCAAAAGGGGATCAGGTCGTCCACCTTCTTCAGCTTAGGCACCAGTTCCTTGAACTTGGAGGTCCAAATGGTTTGTCCGGTTCTGGTATCGTACACCGTGATCTGTTTGTCGTCAGCGGTGTAGCCGTGCCCGCGTTCCTCGCTGCCGGTACCGGAGTGGTCGCCCTTGTGGTCCTGTTTTACGTCCCACATGACGGGCATTTCCTTTTGTGCGTACAGGGCGGATGCGGAGCATAGGAGCAGGGCGAGGAGCTTGTGTTTCATGTTACGGTGCATGGTGGTTGATGGCGTTGAGGTTGAATTCCTGTTCAATGCGGTATTGCTTCCCTTTCGGTATGCTGAAGGGCAGCCGGTAGCCGTGAACAAGTTGCTTGAAGCGGTTCTGCGAGCGGATATCGCCGTCGTTGGCCTCGGCCACGAAAACGTTCACGATCGTTCCTTTCTCCCTGAAGCTTACCTGCAGCAGGTAGCGGCCTATCAGGTTTTCTTTCACCACGGTCTGGTGCAAGGGCCCACCGGGCGCTATGGCAGCGGCCAAAGCCTCGCGGGCATGTACCAGCGCGGTCTCCTTGTTCTCAACCAATACGCGTTTTTGGGCGTGCGCACCGGCCATGCCGATCAATAGCAGGGCCGCCGCCAGCAGGGTGCGGCACAGCAGCGGCAGATGGCCGTGCCGCAGGGGGCGGATGCAAGCGGGATGGGGCAGGGCGAAAGGTTTGGGCAAAGCTCAATCCTTGCGACCCGCGGCACCATCCGGGGATCACCCCAAACCGTCTACGGTCTATGCTGTAATTTTAGTTGGCCGCTGGCACAGCCTTGCGGGTGCGGCGCCGCCTCAGGCCAGGTCCACCCTTACGGCATTCATGCCTTTCGGGCCGCGCTCAAGCTCAAAAACCACCTTGTTCCCTTCGCGGATCTCCTTCAGCAGCCCGCTTACGTGCACAAAGTAGCGGCCGTGGCCACCGATCTCCTTGATGAAGCCGAAGCCCTTTGAGGTATCGAAGAAATCGACCACTCCGGTATGCAGGTGTGCCTGCTCATCGGCCTCCTTCGGGGGTATGCCCAGCACGATCTCGCTCGCGTCGATCTCCACCCGCTTTTCCGGGTCTGGCGGCGTATCGGTGAGCATTCCGTTCTCGTCCACATAGGCCATCATCGATTCGAGGCTGCCGTCCGTGGAGTTTGCCTTGCGCTCCTCCTTGCGGCGGAGCTTGTCCAGCTTCTTCTGCTGGCGTTTCTTTTCTTTTTGTCTTTTTTCGAATGTTGACATGTTCACACCCGCATGGTTCAAGCCTCCAGCGGTGAATGAAGAGGCTGCATGCAGTTGCGCGAAGATACGGCTAAGGAATTTGCCGCTCCATAAACGGGCTGTCATCCGCGTGCCAAGGGAACTTGGCCAAGGCATGAGCGGTTTCCACAACCCCACGTTGCCGGTGGTTGGTCACTGGTCGTTGTTCGGAACAACAAC
Organism: Flavobacteriales bacterium; assembly: GCA_044507815.1. Classification (GTDB taxonomy): domain Bacteria; phylum Bacteroidota; class Bacteroidia; order Flavobacteriales_F; family PHOS-HE28; genus PHOS-HE28. The sequence goes on along the minus strand of JBIQIX010000003.1, from coordinate 91 downwards.
GCAAAAAGGGCCGCCCGAGGGCAGCCCTTTTCGCTCAGTTGGTTCACTTCAGCTTACCGCACAATGCTCAAGCGCTGCACCGTGCTTTGGC
>JBIQIX010000010.1:0-135464 GCA_044507815.1 Flavobacteriales bacterium | reverse complement strand
ATCTTGGAGTTGAAGCAAAATTAAAGGGGGTATTAAGGAGAATTGAATAAAAAAAACTACCGCCAACATTGTATAAGCGTAATGCGGGCTGAACTGCTAAATTTGAGCATTTTTGCTCCTAAGAAACTTTGTGGTGGGCGGACAGTGAATTGCTCCGAAATCCCGCACTACGCTTATACTTGACCGTTGTGTGCAAGCGTAAAAGACAACGACCCGACAGAAAATAACGGACAGAAAAACAGAAAAAGTAAACCATTTTGACACATGAACAAAGACATAGAAACAATACAACAAACGGACAACGAGTAAGCCGACACTCATTGCCGACCCTTTTGTGATTTAATTTTTCCCAACGCACAAAAATTTTGAAATTCTATGCCGACCCGCAAACAGCACATTTGCAAGCCGCACAAGCCAACGCACAACCAAAGCTTGCAAAAGAGCCGTTTTTTGCCACCGCACATACAGAAATATTAACTTTGAACGATACATTAAAAATAAATGAAGTTTTCAGACCCGTTTAAAATATTGTCTCCCAACGAAAGGTGGGCCCCGACACAAAGCCAAATGGACGCTTTTCAAAACGCCTATGAAAAGCTATTACCGCCATTGGTTTATAAAATCAGACTTGCAGTTGCTAAATGGCGTGACGAAAATTATGCGGGTGCATCTGACACGACAAAATCACTTTTGAATTTTTGGTTTAATCAAGAGCATTTAATCGGGCAGACAAAATTTAGTTTTTTCTTTTCTCAACGTGAAGCCATTGAATCAATCGTTTATCTGTATGAAATAGCTAACGCCAAGGACAAATACGAATTGATGAGGTTTGATTCATCAGGTCGTATCAGCACGGGTATGTTTGATGAAAACTGGACTCGTTATGTAGTGAAAATGGCGACAGGTGCAGGTAAGACGAAAGTAATGGGATTGACATTGGTTTGGTCTTATTTCCATAAACTCTATGAAGCCGACAGCACGCTCTCAAAAGACTTTTTGGTAATCGCTCCAAACATCATCGTTTTAAATCGTTTGAGAAAAGATTTTGACGGACTTAAAATGTTTTTTGATGAGCCTTTTATTCCTGACAATGGCTTTGACGACAAAGACTGGAAAAACGATTTTCAATTAACGCTTCATATTCAAGACGACTTAAAACCAATAACAGAATCAGGAAATATTTTCCTGACCAACATTCACCGAGTGTTTTTTAATGAAGAACCTGAACAGAGTTTTGAAACAACTTTCTTAGGAGTAAAACCAAAACCAGATGCAGATACTTCAAAAGGACTAGACCTTGGAAAAGTTTTAAGAAGTGATAAAATCAAAAATTTGGTTGTGCTGAATGATGAAGCCCATCATATACACGATAGTTCACTAGCTTGGTTCACGAGTATTGAAGACATAAACAATAAAATAAAACTGAAAACTGGAAACGGAATCAGTTTGCAAGCGGACTATACCGCAACACCAAGACACAACAACGGAGCAATTTTCGTTCAGACAATTTGCGATTATCCGTTGGTTGAAGCCATAAAAAACAATGTTGTGAAATCTCCTGTTTTGCCTGATGAAGCATCAAGACAAAAAATTCAGGAAAAAGACAGCAACGATTTTGTTGAACGATACCGTGACTACATTCATTTGGGTTATTTGGAATGGGAACAGCAGTATGAAGAACTGAAAAATCACAAAACTCCTATTCTGTTCATAATGACTATGAACACCAAAGAAGCCGACCAAGCCGCAGCTTTTTTGGAAGCCAACTATCCAAAAATGAAAAATTCGGTGCTGACAATTCACACCAATACATCAGGTGAAATCAAAGAATCGGCATCAAGTAAAAAAGACAAGGAAGAATTAGAGAAACTACGCAAAGCAGCAGACGACATAGATAAAGACCATTCGCCTTACAAAGCCGTTGTTTCGGTGTTGATGCTTCGTGAAGGTTGGGACGTTAGAAATGTAGCCACCATAGTGGGGCTTCGCCCCTATGGTGCTGATTCTAAAATCCTTCCCGAACAAACCATCGGTCGTGGTTTGAGAAAAATGTTTTCGCTTGACACTCCCGAAAAATTGGTAATTGTTGGAACACCTAAGTTTTTGGAGTTTGTAGAAGAACTGAAAACGGAAGGGGTTGAATTCCAATACAGCCCAATGGGTAAAGGCACGAAAGGAAAATCGCCTGTTATTGTGGAAGTGGACAAAGAAAACCCCGATAAGGATTTGGATAAATTAGATATTCCGATTCCACAAATGAGTCCGAGAATTTATCGTGAGTTCAAAAATTTGGAATTCATTGACGTAAGTAAATTCAAAAACGAAAAAGTTGCTATTAAAAAATTCAGTTCAGACGAATTGAAAGAGATTGTATTTAATGACATTGAAGGCAATCTTTCACACAAAACAGTTTTCAAAGACACCGTTCCCGACTACCGCAATGTGATTGGCTTTTTCACTTCTTCAATATTAAAAGACAGCCGATTGGTAAGCGGGTTTAATATTCTTTACCCAAAGGTTGAAAGCTTTATCAAGTATCAGCTTTTCACCAATGAAGTTGAATTAAGCGACCCACAAACCCTAAGAAATCTTTCGGAAGTAAAACCAAAGGAAGTTTTGCGAACTACGTTCAAAAAGGCAATTGATGAACTAACCGTAACCGATAAAGGAACAGCAGAAGTAAAAAACTACATTTCGCTTAAACTGACCAAACCTAAGGTTGCAGAAAATCAACCTTTCCTTGTTCCCAAAAAATCGGTTTTCAACAAAATAATTGGAGACAATCCGTTTGAACTGGAAGTAGCGTCATTTCTTGAAAGTCGTTTTTCAGATGTAATTGCCTATGCAAAAAACACAATGGGCGAAGGTGGTATCAATTTCAAAATTGAATATCAGGCACAAGACGGAAACATTCGGGAGTATTTTCCTGACTTCTTTGTAAAAACAGGCACGAACACTTTTTACATTCTTGAAACCAAAGGCAGGGAAGATTTAGACGACTTACTAAAAATTAAACGCTTGGCAACTTGGTGCAAAGACATCAACAATGCTCAAAGCGAATACTCATACAATCCTGTGTATGTAAAACAGGAAAAATGGGATGACTTAAAGAACAACCTGAAATCATTCCAAGACCTTATTTCTATATTTTTCGTTAAGGACTTCGGCAAAAAACTTTCTAAGGAAGAAGCCATACAACTCATTAAAAAGGGAGCGGACGTATCAAACTTTGGCGACCCTGTGGAATGGCAAAAGAAAGACAGAACGGAGCGTAAAATCAATGGGCTATGAGATTAGTAGATAGCAACATATTGATGTACGCTGCAAAGCCTGATTTTCCACAATTAAAGGAATTATTGGAACAGGAAGATTTGGCTGTTTCTGAATTAACCAAACTTGAAGTATTGGGCTATCACGGTTTAACTGAAGAAGCCGAAGAATATTTCAATGCCGTATTTTCATTGGTTACCATTTTGCCAATAACAAGTGAAGTGATTGATAGAGCCACTGAACTAAGGCAGCAAAGAAATATGAAATCGGCTGATGCGATAATTGCTGCAACAGCATTATTGCATTGCACAGAAGTAATTACAAGGAACGCAGGCGACTTTAACCACATTCCTGATTTAATAGTAAACAATCCAATTGACAATTGATGAACTTAAACGACACTGATAAAAACCGAATCATTGAACTGATAAAGGCAGGTGAAAAACTGCCAAAGGAATTCATTTACAAACTTTTTGCTGACGAAGAAGATGTATTCCTGTTTTGGAACGGAAGAAAGGAAGATGTGACCAATGTAGCCCTACCCTTTCATAGCATTGAGCATATAGACGAGCCACGCAAAGAAGAAAAGAAGCAAGGCGATATGTTTGAAATGTTTGACACCCGTGGGCGACAACTCAAAGGATGGACAAACAAATTGATTTGGGGCGATAATAAATTGATTCTTTCTTCATTAGCAAATGGCCCTATTCGTGATGAAATAGAAAAAGAAGGCGGTTTAAAACTCATCTACATTGACCCACCTTTTGCCGTAGGTGCTGACTTTGGTTTTAACATTGAAATTAATGGTGAAACAGCCGAAAAGAAACAAAGCATTATTGAAGAAATTGCTTACCGTGATACTTGGGGAAAGGGTATTTCATCTTATCTCTCAATGATGTATGAGAGATTGAAGTTAATGCACGGTTTGATGGCCAAGGATGGAAGCATTTTTGTTCATATTGATTGGAAAGTAAGTTCATATCTAAGGTTGCTATTGGATGATATATTCGGAGTTGAAAATTTCCGAAATGAAATTTATTGGTATTACTACAATAAAATGCCCGACACAAGAAAGGGAGTTTTCCCAAGAGCAACGGATACGATTTTTTGGTATGTAAAGGACAAGTCTAAATATACCTTTACACCTATCGAAGAGAAACGAGATAATCCCGTAAAGCAACTTGTAAGAAAGAAGGTTGATGGCAAGATGATTAATGCAAGAGATGAGTCAGGCAATGTGATGTATCAGATGAGAGACGCAAGAGTTGTCGATAATGTATGGCGACTTTCAATGCTTCAGCCAGCTGATGATACTGAAAACTTAAACTATCCCACACAGAAACCAGAAACCATACTTGAACGGGTTATTTCATCAACCACAAATGAAGGTGATTTGATTGCAGACTTTTTCTGTGGTAGTGGCACTACAGCAGCAGTAGCAGAAAAATTAGGGAGAAAATGGATTACTACCGATTTAGGACGTTTTTCTATTCACACTGCACGTAAGCGTTTAATTGGTGTACAGCGAGAACTGCAAACCAATGGGAAAGATTTCAGAGCATTTGAGATTCTCAACTTAGGTAAGTATGAAAGGCAGTTCTTTATGGACGACCTTACAAACGGCAAACGCAAAGCCAAAGAAGATTTGTATGTGGACTTAATTTTGGAAGCCTACAAAGCCAAAAGAATTGACGGACATAGTGCATTGCACGGGCAAAAATCAGGCAGATTTGTTCACGTTGGGCCATTAGATGTTCCTGTTACACAAAGCCGATTGGTTGATATTTTTGAAGAGTGCCGCAAAAATCTTTATACGCAGGTTGATGTTTTGGGCTTTGAGTTTGAAATGGGCTTAACACCCCAGTTCATTCAGGAACTGAAAGAAAAAGGCGTTTCCATTACATTGAAATACATACCCAAAGATGTATTTGACAAACGAGCGGTTGAGAAAGGGCAAGTAAAATTCTTTGATGTTGCCTATTTGAACACCAAAGAAAAAATCAACGGCAAATCTATCACAATCGAACTGACCGACTTTGTTACCCATTACACCCAAGACGACATTGAAGAATTGCAACAGTCAATGAGAGCAGGAAGTAAAGTGGTAATTGAAGACGGTCAGATAATCAAAGTAGAAAAAGACAAAAACGGAATCATCACCAAAACCATTCTCACGAAAGACTGGCACGACTGGATAGATTACTGGGCAATTGACTTCAACTACGAAGACAAAAAGGAAATCATCAAAATCAAAAACGAATCGGGCGAAACCGAAGAGCAATGGACGGGCAACTACCTTTTTGAAAACGAATGGCAGGGTTTCCGCACCAAGAAAAATCCAACGCTTGAATTTACAAGCATAGCCTACGAATACAAAAAAGCAGGCAAATACAAAGTAATGGTAAAAGTGGTTGACATTTTAGGAATTGATACAAGCAAGATTATTGAAGTGCATATCAAATGAGAAAGGAAGAAAAAAGCCAACGCACAGGTGTAAGCACATTTGCAAGCCGCACAAGTCCAAGCACAGACCAAAGCTTGCAAAAGAGCTTCCACCTTTCCCACGCTGGACAGAATTTCAAAATTTTTTCCCAACAAAATGAAAAATTAAAACACCCGACACGCAACCCGACAATGGACGCAAACTCAACAAATACAATGGTTTACAGACACAGCGGACAAGAACGCCAGCACACAACAGGCGTTTGGCGGCAATGGCGGGTGACGTGGTTAATTGAAAATTCTACCTCGCATCAACTTTTGTGGTGTATTGACAGTTTTGTGCTCCGAAATCCGCCACTGCGCCAAGCGCCAAAACGTTAGAAAACAGCTTCCGGCCCTGTGAACCAAGTCAACTTCTGGTGTCTTCGGGCACTCAGAAGTAAAGCACGCTCACCGCGATGGCGGTCACCACGCACACCAGGTCCACCAGCAGCATGATGCCCAGCGTATAGCGGCTGTCCTTCACGTTCACCGCGCCGAAGTAAAGCGCGATCACGTAGAAGGTGGTTTCCGCCGCGCCCTGCAATATGGAGGAGAGCTGCCCGGTCAGGCTGTCCGGGCCATAGGTTTTCATGGCATCGAGCATGAAGCCGCGCGAACCGCCGGAGCTGAAGGGCCGCATCAGGGCCACGGGCATGGCATCGATGATCTCGCGGCTTACGCCGAAGAAGCTGAGCACCGCGGCAAAGCCGTCCATCACAATGCTCATCAGCCCGCTGTTGCGGAAGATGCTCAGCGCGGCCAGCATGGCGATCATGTACGGCAACACCCGCAGCCCGGTGGTGAAGCCGTCCTTGCTGCCGTGTATGAAGGAGTCGAACATGTTGGTGCCCTTTTCCTTGAAATAGCGCTCGTGCAGGAAGGCGTAGGCCACGATCAGCAAGATGATGGCCAGCAGCACGCCGTTGCCGAGGTTGTCGGTAAAATGCAGCTTGGCCGCCCCGGCCAGGCCACTGATGTACACCATCAGCCCGCCGATGGTGGCGCTTACGCCCAGCACGAACAGGATCACGGGCAGCTTGAACAGGTTGATGCGCTGGCGGATGCCCACGAACAGCAGCGCCGCCAAGGTGCCCACGAAGCTGGTCACGATGGTGGGGATCATGATGTCGGCCGGGTTCACGGCGCCCATGGCCGCGCGGTAGCCGATGATGGAGGTGGGCAACAGGGTAAGGCCCGCGGCGTGCAGGCACAGGAACATGATCTGGCTGTTGGTGGCGCGGTCGGGCGTGGGGTTGTTCTCCTGCATGCTCTCCATGGCCTTCAGGCCGAAGGGCGTGGCAGCATTGTCCAGGCCAAGGAAGTTGGCGGCGAAATTCAGCGTCATGAAGCCGTACGCGGGATGTTCCCCGGGCAGGTCGGGGAAGATGCGGCGGAAGATGGGGGAGAGGAAGCGGGCGAGCTTTTCCATGGCCCGCGAGTCCACCAGCAGGTTCATCAGCCCGCAGAAGAAGGTGAGGTAGCCGATCAGCGGCAGCCAAAGCTGCACCACCGTGTTCTTGCAGGTCTCGAACAGGCCGTCCGCCGCCTGCTTGCCGTGGCTGTACCGTACAATACCGCCCTTGCCCAGGGTGATCAGCGTGTCGTTGCGCACCACGCCCTCGGCGCCCGCGGCACGCAGCTCAGCCAACAGGGGCGTGCCCGTTAGCGTAATGCTGTCGGTCTCGGCCACCACCAACGGGTCGCCCTGGTCGCCGTTCACCAGCGGCCCCAGGCTGTGCTGCCTGCCCGTGGCCAGCATCACCAGCGCGAAGCCGATGCTGAGCAGGAGAATGAAGGTCCAGAAGCGACTTAAGGCCATGGGCGGTTGTTGCCTGCAAAGAAGCGGCAACCGCCCCAGCCCCTGCCGCAGCCCGGCCAAGGTCGGTGAACAACCCGTTGTGCATTGAGGCCGCGTGCCGGGCCGCTGACCAACGTCAGGTTGCGGTTGACCGGCCCGGATACTTTCGGTCCAAATTTTCCGGCCATGTGGTGGAAGGCCCTGATGATCTGGTTCTTATGCATGGCGGCCGCCATCCTCAACGGCACGCTGCGCGAGCTTGCTCTTAACCGGTTCCTCGGCCCGGCATGGGGCCATGTGGCCAGCACCGTGCTGTTGGCCGTTATCCTGTTGGCCATCATAGGCTTCACGCTGCCCTGGATCGGGCCTTCAACCGCGCGCCAGGCCATGGCCATCGGCGGTGCCTGGTTGCTGCTTACCCTTTCCTTCGAATTCGGCTTCGGGCATTGGGTGGCGGGCAAGGCGTGGACCGTGCTCTTGTATGACTACCAAGTGTGGAAAGGCCGCATTTGGGTGGCCATTCCGCTCATTATGGCCTTGGTGCCGCTGTGGCATGGCCGCCGCGAGGGACTCTTTCCCTGAACAATCGGCCGCGTTGGATTGTACCGGCAGGAGCGCCACTATCTTGGCGCCCCATTTTTACCCCTTGCCATGAAGCAACTTATCCTGCCCGCCCTTGCCGCCGTGCTGCTGCTGGGTACCTCGTGTGTTTCCAAGAAGAAATACACCTCCCTGCAGCTGTCCAACCAAACGCTGAACGACAAGCTGGATGCCTGCAACCGCGCCCGCAACGAATGCGAGACCAAGCTCGCCAGCATGCAGACGAGCAACGAGCACTTACGCGAACAGGTGACCGAAATGAGCCTGACCAACCAGGCGCTGCTGAACAACGTGGGCAACATGGCCACCCTGAGCGCCAAGGAGGCCACCAACCTGGAAAAATCGCTGGAGAGCATCAAGGAGAAGGACCTGCAGATCCGCCGCATGCAGGATGCGCTGGACAAGAAGGACTCCATTACCCTGGCCCTGGTGGTCAGCCTGAAAAGCTCCTTGGGCAACCTGAACGATACCGACGTGGTGGTGAACGTGGAAAAGAGCGTGGTCTTCATTTCCCTCAGCGACAAGATGCTCTTCCCCAGCGGCAGTACCACCATCGGGCCTAGGGCCAAGGAGGTGCTGGGCAAGGTGGCCAAGGTGCTGAACGACAAGCCGCAAATGGACGTGCTGGTGGAAGGCCATACCGATAATGTGCCCATCAGCAAGGATTGCATCAAGGACAACTGGGACCTGAGCGTGTTGCGCGCAACGGCCATCACACGCGTGCTCACCAAGGACCTCGGGGTGGAGCCCGCCCGCATTACCGCCGGTGGGCGCAGCGAGTTTGTGCCCTTGGTGGCCAACGACACGCCCGAGCATCGTTCACAGAACCGCCGCACGCGCATTGTCATCCTGCCCAAGCTTGATCAGTTCTATAACATGATCGAGGACGGGCTGAAGAAGGCCACGGAAGGGGAATAGGCATGGAACCGGAACCGATCCCGGCACCGGAGGCGGATTACCTGTACATCGCCGCCTCCGGCATCGCGGGCGCGGGCCATGGCCTGTACACAGCGATCGAGATCCACCGCGGCGAACTGATCGCACGGTACCACGGCGAGCGATTATCGCAGGCCGAAGCGGCACGGCGGGCGGCCATGGGGCAGGACCGCTACTTCATGGAGCTGCCCGATGGCGGCATTCTGGACACCGGGCCCGTGGAAGGTTTTGCCAAGTACGCCAATGATGCGCGGCCGGTGAAGGGCGCAGGCGGCGCGGCCAACAACGCCCGCATTACCCTGGATGGGCATGGCACGCCTTGCCTGATGGCCACCCGCCGGATCAGGGCAGGGCAGGAGGTCCTGTGCAACTACGGCAGGCGCTATTGGGCGCGGCACGGCACGAATAACGGATAAGCGGCACTTGTATCTGGAATATCGGTACTGCTATATTGCCGCCAACAAGCACCAAAAACAATTGCCGCATGGGTTTTCAGGTCGTGGAGCGCATTTTGGGTATTGCCACCTTGCGTCAGGTATCGCCGGTTTTAGTGGAGATCCATTACCACCCCGGGGTGAAGTTAACGGCCAGTACCGTGGCCCAAGTGCAGGCGGAGCGCCGCGCCATGATGGGGGCTGGACCATACGCCACGTTCACGATCATACCCGCTGACGTGGACTACCACATCGATACCATGAGCCGCGACCAGGGCAAGGCCGATCGCGATGCCGGCGGATTGCTCGCCTGTGCAGTGGTGGCCAAGGCCAGCACCATCGAAATGCTCACGCGCCTCTACCTTTCGTACTTCCCGCCCAAGGTGCGCTTTCTGGTAAGCCCGAACGAGGCGGATGCACGCAAATGGCTCGAGGCGCAGATAGCCGAGCTCTTCCCGGAAACCATTTGAGCCTCACCGGCGGATAAGGAATCCGCAGGCCCCGGGTTCAGGAACTCCAAGAGGAACGCTTCGGCTAGGGTGGGGGTATCCGTCAAGGGGTACGCGACCCTTGTTCGGGCACATGCCCCAGCAGCTCATCCAGCGCGGCCTCCGTGGGCACCAATACCTTCCGCGCCTTCGACCCCTCGAACGCGCCCAAGATGCCGGCGGCCTCCAGTTGGTCCACAATGCGGCCGGCCCGGTTATATCCCAGCTTCAACTTGCGCTGGATCAGGCTGGTGCTGCCCTGTTGGGTCTGCACCACCACACGTGCCGCCTCCTCGAACATGCTGTCGCGGTCGCCGATGTCAAGGTCGCCAGCGCCTTCGCCCTCCTCGGTGGGCACCTCCGGCAGCAGCAGCGCATCGGGGTAACCGCGCTGGTTGCCGATGAAGGCCGTGATCTCCTCCACCTCGGGCGTGTCCACAAAGGCGCATTGGATCCGGATCAGGTCGTTGCCGGTGCTCAGCAGCATGTCGCCGCGGCCGATCAGTTGGTCGGCGCCACCTGCATCCAATATGGTGCGGCTGTCCACCTTGCTGGTAACGCGGAAGGCGATGCGCGCCGGGAAGTTGGCCTTGATGGTGCCGGTGATGATGTTCACGCTGGGCCGCTGCGTGGCAATGATCAGGTGGATACCGATGGCGCGGGCCAGCTGTGCCAAGCGCGCAATGGGCGTTTCCACCTCGCGCCCGGCCGTCATGATCAGGTCCGCGAATTCATCCACTACCAGCACGATGTACGGCAGGAAACGGTGCCCATTCTCCGGGTTGAGCCGGCGGCTGACGAACTTGGCGTTGTATTCCTTGATGTTGCGCACCTGGGCGTCCTTCAACAGCTCGTACCGGTCGTCCATCTCAATGCACAGGCTGTTCAGCGTGGCCACCACCTTCTTCGTGTCGGTGATGATCGCTTCCTCCTCACCCGGCAGCTTGGCCAGGAAATGCCGCTCGATCTTGTTGAACAGGGTGAGTTCCACCTTCTTCGGGTCAACCAGCACGAACTTGATCTGGCTCGGGTGCTTCTTGTACAGCAGCGACACCAGGATTGCGTTCAGGCCCACCGATTTGCCCTGGCCCGTGGCCCCCGCCATCAGCAGGTGCGGCATCTTCGCCAGGTCGGTGACGAAGGTTTCGTTGCTGATCGTTTTGCCCAGCACAATGGGCAGTTCGGCGCCGCTGTTCTGGAATTTCTCGCTCTTCACCACCTCGCGCATGCTCACCACCTGCGGCTTGCTGTTGGGCACCTCAATGCCGATCGTGCCCTTGCCCGGTATGGGGGCTATGATCCGGATGCCCAGCGCCGCAAGGCTCAGCGCAATGTCGTCCTCCAGGTTCTTGATCTTGCTGATCCGCACACCCGCCTGCGGCACGATCTCGTACAGGGTGACCGTGGGCCCGATGGTGGCCTTGATCTTGTCGATGCCGATGTTGTAGTTGTTGAGCGTGGAGACGATCTTGTTCTTGTTCTCCTCCAGCTCTTCCTTGGTAACGGTAAGCTCGCCGGTGCTGTGCTCGGCCAGCATGTCGATGGTGGGCGGCACATAGCTGCTGAGCTCCAGCGTGGGGTCGTATTCGCCGAATTCCTTCAGCTTGGAGTCGATCTCTTCCTCGGTCAATGCCTGGTCGGGCTGGTTCACTTCCACGCTGAAGCCGTTCGATTCATCGTTGATGCTGGCCAGGTCGGCGGATCGCAAGGCCACCGGCGCAGGGGTGGGTGCTTCTTCCCACGGGGCCTCATCCGCTTCTTCCTCTTCCTCTTCCCTGGCAACCGCGGCAGCCCCGGATTCATCCTCCGGCCCTTCCATTTCCACCTCTTCTTCCTCCACGGGCGCCTCTTCCTGCGCCACCATCGGCTTCACGCGGTTGCGCTTGGTTTCCGGTGTTTCCTCCACGGCCGGTTCCTCTTCCTCCAGGCTGCGTTCGCGGCGCTGGAACAGCGTGTGCAGCCAGGAAAGGGAAGGATTGAAGGTGTAAACCGAAAAGGCCAGGGCGCTGAAAAGGATGGCCGCACCGGCGCCCACCGGGCCCAGCCAGGCACCCAGGTGGTTGTTGATGGCGTAGCCGATGCCCCCGCCCATGATCTGCCAGCCGCCGTGCGGGAAAACAAAGCCCAGCAGGGTGGGGAGCCAGAAGAGCGCCATCAAGCTCCACCGCGCGGTGCGCCCCACCGGCAGCAGCCAAGTGCCCAGCACCAGGCGGATCCCCAGCATAAAGTTCCACAGCACGAATACGAAGGCCGCCAGGCCGAACCAGATGAAGATGAAGCGGTGGCTGATCAGCGCACCCAGCTTGCCCAACCAGTTCTCCACACGCACGTCGGGGCTGAAGATCTCGCCCCACGTGCGCCCCATCAGGTCCTGGTCCATGCGCCAGGTGAACAGGTAACTGGTGAAGGCCACCAGCAGGTAGAATGCCGCCAGCACCAGGAACAGGCCGGTTACCTTGTGCACGCGCTCATCCGCCAAAAAGTCGCGCACCTTGGCCAGCCCGCCGGGCCCTGGCTGTGTGCGGGACTTCTTTTTGGGGCCGGCCCCGCGGTCCTCGGCGGCGGAGTCCCGGATCTTGTTCTTTCGTTCTTTGGCCAAAGGAGCGGGGGTGAAGGGGTGGCAATAGCGGAATACCGGCGCGCCTGCGCGGTGAAGCAAAGCTACCGGGGCACCCCTGCCCAACGCCGGGAACAGGCCGCCTATTATCAACAACTCGATGTGATAGCCGCGCCGGAGGGCACGAATGCGCCCCGCGCTACTGGCTGAAGGTGCCTAGCACCTCGCTCAACTGTTGGTTGAGCACATCGGGTGCCACGCGCTGATGGTCAGGGCGTACGGCAAACTTCTTTGCATCCACGGCACCCCGCCTTACATGGGTGGCTTCCATGCGCATCCGTATGCCGTGCTGCACCACTTCGTAGCGCATCAGCACGCCGTCAATTTCGCTGAACGGACTGTACCAGTTCGGTTTTTCCAGGTTCAGTTCGTCGGTATACCAGACCTCCGCCTCGGGCTGGTCGAGGCCCTCGTAGATCAAATAGGCCTGCTTGCAGGGCAGCCCGGCTATGGTGTCGCGCGCCATGGTGTGCACCACCGCCAAGGTGGGTTGGGCCTTGGTTATGGCGTTCAGGTCGCGCATGCGGTATTCCGCCACCAAGCTTTTGCCCATTACGCTCATGTGGTAGTCCACCACTTGCCGCGAGGTGTTCACTACCATGCAGGTGCGGAAGATCCCCATGCCCGCGCTCACGTCCAGCGCTTGCTGGTCGTGGTTGAAGTTGAGCAGGGCCTTTTCCGGCAGCATGTCGGCCATCAGCCCTTTGGGGTCGATGTCGGGGAAGCTCATCCGGTATTCGATTACGCCTTCGTCCAAACGCGGGAGCAGGCCTTGGCCGCAGCCCCAACCGGTAAGGGCAATGGCCAAGGCCGTGGCGGGTATCAGGTGGCGTGGGCCGTTCGGGTGCATCTGTCGGGAATGCGGCCTGCTACGCGCAGGGCCCGGCTTTCGTTTCGATCATAGGCCTGCGTTCAACGGGTGAATGTGCGCACCAAGCGGGCCACATTGCCGCGTTCGTCGCTTACCTCCAGTTCAAATTCCTGCTTGCCGGGCTGGCTGCTGTATTTATCGAAATGGTGCTCCAGCGTGTTGGTCCTGGGCTCGTATTCCATCAAGATCCAACGGCCGTTCAGCTTGGCCGACCATTGGGCGATGCCGGACAGGTTGTCCTTGATCCGCACCTTGAAGTTCTTTCTTCCCGCCATATCGGGCGCAAGGCCTACCGGCACCAGGGCTGGCGGCACGGTGTCGATCATCACCGTGTATTGGCCCAGGGTTTTTACCGTGGCCGTTACCTTTCCTTGGTCGTACCGGCCGCCTTCGGCCGAGGTTTGCCCGCCGTTGCGCCGCACGATCAACAGCTTGTCGGCCATTTCGGGCGGGTAGTTCCCTTCCACCTCTATGGAAAGTTCCCCCGCCAGCTGAAGGGGCGTAAGGGCATCCTGCACGGTGTACATCGGGGCGAGTGCGCCCGGCGGGGCGGGGGATACCGCCGTGCGCAGGTACGTGTCGTCGTAAAGTGCGTTCGGTGGCAATTGCAGGCGCATGCCTTTTTCCTCCACCGTGTTGGGCACGTCGTAGCGGTACAGGTTGCCCGCCGGGCGGGGGCGGGGCCAGGCGGCGGCCTGCTTTTCCTGTGCGCCGGTGAGCACGAAGGTGAGCGTGGAGCGGTTGCCCGAGGCGTCCGTGGCCACCACCTGCACCGCGTGGGCCTTGCCCGGCTCCGTGCGGATGCGGCCCGGCGCCGCGCTCCCGCCGTACACCTCCAGGCGGTTGTTCGGCAGCTTGTAGCAGCGGTTGTAGTGCAGGTTCTTTCCGCGGAAGAGGGCGTAGTCCATATAGGCGTTGGCGTAGCGCTGTTTGCCGAAGTCGACCTCATCCAGCTGGATCCGGCTCACCTCGCTGCCGTCCACGCTTACCGTAAGCGAGCGCACGCCGCATACGTTGTGGCTGTTGCTGTACTTGTCCGTTACGTTCACCGCCAGGCCCACCGTGCCCCAGGCGGCCACGTTGGTGCCCGCCCTCAGCATGTAGGTGCTGTCGTTGAGCGCCGTGACCGGGAAGCCCGTGGTGCCGGGCGCGTACGGACCGGTGCGCGAGAGGCTGTCCAGCGCATAGAGCCGAAGCCCATGGAACACCGGTGCCACCTTGTCCAGCGTGGCCACGCCGTACGCTTCGGGGTCCAGTGCGTGCTGGTCGGCCGTGCGCCGCACCTCGTAGTGCAGGTGCGGCGCCGTGGAACCGCCGGTATTGCCGCTGAAGGCGATCACCTCACTGCGTGTTACGGGCAGTTCACCTTTCGCGAAGTATTTGTCCACGCTGAAATCGCGCAACGTGTACTGCAGGTCCAGCAAGGCGTCGGCCAAGCGCCCGTTCAGGCGGTCCAAGTGGCCGTAAACCGTGGTAAGCCCCGAGGGATGGTCGATGTACACGGCCTTGCCGTAACCCCAGGGGCTGATCTTGATCCGGCTCACCCATCCATCGGCCGGGGCCTTCACCGGTTGGCCGATGCGCCCGCCGGTCTTCAGGTCCAGGCCCGAATGGAAGTGGTTGTTGCGCAGCTCCATGAAGTTGCCCGCCACCTCCACCGGCAGGTCCATGGGGTGTAGCCAATCGGTGGTTTGGGCGCGGCCGGAATGGCCGAGGGCGGAACAGCACAAAATGCTGAGGAACAAGGTTTTTGGATATTGCACGTGAAGCAGGGTTGAAAGGCCGTTGGGCGGTGCAAGCTATCCAGCTTCCGTGCCGGTTTGGCCCGCGCCGCGCCTCGATCATGAACAACGCGGCGTGAATGCCCGGTACGGACCTGCAGCGAAGGGGATGGCGCCCTACGGGGGAGCTGCTCAGGCGTCGCCCAGGGAAACCCTCAGCTCCACGCCTGCGGCCACATCCTTGGGCGGTTGCCCATGGCGGAACACGCGCATGCCGGTACCCTCCACGGTCACGCGGTCGCCGTTCACGTGCAGCAGCGCGCCCTCGCGCAGGCCGGCCACGGTGCTGCGCGGGTTCAGCGTCAGGAATTCGGCAATGCGCTGGTCGCGGCTTTCGCCACCGTGGCCCGGTATGGTGGCCTCGGTGTAATGCGGATTCACCTGGAACGGCACCAGGCCCAGGGCGCGCATGGTGGGTACCTCGGTAATGGGCATGTCGTTGGTGGTCATGATCGTGGGGGAGGCCACATTGCTGCCGGCGCTCCAGCCCACAAAGGGCAGCCCGCCCATCACACGCACGCGGATGGCGCGCAACAGCTCACTGCTGTACAAGTTCCGCAGCAATTGGAAGGTGTTGCCCCCGCCGATCACCACCGCATCCGCGGTCTTCAGGGCCTTCGCCTTGTCATCCTCGGTGTGCAGGCTGAATAATTCATGCCCCCACCCCGCGAACACCTCGCGTGTGCGCTGGGCGTATTCATCAAGCCCCACGGTTACCGCGGCAAAAGGAACAAAAGCAATGCGCTTGCCCCCGCCCAGGAATTGTTGCAAATGTTCACCGGCCCACCCCAAATAAGGCCCGCCGGGCAAAGTGGAGTTCGAAAGGAGAAGAAGTTGCATGGCCTGTTCGTTCAGCGCGGCAAGGTAAGGGAACGTGGACCGATCGGAAACCAACGGAAGATCATACGGCCCGCCCTCACCCCGGCAGGGGTCACACCATATTGCGAGCAAGAACCCACGCATATCCCGCGTTCAAACAACGCCATGATCCGTGGCCATCACAAGCACGGGTCCGTCCTGACCCCGGCAGGGGTCACACACCGTTGCTGGTAAATCAAAAAAGCCATTACGACCCCGAGGGGGTCGCACATCCGGTGATCCGAACAATCATGATCCGTGTGCATCCGCGTCCATCCGTGGTTCGAACCGCCATGATCCGTGTCCATCAGAAGCACGGGCCCGACCTCACCCCGGCAGGGGTCACACACCGTTGCTGGTAAATCCAAAAAGCCATTACGACCCCGAGGGGGTCGCACATCCGGTGATCCGAACAATCATGATCCGTGTGCATCCGCGTCCATCCGTGGTTCGAACCGCCATGATCCGTGTCCATCAGAAGCACGGGCCCGACCTCACCCCGGCAGGGGTCACACACCGTTGCTGGTAAATCCAAAAAGCCATTACGACCCCGAGGGGGTCGCACATCCGGTGATCCGAACAATCATGATCCGTGTGCATCCGCGTCCATCCGTGGTTCGAACCGCCATGATCCGTGTCCATCAGAAGCACGGGCCCGACCTCACCCCGGCAGGGGTCACACACCGTTGCTGGTAAATCCAAAAAGCCATTACGACCCCGAGGGGGTCGCACATCCGGTGATCCGAACAATCATGATCCGTGTGCATTCGTGTCCATCCGTGGTTCAAACAACGGCCGAAAAATTTTTCAACAAAAGCAACCACCATACAACCCGCACGTCTTCCACAACGTGGAAGCCCAACAACCCTAACCCCGGATCCCTTCCACCTCACCAACCCAAAGGCTTTGCCAGCTTCGGCAAATGCCTATCTTCGTCTTCGCCCAACCCATGCATTACCCATGCCCATACGGTTACGCCTTCGAGCACAACTGTTGTTGACCGCCCTCGCATCCTGCCTCCTTGCGCAGGCCCAGAACGTAGGGATCAACGTGAAAACGCCACCGGCGGCGCCCAACCCGGCCGCCATGCTGGACCTGGATGTTACCGACATTCCGTCCTCGCAATCCAAGCGGGGCCTGTTGGTGCCGCGCATGACCGAGGCCCAGCGACTGGCCATTGCCACCACGCCTGCGGATAACGGGCTTTTGGTGTACCAGACCGATGTGGGCGCCAGCGCCGATACCACCAACGCACGGGGCCTTTGGTACTGGGACGCCAATACGGCGCCCAACCAATGGCGCCACCTTAGCCATGCCATGCGCTCCTGGCTGCTCGGCGGCAATGCCGTGGGCAATGTGGCCACCGGCGCCATGGAGTTCCTGGGCACCCGCACCGCATCGCCGTACAAGGAACTTTGGATGCGTTCCGTGCCCGTGGCCACCGCCCCCGAGCCCGCATGGCGCATGGGGTACAACCTGGTGGACGTAAAAAGCGGCTTCGTGGGCCTGGGCACACCGGGGCCGGCCACCGAACGCTTGGAGGTGAATGGCGGCATCAGGCTGCGCAACGGCACCCCCATGGCCGATCCCAGGCCCGGTGCCATGCGCTACGGCACGCTGGACGGCGGCGCGCAAACAATCGCCAACCCCAATGCCTTCTGGGGAACATTGGACACCGGCCTGACCGGCATCGGCAGCTCCAAGCCCTATTGGGCGCAAATGGACAATGCCGAGAACCTGATCTCGCCGCCGCGCAATTTCCTCAAGGATACCGTGGCCTGCCAGGGTGGGCAGGGCTATGCCCAAACAGGCGTGCTCAGCCCCGTGCCGGTAACAAATACCACCAATAGCCCCGCCAACATCTACAGTCCTTTTGCCACCAACTACGGGCCGTACGGCACGGGGGTCCAGGGCGAATACCGGGTACAATACGTATATAGCTATAACGAATTGGTGCAAGCGGGCATCTGCTTCCCGGCCACCATTACCGAGATCGCTTTTTTCTGCTTGGACCAGGAGACCCTGGACAACCCCACCGGGGCAACGCGGTTGGAAGGGGAGATCCGTGGAGGCGCGCCTTCAGCCGGCACATTGCTCAATCCAGATCCCTATTTTGGATGGATGGACGCCAACATCCGCACACAAACCCCGGTCCGTGGCTCATTCACTCTTTTAACGCCGGCCCCCGGCTGGATCACCTTCAACCTCACCAACCCCATTACGCTGAATGTGGGCCAGAACCTGGTGATCGACATCAACTGGAGCCGGAGCGTGGGTACAGGGGTTGGCCCGAAAGTGGAATTGCAGCAGATCACCGGGTATAACCGGACCAAGTATGTGATCAACACCCAAAATCCCAATTCTAATTTGGGCAGTCGCGCAGCGTTGTGGGATAACCCGGCACCGCCTTCAACTTCGGTCGGGATCCATAATTGGCGCCCCGTTACCCGCTTCACCGCCACCGTGGCCACCCCCAGCACCGTTACCCGGCAGGCCAATATTCTGCAGTACGATGGCTCGGTGCACATCGGCGACAATGCTTGGGCCAACAGCACACCCTTCCGGGGTCCGGGCAATGTGAAGGCGCAACGCGGCGTGTACGATGGCAATACCCTGCTCAGCGACCATGTGTTCGACCGCTATTTCGATGGCGTGGTGAAGCCCGCCGATGAGGCCGCGGCCGTGGGCTATGCCTACATCGGCCTGCCGCAACTGCGCGAAACGCTCGAAAAACAACGGCACCTGCCCAACATGCCCAGCCGCCAGCAATGGGAAAGCACAGGGGGCGCAAGCTTGGGCAAGCTGGCCACCGGCCTGTGGCAAACCGTGGAGGACCAGGCCCTGTACATCAGCCAGTTGGAAAAGGACCTGGCCGCCTTGGAGGAAATGAGCTTCGGCGGGCCCATTTCGGCCGAGCGTGCCGGTGAACTGATCAAGGAAATACAGGAGAGCAAACGGCTTACGCCACCGCAAAAAGAGCATTTGGTGCAGGCCATTCGCCACAAAACCACCCTTACCACCAAGCCATGAGCAACCATAACCGCATCGCCCGTTCGGCGGCCCTGGGGCTGTTGCTGGCCACGGCCGGGGTGGCCTGGGCACAGAATGGCAACATTGCCATTAACACCACGGGAGCGGCAGCGCACCCCAAGGCCCTGCTTGATCTTTCCTCCATCAGCCAAGGGCTGCTGATCCCCCGCACCGCAAGCCTGCCGGCCGCGGCCGGGCTGCCCGATGGGCTTACCATGTACCGCACCGGCGCCGGGGGCGGCTTCAACGTGGTGGATGGCGGCGTATGGAAACCGCTGGAGGCGGGCAAGAACAATTGGGACCTGCACGGCAACCACTTGGTGGGCACCCCCAATCCCAATTTCATCGGCACCACCGATGGCAAGCCGTTGAACTTCCGCACCAACAACCTGCACCGCATGCACCTCAGCGGCACCACCGGCTATTTGGCCGTGGGTTATACAGCTGGCACGCCGCCCCAGGAGCGGTTGGACATCAATGGCAGGCTGCAGATCTATTACGAACCACCAGCCGGGCAAAAACCCAGCGATACCAATGCCCCGGGCGTGGTGCGCAACCAACCTTTCGGCACGCTGATGGGCACAGGCCCCTACAAGCTCGGCAGCCTGGAAGAGAAGGAGTTTGCTACGGCCATCATATCATCCGATGTGGTGGGCACGGTGAACAACGCCTTGGCCCCCTTGTTTTATGCCGCCCATTGGGGCAATGTGGATGGCCGCGGGCCGAAGCCCGGCAATTCCACCAGCACCGCCCCCCCTACATTTACCCAACCCAGCAGGGGAGGGTGGCGGGCCTTCGAAAACCCCTACAAGGTGGTGGCGGGGAAAGCGTGGACCGATGTGAGGGAACCGGTATGCACCCCGAACAGTTTTACAGAGATCCCCTCGCCAGCACCCAACCCGATCATTGGGTCCAATAGCTTAACTGCTGTGGTGAACGGGACAACGGAAAAGGAACTGGTGAGTCCATATTGGCGGAATCCTATAGCACCACCAAACCTGTATATTCCAAAATATCGGCACCAATACCTGTACTTGCCCAGCGAACTCAACTTGGAGCTTTCGCAGGCCGTGAACCCATTGGCCGAACAGGGGCTGTGCCCCCACCAGCCGGTGAACCAAGTGGGCTTTTATGTGAATAACTCTAGTGGTGGTTATCAAGAGTCGACCATGCCGGGTCAATCCCATATCATCGTGCGCAACGCACCGCTTGGCCTTGATCGGCTGGATGGCTTCGACAACACACCGCCCAGCGATCCAGCGAGCACCGGTTGGGGGCCTCTCCCCGCGCAATGGCCGAACGTGCCCGTTGGTGTCCAAGGCTGGGACATGGTTAACCTGACCACGCCGTTCATTTGGGACGGGAAAAGCCCGATCATTGTGGAACTGGTTGTCGCAATTGCAATTGGATCAACTTATGGTGGTCCTGCGAATGTTCGGTGCATACCATCGGCAGCGAATAACATGACCTACGCTGCGAATACGAAATCGGTGAGTCCTACTCCGCCCTACGTGCCGCTCACCAACCCGTACCCCAACGCGGCGTGGGGCCCGCAGGCACTTTTCAACCCCGCCACCCTAAATAAGCAATTGCTGTTCCCGGATTTGGGTACGGTCTCCGGCGGGCCAACTGGCTATAATCGGGGTCCATCGAAATACCGCCCGATCATCCGTTTCGGGGGCACGGTGTCCAGCGTTTCGGGTCCAGTTCCATCCGGCACGGCGAATTTCATCTCCTACCCCGGTGCGTTGATCTTGGAGGACAGCACGGCTGCCGCCCGGATCAACAGCATGAGCCCGGGCCTGCCCTGGGGCCGCATGCGGCCAGGGTTCCCCAACCTGTACACCTATTGGAATTACGCCGGCAACGGCACCATCAGTGCGCAGAAAGGCATTTACGACAATGGGGTAAGGCTGAACGACCACGTGTTCGACCGCGCCTTCGATGGCCGGGTGGCGGCCGCCGAGGCCGCGGATTTCGGCCGGCAGCGGCTGCTGAGCGTGGAGGAAATGGCCCGCTTCACCCAGCGGAACCGCCACCTGCCCACCATGCGGGGGCGTGAGGACTGGAACCGCAGCGGCGGGTTCTCCCTGGGCGACCTGACCAACCAGCTGTGGACCACCGCGGAAACGCACGCCCTGTACGTGGCCGACCTGCACGACCAATTGAACCTGATCGAACTGCTGGCCAACGACCGGCCGCTCAACCTGGCCGAGTTCCGCGCCGCCAGCGGCCAACTGGCCACCTTGCCGGGCTATACCGATGCCCAAAAGGCCCGCCTGATCGAGGCCATGCGCAAACGCACCCCCCAAGCCCACGCCCGCCCATGATCCGCCCCATGCACCTATTGACACCCAGGGCCCTGTTGCTGCCCGCGGCAGCGGCCATGGCCCTGGCCCTTTCCGCCCAAGTGGCCATCAATGCCGATGGCTCGCCGCCCGCCGGAAATGCCCTGCTCGACATCAAGAGCACCACGCGCGGGCTGCTGGCCCCGCGCATGACGCGCAGCGAGCGCAACTCACCGTCCATGTCCATGGGCCTGCCCGATGGCCTGATCGTGTACCAGACCGATTCGGCGGGCTCCGAGCCAAAAGGCTACTACTATTACGATGCGGGCACGCCACCCGCGATCTGGCGCCATTTGCCCTGGGGCCGCGCCTGGAAGCTCGGCGGCAATGCCGGCACCGGGGCCAACGATTTCTTGGGCTCGGTGAATAACAGGCCCTTGGTGTTCCGCACCAGCGATCAGGACCGCGGCCGCCTTACCGAGGCCGGTCTGTTGCAGCTCTATGCGGGCAATTACCCGGCCACCTACGGCTCCTACAACCAGGAGAGCTCGAACATCAACAGCGAACTGGTGTACGTGCAGGGGGCGGTGAAGCTTTCGGGCAATGCCAGTGTAATGCCACCCGCAGGAACGGCCGCCAACGAGGGCACCATGGTGTTCGTTCCGCCCAGCGGGGGGGCACCCGGCAGTTTCCAAGGCTATGTGAACAATGCCGGCACGGGTACCGTGGCCGGATGGAGGCAGCTGGACAACAATTTCTACGAGCGCAAATACCAACAGCGCACCAGCCAGGCCGGCGGTTGCCAGGACGTATCAAATCCCGCTCTTGTCGGCACCTCGGTTGAGGACGGTGATCGGCCGTGGCCCATACCGGGGCCGAGCACAGGCTTCGGCTACTTCAGCGGGCCAACCTCACCCTATTACACCTATTGGGAGGACGGCCGCAGGCAATACCTCTATCTGGCCAGCGACATCAACGCCACAGGCTTGTGCCCGGGTCCCTCCAACCCCATCCGCGCCATCGCCTTTTATGTGAATAGTGTAGGCTCAGCAAACGGGCGCATACACTATCTGCGTTTCAGCATGAAGAATACGACCGCCACCACCACGAACTTGTTCGATGACAATGGGCTTTCGCTATTCGCCCTGCCGGATTTCCCAACGAACACGCCGACATCCTACCCAACTGACCACCTTACCGGGTATATGGTGAACACGGGCTGGAATGTGCATGCCCCGGACGGGCTGAACGGCACGGCCCCTTTTGTGTGGAGCGGCCAGAACCTGTTGCTGGATGCTTCCCTGGATAACCAGGAGTGGACTTCACCCTCTATCCAAAGTGGCTCAGTGTATACCTATACGACCAGCTATGTCAGCACCATATCCACCTATTGCGATGCTTGCGGCCACCCGTCGTCCGGCGCATGCAACTGGTCCACAGCGCCCCCGGCAGGCTATGTGTACCCGCCCTCCAGCCCCACCAACGGTTACCAAGGAACAAATGCCAACGTGGCCGGTTGGGGCTGGGTAAGCGGTTGGTTCATGACCAACGGAACCAACACCCGCACCTGTGATGGCACCTACGGCTACACCGGTGGCGGCAACCCGGCCCGTACGCAGGCCCTGCCGCGTGTGGCGTTCCTGGCCAAATACATCGGTGGCGGCGCCCTGTATGATGTGGGCAATTACATCACCGCCAACGAGGGCCTTATGGTGGGCTCGGCCACCTGGGCCACCACCCCGGGCAATTTCCGTGGGCCGGGCACACTGAACGCCCAGCGGAGCGTGTACAGCGACAATACCCTGCTCACCGATTACGTGTTCGACCTGTACTACGATGGCCAGGCCAAACCCGAGGATGCCAAGGGGGCCAGCAATTACGTGCGGGTTCCGTTGAAGGAACTGCCCAATTACGTGGAGCGCGAACGCCGACTGCCCAACGTGGATGGCCGTGAGGCCTGGCAACGCAACGGCCCGGCCAGCTTGGACCAGCTCACCAACCAGCTTTGGATCGCCGTGGAGGACCAGGCCCTGTACATACAGGAACTGAACCAACGCGCCGATGCCCTGCGCCAATACCTGTTGGACAGAAAGCTGAAGGAGTTGGAGGGGAAGTGAGGCTCAGCTGCTGTTTGCGCGTTCCTTCATCTCTTTCCTCACCTTCCTCTCCTGCATTTCCTTCTTTTCCTGCCGCACCTTCGGTGTTTGGTAAAGTTAGTGAGGAGGGTAAGGGAGGTAAGTAGGGTAAGGGAGGTCGTTCCTTCATCACCTTCCTCTCGTTCCTGACCTTCTTCTCCTTCCTCTCCTTACCTCACCTTCATCTCCTTCCTCACCTGCATCTTCCGCAAGGTGTGTGCACCAAGCGGCAGGGTGGGCCGCAATACCCGGGCGCAGGCGGCCGCGGCACCGTGCGGGGGCCACTCGGCATCCTCTTGGGTGCAAGCCATCACCCGTTGGGTAGCGGAGAGCCCGCCGCTTGGGTAAGGCCCTTCACCCTCCCGCACCCGGCCCGGCATCCAACAGGGGGCATGGCCGCATCCGGCCGCCAGGGGGCGGCCATGCAGGCGGGGCCAAGCCGCGGCACGCGCGGCATGCCACGGCCTGCCGCTCGGCACAGGCACCGCAACCGGCCGGGCACGCCCGGTAACCCTGTCGGACGTATTGCCCTTCCAAGCACCAATTCGTGGGCGAAATGCACCAAAACCGTCGATAAGATCATGAAAGCAAGCCTCAAACTTGGCCTCAAGGGGCTCACCCCCGCCCGGGTACGCGAACTTGCCCTGCATGTGGCAACGGGCATGAAGGACAATCCGGACTTCCCCGCACCGCCGGTGGCAGCGGCGCAACTGGAGGAAATGGCCGACCGCCTGGGACTGGCCATCACCGAGGCCCATGAGGGCAGCCGGGCCAGCAAGCTTCAGCGCGACGACCAGGTACAGGCGGTTTGTGCCGTACTGCGGCGCATGGCCGATTATGTGCGCATGCAGGCCGCCGGCAATGCGGCCATGATCGAAAGCTCAGGCTTCGGCCTGGCCAAAAAGCCCGCACAGCCCCAAGTACTGCCGGCCCCCACCATAATTGGCACCCGTATGACAGGCCGAAGCGGCGAAATGGAACTCAGGTGGAGCGGGGTGCGCAACCGACGCATCTACCACATTGCTATTTGCGAGCAACTGCCCACCAACGAAGGGGCCGAATGGCGCTTGGCCGCGGTAACCGGCAAAGTGGCGCACTTGATGCAGGGCCTGGAACCTTACAGGGCCTATTGGTTCCGGGTAACCGCCGTGGGCGCCATGGGCGAGGGCCTGCCCAGCGAACCGGTGCTGGGGCGGGCCGCCTGAACGGCAAACGTGAAGCAAACCGTGTGAATGCGGGGCGGCATGGCCGCATCCCCTCCCGATTTTGGGGGGTTTCCCGTAATTTAATCGTCTATTATTCAACATTCATGTGTTAGCATTTGACATTCGTCGAATAAATGCTTCTTTTTGGTTGCTCTTTGATCCGGGTTTGCCATGCGTTCGATCCTACTTCCACCGATGGCGTGCGTTATGGCCCTGTTCAGCGGCCAGCTGCACGGGCAAAACAGCAGCAATGCGTGCACCAATGCCGCGGCCAATACCTATCCGGTAAATGGCACCTGCGTGCCGCTGGGCTTCAACAAGCCCTCCAGTTACACGGCCACCTACAACCCGGGCGGCTGCGGTGCCAGCAGCTTGGACGATGCCTGGGGGTCGTTCGTGGCCACCAGCACCGCCACCTTGGTGAAATACACGCCGACAACCAGCGGGGCGGATGCCATTCTGCACGTGCTCGCCTCGTGCACGGGCCCCGTGCTGGCATGCGCCGATAACCTGGGGGCCAACGGTGCCGAACAGGTGACGGTGGCCACCGTGCCCGGCACGCGCTATTACGTGCGGGTGCAAGGCACAAACAACAGCGCCATGAACGGGACATTGTGCCTATATAATGTACAATGCAAATTGGAACTCCATTTGTACGATTCAGGGAACAACGGCTGGAGTGATTGGGTGGGTACTGCATACGTTGTGGTATTGGTTAATGGCATGAACATGGGCGCATGGACCTTGAACTCAGGCTCTGCCGGTGTGGCGGACATTTGGGTGAATGAGGGGGATGAGGTACAATTCATCTATTATTCGGGTGGAGCATTGTACTATACCCAGAATTCTTTTGAGGTGACCGGTGCTGGTCAATGCCTCTTCCGTACCGACCGGCCGGTTATGCAGAATAAGCCATACAAGATAATAGCGAGCTGCACGGCTTCCACAGCTGCACAACCCCAGGATTGCGTTGGGGGCGTTACCGTATGCAGCGGCCAAAGCATTACCCAGAATGCCACAACGCCCGGATGCTCGATCGATCTTAACGCCACCAATCGCGGTTGCCTGTTGAACAACGAACGCCAAGGTTCCTGGTACTTCTTCTCCCCCAGCACGGCCGGCACGCTGGGCTTCACGCTAACGCCGTCCGGGAACGATGATTACGATTTTGCCCTGTGGGGCCCGTTTGATGCGGCACAATGCCCAAACGTGCCTCCTGTGCGGTGCAGTTATTTCGACAATGCTTATTACAACTCGTACGTGGGCGGAATGGGCAACGGTGCAACGGATTTTTCGGAAGGGGCCGGCAGACCCCCCAATTCGAACAACGGATGGGTTGCGCCGCTGAACGTGCTGGCCGGCAAGGTGTACGTGCTGTACATCGACAATTGGTCGGCCACCGGCCAGAACTTCAGCCTCACCTGGAACCTTACCGGGGGCACCTCGCTCAACTGCACCACGCTGCCCGTGGAACTGTTGTCCCTTGATGCCCGGGCGCGCGTTTCCACGATCGATGTACTGTGGGCCACCGCCACCGAGCAGGATGCCGCCTACTTCGAGGTGCAGCGCAGCGCCGACGGCAATACGTTCCACACGGTGGGCCAGGTGGCCGCCATGCGCAACAGCCAGCAGCGCGTGGAATACCTGTTCACCGACGATGCACCCCTGAGCGGCGCCAATTATTACCGGCTGAACCAAGTGGATGTGGACGGCAGGGCCGAACTGTCCGAGGTGGTGGTGGCCTTCATGGGCGGCATGGCCTGGGGCAGGCCTGTGCTTTTCCCCAATCCCGCCCGCGACCGGCTGCAAGTGCTGTTCACCAGCACCGATGAGGGCACCGGAAGCCTGGAGGTGCAGGACGCCCTGGGCCGCGTGGTGGCCCGGCAAGCACAAGGAATGTGGCGCGGACAGGTGAAGGGCGAACTGCCCACCGGCCAGCTCGCCAAGGGCTGGTACAGCCTGCGGGTGGTATTGCCCGGCGGCAGCAGCACGCAAAGCGCGGCCTTTGTAAAAGAGTAGCAGGCGCCACCGGGCCGAAAGCCCAAAACGCAGCTAAAATGCCCGCACAATAGGTGCGACGTGGGATCGCCATTATATTTGGCCACGGACCATAACGGTCTTTTGTCCAGCTATGGGATCACTGGTGGAACGGGTCAAATTGGCGCATGCGAAGGTGAAAGACCTTCGTGCCAATGAGGCGCGTTTGGCCAGGTCCTTGGCGCAGCTCGAACTCCGCCACCGGGAAATGGACCGGGAGCGCGAGGTATTGAGGTCGCGCGTGCAGGAGCTGGAGCAGGAGAACGAGGTACTTCGCAACGAGAAGGCCGCATTGCGGCCGGCCCGTGAAGGAACGAAGGAAAAGATCGACGAACTGGTGCATGAGATCGACCGCTGCCTGGCCTTGCTGAACCCCTAGGCGCAACACGGCCCCAACACCATGGAAGAAAGATCAATCAGGATAGAATTGGCCGGGCGGGCTTATCCGCTTACCATCCACCAGGAGGAGGAGGAGAACATCCGTGCGGCCGCCCGTGAGATCAACGAGAGCATCAACCGGCTGAAGGCGAGCTACCCGCTCACCGACAAGCAGGACCTGTTGGCCATGGCCGCGCTGGAGGTGACCACCCGCGCGCTGAACTCGGCCAAGGAACAGCCACCCGACCTGGACCACGCCCTGCGCCGGGAGCTGGAAGGATTACTCGATGAACTCGACGGGCCCGGCGAGGCCACCTGATCAATTCCCTCGCGCGAAGCGCCACCATGGTCCACTGAAACCAAAACGAAACAGTGGAAATGGAAATAGACATTTTAGCCGTAGTGATCGGTGTGGTGGTGGGCGTACTGGCCGGTGGCGGCGTGGTGTACCTGCTGCTGAACAGCCTGATGAAGAAACGCAGTTCAGGGATCCTACAAAAAGCCATCGCCGAGGGCGAGGCCATAAAAAAGGAGAAGATCCTGCAGGCCAAGGAGAAATTCCTGCAGCTGAAGGACGAGCACGAACGCGAGGCCCGCGAACGCGACAAACGCCTGCAACAGGGCCAGGAGAAGCACCGCCAGCGCGAACAACAGCTGAGCCGCCAGCAGCAGGAGCTGGCACACAAGGAAAAATCGCTCGAGACCGGGCGCAAGGAACTTGAACAGCGGCTGGAGGCATTGGAACTGCGCCGCCAGGAGCAGGACAAGGCGCATGAAAAACAGGTGGCCCAGCTGGAGCGCATCAGCGGCATCAGCGCCGGCGAGGCCAAGAAGGAACTGATGGATTCACTGATGGACGAAGCGCGCACCAACGCCATGGCCCTGGTGAAGGACATGGTGGACGAGGCCAAGCTGAACGCGAACAAGGAGGCCAAGCGCGTGATCATACAGACCATACAGCGCGTGGCCACCGAGCATGCCGTGGAGAACGCGGTAAGCACGTTCCACATCGAGAACGACGAGTTCAAGGGGCGGATCATCGGGCGCGAGGGCCGCAACATCCGCGCGCTGGAAGAGGCCACCGGGGTGGAGATCGTTGTGGACGACACGCCCGGCGCCATCATCCTCAGCTGCTTCGACCCCGTGCGCCGCGAAATGGCGCGCCTGGCGCTGCACCAGTTGGTGAAGGACGGCCGCATACACCCGGGCCGCATTGAGGAGATCGTGGCCAAGACGCGCAAGCACCTGGAGGAAGAGATCCTGGAGATCGGCAAGCGCACCTGCATCGACCTGGGCATACACGGCCTGCACACCGAGCTGATGCGCATGGTGGGCCGCATGCGCTACCGCAGCAGCTACGGGCAGAACCTGCTGCAGCACAGCCGCGAGACCGCCAACCTGTGCGCCACCATGGCCGCCGAACTGGGGCTGAACGTGAAGGCCGCCAAGCGCGCGGGCCTGCTGCACGACATCGGCAAGGTGCCCGATGACGAGCCCGAGCTGCCCCACGCCCTGCTGGGCATGAAGCTGGCCGAGAAATACGGCGAGAAACCCGATGTGTGCAACGCCATCGGCGCCCACCACGACGAGATCGAGATGACCAGCCTGCTGGCACCGATCGTGCAGGCCTGCGACGCCATCAGCGGGGCGCGCCCCGGCGCCAGGCGGGAGGCCGTGGAGCAGTACATCAAGCGCCTGAAGGACCTGGAGAGCATAGCGATGAGCTACAACGGCGTTTCGAAGGCATACGCCATACAGGCCGGGCGCGAACTGCGCGTAATGGTGGAGAGCGAACGCGTGAGCGATGGCGAGGCCGACAACATTAGCATGAGCATCGCCGACCGCATACAGAGCGAAATGACCTACCCAGGGCAGGTGAAGGTGGTGGTGATCCGCGAAAAGCGGTCGATGGCCGTGGCCAAGTGAGCATGGCCGGCGGCGAAGGGCGACCCCTATTGGTCACGGGCGGGGCGGGCTTCATCGGCTCGCACGTCTGTGATGCCCTGCTGGCCCAGGGCCATGCCGTGCGCTGCCTCGATAACCTCGCCACCGGCAAGCTGCGCAACATCGCCCACCTGGAGGGCGACCGCCGCTTCACGTTCCTGCAGGGCGACATCAACGACGCGGCCCTGCTGCGCACCGCGGTGCAGGGCACACAGGCCGTGGTGCACCTCGCCGCCCTGGGCAGTGTGCCAAGGTCGATCGCCCACCCGCTGGACAGCGAAAAGGCCAACCTCGCCGGTTTCCTGCACGTGCTGGAGGCCGCAAGGCACCACGGCCCCAAGCGCGTGGTGTTCGCCAGCAGCAGCAGCGTGTACGGCGATAGCGCCACCCTGCCAAAGACCGAAGGCAGCGAGGGCCGGCCGCTTTCGCCCTATGCGGTCACCAAGGCCATGAACGAGGTGTACGCCAACCTGTACACGCGCATCTTCGGCCTGGAGACCATCGGGCTGCGCTTCTTTAACATCTTCGGCGAACGGCAGGACCCCGAGGGTGCTTACGCCGCGGCCATTCCCAAGTTCATCCGCGCGCTGTTGGCGCACCGCCCGCCCGAGGTGAATGGCGACGGGCTGCAAACACGCGATTTCACCTACGTGAAGAACGCGGCGCAAGCCGTGCTGAAAGCATTGGCCGCCGGGGGGGCCATGGCCGGGGAGGTGTTCAACATCGCGTACGGCGAGCGCTGCAACCTGCTGGAGCTGCTGCGGAAAATGCAGGAACGCCTGGCGGCAGTGGATCCCGCCGTATTGGCCGTAAGCCCCAAGCATGGCCCTGAGCGGCCCGGTGATGTGCGCGATTCCTTGGCCGACATTTCCAAGGCCCGCGAACAGCTTGGGTATGAACCACGTTATTCACTGGACGACGGCTTGGACAGGGCCGTGCCGTGGTACGCTGAACATTGGCGCTGAAAAAAATGGCCGAGGGAAAAAAGACATTGTTGCTGGGCGCGAGCATGAACGAGGACCGCTATTCCAACCGGGCGATCCGCGACCTGCGGAAGTACGGACATCCCGTGGTGGCCGTGGGCCTGCGCGAAGGGGAGGTGGCCGGGGTGCCCATTCAAAAGGATATTCCCGAAGGTACCCGGGTGAATACGGTTACCCTGTACCTGAATGCGCATAATCAGGAGCAGTGGCAGGAGAAGGTGCTGGCGATGAAGCCGGAGCGCATCATTTTCAATCCAGGGGCGGAGAACGAGGATTTTGAGGAGAAGGCCAGGGCTGCGGGGATAGAGACGTTGGAGGCTTGTACGCTGGTGTTGTTGCATACGGGGCAATTCTGAGGGGTTGGTGGGTTTTTTGTCCACCGATTACACCGATTGGCCGACTGGGTTTTTTCCACCGATTACACTGATTGCACCGATTGGCCGACTGGGTTTTTTCCACCGATTGCACCGATTGACGATTGCGCCGATTACACCGATCGGGTTTTGAACGGTGCGTTTGGTTTTCCAACGGTTGGCATGGCCGATGATGGGGTGCATGGGGGCGGTGGATAGCTTCGCGGCCTTTCCAACCATACTGACAAATGCAATTGAGCGGGGGGGAGTACTGCATCGGAGGGGTGCGGGTACTGGATATTGTTGCCATGGCGGGTTCGCCGGCCTACGTGTATGATGCGGCCTTGATCGATCGGCAGGCGGCGCGCTTGAGGAAGGCTTTCGAGGCCACGCCCACGCGTTTCATGTACGCGTGCAAGGCGTTGACGAACCAGGCGGTGCTGAAGCACATGCGCGGCCTGGGGCTGGGGCTGGACACGGTGAGCATCCAGGAGGTGGAACTGGGCCTGAAGGCCGGGTTCCGGCCCGGGGAGGTGTTGTTCACCCCCAACATGGTGCCCTTCGGGGAATATGAGCGGGCGGTGGAATTGGGGGTGCACATCAACATCGACAGCATCCCCATGCTGGAGCGTTTCGGGGCGCGGTACGGCGGAAAGGTGCCGGTGTTCATCCGCATCAATCCGCATATCATGGCGGGCGGCAATGAGCGGATCAGTACCGGCCATATCGACAGCAAATTCGGGATCAGCATACACCAGTTGCGCCATGTGGAGCGCATTGTGGCCTCGCACGGGCTGCGCGTGGAGGGTTTGCACATGCACACCGGCAGCGATATCCTGGACACGGGCGTTTTCCTGCGCGCGGCCGAGCTGCTGCTGGAGACGGCCGCCCTTTTTCCCGCGCTGCGCTACCTCGATCTGGGCAGCGGCTTCAAGGTGCCGTACAAGCCGGACGATATAGCCACCGATGTGGAGGAGTTGGGCGCGCGCCTTTGCGAGCGCATCCTGGCCTTTAACGCGCAGCGGGAACAACCGGTGGAGCTGTGGTTTGAGCCGGGCAAGTACCTGGTGAGCGAGGCCGGGGTACTGCTGGCCACGGCCTCGCTGGTGAAGCAGACCACCGCCACCACTTTCGTGGGCGTGGACAGCGGGTTGAACCATTTGATCAGGCCCATGCTGTACGGCAGCTACCATGGCCTGGTGAATGCCAGCAATCCGCATGGCAACAAGCGGATCTACACGGTGGTGGGCTACATCTGCGAAACGGACACCTTTGCTTGGGACCGGCAATTGGCGGAGGTGCATGAAGGGGACCTTCTCGCGTTCCTGAATGCCGGCGCATACGGCTTCAGCATGGCCAGCAATTACAATTCGCGGCCCCGCCCTGCGGAGGTGCTGGTAAAGGATGGCAAACTGCTGCTGATCCGCCGCCGCGAGACCATGGAGGACCTGCTGGCCCTGCAGGTGGAGGAGGAGCTGGTGCTTGTTGCGGGGCCCACGGTGCACGCGGGATAGGCCAGGGGCACGATCCGCCCCGGATGGGAGCGGCAGCGCCGTGCAGGCGGGCCATGCGGACGCGTGCAGCGAGGAGGCGACCGGAGGAAGCCACCGCAGCGCCGCGACCGCCGGCACGCCAAGCGGCCTACAGCGGACAGCCGGAAATGGCGGCCAGAAGAAGCAACAGAGGCTGGATCACAACCGGTCCAGTTCCGCGAGGATGGCGGTGCAGGCCACGTGTACCAGCTCCTCGGTGATGCACAGGGGCGGGGCCAGGCGGAAGGCGCTGGGGCAGCTGAGGAACCAGAAGCCGATGAAGCCGCGTTGCAACAATCCGTTGACCACGCGCTGCACTTTGTCGGCATCACCAAGCTCCACGGCGAGCATAAGGCCGGTGCCGCGCACTTCGTGGATCGCGGGGTGCTGCAGTTGTTCGCGGAACAGTTCGCCCATGCGCCGTGCGTTTTCCACGAGTTCTTCATCGAGCAACACCTCCAAGGCCGCCAGGCCTGCCGCGCAATTGACCGGGTGGCCACCGAAGGTGGTGATGTGCCCGAGCACGGGATCGTGCGTGAGCAGCCGCATGTTTTCGCTTGAGCTGATGAAAGCACCCATGGGCATGCCGCCGCCCAGGGCCTTGCCCAGCACGAGTATGTCCGGCTGAACGCCGAAGTGCCTGAAGGCGAAGAGTTCACCGGTGCGCCCGAGGCCGGTCTGCACCTCATCGAAGATGAGCATGGCCCCGGTCGCGGTGCAACGTTGCCGCAGGGCCTGCATCCACGCGGCATCGGGTACGCGCACTCCAGCGTCGCCCTGGATGGGTTCCACGATCACGGCAGCGGTGGCCTGATCGATCAGGGCGAGGTCCTCCATGTGGTTGAAGCGCATGAAGTGCACATCGGGCAGCAAGGGGCGGTTGCGGTATTTCTTTTCCTCGTTGCCGGTAATGCTGAGCGAGCCGTGGGTGCTGCCGTGGTAGCTTTTGTTGCAGGCCACCAGCTTGGTGCGGCCGGTGATGCGCTTGGCCAGCTTAAGGGCCGCCTCGTTGGCCTCGGTGCCGCTGTTGACGAAGTAGGTGCTGTTGAGCTGGGCCGGCAGCACGGACGCCAGCTTTTCAGCATACCGCACCTGTGGTTCCTGGATGAACTCGCCGTACGGGATCACATGCAGGTACCGGTCCAGCTGGTTTTTGATGGCGGCGAGCACCCTGGGATGGCGGTGGCCGGTGTTGTTCACGGCCAGGCCGGCCACCAGGTCGAGGTAGCGCTTGCCATCGCGCGTGTGCAGGTGGCAGCCCTCGGCGCGGACGATGTCCAACGCCAAGGGGAAGGGACTGGTTTGGGCCAGGTGCTGTGCGGATGCGTTCGGCAAGTCGGACATGGCGCAAAGGTGCGGATCGCGCCGGGAGGCCAAGCCTGCTTACTTGGCCTCCCGGCAGAAGCAGCGGGATCACCGCCCCCTGCCGCGCGGCCGGTCGTCGCCCCGGCGCACGTTGCGGAACAGCTGGCGCGTGAATTCACGTTCGGCCCGGCCCAGGAAGAGCGCTTTCTTTGCGCCTACCGCCTCCTTGATCTTCATCAAGCGCTCCTTTTCGATCGCGTTCTCACGGTCCTTGTTCGCCAATTCATTGGTCAGCATGGCCTCCGCTTGCGCATCGGTGATGCTCTCCAGACCGTCCGCTGCCTGCCGGCGGTCCTTCCCCATGTCCTTGCGCACGTCCCGCAACTGTTGCTCGTACTTGTCATACACGG
Organism: Flavobacteriales bacterium; assembly: GCA_044507815.1. Lineage (GTDB taxonomy): Bacteria > Bacteroidota > Bacteroidia > Flavobacteriales_F > PHOS-HE28 > PHOS-HE28. Next base: position 101,727 of record JBIQIX010000010.1, on the reverse strand, counting down.
GCCAGAACACCTTGGCCTCATCGGGCGAAAGGTGGAGGTACTGCGTGATGAAGGCCACCTTCTGGGCCTTGATCTCCTTGAGCCGCTCAGGCGGAGGGCCTTGGATATCCTCGTTCTGGGCCCAGGCGGCCATGGCGGTGAACAGGCAGAGCGATAGGGTGATCAACTGTTTGGTCATGGTTGGTGGAGGATCAGTTCTTCGATGTTGATCTGGCGTGCTTCAGCGTACGCCAGGAATTCATCGCTCGTCAATTGCACGTCCACGTTCTCCCAGTCCGGCTCGTGCGCTTCGTCCAGCAGGTCGAGGTCGCGGTCGTCGGTGAGGGCGGTGTAGGCCATGAATTCCTGCGGCGACAAGGCCGGTAGCGCGTCGGCGGGTTTTTCTGTCGCCCGGTGGTTCCACCAGAGGGCAAGCGCCAGGATCGCGGCCGCAGGCACGGCAGGGCGCATGATACGCGGGAACAGCGACGGCCGCTGGGCTTCCGCGATGCGGACATCCGTCAATTGTTGAGGGAATTGCGAGAAGAACCGCTCCGGCACCACGAACGGATCTTCCTTGCTGATGCGGGACAGCCGTGGCGCATCCAAGCTCATGTCCTCTTCAACTGGTTTCATCTTCTTGTTGCATTGGACGGTCATTCCTGCGGATGGTTTGATCGGCCCGGCCCAGTTGGGCCTCGATCTTCTTTACGGCGATGTGGTAGCTGGATTTCAGCGCGCCCACGCTGGTGCCGGTCACCGCGCTCATGTCCTCGTACTTCATCTCCTGGAAGTATTTCATGGTGAACACGGCGCGCTGCTTGGGCGGCAACAGCATCACGGCGCGTTGCAATTGCCGCTGGATCGCATCGCCGCTGAAGTGCTCACTGGAATCCAACGTGGCGGTGAGCCTTTCGGTGACGGCCGCATGGGACACGAACAGGCCGCGGCGCATGCGGCGGAGATGGCTGATGCTCTCGTTGTGGGCAATGCGGTAGAGCCAGCTTAGCAACTGGGCATCCTCCCGGAACCGGTCCAGCCCGGTCCATGCTTTCAAGAACACATCTTGGAGCACGTCCTTGGTCTGCTCCGGATCGGTGACCATGCGCCGGATGAACGCATAGAGGCGCCGCTGGTGTTTCTCCACGATGCGGTTGAAGGCGTAGGAGCGGCTCTCCTTTTTCCGGAAAAGGGCCAGGAGTTCGGCGTCCGTGGCTTCTTCCATGTGCGAAGCCTACGGCCGGACTATTTGCGCTTGATTGCCCGATGGGCGGCGGCCACCACGTCCGGGGTGTCCAGCCCGTATTTCGCCAGCAGTTCGTCCGGCGTTCCGCTTTCGCCGAAGCTGTCGTTCACCGCCACGTATTCCATGGGCGTGGGCAGTGCGCGGGCCAGCACTTGGGCAATGCTGTCGCCCAGGCCGCCATGGCGGTTGTGTTCCTCGCAGCTCACCACGCATCGGGTCTTCCTCGCGGAAGCAAGGACGGCCTCTTCATCCAATGGTTTGATCGTGTGCACGTTCACCACCTCGGCCCGGATGCCCTGTCTGCCCAGCTCTTCCGCGGCCTGCAGCGCTTTCCATACCAGGTGCCCGCAGGCAAAGAGGCTCACATCGGTCCCTTCCACCAGCACCTGTGCCTTGCCGATCTCGAAGGGCAGGTCTGCCGGGATGAACACCGGCCACTTGGGTCGACCGAAGCGGAGGTACACCGGCCCTTCATGGTCGGCGATCGCGATGGTGGCCTGCTTGGTCTGGTTGAAGTCGCAAGGCACGATCACGGTCATGCCGGGCAACATCTTCATCAGGCCGATGTCCTCCAGGATCTGGTGCGTTGCACCGTCCTCGCCCAGGGTAAGGCCGGCGTGGCTGGCGCAGATCTTCACGTTCTTGCCGGAGTAGGCTATGCTTTGGCGGATCTGGTCGTACACGCGGCCGGTGCTGAAGTTGGCGAAGGTGCCGGTATAGGGGATCTTGCCGCCGATGGTGAGGCCGGCCGCCATGCCCATCATGTTGGCCTCGGCAATGCCCACCTGGAAGAATCGCTCGGGGAATTCCTTGGCGAAGGCATCCATTTTCAGCGAGCCGGTGAGGTCGGCGCACAGGGCCACGATGCGTTCGTCGGCCTTGCCGATCTCCAGCAGTCCCTCGCCGAAGCCGCTGCGGGTGTCCTTCTTATCAAGTACGGGGTAGGTTGTCATGGCTGCGGTGAAAGATAGGCCGGGGGCGTTCAGGTAGGGTTCAAAGATCGATGTTGAGGGCGCGGCCGCCGGTGATGGTGAAGTCCTTCACCACGCTGAATGCGGTTTCGCGGGCCTCACCGGGGCGGTAGATCACGCGATATTCACCCGGCAGCAGTTTGAATTGGTTGCGTTGTTGCCGTGGATCGAGGTCGGCCACCCATTCAAGTTCGTTGCCCCTTTTCACGAAAATACCGCCGGGGCCCGGCCTGGCGGCCACCAGGTTGAGGGTGCCGCTGCGCGGAATGCCCACGGGTGTGGTGGCGCCCTGCTTGATCACCACGTCGGGTATGAGCAGGCGGGGCAGGGTAAGGACCTCGAGTTCGTAGGTGCCGGTGCGATAGAGCTGCGCAGTGTTCATGGGTTGCGCGTTCACGGTGGCGGGGTCGCCTTGGCGGCGCACGATGCAGGCCACGGGTATTTCGGCGGTAACGGCGCCCTCGGTGTGCAGCTGCAGCGTGCCCTGCCCGGCCATCAGGGCCACCACGTTGTTGCGGCCGGGCTCAATGGTAATGTTGCCCTTGGAGCTGGGCGGCACGGTGTGCGCCACGATCCGGTAGGTGTACACCGGGTCGATGTGCAGCGTGTCCGGCACGCCCAGCAGGTTCATGGTGTGCACGAGGTCGTAGCGTACTTCACCGGTACGTTCATCGTAAAAGGTGACCGGCACGTCGGTTTCCACCGGCCGGCTGTCATCGGCGAGCAACAGCAGTTGGGTGGTGGTGGTGCGCAGGGCCTGTTCGATCACCACACGCATCACACGGTCGAAGGTTTCGGGCGTGCCGGCATCGTAGTAGTTGCCCACGCATTTCAGGCTGTACTTGTTGGCCTCATCGATGCCGATGCCGATGACGAACGGTTTCAGGATGATGCCTTTTGCCTGCAGCGCGCGGCTTACGGCGCAGGGGTCCTCGTCGCAGGCCTCGATGCCGTCGGTGATGAGGATGATCACATTGCGGGACTTGCTGTCGGGGAAATCGGCGGCGGCCTTTTCGAGCGACCGCGCGATGGGGGTTGTGCCCAGGCAGCGGATCTCGTTCATGCGGTTGCGTATGGCCTGTGCATTGCCTGTGCTGAAGGGCACTTCCAGGCGGGTGTCGTCGCAGTCCTGCTTGCCCGGTTCAATGCGCGTTTGGTGGCCGTACACGCGCAGGGCGAGCTGCAGGTTGGGCAGGTTCTCAAGGGGTTTCAGCGATTCCAGCAGCACGCGTCGCGCCACGGTGATCCGGGGTTCGTTGCCCCAGAAGGCGTTCATGCTGTTGCTGGCATCCAGCACGAACAGGATGCGGGTGGTACCGGCCTTGTCGTCGGCACGTTCCTGTGCGCCGGCCGGCCCGGCTGCGGCCATGGCCAACAGGGCCAAGGCCGCGATGAGGAGCTTATGCAGGTGTTGCATGGCGGAAGGTTGAACGCAGGAACCGGGAAAATCGTGCCGGACCATCATCGGCCACGCCGCGTTCAATAATCGCCAAGGGGTGTGGTGGGCAGCAGTTGCAGGGCCTGTTCCAGCTGTTCATCGCTGGGGGCTATGCCGTGCCATTTGTGGCTTCCTTCCATGAAGGGCACGCCCTTGCCCATTTCGGTGCGCATGAGGATCATGATGGGCCTGCCCTTGCCGGTGCGGCCCTTGGCGGTGAGCAGTGCGTTCAGCACCTCGGCCATGTTGTTGCCGTCGATCTCCATCACGTCCCAGCCGAAGGCTTCCCATTTGGCGCGCAGGTCGCCCAGGGGCATCACGTCATCCACGTCGCCGTCGATCTGCCTTCCGTTCCAGTCAACGGTGGCCACGATGTTGTCCACTTTCTTGCCAGCTGCGGCAATGGCGGCCTCCCACACCTGGCCTTCCTGCAGTTCGCCATCGCCGAGGAGGATGAAAATGAGGCGCGGGTCGTGGTTGAGCTTCTTGGCCAAGGCGGCGCCCAGGGCCACGCTCATGCCCTGGCCCAACGACCCGCTGGCCACGCGGATGCCGGGCAGTCCCTCGTGGGTGGTGGGGTGGCCCTGCAGGCGCGAATCGATCTGGCGGAAGGTGGCCAGTTCGGCCAGCGGGAAGTAGCCGCTGCGCGCCAGCACGCTGTACCACACCGGGCTGATGTGGCCGTTGCTGAGGAAGAAGAGGTCCTCGCCCACGCCATCCATGGTAAAGTGCTCGGGATCGTGGCGCAGCACGGCGAAGTAGAGGGCCACCAGGTAATCGGTGCAGCCCAGCGAGCCGCCGGGGTGGCCGCTTTGGCAGCCGTGCACCATGCGCACGATGTCGCGCCGTACCTGGCCGGCAATGGTCTTCAATTCCTTGATGTTGGCCTCGCTGGCGAGAGCGTGTGCGGGAGAGGACATGGTTTGATCGCGGGTTGCGCCGCGAAGGTACCCTAAAGGCTTTTCCGGAAGACGTGGTCGGGCTGTTCGAAGGCCTTGAATTCAATGGCGTGGCCGTCGGGGTCCTCAATAAAGAAGCTGTGCTGCTCGCCGGGTTCGCCCTTCATTACCAGTTGTGGCTGGATGTAGAACGGCACGCCGATCTTCCTGCATTTGTCGCGCATCTTCTTCCATTCGCCCAGTTCCAGCACAATGCCCCAGTGGTCGCTGGGTATGTGGCTCTGGGGGTTGTAGGTGCGCGCTGCCTTGGTGATCACGGGCACCTGCTGTATGGTAAGCTGGTGGCCGAAAAAGTCGTAGTCCACCCAGGTTTCGGCGCTGCGGCCCTCGGTGCAGCCGAGCAGGCCGCCGTAAAAGGCCTTTATGCGCTTGAGGTCGGTGGTGGCAAAGGCCAGATGGAACCTTCCTTGCAGCATGTGTTGGCGGGCTTAGTCCTCGTCGTCGTCCTCGTCGTCGGCGGGCGGGGCGTCCTTTTCGTCTTCCTCCTCTTCGTCGTCGGCCCCTTCAATGTCGTCGGCCCCTTCGATGTCGTCGCCCGCATCGTCGCCGTCGCTGTCCTGTTCCAGGAATTCATCCATTTCCTGGCGGCTTTCGGGGGTTAGCTTGATCAGGTATAGCACCTCGGCGGTGCGCAGTTCGATCACACGCAGGTTTTCGCCCTTGGGCGTGCTTACCGTGCGGATGTGATGGTTCTCGATGCCGTCAGGATATTGGTCCTGCAGCTTGTCACGCAATTCTTCCGTGAGCGTTTCAAAGGATCGGATCCGGCGTTCCATGAAGGTTTACTGGTCGAGTAGGTATGCGAAGATGAGGGGTGCCACAATAGTAGCATCGCTTTCGATCACGAATTTGGGGGTGTGCACATCGAGTTTTCCCCAGGTGATCTTTTCGTTGGGCACGGCGCCGCTGTAGCTGCCGTAGCTGGTTGTGCTGTCGCTGATCTGGCAGAAGTAGCTCCAAAAGGGCGTTGGCCGCTGCAGGTCCTGCGCCATCATGGGCACGGCGCAAATGGGGAAGTCGCCGGCTATGCCGCCCCCGATCTGGAAGAAGCCCACGCCCTCCTCGCCGGCATTGGCGGTGTACCAGTCGGCGAGCCAGATCATGTATTCGATGCCGCTCTTCATGATGCCGGGCGCGCATTCGCCCATGATGCAGTGCGCGGCGAAGATGTTGCCCATGGTGCTGTCCTCCCAGCCGGGGCATACAATGGGCAGGTTGCGCTCGGCGGCGGCCAGCATCCAGCTGTTCTTGGGGTCGATCTGGTAGTATTGCTTCAGCGCGCCGCTGTTGAGCATTTCGTAGAAGAGCTCATGCGGGAACCGGCGCTTGCCGTCGGCCCAAAGCTTCACGGCGTGTTCTTCCAAGCGGCGGAAGGCTTCTTCCTCGGGTATGCAGGTGTCGGTCACCCGGTTCATGCCGCGGTCGGCCAGGTCGCGCTCGTCCTGCGGGCCCAGGTCGCGGTAGTGTGGCACGCGCTCGTAATGGTCGTGGGCCACCAGGTTCATCACGTCCTCTTCCAGGTTGGCGCCGGTGCAGCTGATGATGTCCACCATGCCCTTCCGGATCATTTCGGCCAGGCTTTTGCCCAGCTCGGCGGTGCTCATGGCGCCGGCCAGGGAGATGAGCATCTTCTTGCCTTGCCGCTTGTGTTCCTTGTAGGCCTTGGCGGCATCCACCAGCGCGGCGGCGTTGAAGTGCAGGAAGTGTTTCTCAATGAAGTCCGATACGGGACGGCTGCTGCTCATGGTCGGCTTTCCGAAGTGTTTAAGGGTTGTTGCAGGGGGCGAAAATAATGGGGCCGTTGTTGTTGCCTCCTGTTGTTGCAACAGGCCCGCGCGGGAATTGGTTCAATGTGCCGCGGCATCGTTGGCGGGGGCATCCGGTGGCCGGTTGAAACCCAGCAGGGCCAGCATGTGCTCCGAGGTTTGCATGGGGCTGAATACGCGGTCGGCCAGGCTGCCGTCCGCCAGGCGGTCGATCAGCACGTACTTGGGCTTGGGGATCAGGCAGTGCTGTATGCCGCCATAGCCGCCCAGGGTGTCCTGGTAGGCACCGGTGTTGAAGAAGCCGAGGTATTGGGGCCGGTCCTCGCGGTAGCGGGGCAGGTAAATGGCGTTCACGTGCTGCTCGCTGTTGTAGTAGTCGTCGCTGTCGCAGGTCATGCCGCCCAGGAACACGCGCTCGTATTCATCCTGCCAATTGTTGATGGGCAGCATGATGAAGCGGCGGTTGATGGCCCACGAGTCGGGCAGGGTGGTCATGAAGCTGCCGTCGATCATGTTCCAGCGCTCTTTTTCGTTCTGTTTCTTTTGGTTGAGCACGCTGAAGAAGGTGGCGCCGCTATCGCCCACGGTATAGCTGCCGAACTCGCTGTACAGGTGCGGTTCGGGCACGCCGTTCTCATCGCAGATGTCCTTGATGCGCCCCACGATCTCGCCGATCATGTAGTCGGTGTCGAAGTGGCGGTTGAGGCTGTTGTCGATGGGCAGGCCACCACCGATGTCGAGGGTGTCCAGCGTGGGGCACAGCTTCTTCAGGTCGCAATACACGTTCACGCATTTGGTGAGCTCGTTCCAGTAGTAGGCGCTGTCGCTGATGCCGGTGTTGATGAAGAAGTGCATAAGCTTCAGGCGGAACTTGGGCTGTTTGCTCACGTTACGCATGTAGAAGGGGATGATGTCCTTGTAGCCCACGCCCAGCCGGCTGGTGTAGAACTCGAACTTGGGGGCTTCCTCGGCGGCAATGCGGATGCCGATGTCGCACGGTCCTTCAATGGCCTCGTCCAGCGCCCACAGCTCGTTCATGTTGTCGATGATCGGGATCACGTTCACCCCGCTGTTGGCCAACCGGCCGATGTTGCGGATGTAGCGTTCATCCTTGTAGCCGTTGCATAGGATGATGGAGGTACGGGGCATTTCGCCGCTGGCCATCAGCCCGTCTATGATATCGATGTCGTAGGCGCTGCTGGTCTCCAGGCTCACGCCTTTTTTCAGCACTTCGCGGATCACGTAGCTGAACTGGTTGCTCTTGGTGCAATAGAAGTATTCGTAGCTGCCGTTGTAGTTGTGCTCCTGGAAGGCCTTGGCGAAGTACTGCCGCGCGAGGTCGATCTTTTCGCCGATCTTGGGCAGGTACATGATGCGCAGCGGGGTGCCGTGCTTTTTGATGATCTCCATCAGGTTGAGCCCGTTCCAGGTGAGGGTTCCGTTGTCGAACCCGAATTCCTTCTGTGGGAAGTCGAAGGTTTGCTCGATCAGGTCGATGTAGCGGGTCTTCATTTGCAGCTAAGGCGGTGGAAGATGAAAGTGCGGCGGGCCTGCATTTGTTCGGCACGCCGGGTTGCGTTGCCTTGCGCCGTTGGCGGCGGAAGGGTGCCTCCCCCCGGGTTGGGCGCCATGGGCGCCGGCTGGTCCGGGTGGGGCAGGGGCAACATCAGCGGAAGGGGATGGGCACGCCCAGCAGCAACCCGGGCCAAGGGGCCATGGGTGTGAGCGGGTTCTTCAGCGGAGAGTGGCACGTGGCTTGGCGGACCATGCGGGCCGCAAAGTAAACGGTTGTTGCGCAGCTGTGCGATGCTTTGGCCGGGAAAGTTCAGATCCAGGTCTTGCGCCGGAAATAGCGCAGCATCAACAGGGAGATCAGCAGCATGAAAAGCATGACCGCCAAGTACCCGTAGCGCCAATCGAGCTCGGGCATGTTGGTGAAGTTCATGCCGTAAACACCCACGATGAAGGTGAGCGGGATGAAGATGGTGCTGATCACCGTGAGCAGCTTCATTACCTGGCCCATGCGCATGTTGATCAGCGCCATGTAGTTGTTCTCCAGGTTGGTGAGCTGGTCGCGGAAGGTGGCGATGCTGTCGGCCAGGTACACGGTATGGTCCTGCAGGTCGTTGATGTAGCGCCGCGTGCCCTTGTCCACCAGTTCGCTGGGGATCACGTTCATGCGGCCTACCAGTTCGCGGGTGGGGGTCACCTGCCGGCTTACCTGGATCAGCTTGCGGCGCAGGTCGCGCAGGGCCAGCAGGTCGCTGTGGCGCGCCCGCTCAAATACATCGTCCTCCATGCCCTCGATCCGTTCCCCTATGCCTTCCACCACGCTGAAGTAGTGGTCCACGATCACGTCCAGTAGCGAGTAGAGCAGGAAGTCGGCGCCTTTCTTCCGCAGGCGGCCCACGTTGGAGCGCAGGCGTTCGCGCACGGGGTCCAGCACGTCGGCAGGGTCGCTTTGGAAACTGATCACCAGCCCCTTGGCCAGCACGAAGCTGATCTGGTCGGCATAAATGGCGCCGGACTCTTCTTCGCCCTCGGGTATTTCGCCCAGCATCTTCACCACCACGAAGAGCTGGTCCTGGTATTCATCGATCGTGGGCCTGTGCTGGGTGTTCAGCACGTCCTCCAGCAGCAGTTGGTGCAGGTTGAATTGCTCGCCGATGGCCTTTATGGCCTGCAGGTCGGCCAGGCCGGCCACATCGATCCAGGTGACCGTGGTGGCGGGGTCGCCCACTTCAATGTGCGCGGGGTCCGCGGCGCTCTGCTCGGTGATCTCCTGCGCGTTGTAGGTGATCACCCGTATGGTGGTGGGCAGCGCGGGGTCCTCGCCCACGGGCACCAACGCCCCCGGCGGCAGGCCGGCCTTTTCACTTCGCTGCTTGGCCATGCGGTGCCACCGGGCGGGTGGTGTCGGTTTGAATGGAGCGGCGGATGGGCAGCGCGAAGGGTATGCCGTGCTCGAGGAAGTCCTCCAGCAGGGCGTGGTTAAGGTCGTAGTGCATGCGCCTTGCGGCCACGGGGTCGTTGGCCCACACGTACATGCGCAGGGTGATGGCCCCCTCATGGATCCGTACCAGGCGTACCGTCACCGGCTCGCTGGGGTCTTCCATGCTGGTAGTGGTGTCAGGTGACGCGATGCGGCTGGGGTGCAGCAGGGCGCGGTGCTGCATCAGGCCCATGGCCAGGTTCACATCGGCATGCAGGGCCAGGTCGAATTCGATGAATTCGCAGGTGCGCTCATCGCGGATGCTGCTGTTCACGATCCGCTCCTCGCCCAGTATGGAGTTGGGGATCACCAAACGCCTGTTCTCGAAGGTGAGTATGGTGGTGTGGCGCAGGTTGATGTCCTCCACGGTGCCGAACACACCGGCTTCGCCGGCCTGCACCATGTCGCCCACGCGAAAGGGCTTGAAGGCCACGATGAAGATGCCGCTGATGATGTCGCTCAGCGCTTTCTGGGCGGCAAAGCCGATCACCACCGCAAGTATGCCCGCACCGGCGAACAGGGTGAAGGCGATCGAGCGCAATGAGGGTATGACGTAGATGATGGCGATCAGGGCAACGATCACCATGGTGGTGCGCACCGCGTTGCGGAAGAAGCGGTAGCGGGTCACCTCTTCACGGCCCTGTGCCTTGGACCTCTTGTAGGCCCGGCGCAACGCGAGGTAGATCAGGCGCTCCACGAACCATGCGGCGAAGAGGATGCCCACGATCTTCACCAGCACCAGCAGGTCCATGCCCAGGCTGTGCAGTATTTGCGCGGATGTTTTTTCCATGTCAGCGGGACCGCGAACTTACCCCGTGGCGGGCATGCGGCCGCCACGGCGCCGCCCGATGTTTACCATTTCGCGGTAGAGGGCATGTGCAAAGCGACTCATCCCGTTTGCGGGAAGTGCAGGTGGCCTGGACGGTGTTCCGTTGCGAGCTGGGTATTCTTCACCGGCTTTGGCGCAGGATCACTCCTTGGCCGCTTTTTGGGCCTCCATGAATTGCTGGATCTTTTGGCCATTGCCCACCAGCCACAGCACGTCGTCGCTTTCGATCACGAAGGTGCCGTCGGGGTTCATGATCCGGCCGTGGCCGCGCTCCACCCCGGCCACCATGGCCTTGGCCTGTGATCGCAGTCCGCTGTCGTGCAGCCGCATGCCCACCAGCGGCGATTGCGGCGTGATGCGGAAGCGGCGCAAGCGGATGTCCTCCTTGGAGGTGCCAGGCTTCACCGGCCCGGTGCGCGGTACGGCCAGCTCGGCCTGTAGCGCGGCCAATTGCTCGTCGGTGCCGATCACCAGCAGGTTGTCGCCGGGCAACAGGCGGTCGTTGCTGCCGGGCGCGGGCAGGGTATGGCCGCTGGCGCGTTCGATCAATGCGATGTTCACGCCGTGTTTTTCGCGCAGCGCCAATTCGGCCAGGCTGTGGCCCGCCGCGCCCGAATCCATGGCCACGCGCAGTTGTGCCAGGTGCATGTCCCACGGGGCCAGGTCGGTGCGGCGCATGCTGTACTCGCGCTGGTTCAGGTTGCGGAAGAAACGGTCCTCCATGCGCAGGTAAAAGCGGTACAGCCGCTGGCGGAACAGCGTGGCCACGCCGGCGGTGAGCAGCAGCAGCACCACCAGTGCCCAGGCCGTACTGAAGAACACGTTCACCAGCAAGGCCAGTACCAGCACCGCGGCGCCCAAGCGCACCAGCTCCAGCATTACCAACGGGCCGCGCATGTGGCGCTTGTTCACCCAAAGCTGCCGGTAGGCATTGCGGTTGATGCGCCGCAGCGACATGGCCCAGATGAAGGGCACCACCAGCAGGAAGGTGGCCAGCCCGGCCAATACGCGCCCATTCAGGCCCGCCACGCCGTTGCCGAAAAGCACGATGAACGCGGGACCGGCAATAAGCACCGTGGCCAGGCACAGCACGGAGAAAACCGCCAGGTTGATGCTGTACGAGCGCAGCAACTTGCGCCAGGCACTGGTGCCCTTGACCTGGTCCGCCTGTCGGTTGTAGCGCTGCAGGGCGCCTTGCAGGCCCTGCGGCAGCACGCGCTGCAGCCATTCGCTGAAGGGCTTGCTGGCGGTGATCATGTAGGGTGTGGTGAACGTGGTGACCGCCGCCACCGCCACCACCATCGGGTACAGGAATGCGCTGGTCACCTTCAGCGTTAGCCCCAGGGTGGCAATGATGAAGGAGAACTCGCCGATCTGCGACAGGCTCATGCCGGTGCGCACCGCCCGCGGCAACGGCTCGCCCGCCAACAGGGCGCCAGCCAAGGCGGTAAGCGGCTGGAAAACCACCACCACCAATGAAAGCAGCAGCACCTGCGGCCAATATTCTGCCAGCACCCGGGGGTCCAGCAGCATGCCCACGGAAACGAAGAAAATGGCGCCGAACAGGTCCTTTACCGGGTGCACCAAATGCTCGATCCGTTCGGCCTGCACGGTTTCAGCCAGCAACGCCCCCATGATGAAGGCGCCCAAGGCCTCGCTGAAGCCCGCGTTCACCGCCATCACCACCATGGCCAGGCACAAGGCCACCGCCACGATAAGCAGCGTTTCATCGTTCATCAGCTTGCGGGTGCGCGCCAGGAACGTGGGCACCAGGAAAACCCCGCCCGCGAACCACAGGATGAGGAAGAAGCCCAGCTTGCCCAGCTCCCAAAGCATATCGGTGCCCGAAAAATGCTGGCTCACCGCCAAGCTGCTCAGCAACACCAGCAACAGCACCGCCACCACATCCTCGATCACCAGCACGCCCACCACCACGGAGGCGAACGCCTGTGTTTTCAGGCCGAGCTCGTCCAGCGCACGAATAATGATCGTGGTGCTGGACATGGAGATGATGCCGCCCAGGAACAGGCTGTCCATGCGGTTCCAGCCCATGGCCTGGCCGATGAAGTACCCTGTGGCCAGCATCAGGGTAACGGTTACCATGGCCGTTATGCCCGAGGTGCCGCCCACCTTGGCCACTTTCTTGAAGCTGAACTCCAGGCCCAGGCTGAAGAGCAGGAAGATCACCCCGAGGTCGCTCCACACCCGGATGCTGCTTTCGTCCAGCACCGTGGGCAGCCCCGGCACGTATGGCCCCACCAGCACCCCCGCAATGATGTAGCCCAGCACCAAGGGCTGCTTGATCTTTTTGAAGACCAGGGTGGTGATGGCCGCCACGCTGAGGATCAGCCCAAGGTCGGCGATCAGGTTGGGCAGCAGGTTCATAGCGGCGGCGTGAACGGCCAAATTATGCGCCGGGCGCTTTGCCGGGCTGCTTTTTTGGTGTTGGTCATCACCTGCGGCAAGTGGGGCGCCTGTTCATTCCTCTCGCGATCCTGCCCCTTGGTTCGCATCTTCGCGGCCTATTCCCTTTGTCCGGATGAAAAAACGCGAGATCAAGAAGATCCTGGTGGCCAATCGTGGCGAGATCGCCCTGCGCATCATGCGCTCGGCCAAGGAAATGGGCATAGCCACCGTGGCGGTTTATTCCGAGGCCGACCGTACGGCACCGTTCGTGCGCGCCGCCGATGAGGCCGTGTGCATCGGGCCGGCCGCCAGCAAGGACAGTTATTTGCGCATCGACCGGATCGTGCAGGCGTGCCTGGAACTGAAGGTGGATGCGGTGCATCCCGGGTACGGCTTCCTGAGCGAGAACGGTGCCTTCGCCGAGGCGCTGGACAAGGCCGGCATCATCTTCATCGGCCCCACCCCGCACGCCATGCGGGTAATGGGCGACAAGCTTGCCGCCAAGGAAGCGGTGAAGGCGCACGGCGTACCGCTGGTGCCCGGTACCGAGGGGGCCGTTGCCGGACTGGAGGAAGCCGAGGCCGTTGCGCGCACCATCAGTTTCCCCATCCTGATCAAGGCCGCCGCGGGGGGCGGTGGCAAGGGAATGCGGATCGTGGAAAGCGAAGCAGGGCTGCGCGAGGGCCTGGAGCGGGCCATCAGCGAGGCGCAGAATGCCTTTGGCGACGGCAGCGTGTTCATTGAGAAATTCGTGAAAGGGCCGCGCCACGTGGAGGTGCAGGTGCTGGCCGACATGCACGGCAACACCGTTTATGTGTTCGAACGCGAGTGCAGCATCCAGCGCCGTTACCAAAAGGTGGTGGAGGAGGCCCCCAGTGCCGTGCTCAACCCCGAGCTGCGCAAGCGCATGGGCGAAGCCGCGGTGAACGTGGCCCGGAGCGTGGATTACGTGGGGGCGGGAACAGTGGAGTTCCTGCTCGATGCCGGCGGCGATTTCTATTTCATGGAAATGAACACCCGCCTGCAGGTGGAACACCCCGTGACCGAAATGATCAGCGGCCTCGACCTGGTGAAGGAACAGATCAAGGTGGCGCAGGGTGAAGAACTGGCCTTTACGCAGAATGACCTCCGGATCAACGGGCACGCCATTGAAGTGCGCGTTTATGCCGAGGACCCCACCAACAATTTCCTGCCCGACATCGGCACCCTGGAGACCTACCGTCCGCCGCAAGGCCCGGGCGTGCGCGTGGACGATGGCTTCGAGGAAGGCATGACGATCCCGATCCACTATGATCCCATGATCGCCAAGTTGATCGTGCACGGTGCCACGCGCGATGAGGCCATTGCGCGCATGGAACGCGCCATCGATGATTACGCCATCACCGGCGTGGAGACCACCTTGCCCTTCTGCCGGTTCGTGATGGGGCACCAGGCGTTCCGCTCCGGCCATTACGATACGCTCTTCGTGCGCGACCATTTCCAACCCGCATTGCTGGAGGGCAATGACGGCGATGAGGCCGTGGCCGCGGCGTTGGTGGCCGCAGCGCTGATCGATGAGGAGCGCGCGGTGCCCGTGGCCGACCCCGGCAAGGGGCACGCGCCATCAGCGTGGTGGTTGCGCCGCCGGTGACCGTGCCCGCTGGCAACTTGCAGCAGCTTTCTGCGTTTAAGGGCTAACTTGTTGCGATCAACAGGGTTATGAAACGCGCCCTTCCCATCATTCTGGTGCTTTGCGCCTGCTTCCCGGGCCTGCCGGGTGCCCTGGCCCAGCAGCCTGTGCAGCTGGTGCCCGTGGTAGTGGTGGACGGCGATACCATGCCCACGTACCTGTTGGCGCCGGTGCACATTGAAATGAAGGCCACCGGCAAGGCCAAGCGCAACGCCTCGCGCGCCGACCGACTTACGCGCTATGTGCAAAAGGTATATCCCTACGCCAGGGTTACCGCGAAGCTGTTGGACGAATACAACCACGACCTGGCCCTGATCGGCCACGAAAGCGACCGCGCCTTGTACATGAAATTGGCCGAGGCGGAATTAAGGGCCGAATTCGAGCAGGAGATCAAATCGCTTACCGTAACGCAGGGCCGGATCTTGATCAAGCTGATCGACCGGGAAACCGGGCGTACGGGCTATGAATTGGTGTGCCAGCTCAGGGGCGCGTTCCAGGCCTGGCTGTGGCAGGGCGTGGCCGTGTTGTTCGGGCAGGACCTGAAGGGCGAGTACGACCCGCATGGCGACGATGCCCTGGTGGAATCGATCGTGCGCCGGATAGAGAATGGCGAGTTGGCGGCCCAGCCCATTCCGCCGCGCACCGAAAGGGCCTCGGCCCGGCTGGCCAAGCGCAAGGCCCGGCTGCAGCGCCGTTACGGCCAGGCCGTGCCTGAGGTATCCGTGAATTAGGCCCGGCCGGTTATACCCCTTGGCGATCAATTGCCGGCAAGGGCTTGGGCGATTTGCTGTTGAGGGAGGGTAAAAGCCGGACCTTCAGGGGCAATCCACTTCCGGAACCAGGTCGCCGTATTGTGCATGGCCTTTATCCTTGAAAAGCCATACGCCCTGGTCCAGCACCAATTCGCCGTGGCCTACGCGCAAGCCGCCGTCCACCAATTTGAAAAGCACCTCCTCCTTGGCGGCAACGCCTTCGGCCTTGTACGTGTACAACGCGGTTACCACGCCGTTCTCCAATGTGCCCTTGAAGCTGCCGCGCTTGCTGTCTTTTTCCTGCGGAAGCCAATTGAAGGTGCCGTTCACCAATTCACCCAGCACATCCATGCGTATGTACAGCGTGTCCACCGCGCCGGGCGCCAGGCCGGTATCGTTCACCAGGGGTGCACCCCGGCTTACGAGCAGGTAGCAATGCGACCGGTTTTCGGGAATTTCGGGTATGTCGGCACCATCGTCCCCCGCACCGGTTTTTCCTGGCCCGCAGGCCAGCATGAGCAGGGTGGCCGCAAGCGGAAGAAGCTTGCGTGTGGTCATGGCCTCGCACTGAACGCAGGTGCCACTTTCAGCTCCTTGCTGCCCGGTGTGTGCAGGTAGAATCCTTCGCCCGTTTTTACGCCGAGCTTGCCTGCCGTTACCATTTGCACCAGCAGCGGGCAGGGTGCGTACTTGGGTTGCGCAAAGCCCTCATGCAACACCCGCATAATGGCCAGGCAGGTGTCCAGCCCAATGAAATCCGCCAGTTGCAATGGCCCCATGGGGTGCGCCATGCCCAGCTTCATTACCGTGTCGATCTCCTCCACGCCGCCAACACCCTGGAACAAGGTCTCGATGGCCTCGTTGATCATGGGCATCAATATGCGGTTGGCCACAAAGCCGGGGAGGTCGTTCACCTCAACCGGTGATTTGCCGATCGCACGCGACAGTTCCATCACCGTCCTGGTCACCTCATCGGTGGTGCTGTAGCCGCGGATCACCTCCACCAGCTTCATCACCGGCACGGGGTTCATGAAGTGCATGCCGATCACCTGCCCCGGCCGTTTGGTGGCGGCGGCAATGCGCGTGATGCTGATGCTGCTGGTGTTGGTGGCCAGTATGCAGGCTTGGGGCGCATGGGCATCCAACAGGCCAAAGATCTTCAGCTTCAGGTCGATGTTCTCCGTGGCGGCCTCCACCACCAATTCCGCGTGCTTCACGCCTGCAGCCGTATCGGTGCTGGTGGTGATGCGCTGCAGGGCGGCCTGCTTGTCGGGCCCGCTTAAGGCGCCCTTGGCCACTTGGCGGTCCATGTTCTTGCCGATGGTGGCCAGGGCCTTGTCCAGGCTGGCCTGGGCTATGTCGATCAGCGTTACCTCGTGCCCGCCTTGGGCGAAAACGTGGGCGATGCCATTGCCCATTTGGCCGGCACCGATAACCGAGATTTTCATGCGGCGAATGTACACCGCGCCCTAAGCGGTGCGCCATGCGCACGGTTCATTTGCCGTCGCCTTTCAAGATGATCAGCACCGTGTAGGCCAGGATCTTCAGGTCCACGCCCAGGCTCATGTTCTCAATGTAGAGCACGTCGTACTTCAGTCGCCGCACCATTTGGTCCACGTTTTCGGCATAGCCGAATTTCACCTGCCCCCAACTGGTGATGCCGGGCCGTACGCGGTGCAGGTGGCTATAGTGCGGGGCCACGCGCATGATCTGCTCAATGAAGTAGCGGCGCTCGGGGCGCGGCCCCACCAGGCTCATGTCGCCGATCAGCACGTTCCAGAATTGCGGGAGCTCGTCCATGCGCGTGCGGCGCAGCCAGCGGCCAATGGGCGTAATGCGCGGGTCGGTGCGGCTGCTGAGCTGCGGCCCGTTGTGCTCGGCATCCACGTACATGGTGCGGAACTTGATGATCTTGAAGGGCTTGCCGAAACGGCCGATGCGCTCCTGCCGGAAAAACACCGGCCCTTGGCTGAAGGCCTTCACCAGGGCGGCAAAGAGCAGGAATACCGGCAGCAGCAGCACCAGCGCCAAGGCACTGAAGGCGATGTCGATGGCCCGCTTGAGCGAGAATTGCCACGCCGGCATGATCTGCGGGTTCACCTCGATCAGCGGGGCCCCGAATATGCTGGTCATTTTCACGCTCCCCGAAAGGATGTCGTACATGTCGGGGATGATCTTGATCCGCACGGCGGTGCCGTCCAACGCGCCCAGTATGGTGCTGATGTGGTCGTGCTCGCTGCTTTCCACCGCTATGATCGCCTCTTCCACGGCATGCTGGCCGATCAGCCGGCGCAGGTCGCCCGTGGTGCCTAACAGCGGCATGCCGGCATCCACCAAGTGGTGGTCACAGCCGTTCACGCTTACAAAACCGATGAAGCGGTTGCCCGGGCTGCGCGGCAGGTTCTCGATCTCGTGGTAAATGGCGAAGGCCCGCTCGTTGCCGCCCACCAGCAGGGTGTTGAAGCCGATCTGGCGGTTGTGCACCATGCGCACCGTGCGCGAGGTGAGCACGAAACGGAAAATGAACAGCAGCGAGAAGTTGAGCGCGAAGAGCGCCCCGAAGCTGTAATAGTAATAGGCCGGGGTGGCCACGGCATCGTCCAGCAGCAGCGCGAAAAAGATCACCATCGATCCGATCAGGCCCAGTAGGGCGGTCTGTTCCAATTCCTTCGTGCGGAAGCGGCGGAAAAGGTCGTTGTAGCCGCCGAAGGCCAGGAAAAGCAGCACCCAGAAAGGTGGTATGGCCAACAGGCCGAGCAGGTAGCGGTGATCGAGTTCCACCGGGACGGCGTGGTGATATTTCAGCGGGTCGATGTACGCCTTGCGGAAAAGAAAGAAAAGCGTCCAGGCCAACCCGGTGGCCAGCAGGTCGGCGGCCACGTACAGCAGGATCTGTTTCCGCTTGTTCATGGGGCCGGCCGTACGAGCTTGACGTTGTCGAGGTCCACCGTGGCCGTGGTGGCCCCGTCCTCAAGCGCGGCCTTGATAAAGAATCGCTTGTCGCTGGCGCCGCCCACATTCCATGGCTCGCCCAGGTCCACGTAGAGCTTGTTCCAGGGCATGGTGCCATCGGCCAATTTGGTGGGCTTGGCATATACATAGGCCACTTCGTTCTGATAGCCGTTGCGCATGTAGCGCACCCCGATCAACAGGCGGGTGTCGCTGCGGTAATCAAGCTCCAGGAAGGCCTTGGCGCCGGTGATGAAGGGGTCGCCGCTGCTTACCCCGCGGTAAAGCGGGTGTTCAGCATCGAGGCTGATCCTTCCGAACTGGCTGCCCATGCCGGGCAGGCTGCCATCGCCGGGCACCAGCGCCATGGTGGCCGATGAGTTGATGGTGTCGAAGCGTTGCCCCGTATTGAAATCGTCGAGCCACTGGTCAAGCCCGTCGAAGTAGCGGAAGTTGGCCTGTACGGTGGTCCTTTGGCCCGGGCGCAGCTGCATCTGTTGCTGCCAAGTGGCATAGAACGGGTACTGGATGCGATCGTCGGTAATGCCGTTGCGGCGCACCCCGGCAATCACTTTCAGGGTGGCTTCACCCTCGCCGATCAAGGGTACCGCGCGGCCCGGCTGCCACACGCCTACAGGCTGGTCGTTGAGGTATACCCAAAGGTCGGTGATCTTGGATGAAATTTCCTGCCCCCCGGCATCCTGCACCATAACGGGCGAAATGATGGCATAGGCGGGCACCGCGCCGTCTTTTTTGCAAGCGGCGAGCAACAGGATCGTGAAACCCAGCAGGGGCAGGGCGGCGCGGGTCATGGTGTTCCTTGGCGGGTAACGCATGGTTAGGGCGATCAGTATGGCCTCAGCCTTGTGCTTGGCGCATGGCCTCCAGCACGCGGTGGGCCAATTCCAGCGCGGCCAGGCCGTCGGAGGCGGGTACTTCCGGCTCGTGGCCGTGCAATATCGCTTGGGCGAAGGATCGCAATTCCTCGCGGATGGCGTTGGTGGCGGGTACTTCCGGCTTGTCGAAACTGATCTCGCGCAGGCCCTTTCCACCGCCCAGGTCAAGGGTTACCGCAAAGGGGTCGGCTTGTTCCACGCTGCGCATGCGCATGATCTCGGTCTCCTTCTTCAACATGTCCACCGCGATGTAGGCGTCGCGCTGGAAGAAGCGGCTTTTCCGCATTTTTTTCAGGCTGATGCGGCTGGCCGTGAGGTTTGCCGTGCAGCCATTGGCAAAGCGGATACGGGCGTTGGCAATGTCGGGTGTGTCGCTTACCACGGCCACCCCGCTGGCATGCACCTCGGCCACGGGCGAATGCACCACGTGAAGAATGATGTCCAGGTCGTGGATCATCAGGTCCAGCACCACGCTTACATCCGTGCCGCGCGGGTCGAATTGCGCCAGGCGGTGGGTCTCAATGAACATGGGGTTCTGCAAGGCGCCGCGTGCGGCAATGAAGGCGGGATTGAAGCGTTCCACATGGCCCACCTGCACTTTTCGCCCAAGTTGCCGTGCGCGTTGCACCAATTGCCGGGCCTGCTCAAGGGTGTTGGCGATCGGCTTTTCAATGAATACATGGCGCCCGGCGGCCAGCGCCTCCATGGCACATTCGTGGTGGGCGATGGTGGGGGTAACAACGTCCACCACATCGCAATCGGCGATCAGCTCCTCCATGCCCGGCAGCAGCTGCACGCCGAATTCCGCCTCCACGGCACCGGCCTTGGCCGGATCAGGGTCGTAAACGCCGGCAATGTGGTATTCCCGGAGTTCGCGAAGCTGCTGCACATGGATCCTGCCCAGATGGCCCGCCCCCAGTACGCCGATCCGTATCGGATTTTCCATGGGCGGCAAAAGTAGAGCAAGGGCCCATGCAGGCATGGAACCCCCTTACCGGCGGACCGGTAGACCGGCCGTTTCCACAACAGGGCCAAGGCCGGGTTAGTTTTGCACGCAGCATGCAACGCGATGAATTCCGCCACCAGGGCCAGCGGCGCAAGCTGGTGGACGAGCTGAAGAAGAAGGGCATTGCCGATGCCGCGGTATTGGCCGCCATGGCCAAGGTACCCCGGCACCAGTTCATCGACGATACCGCATTTGAGCGGTTCGCTTACGTGGACCAGGCGTTTCCCATCGGATGCGGACAGACCATTTCGCAACCCTATACCGTGGCGATACAAAGTGAGTTGTTGAAACTGAGGCCGGGCGAAAAGGTGCTGGAGATCGGCACCGGCTGCGGCTACCAAACGGCGGTGCTTTGCGAGCTGGGCGCCAAGGTGCACAGCATTGAAAGGCACAAGGCATTGTTCCAGGCCACCAAGGCACGGCTTGCGGCCATGGGCTACAGGGCACGGCTGGTGCACGGCGATGGCTACAAGGGTCTTCCCCAGGATGCGCCCTTCCATAAGATCATTGTTACCTGCGGGGCGCCGGAGGCACCACAGGCGCTGCTCGGGCAATTGGCCCCGGGCGGCATCATGGTCATCCCCATCGGACCCGAAGGGGGGCAGACCATGTTCACCTACACCCTCGGCCCGCAGGGGATGGAGCGGAAGGCCCATGGCGCATTCAGCTTCGTGCCCATGCTGGAGAATAAATCGATGGGTTGACTACGGGGTTTCACGGACTGTGCTACATTCGCCCCCGATTTCGGGGGTGGTCCACCATCATGCCCGAAAGCCCGACCAAGCAGCGAATGAAATCGACGATCAACAATTCGTGGTTGATATGTCAGCAAAATGTGCATAAGTTTGCCGCGCCGGTCGGGTACATTTGACTGACCAAGCAGAACCAATTCACACTAAACCAAAGCAACGCAAAACCAAAAAGTCATGAAGAAGACTGTACTGTTCACCGCAGCGCTTTTCGCCGTAACGGCGGCCAGCGCCCAAACGGGTGAGATCACCAGCAACCGTGGCGAAAACTGGCTGTCACAGGACGGCGACTGGGGACTCACTTTCAGCGCTAACCCGCTGTTGAACTATGCCGGCAACCTGTTCAACGGGACGAACGGCAACACCATCGGGAACGGCCTGACCTGGCTGAACAACGACATGGTGATCCGCGGCAAGAAGCTCATCGACGCGAACACCGCATACCGCGGGCAGATCCGCCTCGGCTTCGGCAGCGACAAGCAGACTGTTTTGGTGGATGATGTAACCTCCACCACCACCCCTCCTGCACAAGTGAGCGACGTGAAGAAAGTGGGCTACATGAACATTGACCTGGGCGTGGGCCTGGAGAAGCGCGTGGGCAGCACCCGCGTGGTAGGCGTGTACGGCGCCATGTTCAACGTGGGCTTCGGCAGCAGCAAGACCACCTATGAGTATGGTAACGCGCTTACCGCCACCAACCCCGCGAACAACTCCGAGTTCGGCCAAGGCCAAGGAGTGACCGAGGAAAAGGCAGGAGGCACCTTCCATGTGGGCCTGAACGCCTTTGCAGGTGTGGAGTGGTTCTTCGCTCCCAAGATGTCCCTCAGCGGTGAATACACCTGGGGCCTCAACATGAGCAGCAAAGGCCACAGCAGCGTTTCCAGCGAGTACTGGGATCCTGCCGGCGCTGGCAGCGTGAAGACCCAAACCGTGGACGGTGGAACCAAGACCAGCAGCTTCAGCATCGACACCGGCGTGAGCGGTGCCGCCATGTTGGGCGTGAACTTCTACTTCCAATAAGAAAACGGTAAACGCTTTGGTACAGAAAGCCCCCGGAAACGGGGGCTTTCCTGTTTTCAGGACCCAGCAGGGCTAAATTCGTTCGCATGTTACCACTTCTAACGGCCGCGCAACTGCGCAGGGTCGAAGCCCATACCATCGCCAGTGAACCCGTGTCATCCTTGGCGTTGATGGAACGTGCGGCTTTGCGTTGCACCAACCGGTTGATGGCGGACCTTCCTTTCGATCGCCCGGTGGTGGTGTTCGCGGGCATCGGCAACGGCGGGGACGGACTGGTGATGGCCCGCGTATTGCGCACGGCAGGCCAGCAGCATGTAAAGGTGCTGGTGGCCCGGTACAAGCAAACGGGTTCCATGGAATTTGAGGCCAACTTGGCGCGTTACGCGCAAGGGGGCGGCGACGTGCAAACCCTTCAGGAAGGGGAGGCCCTGCCCGCCTTTGCACCGGACGCATTGGTGATCGATGCCCTGTTCGGCACAGGTGTGCAGCGCCCGCTGGAAGGTTGGCTGAAAGAACTCGTGGGCGAGTTGAACCGGCGGCCCAATGAGGTACTGTCCATCGACCTGCCCTCGGGCCTTTTCGCCGATGGCAATGCCGACAACGATCCGGATGCCATTGTGCAGGCCGACCGCACTTTCACCTTGGAGCTGCCCAAAAAGGCCCTGCTCATGGCCGACAATTTCCGTTTTGCCGGTGCATGGGAGGTGGTGTCCATTGGGCTGGACCGCGCTTTTGTGGCCCAGCAGCAAACCGATCAAGCGGTGATCGAGGCGGCGGATGCTGCGGCCTTGATGCCGTTTTGCGGCCGGGTGGCCCACAAGGGCGATCGTGGCCATGCTTGGCTGTTGGCGGGCGGACCCGGCAAAATGGGGGCGGCCGTGCTGGCCGCCCACGCGGCCCTGCGCTCGGGTTGCGGCCTGCTTACCGCGCACCTGCCCAAATATGGAGCGGCCATCATGCATCAGCATTTGCCGGAGGCCATGGTCAATGAGGATGCGGAAACCGTGCTGGCCACCATGCCCAAATTCGGCAATGTGGCCGCCATTGGCGTGGGTCCGGGCATGGGCACCTCGGAGGAAACGGCACGCCTGTTGAAACGCTTGGTGCAGGAAGCGCCAGCGCCCTTGGTGCTGGATGCCGATGCGCTGAACATACTGGCGGAGAACCGCACGTGGTTGGCCTTTCTGCCCGCAGGCACCATGCTTACCCCGCATCCCAAGGAGCTGGAACGGCTGGTGGGGCGGGCCGGAAGTGACGAGGAGCGGCTGGAACAAGCGCGTGAATTGGCGCGCCGCAACCGCTTGGTGGTGGTGCTGAAGGGCGCATACACGGCCATCTGCAGCATGGATGGGCGTGTGTTCCACAACATAGCGGGCAACCCCGGCATGGCGAAAGGAGGGAGCGGTGATGCGCTCACCGGTATCCTGACGGCCTTGCGTGCCCAGGGCCTCGATGCATTGTCAACCGCCCTGCTCGGCGTTTACGCCCATGCACGTGCCGGTGACCTTGCAGCGGCCACCTTGGGCGAGGACGCCATGCTGCCCGGCGATCTGATCAACAGCCTGGCCGGTGTGTGGCGTGAGTTGCGCGGGGCCGGTGCAACCGGCCATTGATCAACCCAGCACGTCCACAGGGCCCTTGCCCTCGCGGATCACGGTGGGTTCGCCACCGGTGATGTCGATCACCGTGGAACCCTGCATGCCGCCCATGCCGCCATCGATCACCAGTTCCAACTGGTTGCCGATGCGCTCATGGATCACTTCCGGGTCGGCCGTATGCTCCATCACCTGGTCCTCATCGTGCACGCTGGTCACCACCAGGGCATGGCCAAGGCCCTCCACCAGGGCAACGGGTATGGGATGATCCGGGACGCGGATGCCCACGGTGTGCTTCTTGTTCTTGAACAGGTGCGGGATCTGGCTGCTGGCCGGCACAATGAAGGTGTAAGGCCCGGGCAGCGCTTTCTTCATCACCCGGAAGCTGGGCGTGGCAATGGCACGGGCGTACAGGCTCAGTTGGCTGAGGTCCTTGCAGATCAATGAAAGGTTCGTCTTTTCGGTCTTGGTGCCCTTCAGCCGCGCAATGGCCTCAATGGCACGGGGTTGGTGCGCACTGCAGGCGAAAGCATACACCGTGTCGGTGGGGCATACGATCACAGCGCCCTTGTTCAGGCGGTCCACCACGTCGGCGATCTTTCGCGCTTCGGGGTTTTTCGGGTGAATGGCGAGCAACATCTACTTGGCGGCACTGGCGGCCTTTTTATGGTCGGCCAGGAATTTCTCCAGACCGATGTCGGTGAGGGGGTGGTTGAACAGGGCGGTGATCGCGCTAAGCGGACAGGTGGCCACATCGGCACCGATCTCCGCGCATTGCACGATGTGCATGGGGTGCCGGATGCTGGCGGCCAGGATCTCCGTGTCGTATTCGTAGTTGTCGTAGATGGTGCGGATCTGCTCAATCAGTTGCAGCCCGTCGGTGCTCACGTCATCCAAGCGCCCCACAAATGGCGATACGTATGTGGCACCCGCCTTGGCCGCCAACAGGGCCTGGCCCGCACTGAACACCAAGGTGCAGTTGGTCTTGATCCCCTTCCCGGAAAAATGCCGGATGGCCCGGATGCCGTCACGGGTCATGGGCAACTTCACCGTGATCTGCGGATGCAGGGCCGCCAGGTTTTCGCCCTCACGCACCATTTTGTTGTATTCCGTGGCGATCACTTCAGCGCTCACGTCGCCATCCACCAATTCACAAATGGCCACATAATGCTTCATCACCCGGTCCACCCCCGTAATGCCTTCCTTGGCCATCAATGAGGGGTTGGTGGTAACACCGTCCAAAATGCCCAGTTCCTGGGCTTCGCGTATTTGGGACAGGCTGGCGGTATCAATAAAGAATTTCATGCCTCAAAGGTAAGCGGTGCCCTATTCCGCGCCGCGGAAGGTACCGATGCGTTCATGCCGGCACACCGGTCACTTCACCCAGCGCAGCAGGGTTTGGCCGTCCGGGCCCGCAAGCCGCAGAAGGTAGGTACCCTGCGGCAGGGTTTGCAGCGGGAATTCCATGCGCCGGGTGTGTGCCGGCACGGTTCCGCTGTACACCGACCGTCCATCCGCCGCGAACACTGTGACCTGCAATTCCCCTGAATGGCCATCGCCCAATAGCACCGGTGCCTGGGCGGGGTTTTGTTCCAGGGACATTCCATGGTTCACCGCAGCTCCTGCAATGCCGATGCTGATATCCAAGGAGGCCAGGTTCTGGGCATAGACCCCCGTTGGTGTGCGATCATCCTTCCAGGCCACCACGCTTTGGCCGCTGCGCACAGCGGTCATGGCCACATCATCCTTGCCGCTTGCGGCGGTACTCACCCCGATCAGTAAGGGCTGGAGCGCAATGCCGTCCAGGCCGATCCGTGTGGCCTGGAGCTGCTGGTTGCCGAAGCCGCCCGTGGCATGCACCACCACTGCCCCGTTGGCCAACCCGGCAATGTCCCAAGGGCTGGTATAGGCCGCGCTGGGGGCGATCACCGTTTGTGCGTCCGTGCCCCAAATGGTATTCCCGGCCGTATCCACGCGTTGCATGGACAACCCGCTTTGGCCCTGTGCCATGTCGGTGACCTGCAACGGCACCATCAGCCCGCCGGCATCGGTCGTAAGCGCGAAGCCTTTGCCCGCGGTGAACTTCTGTGTTGTGTTCGATGCATCGAGGCGTGTGCCGGCGGAGGACCACAGGCTGCCATCCTCCCGCACGCGTTGCAGGTATACATCGGTAAGGCTCGCGTTGTTGGGGTTGCCGGTATTGAAGGCAACGTACAGCCCATTGTGGCCGTCGCTGGCCGGCGCCGGAAAGTAGAAGCCCGAGATCGTTTTGGTCGATACGGTCACCGGCCCGGCCCACACGGCGTTCCCATCCTGGTTGAAGCGTTGCACGAGCATGGTGGCGGGTGCGAGAAAGCTGCTGCCCTCGAGGGCATATTGCAGCAGGAAGCCGCCATCGTCGGTGGCCACGGGCACCGGCCGCGATAGGCGGGTATCGGCCGATAAGGTTTCAGCGGCCGGCAGCAACGGCGTGCCCACGGGGGAAAGGATCTGGAAGGCCACGCGCCCGGGTGTTTGATCGGTGCTCCAGGCGATCACCGTGTTGCCATTGGAAAGCGGCGCTATGCTCGGGCCAATGCCGGTGCCGCCAGGCGTTGGCAGCTCCACGCCATCCACACCCCACGGCAGCGAGCCATCGGGGGCCACCATGTAGGCCACCACGTCCAATGTGCCGGTGCGTTCATCCTGGAAGGCGATGATCGCATTGCCGTTGCCATCGCTTTTCAGGTCGCTGCGGAAAAGCGCGCTGTTTTGCGGGAAATCACTGACCAACAGGCCATCCGGTTCCCACAACGCGTTGCCCCCGGCATCCAGCAGCTGCAGGCGCAATTGGTACGAACCCGTTCCATTCTCGAACCAAGCGATGTAACTGCCGCCATCGGGGGCCTCTGCGATCATGGGAACGGCGATCTCGCCGCTGCTTGCGGTGCGCACCGGTGTATTCGCTGAAAGATCGGTGGTCCATTGCCCCACGGACAAGGCAGGCAGGCAGGCGGTGAACAGCAGGAGTGTAAAGTTTCGCATGGCCAATTGGTATTTGACCGTTGAAGTTACATGCCCGAAAAACGGAAGGTGTCCTGTTCGATCCTTTTCACAAGGAGCCTACCGGTATTCCTTCAGCATCAGCCGCTGAAAAACCCCTGCCGGCAATATCTTTTTCAGCAATACGGCCAGCCTTTGTTTTCCATGTGCCGCGTAATACACGCCAACCGGGTTGCGCATGGCCATGATCTTCAGCACCAGCACGGCCACCTCATCGGGGTCGCGGCTGTAATGCAAGCTGCCGCCCAGCAATTCCATGGCGCGATCGTACCCTTTTCGGTAGGGCTCGCTGGCCTGCTCCGGCCGGATGCGCGCCGCACCGATGTTCGTTTTGTATTCGCCGGGCTGTAGCGTTACCGCATGCACCCCGAACGGCCTGATTTCCATGGCCAGGGTTTCGGTATAGCGCTCCAGCGCGGCCTTGCTGGCGCTGTAGAAACCACGGTAGGGCAGGCCGAAGTTGGCCGCAAGGCTGGTAAGGTTGATGATGAGCCCCCGGCCTTGTGCGCGCATGTGGGGCAGCACGGCCCGGCAAACACGGTGCGCGCCCAGCACATTGGTGTCCAGCAGTGCAGCGGCCTGTGCAGCGGAAAGGTCCTCGGTGGCCCCTTGTATCCCCAGGCCGGCATTGTTCACCACAACATCGATCCGGCCGGCCGTAGCCAACACCGACCCCACCGCTGCCTGCACGGATGCTTCATCACCCAGGTCCATGGCCAACATGGTGTAGCCATGGGGTTGCTGGCCCGGCGACCGGGATGTTCCGAAAACGGTGTGGCCGGTCTTTGCCAACCGAACGCAAATGGCCTGGCCGATCCCACTGGAACCGCCTGTTACCAGAACGACCTTGGAAGCGGTGGACATGGCAGGGGGTAAAAAAAGTGGGGCAAGCTCCTCGCATCGCTCCGCTACAACCGCCTACCCTTGCTGCCTTCCGGCCCTGGGGGATTCAGCAGGAGCTGGACGTACGAGACTTGCCCCGCACAAAGGTATGTGCTTTTCCCTTGCGGCGGATGCCTCAGCGCATGAAGCGTGTGCCGTACACCCGATTTTCGCTGGCCACGCGCAAGGTCCAAATCCCCGGGGCCGGTGTGCCCAGGTCCAAGAGCAGCTCTTCCCCGGTTTCCACCAGCTTCACCGGTGCCTTGCGGCCCTTGCCATCATACAATTCCACGTGTACCGCCCCGTTGGGCACGAAAGGCAGGGCCACACGCAGGTAACGTTCAGCGGGGTTCGGCCACACCTGCAGCGGGCTTTCTTGCCGATCCGTCCCGGGCATCAGGTCGGCTTGGTATTCCGGTCCTGCACAGTCGATCACGTGCACGGTAAGAATGGCCGTGCTGGTTTGCCCGGTGGGGGAGGTGATGGTGTAGAAATAGAGGCCGGCAGCGTTGGTGGCCGGGTTGAATTCGCCGTTCATTACTTGCGCGGTGGGGGTGCTCCACGTGCCGCCGGGGCAGGGGTTCCCGCCCAATGAATCGAAGAGCTGGAAAATAGGCGCGTTCAAGCATACCGTGATCTCGGCATTTTCGCCTGCACCGCATGCCAACCCGCAATCCTCCACGGCCACCTGCGCACCCAGCACATCAAGCCCCGCACAGATCGTGCCGCCACCTTGCACCAGCATGGCATTCAAATCCAATATGCCGATGCTGCCCCAGGGCAGCGCAGCCAGGTCCAAGGTGGCCGGGTCGTACACCAGGGCATGGATGCCGAAGTTTCCGGCCGTGTCCACCTGGAAAACTGGCGTGGTGCCGTGCGCGAGCAGGTCCGCACCATTGCCGGAGAGCAGGTATGCCAGCTGGTATCCGGTCGGCACCAGGGTGTCACCAAAGGA
Organism: Flavobacteriales bacterium; assembly: GCA_044507815.1. Classification (GTDB taxonomy): domain Bacteria; phylum Bacteroidota; class Bacteroidia; order Flavobacteriales_F; family PHOS-HE28; genus PHOS-HE28. Next base: position 73,626 of record JBIQIX010000010.1, on the reverse strand, counting down.
TACCGCGGCAATGGTGGCGCCGGAATCACCCAGGCAAACCGGGGTGGCTTCGGGCAACATGGCGCCGGCATCGGCCTCGCAGGGCGCGCCGCATTGCGCTACTTGGAACAGGGCGCCCACCAGGTCAAGCGCGCCGCACAGTGGGCCACCACCCGCGATCAACTGTGCGTTCAATGCAACCAGTGTGGTGGTGCCCGGTACAATGGTGGCGGGATCGAAAGTGCCCGGGTCGAATATGAAGGTGTTGATCCGGTATTGGCCCGTGTGGGTCACGGTGAAAGCAGGCGATCCAGCAGTGGCCAGCACGATATTGGGGCTTGCCGCTGCGGTCAACAGGTACATTGTATGGAAGCCGGCGGGCACGGTGGCGTTGCCGTCGGGTATCGCATGGGCGGTTGCATTGCCCCCGGTAAGGCACAGGTCGGGCTGCCCGATCGTAAGCCCTCCTGCCGAAGCGGTGCAGGCCGGTTTGCATTCGCCCGTTTTCACGAAGGGTGCATGCATGAGCACTTGTGCGCACAAGGTCCCGCCGGCAGCCAGGGTTTGTGGATAGATGTCGTAAACGCTGGATACCCCCGGCACGATGCTGGACAGATTGAACGTTGCGGGATCATACACGAAGGTGTGGATCCGCCAGATCTCGGCGCTGCTGACAGTGAAATCGGGTGTTGCCGATACTTGGTCGATGATGAGCCCGTTGCTGCGGCTGAGCAGGTAGCGCAATTCAAAACCGGCCGGCACCACACCGGGAGTAGTGGTGGTGGCAGTGAGCACGGCCTGCCCCTTGCCCAGGCAGATCAACGTGGAATCCATGCCGAGCCCGGGTGCCACGGCCAAGCAGGGTTGATCGCATTCCACCGTTTTCGCACCCGGCACGCTCAGTGCCACACCAGCGCACGGTGCGCCGGGGGCAGCAAGCTGGTCGCGCAGGCCATAAACGGTTTCAACGCCGAAGGCTATGTTGCCCGGGTCGTAGGTGGCCGGGTCGAATACCAACGGATGGATGCGCCAAACATCGGGGGAGGAAACGCTGAAAGTGGGCGATGGCCCGATCTGGTCGATCAGCAGGCTGTTGCCGCGGCTTAGCAGGAAAACGGTCTGGAAGTCGTGCGGCACCGTACCGTTCGGCACGGGGGTCCCCATCAGCAGGGCCTGCCCGTTCACAAGGCAAACGGGCCCATAGTCGAGGTCCATGCCGGGGGCTTGCACGCCACAACCATCTTGGGCATGCAGGCCGGTGCCGAGCAGGACTGCAACGGCCACGGGGGTTAAACGGCGGATGAGGGAAAGAACGTATTGATGGACCATGGCGCGAATAAATTTTATTCCTGCGGCACTGTCGTATGCAACAACCGGCATTGCCAGCAGGTTCGCAAAAATGGCCTATATGTTTTGAACCACCGCAACCACTTGCAGTTGTTGCACCTGGTCGCCCAGCTTGAAGGAAGCGTTGGCGCCGGGTTTTTTGCCCATCAGGGCTTGGGCCACCGGCGCGGTGTAGGCCATGCGCCCCTCGGCCACTTTTGCCTCGTCAACCCCTACCAGGGTGAAGGTCCGCTCGCTGCCTTGTTGCGGCCCGGCCGTTATGCGGAAGGTTACCGTGGTGCCGAAACGCACATCCACGGCCGGGCCATCGGGTTCTACCAAGCGGGCACTGGCAATGCGTTCCTCGAGCAGGGCCAGGCGCCCGTTTATCTCGGCCATTTCCCGCCGCCTTGCAGCGCCCTCGGGCAGGTCCAACCCGTTCCGTCTGTTTTCCAAGGCCGCTTTTTCCGCCAGCAACTGGGCATGGCCACGCGGTGTCACCAAGTTCGCGAAACCGGCCGGCAAGGGTGCCCGCGGTGGAACCAGGACAGGTTCCTCCTGGTCATCCTCGCGCACAAATCCCCGGCTCATCCCGCACAAGGTAAGCCCCGTGCCGCGGCATGGCCGTTCAATCAGCTTTCACAAAGCGGCCGGTAAGCACGCTGCCGCTGCCTTCCACCTGCACCAGGTACATGCCCTCCGCAAGGGCGGAAATGTCCAATGCATGGTGCACCAGGGTGGGCAACAGCACGGTTTTGCCGGCGAGGTCGAGTATGGCGATGCGCTGCACGGCGAAGCCGGAAGGCAGTTCCACTGAAAGGGTTTGGCGTGCGGGCGAAGGGTAAAGGCCCAATTGCGGCGCGGGGGCCGATGGTACGGAGGTGGCCACGTTCTGGGTGGGGTCTTCCACCACGGTGATGGTGCTGTTGATGGCGGGGTTGAACACGTTGTTCACGATCCCGGACGGCCAACGCACGGTAATGAGCGATACCCCGGTATCGGCACCGATGCCGAACATGGCGGTAAGGGTGCTCATGTACCGGAAGCCGTCGCCGCTTACAATGTCGCGGATCTGCTTGCCGCTGGGGGTGGTGATCTCCACCCGTGCCCCTATACCGCTGCGGTTGCTCACTGTTCCCTGTGTGATCACCTTGATCCAATTGTTGCTGTTGCCCGCGTTCATGTAAACGGTGTTGCCGTTCTGCACGTCAACGAAGCCGTCGTTGTTCAGGTCACCCGTGGGGCCATTGTCAAACGGTACGTTGGCCATGGAGAAGGTCATGTCGCCATTGTTCACCATCAGGGCGCCACCGCCCAGCACGTCCACATAACCGTCGTTGTCAAAATCACGTGCGATGAATTCGATGCTGGTGCCGTTGAACAGGTCGAAGCCTGATCCCGCGGTCACATTCGTGAATGTGTTGCCGTCGTTGCGCAATAGCTTGTGGCCGCCGCCACTGAAGGAACTGGCCCCGATCAGGACATCCAGGTCGCCATCGTTGTCGAAATCGGCCCAGGCGGACGACCAGCTTTGGTGGTAATCGGCCAGGAAGTTGGAGGTGGTGGCCACGTTGGTGAAGGTGCCATCGCCATTGTTCCGCCAAAGCTCATCGATGCTGGCCGGTGCGCCCGCCCCCCGGCATTTGGCAATGAAGAGGTCGATCAGCCCGTCGTTGTTGTAATCGATCCAAATGGAGCCGTAGTTGCCACCGTCGAATTGATCACCCAACCCGCCTTGGTGCCACGCCCAGGTGCCATCGCCGTTGTTAAGGTAATACACGTTGGGGGCCACGTCGTGGCAACTGAACACATCCAGCAGGCCATCGTTGTTGATGTCCACCATGTTCGACCGCTGGCAGAAGATGTATTCGGGTTGCGATACCTCGATGTAGCCGGTGCCGTTGTCGTTGGCCATCATGAAGGTGAGCCCGCTTCCCGCGTACACCAGGTCGTTGTAGCCGTTGCCATCGAGGTCTCCGGCACAAAGGCTCCACGAGGGCAAGTAATCTGCCATGGTGGTGGTGTGCGTTTGGTTGTCGAAGCCGCCAACGGCCTTTTGGTAGTTGATGTTGATGGTAGTGGAAGTGACCGACACGGCATCATCCAGCCCATCGCCGTTCATGTCCACCACGCAGTAGGCCATGCCGTTGGTGGTGACATACTGGGGTATGAATCCATTGACCGGTGCGGGCGGGGCGGAGTATTGCAGGACGAAGGTGAAGCCGTTGGCGTTCCAGCGGTTGTCGAAGGCGATGTAATAGGTATTGCCGGCCTGCACGGTGAACGTGACCGCGGAGAGGTAGGGATAGCTAAGCCCGTTGTCGTCCGCCCCGGTCACGCAAGTAAGGTTGCCGCAGGTGCCGCTGTAAACATGCAGCCGGGTGTCCATGGAGCCATTTTGCACCAGGTCGGTGGTCACGGTAATGGAGGTGTCCAATGTTGCCGTGTAGGCGTACCATCGGCCCATGGTGGCCGCCGAGCCGCCGGTGCAAAGCGGGGCGGGGGCCTCGCTGCCGTTGATCTGTGACACGTAATAGGTGGCGGGCACCACGGGAACGGCGGTGGCGCATGTGCCCTGCGCGGCCGCCGGCGAGGCCAGCAGTGCGCATGCGATCAAGGGTAGCGTGTTCTTCATTTGAATGGATTTGTGGTCAGGGGCAGTTTGGTGCAAGGGAATTGATCCAATCGCCCACCAGCTGGATGGCTTCCTCGTGGCGGACGGTACGTTCGAACAAGGGCATGCGCTCGGCCTCCTCGGTGGAGCTGAGGCGGTAGTAAAGCATGGAGCGGAGCGGGTTGCCGGCGTTCACGATGTAATTCACCCCCGGGGCGAACGGGTCCTCGGGCGGTATGCAGATCCCCAGGTTGGCGGGGTCCGTGGTCTGGTGCCAGGCGAATCGCATGGGCCGGTAGCTGCAGAAGCCGCCATCGTAATGGCAATGGGCGCAATTCATGTCCAAGTAGGCCCGTACACGCCTTTCCAGCGTTTCGTCCGGGTCGTCCCAGCGGGCCACACGGTCAATGCCGGAAGGGTAGCCCATGGCCAAATAACCTTCGGCGGTCCACTTGGCCAGCTGGTTCATGCTACCCCCGGAATAGGGGTATTGGATATCGAGGTTCTGCGGCTTGGGGCCGATCACCGTGGGTTCGTTGTAGTGTTTATGGCAGGACAAACATTCCCCGGCGGAAGGTATCCGGAAGATCTCGTCGTGGCCTTGGCCCGCATCATCCACCCAGGTCAAGGGCACATTGCTTCCCTCCATGTCCAATTCGGCATCGGTCTGTTCTTCATTCCATCTGTACTCCGCGAATATCCAGGTGCCGCCCTTGCGGATCATCAGGCGCGTGTCGAGCAGCATTCGCTCCAAATTGGGGAGCACGCGTGGGTAGTATGCGGCCTTGATCAATATCGCACCCTCGGGAAAGTCCAAGGCCTGGTCATCCGATACGTACCGGGCCTCCTGGCCGGCGGGCATCCACACAAAGCGGAACTTTTCCGCGTAATCGCCGAATGCCGGGGTGATCGGCCGGTAGGGCAGTACACCGGGTGCGGGCTGCATATCGGCCAAGCGCCCGGTGAAGAAACCGTAGTCCGAAAGTTTCGGGAAGGGCAGCGCGTCAAGGTCCAATGAAATGCCCGGGCCCGCCGCGCCCTGCACCACAGGCGCCAAGGGCGGGTCCTTGCGGCAGCTAGCCAGCGCAGCCACCAGGCCGGCCAGGGCGATCATTACCGAACGGAAGCGCATGGGTACGGAGCACGAGTATACAACAGCTTGCGTTCCAAGGACGTAGCGGTTCGCCCATGGGTTGTACGCCGGTCAACTTTTGGCAGGCGCCCTCCACAGGCTGGCAAGTGCGAGGCCGAGCATGGTTAGCGCTGCCACCACCAACAGCACCTCGAAGCCCATTTTGTAGCCGTAGAACAGCTTATCCGAATAACGGCGGATGAAGAAGGTGATGATGGGCGCGGCCACACAGATCCAGGGCACCCATTTCTCCCGTGGCACGGCCTTGAAAAAGATCCCAAAAGCGAACAGGCCCAGCAACGGCCCGTAGGTGAAGCCGGCGATATCGAAAAGCGTTTTGATCACCGTGGGCGTGGCCAGCCAATGGAAGTAGAGGATGAAGGCGAGGAAGAGCACGGCCATGCCCAGGTGTATGCGCTGGCGCACGCGCTTCTGCCGGGCCTCGTCCCACCCTCTGTCACGTATGCCCACCAGGTCTATGCACGTGCTGGCGGTAAGCGCCGTCAGGGCCCCGTCGGCACTGGGGAAGAGCGCGCTGATGAGGCCGATGATGAACAACAGGCCCAACCACGGCGGAAAATGCTGTAGGGCCAAGGTGGGGAACACATCGTCCGAATGGGCCGGTTGCGGTATGCCGTTGCGCTGCAGGTAAAGGAAAAGCAATGAGCCCAGCAGCAGGAAGAGGATGTTGGCGCCGAGCAATATCACGCTGAAGGTGCGCATGTTCTTCTTGCTGCCCTCCACAGTGGAAACGCTCAGGTTCTTCTGCATCATCTCCTGGTCAAGCCCGGTCATGGCGATGGTGATGAAAATGCCTGCCAGCACTTGTTTCAGGAAAAAGCTGTCGCTGCGCCAATCGAGGTCCAGCACTTGGGTGCTGCCATTTTCCCGTATGGCCTGCCACCAGCCGTGCATGCCGGCCTGCTGGGTAATGAAAACGATGGTTCCCACCAGTGCACCCAGCATGAACAGCGTTTGCAGGGTATCGGTCCATACGATGGTCTTTACGCCGCCCTTCAGGGTGTACAGCACGATCATCACCATCACCAGTACCGCGGTCGCTTCAAAGGGCACGCCCATGGCGTTGAGCACGAAAAGCTGGATCACGTTCAGCACCACGAAAATGCGGATGGTGGCACCCGCCAGGCGGCTAAGGATGAAGAAGGAGGCGCCGGTGCGGTAACTGTGCAGCCCGAACCGCTCGCGCAGGTAGCCGTAAATGCTGGTCAGGTGCATGCGGTAGTAAAGCGGCAAAAGCACGCCCGCCACCACCCAATACCCGATGGCAAAACCGAATACGAGCTGGAAATAGGTCCAGGCCTTGGCCTGCACATAGCCCGGCACGCTGATGAAGGTGACCCCGCTGAGCGAGGTGCCGATCATGCCGAAGGCCACCACGTACCAAAGGCTCTTTCGGTCGCCGCTGTAGAAGCTGTGTTCCCCCGCACCGCGCGAGGTGTACCAGGCGATGCCCAGCAGCACCAGGAAGTAGCCGAAGACGATGGCGAGCAGCAGGATGGGTGACATGGTTGCAAATGAAAGGCGGCGGGCGCGGAACGGCGGCACCCGGCGGTAGGAGTTGTGCAATGCCGATCGTGGCTTTCCTTGGGCAGGCGTGATGCACGGCCGGGCAAGTGCAGGGCCTCCTATTGCCCGCGTCAACGATGGGATCAAGACTAGACTGGCGGCGAATGCCGTGTTCTTCCCATCGCCCCCGCAGTGCTGCGCCGGCCCGGGCTTGCGCTGCCTTGGCCTATTGAATACCCCATTAGGCAGGGGTTTCCTTCGTTGCACGTCTTATTCACCCCCAACCAAACCCAATTCAAAATGAGACACGCATTACTTTTGACAGGACTGCTGTTGCTGGGCACTGCCCATGCGCAGGAAGAGTGCCGCAAGGTGCTCGTGGACAACCCCTACATGTGCAACGGATACTTCATCAAGGACGTGCAGAAATGCCGCGATGCGGGCATCGCCGCCATCGACGTGGACATCCACGGTATGCGGCAAGTGAATGGAAGCATGGTGGACCGGACCATTCAGACGTTCGCAAGGAATACTATGCCAAGCAGCTTAATTTCGACCGACCAGGACGCCATAAGTGCGTGGTGCAAATGGGCTACCCCTGGCCCGGCGGCATCTACCATGCCGTCTTCCAGTACCGCGATGTTCGTCCACTTCGAAGAATTTCAGTGTGGAGTGAGGCTGAAAAGAAGTTGATTATGCAGCGATTCCTGCCCCACATATGGCAGGAATCGCTGCATATCAATCCATTGGACTACAAATCTTCTCTTTCAACTATAAAACAAAACGGTTCATGGCAAAGTACCTATCCGTCATACTCGCCCTTCTCCTTCATTCAGGTGCATACGCACAAACACCCCTGCCATAGAATGGCATAGGTTGGCAGGAGGTTCACAGGATGACCGTGGGAATTCCTTTCCCATTTCATCGAATGGTGAGGTTACTGTAGTAGGATTTACCGTGTCAAACGACGGGGATGCCATCGGAAATCACGGCATGGGGGATGTCTTCGCCATTCACTTGAGCAGCGCTGGCATTATCCAGTGGCGGAATATCTATGGAGGTTCTGATTTTGAAACCGGATATTCCATTCAGCAAGGAATTCAAGGAGAGTCCATAATAATTGGCTACAGTTCTTCCTCAGACGGAGACCTGGGGGGGCCGGGACTCGGCCATGCCGATGTATGGGTGCTTACCATATCTGAAAGTGGAGATTTGATGGGACAGCATAGATATGGAACCACCCTTAATGACTTTGGCTACGATATCGGAATGGATATGGATGGGCACATGCTCGTGCTTGCCTTGACACCGATAGCCGACGGTGACGTGACAGTCAACCATGGATTTGATGATTATTGGTTGGCCAAGCTGGGGGCTGATGGCGGGATCCTTTGGCAGAATGGGTATGGAGGATCGGACATTGATACGCCACAATCCATGTCCCCTGCCATGGATGGTGGTTACATCCTCGTTGGATATACTAGCTCCAGTGATGGTAATGTGACCGGCTACCATGGTGGCTTCAGTGACGGCTGGGTGGTGAAGGTGGACAGCGTGGGCGGCTTGCAGTGGCAAAAGGTATTGGGCGGCACGGCTTGGGACCTATTGCAAGGCGTGGTCCAAACGGAGGATGGCGGCTATGTGGTCGTCGGCCAGTCTGCATCCAACGATGGCGATGTCAGCGGCAACCACGGTGGCGCGGACGGCTGGGCGGTGAAGCTGGATGCTGAGGGCAACCTCGTTTGGCAGCGGACCTTGGGTGGCTCGGGCAACGACCAGCTCAATTCGGTGGTGGCCACCGCCGATCGAGGCTTTGTGGCTGTGGGGGCCACCAACTCCAGCGATGGCGATGTCTCCTATAACCTGGGTGGCTTTGATGGCTGGGTGGTGAAGCTGGACAGCCTCGGCAACCTGCAATGGGACCTGCCCTTGGGCGGCAGTGGCACGGATAACCTGTCCTGCGTCCGCCAAGCGGATGACGGCGGCTTCCTGCTGGGTGGTTATTCCACTTCCAACGACGGGCAGGCCACGGGCAACCATGGCATGCAGGACATGTGGGTGGTAAAGCTCGGCCCGGAGCCGACCGGTATACCGGAACGGCCCGCAGCCCTTACGCTGGCGGTTTTCCCCAACCCTGCGGTGGATGTGGTCCATCTTCAATATGCGTTGCGGTCGGCTGGCCCTGTGCGCTTGGAGGTCCTCAACGGCACCGGGCAGCCGGCCCTGTCGCCCGTGGAGCATCGGGCGCTGCCGGGGTTGCAGTCCTTGGAGTTCAATGCTGGCGCACTGCCGCCGGGCGTATACCGGCTGCGCCTGGTCACGGGTGAGGGCATGGTGAGCAAGTCCTTGGTTAAGTTGCGTTAGGACATGGAATACTTTGTTGAATGCCTGCCGTAGGTAAGCGCTTGCGATTTCCTGGGCCTGTTGAAAGGTAGCACGCTTTGCCCAGCGGTGCGATCCGCCTTTACGCCGAACAACATCGATGTTTCCCGCCTGTCTTGCGCTGCGGACCCGGACTCCCTGCCCGTATGCATTCCAGCCGGCCAGCGACGCAACGGAGCCGGCCACGGCCTTCGGGGCGGCGCCCACAGTTTGCAGCGGCCCAGGGCCAACATGCACCGCATGCCGCCAACGGGTAGATTAGCCGCCATGCTGCCGGGCGCACGCTTCCCCAACCTCGATGGGCTGCGCTTTTTGGCGGCGGCCTTGGTGATCTTGGACCACCTGCAGCAGCACGCCCACAACATGGGCCTGCCGTGGCTCGGCAGCTTGTCACATTGGGACATGCTCGGCCACTTGGGTGTGCTCATGTTCTTTGTGTTGAGCGGTTTCCTGATCACCTACTTGTTGTTGGACGAGGAGTGCAGGACCGGCCGGATCCATTACGGCCGTTTCCAAATGCGCCGCATCCTGCGCATATGGCCGATCTATTTCCTGCTGGTGGGCCTGGCGCTCTTTGTATTCCCGCACATCCCGCAAATGGCCATGCCCGGCGTGGGCCAGGAGGAAGTGATGCAGGGCCGGCCCCGGAAACTGGCCTTGTACGCGCTGTTCTTGCCCACCCTGGTGCCCTGGCTCGCTGGCGCAGTACCGCACTTGGGCCATTTGTGGACCCTCGGCAGCGAGGTGCACTTCTACCTGGCGTGGCCGCTGTTGATCATGGCCTTCCGGCGCTGGCGCTGGCTGCCCATGCTGTTGGTGATCCCGTTGCATTCCGCGGGCATGCGCTTGCTGGGCGGGATGCCCAATGCGGGTCTTCTTTCCCTGTACTGGTCGCAGCTCAATATCGACATTTTCGCCATCGGTGGGCTGGCGGCGTGGCTGGCCTTCCACCGCAGGGCATGGCTGCGTTGGGCGGTGAACGTGCCGGTGTTCGCCGTGGTCGCGCTTGGGCTTATGGTCTTAATGCGCTATGGGGTTTTCGCGCCCTGGGTGAACTACCGCTTTTATGCGTTGTTGTTCGCCCTGCTGATCCTCAACCTGGCCCTGGAACCCCGCTTGGCGCGGGTGCTGGAATGGCCGCCCATGCAGTACCTCGGCCGCATTTCGTACGGTGTTTATGTGTACCACATGGCGGCCATGGTGCTGGTGATAAACATCCTATTGCCGCTGGGCCTTGCAAGGCGCGCCATCATGTATCCGTTGGTGTATGGCGCCACCATTGCGGTTGCGGCGGTTTCCTTCGGGTATTTCGAAGGGTTCTTTCAACGCTTCCGCAGACGCTTCCCGCGACTGCCGATCAAGGAATGACCGTAATGCGCATGCCCTGCACACCACCCTGCTGGCCCATGCGCAGCCAATAACTGCCGGGCGCCAGGCGGCCCACATCAAGCGGTGCGCCGTCCAAGGTGCCCGTGCGCACCAGCCGCCCCATGGCATCCATGAGCGTGAAGGGAACGTTGGCGCGCGGGGCCACGTCAATGAACAGCTGGTCCTTTACCGGATTGGGATAGGCCCGTAACGGCGTTGCTTCAACGCCGGATACCCCCGTGCTGGCATTGCAGAACAGGTTGCGCATCCAACCCATGGCCTCCAGCATCACGGCGGCGGGGTCGTGCAGGTCGTGCGCATTGCCGTTGTACGGGTGGAACAGGTAGCGGCCGAGTGCCGGCCCGAGGTGCTGCATGCGCACATCGATGGCGCACGAGCCGTAGTACCAGGGCCAATTGTCGGCCACGCCAAGGCCAATGCCCCAATAGGGGCGCTGCAACCCACAGCCCACGATGGGGTCGCCGGTTTGGTGGTAGGTGTAAAGCGCGGGCCCGTCCAGGGTGATCCAACCGGTGTCCGCGATGGCCCCGAAAATGCTCACCACCCCGGCCACCGCGGCATCATATCCGTTCTGGTGCAGGGGGCCGTCCACATCCCCAAGGTCGGGCCGCGGGTAAAGGTTCAAAAAGTGCTGCACATCACCGATGGCGCCGCAGGCGGCGGGTTTTTGCGATGCATCGGTGAGGTATGCCGCTTGCAAGGCCGTAAGAGCCCCGGCGCTGAAGCCCACCAGAAACACGTTGGTGGTGCTGGTGCTGTCCAGCTCATGCCGCCCTTTCAGGAAGCGCACGGCGCCTTTGGCATCCTGCATGGCGCGGTAGAGGGCGCGCTGTACCTCAGCGGGGTCATGGGCGTATGGCGGTTCGAACAGGCCGTTGCCGTAAAAACCCAGGCGGTAGCTGATGGTGGCGGCGGCCCAGCCGCTGGAGGCCAGTCCATGGCACAGGTCATTCATCTCGTTCATATCCCCTGCGAACAGGCCGCCGCCGTGGATCACCACCAGCAGGGGCCGTTCGGCATGGCCATCACCGACCGGTTTGAAAATGTTCATCCTCAGCTCACTGGTGCCGCCGTCGTAACGGGTGGCACTGCCGTACACCACCGAGGAGTCCACATGAACGCCGAACAGGGGCAGGGTGTAGGGGAGCGCGCAGTCCTGCGCCGGCAGGGCGAAAGGCAGCAGCGCCACCAATGCGGCAAGGAAGGAGGTGTTGATGGCCATTGATGATCGAAGTTAGGTGGCGGAAGCGTGGCCCGTGCGGAGGCGGGGGTGAGGCCCCAGGGCAATAAGGATCATGCCAAGGGCTGATCATCGGCAGCTGGCGGGTGGCCGGCCGCAAATAGCTTTACCGGAAACCAATGACCTAAAGGCTATGAGCAAAGGAACGATCGTGATCACCGGCGGGGCCGGCGGCTTGGGCACCAGTTGTGCGCTTGCCCTGAAGGAATACAAGCTGATCATTGCGGACCACGGGCAGCAAGCCGTGGACAAGGCCGTGGCCGAACTGAGGGCCAAGGGCCATGAGGCCGTGGGCACGGCCTGCGACGTGACCGACCCGGCCAGCGTGAAGAAGTTGCGCGAATTCACCGCGGCGCAAGGCCCGTTCAGGGGCATGGTGCATACAGCGGGCGTGAGCGGTACCGTGGGCGACCCGGGGAAGGTGTTCGACATCAACCTGAAAGGCACGGCCCTGGTGGTGGAGGAGTTCGCCTCCATGGCCAGCCCGGGCACGGCCTTCGTGCTCTTCGCCTCGATGATGGGCCACAGCGTGCCGCCCGATGCACGCTACGATGGCGCGTTGCGCGAACCGCTCAAGCCGGGCGCCTTCGGCACGGTGGCGCCATTCGTGGAGGGCAATGCCGACACCATGTACAACTTTACCAAGCGGGGCGTGATGCTTATATGCACGGATAACGCCATGCGCTATGGCAGGAAGGGTGCCCGCCTAGTGACCGTATCACCCGGAGTGATCATGACCGCCATGGCGAAAAAGGCCCTGGAGGAGCACCCCGCAATCATGAAACAGACCCTGGACATGACCCCCATTGGCCGGTACGGCGAACCCGAGGATGTGGCCAACCTGGTGAAATTCCTGCTGAGCGATCAGGCAGGCTTCATCACCGGTACCGATGTGGCCGTGGATGGCGGGGTACTTACGCAGATCCTGAAGGGATAGAGGATGGCGCCGCCGTTGCGCTGGGGGCGATGAACAGGCGCGGGTGCCCCGGGTGGCGCGTGAGGGATGGGAGCGGCAGCCTGACACGGCCGAACCGTTGGTGCGCCGTGAGCGAGGAGGCCGTGGCAACGGCCACGGACCCCACAGCCACGCAGCGCACCCGGTAAGGCGGGGCAGCTATAGCGGACAGCCCGACCCCGGGCGGGTGGCCTGTGCAAGGCCGGGGGCACGCCCCATACCTTTGCCGCTGGGAAAATGCTGCTTTTAATTGACAGGCAATGGCAGAAGGAAAAGCACGCCGCGGCCTGCGCCTGGGTTGGCATTTTTTCGAGTTCATGTCGGTATTCATCGGCATTGTGGCGGCTTTTGGCCTGAACCGCTGGAACGAGGACCGGCGCGACCGGATCGCCGAGCAGAAGATCCTGGGCGAGATCCACAAAGGGCTGGGGCAGGACCTGCATGATATGGAGATGAACCGAAAGGGGCACGAGGCCGGCATACGCGCGGCGCAGTTATTCCTGGGCACACTGCGGGGCGACACCTTGCCGGGCGATTCCTTGACACATTACTACTTCACCCTGTTCCGGGGGTTCATTTCGCTGCAGAACATTTCCGGCTACGAAGTGCTGAAGGCAAAGGGTTTTGAAGTGGTGCGCAACGACTCGCTGCGGAGCGCCATTGTTGACCTTTAAGAATACCATTACCAGTTCCTGCAGAAACTGGAGGAGGAATACGATGAAATGAAATTCCACCGTGAGTACAGGCACGGGCTGGAGCAGGCCCTGGCGGCCGCCATGCAATTTGATCAGCGGGGCAAGTACACCGGCATGAAACAGCCACTGGTGTTTACCCCTGCGCAGCGTGCCGCCATATTGTTGGAACTTTCAATGATCAAGGCCAACCGTGCGTTTGCCCGGCAGCAGTACAACGAGGCCCTGGCGAAGGCCGGCGCCGTGCGCGATATGATCGCCAAGGAATTGCGGCCTTGACCGCCCGCTGCCAACGGGGCTGCGGTATCTTTGGCACATGGCGCAGAGGATTGAATTCGGCCTGGACACCTTTGGCGACATTACCGTGGACAAGGCGGGAAGGCCGCTACAGGCACCCCACGTATTGCGCAACATGGTGGAAGAGGCCGTGCTGGCCGACAAGCTGGGGCTGGACTTCATCGGCATCGGCGAGCACCACCGCGACGATTTCGCCGTGCCCGCCCCGGACATGGTGCTGGCCACCATTGCCGGGCGCACCAAGCACATCCGCCTGGGCTCGGCCGTAACGGTGCTAAGCTCCGACGATCCCGTGCGTGTTTATGAACGCTTTGCCACGCTGGACGGTCTTTCCAACGGCAGGGCCGAGGTGATCGTGGGCCGAGGCTCCTTCATTGAATCATTCCCGCTGTTCGGTTTCGAGCTGAAGGACTACAACATCCTTTTCGAGGAGAAGCTGGCCCTTTTCGTGGAGCTGCTGAAGGAAAAACCGGTGACCTGGAGCGGGAGGACGCGTGCAGCGTTGAGCAACCAAATGGTGTACCCCCGCACCACCAATGGCCTGAAGACGTGGGTGGCGGTGGGCGGCACCCCTGCATCGGTGGTGCGCGCGGCACATCACGGACTTCCGCTCATGGTGGCCATCATCGGCGGAAGCCCCCGGAACTTCAAGCCCTTGGTGGAGCTGTACCGGCAAAGCCTCGCCGAGCTGGGCAGGGCACCCTTGCCGATCGGCATCCATTCCCCCGGCCACATCGCCGAAACCGACGAGCAGGCCCTGGAGGAGCTTTATCCCCATTACGAGGCCATGCACAACCGGATCGGCCGGGAACGCGGCTGGCCCCCGCTGGACCGCGAGATGTTCCGCCACATGGCCGGGCCTGCGGGCGCCTTGTGCGTGGGTGCGCCGGGCACAGTGGCCCAAAAGATCGCCAACACCGTAAAAATGCTCGGGGCGGCGCGCTTCGACCTCAAGTACAGCAACGGCGCCATGCCGCATGAACTGTTGATGAAGAGCATAGACCTGTACGCCACGCGGGTGGTGCCCCAGGTAAGGGAACTGTTGGCGTGATGCCTCGTGCACCGCTGCTACCTTCGCCGCCCATGGCCACCATGCCTTCCATACCCAAGGGCACGCGCGACTTCTCCCCCCCGGAGATGCTCCGCCGCAAATACATCTTCAGCACAATTGAAAAGGTGTTTCAGAAGTACGGCTTCCTGCCGCTGGAAACGCCTGCCATGGAAAACCTCAGCACCCTCACCGGCAAATATGGCGAAGAGGGTGATCGGCTCATTTTCAAGGTGCTCAACAGCGGCGATGCCTGGAAGGCGGTGGCGCCAGACGTGAAGGAGCAATTGGCGAAAGGGGAGGAGGTGCACCCGGGAAAGCTGGCCAGCGAGCTTTCGGAAAAAGCCCTGCGCTACGACCTCACCGTGCCCTTCGCCCGCTACGTGGTGCAGCACCGCAACGAGCTCGCCTTCCCCTTCAAGCGATACCAGATACAGCCCGTGTGGCGGGCCGACCGCCCGCAAAAAGGCCGCTACCGCGAGTTTTACCAATGCGATGCCGATGTGATCGGCAGCAAGAGCCTGCTGAACGAGGTAGAGCTGGTGGAGCTTACCGCCGAAGTGTTCGCCGCATTGGGCCTGCAAGTGGTGATCAAGGTGAACGACCGCAAGGTGCTGAGCGGCATTGCGGAGATCAGTGGCCAGCCGGGGAAAGTGGTGGACATGGTGACCGCCATCGACAAGCTGGACAAGATCGGCCGCGAAAAGGTGGAGACGGAAATGCGTGCCAAGGGGATCACCGAGGAAGCCATCGGGAAGATCGCGCCGCTGTTTGGGCTGAAGGGATCATGGGCCGAACAACAGCCGCAACTGCAGCAATGGCTGGCTGCTTCGCCCATTGCACAGGAAGGCTTGAAGAACCTCAACACCTTGTTCAGCACAGCTGGCAACCGGCGCGGGGCTCCGCTGGAATTCGACCCCACCCTGGCCCGCGGCCTGGACTATTACACCGGCGCCATCTTCGAGGTGAAGGCCAACGAAGGCAGCCTGCAGAGCAGCATTGCCGGGGGCGGCCGCTACGACGACCTCACCGGCATCTTCGGCCTTAAGGACATGAGCGGCGTGGGCATCAGCTTCGGCGCCGACCGCATCTACGACGTGCTGCTGGAACTGGAAAAATTCCCTGCGGAATTGGGCAGCAGCACCCGCGTGCTCTTCGCCAACTTCGGCGAGCACGAGGCCTTGCACGGCCTGAAGCTCCTGCGCCAAGTGCGCGAAGCCGGCATCGCCGCCGAACTTTACCCCGATGCCGTGAAAATGGCCAAGCAATTCAAGTACGCCGACGACAAGGGCATCCCCTACGTGGCCATCATCGGCGAGAACGAAATGGAGCAGGGCATAGTGACCGTGAAGGAGATGAAGAACGGGGAGCAGCGAGCGGTGAAGGAGGGGGAATTGCTGACGCTGCTTGGGCAAGGTTGAAAGTTCCGGTTGTCGGTTGCCAGGCTGCCGACCGATCAACATTGAACTTCTGGGAACGCTGATCCTTGCGCAGGGTCTCGCCAACCAAAATCCCCGGTCCATAGCGGACCCTGCGTCCAGATGGCATGACTTATCAACCATCCATGTTTTTCACAAAAATTCCGTTACATTCGTTCTATCATGAACGCGCAATTCCCCATAGCCTTTTTGTTTGGCTTGCGCATTGCGCCAACAGGCCAACAGGCCAACAGGCCAACAGGCCAACAGGCCAACAGGCCAACAAATTATACAAGCCCACAAGGTAACACGGCATGGTGTTGCCTCAACGATAAAGCCCCCGGTGCGCTAACACCGAGGGCCTTGGTCGCTCATGTCCCACCAACTCGCGAAAGAAGATGAACAAAAGCTGAGCAAAGGTACCGCACCACCACAAACGTGCCACTGCCTCCCGGCAGTACCTCCGGGAATGCCTTGGCGAATGCCGCATCGCACAAGGCTTGGAACAAGCGGCAGTTTTTGGCCGGACTGATACGTCCTACAGCGGACCACCAACGAACAACGGACAAATGTTTCTCTCTACAACGAACGGTGAACGGTACAGGGCGGGCTTGCTGCTTGCCTTGTGCTGTTCGCTGTTTGTTCCTTCTCCACGCTGTGAAGCGCAGAACTTGGTGCCAAACCCGAGTTTTGAAGAGATTGATAGTTGCCCTCCTTGGCCTTTCTATCTCGGATTTCAAGAAAGCTCGAGACCGCTGCATTGGGCAAGGCGGAGCGAAACCCCGGACTACTTCAATGGCTGTAATGGGTCCAGTGATACGGTCCCTGGCGTCCCTCGGAATCTCTTTAGTTACCAATTCGCGCAGGATGGGAATGCATACGCAGGCATGTTCGCGCACTTGATAGATGACTATCGGGAGATGATCGGAACGGAACTATTGGAACCCTTGACTGTCGGACAGACCTACTATGGCAGCTTCTGGGTGAATGCGGCATACGGCGGACCCCAGCAGACAGGCAGCGCTTGCAACAACATCGGCATGTTGTTGATGACCTCGGCATTCAGCGAAGTCATTACTCCGAATGACCCCCAACTTCCGCTACCGAACCATGCGCAGATCTATAGTCAGCAGGTAGTGAGTGATACGGCGAATTGGACCTTGGTGAGCGGAAGCTTCGTGGCGGACAGCGCCTACCGATACTTGGTGATCGGCAACCACTTCGACAACGCCCACACCACGGTTCAGGTCATCGGGCCGCCGGGTAATTCCAGTGCTTACATCTTTGTGGATGCGGTATGCCTTTCGGCAAGTCCGGATGGATGCCCGTTATGGAATTCCATCTTGGAATATACCTCTCAAGGGATTACAATGGGGCCGGTCCCGGCAACCGACGAGTTGCGAGTGGATTGGGGGGCAATGACCGTGCATAAAGTGGTCGTGTTAGATGCTTTGGGTCGGGTGACAGTGAAACACAATGTGGACGGCAATAGCGGGGTCAATATGGCAACAGGGAGCTGGCCAAACGGGGTTTATTACCTGTTGCTCGAGACTAAGGGATGGAAGCACACAAGGAAGTTCGTGGTGATGCATTGAGTAACTGAAGGTCAATTTAAGAACGAATCAAAAACCAACGACAATGAGAACACAGCACTTGATACTTGCAAGCTGCTTGATGCTTGCGTTGAATGAAGGAATAGCCCAGCCATGGGACCAACTTGGCAACACGATAAGCTCACCAACGTACTACTTGGGGGGCGATGGATCCAGCACATACCCACTGAACCTGAAAACCCGGGCCAACCAGCCGATCGACTTCAGCACCACGGACCTGTTCCGTGCTCGGATCAATGAACGGGTCAGCTATGCCATTGGCACGGCGCCAATAGCGTCGCGCCATGGCTTTATGCTGCTCAGCGGCCGCTCCAATTACTTGCAGAATGTGAAAGGCCCGTTCACGCGGCTGCACTTGGGGGATGATGTGGGCGCCGACAACCCCACCACTTATGCGCAACCGATCGGCTACCGCCAATGGATGCGCAACGGCATCACCTTCACAGGCAACTCAGACCAAGCTTACTTGGGTCAGAAGTACGCCGGGGATGACAACACGGACTCTGTGATACAGTGGAGCGATAACCTGAAGTTCTGATCGGATATACCAAGAGGAAGTTTTCAACTTTTGTAAAATAATCCAATGGAACCCTTAGCTTCAACGCTCAACAAATGCAATTACGCTACAAAGCCTGACCTATGAACAGAAAAAGCCCCCGGTGCTACGAACACCGAGGGCCGAACGAGGGCTGAGGCCCTCGAAGCCCTTGTCCCACCAAACCGGAAAGCAGGATGAACAAAAGCGGAACAAAGGTACCGCACCACCACAAACGTGCCACTGCCTCCCGGCAGTACCTCCGGGAATGCCTTGGCGAATGCCGCATCGCACAAGGCTTGGAACAAGCGGCAGTTTTTGGCCGGACTGATACGTCCTACAGCGGACCACCAACGAACAACGGACAAATGTTTCTCTCTACAACGAACGGTGAACGGTACAGGGCGGGCTTGCTGCTTGCCTTGTGCTGTTCGCTGTTTGTTCCTTCTCCACGCTGTGAAGCGCAGAACTTGGTGCCAAACCCGAGTTTTGAACTAATGGACACTTGCCCCTACACCATCGGCTTTCAAGAGGGGGATAGACCCCAATACTGGCTTTCCTGGTCACAGAGCCCGGAATACTTCCATGCCTGTGCCGTTAATACTTTGGTGAGTGTTCCTCAAAACGGATGGGGATACCAAGATGCTTGGGATGGCAATGCCTATGTCGGAATGTTGGCCTATAGCATGGGTGATGATTTCCGCGAGTATGTGGGAGTAGAGTTGATCGAGCCTTTGGAGGTCGGCCAGCGCTACTCTGTCAGGATGCGGGCTAATCTGGCCATGGACGGGGACACTTGGCCTTCGAATGTTGCATGTGACCGATTGGGAATATTGTTCACGATGCAACCGAATGGATGGACTGAGATACCTGGCCCAGGATTTAGTTTCAGGAACTATGCCCATGTTCATTCCAATGTGATCCTTTCGGACACTGCTAACTGGAGCTTGATCAGTGGAAGTTTCATTGCGGACAGTACCTACCGATATCTGGTAATTGGGAATTTCTTTGAGGATGATCACACTGACACACTCAATTTGGATAATGGTCCAACAGCTGGGGCATATTACTATGTGGACTCCATCTCGGTTTCACTAGGATCAACAGGAATCGGCATTCAGGAGTCGAGTCCGTCACTTGGAGTATTTCTGGATGAGACCGTTGGTGAATTGCGTCTCAAATGGGAAGTAGGTAAACAGGCTAAGATCGTGCTGGTGGATGCAACAGGCAGAACCGTTCGTTCCCAACTTTCCGCAACAGGCCACTTGGCCTGGTCCGTATCTGACCTGATGTCGGGGGTATATGCGGTATGCCTCAACTCAAAAGAAGGGAGAAGCATTTTGAGGTTCGTTCAACATTGAAAGTCAACCTAAAAACCAAAACCAATGAAGAAGGCAAGAACCATAATGGTTACCATGGCGTTATCGGGACTGATTCCCGCTTTCGGCCAATGGAACGACTTTGGCGGCAATTCAATAAGTTCAACAGAGTACTTGGGTGCCAATGCGTCCAGCACCGTCCCGCTACTGCTAAAAACGGTGGCCAACCAGCCGATCGACTTCAGCACCACGGACCTGTTCCGTGCTCGGATCAATGAACGGGTCAGCTATGCCATTGGCACGGCGCCAATAGCGTCGCGCCATGGCTTTATGCTGCTCAGCGGCCGCTCCAATTACTTGCAGAATGTGAAAGGCCCGTTCACGCGGCTGCACTTGGGGGATGATGTGGGCGCCGACAACCCCACCACTTATGCGCAACCGATCGGCTACCGCCAATGGATGCGCAACGGCATCACCTTCACAGGCAACTCAGACCAAGCTTACTTGGGTCAGAAGTACGCCGGTGATGACAACATCCAGTGGAGCGATAATCCAGAATTGATATGATCGTGCAACTTATCAACCGATGCCAGTTTTTTTTTGCAGGATTGGCATATTTTCAACGATTATTACCCAAGTTATTCCATATCACTACCCCCTGCACGATAAAGCCCCCGGTGCTACTAACACCGAGGGCCTTGGTCGCTCATGTCCCACCAAACCGGAAAGTAAGATGAACAAAAGCTGAGCAAAGGTACCGACCCCGCCCGGAACAAGCTGCGTGCCGGGCGGGGCCGTGAGCACCCGGTGCCGCAAGCGGGCCGGAAGCGGAAAGTACTTCCATGTGCCAATGATGCAGCGAACAAGAACGGAGATGAAAAACATGCTCAACGCACTCCTTTCTTCCTTGACCAAACAAAACGCCCGCGTCATCCCCTTGGCCGTGGCGGTGGCTCTAGCCGGGCTGGCGACGGCACAGAACCTGGTGCCCAACCCCAGCTTTGAGGATACGGCTTACTGTGGCACTTACGATCCGGTTCGTTTGCCTGCTCCCCCTTGGTTCAACCCCAATACGGCCACACCGGACATCTATGACAATGACCTTACAAGGCAATGTGGCGTGGTTTGGGACCCCGCTGATCCCGATGTGCAAGCTTCCGGATGGCAGTATGCCCGCACCGGTACGCGCTTCGCCGGTGCCTACCAATGGTATGGGGCCAACAGTTCGGATACAAAGGAATACTTCATGGTCCGGTTGCTCCAAGACCTACAGGTAGGTATGCCCTATGCAGTTTCGCTTTGCTACAGCAGGGCGGGCGGGTATAGCTTGGCTACTGACAGGATCAGTGTCTACTTCGGACCGGACAGTATCCATTCCGACGATTTCAGGACGCTGCCCGTACAGCCGCAAGTGGACCTGATGGACCCGGCGCATGCGTACTTGACGGATGCGGTAAACTGGACTTGTCTATCCGATACGTTCGTGGCTCTTGGAAATGAACGATACATGATCATAGGCTCATTTCAGGACAGTTCACAGGTGAACGGCATTGACACTTTCAGTGGTGTTGCACCCCTTTGCTACTACTACTACGACGATGTCTCGGTAGTGGCTTTGGGACCTTCCGGCATTAGGGAAGTGGAACTGGGCGCACACGTTTTGACCGACAGTAGCTTGAGGTTGCAAAATGTACCGGATGGTCGGCTGAACATTCGTATCCTGGACACCACGGGCAGACTGACACGAACAGTGCATGCAATAGGGGAACGTGGTACTGCGGACGTGGACCTTTCGGACGCAGGCATGGCACGTGGAATCTACATGGTAACAGTTTGGTCAAAGGAAGCAAGGAGATCCACACGGTTCGCATGGCCGTGAGGGTAGTGTTGGGCGCAATAACGCCTACATGAACAAGCAAATCGCATGGGCAACTGCAGTTGCCTTGGCCATGGCCCAGCCGGTTATGGGTCAATGGTTGACAACCGGGAATAATGGCCTAAGTTGGACCACCAACTTCTTGGGCACTACGGACGGGGTTCCGATAAATTTCCGCACAGACAACCTGTTCCGTGCGCGGATCAACCCCCGGATGATCTATCCCTCGCTGAATTCTTTCACGAACATCCCAGCGGACGGGTTCACGCTGATCACGCCGGACAACGGCATTCTCTCGCAGGTGAAAGGTCCGTTCAGCCGGCTTCACCTTGCCGAAGGAGGCACCACGGGCAATGCGGAGGAACTGGGTTTTCGTCCCTGGATGAAAAATGGCATCTCCTATACGGGCAATACGGACCAAGGCTATATCGGGCAGAAGTACCGGGGCGAGGGCGGTACCGGGGAGACCGACATGGTGATCCAGTGGAGTGACAATCCGGGCAATTGGAAAGGTGACCGCCTGCGCTTCCTGTTCACCAGCAGCTATAACAGCGCGGCCACTACCGGCATGAACTCCAGGGAGGGCCTTGAGGGCATGCGCCTTTACCCTGACGAGCGCGATTTCATCAACGTGGGCATCGGCGACTTCTTCGCGGGCGGCGATGACCCTACCGAACGGCTGGATGTGCGCACGGGCCGCGTACGCATCCGCCAACTGCCCACGGACCCGGAAGGAAACAGCTTGGAGAAGTACATGGTGGTGGACAACACGGGCGTGGTGTGGTGGAGGCATTTGCCGGTGGTGCCCCCGGCCACGTGCACATGGACGTTGAATCCCGTTGCGAACAATAATGTTTCCACCGCATTCGGGCCACCGTCTGCAACGTGCCCTGACAACTTGGACGCAGTGGGGATCGGATTGGACCTTGGTGCTGGGACCGCACCGGCCAAGTTTTGCCTGAAGACCACTAATTTCCCCACCGCGCAGCGCGTGGAGGCCACCATGGCGACCGCGTCCCTTACAGGCATTGATGTCCGCGTGGCTGGGGGAACAACAGATGACATCGGAGTGAAGGTGAAGGCGAACGGGAGTGGTGGGTCTCTACGGAAGGTCGGGGTGCTTGCCGACGTTCAGACCGGCTCGGCATATCGGACCTTGGGCGTGCTGGCAACCACTGATGGCGGTACGTACACATCGTATTGTGGTTTTTTCACCTCCAACGATAATGCGGCCTACTCCCACGGCGTACAAGGCCTTACCACCAGGGGCACCATTCAGAGCGTTGGGGTTGTTGGCAGATCGTACAGCAGTGCGCTTTCGAACTGTGGGGTGTATGCCTATCAAGGCTCAGGCAGTGCGGTTTCACCACCCAATGGGAACTACGGCATCTTCGCAACCACCCTTACACGCAACAGCGCTGATTGGGCGGGTTGGTTCGAGGGAGATGTAATGGTAAACGGCATCGGTTATTCTTCGGGCGGCATATTCACCCCATCGGATGAAAACCTGAAGGATAACATCGAGGCTTTGACCGGTGCGTCCGGGGTGATCGGACAACTTTCACCGAAATCGTTCACATACCTCACGGATCAATACCCCCAGCTGGCCCTGCCTCAAGAGGTGCAATACGGTTTTCTGGCACAGGACCTGCAGCAAATAATTCCCGGAGCGGTCAGGCCCGTAACGATCGAACCCGTGGTGGATTCTGTTGGCAGCGTGATCCACCCGGCCGTTGCAACTATGGCCATCAACCAGACCACGATCATCCCGTTTCTGGTGGCAGCCTTCCAAGAACAGGGCATACGGATCGATAACCTGCAGGCCCAGCTTGATCAATGCTGCGCGGCCCACCACGGCATTGGCACCAACGAGAGCTTGGGGCAAAGGAAAATCCCAGTGGGAAATGATCTTCAGGAGCAGCGCCTGCTCATCATCCCCAATCCGGTGGCGGACCTCACCACGCTGGAATACTACGTGCCGCAGGCGGGCAAGGTGAGCCTCCAAGTGAGCACTAGCGACGGCAAACCACTGGGCACGCTGCGCGAGGAGCAGGCGGAGGCCGGTGGCTACACCTACCAATGGAACACCACCAAGCTGGCTGCGGGCACCTATTTCTGCACCTATATGCTGGATGGCGCGGTGGTGGTGAAGCGGGCCGTGAAGGTGCAGTGATCCCGCCCGAAAACGAAGGGGCCATCCAAATGGGGAGGCCCCTCCATTTTCCCCGTATTCGCATGACTTGCTCGTGCGCCCAGTCCAGCACTCAGCCATAGTGGCCTTACCTTTCCGCCATGGGCAAGCGCTATGAATTGGCTGTGGACCTGCCAAAGGCACGAACGCAGGATGCGCGCGCCGGGCGGACGGCACTCCCTTCGCCGCCATCATCGGCGAGAACGAAATGAAGCAGGGCATCGTGACCGTGAAGGAGATGAAGAGCGGGGAGCAGCGGGCGGTGAAGGAGGGGGAATTGTTGACGCTGTTGGCCGAGTAGGAAAGTTACCATTTCGGTAACATTGTCTACATTTGCGTGAATTGAAGCGACGTGCGGATCATAGCCAAACGGACTTTGCCGGACTTCTGGACCAAGCATGCTGAAAGTGAACAGCAATTGAAAGCTTGGTTCAGGGATACTGAAAATGCCGGATGGGAGAACACCCAGCAATTGAAGCGTGATCACCCGAACGCGAGCATCCTTGCAGGAAACCACATCGTTTTCAATATCAAGGGCAACAAGTACAGGTTGATCGTCAAGTTCAATTTCGAGCACCAGGTAGGATGGGTCCGCTTTGTAGGGACCCACGCGGAATACGACAAGATCAACGCCAACACGATCTGAAATGCACATCAAGCCGATCAAGAACGAGAACGATTACCAACATGCACTGGCGCGGTTGGAGCACATTTTTGATGCCAAGAAGGGAACCAAACAAGGCGACGAGCTGGAAGTGCTTGCCATCCTCATTGATGCGTACGAGAACGAACATTTCCCGATCGGCATGCCGGACCCGATCGAAGCGATCAAATTCCGCATGGAACAGATGGGCATGAAGCAGAAGGACCTTGCGGACGCCATGGGTTTCAAAACCCGCGTAAGCGAAGTGCTGAACCGGAAGAGGAAGTTGACCTTGGAGATGATCCGTAAGTTGAATGAAGTGCTGAGGATCCCCACCGAAGTGCTTGTGCAGGAGTATTGAAGCATGAAATCCCATCCCATCAGCACCCTCGGCGTGAAGCTTGATGGGGTTGATCCATGCGTTCCATGCACAATGCGATCTCATTGGGCAGAATGTATGACTTGGGAGCACTCGCTACCTTTGCTGAATGCCGGGAATAGGGAACAGGTCACAAGTTTTCAAGGTCCTTCAGGAAGGCGCAGCGTCCATTCGAGCTTTTGGTGTGCTGGAGTTGGGCGTTTTTGGCTCCTTTGCACGCGATACCCCGACACCACAAAGTGATGTGGACCTGTTCGTGGAGTTCATCCCCGGGGAGAAAACGCTGAAGAACCTTTTGGGCCTTTCGCGGTTCCTCGAAGCCTTGTTGGGCCGGAAGGTGGAGCTGGTGACCCGTGGGGCACTCAATCCCTATACGGGCAAGTACATTCTTGAAGAGGTTCAGTATGTCTCCCTCGCTGCTTGATTTTTTGCGCCACATTGCTCACGAGTGCGAGCAACTGAAGGAAGGGCACGGCCGGGCTGATCTGTTGGATGACCCCACAAATAGCCGGGCTATCGTGCGCAGTTTGGAGGTGATAGGCGAGGCTGTGAAAAAACTGCCACCGGAGATCTGCTCCAAATACCCGCAGGTGGAATGGGCGGATATGGAAGGCATGCGGGATGTGTTGATCCATCATTACTTCGGCATTGATCTCGATATAGTTTGGGGGGTTCTCCAGAAGGAAATACCGGAGCTTCATCATGAACTCCAAGGAATTATTGCTACGGAAACTAAATAATGCCGCTGCCACACATCCTGCGCCGAAGCCTTAGCGAAGGGGTGGGTGGCGCAAATTCCACCCCATGAAATCGCACCCTATCGGCACCATCGGCCTCGAGCTTGTCGAGCTCAACCACATCCTTTCCAATCGGAGCCCCATTGCGCTGGGCGAAGATGCCGTGGCCGCCATCAAGCGCAGCCACGCCTACCTGTGCGACCGCCTGAAGCGGAGCGACGCGCCGATCTACGGCGTGAACACCGGCTTCGGTGCGCTCGCGGACACCAGTATACCCAAGGATAAGCTCGCGCAGCTACAGAAGAACCTGGTGATGAGCCATGCCTGCGGCACCGGCGATCCGGTGCCTGCGGAGATCGTGCGCGCCATGCTGGTGCTGAAGGTGCAGAACATGGCCTTCGGGCACAGTGCCGTGGCCTTGGCAACCGCCCAGCGCTATGTGGACATGTACAATGCGGACATGCTGCCCGTCGTGTATGAGCGCGGATCGCTCGGTGCCAGTGGTGATCTGGCGCCGCTGGCCCACTTGGCCCTGCCGTTGATCGGCTTGGGCGAAGTGGTGTTGAAAGGCAAGCGCATGGCAACGGCCAAAGCCTTGAAGCAATTGGGCTGGGCGCCGATCGAACTCGGCCCCAAGGAAGGCCTGGCCTTGCTCAACGGCACGCAGTTCATGTGCGCGTATGCCGCCCTGCTTACGCTAAAGGCCAACAGACTGGCACTCCTTGCGGACGTGGTAGCGGCCATGGCCCTCGATGCGTTCGATGGCCGCCTGGAGCCCTTCAACCCGTCGGTGCATGCCGTGCGGCCGCATCCCGGACAAGCGGCGGTGGCAGGCCATATCCGCGATCTGCTGAAAGGCAGCGCCATTGCCAAGCGTGCGAAAAAGCATGTGCAGGACCCCTATTCCTTCCGCTGTGTGCCGCAAGTACATGGCGCCAGCCGCGATGCCATTGCCTATGTGCAGCGTGTGGTGGAGCGCGAACTGGAATCGGTCACCGACAATCCCACCGTGTTCGACGATGAGGACCTGGTCGTGAGCGCCGGCAACTTTCACGGCCAACCGTTGGCCCTGGCGTTGGATTTCCTGGCCATCGCCTTGGCCGAGCTCGGCAGCATCAGCGAGCGCCGCACCTACAAGCTGCTCAGCGGCCAGCGTGGCCTGCCGGCCTTTTTGGTGGCGCACCCTGGCCTCAACAGTGGTTTCATGATCCCGCAGTATGCTTCGGCATCCTTGGTGAGCGCCAACAAGCAGCGCTGCATGCCCAACAGCGTGGACACCATTGACAGCAGCAACGGCCAGGAAGACCACGTGAGCATGGGCGCCGCGGCCGCGTTGAAGACCTGGGCCGTGGCCCAAGATGTGGAGCGCATCCTTGCCATCGAGCTCTTCACCGCCGCACAGGCTTTGGATTTCCGCAGGCCGCTGAAGTCTTCCAAGGCCATCGAAAGCCTTCACACCGCGTTGCGCAAACAGGTGCCCTTCGTGGAAGAGGACGTGGTGATGCACGAATTGATGGAGCACGCGCTGGCGTTCGTTAAGGGGCTTGAGGAGTGGCCTTGACCGGTGCCCTTGCCCGGCCCTGGCCCTGGCATTCGTACCGCCACGCCGATGGGGCCAAGGCGCAGATGAAGCGCTTGCTGCAAATTTGCCCAAATGCTTGTGTACCTGCTTCCCGGCATCGGCTGCGATGAGCGATTGTTCTCGCGCCTGCATTTGCCCGGGCACGAGGTGCGCGTGCTGGAATGGCCGCCCTTCCCGCGTGATTGCACCTTGGCGGGCCTGGCCGCTGAAATGGCCCGGCAGGTAGATGCCGCGCAGCCGCATGTGCTTGCCGGTGTAAGCATGGGTGGCATGGTGGCACAGGAACTTGCCGTATTGACCGCTCCAGCGCAGGTGGTCCTTATCTCCACCTGGACAGGGCCACAGGAATGGCCATGGCATGTGCGCTGGGCCAAACGGTTGCACCTCTGGAACCTGGTGCGGGAGCGTTCCATGCGTTGGGTCTGGCCGCTGAAACGCTATTTGGGCCCACGGCCCAAGGAGATCGACCAGCTGCTGTGGGACATGGCCGTTTCACAAGGTGCGGCCAAGATCCGAAACGGACTGAAGGCTGTGCTGCGCTGGCAGGGCTCGCCCTGGAAGGGACCGGTATTCCGTATCCATGGCGACAACGACCACGTGATCCCCTTGCGCTTTCACGTGGATCACGTGGTGAAGGGTGGGGAGCACATCATGGTGCTCACCAAGGCGGGAGAAGTGGGGCGGGCCGTTGGGCATGCGTTGCGGAAACCCTCCATGGGTTGACCGCCGCGCGGCTGCTCATTCCGCACCGCCGAAAACGAATTGCACCATGTTCGCGCCCATTTCAAGTGCCTTGCGGTGCAGTTCAGGCGGATCGTTGTGCACCTCGGGATCCTCCCAGCCATCGCCCAGGTCGCATTCATAGTCGTAGAAGCACACCAGCCGCCCTTCCCAAAACAGGCCGAAACCCTGGGCCGGTTTGCCATCGTGCTCATGGATCTTGGGCAGGCCCCGGGGGAATTCGTACTTCTGGTGATAGATGGGATGCGAGAAAGGCAATTCCACCAGGTCAAGTTCAGGGAAGACTGATTTGAGCGCCGGGCGGATGAAGGGGTCCATACCATAGTTGTCGCTCACATGGAGGAAGCCACCGCCGATCAAGTAATTCCGCAGGTTCTGCGCCTCTTGCGCGCTGAAGGTGATGTTGCCGTGCCCGGTCACATCCAGCCATGGGTAATTGAAAATATCCGGGCTGCCCACCTCAACCGTGGCCACCTCGCCGTTGATGTTCATGCCCAGTTGCTGGTTGCAGAATTTCACCAGGTTGGGCACGGCCGTGGGGTTGGCATACCAGTCGCCACCACCGCTGTACTTGAGCACCGCGAATTGGTAAGTGCCCTGGGCGGCAATGGCGGACCCGAGCAGGATGGCGAAGCTGAGCAGAACGGCGCGCATGGTGCAAAGATCGCGATGGCTTTATTGGCCCTGCTTGCGGAAGTCCAATTTATGGAAATGGAAGTCCGGGCTGTGCAGGTCGATGGTGAAGCCGGTTACGCGGTGGTCCGTGTTGAAGCGGAAGGTGATGTAGCCCGGTTCGAGGAAGGGATCTTGGTGGGTCCATTTCCAGGTATCGTGGTGCCAATGTTCCAATTTCCCGCTGAACAGGCCGGGGGCCGGACTGAGCACCAATGACAGGCCTGGCCCTTGGCGGGCCACCACGGCATTCCCATAGATCTTGTCGGTATAGGTGCCGACCAGGGAATCCAATGCCACGGTCGGCCTGGTCTTCGATATGCGCGCCTTATCCCGGCGGGCCCGCCGTGCTTGGTCCTCCTCCTCCAATTGCTTCACGCGGGGCAGCATGGTGGCCACGGGATCCGCCTTGCCGTCGCCCAGGTACAGGTCGAGCATTTTGCGGGTTGCTGCAAACACGTTGTAGCTCTCGCCGTTGCCCAGTGCGATCACGGCCAATTGTTTTCCCGGTACCACAGCATGGTTAAGGATGAATCCCGGCATGCCGCCGCTGTGCGTGATCACTTTATTGCCGTTGTTGGTTTCCACGAACCAGCCCATGGCGGCGCCCTCGCGGCTTCCGCTCATGGCCAATTGCACCGAGGTAAGCTCGTGGAATGTGCGCGGGCTGAGGAATTGTTCGCCACCGATCTTTCCCCCGGCCGCCCACATGGCATCCCACTTGGCCAGGTCCGTAACGCAGCTGTACACGCCAACTGCGCCATCGGCCCCGGGCAGCACTTGGTAGGGTATGCTGCGCTGCGGGGCATCGGGCATTTGGCCGTTGCGCACATGGGGCAGGGCCACGTCGGTGAACCGCTGCAATGCGGCCACGTCCGTTACGCTGCGGTGCATGCCCAGCGGGGCAAGGATGCGTGTGGCGATGAACTGCCCCCAGGGTTGGCCGCTTACCTGCCCGATCAGTTGCGCGGCGGCGATGTACATGAGGTTGCTGTAGCCGAACCGCTCGCGGAAGCTATAGCTGAACGGCATCTGCGCGTGGCGTTCCAAGATCTCGGGTTGGCTGTACCCGGTGCCGTACCACAGCAGGTCATCGTCAAAGGTTTCCCAACCGCTGCGGTGGCACAGCAGGTCGCGCACGGTCATGTTCGCACTTACGTACGGGTCCGGCGTGGCGAAGGTGGGCATGTGCTTGCGCACGGGATCATCGAAGGACAGTTTCCCCTCATCCACCAACAGCCCGATCGCACAGGCCGTGAAGGCCTTGCTTATGCTGGCCACGTGAAAGATCGTTTGCGGAGTCACCACGGCTTCCTTGGCGAGGTCCAGCTTGCCATAGCCTTTGGCCCAAACCAATGCGCCGTCCTTCACAATGCCCACTGCAAGCCCGGGTTGATCGAATTGGCGCACGGCATCGGCGAGGTAGCGGTTGAGCTGTGTGGTGTCCGGTTGGGCCAGCAAGGGCCGCACGAGCAGGATCGGAAGCAGGAATAGGAACTTGCGCATCTCAAAGTGGAATGTGCCGCAAGATCGCCCATCCTTCCCATAGGCTTCCGTTTGCTGGCGCGATCAGCGTTGTTGTGAAAGGCTCATCCACGTGCAGGCGGCGAGGGCGGCGGTTTCGGTGCGCAGCCGCGCAGCGCCCAGGCCAACGGCCCGGAAACCCTTGCCGCGCAAGGCCTCGGCCTCTTCGGAAGTGAAATCCCCCTCCGGCCCAATGAGAACGAGCGCCTCCCGCGCTGGGTCGTAGGCAGAGGTGAAACCGGCATGTTCGCCCTCGCACCAGCCAAAGAATTTTTGGGAGGCCATGCCATCGAGCAGGGGCAGCGGCGTCAGCGCATCCAACCGGGGCAGCCAGGCGCGTTGGCTCTGTTTCATGGCACCGATCAGTACCTTTTGCAGGCGCTCAAGCTTCAGTACCCGCCGTTCGCCACGGCTGGTAAGGATCGGCGTGATGCGGTCCACCCCGATCTCCGTTGCTTTTTCCAGGAACCATTCAAAGCGTTCCATCTGCTTGGTGGGTGCAACCGCCAGGTGGATGTGTGCCTTTCGTTCCGGCGGCCGGCGCACGCGCTCCACGATCAGTGCGCGGCAGCCCCGTTTCCCCGGCTCCGCCAATTCCGCCCGCGCCACGGTGCCGCGCCCATCAAGCAGCCCGACCCGGGTTCCGGCGCGCAGGCGCAGGACATGGAAGGCATGGTGGGCCTCCTCCGCCGGCAGGTCCACCAGATCGGTGCCAAGCTCAGGGCAATGGAACAGGTGCATGGGTGTTCAAGCGGTCCAGGCGCACCAACAGGTACAGCGTTAGGGCAAAGATGGACGGATAGGCCAATACGGCGGCGCCCGGGGAAAGACCGAGCGCTACGGGCCATTGCCAAGTGGTCCAGTTGCCCTGCGCCATATTGTTCCACAGCCCGTCGGTGATGGGGTGCATCATTTCGGTGGGGAAGGAGTACCATACAGTGCTTTTTGCGGCGAACGCGCAAAGGATGCCGAACCCGCACAGGATCCAAACCGAGCGCGCAGCCCAACGCTTGGCAGGGAAGTGTTTGAGCGTGGCAAAGGCGAGCATCGCAGCGGAGGCCATGATGTAGCGCGGGCCGTAGGTCCATCCGCCGCCCCAGGTGGCATGGGTGAGGAAAGCCGCGATGAGCACCAGTGCGGGCAGCACGAACGGGCCGCAGATGAATTGGTGCAGCTTCAGTTTGGTGGGAAGCACCATCAGCCCGATCACCAGGAAGGGCATGTAGAACAGCAGGCCGCGATAGTCGCTGATGAGCAGGCCGAGGAAGGCCGTAGGCTGCCACGTGCCGAATCCGTACTGCTGGTGCATGATCCCGTAATTGACCGCATAGGCATTGGCGAAAACGAACGGGTTGCCGGTGATGGCCTGGTTGTACAGGCCCGCGGCCAGCATGGCGGGCACCAGGCCAAGCCCGTAATGCAGGCAGTGCCGCCAGTGCTTGGCGAACAACAGTTGTGCGCCCCATGCCGCGGCCAGCAGCAACATGGCAGGGCCGCACAGGAAGGCCGCCCCGGCGCAAAGCCCGGCCACCGCTGGGCTTTCCCGTTCCAGGGCACGCGCCGCCAGCACCGCGAACAGCGCTTCCGGCAGGTGGTTGTAAAAGCTGCCGCTGTACACGAAAAGAAAGGAGCCGAAGAAGGGCAATGCGGCCAGCAGGACCGGCGATAGGGGCAGTGGATGGCGGGCCTTGCGGAGCATGCGCCAGGCCAGCCACACCAGCAGGGCGAAGGGCAGGCTTCCGCAGATGAAGCCGCCCAGGCGGAGCAGGCCATCGGTGAGCGTGCCATGTTCGCCGCTGCCGGCCCATCCGGCTTTTACGGCCAGCCAATGGAAGGGCAGCACGGCGAAGGTGGGCAATGGGGCCTTGTCCGAGTAGTAGCGCCCGTTCACCAGGCACTTGTCGCCCAGCATCTCCTGCACCGGGCCGATCTCCATGGTGCCGCGGTCCACCAGTGCCGACACGGTGGCCGCCCGGGCCATGGTGTTATCGTTGTGTCCTTCATCCAGGTGCCAACTGGCCAGGAAGAGCACCAGCAGGAAGAAAAGCGCGGATGCGGCGCGGTCGCTCATGGCCGCGAAAGGTAGGGGGCTTACTGCGCCGGGCCAGCGGCGGCGGTCTTCAATGCGCCACGCAGCGTGGTGGTATCGGCAACGCCGCCCAGCACTTCAATGTTCACCCCGTCGCTCAGGCCGGTGCGTATGTAGGTGCGGTCCCAGCCCTTGGCGCGCTTCACCTGCACAAAGGCGCTGTCGCCCTTGGGGTTGAAGCTCACCACGCTTTCGGGCACGGCCAGCACGCTGTCACGCCGCGCCAGCACAATGTCCGCGTTGGCGCTGTACCCTGCGCGCAGGGTTTGGCCCGGTTTTACCGCCACGGCGGCCCTGATCTCAAATTGGATCGCGCCATTGGTCTCCACGCCTTGCGGGGCGATGTATTCCAGGTTGGCATCCCATGTGGCACTGTCGATCGCGCCCACCGTGATCACCACCGGCATGCCCGCCTGCACGCGGCCTACCTCGCTTTCATCCACATTGCCCTGGAAGATGAGGTCGCCCATGTCGGCCACGGTGGCGATGGTGGTGCCCTCATTGAAGTTGTTGCGTTCGATCACGCTGCTGCCCACTTTCACGGGCACGTCCAGCACCATGCCGCTGATGGTGCTGCGCACGATGGTGTTGGTGGCGTTGCCGCTGCTTTTGCTGATGCCGTCGCGCACCAGCTGCAGCGCGTCCTGGGCGGCGCTTTGTTCCTGCTTGGCGCTCCGCAGGGCAATGTCAAAGGCCTGCATGTCGTTCGCGCTGATCACACCCTTGTCGAAGAGCGGTTTGTTCCGGTCGTAGTTCATCTGGGCGTTCGCCACGTTTATGGCGGCGCTGTTCACCCTGCTCTCGGCCTGGCTCAGTGAGAGCATGTCGGGCACGATCTGGATCACCGCCAGTTTGTCCCCGGCCTTCACCTCTTGCCCGGCCTGCACCAACAGTTCGCGGATCACGCCGCTCACCACCGGTTTGATGTCGATCTTTTGCCGCGGTTGTATGGTGCCGTTGGCCACGGTCTTCTTCACAATGGTGGCCTGCTTGGGCTTCACTTCATGGTATTCGGATGGCTTGGTGGCGTTCTTTTGGTACAGGAACCAAAGGGTCCATAGGAACAGTACGGCCAACAGGGCCAGCACGGCGTATTTCAACAGACGTTTCATGGGTAAGGGTTTGATCATTCCGCGCGGAGCGCGTCTACAGGTTTGATGGACAAGGCGCGCCGGGCGGGTATGTAACCGGCCACCAGGCCGCTGATGATCAGCACGAACAATGCGGTAAGGGCCACGCCCAGGTCAACGCCGGGTTCCTTGAAGAACCGGCTTTGCAATTGCCCCCAATTGGCGGCCTGCAGCACACCGATGCCCGCCAACAGGCCGAAGTAACCGGCGATGAAGGTGAGCACCAGCGATTCAAGGATGATCTGACCGGCGATGTTGCCCGGCCGCGCACCGATACTGCGTCGGATGCCGATCTCCTTGGTGCGTTCCTTCACGATCACCAGCATGATGTTGCCGATGCCGATCACGCCGGCGATCAATGTAAGGATGCCCACGGTCCAGCTCAGGGCGGCGATCGCGATGAACAGCGCGTTCATTTTGTTGAACATCTCCTGCATGTTGAAGCCGCCAAAGGCCATCGGGTCGTCCGGCGATACCTTGTGCCTGCGGGACATTTCGCGTTTTACCTGCGCCTGCAGCTCACCAACGTCAACCCCAGGCAGGGCGCTCACACTGAACCAATGCACCATGTTCATGCTGTTGAAGGCGCGCTGGAAGGTGGTGAACGGGATGTGGATGTTGCTGTTTGCGCCTTCGTTCCCCATGGAAGTGGCCTTCGTTGTATAGATGCCCACAACTTGGAAGTACACGCCCTGGATGCGCACATGGGCACCCAGCGGGTCCTCGTTGCCGAATAGGGTTTTCACCACGTCCGGCCCGATCACGCACACCTTGCGCTGGTCGCGGATGTCCTTCGGGTTCAGGAACCGGCCCTTGGTGATCTCCATCGATTGGAAATGGATGATCGAGGGCATGTCGCCGTTCACGCTGAATCCTCCGTTCTTGTTCTTGTAGGTCACGTTGTTGGCCCCGCGGTAGCCCCCCAGTTGCAGGCGCGGCGCCACCTGGTCCACGCCATGCACGGCGGCAATGGCATCGATGTCGCTGTTGTCGAAATTGAAGCTTCGACCGCGCTTGAAGCCCGCGTAGGGCACTGACGTGGGCTGGGTCCAAATGAAGAAGCTGTTGGTGGCCCAGCCGCTGAAGCCCTGCATTACGCCGTTGCTCAGGCCCTGGCCCATGCCCAGCATGATCACCAGCATGAAGATGCCCCAGAACACGCCGAACATGGTCAGCCCGCTGCGCAGCTTGTTCCGGCTGAGCGTGGCCCAGATCTCGCTCCAACGTTCGCTATCGAACATGGCGGGAGGGATTGATGGCCGCTGCGCTGCCGGTGTGCACGGGGCCGTGGCCGGCCGTTCTCTTATGGTGCCTTGCCGTCATTCGTCGCGCAGGGCTTCTATGGGGCGAATGGCCGCTGCGCGGCGCGCGGGGATCAGGCCGGCCAGGCCACCGGCCACCACCAGCACCAGGGTGGCCCACAAGGCCGTGCCCAATTTGATCGAGGGGTCGCGGAACATGTCGGTGCCGGGCACGTTGCCCGCGATCAGCTCCAGCAACCCCACGCCGCATACCAACCCGAGGTAACCGGCCATGGCGCTAACGAATACGGCCTCCATGATCACTTGTGAAACCACGTTAGCGGGGGTGGCGCCCAGGGCCTTGCGTATCCCGATCTCCCGGGTGCGCTCCTTTACCGTGATGAGCATGATGTTGCTTACGCCCACTATGCCGGCCACAATGGTGCCGATGCCGATGATCCACAGAAAGGCGTTGATGCCAGTGAAGATCTGGCCGAAAAGTGCCGCATTGGCCACGTTGTTGTTCAGGAAAATGGCCCGGTCGTCCGTAGGATCGAAATGGTGCCGCTGGGAAAGGAGCATCGTGGCGCGGTTGGCGGCCTCCTCGGCGCCGCGCAGGGTTCCATCGGCAAAACTGAAGGTGATCTTGTCCACGTTCTGCTGCTGGTTGAACACCTTCTGCACCACGCTCAGCGGTATGAAAACCTGGCTGCTCTGGTTCATGCCGCGCCCACTGCTTTCGAAGCGGTAGATGCCCACTACCTGGAAGGGGATGTTGTTCACCTGCACCCATTGGCTGATCGGGTCCTCGCCTTTGAACAAGGCATCGCGCGAGTCTTCCGCCAGTACGATCACCTTGCGCGCATGGTCCTCGTCCATCCAGTTGAGGAACCGGCCTTGCAGGATCTGTTGGTCCTGCAAAGCGGTGAAGTCGGGGGTAACGCCGCTGATGGTGAAGTTGCCGTATTGCTTGCCGCGGCTCAGCTGGCTTTGGCCGCGCCATACGCGCAGGTTGCCATTGATGTGCTGAAGGCCGGGCACGGCGTGGCGCAAGGCCTCCACGTCATCCGTGGTCAATTGGATCTGGCGATCAAGCCCCAGCCCCTGCCAGGGCTTGGTGGTCTGGCCGCCCCATATATCGATGGTGTTCTTGGCGGTGTTGCGGAAGTTGTAGCTGAATCCGTTGCTCAGCCCCTGGCCCGTGCCCAAGAGGATGATCAGCATGAAGATGCCCCAGAACACACTGAAGCCGGTGAGCGCCGTGCGCAGCTTGTTCTTGCCGATGGTGGCGAAGATCTCGGCCCACTTCTCAGCGTCCAGCATCTGCGATCATGGTTGGGGCCGGGGCGTTCCGGTCGATCTCGCCGTCCTTCAGGCGGATCACCCGGTGGGTGAGGGCGGCCACTTTGGGTTCATGCGTAACGATCACCATGGTGATGCCACGCTCGCGGTTCACTTTCAGCAACAGCTCCATCACATCGCGGCTGGTGGTGCTGTCCAGGGCGCCGGTGGGCTCGTCAGCCAGGATCAGCTTCGGGTCGGCGATCAATGCACGGGCAATGGCCACGCGCTGCTTCTGCCCGCCGCTCAGCTCATTCGGCATGTGGCGCGCCCATTCCTTCAGCCCTACGCTTTCAAGCATGTCCACCGCCATGGCGTTGCGCTTGCGCTGGGGTACGCCTTGGTAGTATAAGGGCAGGGCAACATTCTCCATCGCGTTCTTGAACGAGATCAGGTTGAAGCTCTGGAATACGAACCCGAGGTATTTGCCGCGCAATTCCGCCGCCCGGGTTTCCCCCAGGTCCTTGATCAGCTGCCCGTTCAGCCAATATTCGCCCGAATCGGCATGGTCCAATATGCCGATGATGTTGAGCAAGGTGCTCTTGCCCGAGCCCGATGAGCCCATGATGCTCACGATCTCGCCTGGCGCCACATGCAGGTCGATGCCTTTCAAAACGTGCAGGCGGCTGTGCCCCATGCGGTAGGCCTTGCGGATGTCCTTGAGCGTGATCATGCGTGACGGTACGAAAGTACCCGATGCGGAGGGCATAGTGGAGCGGCCTACATGAGCGGTCGCGGCCCTGTTCAAGCGGCGCCTTCCCCTTGCCCGTTGCGGCTTTCCCATTTTGGCACATCCATTGCCGATGTGCCGCAACTACATTCGCAAAACCTAACCACAAACCGATGTTTGCAAACTACGTTCTCGGCATTGTTTCATGTTGCCTGTTTGCCGCGGCACAGGCCCAAACCAGCGACATCATCATTTTTTCGGACGCCGGCGAGAAGTTTACGCTGGTGGTGGATGGTGAGGTGAAGAATACCACGCCGGCTTCCCGGGTTGAGGTGCGTGGGATCCGTAACGCAACCCCCCAGCTTCTGGTGAATTTTGCTGATCCAGCGATCCCCTCGGTGAAACGGGATGGTTGGTTGGAGCCGGGACAGGAATACACCTTGTTGATCACCACCAACAAAAAGGGTGCACGCGTAATGCGCTTGCAGGGCCAAACCCCGCTGGCCGCGGCCAAAACAGACGAGGTGGCGAAGCCGGTTCCCGCCGCTTTCATGGAGGACGCCCCGGATCCCGCCGTCGGCCAGCAAACGCAGGTGGTCTCCACGCCCGCC
The DNA here is from genome assembly GCA_044507815.1 of Flavobacteriales bacterium. Lineage (GTDB taxonomy): Bacteria > Bacteroidota > Bacteroidia > Flavobacteriales_F > PHOS-HE28 > PHOS-HE28. Next base: position 36,733 of record JBIQIX010000010.1, on the reverse strand, counting down.
GGCGTATCCACAACAACCACGGTTACCGAGGGGGGCGCCGATGGCAATGTGAACATGTCGATCGACATCAATGGAATGGGTGTGAACGTGAAGGTGAATGATGGGACCACCACGACGCGTACCACCACCACCACGGTCACCACGAACGATACCAGGCCGCGATCTGTGGTTGATGCCCCTGCGGCCCCGGCCGTGGTGCCCGATGGATGTGGCGCGGCCATGGCGCAAGCCGATTTTGCAGAAGCCCTGGGCACCATCAGCGATCAGGGGTTCGACGAGACGAAGTTGTCCACGGCCAAGCAGGTGGCCGGAAGCAATTGCCTGTCGTCAGCACAGGTAACCGCTATCATGAACGAGTTCGGCTTCGAGGCCACCAAGCTCGATTTCGCCAAGTTCGCCTACGCGCATGTCTCCGATCGCGGCAACTACTTCAAGGTGAACAAGGCCTTCGGTTTTTCAAGCTCGGTGGATGAGTTGAACAAATACATCCAGGGCCGTTGATAATTTGGCCGCCCGCTACCAGAAGGTCCACCGATGAAACCCCTGCGGACGATCCTGTTGCTGGCCGTGATCACGGCTGCCGCCTGCACCGGTTCAAAGCCGCTGAGCAAGCGCGCCGCCAAGCTTGACCAAGGCGGTATGTACGCCGAGGCCGCCGAGATGTACCTGCAAAGCGCGCTGCGCAACCAGTCGAATGTGGACGCCAAGATCGGCCTGAAGAAAACCGGCCAGCAATTGTTGGATGACCGGTTGGGCAAGTTCTTCAAGGCGTTCAACGTGGGCGAGGACAAAGAGGCCGCGGTGAACGCCTTCCTCGAGGCCAAGTCCTACCAGGAGCGGGTGCAGCGGGCCGGGGTAACCCTTGATATACCCGACCACTACGCCGCCGATTTCAAACAGGTGAAGAACGAATACCTGGTGCAACTGTACAACCAGGGACAGGAGCAACTTGCCCAGGCGGATTATGCCCGTGCCGAGGCCACCTTCGCCAAGATCGGCAAGCTTGAACCCGGTTACAAGGACGCCATGGGCCTGCAGGATGTGGCCTACCTCGAGCCGCTTTACCTCGCGGGCCGATCGGCCTTGAGCGTCGGGCAATACCGCAAGGCGTACGGCGATCTGCAGAAGGTGCTGGAGCGCAACACCACGTACAAGGATGCGGCCAAATTGCGGGACCAATGCCTTGAAAAGGGCCGGTATCCCATTGCCGTGCTTCCGTTCAACCAGCAAGGGCGCATCAGCCCCGCCCAGGCCGCCACCTTGCAGGCCTACGTGGTTGCGGCGCTCGCCAGCAGCGGCGATCCCTTCATCAGCGTGGTGGACCGCGACAACATGCAGCGCATACTCGACGAGCAGCGCCTGGGCATGAGCGGTGTGGTTGACGAATCCAGCGCGGTGAGCGCGGGCAAACTGCTGGGCGCCCAGGCCGTGGTGATGGGCACCCTGATCAGCTACGGTGAAACGCCCGGCCAAACAAGGAAAAGCACCAAGCAAGGCTATGAAAGCTACCAGGTGAAGGAGTTGAACAAGGAGACCAACCAAGAGGTCATGGTCACACGTTTCAAGCCGGTGAACTACACCGAGTTCTACAAAGAGAACAAGGCCACGCTCTCGTTCAACTTCAAACTCGTTTCCCTGGAAACCGGCCAAGTGCTGTTCAGCCAAGTGCTCGACCGCAATGCGGAGGACCATGCCTGGTATGCCAGCTATTCGGGCAATGCCCAAGCGTTGTACCCCAAGGCGAATGGTGCTGTGGACAGCCGCAGCAGCGCGCGCCGCGAGCTGGCCGCCCTGCTGGCCGCCCCCCGCGAGGCCAGAAGTGCTAGCGAATTGGGCAATGAATTGCTGCGTGGCACTGCCGTGGAGGTGGCAGGCTCCATTCAGGCCCAACTCAACGCCAAGTTACCATGAGCCGCCGCACCTGGCCATTCTCCCTTTGTGCATTGTTGATCTTGGCCTATCTGCTGCCGGGTTGCCGGGCAAAGGCCCCCATGGCGGCCCAGGCATCTCCAGCGCCGGCTGCCGCGCCACCACCGGCCTGGACCGGCGCAAGACCGGTGAGCAGCACGGACTACATAGGCATAGGTTCCGCCTCAAAAAGCCGGCCCGATCACCAAGAGGCCGCCAAGAAGAATGCCCTCAACGACCTGGCCAGTGAAATAAGTGTGAGGGTGGAGGGGAACAGTCTGCTCAGCACGCTCGAGCGCACAGGCCGGTTCGAGGAGGAATTCAAGAGCAACATCGCCACCAGTACCAAGGAATTGCTGGAGGGGTATGAATTGGTGGGCAGTTATGAGGATGCCCAACAGTACTGGTTGTACTATCGGCTCGACAAGGCGGAGCATGCCCGGCTGAAGGCCGAGCGCAAGCAACAGGCCATTGCCCAGGCAACCGACCTGCATAAAAGGGCCTTGGCCTCATTGCGCAACGGCGACCTGCGATCGGCATTCGATTCGGACATGCGTGGATTATTGGCCATGAAGGAGTATTGGGGGGGAAATGACCTGGCGGAGGTGGAGGGTCGGCAAGTGCCTTTGGCCAATGAACTGTTCAACAGCCTGCAACGCATGGTCAGCGGCGTGCGCTTGGCCGTGTTGCCTGAGCGATGCGTCCTGGATTGGGGTAATCATTTCAAGCGCGAAATGTTGATCAACGCGGCCATGGACAACGGCACCAGGCTGGCCCAACTGCCCTTGGTCATCACCTTTCCCGGTGCCAACGGCCCGGTGATCGAACGGCGGAATACCGATGGCGATGGACGCGCGCGAACGCTTGTGCAGCGGGTGGATATTGCGGCCGCCATGCGCGAGCTGCTGGTGGAAGTGGACCTGCAGGGGTTGGTGGGCAAGGAGAACGACCCGGCGCTGGTACGTTCCTTGGTGGCCAGCCTCGCTGCACCGCAGGTACATGTGCCGTTGGACGTTACCCTGCCCAAGGTTTTCCTTAAGCTGGATGAGCGCAACCTTGGGGTTCCCGTGCAGGAAGGCCAGTTCGGGCTGGTGCTCAAGCAAGGCTTGGCGGACAAGGGGTTCCGGACCGTGGAACGTGCCACCGATGCCGACCTGTTGGTGGAATTGCACGCCGATACACGTGCCACCGGTGAAAGCAGCGGCTTCCATACCGCCGTGCTTGACCAAAGTGTGAAAGTGGTGGACCGGAAAACCAATGACACCATTTTTCAATCGGGCAAGCAGGGCCTGAAAGGGATCCACCTGGATACCGGCCGCGCTGGGCTGGATGCATACAAGAAGGCAGCGCCGGCATTCCACGAAGATGAATTGCCCGCACTGATCAACGCCATTCTTCAATAATGGCGGGCCTGTCGCCAGTTTGGCACGGGATTGGAAAAACGAAACGCAAAACCACCTAAAAACACCTTTCCGAATGAGAACCTTTACCACGCGTACAGCAACCTATGCCCTGTTGGCCGTAATGCTGGCAGGCGGCGCCACGGCCTGCAAAAGCAAGAAAAAGGCCGCCGAGGCCGCAAAGCCGCCCAGCGGCGAAACCGAAGTGAAAGTGCTTTGCTCGGGCCCCGAGTATTTCACCGATGAAAAGAACTTCAGGGCCAACAACCTGGGCGAAAGCATGGACCAGGCCACGGCCAAGAAAAAGGCGCTTTCAAACGCCCGCGCCGATATGGCCAGTGCCATCAATACCCAGGTGAAGGCCGTGATCGACAACTATGTGAACAGCCGCGAGATGAACAACAAGGAGGAAGTGGCCGAACGCTACGAAAGCCTTGCACGCGAAGTCGTGGACCAAAAGCTCACCGGTACGCGCACCATTTGCGAAAAAATGATGAAGGTGGAGGCCACCAACAACTACAAGTGCTACGTGGCCATCGAACTCAGCGCACAGGACCTGCTGGCCGCATACAACCAGCGCCTCAGCCAGGATGATAAGCTGAGGATCGATTACGATTACGAAAAGTTCAAGGAAACCTTCGACAAGGAAATGGACAAATTGCGCCATTGAGGCGAACAAATTGCAGAAAGCCCCGGCGACCATGCGTCCGGGGCTTTTTTGTTGCAACACTTCGCCGTGCGGGCCCAGCGAAAGCTTCATCCGCATCGGAAGGGGTATGTTTGGCACATGATGAAAAAATTTACGCTAACTGTTTTCGCGCTGGCCTGTGTGCATTTCGCAGGCGCCCAAACCCTTCAGGCCAGCATGATGCCGGCCATCACCCTTAACCTGGGTGTGTCCATCGGGGCCGCTACGGGGTCGGAAGGCAGCGCCAACGGGGCGGGTGCCACCTGGAATTTTGCCAATGTGGCCATGCAGCCCTCAACCTTCAACATCAGCTGGGGGCCGGCCGCCAATACCCCGCACCATGCCGCTTACCCCACCGCACAGTATGCCATGGGCCTCCATTTTGGTGATATCCTCAATGACTACATCTACATGAAGATGACCGGCAATAAGCTGGAGATCTTCGTGGATGGCGTACCAACCGAACCGAACGTGTACATCAATCCGATGACGATGCTGGAATTTCCGTTCAGCTTGGGCAATTCCTTCACCGACACCTACGATGAAGGGGACGGCCCGGAACAGATCAGCGTCTCATACACCGGCAATGGCACTTTGGTCACTTCCCTGGGCACGTTCACCAACGTGGTGAAGCTCACCGACGCCGATGGCTTCGTCCAATTCTGGAACACGGATCCGATCTATCCCCTGGCGCAACTGGATGGATCAAGCTTCACCCTCATGCACCCGGGCCAGGGCACCGGCCTGAACGACCACAAAGCTGCATCATTGGCATTGTGGCCGAACCCCACCACAGGCCGCGTGCAGGTGGAAGGAATTGAAGGGCAGGTGGAATGGAGCCTCGTTGATATGCTCGGACGCACCGCACTGGCCGGTAAGGACCGGTTGGGTGAGGGTGCAACACTTGATCTGGCGGCTGTGCAGCCTGCTGCGTACCGATTGGTGATCACGAAGGATGATGAGCGCTGGGTCTTTCCTGTGGTGAAGCACTGATGGATCGAACACCCCTGGCCTTGGCCGTGGAGAAGGGGCTGTCCGCAAGGATGGCCCTTTTCTCATCAGGTCAGTGCTTCTTTCCACTTAGCCAGCCATAGATGCCCAGCACATCGCGCACGTACCAGTAGGTGTCCTGGCCCCGGCAATAGCCGTTGCGTGCCGCCAGGCCGGTGAAGAATCGGGGCCTGTTCAATAGCACGATCGCGCGCTCCACATTGTCGTCCCAGCGGCCGGGGTCCATGCCCAATTCAACCGCCAAGCGCTGGGCATCGCGCACATGGCCTGGCCCGGCATTGTACGAGGCCAGTACGAATTTCAGCCGTTGCGCAGGGGCGGGAATATCCTTGCGCCAGAGCTTGTCCAGGCGGTCCAAATAGCGGCTGGCACCCTGTATGTGGCCGTTCACTCCGCCGGTGTCCGTTACGCCCATCAGCGCAGCGGTGGTGGGCATCAGTTGCATCAGGCCACCGGCCCCTTTGCGCGAAACGGCCGCGGTATCGAAGCGCGATTCCTTGAAGGCCACGGCCGCCAGCAATTTCCAGTCCCAGGCCATGCTGTCAGCATGTATTTGGAACAGGCTGTCGAACCGTGAGATGCTGTCCGTGCCGAAGGCCAAGGCCCGCAGGCTGCGGATGGGCGCGCGCGTGTCCAGCCCATTGTCGTACGCGGCGATCAACGCTTGGCGCGCCTCACTTTCGCGCGCGGAGGCCAGCCAGGCATCCAAGGCATGCTGCAGCTGTGCCGAATTGCTCCGCACACCGAAGGCCAGGGCGATCGAGCGCCCTTCACGCGGCCCGAACTTCACCAGGGGCAAACGCTTGGCCTCCATGGATGCACAGGCATCGCTTACCATCGTGCGCCCGAGTTGCCCCAAGGCCACCCGGGTCAATACCGCTTCCGGCAGTTGGTCCACTAAATGCACAACGGCTGCACCGTGGCCATGGATCAATTTGCCCCGTTTATCCAGAAATGGCGACCATGCACTGAGGACCAGCGTGTCCGCTTGAACATCAGCTGCATGGCCCGCATCGCTTCGGGGCATGGCATCGCAATGCGCCACACGGCGGTAAGCACGAGTGAAATGCAAATAGGGGGAGGCCCAGCCATGGGGCGAAAGCTGGGCCGCCATGATGTCGCCGTGGCCATCCTGCAGCATCGTGAGCATGCTGTCGCGGTCATTCACCGGCACGGCCTTCATCGGCAGCCCGTGCCGTTTCGCGAAACGCATGAGCAGTTCCCATTCCAGGCCGGTCATGGCCCCGGGACGCTGTTCCCAGGTCAGCGGGTCCGGCATCACCAGCACCCGCAAGGTGTCCTTCCGTATTTGGGCCAGGTCGCGAAGCACGTGGGGATGCGACCATTCTGAATGTTCCGCAAGGCCCTTCACGCCAGGGCCAGGCCCTAGAATGAAGGGCAGCACCAGCAACGCCCCGAACAGCACGGAGCCCGTTATTTCAGCCGGTACCTTTTTCATGGGCCAGATGTGAACGCAGGTCTTTGAGGAAATGCATGCATTCCTGCTCAAAGGCGGCGTGGTGTTGCACCAGTACGGATTCCGCGCCCAACAGGGCCTCGCCGCCCGGTACGCGCACCGCAAGCCCGCGCAAGGCACGCGCGATCCCCGCTATTTCGATGTAACCGGCCAGCCAATCGTTGCGCACCATGTACCCCAGCATGTGCCGGGTGCGTTGCGGCATCAGGTGGCTGTGCTGCTCCAACAGCCGGTACATGCGTTGGGTGAACTGTTCCAACGGTTCAGGCCAAAGGTCATCCCATCGTTGGGCGATGGCATGGTCGTAGAAAAGGTCCAGGGCCACGCCCGCGTACTTCCCGCAATGTTCGCGCAGCCGCTCGCGCCCTTGAAGGGTGAGCGGATGGTTGTCCGTGAAGCTGTCGATGCGGCGGTGCATGCGGATACCGGCTTGTAGTTCTGGTTCCCAGGCCGAGAGATCACGCCCCTTCACGGCATCACCCATGAAGTTGCCCACGATCACCAAGGGCCTGTTGCCCGATACGAGGAGGTGGCCCAGGAAGTTCATCCGCAGCGATGGAAAGGTAGGTCCAACACCCGAATGACCCCATCACCCGGATATATGCGCCCTTGACCGCCCATGGATCCATGCAGGAACACAGCGGACACCAAGCTAATTTGGCACCATGCCCGACAAACGGTCGTTGCTGGTGGTTTATTGGACGGTGCAGGTGCTGGCCTGGACAGGCTATATGTTCCTGCTCGGTTTGCCTTCCTGGCTTGAATCCGGCTTTACTTGGCCGCTGGCGCAAGTGACCCTGGCCATGTCCGCCATCGGCATTGTGGGCAGCCATGTGCTGCGCACGCGGTTCAGGGAGTGGCGCTGGCTTGAAATGGCGCCGGCCACCCTGCTCCCGCGCATGGCGCTCGGCGCCGCTGTGGTGGGCGCCTTGGCCGGCCTGTTGCAGGCCGCCTTGCACGACATGGCATTTCCTTCCGCCGAACCCCTCATCGGGGGCTCCGCCCGGCGCATGGCTGAGGTTTTGCTGAGCTGGGTGTTGCAACTGCTGCTGTGGGAGGTGATTTACGTGGCCTACCATTATGTGGCGCGGGGACGAAAGGAGCAGCTGCGGGCACTGCAGTTGGAAGCGGCCAACCGCGAGGGCCAATTGGCCAATCTGCGCAGCCAGCTCAATCCCCATTTCATGTTCAATGCGCTCAACAGCATACGCGCGCTGATCGGGGAGGACCCTGAACGGGCCAAAAGGTCCATCACCCAGCTGAGCGCAATACTGCGCAACGCCATGTCCACCGTAAAGCGGCGCACAGTGCCCTTGGGCGAGGAGATCGATATGGTGCGCGCCTATCTTTCGCTTGAGGCCATCCGCTATGAAGAACGATTGAACGTGGTGTACGACCTTGATCCCACGCTCGAGCGCAGGCCCGTGCCGCCCATGATGTTGCAGACCTTGGTGGAAAATGCCGTGCGGCACGGCATAGCGGCCAGCACCTCGGGCGGCACCATCACCATTTCGGCCAGGAAGGCCCCCGACGGCATAACACTTGGCGTGCGCAACACGGGCCATTACGGCAACCGGCCGGAGCGCGCCGGGGGCATAGGGCTGCGCAACACGCGGAAAAGGCTGGCGCACATGTACGGCAAGCATGCGGCGCTCCAGATCCGCAACGAGGGCGCGGAGGTGGTGTGCGAGGTGCACCTGCCCAATACCGATGAGGCCGCGGTTGATAACAACAAAAACGTGAATGCATGAAAGCACTGGTCATTGATGATGAACGATTGGCCCGGGCCGAGTTGTTGCGGCTTTTGGCCGAACATCCCGGCATTGAGGTGGTGGGCGAGGCACAGAATGCCGACGATGCCGAGAAGCAGGTCAATGCATTGCGGCCCGATCTGCTTTTTCTCGACATAAACATGCCCGGGCGCGATGGCTTCGAGCTGCTGGCCGCGCTGGAGCCGGCGCCGCATGTGATCTTCGTTACCGCCTACGACGAGCACGCGGTGAAGGCATTCGGGGTAAATGCCCTCGACTACCTGCTAAAGCCGATCGATCCAGAACGTTTGGCGGCGGCCATTGCCAAATTGCCGCGTACGGAGGGGCCGCCCGGCCGGGATACCCTGGGGCCGTCGGACCGCATTTTCATCAAGGATGGCGAGCGGTGCTGGTTCGTTGAACTGAAGGATGTGCGCATGCTCGAAAGCGAAGGGAACTATGTGCGGGTCCGCTTCGGCGATAACAAACCATTGGTCCTGCGCTCCTTGAACAATTTGGAGAAACGGTTGGACCCCTTGGTGTTCTTCCGGGCCAACCGCAAGCAAATGATCAACCTGGCCTGGGTGGACAAAGTGGAACCTTGGTTCAGTGGAGGTATTAATTGCACGCTGTCCACGGGAGAGGTGGTGGAAGTGAGCCGCCGCCAAACCTTGCGGTTCAAGGAATTGATGAGCCTGTGAACCCGATCACACGGAGGGGTTCAACGAGGACCGAAAGCCAGTGGCCGCGATGAATCCGGTTACAACGGTCCATGCCATTTTCCCGAAGCAACTGTGCCCAATGGGAGAGGAGGAGCGAAGCATTCGCCATCCATGCCGGGCCTGATGGACTGGCCGAAAGGGTAGGCCTACCGCATACTGCGAATGCAGGTCGGCCTGTTCAGGCAGCCTTTTGAAACCGGACACGATCGGCCGCCGCGGGGTCGTCCAATTCGGCCAAGGCCTCGCTCCAGGTGGCACGAACACCCGTGCCCAACTGCCGCCAACCATAGAAAATGATCAGGAGGGTTGCCGAAACAACGTTCGCGGCCACGAAGGAATTGACGTAGGTGGCGTCCATGTGGTGCATGCCGGGCAATACCGGAAGAATAAAGAAGGCGCAGTTGCTGATGATCTGCATGCCAAGCAGGACCAGGCCGCTGCGGGTCATGTTGTAGGCCCATCCCAGCAGTACGGCCAAGGCCACCATGCTCGTCATGAACACCGGCACCGGATAGCCGTCCGGAACGCCTTCGCCCACCAGCAGCATGGGCATGTACCACAAGGCCCAGCCGATGCCGGTGAGCAGGCAGGCCGGTGCCGCGGCATATTTATCCTGCAGGCGGGTTGCGCAGTATTTCATCCAGCTGGTTTCCTCAACGAAGGCGATCAGCACAATGAAGGGCATTGCCCGTGCCAGGGTCTTCAGGGTATGGGCATCGCCGAACAGGCCCTCAATGAAGAACCCGGGCCAATGCCGGATACCCAGTATGGCCAGGGTGGCTATGCCGGCCCATGTGAACAGGAACTTCCACGAAAATGCAAGCATGTACCATTTGGGGTGCACCTTCCAAACAGTAAAGCCATGGAACAGGGCCTTGATGCCCGTGCGGCCGTCGATGTAAAAGGTGAGCAGCATGGCGAACAACAGCGGGCCAAGCGCCCTGAAACGGAAGATCATGTGCCCGATCGGGTCATCGTGCAGCACAAACCCATGCCGGGTGCGCCACCAAATGAAGGTCATGATGCCAAATTGGTAGCCAAGGGTAAGGAGCACGAAGGTGAGGACCGGGAAACGGCTGATGATCGAACGCATGTGGGGCAAAGAAAAATAACAGAAGGCTTGTACGGGTCGTGGCCGGCCAATGGTTCAACTTTTTCTTCCGCTTTGGCCAGTGGGTTATATTGTGATCAAATCCCAGCACCCATGAGAACACATTACACGACCTTGCTCGGCCTTATCGCTGTGGCGCCAGCGCTGGCCGCCACCGGTGGCCCCGACCAGTACGGCTACATTTGGAAGGACAGTAACGAGCCCAATGGACCGGTGTATTCATGGGTGGACATCACCACCACGGGCATACCCATCACGGATCTTGCCGATGACAACACGCACGGCCCCTTCGTCATGGGCAACAACATGCCCTTCTATTGGTACGATGTGAAGAAAGTATGGGTGGGCAGCAACGGCTACGTGGCCTTCAATGGCGGCAACATCGCGGCCACCTTCCCCGCACTGCCCGCTGCTGGCGGTACCGATAATTACGTGGCCGTATTCATGGCCGACCTCACATTCACGGGAACCGGGAACCCCGGGCAATGTTTCATACACGATGAACCCACCCGACTGGTCGTTTCATGGATCAATGTGCCTTTTTGGAGCGTGAACGCGCCGGGTTATACCGGCAGCAATACATTCCAATTGATCCTGAACAAGCAGGACAGCACGATCACCATGCAGTACCAGAGCGTGTCCGGCACAACGGGCAGCAACGGCCCCGTGATCGGCATTGAAAGCATTACTGGGTCCATCGGCCTTGCCCGCAGCCAATCATTGATGCCCGCTGCGGGTTATGCGGTGCGGTTCTATAACCCGGCCAACCCGTTGTTGCAGGTGAAGGATGCCTCGGTGGAGTGGGTGGGCGAGCCGGGCACGGGCGGCATGACCACCACAGTGGGCGCAACGATGCCGCTGGTCGCCCAGGTCGCGAACACCGGGAATCAACCGTTGGATGCGTTCAACGTGGTCTGCAACATGGTGGGCCCCGGTGGCCAAACGGTGTTCACTGAAACCGTTGCCGTGGGGCCCCTCCAACCCGGTGGCAACTTGCAGGTGCAGTTCAATGGTACATGGGCGCCAACAGCGCCCGGAACTTACCGGCATCAGGTCAGCATCACCGGCATACCGGGTGAAATGGTTTCCACCAATAACGTGCTTGCCCGTGAGGTGGTGGTGTTCGCGACATCGGTGAGTACGGCACTGGTAAGCTGGGCAGGGCCTTCGGACGACGGGGCCGGACTGGCCTGGAACGGTGGCGATGGTGGCATCGGGGTTTACATCATGCCGCCGTTCTACCCCTGCCAGATCACGGGCACCACCGTTCGGATCACCAGCAACAGCGGCAGCAATTTCGCCATGATGTTGTACGATGATGACGGGCCCGATGGTGGCCCGGGCACCCTGCTCGACAGTACCGTGGTACAATTCGCCAATGGCATGGCCGGTGATCATGTGTATCCTTTGGCCAACCCGGTAATGGCCACCGGCGGTGGTTATTATGTGGCGTGGTACATGCTCGGGCCCAATGTGAATATCGCCCGCGACGCGGCCGCGCCTTTCTCGTTGCGCTGCTATGAAGTGCTCGGCGGCGCATGGGCCGAATACCGCGACCGCACCACCACGGATTTCCATTTGGGCATCCGGGTGGAGCAGATGCCTTTCCTCGATGTGGGCGTGGAAGGCTTGATCGGCATCAGCAACGGGCAACAGATATCGGCGAGCACCACGGTTCAGGTGCTGCTGAAGAACTACGGCAACATGCCGGCCGGAAATTTCCCGGTGAGCTATCGCTTCGGTGCGGAACAGCCTGTTACACAGAACTATACAGGGGCCAACATTGCACCGGGCAACGCCGCGGTGTTCAGCTTCGCCCAGCCCTATGTGCCATCGGATGGGGGCACCGGCCAATTCTGCGCATGGACATCGGCGGCCAATGATGAGCATGGCCAGAACGACACCACCTGCGCAACGGTGAACGTGGTGGCTGGAATACAGGCCCACGCCATGCCCCAATTGCAGGTGTGGCCAAACCCGGTGGTGGATCGCTTGTATGTGCAGGGTTTGCCGCCGGGCGGCACGCAATGGCAAATGCGCGACATGCGCGGCGCCATGGTGGCACAAGGCACCGTGGCCGGCCATGACGGCGTATTCGGGTTGCCCACCAGCGGACTTGCGGCCGGGAGTTATGAATTGCGCTGTACCGGCGGAACCAGCAGTTGGCGCGCACGATTTGTTGTGTTGCGTTAACCCGCCCGATGGGGAAAGGCGCGCGGGCTAACTTCGCGCGCCTTTCCCCAACAAAGTATGTCCAAACGGTTCCTGCTGCTTCTGCTTGTTACGTGGAATTTCATCCTGACCGGCCTGATCATTTGGTCGCTTGCCCGGAACAGGGTGCCCGATCGCCTGCTGCAACAAAGGCTTGAGCGCCTGCAAACGGAGGACCCCGGCATGGGTGACCAATTGGCGGGCGGTAGCGATACCACCGCTTTGCTGCATGCCCGCATCGCGTATTTCATGATGGACTCCTTGCAGCAGAACTATGAACTGGTGAAGGAGAGCGCAGCGCGGGTGCGGAGCGAAGGCCAACGGATGGAGGGCCAATTGCAGCGCGAGATGCAAAAAGCACAGGCCCGCTATGCGGAGTTGGTGAACAAGGACCACACCTACAGCACCCAGGCTGAGTTAAAGGCCGACCAGGCTGAGGTGGAAAAACTGGCCGAAAGGATCCAGCGGCTGCAAGATGATGCGCACGATCAGCTGGAAAGCATGCAGGCCAAATTGTTGACCCAGATCGCCGCCGAGCTCAAGGAACACCTGGAACAGTACAACAAGACCGCCGGCTTCGATTACATCTTCAGCATACAGGATGCCGGACAGATCTGGGTGGGCAACAAAGGGCTGGACATAACCGCGGACCTGGTAAAGGGCCTGAACGCGAAGCACAGGGCCAGGCAGGCCGAAAAAGGCAAGTAGCCTGGTAAGGCGCATGCCATGCATGGCAGCAAGCATGATCCGCTGGAGCGTATTGTTGTTATTTGTGGCAACGGGCCTTGGCAGGGTAGGGGCGCAGCCGCGCGAAGGCCGGCCGGCCCATGTGGAGGTGCTGAATGCCGACAAATGGGCCTTTGATGCCCGCTTGGCGGACGGTGCCCAGCGCCTGGTGGGGAACGTGCGACTGAAACACGCCGATGCCACCATGGCCTGCGACAGTGCCTACCTGTACGCGGATCAGCGGGTGACCGCATTCGGCAACGTCATCCTCACACAGGGAGATACCCTTCGGATCACCGGCCACCGGTTGGAATATGCAGGCAGCGAACGCACGGCGCGCATGACCGGCGATGTGCTGCTCAGCGACCCGGGGATCACCTTGGCCACCGACGTGCTGACCTACGATGCCCGTGCGCAACGGGCGGACTACACCACCGGCGCGCGCATCACCAGCAGTCGCGACGGCAGCGTGCTCACCAGCAGAATGGGCAGCTACCATGCCCCAGACCGCACCTTCAGCTTTACCGGCAACGTGCATCTGGAACATCCCGAGCGCACCATCGATGCCGATACACTACAGTTCAACGCGGGTACATCGGTCGCTTATTTCCGGGGACCCACCGTGATCCACCAGGAGGGCACGCGCATGTACTGCGAGCGCGGCAGTTACGATACCCGCCGTGGCAATGGGCTTTTTACCAAGGCCGGCAAGATCTTCAGCGGCGCGCAAACCCTTTCGGGCGATAGTTTGCGCTATACGCGGGCCACTGAAGAGGGCAGGGCATGGGGCAACGTGGTGATCGCCGATACGGTGAACCATATGCTGGTCAAAGGTGATGAGGGCCTGCATACCCAACGAAGCGGGAATTCCATGGTAACCGGCCGGGCCGAAATGGTGATGGCCATGGACGGTGATTCGCTGTACATGCATGCCGATTCACTGTTCGGTGCAAGGGATAGCGCGTTGGGCCATACGGTAACAGCACGGCGGAATGTGCGTTTTTACAAGATCGATCTGCAAGGGGTTTGCGATACATTGACCTATTTCCAAACCGACAGCTTGATCATGCTGCGCGGGGATCCTTTCCTGTGGAGCCGAAACGACCAGCTCAGCGGCGATACCCTGCGCATCAAGCTGCGTGATGGCAAGGCGGACGCATTGTTCGTGGACGGGAACGCCTTTCTTGTGTCCCAAGTGGACAGCAGCCATTTCAACCAGATCACGGGCACCACCATGGAAGGCCGCTTCAACAAGGGTGAGCTGCGCCGGTTGGTGGCCGAAGGAAATTGCCGCACCGTTTATTTCACCACGGAAAAAAAGGACACCGTTGAACAGGTGACCGGTGTGAACCGGGCCGATTGTAGCATGATCACCGTGGTGCTCGACAGCGGAAAGGTGCAAACGGTCAGTTTCCTGACACAGCCGGCCGCCGTTCTATTGCCGTTGGAAAAAGCCACCCTGCAAGAGATGCGTTTGGACGGGTTCCGCTGGAACGGACCGGCCAAGCCTGTGGACCGGGACGATATCTTCCGGGTAGCGCCGTTGGCACCACCTCCTGAGCGCCACGGCCGGTAACGTTATTCGGTGATGTACTCCACAAGGTCCGGAAGCGGCTTGCGGTAGCCCTTGGGCCATTCCACCGCGGGGTAGCCCATGAAGAACAGGCCCAGGCAATGGCTGTCGGCCGGCAAACCCGCGAATGCCACCATCGCCTCACCCGTCATGGCTGCGCCCGTGCTCCAGAATGCGCCCAGGCCATAGGCCGCGCAGGTGAGGTACATGTTCTGCACAGCGCAGGCCACGGCGTACTGCTCTTCGTGCAGGGGAATGCGCCCATTCGGGTCGGGGGCCATGCCCAGCGCCACGGCCACGCTGCTTTGCAAAGGGCGTTGTACGTGGTTGTCGTATTTGCGCTGCTTGAATTTCTCCCCTGGGTTCAAGCGCTTGTATTCCTCGCCCAAGAAGTGCGACAAACGTTCCCGCGCAGCACCGGTGAAAACCCGGAACCGCCACGGCTGGGTCATACCGTGCGTGGGCGCCCATATCGCGTTGCCCAGCACTTGGTCGATCACATCGCGCAGCACCTCGCGCTCTGTAAAGTCCTTGGGTTGAATGCTTCTTCTGTCCCGGATCACCGCCGTGATCTCGCTTACGCTATGCCGCATGCCAATGGTTGTTGTGGCTGCAAAGAGAAGGGATTTGGACCAAACGGGCCTGCCAGGTTATGATCCCGCCGCCAGCATGCTTAGGTTTGCAATTCACTTCCAACAGCACCAGCATGAACCTAGTCCGCTACACATTCCTATCCCTTGCACTTCCCTTGGCCGTGCCGGCAGTGGCCCAGCCGATCACGCTCGTGGCGCCCGGCAACGTGCCCGTGCCCAGCAGCGCTACCTTCATGGTGCACCGTGGTGACTACGTGGAGTCGCCGGCGCCGGGCGCGGCACAAAACTTCGATTTTACGTCCTTGGCGAGCCAGTCGACCGCCGCGTATCGTTGGCTGGACCCGGCATTGATACCCAGCAATGCCAGTTATCCCGGTGCACAGTTCGTGCTCACCAATGGAGGGCCGGATACCCTATTCTACAAGGCCACCAGCAACGGCCTGGAACAGGTCGGTGAAACCCGTGATATTACGGTTGCCTTACTGGGGGCGACGTACCACCTGCGCACGGGCTACTCAAACACCGTGCTGGCACTTCAGCTGCCCATTACCTATGGCGACCCGGGATGGACCGACATCTTCCAGGGTACTGTATCCGTGGATGGCACCACGAACGAGCGCAACGGCGTGATAAACGGTTCCGTGGATGCATGGGGAACCATTCAACTGCCGGGTGGTGCGGGATCGGTGGATGTGATCCGTGTTAACACCCGTGTCAACGAAACCATTCCTTTGGCGACCGGTTTGGGATTGATTAACGTGAGCCACGTGAGGCATGAAAGCGCGTATTATCCCCTTTGGGGAAAATTCCCGGTACTGCGCACGGTGGCCGATACCCTGAGCACCACCAGCCCATTGCCCATAAGCATACCCATCCAATATACCGAGTGGCTGGACAGCACGGCCACCGGCCTATCGGAATTCCAGGCGCATCAAGGCGCCATGCAATTGATCCCCAACCCGGCCGCGGAACAGGTCATGGTTGCTTTTGCTGGGGCAGCTGGCCCGCGTTTGCAACTGCGCGTCACCAACGCACTTGGGGCCGTGGTTCATGAGCAACAGGCCAGTGGGGCCATGTCCGTTCTGGATATCCGCGGGTGGGCACCCGGAGTGTACCACGTGGCCGCGATCGACCGTACCGGCCAGCGGTTTGTGCAGCGGCTTGTTGTACGGCAATAGGACCCAGGACCATGAAACTCCAGGCTGTTTCCTTGATCGCGTGTTTGGCGGTGGTGTTCGCTGCGCAGGCACAACCCGTGCTTGACCAGTCCGATGCCCCGCTACCGGAACATTTACTGACGTACAGGCAAGGAAACTTCGTAGCGCTTGGAGCTGTTGGGGCCGATCAGGTCTGGGATGCCTCCGGGGTGGCGGATGGTTCGGCGCCAATGACCATCATGTTCATCAGTCCGCAGGCATCCGGATTCGGGCCGCAATTCCCTACCGCCACCGTGGCCACGGCAACAGGCGACAACATCTTGTTCGAGCGTGCCGATGCGGGCGGCCGGTATGTGGTGGGGCAGTACATGGTGATCAATCCGGTGCAACTGATCATCCCTTATTCCGATGAACAGCTCGTGATGCCCTATCCATGCACCTTCAATACGGCTTTTACCGACAGCTTCGCATACGCATACAGCGTACAGGGCATCAACGCCACCGGTCGGGGCCAAGTGGATTACGTGGCCGACGGGTACGGCTCGTTGATCCTGCCGCACGGAACCGTGAACGACGTGTTGAAGCTCACCGGCACGTACATCGGGGAAGAAACCGCGGCCACCACAACCTTCCGCACCGAAGTTCAGGAGGTGATCTTCTATAAGCCCGGCATTTCCGATTTCGTGCTCCGCAGCCAGCAGATCGTGCAGTACAACAACGGGGCGCCGGCCGGCTCCGGTACCGTGCTGCAATATTTGGATAACGACAACTTTGTGGGGCTTGGGGCCTCGGCCGCTGCTGAAGATGGCCTGAAGGCATGGCCTGTTCCCGCCAGCGATATGCTGCGCGTGGAATACAAGGCCCCCCACGGCTCACGCTTGCAGGTAACCCTCACCGATGCCATGGGGCGGAACGTTCGGGCAGTTGAAGTGAATGCCGCTTCCGCTGCCGTGGCGGAGCTTGATGTGAAACAGTTGCCACGCGGCTTGTACCTGCTTCAGGCCCGCGACGCGAACGGATGGCGGGCGGTGAAACAGGTGGTGCTGGAGTAGGTTGCTACATCGGCCAGCTGGGCCATTAGGGCATTTCCCTTAGAGAAATACGGCTTTTACCCCTTCCCTGGCCACGCCGTTCGGGGCATGTTTGCCCCGAACCAAAACGGTCACGACCGTGCCTTAAGTTTTACCCGATGCTTAACTTTTCCGTTCGTTCAAGCTCTACCGTAATTCAGCTTGCGGGCCGTGTGCTCGCGGCCGCCTGTCTCACCATGGGCCTGCACCCCGCGGTGTCCCAACCCGCGGCCTTGGACCTCTCGTTCGACCCTGGAACAGGACCGACCGGATCGGCCTACTCCATTGCCCTGCAACCCGATGGCAAAATGATCGTGGGCGGGCACATGTACGACTTCAACGGCACGCCTCGCCACCACATCGCGCGCATCAATGCCGATGGCTCCGTGGATGAAGGCTTCGCCCCATTGGAAGAATTGAACAACGTGGTGCACGCGGTGAAGGTGCTTCCCTCGGGAAAGATCCTGGTGGCCGGTGCCGGGGCCATCGGCTACAATGGCCTGGTCAGGCTGAATGCCGACGGCACCCACGATCCAACATTCCTGTTCAACCAGCATATCACCCTGGGCACCATCCGGGCCATTGTGCCCCTGGCCAATGGCAAGGTGCTGCTGGCCGGTGATGTGAGCATGTCGGTGGGTGATGAATATTACCGCAAAGTATTGCTCCTGAACGAGGATGGCACCTTGGACACCGGGTTCAAGTTGGGTAATACCAATGCGTACCTGAAGACGATGGCCGTGCAGGCCGATGGCAAAGTGATCACTGGCGGAGGCACCGCGCCGAACGGCCACATCGCACGTTGGAGCGCGGACGGCAGCCTGGATACGGGATTTGATACGGGAACCGGCATCAGTGGCACGGTTGAGGCGGTGATCGCACTGCCCGACGGCAAGGTGCTGGTGGCCGGCAACCTGAACAGCTACAAGGGCATCCCTTGCGGAAAAATCATCCGCTTGAACGCCGATGGCAGCAAGGATCCCGGTTTCGGCACCGGGGCAGGGCCCAATGCCTCGGTAACGGCCATGGCCCTACAGAGTGACGGCAAGGTGGTGATCGGTGGGGGCTTCGTCAGCGTGGACGGCGTACCCAGCCGGCACCTGGCCCGATTGAATGCGGATGGCAGCATGGACAGTGCCTTTGACGTAGGAACCGGCATCAGCCCGGCAAGCGCTTCGATCCAGGCCATTGTATTTCAGCCCGATGGAAAGATCCTTTTCGGCGGAAACTTCGAAAGCTACAACGGCACCCCGCGTTCGCGCATGGCCCGCCTGATGGGCGATCATGCGGCAGGCGTCGGGGAGCAGGCGCCGGCGTTGCGCATAAGCCTTTGGCCCAATCCCGCCGAGGGAAGAGCGTTCAATTTCACGGCAGCGGCACCTACCGGCGCCCACGCCAGGGTGGATGTACACGTCCACGACGCCTTGGGCCGTATGGTGCACCAACAGGTGTTCGATGCCGGGACAGGCGAACAACACCAGGTGCAATTGCCCGCGCATGTCATGGCCGGCAGTTACCATGTCCGCATCGTTGCAAACGGCTTGTCCGCCGTGCAACCCTTGGTGGTGCTGGAATAGGATAGGGCACGGTCGCGCCGACCAACCGGCCGTTTTCATTACCCGCATGGGGAAGTTACCTTCGCCTCGCCATGATGGCACCGGAGATCCAGCAGGACGTGCAACACATTTTCAGCGAGTACCTCAACAAGCAGGGTCATCGCAAAACGCCCGAACGTTTTGCCATCCTGAATGAGATCTACGCGCAGGACGGCCACTTCGATATCGAGCGGCTGTACGTGAGCATGAAGCGCAAAAAGTACCGGGTGAGCCGCGCCACCCTGTACAACACCATGGAACTGCTGCTGGACTGCAAACTGGTGCGCAAGCATCGTTTCGGCAACAACCAGGCGCAATTCGAGCGAGCATACAGCTACAGGCAGCACGACCATGTGATCTGCACCAGCTGCAGCAAAGTGATGGAGTTCTGCGATCCCCGGATCCAAAACATCAGGAACACCGTGGCCGAGGTGATGGGCTTTGAAGTAAGCCATCATTCGTTGCACATTTACGGCCTCTGCCCCCAATGCATCAAAGACCGCCAAAGCAATCATGACCAGCACAGCAACGGATAAGCCAACCTTCAACCTCGCCGTCTCGGACCGCGAAGGAGCCAAGGTCTTCCACCTGAAAGGGCGCCTGATGGACCAGCAACAGGCCGACCAGCTCATGGCCGTGCTGGACCAGCACCTTAAGGACAACGAAGGCGTGAACGTGATCTTGGACATGAGCGAGCTGGTATACATGAACAGCACGGGCCTGAACATCATGATCAGCGTGCTCACACGTACCCGCAAGGCGGGCGGCCAAGTGCTGCTCGCCGCCGTATCGCACGGGGTGCGCCAGCTTTTCGTGGTAACCAAGCTCGATACGGTCTTCCCCATACTCGATAGCGTCGACCTGGCGCTGGAGAAGCTTCGCGCTTGAACATGGCCGGCAAAGTGGACGTGATCCTGGGCGCCCAATGGGGCGACGAGGGTAAAGGGAAGGTCGTTGATGTGATGGCGCCCGAATATGACGCGATCGCTCGTTTCCAAGGCGGGCCCAACGCAGGCCATACGCTCATTTTCGATGGGCGCAAGCACGTGCTGCACACCATACCCAGCGGGGTTTTCCGGCCCAACGCATGGAATTTGGTCGGTAGCGGAGTGGTGATCGATCCCGTCACCTTCCTGAAAGAGGTGAAGCAATTGGACGAGGCCGGCGTGGACGTAAGGCCAAAGCTGTTGATCAGCCGGCGCGCCCACCTGATCTTGCCCACCCACCGCGCATTGGATGCCGCGAGCGAGGCCGATAAGGGAAAAGAAAAGATCGGCAGCACGCTCAAGGGGATCGGCCCCACTTATATGGACAAGACCGGCCGGAACGGATTGCGCGTGGGGGATATTGAGCTGCCCGATTTCCGCCAGCGTTACCAAGCGTTGGTGGCAAAGCACGAACGGCTTTTCGGCATACATGATCACCAGGTGGAGTGGCGCAGCGCCGAGGCCGAATGGCTGGAGGCTGTGGAAGCCCTGCGGCAGTTCAGCCTGGTTGATAGCGCCCAATGGATCAACGCGCAATTGGCCGAGGGCCGCTCCGTGATGGCCGAAGGCGCCCAGGGCACGCTGCTCGATATCGATTTCGGCACCTACCCGTACGTTACCTCCAGCAACACCATCAGCGCCGGTGCCTGCATCGGCCTTGGAGTGGGGCCGTCGCGCATCGGCAAGGTGATCGGCATTTTCAAGGCCTATTGCACCCGTGTGGGCAGCGGCCCTTTCCCCACTGAATTGCACGATGCCGCCGGAGATGCCCTGCGCAAGGCCGGCAACGAATTCGGGGCCACTACCGGACGCCCCAGGCGCTGCGGTTGGCTGGATTTGCCCGCATTGCGATACGCTGCCATGGTGAACGGGGTGACCGAATTGGCCATGATGAAAGCTGATGTGCTGGGCGGCATGGAGCAAATACAGGTATGCACGGCCTACCGGATCAAGGGAAAGGAAACCACCGATTTCCCCTACGAATTGTCCGGTGAGGTGGAACCGGTATACACCGCCATGCAGGGCTGGGGCGCCCTGCATGCGGATCAACCGTTGCCAGCGGCCACCGAGGCCTACATCCGCTTCATCGAAAAGGCGGTGGGTGTGCCCATCAGGATCGTTTCCCTGGGACCTGACCGTAAGGACACTTTATTGCGCCAGGCCACGGCATTGGTGCCCTGATGGCCACCCGGCAACGGCGCAAGCCAGCGCTGCAGGAGGTGGCCGTGGCGGTGCCGCCGCATGTTGCCCGGTTGCTGGGCGGGGAGGCCGCCGCGCTGAAGGAGGCCATGGAGCGGACACCCCCGGTAAGTGTTCGCTACAACCCGGCCAAGGCCGGGGAAATGCCGGGCCGGCCGGTACCGTGGTGCCGTACCGGGCGTTACCTGCATCAGCGGCCTGTATTCACCCTTGACCCGCTGCTGCATGGCGGCGCCTATTATGTGCAGGAGGCCTCAAGCATGTTGCTGGAGCAGGCCGTTGGTGCATTCGCGCCCCTGGCCACGGAAGGTGTTGCCCTGGACCTGTGCGCTGCACCGGGCGGAAAGTCCACGCACCTCGCTGCCTTGTTGCCGGAGGGCTGGTTGTTGGTCGCCAATGAACCCGTTAGGGCGCGCCAGCCCGCGCTGATCGAAAACCTGCGCAAATGGGGCCGACCGGGCGTGGTGATCACCGGGGCAGACCCGGGCAGGCTGGCGCAAATGGGCCCGTTCTGCGACCTGATCATCGTGGATGCACCCTGCTCGGGGGAAGGCATGTTCCGTAAGGACCCCTATGCGCGCCAGCAGTGGACAGAGGGGCTGGTGGCCAATTGCGCACTGCGCCAAAGCGATATCCTGCAAAAGGCCTGGGCCATGCTCAAGCCGGGCGGTGCGCTGGTGTACAGCACGTGCACGTGGGAAACGGCGGAAAATGAGGATCAGGTACGGTTGCTCCTTTCCTGGGGTGCCACAGCGGTGGACATTCCCACGGAAGGCGCGTGGGGGATCGAAAAAAATGCCCTTGGCCTGCGGTGCTATCCGCACAAGGTGCAAGGGGAAGGCTTTTTCGTGGCGGCGGTGCGCAAACCGGGTGCTGCCAGCGCAAGTGTTCCATGGTCCAGTGCCCCCGTGTGGCCGCAAGCCGTGGCACAATGGCTGAGGCAACCCGAGGCCGCCTTGCCGCTCGAATTGGATGGTACCCTTTACGCTGTTCCAATGCAGTGGTACACTACGGTCGGGGCCATGTTGAAAGCAGGAGTTGTGTTGGCGCCAGGCAGCCCGGTGGCGTTACAAAAGGCGGCACAATGGCAACCGCATCCGGCGTTCGCCCTGGACCGCTGGTGCGATCAGGGAAATTTCCAGCCTGTTGGGCTGAACAAGGAGCAGGCCTTGAACTTCCTGCGGGGTGGGTCATTGCCGGCCGTCGGAGCGCAAGGGCCCGCCCTGGCGCGGTATGAAGGTTTAGCCCTGGGCTGGCTCAATGGTGCTGGCAACCGCTGGAATAACTGGTGGCCGGTGCCTTGGCGCATACGCATGCGCTAAGGCACGCCTGCGTTGCAATTACTTTGCACAACATGGCCGCGCTGGACCGCATACTCGACTTTTTCGACCGGCACAAGTACGGCATTATCGGTACGCTGCTCTTCCATACCGTATTGATGGCGGTATTGATCTTGGGGCAGATAAGCTCGGTGGCACCGCCCGTACAAGAGGCACCCATCGAATTGGCGTTGGAAAGCGAGGCCACCGAACCGGAGGTGCAGCCGAATAGCGAGGAGCATGAGCCCGGTGCAGCGCAACCGGTGACGAATGTGGCCAGCAACATCACCGCCAGCCCCGAGCAATCGCTTTCGCGAAGCGCCCGCGAAAGAATGGCTGAACACGTGGAACGCGACCTCCTGAACATGGAGAAGGATGAGTTCGACCGCTTGGCACAGGAGCGCCGGGAGCAAGGCAAGGAGATCACTGTGCCCCAGCTTGATCCAAGCAAATTCGATAAGAGCAATTACATGGAGAAACCGCCCAAACCGGTGAAGGTGGAAGGGCTCACCACCGTTTCATACGACCTGGTCGGCCGCAGCCATATCGTGTTGGAGGTGCCGGCCTACCTGTGCAAGGGAAGCGGCAAGATCGTGGTACGCGTGGCCGTGGATCGTTCGGGCAATGTGAGCAAAGCGGAACTGGATCCCGCTGCCAGTACGGCTGTTACAGGCTGCATGGCAGAAAATGCATTGCTTTCGGCCAGTGGCGCCCGGTTCAATCAGGCAGCCTCGGCAGCGCAACCCCAAAGGGGCACCATCACCTACATCTTCCTGGCCCAATAAGCCAATTTGTCCGCTCGCCCAAGGAGCAGCCTGACCAATTTACGCTCAAGATTGATCGATGTATGACGAATGGGCAGTGTTTGCATTCGGCACCGCATTGGTAATGCCGTTGGCAAACCCATTAAAAACCGAAAGGAAAATGACCTACAAAACCAGCGACATGCCGGTCCGTTTCCGCCCCTTCACAGGAATACTGGACCAATTCTTCAGCAACATCGATCAGTTGCAAGGCCATGATGACCATTTCAATGCCTTTCCCCGCGTGAATATCCGTGGAGAACGACAAAGGCTTCAAACTGGAACTGCAAGCCCCGGGCTACAGCAAGGAAGAGCTGAAAATGAACTTGGAGAAGGACGTGCTGACGATCAGTGCCGAAAAGGAGCAAGAGGACCTGCAGGAGAATGAGCGTTGGACGCGCCGCGAATTTGCGAAAAGCAGCTTTAGCCGCAGTTTCCGGTTGCCCAGCACGGTGGACGCCGATGCCATCAAGGCCGAGCACGTGAATGGCGTGTTGAAGGTGTCCATGCCCAAGCGGGCTGAATTAAAGCCAGCGGCCAAGCAGATCAACATTGCCTGACTTGCCTGGCGGGACCTGGAACGCGGCCCCGGTGTTTTCCGGGGCCGCGGTCGTTTGGCCCTGGGCCCTGGCAACATAACGGGTTGTACCGCCGTAATACATCCACTATGTCGAAGCCATTGATCGAATATTACAAAGAGGTATTGGGTAAAATAAGCCATGCGGACCGCGTCGTGTTCCGCAAGGAACTGCGCAAAGCGTTCCGCCGTCTATTGCCTGATGAGCGGGACCGTCTGAAGCAGTGGTTCCGCACTTCCTGCGTATGCAAGGTGCCCGGGCCGTCCGGTCCGGTGCAACAACAACAGCTCAGTTGAAGGTGTTGCTATTCCAAGCCTCGCGGCTGGTTTGGCCGAAGAACGCGAGCCAGCCGAAGCTGCAAGCCGCACCCACCAGCATACAGGCGCAGAAGATGGCCCCGAAGCGGTAAAGGCCCCACCAAGGTGCGCCAGGCTCGGGCGTTAGCCAAGTGGTGGGTGCCAAGGCCCCAAGCAACAGGGCCAGCGTAAACGCACAGGCCACCACGTGCCACAGGCTGCGCACGGGCCAGCCCCATACCGCACGAAGCGGGTGCATGTCGCGGCCCCAGCGGTGCACCATGTAGAACTGCCCGTTGGCCAGGGGCACGAACAATATGGGATCGGCATCGCAATCGCAGAGCTTGAAGCGACCTGCCGGGGCCAAGATCATGAAGCCTTTTACGGGCCGGCCTGCCCACTGCTCCAGTTGGCGCACCGCCGCTATGGCCTGATGCGGCACAGGACCCTTGAAGCGGCCCGCCGGCAGGAACCGAAGCCTGTACTTGATGCATGTGCGCCGTATGGCCTCGTTGCTAAAAATGCGGCGCTGCTCCAGCCCTTGCAGCTGGTTTACCGCAGGCTTGTAACTGCTTCGAATGGCCGCACGCACCAATTCATCCTGTTTTTCCTCTTTTTCCAAGAGGCTATACACCTCCTGCATCAGGTCGCTTTGGCCTTTCAGCAGGTCGGCGAGTTCATTTTCCTTGGTGTGCGGCATCGTGTTGTCGTTTCGGTTCAACTTTCCCCCGCCGCGTATTCCTGCTCAGGTTCTGCGAGGGGCGAGGCCAGCTGACGGTATTCTGGATCGGGCGGGCATAATTTGCAGGTGGCGGCAGTAGCGTCCGTGGCTTTTTGAACCACGGCATGCCAGATGCCGTCGAAGGGAAGTTCGAAGCGAACGGTCCCCTCTTCGGCCGTACGGCCTTTGTAATAGGTATGGGTACGGCCGGCGCCATAATTCTTGAATTCCTTGGCGGTCATGAACTTCACCATGGCGGGCTCGCTCAGGTTCACCTCGATCACTTCGCCCTTTTTAGCGGGGTACTTCCTGTACAGGAATTTCATGCGGCTTTTTCTGGTTGGTACGGCTAAGGTAAGCATATCGCACCCTGATGGGCGGCGCGACGATGCCGGAATGAGCTACAGTTTTATGCTGAGAACAGGGAAGGTGGTGCGGTTCACCAGATCTTCGGTCACGCTGCCGTTCACCACTTGCAGGAAGCCTTTTCGCCCGTGCGTGGCCATGGCGATCAGGTCCGCGTCGATGCCCCGGGCGAAGTTGAGGATCCCTTCCTCTATGCTGAGGTCATTGTAGATGGTGGTGCTGAACTTGCGCAGTTCATGGCGTTGCAGGAAACGGTCGATCGCCTGGTAGGTGTCGGCGCTGCGTTCAAAGCCGCCCGGAGTGTTCACTTTCAGCAAATGCACCTTGGGTTCGAACAGGTCCAGCACGGGCCTGAAGGCATCGAACTTCTCGATGTCACGCGGACTGAAGTTGGAGGCGAACACCATGTCCTTCACATCGAAATCCTCGGCGCTGTGCTTGATCACCAAAATGGGCATGGGCGCTATGCGCACCACACGCTGGGTGTTGGATCCCACCATGCCGCCCAGGCCGCGGGCACCGTTGCTGCCCATTACCACAAGGTCCATGCTGCGCAGTTGCTGGTTGCGGAACATCTCGGTTATGCCGAACTGGCGGAGCATGAACCGTTTTATGGGCACACCACGCAGGAACGGCAAGGAGGGCACATCGTCCAGCCGCTTTTCCAGTTCCTCGCGTTTGTGGTGGTTGCTGCTGTGGAAATCGGTCATGTCCTCGTACACATGCACCAGATGCAGCATGGCACCGCTAAGGCGGCACAGCTTGGCCGCCACGTGGAGTGCATCCGTGGCGCAATCGGAAAAATCGTACGGAACAAGGATGTTCTTGATCGACATGGCGAAGGCTTTTGGACCGGCATGAAATTAAGCGGCGCGCTCCAATGGTGCAACAGGCCATGTGGCTTGATGGCCGCCGCCGTGGTGGCCTTACTTTTGCCGCGCCATGTCCGTTTTTCACCAAGCGGCAACAGAAAAAACGCCCGGTGTCACATTTGACACAGCGCAGCAACGGCTGCACTTGGCGGGCTGTTCCATACACGAGAATGCCGAGGTGTTCTTCGGCCCCCTGATGGCCCGTGCCGAACAGTATGCCAAGGAATGTGGCGGGCATACCGTGATCGAGGTGGAATTGGAATACTTCAATTCCAGCAGCTCGAAGTATTTGCTGGACCTGTTCCGCATTTTTGATGAGATCCGGTTGACCGGCCAAGGAACTGTTGAGTTGCGTTGGCTCTACGCGGCGGATGACCTCGATATGGAGGAGGCCGGGCGCGATTACGCCCTGTTGCTGGACATGCCCGTGCACCTGGTCAGCGTTCCGGCCCGCTGAAGCGCGCCTGCCATTCGCGCTCCGGGATCGATCGCCCGTCCTTGAAATAGAAGGTTTGTCCCCACGGGTGGGCCACCTTTTTGTACAATACAGGCCGCCCGTCCTCATCGGTCACGCGTTCGGTCACAACAGCGCCGGCCTCCATGTACACGCGTTGGCCCTCGGTAATGGGCGGAAGCGTTTCTGCTTTGGGCACCTGGGGCTCCACATGCGTTGCTTCGCGAGGTTGGGCAGGCCCTACCGGGGACTTGGCCGACGGGGTAGCGGTTTGCACCGGCGCAATGGCCCCACTTGGAGATTCCATTGGCGGGGAAGGGACCGGAATGGGTTCAGGTCCATCTTCCGGAGGCAGCGTTTTCGCGGCCTCGCGCTTGCGGATCAGCGCTTGCAGGTCCTCGACCTTCACCTTGGGATATACGTTGTACGGCCGCAGCCTCCGGGCCTCCATGTAAGCTTCCAGGGCCTCGTCATACCGCTGTTCGCGGAACTCGGTGTCCCCTTGTTGCATCCAGCGTTGGTAGGCCGTGTCCAGTGCTGCATCCGCCGTTTCTTTTTCCGCTATGCGCGTGCGCTCCTTGGCGGAAAGACGGTCGAAACCGTCCGTAAGCGGCTTGCGGGACTGTCCCGTACCCTCAAAGGCCATGGCCAACAGGGCCAGTGCCAAAGCCAAGCGAACCACAAGTGGACCAGGGATGTTCATCACAAGGCGTTCCGCCCACAAAGGTGCATTTTAACCGCCGTTGTTACGAACAGAAGCCATAAGCGTTGTGCAAGCCCGGCCTTGTCGCATTTTTGTGCCCGGTCCCAGCAACGACCACCCTTACAACAATGAAGAAACTGATCCATGCCTGCCTGGCCGCAGTGGTACTGTTTTCGGCCTGCCAGAACGACCCCACTGAAAGCGAACAGTACAAACAGCTCGAACAGAACAACAAGGTGGTGGCCGAGGAAAGCACCTTGAAGGACAGCACGATCAATGAAATGTTCGGTGCATTCAACCGCATCAGCGAGAATTTACGGCTGATCCGTGAGAAGCAGGGCCTGATCAGCGCGGGCAAGGCCAACGTGGAAAAAGGGGGCACCATGGAAGAGGGGATCGTGGCGGACCTGCGCGCCATCGATTCACTGCTGAACGTGAACAAGGCCATTGTTGCGCGGATGAAGAAGAATGCCTCGGCCAGCGATGTGAAACTTTCTGAACTGGCCAAGACCATAACCGGGCTGGAGCAGAGCATGCGCGACAAGGATGCCGAGATCGGCTCCATCAAGGAGCAGCTTGCAAGCAGCAATGCGTCATTGGCCAGTATGATCCAGATGTACCAGGACAAGGAACAGCAGGCCAATCTGCAACAAGAGGAGTTGAACACGGCCTGGTATTGCACCGGCAGCCAAAAGGAGTTGCGCGACAACAAGATCCTCACCAAGGAGGGAGGGGTGATCGGTATTGGCAGCGTGAGCAAGCTCCGTACCTCCGATCTGAACCGCGACTATTTCAAGGAGATCGATATTACCAAGACCACGAGCATTCCCTTGGATGCGAAAAAGGCCAAGGTGGTGACCACCCACCCTGCAGGCAGCTTCGAATTGAGCGGTAGCAAGGACCATGTGGACAAGCTGGTGATCAAGGATCCCGCGGCTTTCTGGAGCGTCTCGAAGTACTTGGTGGTGGAGGTTGATTGATCTTCACGGAATACCGGGTACCATCGCGCACTGGAAAATCGTCCAGCCCCTTGCTCTTCCCGGTTACAAGGACCTGCACGACGTTGGACGATCATTTATCGCAAAAGGGTATAAAACAAGAAGGGCCGCGATCGCGGCCCTTCTTGTAGATATCATAACGTGGCCTACTTGGCCGATTTAGTGCGCAGGCTCTGTTTCACACCAGAGTTATCATCTGCATCAGCCTTTGCCTTGCCGGCCTTTTTGCCCGAGCAGCAGCCCTTGCCTTCTTCCTTGCCGCAGGCTTCCAATTTGCCCGAGGCGATCAGTTCCTTCATCCGTGATTGCTGCTTTTCATCCAGCATTTCGGTAATGGAGGCGTAGGTGGCCTCGTCGGCCTTTTTGGCCTTGGCCTCCATCATTTCGCAATGGCCGCGCATGCCCACCAGGTTTTCCTCGTTCTTCATCAGCAGGTCATGCACCTTGGCGGCCTGGTCCTCATTCAAGGCCAGCTCCTTGGTCATCAGCTCAGCACGGGCCTTGGCCATATTGGCGCAGGATTTGGCCGCGTCCTTGTCGCTTTGTGCGCTTGCGGTGCAAGCAATGCCCAGCAGCAATGCCGCTGTAAAAAGTTTGATCGTCCTCATGGGCGTTTCATTGTTTTGGTGCCACGAATATAGGCGGAGCCTGTGGCCAAATTCCGGGCCAAGGTCAGCCCTTGGGGGCCAATTCGGCTTTTTTGGGTCAACCTTCACTTTTCGCGCCGCGCACCATGCGCTCGATCGCATCCCACATGCCGGGTTCCACGGCCTCCAGCATGTTGAACTGGCCTGCGCCTTTCAGCCATTCGCCACCATCGATGGTGATCACTTCGCCATTCACGAAAGCGCTGTACGCGGATATCAAGTAACTGGCGAGGTCCGCGAGTTCGTGGTGCTCACCCGTGCGGCCTAGGGGTACGCGCTTGGCCATATCGAACTGCGCGGCCATTTCACCCGGCAACAGGCGTTGCCATGCACCCGGGGTGGGGAAGGGGCCTGGTGCAATGGCGTTCGTGCGGATGCCGTACTTGGCCCATTCCACGGCCAGCGAGCGGGTAAGGGCCAGCACGCCGGCCTTGGCACAGGCACTGGGCACCACGTAGGCGCTGCCCGTCCAGGCGTAAGTGGTGGTTATGTTCAGCACGGCCTTGTTGCGTTCGCCCTTGGCGATCCAGTGTTTCCCGAAGGCCAAAGTGCAATTCACCGTACCCATGAGCACGATGCCGATAATGGTTTCGAATGCCTTGCTGCTCAGCCGCTCCGTGGGGCTGATGAAGTTGCCCGCCGCGTTGTTCACCAACCCGTCCACGGTGCCGAAAGCCCCGATGACCTGTTCCAGCAGGTGGTCCGTGTCCTGCCAGCGGCGCACATCACAGGCCACGGGCAGCACAACGCCGCCGGTGGCCTGGCGCAACTCTTCCGCGGTGCGTTCAAGCACGGGCAATTTCCTGCTGGTAATGCACACTTTGGCGCCCAAGCGAAGGAAGGTCTCGGACATGCTTTTCCCCAGGCCGGTTCCACCGCCCGTTACCACGATCACTTTGTCCTTCAAGGCGCCTTCGCGCAGCATGCTTGTGTGTTGTGCCATTATTCAGGTGCATTGGAGCGTATGCCCTTGTGTTCCGTGGGGCGGTCCAGCGTGGATCTCGGCGCCTGTACGGGCGGTGCCGTACCGCATGAGGCCTTGATCCGTTCCTCCACCTCGGGCCCGAATTGCGCGGTATAGCCCTTGTCGAGCGCCTGCCGGAAATAGGTGCATGCCTTGGTGGTGTCACCGGTTTCCAAGGCAATGATGCCCAGGTTGCGGTAGACGTAGGGATTGTTCGGTTTCCGGCGCCGCGCGCGCTCGATGTCGCCCAGCCCCTTGGCGGTGAAGCCCGACTTGTACAGGCTCCAGCCGCGGTTATTGAAAGCGTAGCTGTAGTTGGGGTTCAGCTTCACCGCTTTGTTGTAGTCGGCGATGGCTTGTGCGTGCTGCCCGCGCACGGCATGCAGGTAATACCCCCGGCTGTTGTAGTTCACCGGGTCCGTGGGGGCGAGCTGCACCGCCAGGTCCAGTTGCTGCCGGGCGAGCACGGTGTCGCCCAGGGTGGCGGCTATTTCACCTTTTACGCGGTGGAGCTTGGTGGCCGCGACATCCCCCGGGTGGAATGGCGCCAACGCGCGATCGATCTCGGCCATGGCCGTTGGGGCATCGCCGCGTTGCAGCTCCACCAGGGCCAACCGGTAGCGCGCCTCAACACTTGGTGCCAGGTGCAGCACTGCGCGCAAATGGCCCGCGGCACTGTCCAATTGCCCCAGTCCTTGTTCGGCCATGGCCAACTGCATCAGCCCGTTCACATTGCCGATGGGCCTGATCTGCAGCGAGCGGCGGGCATCGGTGGCGGCCTTTGCATGCTCGCCGATCTGGTTGTAGCCTTCCGCCCGCAATGCCCGGTTGGTGGCGTTATCGTCCTTCGCCACCAAGGCGTGTGCGTTGCGCAAGGCCGGGTAGGCCTTGCCCTTGTCCAATTGGGCGCGCACCTTGCGCTCCAATTTTCCAGTGCCCTCCTGCGCGGTGATCATGAGCGGCCACAGGGCGAGGAGTATGGCAAGGATGCGATGCATGGTGCGAAAGTACGGGCACCGCCGGGGAGCAGGCGGCATGGCTACCTTCACACCATGCGCCTGGAGTATCCGGTGAAGATCCTGGTGGCTTGGGGCGAGGCCATCGGCGGCCATGCCGGCATCCGCGATTGGCTCATGCGCCACGGTTATCCCGAGCTGGGGGTGTTCGTGTTCGCACTGAACTTGAAGGCCGACGCGCGCAAATGGCTGATGGATAACGGCTTTCCGCACCTGATGGCGGTTATCAGGGGGATCGAGGGCGATGATAGCGCGTTGGATTGGCTGGAAACACACGGCATGCTCCCACTGCGCAAAATGGCGGAGGCGGGCGGTGAGGATGCCTCGTTCCAATGGCTGCTGCGCGAGGGACACCGCGAATTGGCCATGCTGGGGTTGAAGATGTGGCGGGTGAAGATGCAGATCGAGGAGGACAACCAGGACCCGCACAAATACCCGCGGGAGTAACGGCCGTCAGTGATCGATCCTTTCCACCCGCTTCACCTCGGGAACGCTGCGCAGCTTTTCGACCAGTGAGTGCAGGTGGTCCGCGTTATGCACATAGGCCATCACCTTGCCCTCGAAAATGCCGTCCTTGCTCTCGAAGCTGATGCTGCGCATGTTCACGTTGTTCTCGTGGCTGATGATGGTGGTGATGCGGTTCACCAGGCCCACCGCATCGATGCCGCTGAACTGTATGCCGGCCAGGAATTCCACGCTGTCCTTGCCTTTCCAGCGGGCTTTTACGATGCGCATGGCAAAGTTGCTCATCAGTTGCACGGCGTTGGGGCAATTGACGCGGTGTATGCGTATGCCCTCACCGGGTGTGATGAAGCCGAACACATCATCGCCGGGTATGGGGTGGCAGCAGGGTGAGAGCTTGTAGTCCATCCGCAGCAGCTCATCGCCAATGGTAAAGGTGTTGCCACTGGTTCCGCGGATCTCGGCCACGATATCTTCCAAGGGTCTTTCTTCCTTGGCCCGCACGCCTTTGGGCAGGTTCAGCCTGCCATTCTTCACGTTCGGTTGTGGCAGGGCGTCCAAGTCGAGGCGCTCCTTTGCAATGCGCCAATAGAGGTCGGTAGGCGATGTGGCCAGCAAATGGTCCACCAGTGTGTTCACATTCTCGTCGTTCACCTTGGCCCCCCATGCACGCAATTTGCGCTGCACCGTTTCCTTGCCCACAATGGCCAGCTTTCTTTTCTGCTCGCGCAGGGCCTGCTTGATCTTGTGCCTGGCCCGGGCGGTAACCACCCAGGTCAGCCATTGCTCCTGGGGCTGTTGCTTGCGGCTGGTGATCACCTCCACCTGGTCGCCGTTGCGCAAGGGCTGGCTCATGGGCACCAGTTTGTGGTTCACCTTGGCGCCAATGCAATGCCTGCCGATCTGGCTGTGTATGTCGAAGGCGAAGTCCAGGGCCGTTGCACCTACCGGCAGGCTGCGCATTTCACCCTTCGGGGTGAAGGCCATGATCACATCGTTGAAGAGGTTGAGCTTGAAGTCATGCACGAAGTCGATCGCGTTGGCACCGGGCTCGGTGAGCATTTCGCGGATCTTGTTGAGCATGCCCTCCATGGCCAATACGTGCTCCTCCTCTCCCTTGTAGCGGTAGTGGGCGGCCAGGCCCATCTCGGCCACTTGGTCCATGCGGCGGCTGCGGATCTGCACTTCCACCCATTTGCCGCCCGGGCTCATCACCGTGGTGTGCAGGCTTTCATAGCCGTTGGCCTTGGGCATGCTGATCCAATCGCGCAGGCGGTCGGGGCTGGGCTGGTAGAAGTCGGTGACGATGGAGTACACCTTCCAGCAATCGGCTTTTTCAAGCTCGGGCTTGCTTTCCACGATGATGCGGACCGCGAACAGGTCGTACACTTCCTCGAAGGCAACGTGCTTGGTCTGCATCTTCTGCCAAATGCTGTAGATGCTTTTGGGCCGCCCTTTGATCTCGAATTCAAAGTTCTCCTTCTCAAGGGCCTGGCGTATGGGAAGGATGAAGCGGCTGATGAAGCGGCGACGCACATTCTCGCCCTTCTTCAACCGTTGCTCAATGTCATGGTACACCTCGGGTTCCTTGGCGCGCAGCGAAAGGTCCTCGAGCTCGCTTTTAATGCTGTACAGGCCCAGGCGGTGGGCCAGTGGCGCGTAAAGGAAGAGGGTTTCACTGGCGATCTTCAGCTGCTTTTCGCGCGACATGCTCTCGAGCGTGCGCATGTTGTGCAGCCGGTCGGCCAGCTTGATCAGGATCACCCTTACATCCTGCGCCAAGGTGAGCAGCACCTTGCGGAAGTTTTCCGCCTGCATGCTGTCCGTGTGCCAGTTCACCCCGCTGATCTTGGTGAGGCCATCGATGATGGTGGCCACCGTTTCCCCGAATACATCGCGCACATCGTCCAGGGTGAGGTCGGTGTCCTCCACCGTATCGTGCAGCAGCGCGGCCACCACGCTGGTGGTGCCAAGGCCCATTTCCTCTGCACAGATGCGGGCCACGGCAATGGGGTGGTATATGTAGGGCTCGCCGCTTTTGCGCCGTTGGTCCTTATGGGCCTCCATGGCAATGTTGAACGCCTTCCGCACCAGGCGCATGTCCTCGCTGCTGCGGTCGCCGCGCATGCTGCGCAGCAGGCCGCGATAGCGCCGCAGGATCTGGTCCTTCTCTTCCTCCAGATCGATCACGGAGGTGTTGTCTTCCACGGTGGACATTCCCCAAAAATAAGTGCCAGTCTGCTTTAACCGGCGGGCAGGATCTCGCCGCGCACTTCACCGAAACCCACGCGCAGGCCGTTGCGCCGGGCGTGTCCACGGATCACGACCGTGTCGCCGTCCTCAAGGAATT
Organism: Flavobacteriales bacterium; assembly: GCA_044507815.1. Lineage (GTDB taxonomy): Bacteria > Bacteroidota > Bacteroidia > Flavobacteriales_F > PHOS-HE28 > PHOS-HE28. The sequence goes on along the minus strand of JBIQIX010000010.1, from coordinate 3,005 downwards.
TGCGTTCTTCGCCGTTGGCCAGTTTTATGGGGTTGCGGCCGCGCCAAGTGAGTTCGAGCAGGCTGCCGAAGCTGTCCTTCTGTGGTCCGCTGATGGTGCCGCTCGCCATCACATCGCCCGCGCGCACGTTGCAGCCGTTCACCGTATGGTGCGCGAGTTGTTGGGCCATGCTCCAGTACAGGTACTTGAAGTTGGTGGTGCAGATCACGGTTTCCGCTGCATTCTTTGGCATCAGGCCGGCCTCCAGGCGGATGTCGAAGCTGCGCTCGCCGGTGGTGCGCAGGTAGGGCAGGGGCTCGGGTTGCTGTGCGGGCCCCGCCGTGCGGAAGGGTTCCAGCGCATCCAGGGCAATGATCCATGGGCTCATGCTGCTGCCGAAGTTCTTGCCCAGGAATGGGCCCAGCGGTACATACTCCCAGCTTTGGATATCGCGGGCGCTCCAATCGTTGAACAGCACCATGCCGAAGATGTAATCCTCTGCTTCATCGGCACCTATCCGCTGGCCCAAGGGTTTCCCATCAAAGGTGATAAAGGCCGTCTCCAGTTCGATATCGAGTTGTTTGCTGGGGCCGAAAACGGGCGGTTTTTCGGGATCCGGCCGCATTTGGCCCATGGGGCGCTGTATGGCCGTGCCACTGACCACAATGGACGATGCGCGGCCATGGTAGCCCACCGGAAGGTGCAGCCAGTTGGGCATGAGCGCGTTTTCCGGCCCGCGGAACATGGTGCCCACGTTGGTGGCATGCTCGCGGCTGCTGTAAAAGTCGGTGTAATCGCCGATGGAAACGGGCAGGTGCAGGGTCACCTCCGAAATGGGCATCACGGCCTGTTCCACGGTGGCGGTGCGTTCCTGCAAAAAGGAGTTGCCGGCGCGGAAAAGTTCCATCAGGCGGAGCCGAAGGCGGCGCATGCTCTCCTTTCCGTGCGCCATCAACGGGTTGAGCACCGCGCTTGAAAATGCCTCACGCCCGATTCCCAGATCGTTCAGCAGGTCGGCCGCGGCAAGGGTTTGCAAGCAGATCACCTTATCGCCGATGCGCGTGCAGGGGCGCGGTGGTTTTCCATCGCTGCTGCAAATGCCGAAAGGAATATTCTGGATGGGGAAGTCGCTGTCCGCATCAACATCGATCCAGGAGCGCAGCGCTGCATACTCTTCAAAATTCTTCGGGTCTATCATGGCGCAAAGGTCGGCATGGATGCCGCTTTTCACCGTGCACTGAAGTGCAATGCGCTTGCGTCGCCTTCACTCCCTTACGCGCAGCGCCACGATCCGCTTACGGTGTGTGCGAGAGAGTTTCCACGGCAGCTTCGCATAGCTTGAAGTGTACATGGAGGCGAAGTCCTCCACGCAGAAAAAGGCGGTGCCATGCGGCATTTCGGTCCAGGAGGCCACCGTGTCCACGGCCAGCTTCTCGGGCAGGACCACAGCATCGTGGTTTTCGGGCACGATGAGCAGGTCGCCGGGTTTCAGTTTGTCGCTGCCATCATAGGTGGGCATTCCGGCCTTGCCCGCATACCACTGCATGCCCCAATGGCCTGTATTCCAAACGGTGCCCGTGGTTTCAAGCGCCATTTCGCCGGCGATCACCGGCATGGACCGGCGGTAGAAATCGGCATATTGCTTGTCGGAAATGGTGAGCAGTGTGCCCAGCAGGGCCGTGCAGGCCAACGCGATGACCTTCAGGGCCGGCCCGGCCTGGCGCAGCGATGGGCCGGCGATCAACAACAGCGGCGGCACCAGCAACAACAAATGCCGCGTGGCAATGAAGGGCGAGAATAAGGCAATGAACGCGGCCAAGGACAAGGCCCACAGCACCACCACCACAAGCTCCCTGCCGGCGTTGGTGCGGCCGCGGTAGATGAAAAAGAGGCAGAACAGCACCAGGAACAGCCCGTTCAACGTGAAGGTGATCCGGAGAAGCCGGTCCGACGCGGATTCGGGAATAAGGCCACGCCACAGGCCCCAGGCCCAGCAAGCAAATGCCAACAAGGCCAACAACCACCACCAAGGCAGGCCCTGCAAACGCCGGTTGGTCATGGCGGGAAGCAGCACCGGGGTAAAGGGCGAGACCGCGCCCAGTGCGCTGAGCATGCCCAAGGAACGGCTAATGATGCCCTTTGGCGACAAGTCCCCGGAAGGCCGGCCGAAGAGATGCACACCGCCATATTCCCAAACATTCCATGCAGACCAAGCGGCCAGTACAGCCACGGGGACCAGGGCCATGGGCCACCACCGGCGCTGGCCCAGGGCAAGTAGGGCCAATGGAAACACCAGCAACAAGGGCAGTGCGGTGTACTTGATCATCACCGCTGCCGCGAGCGCCAAGGCCGCCCCGAAATATCGCCAGCCGTCCGCCATGGCCACCGGCGCCAGCAACAGCCTATAGTGCAGCAGGGTCAACGCAAGCAGGGGCACATCGGTCATCAGGCCCTGGTTCACCATGAATGCAGGGCAAAAGGCGAACAAGGCTGTAAGCCAGAGTGCTTGGCCGGGTGCCCGCTCGCGGACCAGCCTATGGAAACAGAATACGGCCAACAAGGAGAACAGGGCGCGCATGGCATGCATGGGTGCTTCACTATAACCGAAAAGATGTCCGGTAATGGCCACCAGATAGAAGAAACCCGCAGGTTGATTAGCGAAGTGGATAGGTTCCGGCGTGCTGCCCCAATTCACCATGCCGCTCATGGGGTGCAACGGATCCTGCCCGATCCATTGCGCGGCCTTCAAATGGAATGTATCATCGATATGGAACGCCTTATTGAAATCCAAGGCCACAACGGCCAAGCCGATGATCAGCACCAGCAAGATGGCGCGGCCGCGGGCGAACATGAAGCGCAAGGTATTGTGCTCTGGCAATAAATGCGCTTTGGCCGATCGGGATTGCAGGGAAGCAGCCATGGACTGAATCACTGGGAAAGCGACCAACGCCCGGGCCGGACTTGGCAAGCCAATAACCAACACGCAAAAAGGGCCGCCCGAGGGCAGCCCTTTCCGCGTTGTTGTC
>JBIQIX010000002.1:323849-341465 GCA_044507815.1 Flavobacteriales bacterium | reverse complement strand
GGTCACCACGGGGGCCATGGTCGAGCCGCAGAGCACGCCTGGCCCTGCCGGGCTGATGATCTGCGTGATCATGGCGTCGTTTTGTGCCGGCCGTTCCAGCATCAGCCCGAAGGAGCCATTTGAGGCACCGTTGCCGTATACCATCAGGCGGTAGTCGGTGTTGGGCACAACGCTCAGCACCGTCTGGCCGGACAGGTCGCCGTCACAGTTTACCTCACCTGCACTGCCCAATCCGCTGCATGCCCCGGAGTACAAGGCGTAGCCGACCGCCGTTGCGGTGTACGCGCTGCTGTTGTCATGATCCAGCAGGGTCAGCAGGGCGCGTGTGCTCGGCCCGGAATTGAAGGTGAACCAGACCCCATTGGTGGCCATGGCCCCGGCACAGGTAGGTGGTGCATCGGAGGTGGCGCAGGCATTGGTGAAGGTTTGTGCCGTATTGCTGCCATCGGCCAGGTTGTTCGCCAGGGCAATGGCGTCGTTGCAATGGTCGTTGGCGGGTGGCGTGCACACGGAACCGCAGCTCACCGAAAGCTGGTAGTTGCCTTGTGCAGCGCCTTGGCCGTGCACAGCGATCCAATACGTGGTGCCGGGCACGGTGTTCACTACCACGGCGCTTCCGCCATTCACGCAACCGGGCGCATCATCGTTCATGGCCACGCAGGCCAGATCGCTGCAATCGGTTCCGCTGAATACAGAGATCCGCGTGTTGAAGTCCGCATTCCCACAGGTGCTGAAGGTTACGGCGTCGCTGCTGGTCGCTGTGTACTTCCACCAGTTCTGCCCACCGGTGCTGGCCGGGCCGTTGAATGCGCAGGTGTTGGTGGGCATGCTGTTGGGCACACCGGCGGTAACGCCTTGGTAGGTGCTTCCGCAGAGCACCGGTGTGGCGTTAGCGCAGGTGTTGTTCGGTGTAATACAACTGGTCTGTGCATTCCAACCGGTGTTGTTCGTGCCTCCATCGCTTATGAATGCAAAGGTGAGGCATCCGCTGGCATTGCTGCTGGTGAAGGGGCCGGGGAGCACAGTGCCCCACCAGCCACCTGCTCCATAACTGATGTTACCAGAGCCGACACCATTGGTGCTGGCGATCTTCGGTGCATCGATGCTGTTCCCGTTGAAGATGAACAGCTTGTCATAGCTCGATTCGGTATTGAAGCTGCTGAAGAGCACGCGGACTTGGTCACCCGGGGTGGTGGCACAGTAGGTCTTCACCCAATTCTCGTTGTTGCCGTAGTTGGCGCTGGCTCCTCCGGTATCGGTAAAGTCTGTTCCGCACGGTACTGCGGTGGTGAAGCTGCCCAAGGTCCATGCGCTCGTTTCACCCGCTCCACAGTTGGCTCTTACATACATGCCATACGTGGTGTTCGCCGTGAGGCTGGTGGCATTGGCGGTGGTTACGCCTGCGGCGGTGGTGCCGCTGGCAATAAGCCCTACGGGATTGCTTCCCGGAGCACCCAAGGTGCGCACCTGCCACTCGTACCCATTGGCCGGAGCACTCGTGCTGGCGGTCCAGTTAAGCTGGGTCGAGTTCAAGGCAGCAATGGCTTGGACATTCGTGGGAGCAGCACAGCTAATACTGCTGGATCCAAATTGGATCTGCGCAATCGTGGTCTGCGTTGTTCCGGCAGGGGGGCTGCTTGGGTTCGGGTTGGTAACATCCGAGCGGTAGTACAGACCACGGTTACCACTTGGGGTAAAGCTGGCCCAGCTGGCGAGACTACCATAGTCCGGAGTGTTCTCATCCACGGCCACCACGATGTTGCCGGTGCCGTTCCAAGTAAATGGTGTGCTCAAGCTGATCTCCATCCATTCGCCGTTCACAACGCTGATCACGCCGTTGAACACTTGGGTCATCGCACTTACAGGGACCCAGTCGGTTGTGCTGGTGAAGGCTGTCTTGGTGGTATTGCCCATATACACCACCCAATCCTTGGATTCCGTGAGCGGGGCTCCGGTGGCAACATGCTTGAAGCGAATCTTGTTGATGGCATTCGCGAAGGGTGCGCCGATCTCGCCGGCCAAGTACAGCTGTTGGGTATAGTTGTATCCCCAGTTGGAGGCAAGCGGGAAGTTCGTGGTTGTACCTGTTCCGCTGCCCACTTGCACCAAGTTGCTGGGGTTGAATGTCACCCCAGGGCTCCAGCTGCTGAGATCCGCACCGCCGTTGCAAACGCCGCGCACGTAGGCCGTGTAGGTGAAGCCTTCCACCAGACCGTTGAGCAGGATGGCCGGGTTGCCCGTGGCCACTGTGCCGCTGATCTCCAAGCCACCGTTACCGCTGCCGGGGAGTCCGCTGGTGCGCACTTCGTAGGCATATGCTTCTGAGCCATTGTCGGTCCAGCTCAGGTCGCCGCTGGTGCTCGTTACGTTGGTCACTGCCACGTCCAAGGGCGTGATGCAGGCGGGTGGAGCCGTGATCTCGAGCGTGTAATCCTCAAAGCTTCCCCAGGTACCCGTGTAGCAAGGGCTGGAGGGACCCGTGTCCGTATCCGTGCTGCCGATGCGCATCCGGTATTGCCCCAAGGGATGGGTGCCGGTGTAGAAGTTGGCTGCCAAGGTGGTCGGATTGGCGCTCGTGGAAAGCCCGGTGTATACCAGTTCGTCGGCATCGTCGAAGTCCAAGTCATGGTTCCAATCCACCCATATCTTGGTGCCATAGGTAGCCCCGGTCGAAAAGGTGATGTTCATCGTGGCAAAGGTGCTTTGCTGCATGGTGCCCACCAGGTTGGCGTAGTCGCCATAGTTCCCGGTTTCAGCCACCGTGGTGTTGTTCACGCCTCCAAAGCTCACGTTGGTGATGCCCAGCCCATCCACCGAGGAGGGGGCCGGAACACAGTGCCCGGTGAAGAAGGGCACTGGGCCGATCCATAAGCTGTAGTCGCTGGCTCCGCATTGGCTCCGGAGATAGAGGTTGTAGTGCGTACCGTAGACCAAGTTGGTCAAGGCGACCGAGGTATCGCCTGCAGCCGTGGTTCCGCTGGCCGCAAGGCCGGTGGTGCCACTGCCTCCTGCGCCGGAAGTGCGTACTTCCCAACCATAGCCCAAAGCACTGGCAGAGGCCAGCCAGGAAGCATCGGCCGTGGTGGCGGTCACGTTGGTGACGGTGCCACCGCTCGGGGGCAGGCAGCTGGGCACGGGCATGCTGATCATCTGGATCTGCGCCAAGGTGCCGCTGCGGGTGCCTGAGGCCGGTGCGGCTGGACCTGGGTTCGCCGTGCCACGTACGTACATACCGGTGTTCGTCGCAGAGGTGAACGAGGCCCAAGCAGCCGTGCAACTGGTGCCGGATGAGTTTTCATCCACGGCCACCACGATGTTGCTGGTACCATCCCACAGGAACGGTGTGTTCAGCGTGATCTCCATCCATTCGCCGGCCACGGGAGTTACCGTACCGGTGAATACGTGGTCAAGCTCCGCGAGGGGAACCCAGTCCGTAGTGGAGGAAAAGGCCGTATCCGCTGTATTGCCCATGTAAACGGTCCAGTTGCTCCAGTTGGCGAAGGCGGTGCCGCTGCTGATGTACTTGAAGCGGATGGAGGTGATGTACGGATAGCCGGCATAGCTGGCCGCTGCATAGATCTGCTGCGTGTAGTTGTAGTCGCTGCAGCTATAGATCGGGAAGTTGGTATTGGTGGTGGTGCCCGATCCGATCTGGCTCATGCCGGGGGTAAAGTCCACGCCATCGCTCCATGCGCTAAGGTCCGTGCCCGCGCTGCAGGAGCCTTGCACATACACGGTGTAGTCCGTGCCGTAGCTCAAGGGGGAGAGCAGGGTGGCGGGCGTGCCGGAAGTGGCCGTTCCGCTGAGCACCAGGCCGGTAGTATCACCCGGCGCAGTGCCGCTGATGCGCACCTCGTAGTTGTAGGCGGGCGAAGCGTTGTCGGTCCAGGTGAGGTCAGCACTGTTCGTGGTGACGTTGCTCACCGCTACACCGATCGGAGGGAAGCAGGTGGGCGTCAAGGTCACGCTGATGTCGTCCAGCGCCAGTGCAAGTTGGTTGGCCACAGAGTAGCACTTGAAGCCGATGTAATACACACCCGTGGTGGTCGGGGTGAAGTCCACCACGTCGCTCATTGCGGTGGTGGTCCGGATGGAATCATGCTTCACCAATAGGTTGGTCATGGCCGCCATGTTGTTGGCAATGCCATAGGAAGCGGACAGGGACTCATAATATGAGGTAGCGCTTCCGCTGCCGTACTTGTACGTCAGGCGGTAGGAAACACCTGCCGTGAGGTTCAATCCAGGCGTGAACATCCACGAGTTCATCACGGGACTGCCGCTTGTGGAGTAAGCTACCCGTGCGGTCTTTCCGGTCATCCCGGCGACCGCGGTGGTACTGGTGGTCCAAGGCTTATCCGAGGCGTTGCCTTGCTGGATGCTCATGCAAGTGGGCAGGGCAGGTACCACAGCAGCTTCGAAGTTCTCCACGTAGGGAACGTTGAGTGCCAAGCAGGGCGTGGTGAAGCTCACGGACCTCCATACACTGCTGTCCGGGGCGCAGTTGCTCCGCACATGGAACTGATAGGCCGTGTTGGCGGTCAAGGTGGTGAAGGCCACGGTCAGTGCGCTCACGTTGTCCTCGTTCAACAAGCCAGTTGAACCCGATCCGGCCGCACCGCTCGTACGCAGTTCGTAATCATAGCTGCTGGCCGATCCCGTCCACGTAAAGGTGGCATCGGTGGCGGTCAGGTCGCTCACGGCCAGACCAGCCGGGGAGGGGCACGCCGGAGGGGTAATGTTCACCGTGTAATCCTCTGCCTGGCCATAGCCGTACGATCCGCATGGGTCGGTGGGTGAAGAATTCCAATTCTTCACGATGCGCATGCGGGTTTGCCCCGGAGCGGCATTCTCCGGCACTGGGATGGTGCCGGTCACAGGCACCGTACATACGTTGTCATAGGTGCTGCCAAGCGCCACCATGGTCTCGAAGGACCCGTTGTGGTCCCAATCAAAGAACGCGGTGATATAGGTGGTGAAGGAGCCGTTTGTGTTTCCGCTTACCGAGATCGGATAGCTCTCCCCGCCGGTCACTTCGGCCACCAGGCTGGTGAAGTCCTCCAATGCCGGCGATCCATCGATAACGCTGGATGAGGTGTTGTTGATCCCTGCGAAGGTCACGTTGCAGATGGGTTCCACGTTAGTGGTGAAGTTGATGCCCTCGCAATAGGTGATGCCGTTGAAGAAGTCCAAAGGCACCCAAGGACTCATGGTGTTCGCATCGCATAGGCTGCGCACCTCCAGGGTGTAGTTTGCATCCAAGGCCAAGCCGGTGGCGTTGGCGGTGGTATCACCTGCCGCCGTGGTGCCGCTGACCACCAGGCTTCCGCCAGCAGTGATCTGCCATTCATAGCCATTGGCCGGGTTGCTCGCACTGGCGGTCCAGATCAAATTTCTGGTGGTACCGGGTACGCCGAGCACGGCTAATTGGGTCGGCATTTCGCATGCAGGCGTCTCGGTCACCGAGATATCATCGATGTAGACATACCAACCATAGCTGGTGGTCGGTGAGTAGCGTTGGAAACCGATGGTGTATGTGCCGGTGGTTGCCGGGGTAAAGTCCACAACGGAGGAATGGACGGTGTTCGAGCTGGCATCATTGATGTCAGCGTGGTTGGCCAACGGAATCGTCATGGCACTTTCCATAGCACTGGTTCCGTACGCTACGGCCAAGGATACTGTATAGTAGGTGTACGGATTGGCGTACTTGTACGTGAGGCGATAGGAGATTCCGGCAGTCAGGTTCAGGGGGGCCGAATACAGCCATGTGTTCGTGTTATCCACCGGATAGGAAGAACCAGAGTTGTAGGCTGCCTTGCCCGTCATGCCTGAAGGCGCGCTGGTGGTGGTCCAGTTCGCACCTGTTATTGTCTGCCTGGCCATGCAAGTAGGCAATTCCGGCGTGGTCACGTCATCGAAGTTCTCCGTGTACGGAATGTTGGTGGGTAGACAAGACGTGCTGAAGGCCACCGGTCCGGTCCATGTGCTGGTGTCGCCGGGCGCGCACAGGGTGCGCACGTAAGCGTTGTAGGTGGTGAGCTGGGCCAGCAGGGTGCTGGTGGCCGTGGTCACCCCGGAGGCCGTGGTCCCCGTTTCCACCAGGCCCACAGCCCCGCTGCCGGGGGCACCGCTGAGGCGCACCTCCCATTGGTAGCCGTTGACGATGCCGGAAATGCTGCTGTCCCAGTTCAGCGGGGCGCTCGTAGCACCCACACTGCCCATGCTGAGCGTGGCGGGGCGCAGGCAGGAAGGTGGCGGCAGCACCGTAAGCGTGTAGTCCTCAGCCTCGCCGTTGGTGATCGAGCCGCATGGGCCGACATTACCGCTGCTGGTGTTGCGGATGCGCATCCGGTAATTGCCTTCAGGTACGGTTACGGGCAATTCAAAGGAGCCGGTGAGGGCATTGGTATAGGTGGCCGTGTGGGAAAGGACCAATTCATTCACTTCGTCAAAGATCAAGTCATTGTTCCAGTCCACCCAGGCGAACCAATGGAAGGTGGTCGTCCCCGTGCCTTGGATGCTGAAGTTGATCGCTTCGCCGGGCTGCTGGGAAACGGCCATGGCGGTGAAATCACCGTAGCCGCCCGTGGAGACCCCGCTAGCGTTGTTGGTGATGTTCACCACGCCGCCCGTGGTGCTGAAGTTGTTGATGCCCAGCGTGGTGCTGGTGCCCACGGGGATGCAGTAGCCGGTGTGGAAGCTCAAGAAGCCGCCCCAAGCACTGAAATCTCCCGCGCCGCAATCGGCGCGCACGTAGAATGTGTAGTCCGTATCGGCGGTGAGCAGCGCGGTGGAGGCGCTGGTTACGCCCGCACCGGTGGTGCCGCTATCCACCGCACCCGGGGTGCCCGGCTGGCCGCTGGAGCGCACCTCCCATTCGTAACCGATGGCCGTGGACCCGGCGTTGGGGTCCCAGGCGAAGCTGGCGGAAGTATAGGACAAGGCAGTGGTCACTGCATTGAGGGGAAGGAGGCAGCTGGGGAATGCACCGCCTACGATCTGGACCTGCGCAATGGAAGTGGAACGAGTGCCGGCGGGCGGAGAGGCCGGATCCGGATTGTTGGAGTCACTGCGATTGTACATCCCGCGATAGTTGCCGGTGCCTGTGGGGAAGGCCGCCCAGCTAGCGGTGCAGTTGAAGCCGGGCGTGTTTTCGTCCACAGCGATCACGATATTGCTCACACCGTCCCAGGTGAAGGGGGTGGTCAAGGTGATCTCCATCCATTCACCCGCCACCGGAACGACGGTTCCGGTGAATACATGGTCCATGGAAGCCAAGGGGACCCAACTGGTGGTGGAAGCGAAGGCCGTATCCGTGGTATTGCCCATGTAAATGGTCCAGACACTGGAGTTCCCCATTCCCCCCGTAATGCTGGTGGGCTTGAAGCGGAGCTGTTGGATGTAGGGGCCAAAGGCATATTCAGAGGCCAGGTAGATCTCCTGCGTGTAGGAGTATCCATAGCAACTGCTGATAGGGTACTCGGAGGTCACGGTCGGGCCAGAGCCGATAATGCCCAATGTGAAGGTGGTTGCCGGAGTCCAGGGGCTGAAGGCCGTGCCGCAATTGGCGCGGACGTAGGCCGAATAGGTGATGAACGGGGACAGGGATCCGGCAACGGCCGAGTCTACGCCCAGGTCCGTGGTTCCGCTTGCATCCAATCCGACCGCCCCGCTTCCGGGAGCGCCGCTGCTGCGCACTTCCCACTCATAGCCGTCGGCCGGGCCGGAGATGCTCGCCGTCCACGAAAGCTCGGCGGAGGAAGCGGTGAAATTCGCTGCCGACAGGCCAGCAGGGGCCTCACAGGAAGGAATTTCCTCCACGATCACGTTATCGATGAACAACAACCAGCCATCGAGCCCACCGCTGGGCACGTGCCAGGCGATATGGACCGTGCCGGAATAGGCGGACAGGTCAACAACTTGTTCCTCATAGGTTATGTTGGTGTATTCCGCAAAGGCTACCAACGTGTCCGTGAAGTCAGCGGGAGCAGTGCCCGTAGTGGAGAGCAGCACCTCAAAGTCGTTCGGTTCGGTTTCGGATCGTACCCGATAGAAGTATCGGAGCCGGTCTGCCCCGGTGAGGTTGATCGCAGGGGAAATCAACCAATCATCATTGTTCCCGGAATTGAAATCCGTATTCAGGCCGGCCGACTGGTCGCCTTCATACGCGTACCCCGTGTAGAGGGCCCATGTATCACCGTCTCCGTTCGCATTGTTCACCGACCAGCAACTGATGCCGGGAGAGTCTGAATTGAACCCTTCCTGGAAGGGCAGGTCAAAGGCCAAGCAGGGCGTGGTGAAATCCACCGGTCCGGCCCATGCGCTGGTATCGCCCTCGGCGCAGATGGCGCGCACGTACAGCGCATAATCGGTTTGTGCATTGAGGCTGCCTGCCGTGGCCGTGGTATCGCCAGCCACGGTGCTGCCGTTGGCCACTACCGCAGTGCTGGTGTCACGCACTTCCCATTGGTAGCCAATTCCCGGATTGCTTGGGCTGGCGGTCCAGGAGAGATCGGCGGTAGTGGCAGTAATGTTTGCTGCTGCCAAGTTGGTCGGTGCCTCGCAGCTCGGGGTCTCGATTACCGAGATGTTGTCTATGTATAGCCAGAACTGGTCGGCCTCTGAGTAGGCATGGAAGCCGATGTAGTACACACCGGTGCTGGCCGGAATGAGATCCACCACATTGGTCAGCGGCGAGGTGGTGATGAGCGGATGATCCGCCAAGGCCGTGGTCATGCCTGCCGCCGAGGCGGTGCTCCCGAACGCCACGTTCATGCTTTCATCAAAACCTGCGCTGCCATAGCTGTAGCTAAGGCGATAGGAAGTGCCTGCGGCCAGGTTCAGACCTCGTGTAAAGATCCACGCATCGGCGGCCTGGGTCCCATTATAACTATAGCGCGCCGCGTTGCCGTTGAACCCGTATGACGTGCCACTAGCGGTGATCCATCCATTGGTACTGATGGTTTCCAAGCTCATGCATGCAGGAATGGCCGGGGTGGTCACAGCATCGAAGTTCTCCGTATAGGGAATGTTCACGGCTTCGCAGGGCGTGGTGAAGTTCACAGGCCCCGCCCACCCGCTGAAGTCCCCGGCACAGTTGCTGCGCACATAGAGGCTGTAGCTGGTATTGGCAGTGAGGCCGCTTGCACTGGCGGTGGTATCGTTGGCTGCGGCCGTGGTTCCGTTGGCGGTAAGGCCGGTGCTGCCGCTTCCGGCAGCGCCGCTGGTACGCACTTCCCATTCATAGCCGTTGGCCGGTGCGGTGGAACTCATCCACCAGGAGAAGTCGGTCGATGTACTTGTCAAGTTAGTTGTGGCAAGGTGTGTGGGCGCCGCGCAACTCTGGATCTTGAAGTTATCGAAGCCGAGATAGTAGTCACCCTCAGTCCTGTTGCCGGTCATCCGGATCGTCACGTATTCACCCGCATAGGCCGCCAAGGGATAGCTCTTGGTGCGCCAGCCGGCCACGCCATCGTTCACCACCGTCTCCAGTACAGTGTATGTGGCGCCGAAGTCGGTGGAGATCTCCACGACGAAATCCCCCGACCCCGTCACAGGCGGATTGTAGGGTGACGACCAGTTGGCCGTCCGGTGATCAAGGAAAAGTTGATCGCCGGACCCGATCGGCCCCACGGCAATAGTGGTGAAAACAGCTGTTGGGACAGTGCTGTACAGGTTCCGATAAATGCTGTTCGGGTCGGCACCAAGCGCGGTCGTGTTGCCGATGGTCCATGAAGAGGTGACGGCCGTATTCCAACCGGCGGGCGTAGCCGTGGTAGCGAAGGGCTCGCTCCAAGGCGTGGGCGTGGTCAGGGGCGTGCTGAACGAGAAGGGGCCTGCCCAGGGGCTAAGGTCGCCGCCGCAATTGCTGCGCACGTACAGTTGGTAGGTGGTATTGCCCTCCAGTAAGGAACTGGAGGCCGTGGTCGTGGGGCTGCTGTCGCTGTCCACCAAACCGGTGGGGCCGTCGCCGCCCGCGCCGCTGGTGCGCACTTCCCACTGGTAGCCATTGCTGGGTGCCGAGTTGCTGGCCGACCAGGAAAGGTCAGCACCTGTGGTGGTGATGTTCGTTGCACTGAGCCCCGTAGGTGCCAGGCAGTCCGGGGCGGGACCGTACACCAGTTGAATCTGTGCCAAGGTCCCTAACCGGGTTCCTGCGGGCGGCCCGGCAGGATTGACATTCGTGGAAGTCCGGTAATACATCCCGGTATTGGTCCCCGAGGTGAACGCGGCCCATGTGGCGATCCCGTCCGTTCCGGCCGTATTCTCATCCACGGCCACCACGATGTTGCTGCTGCCGTCCCACAGGAAGCCCGGGCTGAGGTTAAGCTCCAGCCACTGGCCGTTCACCACGGTGATGGCCCCGTTGAACACAGGCGTCAGCGCATTCAGGGGAACCCAATCGGTGTTGGATTCAAAGCTGGTCTTGGCGGTGTTGCCCATGTAGACCACCCAGTCCTTGGAGTTGGCCAAGGGTGCGCCCGTGGCATTGTGCTTGAAGCGGACCTTCGTGATGAAGTGCTCTGAGAGAGGTCCCATCGCGCTTGCCAAATAAATCTGCTGGGTGTAATTGTATGCCGTGCCTGAATAGACCGGGAAGTTGCTGGTGGTGGTGCCAGTGCCAGTGCCGATCTGCACAAACCCGGGGGTAAAGCTCACCGGCCCGGTCCACACGCTTTGGTCGTCCGTGGCGCAATTGGCCCGCACCCATGCGTACACGAGTACTTCGGGCGCCAGGTTGTCGATTACCGCCGAGGTGTCCGAAATGCCGGTAATGGTGGCCACATCAGCTTCAGTGGGCGCAGTGCCGGTGGTGTTGTGGAAGATCTCATAACCTAATGCGGGGTTGGAGGTGGAGGCGGTCCAGGCAATGGTGCCGGAAGAGGAGGTGATGCTGGCCACGGCCATACCGGTGGGGGCCACGCAGCTCGGCGGCGCAGTGATGTTCAGGGTGTAGTCCTCGAAGCTGCCTTGCGTGCCCGAATAGCAGGCTGTGGAAGGACCCGTGTTGGTATTGGTGGCCCCGATGCGCATGCGGTAGCTGCCTTCCGGGTGCGTGCCCACATTGAAGGAAGCGTTCAGCGTATTGGGGCTGGTGGTGCCGGAAAGTCCGGTGTACATCAACTCCGTGGCATCCTCAAATATCAAGTTGTCGTTCCAGTCCACCCAGATCTTGGTGCCATAATCGGCAGTTCCGGTAGCGAAGGTGATGGCCACGTTCGCGTTCAAGGTCTGCTGCACATCACCACCGGTGAGCGCACTGTAATTGCCGTAGTTTCCGGGCTCCGCGAGTGAGGGATTGTTCAACGTGCCGAAGGCCACATTCGTGATCCCATCATTGTTCACGGAGGAAGGAGCGGGCTTGCAGTAGCTCAATGGAAGGGGCCCGGCACTGGCCCATGTGCTGTACTCCCCTCCGCCACAATCGGCACGTACGTAAAAGGTATAGGTGGAGTCAAGTTGCAGGACTGTCGCTATGGCGGTAACAACGCCCGCGCTGGTGTTGCCGGTGGCTCCTAACCCTATGGGGCCGCTACCGGCCGCACCCGATCTGCGTGCTTCCCATTGGTAGCCATTGGCCGGGTTTGACAAGCTGGCGTTCCATGCTAAAATGGCGCTGGAGGAGGTAGCGATACTGGCGGTGAGGCCCAAGGGCATAATGCAATTCGGGGAGGGGGCCAACAGGAGGTTGTCCACGCCGATGTCGGTGGTACCTCCGCCTTTGGCCTGTAGGCGCACTACCGTGGTGGGCGAGTTACTGGCGAAGTCGAAGTAATGGTTGACCCAAGTCGCGGAAATCCCCAAGTTGCCCAACTGCGTGAAGTCCAGCCCGCCATTTGTGGAGAGCAAAATGCCAAGCTCGTCGGTGCCGTTGGTGTTGATATGGTCAAAGCTCAGGCGGATAGGCCCAGAGGCCGCACTCATATCGAAATGAAAATCCATGGTACCCTGCACGGTTGTGCCTGCACTGTAGCTATGGAAACGTGCGGAGTACGCGCCGGTGGTAAAGGCTGGATTGTATCCGCCGGATGTTAGGTTCGTCCAGTTGGCACTGTTGCCCTGGTCATTGCGCCGCCAGCTGCTGTTGCCGCTATAAGGGGTGGTCCGGCAATTGGCGGCGGGCACGTCCGTTGTTCCGCAGTTACTGGTCCAGTCCTCGAAATCCTCGGCATAGGCTATGTT
This sequence comes from Flavobacteriales bacterium, assembly GCA_044507815.1. Taxonomy (GTDB): domain Bacteria; phylum Bacteroidota; class Bacteroidia; order Flavobacteriales_F; family PHOS-HE28; genus PHOS-HE28. The sequence continues at coordinate 329,285 of JBIQIX010000002.1, read as the reverse complement.
ATTGTAAACCGCGTACAGCGGGTTGTTCATCAATATGGCCACCGTGTTGGAATAACTCGATCCCGTGCTGTAGGAACAGGTTTGCAGGAGTCGGTAGTAACGCGGAGCATCTAAAGCAGGGGTGTTATAGCTTGTTGTGTTGCCGCCACTTCCCCCGATCACGGGGGCCCATCCGGTGATGCCGTCATTGGATTGCTCCCACTGGTAGGCGATGCCCGCCAATGGATCCGCTCCGGTGGCGGTGATCACGGTGCTGTTGCCGCTGCAAACGGTAGCTGGCACTGCGGTTGCCACGGCGGCCACGGGGGTGCCTGTGCATGGGGTGAGAAGGCGCAAGTTATCAAGGCCGATATCCGATGCACTAACAACACCTCCATCCGAGGTGGCCCGGAACCGGATCACGGTGGTGGAAGAGGTGGAGGTAAGGGTGAGTTCATTTTCCTGCCAGCCCGTGGTTTGGCCGAAGGTGCTTCCCAATGGGGCAAAACTGGTACCGCCATCGGTGGAGACACGTACATCGAGCACGTCGGAGCCAGATGTATTGATGTATGCGAATCGCAACAGGGTGTTGCCAGGTGCCGCGCTCATGTCAATGTACAGGTCCATGGAACCTTGGGTGCCACTCGCCGCCCCGGTGGAGTGGAAGCGTGCCGAGTGCGCCGGGGAGCCGGTGGAGTATGCAGGTGTATAAAATCCGGAATTAGAGAACCATTCTCCAGGATTGCCTTGGTCGTCGCGACGCCAGCTGTTCTCTCCTGTGCCGGGTGTGTTGAGCCAGTTCACGGAAGGGACATCGGTGGTTCCACAGCGGTTCACCCACGCCTCGAAGTCCTGCACATAAGCAATGCCGTTAAAGGTCGCATAGGGCGGTGTAGCTGGCATGGCCTGGATGGCGGCAACGTTGGTGGTGGAGGACAATCCGGATGCCGTGCAGGTGACGGTCATACGATAGGACATGCTGCTGCTGAACGCTGGGGTGGTATAGGTGGCATTGGTGGAGGTGCCGGTGGCATTGGCCCAACCGGTGCTGCCATCCGCGGATTGTTCCCACTGGTAGGTAAGGCCGGATGCCTGGGAGGTGCCGGTTGCGGTCAACGTGGTCGTGCTGCCAATACAGGATAGGATGGAAGCGGGAATCGTACCGGCCACCGGGGTGCCGGAACAAGGAGGAGTGCTCGTATACACGAACTGGATCTGTGCTACAATGTTGGTGGTGCCCTTGTTAGCAGCAACATTCGGGTTGGACGGGCTTACGTTCGCTCCATCCTGATAATAATAAACGCCCTTGGAACCGCTGCCCGGTGCAAGTGTGTAGCCTGCCCAGGCAGGGGAGCTACCCCAGTCGTCAGTAATGTCGTTCGCCGCCACCACGATGTTGCTGATACCGTCCCATGTAAAGGGGGTGTTCAGCGTCAATTCCATCCACTGGTTGGCCGTGGTGTTGGCCGGGAGGGTGCCGTTGAACACCGCTGTCAGGGCGGTGGGTGCGATGAAATCCGTGGTGGCTGAAAAGCCGGATTTCGTTGTGCTGCCCATGTACACCACCCAGTCCTTCCATTTGAGGGTGGCTACCGATGCCGTGGGCTTGTAGCGGATCTTGGTAATGGTCCCGGGACCGTTTGCCCCTGCCGCATTCAGCTCTGCTGCGGTATAAATGGCCTGGCTGTAGGAATAATCGTACAGGTAATTGATCGGGATGTAACTCGAGGTGCCGGACCCACTGCCCAGGGTCAGGTTCTGCTGGGCACGCAGGCCGAAGGTGCCTGCGAGGGTCGTGAGCAGCAGAAGCAGCGCCGCACGGCACCACCAAATTCGCAGGTCGCTAAGCGGGGGTAATGAACAAGATCTCATCGGTAGGGACTTTGGTTTGGGATTTGGTTCCCAAAGCGGGCCCCCCCAATGCCTGCTAAGGGGTGCAGACGTGGCTGGGTGAGTTTGGCTTTGGGGCGGCTAATCAAAAAATCATTTTCCGCAATCGCAAGAAGAAAAATGTTTTCAACAAGAGGCAACCGGTAAAGGGCTTATGCGTCCATGCGTGGCGCGCGTGCGTTGGCAGCAAACCTGCCGCGGTGGTGAATATAGGTTCGGATAGTGCAACTGCCTGTGGATCATAGAGTTTCCCTCCGTCATGGAGGGGCGCACCCCAAAGCAGCCACAAGAACGCGGTTCGTTAGATTCGCGCGATTTCTGCGCGTGTTTTCAACAACCAACGTCCGTCCATTTATCTTCGGAGCGGCCGCGAAAAGCCTCATTTGGCGCTGGATCGGCCGGGTCACTTGGGCCAAATGACCAATCGTCAAGGAGTGGTGTAGCACCCCAGGTCGGACTGGTCGCTGGACCTTAACACGCCGTCCAGATCGTAGGCGGCCAGGGGGTCGGCCCCGAATGGATCGAAGCCCTTGCCGGCCGCAAAGGCATTCGGGGCCAAGTGGAAATCTCCATCGTTGGCGCTTACGAAGCCCGGGTTGTTGTTGCGGTAAATGGTGCCCGTTCCGAAGCGCGCGGGGTCGGACGTCGATTGGTCGGTGCGGAAGAGGAAATTCTTGAAGTGGAATTGGGTGCCGGCCTGGTCGCTGACCGCCAGCTGGAATTCGTTGTTGTTGTTGCCGAAGATGATCCCGTTTCGGAATTCGCTGTCCTCGATCTCGCGCACTTGGGTGGAACCGTACAGATCGGTGAATGCATTGCTCAGCACGAAGGCGGGTTCCTGGCGCACGTCGTACCGCCAATAGTTCGCCACGGTGCTGTGGTTGAATTTGTATTGGCCGCCCCCGGTAAGGGCCACGCAATATTGGCCGCAATCCGCCACCAGCAGGTTGGTGCTCCTGATGCGGTAATTTTCTGAAAGCAGGCCGGCCACGGAGCAGTTGCGTATGGCCACATTGTTCAGGGCCAACCAGTTTCCACCCGTGGGCTGGCCGGGGGTGCCGATCCAGCTCTGGGCCTGCAGCCCGATCAGTGCGTTCTTGATCTCCACGTTCTGCAATAGGTTGTCGGACGGTCCGTCATTGATCCAGATCCGGTCCCATTGGCCGGGCAGGTCGGCGTACATGGGTTCCAGCCGATCACCCCGGAAAGTGATCCGCTCCTCCACCGTGCCATTGGCCTGTATCCTTCCCCCGCGATATACCCAAAGCCCGGCCCCCCCATGGAAATACACCCTCACGCCAGGGTCGATGATCAGCGTGGAACAGCTGTCCACCACGCCATAGCCGTATATCACGTAGGGCTTGTCGTTCGTCCAATGCACGGTTTCGCAGATCTGCACGCCATTGGCGTCGTACCCGCCGGCGATGTAACTGAAGCAGGGTAGGCCTGTGATGCAGGTGTCCGGCCGGTAGAAGTGGGCATCCTGTCCCCATGCGCTCAGGGTAACCCGCTGTTGGTTCCCATTGGTGTTGAACAGGATGTGGTCCTCGATCACGAACGGCGTATTGCTGTTGCCGGGCTGCAGTGTGGCCTCCACGAATATGAACAGGCTGTCGCCACCGGCTATTTCCACGTTGCTGAAACTGATGCCCGGGGTACCGTCAACATTGATCCGGTATACGGAGGCCTGGCCTTTTTCAAGTTGAATGGCCACGCGAACGCCATCGCTGTTGGGGTTGCGCGCAACGAAGCGGCGGGTCACTGTCCCCACCGTGGTGAACACGGTATCGAAGAGTATGGAATCCTGCGAGAAGTTGAGCTTCGCGCTGGTTGAATCCGTGAACAATTGATCGCGTCTGCAACCGGCCAAGGCCACGGCCAGCATGGCGGCGAGGATGATGTATCGTTGGGCGGGCAAAGTGCGCAAAGATGGGGTTGACCTACCATACGTGATCGGGACCGCCATATTGCGCGGCATCTTTTTGTGGCCGCCATCACACATGTCCGATTTTAGCTACATTTGCGCCCCCGTACGCCGGTCGGTCATCGGCGGAAGAAGACGAAACCAACATGAAAAAAGGCATCCATCCCGAGAATTACCGCACCGTGATCTTCAAGGACATGACCAATGAGCAAATGTTCCTTGGCAAGAGCTGCGCGAATACGCGGGATACCGCTACCTGGGAGGACGGCAATGAGTACCCCTTGGTGAAACTGGACATCAGCAGCACTTCGCACCCTTTCTACACGGGCAAGATGATGCTGATCGACACGGCTGGCCGCGTTGACAAGTTCAAGAAGCGCTTTGCCAAGCATGCTGAATTGAAGGGCAGCGCGAGCGCGAAAAAGGAAGAACAGGACGCGGCCGAGTAAGCCTTTCGCGCCAACATTGAAAAAGCCCTTCCCATACGGAGGGGTTTTTTTATTGGGGAATAATCCTACTTTCGGCATCATGCTCGCAGATCGTACCGGCCAGAAGAAAGTATGCCTTGAATGCGGGGAGGCCATACAGGGCCGCACCGACAAGAAGTTTTGCACCGATGCGTGCCGCAACCTGTTCCATTACCGCACCAACAATGCGCCGATCAACTACGTGCGTAACGTGGTGAACACGCTCAAACGGAACCGGCGGATCTTGAGCGAGCTGAACCCGGCGGGCAAAACGAAGGTGCACCGCGATAAGCTGGTGGAACGTGGCTACAACTTCATGTACCACACCAACATTTACCGCACCAAGGTGGGCAACGTGTACATTTTCTGCTTCGAGCACGGCTTCATCGAGCTCGATAACAATTGGTTGGCGCTGGTGCGCCGCGACGAATACTTGGAACGCGCGGGTGACGCTTGATCAAAAGCCCGATAGGGAAGCCTAACTGATCGCCCAGATGATCAGGATCACCATGCCAAAGATCATGATGGCCAGGGTTACCGGTCCACCGATCTCGTTCTGCTCGGCCTCATCGGGAAAGTGGCCTTCGTGCTCGTGCTCCAACATGGGGTCAACAGGTTTGATGCCGCGAATATACGCTTTGCACCAAAGCCGCCCGTTCAGTTGAGGCTGATCGCCGGGTTGCCCAACGGCATGCGCGCGATCACCTTGCTCTCATCAACCGCCATGCGCTTTACCCACGTCCGCACCTGCTCCTCAAGCTCGCGGTCCGACAGTTGCGAAAGGTCGGTATACACGGGCAAGCTGCTGCGGCTCTTCAGGATGAGTGCTATTTTGTATGAGCGTGACATGTGTTTCCGCATTCCATATACAAGACGAGCACAGGGCGGGTGAGGATGCCTGCCCATGCCCTTGGAACCATGAGCGGCATGGGCAGCGAGGCAACGGTGGGCAGTACCCAGCCTATGGAAAATGCATGATCGTTCGTGCCGCGTTCTATATTTGCCGCCCCTTATCGGGGCCTCGGGGTGTAGCTCAGCCCGGTTAGAGTGCTACGTTCGGGACGTAGAGGCCGGAGGTTCGAATCCTCTCACCCCGACCAGGCAAAGCCCTTGCGATTTGTGCAAGGGCTTTTTACTTGGGCCAAGCCAAGCGAAGCTTGAGCGAAGGCCCAAGTA
>JBIQIX010000002.1:0-323749 GCA_044507815.1 Flavobacteriales bacterium | reverse complement strand
AAAAGCCCCTGATGCGCGTAGCGCAGCTGGCTTTGCCTGAAGTCCCTCCCCCCGAAGGAAAGCCCGCAGGGCAATCCTCCATAGGCGAAGGCCCAAGTAAAAAGCCCCTGATGCGCGTAGCGCAGCTGGCTTTGCCTGAAGTCCCTCCCCCCGAGGGAAAGCCCGCAGGGCAATCCTCTGTTGGCGAGGGTAAGTAAAAAGCCTTGGATGCGCGTAGCGCAGCTGGCTTTGCCTGAAGTCCCTCACCCCGAAGGAAGGCCCGCAGGACAATCCTCTGTTGGCGAAGGCCCGGCCGAGCATGGGCACAAAATCTTTTAGGCCGATCGTTCCGCATGCTATTTTCGCGGCCTGCGCGGGAGTAGCTCAGTTGGTAGAGCATCAGCTTCCCAAGCTGAGGGCCGCGGGTTCGAGTCCCGTTTCCCGCTCAAGCCCCGGTTTCCGCCGGGGCTTCCTTTTTTTATCGGCATAAAATGCATCTTTGCAACAGTTACCCTACCCGATCAACCCATGCCCAGTACCCCACCGCCACATGTTCCACAAACCATGGCCGTATTCGGCACAGGCTGTTTTTGGTGCTCGGAGGCCGTCTTTAGCGAGTTGAAAGGCGTGTTGAAAGCCGAACCCGGCTACATGGGTGGCGACGCCTCACGTGCGAACTATGGCGATGTGTCCACCGGCACCACCGGCCACGCCGAGGTGACCCGGGTGGCCTACGACCCGCGTGTGATCAGCTTCTCCAAATTGCTGGATGTTTTCTGGGCCACGCACGACCCCACTTCGCTCAATCGCCAAGGGGGCGACATGGGCCCCCAATACCGATCGGTGATCTTTTGCCAAAACCTGGAACAACAGGTGGAGGCGGAACAGCAATTGCAAAAGCTGGATAGGAGCGGCAGATGGAAAGGCCCGATCGTAACGCAGATCCAGCTTATGGGCAAGTTCTTTCCGGCCGAGGAGCATCATCGCTTTTACTACCGCAAAAACCCCGAGCACGGTTATTGCAACTTGGTGATCCAGCCGAAGCTTGAAAAGTTCCGGTTGGAATTCAAGAATGACCTGAAATGAAGGCAACCCTGTTCCCGGGTTCATGTTTGTTCCCGGCCATGCTCTGTATCGCGTGGGCGGGCAACCTGTTCGCGCAACAGCCGACCGGACAAAACAACCTCGTTCCCAATGGCAATTTCGAGCAAGTGAGCAAGGAGCCCACCACCTACGACCAGTTGGAACGGGCCATCGGTTGGCGGAACGCCACCTTGGGAATGGCTGAACTGTTCGCGAAGAGTGCCAGTGCGAAAACGGTGGGCATTCCCCAGAATGCTTATGGCAGCATGGAGCCGGTGGACGGCGTGCGCTACGCAGGTTTCATGGCCTGGAAGGACGACCAGCGACGCGACTTCGACCGTGGGCCGGAAGATCCCTTCAAGCCGGGATGGAATGCCTATTCGGAGTATCCGTGGATCGAACTTCCCAAGCCCTTGGTGGAAGGACATGCCTACGAGCTGACCTTCCAAGTGGCGCTGGCGGACAACAGCGATCGGGCGGTGGCCGGCATTGGTGCCCATTTTTCGGAGATCGAATTGAATTACCCAAACCGCTCATTCCTAACGGAAAGGCCACAGGTGGTGGAGGAGAAGATCCTGGAGGAAAGGGGGAAATGGGTGGAGGTGAAGGGCCGGTTCGTGGCCGACGGTGATGAGCGCTACCTGATCATCGGAACCTTCCCCACGGCCATTTTCGATACCAAAAGGATCATCGAAGGAGCCGACAACCAGTATGCATATTATTACTTGGACAAGGTAGAATTGCATGATTTAGGCACGGGGCAAGACCCCGAGTAACCGGGCCGGGATATCTTAGCGGCCGAAAAGAAGGGGGGTGTGTCATCCCCTTTTTTTTCATTAAACGAAAACCAACCATTGATCATGAAAGTGAACTATTTGAGCTGGGTGGCCGGAACACTGTTGTCCGTATCGGCCTTCGCCCAAGGCACCGGTGAGAACCTGGTGCGCAACGGCAATTTCGAGGATGTGAAAAAACCGGTGAAGACCTGGGACCAATTGGGGCATGCCAACGGCTGGTCCAACCCGAACAAGGGCACGGCAGATCTCTTTTCCAAAGGGGCCAAGCACAATACCGTGGGCATCCCCGACAACGAGCTGGGCACCGGTGCCACCGCCTTCGATGGCGAACATTTCGCCGGCTTTGTGGCCTACAAGGAAGACCTGCGCACCAACTGGAAGCGCATGCTCAATGGCAAGGAAAGCCCGTTCCGCCCCGGCTACCAGCGCTATTCTGAATATGTGCAGACCGAATTGAGCGCGCCACTGACGGCAGGCGAGAAATATGATGTGACATTCCGCGTGAAGCTGGCCAACGGAAGCGACCGTGCCGTGAGCGGGATCGGGGCCTACCTGTCCCCGGTAAAGCTGCAGTACAACCACACGCATTTTTTGGTGGAGAAGCCGCAGGTTAGCAGCACCAAGGTGTTGGATGACAAACAGAACTGGACCGAGGTGACCGGGACATTCACTGCCGATGGCAACGAAAAATTCCTGATCATCGGTGCGTTCATCAACGGCGGCTTCGATACGAAAAAAGTGATTGAGGGAGCCGACAGCCAGCGCGCCTATTATTATTTGGACGGGATCAGCGTGAACGTGCACCCCGAGGAGGACCGAGATGGCGACGGGGTACCCGACAAGGATGACCTGTGCCCCGATACCCCGGGCCTGGCATCGCTACAAGGCTGCCCCGACCGCGACGGTGACGGCATACCCGATAACATGGATGCATGCCCGGACGTGGCCGGCCCTGCCAAGTTCAACGGATGCCCGGATACGGATGGCGATGGCATACCCGACAACCTGGACCGCTGCCCGACCGTGGCCGGGCCGGCCAGCAACCACGGTTGCCCCGAGCTTTCCGAAAAAACCAAGAAGCTTTTCGAAAAAGCCCTGACCGGCATTCAATTTGAAACCGGCAAGGCCACCATCAAACCCACCAGCTTCGGCATATTGAACGAAGTGGTGAACGTGATGAAGGAGAACCCAAGCTATAACCTGGAGATCCACGGCCACACCGACAGCCAGGGGAAAGCCGACATGAACCTGAAGTTGAGCGAGGACCGCGCCGCTTCGGTGCGCACTTACCTGGAAGGGAAGGGCGTGGAAGGTGACCGCATGAAGAGCTTTGGCCATGGCGATACGCAACCGGTGGCCGATAACAACACCGCTGCAGGCCGGGCGAAAAACCGCCGGGTGGAATTCAAGGTCACATTCATGAAGTGATCCCTGTTGGGTGAAAAGGGAAAGGGAGGTTCCGGCCTCCCTTTTTCTTTTTGAACCACCCTCGTGCCCAAGGCATGGCCATGCATACGTCGGAATGGCTCACTTCCAGAAAGTTGCGTGAACCGCTTTCATCAAAAGGACATCAGAAGCTGTTCCAATCCTTGATGTCAAGATTGTGCGTGCCGTGGTGATTCAACCGAAGCTGGACACCCGCCAAAACCCAGGTATGCATGGCCATGCATACGTCGGAATGCATCCCGTTCAGCAGCTTGCGTGAACCGCATTCATCAAATGGATGCCTGAAGCCTAACAAACCTTGATGTTCAGGTTGTGCGTGCCGTAGTGATTCAACCGGAGCTGGGCACTTCCCCAAAAACCAGGTATGCATGGCCATGCATACGTCGGACTGACTGGTCTCCAGTCAGCTATGTCAACCACAAACGCCGCAAGGCCACCACATCAGCCCAGCCGAAACCATGTCTGGGAGCGCATCAGTTCCCAAAACCCAGATATGCATGGCCATGCATACGTCGGAATGGCTCACTTCCAGAAGGTTGCGTGAACCGCATTCATCAAAAGGACATCAGAAGCCTGATCCAACCCTTGATGTCAAGATTGTGCGTGCCGTGGTGATTAAACCGGAGCTGGGCACCCGCCAAAACCCGAGCCTCACATGGCATGCACCAGGAAGGGCACCGCCTAATTCTCCGACGGGTCCAGCACCACGGGCGGGTTGGACCCGAAGATTACCCAGCGGTTGGGCAGCTTCTTGTAATAAATGCCGATGTCCTGAACGCCCATGTTGGTCAATTCATCGGAAACCGCGTTATAGCCCATGCGTTGGGCCAGCGGTGGCCCATCCACGGTTTGGACCGGGAAATAATTGACCAGATAGAAGGTGTGTGGCGATTTGATGTCGGCCATGAGCTGATTGACCCAAGCTTCGCGGTCCGGCAAGGTGCTGAACTCGCGGGTCACCAGGGCGAGGTCCGCTTCATCGGCCATAAGGCCCGGATTGCCCGGTGTGGTTTGACGGATCAACAGCCGATCATCGCCGATTCCCTGGCTGGCCTTCCACGCTTGTAACCGGGCAATGGCCCCGGGGTCATCATCCAGTGCCAGCACACGCGCACCGGCAGCCAGCAATTTCCAGGTGTAGTAGCCATTGCCAGCGAACATATCGGCCACCACCTTACCCTGCAGCGGCCCCATAAGGGCAATCAGGGAATCGGCCGCAGCGCCGGTTTCGGGCTGCTCCGCCGGGTTGGCGGGACTGCTTGCTTCGGTGCCTACGGCCACGGAGGCCGCCATGGGTTCTTGCGGGTTACTGCTGCAACCGGCCGCTTGTACGGCCGCGGCCACGGCAAAGAGGAGAAAAGTGCGCATGGTGGATCCTAACTATGCGGCCAAAATAACAGCGGCGCATGACGGAATATTATTTCCATGGAAAATAGTGGCCATGTACCTTTGTGGACCATGGTGAAAATTGAGGAGGAACTCAATATGGAGTTCAAGAGCGAGCACCAGAAGCTTTTCCTGAACCTGCTCTTCACGTCCAACTGGCTCCGCCACATGGACATTGAGCGTCTGCGGCCGTATGCCCTGAGCCCGCAGCAGTACAATATTTTGCGGATTCTCCGGGGAGCCGGGGACCAGCGTATGAGTATGGGATCGGTGCTGGAGCGCATGTTGGACCGTGCACCGAACGCGACCCGCCTAACGGACAAACTGATCGGGAAGGGCCTTGTGGCACGTGAACGCTGCGAGCAGGACCGCCGGGTGGTTTACCTGCATATCACGCCAAAGGGGAAGGAGCTGCTGGCCTCCATGGACGATGAGACCGAACGGATGATGGGCCTGGTGGCAGAAAAGCTAAGTGCCACCGAGGCGAAGGCTGTGAACGCGGCCTTGGACAAGTTGCGCTCCTAATCCCGCGGGGGGTAGGGGTGGCGCACATCCAGTTTCTTCACCATGGCCTGGTTGATCGCCGCCGCGCTTGGGCCGAATGCATTTACCAACACCCCTTTCACGCCGTGCTTCTCGGAACTGATGGCGTACACGATGCTTTCGTCGCTGGGGTTGCTTTCCCCTTCGAAACGGTGGAACTCATCGATCACGAATTCATCGGGGTTCAGCGATGCATTCTTGCCGCTGCAAAGCACACATTCCTGGTCCAGGACAAGGTCGTCGGAATAACCGCGGGCGATCAGGTCGTTCACCGCTTGGGAAAGGGTATCATATGAGCGTGCCATTGCACGAAGGTAGCAACGCTCCGCGAACGATGGTGCCCGGCCCGAAAAACCGCGGAAACGCCGGGCGCATGGGCCAGGTACCGCCGGGCTACATCATTTTCTTGCTCACCTCCAGCATATCCTTGATGCCGCCAAGGCTGCTGAGCACGCCGGTTGCCTCATAGGGGATGTACACGACCTTGTTGTCCTTGCCGCTGGTCATTTCCTGCAAGGTCTCCAGGTAGCGCATGGCGATCAGGTAGCTCGCGGGATCGGCATTGGCCCCCTTAATGGCCTCGGTCACCAAGCGTATGGCCTCGGCTTCGCCCTGTGCCCTGCGGATACGGGCCTGGGCATCGCCTTCTGCCTGCAGCACCTGTGCCTGCTTCTGGCCCTCGGCCTCGTTGATCTGTTTTTGCTGCACGGCCTCGGCGCTCAGGATCACGGCGCGCTTGCTGCCTTCGGCATCGATGATCTGCGCCCGGCGGTCCCTCTCGGCACGCATCTGCTTTTCCATGGCCTCGCGGATGTCGCGCGGGGGGTTGATGTCCTGCAATTCCACCCGGTTCACTTTTACCCCCCATTTGTGGCTGGCCTCGTCCAAAATGGCGCGCAGCTTGGCATTGATCGTATCGCGGCTGGTGAGGCACTCGTCGAGATCCAGCTCGCCGATCACGTTGCGCAGCGTGGTCTGGGTAAGCTTTTCAATGGCCATCGGCAGGTTTTCGATCTCGTACACCGCCTTTACCGGGTCCATGATCTGGAAGTAGAGCAGCGCGTTGATCTCGGTCATCACGTTGTCCTTGGTGATCACGTTCTGCTTGGGGAAATCATAAACCGTTTCACGCAGGTCCAGCCGCTCTTTTTTCACGAACTGTACATACTTGTTGCCGTCGGGCAGCTCACGCGAGTAGCGGAAGATGATCTCGCGCGGCTTGTCAAACACGGGTATGATGATGTTGAAGCCCGCCGTCAAGGTCTCTCGGTACTTGCCGAAGCGCTCGATGATCATGGCCTCGCTTTGCTGTACAATGCGCACGCCCTTGGCCACGATGAAGATGACGAAGAAGGCGATAAGCAGGAGAACGACGGTGCCTGGTGTCATGCTGTTTTCAGGGATTGATGATAGGTTTAATGATCAGGGTGTTGCTTTCCACACGTACCACTTGCACGGGATCGCCGATGCGCAAAGGAGCATCGGACAGGCTTTCGGCGCGCCAATCGTCGCCGCCCACCTGTACGCGGCCCAAACGCAGGCCGGGGTCGAAATCCTGTGAAACATGTCCGCGCATGCCCACTATGGCATCGGCGTTCATGGGTACATGGCCCTTATGCCAGAAACGGCGCATAAGCACCGGGCGGATGGTGAAGAAGGCCACCAGGGAAAAAGCGGAGAAGAGGAGCAATTGAACGGCTGCGCCGAACCCCAATGCCGCCGTAATGCTGGCGGCAATGCAGCCGATGCCCAGGCAGAACAGAAAGAAGCCGGGGAGAAAGATCTCCGCGATCATCATCAACAAGGCCATGCCGGCCCACCAATGCCATTGAAAAAATTCCATGCTGCCTTCTATCGCCGCGAAAGATACGCCCTTGCCCACAGCACGCCGGCCGGATAGGATGAACGGTACCAGGCACGGATGAAAAGCCGCGCGCACTGCAAGAAGTACTTTCGCCGCGCATGGCCGGCAAGATCTGGAACTTCCTGAAATCGCCGCAGGGCAGGGACAGCCTGCTCACCACCCTCACCGAGGGCCTTTCCATGCTGGGCATGATCCTCACCTACCGGCTGGCCGCGCAGGTAAGCAAACAGGACCTGGATATCTACGTGATCGTTCGGCGCACCGTCTCCTTTGTGTTCCCCATCATTCTTATGGGGGCCATGGTGGGGCTTACGCGCTATGTGGCCATGAGCCGCGGCCCGGAGCAGAAGCGGGGATACCTGCGCGGGGCGTTCGCATGGGTGCTGCCATTGAGCGTGCTTACCATGCTGCTGTCGGTGCTGCTGGCCAAGCCGTTGGCCTGGGCGATTTACGGAACAGAGGACAGCGCGCCGCTGGTACCACCGCTGGCCCTGATGGCGGTGGGCATTACACTGCATGGGGTGGCCTACGGCTTCCTGCGGGGCAAGCCGGCCACCATCACCGCCAACTTCGTGCAATTGATGGTGCTGGCCATTATCCCGTGCGGGGCATTTATGTTGTGGTCGGATATGGCCACAGTGCTATGGGCCACGGGCATTGGCTGGGTGGCCGTGCCATTGCTGAGCATTGCACCGTCCCTGGCAGCAGCAACAGGGGATGGCAAAAGACGGCAGGAACGCAGTGAATTGCTTCGGTACGGATTGCCGCGCGTACCGGGCGATGTGGCATTGGGCGCCCTGCTGACCATACCCGGTTACGTGGCCTTGCGCACCCACGGGCTGGATGTGAGCGGCGAGGTCGGCTTCGGGGCGACCCTGCTCAATTTGGCCGCCGCGGTGTTCTCGCCCGTGGCCCTGCTGCTGTTGCCAGCGGCCGCGGGCCGCCTCGCCTCGGGCGACCACCTGCGCCTGGAAAAACAGATCGCCCGCATGACGCGCCTGGTATTCATCGTCTCCGTTGCGCTTACCATCGGCTTCGAGTTGCTGTCGCGCCCGTTGTTGCTGGCCTACCTGGGGCCCACCGGCGAAGCCTACCTGCCCATGGCACGCATCATTTTCATCGGTGCACTGCCATTCGCTTTCTTCAATGGCATGCGCAGTGTGCTCGACGCCTATTTCCATACGCCCCGCAACGGGCTGAACCTGCTGGCCGCATTCGGTATTTTGCTGGCCGGAAGCGTTTTCCACCTTGCCGTGCCCACCCCATGGTACACCATGGGCATTGTGCTGGTGGCCAGCATGTGCTGGCTGGGCTGGGCCACCTGGCGCGATGTGCGCTATGTGCGCAGTGAATTGGTGCGGTTGGGCACGCGTGACAATGGCCAATTGAGGATCATGGCCGTGGTACCCGGCGAAAAGGGAGCTGCGCTGCCCAAGGACCTGGCGGGCCAGTTTGATGTCCTTGGCAACGACGGCGCCGTGGTAACCGTGTTCCGCATGCCCCGGAGAGCCTCACCGGCGCGCTTGGTAAAATTGCGGCGGCAGATGAAAAAGCGCCTGGCCAAGGACCGGCCCGACGTAGTGCATGTGCATTACGGATCATTGACCGCGTTGTTCGCCGTGCTGGTGAGCAATGTACCGGTGGTGATCACGTTCGCCGGCCCGGATCTTGACCGGTCCGGCACGCCGGGCAAATGGCGTCCCTTGCTTGGCGGGCTGTTCTCGCAGGTGGCGGCATTTTTTGCGTCGGGCATCATTTGCCCGCATGCCGAGGTGCGCGATCGGCTTTGGTGGCGGCAGGGGGAGGCTAAGGTGTTGCCTTTGGGGCCCGATGGAAAAGACAGCGACCTGGCCACGCTGGAGTTCTTGAGGGGCGTGGGGTTGCACCGCACGGGTGAACAACCGGTTCAGGTATGAGCGCCGCGGCCGGAAAGCCCTCTGGAGCGACCGGTTTCTTCCGCTCCGTCACTATGCTGTTCAGCGGTACCGTGATTGCTCAGGCCATTCCTTTCCTGTTGGCCCCCGTTATCGCACGTCTGTATGATGCGGAGCAGTTCGCAGTGTTCGGTACGTTGCTCGCGGTGTTCAATATCCTCAATGTGCTTGCCGCATGGCGATATGACCAGGCCATCGTGCTCCCGGCCAGCAATGCCCAGGCCGGCGACCTGGTGAAAGGGGCGGTGCTGCTAGTGGTGGGCACCACTGTTCTTGTAGCAGGTGTGCTGTTGTTCTTTGGGGCGCGGCTGGAACAAACCCGCGGCCTTGTCGGGCTGCAAGATTTGGCAGGGGCTTTGGTGGTTCTGACGCTCCTTGGCGGTTTGCAATTGGTATTGCTGCAATGGCTATTGCGTCAACGAGCCTTTCCGGTGATTGCCCGGCAAAAGGTGCTTCAATCCGTGGCAGTAACCTCCCTGACCTTGCTCTTCGGCTTGGTTTCCTGGCGTAATGGGCTGGTTTCCGGTTACGTCCTGGGCTGGCTGGTGTACTCCATGGCCACGTTGTGGATCGTGGTGCGGCAATTCCCGTTGGGTAAAGGATGGGATCTTGCGCGTATCCGCCACGCCCTTTTCGTATATCGTGACTGGCCCTTGCACAACGCATGGCCCGCCGTGCTCAATGCCGTGGCCTCCGGCCTGGCGGTGATCTTCATGGTAACCTTTTACGATGTGAAAGTGGTGGGAGAGCACAATTTCGCACGCCAGTACCTGCTAGTGCCCATCAGCATGGTGAGCGTGGCCCTTGGGCAGGTGTTGTTTGAACGCACGGCCACGCGTGTTAGGGAACGGTTGTCCATACAGGCTGACTTGAAAAGGGTGACTTGGGCCTTGGTGGGGCTGTCCCTACTGATCGCCATGGTGGTTAATTTGTTCGGGGAATTTCTCTTCGCCACCATTCTTGGCGAGCAATGGCGGTACGCAGGCCATATAGCAGGCATATTGATCTGGGGCTACGTGGCCCAGCTGGTCGGCAGCCCGTTGGGCAGCCAGCTCATTGCCATGGGCAAAGTGAAGGCGGCCATGTTGTTTCCGGTGTTTTATGCCCTTTTGCTGGCGGTGCTACCCTTGTTCAAGCATGTGCCCGCTCCGCAGTTCATGGCCCTGCTGAGCACCACGGAAGTGTTGGCATACGGAGGATATGCTGTGTTGGTGTGGTGGCATGTGGGCAGGTACGAACGTTCATTAGGCACTATAGGATGAGAACATCCTTGACTCATCACGGAGTGATTGCCATGCACTTGGTGATCGTGTGTTTGCTATTGGCGGGTCTTGCCGAACGCACTGGGCTACGGTACTTGCCGGATATGGCCCTGTACGTGGGTCCTTTGTTGGCTGCGTATGTGATGCTGGATAGACTGGTTCCCCGCAATTGGGCTCCGAAGAGGGCACCATCACCACATATCCTAAGGTTTATCCAACTTATTCTTGTTGCGCAAGCCATTCAAATGGTTCTGCACTGGTCCTGGTTGGGGGGTGTCCCCCTGTGGGAAGCCATGCACGAGCAGGATGATTTGCGGATCGTTGCCATCAGGCGGGCCGCGGGGCAGGATATTCCGTTGTTGCTTGACTATTTCTCTCACCTCATGATCAAGGCGCTTGTGCCGATGGCGTTGCTGCTTGCTTGGTCCACGCACCGGCGATTGTTTTGGTTGTTGGCGACTTCCGCTTCGCTATACGCAGCTTCCTTGTTGGCAAAGAGCTTTGTCATTACCCTTTTTATTCCCTTGTGGGCAGCCTTTTTGATCGCCCGCCAATGGCGGTCGGTTTCCGTGCTTACCCTCGTGTTCCTGTTGTTCACCGTGCTGCTTTCCACCGCAGCCAATCCGCAGAAACTTCGCTCGGAACCGACCAAAGACAACGCGGCCGTGGCAGTGCCGGAAGATGCGGGGGTGAAGGAGCACGGCTTCCTGATGGATGCTTTGTTTGGTGTAGGTCGGCGGGTTCTGCTCATGCCCGGATGGACCGTGGCGGAATGGTTCAACCACATTCCTTCGGACCTTCCGTATGCCCAAGGCGGGGCCGTGCGGCCTTTGGCCATGGTGCTTCATGTGCCGTATGTGGACTACACCGAGAAAGTGTACGAACTGGCTTATCCTGCAATGGCCGCGAAAAACGTGCCCGGTACCATGGGCACAGCCTCCTTCATGTACGGCTATGCGAATTTCGGGTCCTGGGGCTTGCTGGGGGCGGGATTGATCACGGCGCTTGTGCTACTGATAGTGCAGCGGATCTTTGGCCTGCGTTGGCAATGGGCCATAGCGCTTAATGCTTTCCCTTTGCTCGCGCTCAGCGGAAGTGCCTTGCCTACCGTGCTGCTCACCCATGGTTGGGGCCTCACCCTCCTGTTGTTCCTTTGGCTGCAGCCCGCCGGAGAACCTATCCCATGACCCGCGTCTGCCACATCACCACGGTACATGGTGCGTTCGATGACCGCATCTTCTTCAAGCAGTGCCGCACCCTGGCCGCCGCTGGGTTCGATGTGTTCCTGATCGCGCCGATCGACCAGGCCACGGAGGAAAACGGTGTACAAATCCTATCGGTGCGGGTGCCTGGATCACGGCTTTGGCGCCCGCTCGTTGGTGCATGGCGGGCCTTACGGGTAGCTCGGAAGCTGAAGGCAAGCATCTATCAGATCCACGATCCTGAATTGCTGTGGGTCGCGCTGTTGCTGAAACAGGGAGGAGCCAAGGTGGTCTATGACATGCACGAGTCCATGCGCGGGCACATCCTCACCAAGGCCTGGCTTGGCCCGGCTTGGTTCCGCAAACTGGCTTCCCGCTGCTATGGCTGGTTCGAGGACCTCGCGATCCACAAGCTGGACCGAGTGTTGGTAGTAGTGGAAAGCATGCGTGAGGACATTGTGCGGCGGCATCCCGCGCAGGCCGCCAAGGTGGTGGTGATCCGCAACCTGCCTGTGCTGGCCCTCATTGACCGGACGTTGAAGACGGTGCCGCGTGATGAACGCTTCACCCTGATCTACGTCGGCGGGCTTTCACGCATCCGGGGGATCAAGGAAGTGGTGATGGCCTTGGAAGCCCTCCCCGAAGTGCGCCTCAAGCTGCTGGGCCCTTGGGCCGATGAAGCCTACCGCGCGGAATGCGCAGCCCTGCCCGCGTGGAAACAAGTGGACGACCTGGGCCAAGTGCGCATGGATGCCGTGTACGATCACGTGCGCGCCGCCGACCTCGGCGTATGCTTGCTATACCCGGTACACAACTACATGATCAGCTTGCCCATCAAAACCTTCGAGTACATGGCCTGCGGACTGCCGATGCTGTTGAGCGACTTCCCGTTCTGGCGACAGACTTTTGGAAAGTATGCCTGGTTCGCCGATGCAAGGGAACCTGTGATCATCACCAACGCCATTCGCGAAGCAGGATCCGATGCTGGAGGCCGTCGTGCAAAAGCGCTTGCGGGCCGCAAGGAAGTGGAGCAACACTATAGTTGGGAAAGCGAAAGTACCCGGTTGGTCGATCTTTACCGCCAACTGGAATGATGAACGTGGAACCGATCACCGATGCGGCATGGGATGCCTTTTGCGCTGATAGGCCGGAAGCGGGCTTTTTCCACCGCCAGGAATGGCGCGCCATCCAAGGCAATGCCCTGAAACGCTACGGAGTATTGGACGACAAGGGCGCGGTGTTGGCCGTTTTCCATCTCACCCGTACCAAGCGCAACGCGATCACCTTATGGAGCCAGCCACCGTTCATGCAGCATTGCGCCTACTTGGCGGATTTACGCGCGAAAAACCCCGCCAAGCGCAACGGCGATGTCAAGCGGCTGCACGCGGCGGTGGCTGCCTTTCTGGTCCGGTTGCCCGGTGTGGTCACCATTGGCTTTCCCACCGGGGAAACGGACATGCAGCCATACATCTGGGCCGGGGCCAAGGTGATCCCCAACTACACGTACCGCATCAACCTGAAAGCCGGGATCGAAGCCGTGCGCAAAGACTACGCGGCCGAAACCCGCAACGCGATCAAGAAGGCCGCAAGCGATGGGGTGGAGGTACGCAGCGCCACCCGGCATGAGGTGCTGCCGTTGATCGAGGCCACCTTCAACCGCAAGGAAAAATCGCTGGACCGGGCCAAGGTGGACCGCATCCTCACCGCATTCCTGGATACCGGCCAAGGCTATGCCTTCATCACCGAATGGAAGGGTCAGGCCGTGGCCGCCGCGTTTTGCGGCGTGGATGCGCACAGGGCCTACTACCTGCTCGGTGGCCACGTGAAGGCGGGCGGCCATGCCGGTGCGGGGGCGCTCACCGTGGATGCCTGCATCGCGGAAGCAGCGATGCGTGGCATTGCGCAATTCGATCTGGAAGGGAGCATGATCCCCGATGTGGAGCGCTTCTTCCGCGGCTTCGGCGCCACGCTCACGCCGTATTTCACCGTGAACCGCGCTTCCTTCCTGATGGAAGTGCTGCTTAAGCGCAATTGGCGCCACCAGTTCTGAAGCATGAAGGTGATCCTCAGCCACGACGTCGACCACATCACCGTGTGGGAGCATTGGAAGGACCTGATCATCCCCAAGTTCCTGGTGCGCGCGCATTTAGAGCACGTGCTCGCCAAGATCTCACTGAAGGAAGTTGGACTGCGCTATGCCGGGCTTGTGCACAACCGCTGGGAGCGTATCGAAGAACTCATGGACCTGCACGAGCAGCATGGCCTGCGTTCCTGCTTTTTCTTCGGCATGGCCAATGGCGTAGGCCTTTCCTATCCGTTGCGCCACGCAGAGAAGCACGTGCCCCGGGTGATGGCGCGCGGCTTCGAGGCCGGTGTTCACGGCATTGCCTACACCGATGAAGCGGCCATGCAGGAGGAATACCGGCGCTTCGCCACCATCAGCGGCACCCATGATTTCGGCATCCGCATGCACTACCTGCGCCAGGACGACACCACGTTCCGCAAGCTGGCCGCTACCGGGTACCGTTTCGATGCCACCATCCAAGGGCCCCGTGACCCTTACCGCTTGCATGGTATGTGGGAATTCCCACTGCTGCTCATGGACGGCTGGGCCATGGATGGTGCCAAGCGTTACCAAAGCCGGGATTTGGAAGGCGCCAAGCAATACACCATCGCCAAGTTGGGGGAAGCGGAGCAAGTCGGCCTTCAGTATGCCAGTATCCTTTTTCACGACCGCTACTATAGTCCCGCTTTCGCCACATGGAAGGCGTGGTACGAGTGGTTACTGATGCATTTGAAGGAGCGCGGCCACCATTTTATCACCCATACCGAAGCCATACGGGAGCTCGAAGCTGACGAGGCATTGAAAGCCAATGCGCCATTGGCATGAGGAT
The DNA here is from genome assembly GCA_044507815.1 of Flavobacteriales bacterium. Lineage (GTDB taxonomy): Bacteria > Bacteroidota > Bacteroidia > Flavobacteriales_F > PHOS-HE28 > PHOS-HE28. The sequence goes on along the minus strand of JBIQIX010000002.1, from coordinate 309,359 downwards.
CATCTTTCTCACCCAGTACTTCCCGCCCGAGACGGGCGCACCCCAAAACCGCCTGTTCGCCACGGCCAAAGCGTTGCATTCAAAAGGTGCCGAGGTGACCGTGCTCACCGCCATGCCCAACTATCCGAACATGCGGATCCACGCGGCCTATCGTGGCAAGTTCCATGCTAGGGAAATGATTGACGGGCTGGAGGTACACCGCGCCTGGCTGTTCGTGTCCACCGGCAAGGGCATGGTTGCGCGCCTCTGCAATTACTTCTCATTCGTCTTCACTTCGCTGGTGGTCGGCTTGTTCAAACTAAAGAAGGCGGACATGCTACTGGTGGAATCGCCGCCGCTTTTTCTAGGCATCACCGCCATGTGGCTGGCCCGCCTGAAAGGGGCGAAACTCGTGTTCAACGTCAGTGACCTGTGGCCAGAAAGCGCAGTGCAACTGGGTTTGGTGACGAACCGGGCCATGATCGGCGCCAGCACATGGTTGGAGGAACGATGCTACAAAAGTGCCAGTATGATCACTGGGCAAACCCAGGGCATCGTGAAGAACATCAGCGCTCGCTTTCCGAAGAAGGACGTGCTTTGGGTGCCCAACGGGGTGGACTTCACAGCGCTTAAGGATGCAGGGCAGGCGCCTGCCTCGGACATCCGCAACCGCTTGGGCATTGCACCTGATGCACTGTTGCTGGCCTATGCGGGGATCCTGGGCCACGCACAGGGCTTGCACGTGATACTGCAAGCGGCGGCCTTGCTTCGTGATCGGAAGGACATCCATTTCATGCTCGTGGGCGATGGCCCGGAGAAAGAACGGCTGCTCGAAATGAAGCAGCAGCTGGACCCGGTGAACGTACATTTCGTGGACCGCATGCCACGCCGGGAGCTGCTCGCTATGATGCGCTCCATCGATGCCGTGGTGGTGCCATTGTTGCGCAATGCGCTTTTCAAGGGGGCCATACCCAGCAAGATCTTCGAGGCACTGGCAATGCGCAAGCCGGTGCTGTTGGGCGTGGACGGGGAGGCACGCGAACTGTTCATCGACCAAGGCCATGCAGGACTTTACTTCGAGCCGGGATCCGCATCGGACCTGGCCCGCGTGGCAATACAATATGCCTGCGACCGGGCGTTGGTGCTGGAACATGGTGCCAACGGTGAACGCTATGTGCAGGAGCATTTCGACCGCGAGGTGATCAACAAGAAACTATGGGATGATCTTCAGCGGCTGGCATAGCGCGCAAACGTGGCAGGACAAGTCGGCCTATTTGGGCCGCTGCACTTTGCTGGTGGCCATCGGGGCCTTGCCGGTGCATGGCCCCCTGGTGCCGATACCCTTGGCGCTGGGCATCATGCTGTTGCTGCCACAGGTACTTGCCTTCGGAAGCGTGCAGGACAGGGGGTTGTTGTTGCTCCCCGTGGTATACTACCTGCTGCACGTGGTAGGCATGGGTTGGACCACGGATATGGACTTCGGCTTGTTCGACCTGGAGGTGAAGCTCAGTTTGTTGCTGGTGCCCCTATTGGCCGCGGGCCTGTTGTCCGGTGCGGGGAGGGACATGTTCCTGTGGGCCATGACTGCGCTTTCCATAGGCCTGGTGTTGGCCATGGTGATCAGCGCGTGGTCGGCTTCAACCTGTTACAGCGAGAATGGATGGAAAGAGTGTTTCACGCAGAGTTATTTATCCTCGCTGGTCCACCCGAGCTACATGGCCTGGTTCGCCTGTTGGGCCTTGTATTATTGGGGAAGAAGCTTGATCACTGGATCGGTGCCTGGCCAATGGCTGCGTGCGGCCAGCATGATCTTTCTGGTGCTGTTGGTGGTGTATGTGGTGATGCTCACCAGCAAGAGCGGATTGATCGGGCTGGCCGTGGTGGGTGCGTTGCTGCTGGGCCGTGCCTTCCGCAAACTTCCGCGCCGCGCATGGCCGGGTTTGGCTGGGGTCCTGCTGCTGGTAGTGGCAGTGCCGATATACTTCACGGGTCCGGTGCTTTCCGGGCGGATCGCGGAAATCACGGGCGCATTGGGCAAGTTGATCCGTGGCGACCAACAGATATTTACCGTGGAAACCAGCAGCAATGAGCGGATCTCGGCGTGGGACTGCAGCTTGCAGTGCCTCTCGGATGCACCTTGGGGGGCAGGCACCGGGGACATCAAGCATGCGCTAATGGCCTGTTACCAAGAGAAAGGCGCCGCCGCGGCCATTGCGCACAAACTCAACAGCCACTCGCAGATCCTTCAAAGCGGTGTCGCTTTGGGCTGGCCAGGCCTGCTGATGGTGTGCGCGATGATGGTAACACCCTTGGTACTCGGGATCCGGCGGAAGGACCCGTTCCTCACGATATTCGCGTTGTTGTTCGTCATCAACGGGGCCATTGAATCCGTGCTGGAAGTGCAGGCGGGCGTGGTCTTCTTCATTTTATTCTTCACCTTGCTGGTGCGCCGTTCCGGCAGCCTGCACCGCGACAACCCCACACTGCCATGATCCCCTTCGCCCCACCACGAATCGACGAGAAGACCATCGAGGCCGTTACCGGGGTGCTGCGCAGCGGTTGGATCACTACCGGGCCGCGCACAAAGGAGTTTGAGCGGCGGTTGGCGGCTTATTGCGGCGTGCAGCGGGTGATCGCCCTGAACAGTTGGACCAATGCGGCCGAATTGGCGCTGCGCTGGTTCGGTATCGGACCTGGGGATGAGGTGATCGTGCCGGCTTATACGTATGCCGCCACCGCGAACATTGTTAAGCATGTGGGCGCGAAACCGGTGCTGGTGGATGTTCTGGACGATTTCACCATTGACCCGGAGAAGGTGCGCCAGGCGATGAACCCGCGCACCAAGGCCATAATTCCGGTGGATATCGGCGGCATGCCGGCACGTGTGCAGGAGGTGATCAGGGTGGCGGAGGAGACCTGCGCATGGTTCACGCCTGCGGTGAACCTGCGCGTGGGCGGCACCAACCCGCAAATGAGGCTGGGCCGTGCTCTGGTGCTTTCCGATGCAGCACATTCGTTCGGGGCGCGTGTGGCAGGCAGGCCTGTGGGGGCGCAGGCGGATATCACAGGGTTCAGCTTCCATGCGGTTAAGAACCTGACCACGGCCGAGGGGGGCGCATTGGCCTTCGCCCTGCCGGCCCCATTCAATTCCGATGAGCTGTACGCGTGGTTCAATACCATGAGCCTGCATGGGCAAAGCAAGGATGCCCTGGCCAAAACGGCCCCGGGTGCCTGGCGGTACGATGTGGAGGCGCCTGGTTACAAATGCAACATGACCGACCTGCAAGCGGCCATCGGGCTGGTTGAGCTGGAGCGGTATGACGCGGAGACATTGCCACGGCGCAAGGCGATATGCATGCGTTACAACGAGGCCTTCAAGGGCGATCCGCGTTTTGAGGTGCCCCTGTTCGAGGATGGCGGGCGCACCAGCAGCTTTCATCTGTACATGTTGCGCGTGGCCGGCGCGAACGAGCAGCAGCGCGATGCCATCATAGCCGCCATAGCGGCCAAGCAGGTGAGCGTGAACGTGCATTTTATCCCCGTGCCCATGCTCAGCCACTACCGCACGGTGGGTTACCGCATGGCCGATTACCCGAACACCTATGCGCAATACAGCCGTGAGATCAGCCTGCCGGTCTATTACGACCTTTCGGATGACCAAGTGGATGAGGTGGTGGCCGCGGTGAAATCGGCGGTGAAGCAGGTGCTTGGCTGATCATGTTGAAGCGCGCGTTCGACGTCTTGTTCGCGGTTGTGTTGCTGGTGCTGCTATCGCCGCTGTTGCTCCTCTTTGCTGCATGGGTCGCTCTCACATCGCCGGGTGGTGCGTTTTTCCGCCAAATACGCGTGGGGCGGCACGGCAGGCCCTTCCAACTGCTCAAGTTCAGGTCGATGCGGCCGGGGAGCGAGGCGCAAGGGCAGCTCACCATCGGCGGCCGGGATCCGCGGATCACGCCCGTGGGGATGTGGCTGCGCAAAACGAAACTGGATGAACTTCCACAGCTGTGGAATGTGCTGAAAGGCGATATGAGCATGGTGGGCCCGCGGCCCGAGGTGCCCAAATACGCGGCGCTTTATACCGCGGAGCAACGGCAGGTGCTGGAGGTGCGGCCCGGCATTACGGGCATGGCCAGCATCCATTACATCGATGAGAATGAAATGCTGGCGCGGGCCAGTGACCCGGAGCAGGCCTACATAACCGAGGTGATGCCCGCTAAACTGGCCAAGGACCTGGAATATGTGCGCAAGCAAAGCCTCATGCTGGACCTGCGCATCATTTTGGCCACTGTGGCCAAGGTGTTCGGAGGGTGGTAGCCCTTAATCCAGCGCACCCAGTAAGCGCTGCAGGTCCTGCACGCGGTCGGGATCCTTCAGCTTCTGGTAGCTGTTCAACAGGTTATTCAACAACCTCCGGATGATGTCCAGGTTGGTGCAAGGCTGGAAGAAGCTTTCGTCCGGGTCCATTTCCAACTTGTCCAGGAATTCGGTGATCTCGCTTTTGCCCAGGATATCGCCCTGGCTGAATGCGTTCACGTAGAAGAGCACGCCGGCATGTCCGAAGGCGCTGGCCGCTACACCTGTTTCATCCAGGTAGGCCAGCACGAAATGGTTCGGCAGGTTCACGCCGCGAAGCGGAAGATCCAATTCCTCCGCCACCAATTGGTACACGATCGCCAGGGACAAGGGATTGCCACGGTGGCTCTCGAGCACTTCGTTGATGTAGCTGTTCTGTGGCGCGTGGTAGTTGCGCTTGTTGCCCTTGTACCCGTGCACCTGGTAGAAGATGTGGTTGAACACGCGCACCTTCTCGAAGGCGGTCAGGTTATCGTTCAGTTCGAGCCAAATGTCCTGCCGCAAGGCTGAAAGGCGCGCCTTCACTTGGCGTTCATCCAATTCCGCGTAGCGGTACCGGCACACGGCCAAAGCACCTTCGAGCAGGTCCTCCGCGCCTTGCCTGCGCCAACTGGCCAAGCGGTTGTAGGTCACATCTAAATGAATGTCATGCAGCAGGTCCTCCACGCGCGTCCGGAACAGGTCGCCCTGGTCATCCACCTCCCAGGCATGCTCCAGCACGGGGATCACCGGTTGCCCCAGCGACCTGATGCGTTGCCGCACGTGGGTGTAGATGCCTTCGTCGGGATCGTCGATCAAGGTGATCAGGGCCTGTATTTCTGTGTCGCTCATGGGCTGGGGCGCTTTGGGCAGGGCCGGCAAGGGCCGTTCCCGGTCGCCGACGAAAGTATCGGCCCATGGTGGGGGCCACGGCCCGCCCGGGCCGCATCTTTCAACCATGGTGCTGTTAATGGCAGCTTGGCCGGGGCCTCAACCCACCAGCCGCTCAAGCACTTGGGCGATCATGCGCCCGATGGCCGCATCGTGGTCCTTGCTGTATTCCTTGCGCAGGCGGTTGGCCACCACCGTGCAAACGGTGCATGCCTTGTGCCCGAGCAATTCACTGAGCCCGTACAGTGCGCTGGTTTCCATTTCGAAGTTGAGCAAACGCAGCCCTTCGTGGTTGAAATTGGTGAGCGCATCATTCAGCCCGCCCACGCTGGGCACCGCCCTGAGCTGTCGGCCTTGCGGCCCGTAGAATCCGCCAGCGGTGGCCGTAAGCCCCACGTGGTTGCCGCGGCCCAGCGTTTCAACCAGCATCGGGTGGCCACTGGCCAAATAGGGCATGGGCAGGTTGTCCGGCCATTCCGATTGCTGCAGGAAGGCTTGCAGGATGCGCAATTCCGCATCGGTCTGCTCATGTGCGTAGTAGTGCAGCACGTTGTCCAACCCCAGCCCGTACTGGCTTACCACCAGCTCATCCACCGGTACGTCCTCCTGCAGCGCGCCACAAGTGCCCATGCGCACAATGGTCAGTGACCTATGCTCCTTTCTCGGGGTGCGTTTTTCCAGGTCGATGTTCACAAGGGCATCCAGTTCCCCCATTACAATATCGAGGTTGTCCGTGCCTATGCCTGTGGCCAGTGCGGTGATGCGCGCGCCGTGCAAGGTGCCCGTATGGGATACGAATTCGCGGTTCTGGACCTTGTGCTCAACCTGGTCGAAGTGGGCGCTGATCTTGGCTACGCGCCCGGGATCGCCGGCGATCAACACAAGATCGCCCAATTGCTCGGGTCGAAGGGCCAGATGGTAAACGGAGCCATCGGGGTTGAGGATGAGCTCGCTCTCGGCCAGCACGGTGCCCGGTTCGGTAAGCAGGATCGGATGCATGGGTTATGGCTTAACAGGTTGAAAGGGTAGCGGGGCAAATGTGCGCAGGAAAGGCCGAAGCGCGGCCACACAATCGATCACACCATTCCGGGGACCTGTTGAAGACGTGTTTTTCCGGCTATTTTGCCAGCCCAAAACCATCCACATGCGCCGGCCATTATTTCTTGTCCCATTCATCGCCCTGGCCCATGCGGCCACGGCACAACAGGTACTTTTTTCGGAGGATTTTGAGAGCAGTGTTCACGCATTCACGTTGAACACCCTTGATGTGGGGTCCTCGGCCACGGGCGATAACCAATGGGTGGTGAACAATGCCTATGCCGGAGGCCAGGGCAGCATGACCTGCATGGGCTTCCCATTCAGCTACACCGTGCCGAATACACCCGCGCAACCGGCCGGCATCACGAACGCGAATGGCCATTACCTGCACATCGTTAGCACGGCTGCGCTTGCCAGCGGCATCAGCAATTGCAATTTCGCCGCGGCGGATGGGTTGTGCACCGGGGCCGCCAACCATTTCGCGCGGATGTCCGCCGACGTTTCCACCATGGGCCTGCAGGAGGTTACCTTGAAATTCTGGTGGCTGTGCCGGGGCAGCAACAACAGCTACGGGGAGGTGTATTACAGCACCGATGCTGGCACGAGTTGGCTACCGGTCAGCGCTCCCGTGGAGAAATACAGGGCACAGGCCACATGGACCCAACAAACCATCAGCATGCCTGAATTCGCCGGCCAGGCCGCGCTGCGCTTCGGCTTCCGCTTCGTGAACCAGCAGACCCCGAATGCGAACGACCCGGCCTTCGGTTTGGACGATGTGCTGATCACTGCCACGGCGCAGGACCCCAACGGATTGTTCACCGGCAGCATCACGCCCTCTACGTATTGCCCGGGCAGCACCCTGCTGGTGCCATATACGGCCAGTGGCGCATGGAACCCCGGCAATACGTTCACGGCATTGCTGTCCGATGCTTCCGGCAGTTTTGCCGGGGCCACGCCCATCGGCAGCGTGTCCTCCACTTTCTCCGGTACGGTGCAGGGCACCATACCCGCGGACATGCCGCTCGGCACCGGGTACCTGGTAAAGGTGGTGGCCAGCTCACCGGCCATGGAAGGCACCGTTTCAGTGACCGCGCTCACACTCGTTGGCGCGCCTTTCGCTGGCATTTCCACGCATGTTTCCATTTGCCGCAGCGAAGAGCCGCAGGCCCTATCGGGTCATATGCCGGGGGTATCGGCATGCGGAGCCTGGACGTTGAATGGTGCAGCAGTGCCTGATATCATCGATCCGGCCACGGCCCCGAGCGGGGTGTACGTGTATACCACCGATTGCGGCGTTGGATGCCCGGAGGATCAGGCCCAGCTGACCGTGGACATGGTGGAAGCGGCCGATGCCGGCGGGGATGCAAGTATTACCGTGTGTGCCAATGCCGGGCCCTTCCTGCTTTTTACCCAATTGGGCGGCACCCCCGAAGCCGGCGGCACATGGTCATTCCAGAAGGCCCCGGCCTTTGACATCTTCGAGCCGGGCGTTTCAGCCGCAGGCTGTTATGTGTACACGGTGGTCGGCACGGCCCCATGCCCGGCGGTCACGGCGGAGGTGTGCGTAGCAGTGGATCCATGCGCGGGCATGGCGGAAATAACTGGCCGACCAATGCGCGCCGCATGGCTGGGGCAGGAGGCTGCGGTGCACCACATCGCGTGGGCGGGGGCCGCACCGCTGCAGCTTTCCGTGCATGAGGCTTCGGGCCGGACCGTGCTGGCCGATTGGGCCATGCAAGGCACAGGCCTAACCGTGGACCTGGCCGGATCGCCCGCCGGGATCTACCTGGTGCGGATCATCGGACCCGCCGGCATGGACATGTTGCGCATGGTGCATCGCCCTTGATCCCCGGACCGCTGCGCTATTGGGCACCGAATACGCGGCGAAGCAGGTCGGAGGTTCGGGCCATGGGGTCCTGCCTGATCTTCTGTTCCTCATCGGCCACAAGCACGAACAGGCCATCGATGGCTTGTTGCGTAACGTAGCCATCCAGATCGGGGTCCACCGCCTGCCCGCCTGTGAACAGCACTGCCTTGTTGTATGTGCTGGCCAGCGGCGACCAATAGGACGTGAGCGCCACTTGCTGTGTGGCCTTTTCCACGATCGGGCGGAACTTGGAGATCAATTCCGCAGTGGTCTTTTCTTTCAGGAAATTGGTCGCGGCATGGTCTCCGCCGCGCAAAATGGCGAAGCCATCGGCCACGGTCATGCCCTTGATCGCATTCACGAAAACGGGCACGGCCTCTTTCGCCGCCTGTTCCGCAGCCCGGTTCATGGTGAGCTCGAACTTCTCCACCTGCGCCGACATGCCCAGGTCGTTCAGCGTGTTCTTCACCTTCACGGCCTCTTGGGGAAAGGGTATCCGCAGCCGATCGCTCTTCCAGAATCCATCGGTCACCGAGGCGAGGTCCACCGAATGTTCGGCGCCCTTGGTCAACGCTTCCTTCAACCCGGCCACAACATCGGCATTGGTAAGCGCCGCGCTGTTGGCACCGGCCATGCGATCGGCGGCATCCTGCAAGGTTTTGGGGAATTGTGCGCTACAGCCATACAACAGGCCGGCCAGGGCCAATAATGAAAGCGGGTTTTTCAGCTTGTTCATGGTTGGGCCCTTTTCAATAATTGTTCCAAGGCATCACGCCATTGCCCGGGCAGGGGCATGCTGCGCTGGCTGGTGTAATCAAAGCAGACCATTACGCTGCGGCCTTCGGCATGTACGCGGCGCTTGCCTTCCTTCTCGCTGAACACCGCATAACCCAGGTCGAAGCTTTTCGATCCGATGCGGATGCAGCGGGTCTCCACCGAGATCTTGTCGGAAAGGTGCACCGGCAGGCGGTAATCGATCTCATTGCGGGCCAAGATCAGGCCCACGCGCATCCAATCATGGTCCTTTTCCATGAATGCGCGGAACAGGTCCATCCGGCCCAGCTCGAAGTATTGCAGGTAAGCAGCATTGTGTACATGCTTCCCAAGGTCAACATCGCTGAAGCGGATCTGGATAGGGGTTGTGGTCATGGCTTGTTGTTGCCGTTCGGCCTGTCGCCGGGCTTATGGCGGTTGAATCCGAAAACGTTGGAAATACCGGCCCGCCCATAGGCACCCGGATCAGGAAATGGGGTTGAGGATCACGCTGAACACGGTGATGCTGTTCGGGTCTCGATCGAAGAAAAGCTTGTCGAGCGCATCGAGGATGTTCTTGGCGCGGAAATACGAGGTGTTCAATTCATGCTCGCCGCGTACGCTCCATTGCACGGTGTAGCTGCTGGTGCGGTCCTTGTAGGTGCTCACGTATTCGCGCATGGCCCGCAGGGCATCGAGCTTGTCCGTGCCCGAGGTGGAATGGAAGAGGAAGCTTTGGTTGTGGCGCGGGTTGAGGGTGATCAAATAGAGCTTGGCGCCCTTACCGGGCTCGTCCACGTAATTGAACATCAGGCTGTCCACGCCTACGCCGATATGGTCGCCGATCTCTTTTTGAAGTTTCGCGATCTCCAGGTTCTTGTCCATCATGGCTGAGTTGGCTTTGCCGCTTCCGCATGGGCGGGTGTTGCGGTTTGAGGGTCGAATTTACCGAAGGTGGAATTGTTGCTCCTGTATTCGGGGATGAGCGCTTTCAGGGCCTTCACGCAGGCTTCGCCATCGTTGCGCTGGGCGGCAGCCAGTATATGCTCCACGGCTACCAGGGTAGCCGCTGCATCCACGGGTTTTGTCCGGCCGATCAGGATCCTCGGATGATGCGTGGGCTGGTTTCCTTCCTGCTCGGCCAATAGTTCCTCGAACAGTTTTTCACCTGGTCGCAGTCCGGTGTATAGCACCTCCATGTCCTTGCCAGGTTCCAGCCCGCTCAGGCGGATCATGCGCTCGGCCAGGTCCGCGATCCGCACCGGTGCGCCCATGTCGAACACGTATATCTCGCCCCCCTTGCCCATGGTGGCTGCCTCCAGCACCAGGCGGCAAGCTTCCGGTATGGTCATGAAAAAGCGGGTAACCTCCGGGTGGGTCACTGTAACGGGACCGCCCTCAGCGATCTGGCGGCGGAACAGCGGGATCACCGACCCATTGCTGCCCAATACATTGCCGAATCGGGTGGTAACGGTGGCCAGCGGGCTGGTTGCCGCCATGGCCTGCACGTACAGTTCGGCGCAGCGTTTGGTGGCGCCCATCACGCTGGTGGGGTTCACGGCCTTGTCCGTGCTCACCAGAATGAATTCCTGCACACCGTGCATCACGCACAGGTCCATCATGTTCTTGGTGCCGAGCACGTTGGTGAGCACCGCCTCCACGGGCTGGGCCTCCATCAACGGCACGTGCTTGTAGGCCGCTGCATGCAGCACCGCATGCGGCTTTTCAACCGCCAAAAGGTTGTCCATGGTCCCACGGTCGCGCACATCGCCAAGCACCGGGGTGAAGTTGGCGTGGCCATGCCGCCGCAATTCCATCTCCAGGTCGTAAAGCGGGCTTTCAGCATGGTCCACCATCACCAGGTGAGCCACATCGAAACGCATCAGCTGCCGGCACAATTCGCTGCCAATGCTGCCGGCGGCGCCGGTCACCAGCACGTTGCGGCCCGCGAAGCGTTCATGCACCAGCGCGTCATCCAGGTGGATGGGCGCGCGCCCAAGCAGGTCCTCGATCTGCACCTCGCGGATCTGGCTGCTGCTCAGCTGGCCGCCGATCCAGTCGCGCACGGGGGGCACTGTGCGCACGGCCACTTTTGCGCGCATGGCCAGGTCCACCAGGTGCCGGCGGTGTTCAGGGTCCGGGTGTTGGATCGCGATGATCACCTCATCCACCTGGCCCTCGGCGATCAGGCGCGGCAGGCCATCCACCGCGTGTATGCGCACCCCTTCCAGCCGCTTCCCCGTTTTCAGCGGGTCGTCATCAACAAAAGCGGCTATGTGGTATTTCACCGAACCCTCACGCTCAAGGGTTCGCTTGGTGATCAAACCGGCCTCGCCCGCCCCGTACAGCACCACGCGCAACTGGTCCTTTCCTGCGCCACGGCGCCGCAGGTGCAGTAGCTTGAAGGCGATGCGCGAGGCGATCAGCAGCATGGCGGTGCCGAGGAAATCGATGATGATCACCGAGGTGGGCAGCACGTATTGGCCATCGAGCAGGTAATAGCGCACGGCGTTCAGCAGCAACAGCGTAAGGCTGCCCCCCAGTACCACCAGGAAAACGCGCTTGGCATCCTCGGTGCCGGTATGCCTAACCATGTTGCGCTGTATGCCGAAGGCCAGGTACCAGCCCAAGCGTACGGCGAGGAACACCGGCAAAACGGGCCAAAGCAGCGCATACTCCAAAGGGGGTACGCTGAAGTTGAAACGCAGCTGGTAAGCGCCCAACAGGGAAACGAGGCACATGGCCATGTCGATCAGGGCAATGGTCCAGCGGGGAAGCAGCAGCTGCCGGGGCATGGCCGCGAAGGTAGCGGTGCCGTTGGCGGTTTACCGGGCGGCAACCATCTTTGCGCACTTTGCTGTTCCACACCGATATGAACGGATCTCTCAGGTCATTGGTAACCGGCGGCGCCGGATTCATAGGCGCACATGTGGCCAAGGAATTATTGGACATGGGCCATCAGGTGGTGGTTCTCGATGATCTCAGCGGTGGGTTCGCCGACCAAGTGGATCCCAGGGCAACCTTCGTGCAGGGCTCGATCCTCGATGAAGTATTGGTGGAAAGGCTGTTCGACGAGCATGGCTTCACCTACGTTTACCACCTTGCAGCATACGCGGCCGAGGGGTTGAGCCATTTCATCCGGCGGTTCAACTATCAGAACAACCTGATCGGTAGCATGAATTTGATCAATGCGGCGGTGCGGCACGGCGTGAAATGTTTCGTGTTCACCAGTTCCATTGCGGTTTACGGTGCATTGCCACCGCCCATGCGGGAGGATATGCCACCCGTGCCCGAGGACCCTTACGGCGTGGCCAAGTATGCCGTGGAAATGGACCTGTACGCGGCCAAGCACATGTTCGGCCTTGATTACGTCGTGTTCAGGCCGCATAACGTGTATGGCGAATACCAGAACCTGGGCGATCGATACCGCAACGTGGTGGGCATTTTCATGAACCAGCTCATGCAGGGCAGGCCGCTCACCATTTTCGGCGATGGCCGCCAGCAACGCGCGTTCACGTATGTGGGCGACATCGCACCGTTGATCGCCCGCTCGGTCCAGGCGCCCACCGCTTATGGAGAGGTGTTCAACATCGGTGCCGACAGGGCCTATACCGTGAATGAACTGGCGGTACTGGTGATGCAGGCCATGGGCATTAAGGGCGAGGTACAGCATTTGGAGGCGCGCAACGAAGTGGCCTTCGCATTCAGCGACCACAGTAAGGTCCGCGGCATATTCGGGCCGCAGCGCGAAACCGGGCTGAAGGAGGGTTTGGAGCTTATGGCACCTTGGGCATTGCGCACGGGCGCCCGGCAAAGCAGTCCCTTCAGCAACATCGAAATAACCCGGAACCTACCCCCGAGCTGGCGGAACTAAGCGATCGTTAACCGCTATCTTGCGGCCATTGCCGGCCGCGGCCGCACGGACCACAATGCCCCGGATCCTTTTTGTAACCCAGCATCGCCAGGATCGCTCACCCGGGCAACGGTTCCGCCACGAACAATATTTGGGGCCGCTGCGAGCCAATGGTTGGGAGTGCGACCTGAGCCCATTGGTATCGCCCCAGGATGACAAGTTCCTGTATGCTCCTGGCAATTATTGGAACAAGCTGAAATTCCTGCGGCGAAGCAGAAGGATCCGCCGTTCGGATGTTGCAAGGAGCAAGGATTATGATGTGATCTTCATCTATCGCGAGGCCTTGATGTCACGTGGGACCTGCTTCGAGAGGCAATTCCGTCAGTCGGGCGCCAAGCTCGTATTTGATTTCGACGATGCTGTTTGGCTGCCCAATGTGAGTGAGGCGAACAAGCGGTTTGCTTGGGTCAAGGGCCCGGGAAAAACGAAGCATTTGATCGGCATGAGCGATGTGGTGATGGCAGGTAACGGGTTCCTGGCCGATTATGCCCGCCGCTTCAACAACAACATTGTGGTGGTGCCCACCACCATCGATACCGCGGAATACCAGCCGCGCCCACGCGGCACCGCGACCCCTGTGGTCATTGGGTGGAGCGGAAGCATCACCACCATCAAGCATTTGTGCGTGGCACTACCTATGCTGCAGCAGATCAAGCAAAGGTTTGGCGATGCTGTTTCCTTCCAGGTGATCGGTGACGCAGGGTTCACCGTCCCCGAGCTTGGCATACAAGGCCAGCCTTGGCGCAAGGCGAGTGAAGTGGAGGACTTGAATGTTGCCGACATTGGGATCATGCCGCTGCCCGATGACGAATGGGCACGCGGCAAATGCGGCCTCAAGGGGCTGCAGTACATGGCCCTGGGCATTCCCACATTGATGAGCCCGGTAGGTGTGAACACGGAGATCATTGCCGATGGCGTGAACGGATTTTTGCCGCGAACTGTAGAGCAATGGGTGCAGCGGCTTGCTGAATTGATCGAAAACCCGGAATTGCGCGGGCGCATGGGTGCCGAGGCCCGGAAAACCGTGGAGGAGCGGTACTCGGTGAACGCATGGCGCGACCGCTACGTGGATATTTTCAACGAACTGATCGAACGCAAAACACATGGAGACCGCTACAGAAATGAAAAAGATCGCGCTTTCTCACGTGCATGAATCCTTGGGGGCCAAAATGGTGCCCTTCGCTGGTTTTCTCATGCCCGTGCAGTACAGCGGAGTGAACGATGAACACCTGACCGTGCGCAAGGCCGTTGGCGTTTTCGATGTAAGCCACATGGGCGAATTCCTGGTGCGCGGGCCGCAAGCCCTCGAACTCCTGCAGAAGGTCACCAGCAACGATGTGTCCAAGCTGGGCCTGGGAAAGGTGCAGTACACCTACCTGCCCAATGAAAAGGGCGGCATTGTGGATGACCTGCTGGTGTACAACATGCAGCACGGGGACGACCACCACTTCATCCTGGTGGTGAATGCGGGGAACATCCAAAAGGACTGGGACTGGATCCAGGCCCACAATAATTATGATGCCCAGCTGGAGAACATCAGCGATCGCATGGGGCTATTGGCGGTGCAAGGCCCCAAGGCCGCCGAAACCCTGCAAGGCCTGTTCAGCGAGGACCTCGCCGCCATGCCGTACTACACGGCCAAGTATGCCGAAATGAAGGGCGTGGGGCTGGTACTCCTCTCGGTTACAGGTTACACCGGCGCTGGCGGGTTCGAGATCTACGTGCCCAACCCGCTGATGGAAAAGGCGTGGAATGCGGTAATGGAGGCCGGTGCGCCGCACGGGATCAAGCCATGCGGCTTGGCCGCACGTGATACCCTCCGCCTTGAAATGGGCTTCTGCCTGTACGGGAACGATATTGGCGAGGAAACCTCGCCGTTGGAGGCCAGCCTGGGCTGGATCACCAAATTCACCAAGGATTTTGTCCATTCCGCGGAACTGAAGGCTGAAAAAGAGGCCGGGGTGAAGAACAAGCTGGTGGGCTTCGAACTGCTGGATCGGGGCATACCGCGCCATGGCATGGAGGTGCTGGATGAAGAAGGCCGGAAGATCGGGCTGGTCACCTCCGGCACCATGAGCCCGAGTCTGCAAAAGCCGATCGGGCTGGCATACGTGCCCACCGCCGTTGCCGCGGTTGGCAGCACCATTTACGTGGATGCCCGCGGCAAAAAGCTGAAGGCACAAGTGGTGAAGACACCCTTTATCGCTCAAGGCACCTGAGCGGCCCGTTGGCAGCGCGCAATGCAAAGGCCATGAAGTCGGTAGTAAAACGAGCGGATTACCCGTACCGGGTGGAGGTGTGCCATACCCCTGGTCAATTCCCGCTCTACAGCAACGGCATGGGCATCGTGGTGGTCATCGATATTCTGCGTGCCACCAGCGCCATGGTGGCGGCCTTTGAGCAGGGCGTGAAGGATATTATACCTGTGGCCACCGTGGAAGAAGCGCGGCAATACATCGGGAGGCCGGGCTACGTGGCAGCAGCGGAACGCGATGCCCAAGTGGTGGATGGTTTTGAAGTGGGCAATTCGCCGTTGGCATTCAAGTCCATGGACCTCAAGGGAAAAACCATTGTGATCTCAACCACGAATGGAACCCAGGCGATCAAAACCGGACGCGAGGTGAAACAGCTGGTCATCGGGGCCTTTCTCAACCTTACGGCCCTAACGGATTGGTTGATCAAGCAGGATGAGAACATCTTGCTCCTCTGTTCAGGCTGGAGAAACAAATTCAGCTTGGAGGACAGCGTTTTTGCCGGGGCGGTCATGGACCGCCTGTTGGACAGCGGCAAGTTCGGCGTGGAGGAGGACAGCAGCATCGCCTCGAAATACCTGTACATGGCCGCCCGGGACAACCTGATGAGCATGCTGAAGGCCGCACCTCGCCGCCGCCGGTTGCAACAACTGCACCTGCTAGATGACGTGAAGTACTGCCTTACCCCTGATCAGTCCACGGTGATTCCCGTGCTGCGCAACGGGCGGCTGGTGCCCCTGGAACCCATGCTGACATGAGTCGCAAGAACCTGCTCCGGGCTTGTGCGGTGCTGCTTGCGGCATTGTTGCTTTGGCCCTTGATCGCCCCGCGCGATGCACAGGCATGGGGCTTTTATGGCCACCGGCGCATCAACCGCATGGCGGTCTTCACACTGCCGCCCGCCATGTTCGGCTTTTACAAAAGGCACATCGACTACATCACCGACCACGCCACCGATCCCGATAGCCGACGGTATGCCGTGGCCGGCGAGGGGGCGCGCCATTTCATCGATGCCGACCATTACGCCAAACCGGGGGAGGACCCCTTCGCCAACATTCCGCGGAAATGGGAAATGGCCGTGCTGAAATACACCGAGGATACCCTGCAGGAATACGGCATCGTGCCTTGGCATATCCCGGTGATGTACGGGCGCCTGGTGAATGCATTCAAGCGCGGCAGCGTGGACATGATCCTTTACTACAGCGCGGAGATCGGGCACTACATCGGCGACGCCCACGTACCGCTGCACACGACCGAGAATTACAACGGCCAATTGAGCGGCCAGCACGGCATACATGCTTTCTGGGAATCGCGCATTCCGGAAACCAGCGCGGAGGAATATGACCACTTCGTGGGCCGTGCCCGCTACATACCGGACCCCAGCGAGGCGGCCTGGGAAGCGGTGATCGCCAGCCACCGTGCGCTGGATACCGTTTTCAACATGGAAAAGGAATTGCAGGCCCGTTATCCCGAAGCCGAGAAGTACAAATACGAACAGCGTGGCCGCAATACCTTCCAAACTCAATCCTCGGAGTTCATCAAAGCGTACGAGGCCAGCATGGACGGCATGGTGGAACGAAGGATGAACGCAGCGATATTGACCCTGGGCAGCTTTTGGTACAGCGCCTGGGTGGATGCCGGCCAACCCGACCTGGAACGCTTGGACCAAAAGGAGGTGAGCGACAGCCTGAAAAAGGTGCTGAAGGCGGAAAGGGAAGCACGCGAGCGCGCCACAAAGATCATCGGCCGGCCCGAGCCGAACGAATAGGCCGCCGGCTTGCTAATGGATGCTGGCCGCCTTGGCGGGCTGATAGGTGCCGGCAGGCGTACGGCTGGCGATGCTCAACCGGTTCCAGGAATTGATCGTGGCCACCACGAAGGTGAGGTCGCTTAATTCCGTTGGGTTGAATTGCTGTGCCGCCGCGGTGTAGACCGCATGGGGCACGTGCCCATTGGAAACCAGGGTCACCGCCTCCGCCCAGGCCAGTGCCGCCCGCTCGCGATCGGTGTACCATGTGCATTCGCGCCAAGCATCCAGCGAGTAAAGGCGCTGTTCGCTCTCGCCCAGCGCACGCAGGTCCTTCCAGTGCATATCGATGCAATAGGCGCAACCGTTGATTTGTGAGCAGCGCAGCTTGATCAGGTGCAGCAAAGGGATCTCGATCGAGCAATGATGCAGGTATTCCTCCGAGGCCAGCAGTGCCTTGTACACGCCAGGTGCCGCTTTGGGTATATCGAAACGCTTTTCCATGATAGGTCAATTTATATGGGATCCCCAAATTAACGGATCCACCGTTTGGCCCGCGACAACTTCGGCGTTCGATCGCACTCCAAAGCGGCACGGATTGCGGGAACAAAGCCTTTTGCGGGTTGTTGAACATGCGAAGTGCGATGAACGTCTCGGAACAACTCCTGCAGATCCTGGCGGATGCCGGGGTGAAACAGATCTTCGGGCTTACCGGCGATGCCCTCAATTATTTTGTGGATGCCATACGCCGGCAGGACAAGGTGGAATGGGTAACGGTGCGCCATGAGGAATCGGCCGCCTATGCCGCTTACGCCCAAGCGGCGCTTTCAGGCCATTTGGCGGTATGCGCCGGCACGGTGGGCCCCGGTGCGTTGCACCTGATCAATGGCCTGTACAATGCCAAACGCGAGCACGTGCCGGTGCTGGCCATCACTGGTCAAGTGCCCATCAGCCAAATGGGCACCAATTACCATCAGGAGGTGGACCTCGGCCATGTGTTCGACGATGTATGTGCCTACCAGGCGCTTGTGCGATCGCCGCAGGATGCTCCGCGGTTGATCCAGCGGGCCATGCGCATAGCTGTTGCGCGCAGGGCGGTTTGCCGCGTGGAACTGCCTGCCGACGTGGCCCAAATGGATGCCGAAGGCGGCCAGTACATCACGCATTTGCCCATCAGCCATGCCGTACTGCACCCGGGTAAACGTGCGTTGCGCGCCGCTGCGGATGCGCTGGCATCGGGCAAGCGGGTGGCCATTTTGGCCGGGGAAGGCTGCAGGGGAGCGCGCGAGGCTGTGCTGGACCTGGCCGAAACCTTACAGGCACCCATTGTGCATACCCTGCGCGCCGCCGACATTTTCGACCACGATACACCCGGCGTGGTGGGGTTGACCGGCCTGATCGGAGACCCGGCCGGCTACAACGCCATCATGAAGGCCGACCGGCTGCTGATGATCGGAACGGACTTTCCCTACATCGACTTCCTGCCGCACGAAACGCGCACCGTGCAGATCGATCGCTACTTGGAAACCATCGGTAACCGCACCCCCGTGGAAGTGGCCGTTCATGGCGACATCAAGGAATCCGTAACCCAGTTGAATGCCCTGCTTCCCAAGGACCGTGACGGAAGTTTCCGCCGCGCCCTCATGGATGCTTTTTCAAGTTGGAAGGACCGCATGCGCGTGGATGCCAGCACGGAACGCGACCGCGAACCGCTGCACCCGCAGATGTTCGCGCGTTGCGTAGGCCAAAAAGCCGCCACCGACGCGGTATTCAGCATAGAAACCGGCTCCTCGGCCATTTGGGCCGCCCGGTACATGTCGTTCCATGGCGATCGGCGCATCCTGGGTTCATTCAACCATGGATCCATGGGAGTGGGCTTGCCTTCGGCCATAGGGGCCCAGATGTTGCATCCCCACCGGGAGGTATGGGCCTTGCTGGGCGATGGCTCGTTTACCATGTGCCTGCAGGAATTCCTCACCGCGGTTGAGCGTTCACTGCCGCTGAAACTGGTGGTGTTCAACAATGCCGAGCTCGCATTCGTGAAGCTCGAGATGGAACAAATGGGCCTTGCCCCGGGCTACGAGGCGCTTAAGCAATTCAACCCGGACTTTGCCGCCTTTGCCAAGGTTTGTGGCGGTGAGGGCGTGCGTGTGGAACATGCCCGTGATGTGGAAGCCGCCGTGGACATGGCCAAGGCCTCGGAAAAGCCTTTCATCATCGATGCCGTGGTTAGCGCGGGTGAGGTGGCCCTGCCCCCGCACATCACCTGGAAGCAGGTTTTCGGCTTCGGCCGCTCGAAAGTGGAGGAGGCCGCGCTGGCCGCCACGGGCAACACCAAGCAGCGGGAGAATTTCAGCGAAGAGATCGAGGCCAACATCCGCAAGTTCTTGTAGGCCGGGGCTGTTGCTTGCACCAAAAAAAAGGCGGCCGAGGCCGCCCTTTTCCATTATGTCATAACCTTCACGCTGTGGCCTCGGCCACCTTCGAGTTGTCCACTTTTTCGAGCAGGATCGTTTCCTCTCCCTTGGGCAGGGTCCAGGTTATGCTGGTGCCCTCGCGGTAGCCGATCAGTGCCGAGCCCATTACCGTGAATACCGAGAGCTTGTTCGCCTTCAGGTCGGCATCCTTCGGCATCACCAGCTGCAGCCCTTCCTTGCGGATGGAGGGCGATTTGAAGGTGACGATGCTGCCCACGCGGACCACATCTGCCGGAAGTTCGCTTTCCTCGCGCACATCGGCCTGTTTGAGTTCATCGGAAAGCTTGCGCAGGCTCTTCTGCGTGTTGAGGTCGGGGGCGTTGAATCCCGCTATCCAATCGGTGATCAGATCGCGTTCCTTGGCGGACACGATCAACTTGGGGTTCGCCATGTTAAATGCGTTTTAGTTCGTTAATGATCTCTTCCAAGCTGCTTTTGGCATCTCCGAAGAGGACCTTGCAGTTCTGCCGGTCGAACAAGGTATTCACTGCGCCGGAATATCCTTTCGCCGTGCTGCGTTTCAGCACGATCACCTGCTTGGCCTTGTACGCCCTGATGATGGGCATGCCGTAGATCGGGCTGTCGGGGTCATTCTCGGCCGCAGGGTTCACCACGTCGTTCGCCCCGATCACCAGCACCGTGTCGTAGTGTTCCATGGTGCTGTTCACTTCGCTCATTTCCTTCACCGAGGCATACGGAATGTTGGCCTCGGCCAGCAGCACGTTCATGTGCCCGGGCATACGGCCCGCCACAGGGTGAATGATGAAGTGCAGGTCCACGCCTTGTTGGCGCAGCAACTCCTGCAGGGCGAAGCATTCGCGCTGGGCCTGTGCCACCGCCATGCCGTAGCCGGGCACCACCGCCACCTGCCGGCTGAAGGCCAGCAACGAGGCCGTTTCCACCGCGGAAATGCTTTGCAGTTCCTGTTCGCCCCCGGCTTGCGTGGCGCCCGAGCCGCTGAACTTGCCCGCCAGCACGCCCGATAGCGAGCGGTTCATGGCCACGCACATTTGAAGGGTAAGGATCACGCCCGTGGCACCCACCAATATGCCGCCGATGATCATTACCGGATCATGGAACACCAGGCCGGCCATAAGCGTGGCCACACCTGAAAGCGCGTTCAGCAGCGAGATCATGACGGGCATGTCGGCACCGCCCACGGGCAGCGCGAAATACACGCCGTACAGCAATGAAACCGCCGATACCACCAGGATCAGCAGGGGGAATTGCACGGGGTTGGTGCTGGTGAACAGGTAATAGGCGAATACCGCCACCACCACCGCCAGCAGTACTTGCGCCAAGGTCTTCTGGCTTTTGGCCGGTTTGGGCAACTTGCGTCCATCGAGTTTCAGGTAGGCCACCATGCTGCCCGTGAAGGCCACGGCGCCGAACAAACTGGTGAGCAGCAGTACCGTGCCCGCGAGCTTGTTGTCCACAACTGACCCCTGGCCGTAAACCTGGTTCAACCCGAGCACCACGGCACAGGCACCGCCCAATCCGTTGAAGATGCTCACCAGTTGCGGCATGGCCGTCATGGCCACCCGGTTGCTCCAAATGTTGCCGATCACCACGCCCACGGCCATCATGCCCAACAGCAGCAGCAAGTTGGGCGATGCCACCCAGCCCGTGTTCACCACAAGGGCCACCAAGGCCACCAGCACGGCCCCGGCGGCCACCAGGTTGCCCAGCTTCGCCTTGGCGGGGTCGCCCATGTATTTCAACCCTTGCACCAGGCCAACCGTGGCCACCAGATATGCGAGTTCAAACATCAAGCCTTGGTTTTGGGTTTGCGCTTCACCACGAACATCGAGAGCATGCGGTGGGTAACGAAGAAGCCGCCCGCCAGGTTGATGGTGCCCAGCACCACCGCCACGCAGGCCGCGGCGATGGCCCACACGTGGTCGAGGGGCGTGGTGAGCAGTTGCGTAATGCCACCGAAAAGAATGATACCGCTGATGGCATTGGATCCCGACATAAGCGGGGTGTGCAACACGGCCGGGATGTTCTTGATCACCTCGAAGCCCACCAAAAGGCTGAGCGCCAGGACGAAAAGACCATCGATGGGGGTAATGAAGTAGCTAAAGTCCATGCACGGTAGGGTTTGGTGATTATTGGGCCGCACCTTGCAGCGCGAGGATCCGCTCGTTCACCGGCTTGCCGTCCTGCACTACCAGCGTGGGCCCAAGTATGGGATCTTGGGCGGCCTGATCTTGGTGCTCCAGCAAATAGTTGATGAAGGAGGTGTAGTTGTTGGAGAGCAGGAAGGAGGTGCTGTACGCACAGCTGGATTCGATGCGGGTGGGGCCGAGGATGGTAACCTCGTTGTGCACCACGGTGCGATCGGGTTCGCTGAGCGCGCAGTTGCCGCCGGTGGCCGCGGCAATGTCCACGATCACGGCGCCTGGCTTCATGTCCGCCACCATGTCGGCGGTGATCAGCAGGGGTGCGCGCTTGCCCGGTATGCGTGCCGTGGTAATGATCACATCGGCCTGTGCGGCCTCCTCATGTATGCGTTGGCGCACCTTGGCCAGGAACTCCTCTGATTGTTGGGTGGCATAGCCTCCTGCACCGCGGTCGTCCACCGATCCCTCCACCTCAATAAAGGTGGCGCCCAGGCTTTCCACTTCTTCCTTGGATGCTTTGCGCACGTCGTATGCCTTCACAACGGCCCCGAGCCGCTTTGCGGTGGCTATGGCCTGCAGGCCGGCCACCCCTGCGCCCATCACCAGGAATTTGGCAGGGCGCAACGTACCGCCGGCACTGGTGATCATGGGCACGGTGGCCAACGAGCGCTCGGCGGCCAGCAGCACGGCCTGGTAGCCGGAAATGGAGCCTACCGAGGAAAGCACGTCCATCGATTGGGCCAATGTGCTGCGCGGGATCAGGTCCAGGCTGTACACCGTGGTGCCCGGTTGCTGGTAATGCGCCACCAGCGCGGGTTCCCACAGGAAATTGAAAATACCGATGAAGGTCTTGCCCTCGATCTTGCGGTTGCGCAGGTCCCGGTAGCCATAGCTCAATACAATGTCCGAGCCGACCAGCAGGGCTTCTTCGCTGTCGGCCAATTGCGCCCCGGCCTCTTCGTAGGCCTTGTCGGTAAAACCGGCCGCTCTTCCGGCCTCGCGCTGCACCAGCACCGAGGCCTTCCCCTTCAGGCGTTCAACGCCTGAAGGGGTAAGGACCGTCAGTTTGTGCCCGGTGGGTTCTTTCAGTACACCGATCCGCATCATGGGCCTATGGGAAGATGCCGCGGTCCATGTAGGTGTCCTCCAGGCGCCGCAGTGCCGCAATGTATGCGCCCATGCGCCAATCCACATTGAATTCCTTGGCCGTGGAGACCACTTTCTCGAACGAGGTGTCGATCTTGTCGTGGATCATGTCCAGCACCTCTTCGATCTTCCAGATCTCGGCGCGCTTGTTCTGCAGCCACTCATAGTAGCTGCCGATCACGCCGCCCGAGTTGCAAAGGATATCCGGGATGATATCCACTCCTTTTTCCTTCAGAATGGCCTCGCCTTCGATGTCGGTGGGCCCATTGGCTCCCTCGGCCACCAGCTTGGCCTTGATGGCGCCAGCGTTGCGGCCGGTGATCTGGTTGCCCAGCGCAGCGGGTACGATAATGTCGCATTGCAGGCCCCAGAATGCGTCGGCATCGATCTCCTCGGCACCCGGGAAGCCCTTCACGTTGCGGCCGTTCTTCAAGCTATAGTCCAGCAGTGCTTCGGGGTCAATGCCCTTATCGTTCTTAAAGGTGGCTGAGGCATCCTGCACGGCGATCAAGGTTGCTCCTTCCTTCAGCAGGAAGTGGGCGGTCCAGTAGCCTACGTTGCCGAAGCCTTGCACCAGGAAGCGCATGCCCTTGAGGGACTTGCCGGTGAGTTTCGACCAGCTCTTGATGTTGGCCACCACACCGAAGCCGGTGGCGCGGTCGCGGCCGGCCAGCCCGCCAGCACCCACGGGTTTGCCGGTAACCACGTGCAGGTTGGCAAAGCGCGTGCTGGGCGATTTGGTGGAGGAGAAGGTGTCGGCGATCCAGGCCATGATCTGCGCGTTGGTGTTCACGTCAGGGGCGGGAATGTCCAGCTCGGGGCCGATATTGTCGCCCAAGGCATAGGTGAACCGCCGGGTGATGCGCTCCAATTCCCCCTTGGAATAGTTCTTGGGATTGATGTGGATGCCGCCTTTGGCACCGCCAAAGGGCAGGCCGGCCAGGGCGGTCTTCCAGGTCATCCAAATGGCCAGGGCACGGGCCGCGTCCAGGTCCACCGTGTCGTGGTAGCGCAGGCCGCCCTTGTAGGGTCCGAGGGCGTTGTTATGCTGCACTCGGTAGCCGGTGAACACTTCGATCTGCCCATTGTCCAGGCGCACTGGGAAGTTCACTTCGATCTCGGTGTTGGTCTTGGCCAGTATTTTGCGTACACCGGGGTCCAGGTTCATGATGTCGGCGGCGTGGGCGAACTGCTTCATCACCACGTCGTACATCCCTTCCTTTCGGGCGGGTTTTTCTTCGGTCTGTGTTGTCATGGTTTGTTAAAGATGGATGTGGATATGCCGCCCTGTGCGGAATTACGGCCAGGGGCCGGTGCCGGGCAGCGGTTGAAGTTTCAGGTTGAATGCGGCGTTGGTACGCGGCGGGCCTTGGTGTGGTTCCAGGCCCGGGCAGCCGAGGTGTAGGCCGGGTCGCCGAATTGCTGATCGTCCATCTGCATGCTTTTGGAGCGCTCAACTGCCGCTTTGCGGTTGCAAATGTACACCCGATGCCTGCGCCATTGTTCCGGGCAAGCTTGGAAGGTTTTTTCCCGCGTTGGGGCATGGGGATGGCGGATGGCTTCCAACGGAAACATGGCACGCAATTCGGGCATGGCAGTAGGAATAGCCGGAGGTCACCAATACCTTCGCGCGGTACATCGTTTTCAACCTGCCGATAAACCGCTATACCATACCGATCATGGCCGATAACGAAACTGGACCGATCAAGATCCTGGTACCTACCGACTTTACCGCCGTGGTTGACTATGCCATGGACCACGCGATGAAGCTGGCCAGGATCATCAAGGCCGAGGTGTACCTGTTGCACATGGTGCCCGACATGGATGAGAAGGAGGTGGTGGAATTGCGGATGAAGGCGGAACTGGAGCGCTGCCGGGCGATAGCGCCGGAGATACCCCTTGCGCCGGTGGTGCGCCAGGGCCGTGTTTATGCGGGCATAGGCGAGGCCGCCGAGGAGCTCGGCGCCAGCATGGTGATCATGGGCACGCACGGCATGCGCGGCATGCAGTTCATCACTGGAAGCCGCGCCCTGCGCACGATCACCAACAGCAAGGTGCCCTTTATCGTGGTGCAGGAGCGTGGCATGCGGGCCGGTGGCTACCGCAAGATCGTGGTGCCCATGGACCTGCAGCGGGAAACCCGGCAGAACTGTGGCCTGGTGGCCGGCATGGCGGCATTTTTCAACAGCACGGTGCACGTGATCGTTCCCAAGGAGCACGATGAGTTCCTGCACCGCAAGCTCATGCAGAACATCCAGTTCGCGCGCGAATTCTTCAGCGAGCGCAACATCGAACTGGAAACCACCGTGGCCGAAACGGACAGCAGGGGATTCGTGCAGGCGGTGCTGGAATATGCCAAGCGGATCGATGCGGACCTGATCGCCATCATGAACATGGTGGGCACAAACATCTTTGGTGCCCTGGGCGTACCGTATGAACAAGAGGTGATCACCAACGAGGCCATGATCCCCGTGCTGATGTTGAACCCCGTGGATAACACGGCAGGCACGGCGGGCTGGACCTTCCAATAGCAAAACGAAATGGCAGATCAAAACAAGGCATTGGCGCATGTGAACCGCGGCCTGGCCACGCGGTGGAAAGTGAAATCGGCAACACCCTTCGTGCCGCTGCGCGGCATTCCCGGTTTCCATGTGGTAACCGAGGCCAGCGGCGTGCGCATGGCCAGTATGAAGCTGGACCGCGACATCAGCAAGTTCAGGGTGTTCACCCAGGGCGATGGGCCGAATAACAAGGGCGATTCCCGGTTCGGGACCAGTTGCGTGAGCGAATGAAAAAAGGCCGGATGCACCGGCCTTTTTCCTGGGTGGCCGCAAGAGCGGCCCATGTTGGCTTATTGCACCTTGGTGGCGTGCAGGTCGATGTGCAGCACAATGTCGTCGGATAACACCATGTCCTTCATGGGCGCTTTCCAGGCCACGCCGTATTTCTGGCGGTTGAAGGTGAGGTCGCCCGTGGCGTGGAGTACATCGCCCTCGGTGATGATGGTGATGTTGGTGAGCTGCTCCTCGTTGGTGCGGCCGCGCACGGTAAGGTCACCCGTGGCGGTGTTGCCGTTCACTTTCTTGATCAGGAAGTTCGAGGTGGGGAAGGTGTCCGCCGCGAAGAAATCGGCTGACATCAGGTGCCCGATGAGCTTTTCGCGGGTGCCCTGTGGTGAACCGTCGGCAGCGTAGTTGGTGTCGGTGAGCATGTGGCTGTGCATATCAACGGTGAAGTTGCCCCCGGCGAGTTGCCCCCCTTGCAGGTCCAGTTCACCTTGGCGGAAGCGCAGGATGCCGGTATGCGACTTTACGCCGACCATGGTGCCGGTCCAGTTAACGCTGCTGTTCTCGTTGTCGATGTTGTAGCGTACCGTTTCTCCGCTCGTCGCGCTATCGGTAGTGGTGGCCGAGGGGGCTGAAGAGGCATCGGGCGTGCCGCAGGAGCCAAAGATGATGGTGGCGGCAACGGTGCCGTACAACAGGGAACTGTTCAAGATCTTCATGGGCGGTTAATTGATTTGGGCGGCAAATATACACCGGTATTTTACGTGGCGAATATCGTCCGCGTAAACCTCAACCCGCACGGAGCTGCCCGCCGGTGGCCGCGAGTTGCCGCAACAGGGGACTGGGCCTGTACCGTTCTTCACCATACGTGGCGCGCAATCGCTCCAACACGTGCAGCCAATGCCCCGCGCCTTTTTCATCGGCCCAGGCCAATAATCCCTTCGGGTAGTTCACGCCCTTGGTCATGGCCAGGTCGAGGTCCTGTGCACTGGCCACCCGCCAGAACAGCGCATCGGCGGCCTCATTGATCAGCATGGCCAGCACGCGTTCCGTGATCGCATTGGCCAGCCCAGGGTCCACTACTTCCTTTGCACGTGGCACGGTGATGTCATGGTCGTAATATCCCTGTCCCGTCTTTCGGCCCAGCCGCCCGCTTTCCACCTGCCGCTGTTGTGTGAGGCTCGGCTTGTACCGGGGTTCGAAGAAGAAGGCTTCCCAAACGCTGCGGGTAACGGCGAAGTTGATATCGTTGCCGATCAGGTCCATCAATTCGAACGGGCCCATGCGGAAGCCGCCCTGTGTGCGCAACGCTTCGTCGATGGTTGCCATGCTGGCGATCCCTTCCTCGTAAATGCGCAGGCTTTCGCCATAGAACGGCCGCGCCACGCGGTTCACGATGAAACCGGGCGTGTCCTTGCAGGTAACGGGCACCTTGCCCCACTCCTGCATCAGCCGGGTACAGCGCGCCACCACGGTCGGGGAGGTGAGCATGCCAGGGACCACCTCCACCAAGGGCATCAATGGGGCGGGGTTGAAGAAGTGCAGCCCGATCACCCGATGGGCATGGCTGCATGCCGAAGCAATGGCGGTAACAGGAAGCGAGGAGGTGTTGGTGGCCAGTATGGCATCCTCCATGGTGATCGTGTCCAGTTGGGAGAAGATGGCCCGCTTGGCCTCGATCTTTTCCACGATCGCCTCGATCACCAGCCTGCAACCACCAAAGGCCTTCAGGTCCCCGGCCACTGTGATCCGTTCCAAGAGGCCGGTTACGGCCTGCGGCGTCATTTTTCCTTTTGCCACCAGCTTGTCCAGGACCGGCCGGAGTTTTTCCTTGCCTTGGTCGGCTGCGCCGGGGGCCACGTCATGCAGCAGTACACGATGCCCAGCGGCGGCCGCAACCTGGGCTATGCCCATGCCCATGGTGCCGGCGCCGACCACCCCTACGGTCAGTTCACTGTCCATGGTTCAATGCCCGGTGTAATTGGGCTTGCGCTTCTCCAGGAACGCGGCCACGCCTTCCTTGCTGTCATCGCTGCGCCCGGCGATGGCCTGCAATTCAGCTTCCACCAACAGGTGTTGTTCCAGGTTGCTGCCCTGCGAGCGATTGAGGGCGTATTTGGTAAGCGCGATGGCCAAGGTGGGCATGGTGGCCAGGTGCCCGGCCACGGCTTGTACCTCTGCGGCCAGCGCTTCATCGGGCATGGCTTTCCAGATCAGCCCCAGCTCCTCGGCACGGGCGGCGCTGACCTTGCCGGCCAGCACCATTTGGCCGAAGGCCTGCTGCATGCCTGCCAACCTCGGCACGGTGAAGGTGCCACCGCTGTCGGGGATCAGGCCGATGTTCACGAAGCTTTGCACGAATACCGCGCTTTCGGCCGCGAATGTGAGGTCGCAGGCATAGGCCAGGTTGGCACCGGCACCCGCGGCAATGCCGTTCACGCTGCACAGCACCGGCTTGGGCATTTGGCGGATGGCCCGGACCAGCGCATTGTATTGCCGCTCCACCACGTCCTCGATCCGGACGCCGGGCGCTGTGGCCTCGGCCAGGTCCTGCCCGGCGCAGAAAGCCCGCCCTTTTCCCGTGAGCACCAGGGCGCGAACGGCATCATCGGCCTGGGCCGCCCCAAGGGCGTGCAGCACCTCGTCCGCCATGCGCGCCGTGAAGCTGTTCAGTTTTTCGGCGCGGTCCAGGGTGATGGTGGCCACGCCGGCCGACACGGCATATTCGATCTGTTCGTATTTCATGTTGTGGAAAGATTCGGTTACCAATGGAACGCACGCAACAAACGGCCTGTGGGCGTGCGCAATTCAGCGATGTAGATGCCCGGTGCACCGCTGAAGGCCACACGCTGCTCACCGGCCTGCAGGTTCAATCGCAGCATCTGACGGCCCGTGCTGTCCATTACGGTGAGCATGGCCTGCCCCGGTGTATTGTTGCCTATGATGAGCGCGCCGGGGGTGCACTGCAATGCGAGCTGTTCCCCAACCTGTTCGGCCACGCCGGTATTGGGCGCCCAGATGCTGTGCACCCACTCGGGCCGGTCGATGAAGGGGTTGCGGTTGTGCTGAAGGGCATAAACGGCATTGTTGCGGGCGGTTTCCTTCGGGCTCACGGGGTCCAGGTCGCTCCAGGCCACCAGCAGGGCCACGGCCCATGGAGAAAGGTCGCCGCCGGTCATCATGGGGGAATTCCACGAACCCATGCTGCCGTAGTAGCGCGTCATCATGTAGAAGTAGCTGCGTGCGAAGTCGCCCTTGTACTCGTCGATCGGCTCGAAAACGGTGGCGTTGTAGCCAGGGGTGACGCTCAGGCCCACCTTTGATCCGTTCTCGCTGGTCCAATCAGCACTGCCCACTTTGCCGAAAGCCAAATTGCCGCGTTTGTTGTTTACCCAACCATCGGTGGCATAAATATGGAACAGGTCGGTGCGCATGGGGTTGCCGCTGTTGAACCAGCTTTGTGGGAAGCTGTGCTCGCGGTTGTAGCAATCGCCCTCGGCGGTGTAGCCCCCGCATTGGTGGGTGCCCAAGGTGTACACATAGGGCGGCGTCCCCCCGGGTATGTCGCTGTACATGTCCCAAACCTTATTGCCCGGCTTGGCGTCGGTGGTGTAGAAGGCATTCCAAATGGCGGAATAGCTGAGCGCAGTGTGGCCATCGATGATGTTATGCAGCGCGGCCCTGAGGGGTTGGCCGGTAAGGCCTTCCGCGCTGGCGTAGTAGCCTGCGGGTGGTTGGGCTTCTGCCAGTACCGGCACAAGCAGTGCGATCAGGGTCCGGCATAGGACGGCCAAGATGGATCTCATGGGCCCAAAGATCGCCATTGGAATTTCTGCGCTGCCGGGGGCGGTTTATATTTGGTGCTTCACCCCCTAGCCCATGCCCATGAAAAAGTTTTCCCGTATGGCCGGAATGGCCGCCGTGCTACTTGTGGCGCATGCCGGTTTTGCACAAACCGCGCCTGCCGCAACCAACGACCCGCGAAGCATCCAGATCCCTGTTATTGGCCCCGAGGATATCAGCCTCGGCGCACGGTACATGGCCGATGAGGTGGGGGCCACTGCGGAGCAGGCCCAGGCGTTGATCGAAATAGAGGCGGACATCAATGAGCGATTCCGGGCGGCGCAGAAACTGGAGCTGGAGCAACGCACGGCAATAGAGCGCGATTTGATGCGGGAGCGCGACCGGCGCGATGCCGCCGTGCTGGACAAGGGCCAGTGGGCGCAGGTGCAGCAGATCAAGCAACGGCTGGCCAAGGAGCAAACGGATGCTTACCGGGCCAAGCGGGATATGGCCTTCCCTTCTGAATGAACGGAACATCCAACATGCATTATCGAAAAGCCCCTTGATCGGGGCTTTTTCGGCTTTGGTGGCGGGCTGTCAGGGTTCAGTTGGCGTATCCCCGTCCGGCGTGCTCTAACCTGGTTCATGGTCGTTGGTAGCGCCGCGCACTGGGCCGCGCACCTTTTCCAGGGCATCCAGGGCGCTCCTCAATCCATCCATGAATTTGTCGAAATCCTCTTGGTAAAGGAACAGCTTGTGTTTCTCGTAGGCCGTGCTACCATCTTCAAGGAAGAGTTTCTTCCGTTCGGTAATGGTGAGGTACAGATCGTTGCTGCGCGTGCTCTTCACATCGAAGTAATAGGTCCTTTTTCCAGCGCGCACGGCCTTGCTGAATACGTCCTCCCGCTCATTTTCCATGCTGTAGGTGGGCTTGGAATTTCAAATATAGCAGGATATTGTTGCGGCCATGACAACGCTCCGCGCCGATGCGGGCACGGGTTCCCGGGCCGTTTTACCTACTGATCGTTCCGGGCGGCCTCCAACTGCTGTTCGTGGTAGAGCCGCGCGTAGCGGCCTCCGATGGAGACCAATTGTGCATGGTCCCCTTCCTCGGTGATCCGCCCCTGCTCCAGCACCAGGATGTGGTCGGCGTGCTGGACCGCGCTTATGCGGTGACTGACAATTATGGTGGTGCGGCCTTGCATGATCCGCTGCAGGCCGCTCAAGATGGCCTCTTCCGTGGCGGTGTCCACAGCGCTCAACGGATCGTCGAAGATCAGTATGCGCGGCCTGCGCACCAGGGCGCGGGCAATGCTTACGCGCTGTTTCTGCCCGCCGCTCAACGTTACGCCGCGCTCGCCCAGCAGGGTTGAATAGCCGCGCGGGAACTGGCGGATATCGCGATGCACTTGTGCGATGCGGGCAGCCTCCTCCACGCGTTGCTGCACATCGTCGCCTTCATCAAGGCTGAATGCGATGTTGTTGGCGATGGTGTCGCTGAAAAGGAATACCTCCTGTGGCACCACGCCCAGTTGGCCGCGCAGCTTCTCCATCGATACTTGGGGCAGGGGCACGCCATCGAGCAGCACCTCGCCCGAGGTGGGATCGTAAAGCCGGCACATCAGGTCCACGATGGTGCTTTTGCCGCTGCCGGTATGCCCCACAATGGCGAGCGTGCTCCCTGCCGGCACACGGAAGGTCACATTGCGCAGCGCCTGTATGCCGGTTTCAGGATAGGTGAAGCCCACGTTCCGGAATTCGATGGCGCCCTTTACCTCCGCCAATTCATCGCCACCCGGCCGTATGCCCGGCCTGGTGCCCAGGAATTCGTTGATCCGCTCCATGCTCACCGCTGCCTGCTGCACTTGCGAAGTGATCATGCCCAAACTGGCAAATGGCCAGGTAAGCTTGGTCACATAAAGTGTGAATTCCGCCAGGTTGCCCACGGTCACCCCGCTGGTGCCCTCGATCAGCAGAATGCCGCCCACGAAGATCACCAGGGCCGTGCTCAGGCCCACCAGCAACATGATCGCCGGCATGAACAGGGAATCGACCTTGGCCTGTGCCAGGCTGGTCTTGCGGTAGTCCTTGGCCACCCGCCGGAAGCGTTGCACCACTTGTTCTTCGCGTGCGTATGCCTTGATCACGCGCATGCCGCTGAAGGTTTCCTGTGCCATGGAGCTTAAGCGGCTTTGCTGCCGTTGGGTGGCCATGCTGCGCTGGTTAATGGTCTCGCTCACCAGGTATATCGCCACGCTGAGCAAGGGCAGCGGTGCCAACGACCACAGGGTAAGCTCCACGTTCACGTCCAGCATCACCCACACGATCATGATCGTCAGCACCACCAGGTTGGTGATGTACATCACGGCCGGACCGAGGAATTGGCGCACCTTGCCCACGTCCTCACTGATCCGGTTCATCAGGTCGCCGGTGCTGTTGCGCTTGTAAAAAGCGCGGTCCAATTGCTGGTAATGCTTGTACACGGCGTTCTTCAGGTCGTATTCAATGTGCCGGCTTACCACAATGATGGTTTGCCGGGTCAAGAACAGGAAGAAGCCGCTGAGCAGGGTGAACACCAGGAACAGGCCCGCATAGAACAGCGCGAACCACATCACCTTGTCCTGCAGCGAGGCATTGTCCATGGGCCCGTCGAGCTTCGCCTGCAGGTCGATCCCGGTCCAGGCGGTCCAGCTGTGCAATCGGGCGGAAACCTCCATGTGGCGCTCTTCCACGGGCAGGTTGCGCTGCTGAAGCCCTTCGCCTATCAGGTTGAAGGCCTCGCGCACCACCTGTGGGGTGTACACGGTGAAGGTGCCCGTAAGAATGATGAATCCGATGCCCAGCACGAGCCGGCCCCAATAACGGCCGAAATAAGGAAGCACAGTGAGCAGGGAACGCATGGATCAGCTTGCTACCTTTGCACGCCCCGAAAAACAAAAGCGGCAAGGACCCTGCAAAAGTAGAACCCGATGCCGCCCCGCCCGAAAGCAAGCGGGGCTGCTTGGGCGGTGGTGAAGGCCACGCGCCAAGGCACCGGACAAAACCCAGCCAACCAATGACCCTGGTACAAGAAAAAACCGCCACGGCCGAGGCCGTGATCGGCCGCATGCAAGCCCACGGCCACGAACAGATCCTGTTCTGCAACGACAGTGCAACGGGCCTGCGCGCCATCATTGCCGTGCACGATACCACCTTGGGCCCCGCCCTGGGCGGCACACGCATGTGGGCCTATGCCAACGAAACCGATGCGCTACAGGACGTGTTGCGCCTAAGCCGCGGCATGACCTATAAAAGTGCCCTTGCCGGGCTGGACCTCGGCGGCGGCAAGGCCGTGATCATCGGCGATGCGCGCAAGGACAAGACCGAGGCCATGTTCCGCCGCTTCGGCCGCTACATCGAAAGCCTCAATGGCCGCTACATCACCGCCGAGGATGTGGGCATGAGCACCACCGAAATGGTGAACATCAGGAAGGAGACCGAATACGTGGTCGGGCTGCCCGAAACCATGGGCGGCAGCGGTGATCCCTCGCCCGTAACGGCCTACGGCGTGTTCTGCGGGATCAAGGCGGCCGCCAAGACCGCGTACGGCAACGACGACCTGCACAAGCGCAAGGTATCGGTACAGGGCGCCGGCAATGTGGGCCACCACCTCGTGGGCTTGTTGCTGAAGGAAGGCGCCACGGTATACCTCACCGACATACACGCCGACAAACTGGCCGCCATTAAGGCCGAGCATCCTTCGGTGAACCTGGTGGAACCGAACGATCTGATCGGCCTCGATGTGGACATCTATTCCCCGTGCGCACTGGGGGCCACGGTAAATGATGAAACCATCGGGCAATTGAAGTGCAGCGTGGTGGCCGGCAGCGCCAACAACCAGCTGGCCGACGAGGAAAAGCATGGCAAGGCACTGATGGAAAAAGGCATTCTTTACGCACCCGACTACCTCATTAACGCGGGCGGCATCATCAATTGCGCCTGGGAGTTGCGCGGGTACGACCGCAAGGCCGCCTATGCACAAACCGAGGAGATCTACCGCACGGCGCTAACTATCTTCAAGCGCAGTGCCGAAGAACATATACCAACCTACTTGGCTGCCAACCAGGCCGCCGAACAACGCATCAAGGGCGTGCGCCAGGCCGGCCTCGCATTCTGATAATCGAACATGCTCAATAGACGGTTCCTCCGCACCAAGGTATTCCAAGCGCTGTATGCCCACGAGCAAAGCGATGGAGGAAGTGCGGCAAAGAACGAAAAGGAGCTGCTCCTCGGGGTGCAGCGCACCTACGACCTGTATTACCACCTGCTGTTGCTTTTCGGCGAATTGCGCCGCATGGCTGAACAACGGATGGAGGACCGCAGGAACAAGCGGATGCCAACCCCCGAGGACCTCAGCCCAAGCCGGCGCTTTGTGGACAATCCCCTGCTGGTGAAGCTGAGCGAAAGCCCGCGGTTGCTGGCCGAAAGCGAGCGCCGCAAAGTGGGTTGGGTAGGGGAGCGCGAATTGCTGGGCCAGCTGTACAGGCACATTGAGGCAAGCCCCGAATACAAGGCCTATATGGCCGCGCAACAAGTATCGCCGGAGCAGGACCGGGCCGTACTGGTGGCCCTCTTTGTGGAGCATATTGCACAGTTCGAGGGCTTGCAGGAACACGTAGAGGGCCGGTCCATACACTGGCTGGAGGACCTGGACCTGGCCAGCACCATGGTAAAGCGCACCTTGGAGGCCACCGAATTGGACGGGGCTGAATTGGCCATGCCCATCGAGGAACCAGCGGACGGGGAGGAACGTGAATTCGTGGTGACCCTCTACCGCAACACCATAGCCGACAAGGACGCGGACGAGCGCTTGATCGCCGAAAAGGCCAAGAACTGGGAAGCGGACCGTATCGCGTTGAGTGATATGCTGCTGATGCGCATGGCCATTACCGAGGCCCGCAGCTTCAACCTCATCCCCGTGAAGGTCACCCTCAATGAGTACATTGAGATCGCCAAGGCGTACAGCACGCCCAAAAGCAAGAATTTCATCAACGGCATCCTGGACAAGCTCTTCATGGAAATGAAGGAGGACGGGAGCATCCGCAAGGTTGGCCGGGGGCTGTTGGAAAGTTGAACCGTAATGATCTACCCGACCACACAGAAACACATCACGCGCCGCGCAACGGGCGTTGGCATGTTGCTCGTGGCGGCATTGGCCATTGTTTCCTGCCGTTTAACCGACCACAGTGAGAATGCCGATGGTGTCTCGCCCAAGGATTTCCAGATCCCGGCCTCCGGCTTTGAAAACAACCAAGGCCGTGTGCCCGTGATCGCATTCGACAGCACCACCATGGAAATGGGCCGCATGGCCGAGGGGGTGCAGGTACAGAAGATATTCAGCTTCGTGAACAAGGGGCCGATCGATCTGGTGATCACCGATGTGCGCGGCTCGTGCGGCTGCACGGTGGCCAAGGACTGGCCCCGCATGCCCATTGGCCCAGGGGAAACGGGCGCCATTACCGTTAACTTCAATAGTGAGGGCAGGCCGGGCAAACAGCATAAAACGATCACCGTGGTGGCCAATACCACCCCGCCCACCACCGTGCTCACCCTTTCCGGCGAGGTAGTTCCACCGGGCAACAATTGAAAAACCATCAGGCCTTTCGGCCCATACAACCATTCAAGCACATGAACAGCCTTTCGATCCTATTGCAAGCCTCCGGACAGGGCGGCGGCTCATCCTTCATCATCATGATGGTGTTGATGTTCGTCGTCTTCTACTTCTTCATGATCCGCCCCCAGCAGAAAAAGGCGAAGGATGCACGCAAATTCCGCGAGAACCTGCAGAAGGGCGCCCGCGTGGTAACCATTGGGGGCCTGCATGGCAAGGTGGTGGAAGTGAGTGACAAGACCGTGCTGCTTGAGGCCGCCGACGGTGTGAAGCTGCGCTTCGAGAAGAGTGCCGTGGCCATGGACCAAAGCATGCAGCTCACCGAGGAGACCGCGCGCACGGCCTGAGCCGCCCATGTACACCGTGGGCGTTACCGGCGGTATCGGCAGTGGTAAGACCACGGTTTGCAAGGTTTTCGCCGTGCTGGGCATACCGGTTTTCAATTCCGACAACGAGGCCAAGCGCCTGATGCAGGAGGATGCCGGCCTGCGCGCGCAGTTGGCAGAAGCGTTCGGCACATCCATCTTCCATGCACACGGTACCGATCGCAGGGCATTGGCCGAACTGGTGTTCAACGACAGTGCGGCGTTGCAGCGGTTGAACGGGCTGGTGCACCCTGCGGTGCGCAATGCCTTTGCCCGCTGGACCGCCGTGCAACAGGCTTCCTATGTGGTGAACGAGGCTGCGATCCTGGTGGAGACCAAGGGCCACGAGCAACTGGATCACCTGGTGGTGGTCAGCGCGCCCGAGGAGTTGCGGATCGCATGGGTAATGCAGCGCGACAAGGCATCTGAGGCCGACGTGCGTGCACGCATGCGCAACCAGGCCGATGATGCCATGCGACTTGCCGCCGCCGATAGCGTGGTGGTGAACGATGGGCACACCTTGATGATCCCGCAGGTGCTTGCCATCCACCAGCAATTGCTTCAGCTTGCCGCTGCATGAGCACCGATCGGAAGCTTCCGCTGGCCACGGCCACACTTGTGCTCGGCGTGCTCAGCATTCCGCTGGCCTTCATGCGCCAGCTTTGCGTACCGGCCTTGATCATGGCCGTGTTGGCGATCGTCCTTCATGCACTGGGCCGCGCCTTGCAGCGCCGGGGCAGCTATTCCATGGCCAGCTTGCGCCGTTCGCTGTGGGGCATGCGCTTGGCGTTGGCGGGCGGCGCCTGTGCATTGGCCATGTGGCTGCTCTGGCTCTCGGGCCTGCTTTTCTGAACGCTGCGGTAACAAATGAAAAAGCCCCGTAAAAGGGGCTTTTCCGAAACTTTTCCTGGGGCTTAGTGGATGCTCAGTTTCTTCTCGAGGTCCTCGAGGTAACCGCGGAATTGCTTGTCGGTCTCCTGCAGGTTGTTCACGGTGCGGCAAGCATGCAGTACGGTGGCATGGTCCTTTCCGCCGCAGTGCGCGCCGATGTTCGCCAAGGAGCTCTTGGTCATCTTCTTGGCGAAGTACATGGCGATCTGCCGTGCTTGCACCACTTCGCGCTTGCGAGTCTTGCTCTTCAACAATTCGATCGGCAGGTCGAAATAATCGCACACCACTTTCTGGATGTAATCGATCGACACCTCGCGGGCCGTGTTCTTCACGAACTTGTCGATCATTTGCTTGGCCAACTCCAGCGTCACCGCTTTCTTGTTCAGTGAGCTTTGAGCGATCAGGCTGATCATGGCACCTTCGAGCTCGCGGATGTTGGTGGTGATGCTGTAGGCCAGGTATTCAACCACTTCCTTGGGCAATTCAATGCCCTCGGCGTACATCTTCTTCTCGAGGATCGCGATGCGTGTTTCCAGGCCCGGCGTTTGCAGGTCGGCACTAAGGCCCCACTTGAAGCGCGAGAGCAGGCGCTGTTCCATGCCGGTCATTTCCACCGGTGCCTTGTCGCTGGAGATCACCAGCTGCTTACCGTTCTGGTGCAGGTGATTGAAGATGTGGAAGAAGACATCCTGGGTCTTCTCCTTGCCCGAAAGGAACTGCACATCGTCAATGATCAGCACGTCCATCATTTGGTAGAACTGCTGGAAGTCGCCCATGGTGTTGTTCTTCACCGCTTCGATGAATTGCTGGGTGAACTTCTCGGCGGGAACGTACAGCACGGTCTTGTCCGGGTGGTTGCGCTTGATCTCAATGCCGATCGCATGGATCAGGTGCGTTTTGCCCAGGCCCACGCCGCCGTACACCAGCAGCGGGTTGAATGCGGTGCCGCCCGGCTTTTGCGCCACGGCGAAGCCGGCGCTGCGGGCCAGGCGGTTGCAATCACCTTCAATGAAATTGTCGAAGGAGTAGTTGGCGTTGAGGTGGCTCTCGATCTTGATCTTGCGCAGCCCGGGAATGATGAACGGGTTCTTGATCGGGCTGTTGGCCACGTCCAGCGGCAGGCTCACCGCGGGGTTTTTCACCTCGCGCACATTGCTGGTGGGCACACGCACGGTGTACGGGTTGGAGTGCTTGAAGCTGTTCTCCATCACGATGGAGTATTCCAAACGGCCCTCGCTGCCGACCTCCTTGCGGATGATCTTTTTCAACAGGCCGATGTAATGCTCTTCGAGCCACTCGTAAAAGAACTGCGACGGTACTTGGATGGTCAGGATGTTGTCAGCAAGCTTCACCGGCCGGATCGGTTCGAACCAGGTCTTGAAGCTTTGTTGGCTCACGTTGTCCTTGATCACATCGAGGCACCGGTCCCAGATCTTTTCATGGTCTTTCTTCATTTGGGGGGAGCGGAGTATTGGATCAGGATGGGAAAGGATTTTTGGTGCTGCGCGAACACCATCGGATGGCGTTGTGAAGGGTGGCAAATATGAGCACCTTCAAGTGAAAAAAAAAGTGTGCCCCCATTTGCGTGGATCGTTTTTTTTGCCATGGCGCACGCAGTATAGCAATATTCTGCATCCCGCGCCCAGCAAGGGTTTCCCGAGGGGCATGCCTGTTGGCCGAAGGCCATAAGCCCATGATCCACAAGGGTGAAAGCCGCTTGTCCAACACCTCTTCGCGAAGCGTTGCCGAAGAGGTGCGGAATGATGCCGGAGGACATGTGGAAAAGGGTGGATGCGCGGTGTGAAGTTAGGTGCTTTGCACACCGATGTCGAGCAGCTTGTGATCGGTGCGGCGCAGCTATCTTACGCGCCATGTTCTCACATCGCCACCAGGTACGGGTACGCTATGCCGAAACGGATAAAATGGGCTACGTGTATTATGGGGCCTACGCCGCCTATTTCGAAGTGGGCCGCGTGGAGGCCTTGCGCAGCTTGGGATTCCCGTACAAGGACATGGAGGAGCAAGGCATCCTGCTGCCCGTGCACGACCTCGCCGTGAAGTACCACAAGCCTGCTTTTTACGACGATCTGCTGGAGTTGCGCACGGTGGTGCCGGAGCTGCCCGGCGTGCGCATCAAGTTTCTTTACGAGGTGCGCAGCAGCACCGGTGCCGTGCTCACGGAGGCCGCTACCACACTGGTTTTCATCGATGCAGGCACACAACGGCCAAGGCGCGCGCCGGCCGCCCTGCTCGATAGCTTGGCACCCTGGTTCAAATAGCCGTATGGCCCGTTCCCGATAGGTCTTCCGCCTCCACGCCCAGGCGTGCCCATTGCTCCGCCAAGCCGGGCAGCATGTCCAACGGGGCCCGTATTTCCAGTTTGCAGTCCGTGCCGTATTCAGCGTACATCAATTCACCGCCTGCCGCGGCCAGCAGGTGTTTCACCTGTTCCACCCCGGCGTAGCCGCAGTACAACCGAAGGCGTTGCATGGCCCGGCGCTCTTCAATGGGGCATTGGGCCAGTGCTTCCTTGGCGGCGGCCCCAAAGGCGCGTGCCAGTCCGGCCTTGCCCAACAACGTGCCACCGAAGTAGCGCACCACCACCACGGCGGCATGGGTGAGCTGCAATGCCTGCAACTGGCGCAGAATGGGTTTCCCCGCGCTGCCATTGGGTTCCCCTGCATCGAATGCCCGATAGCGTTCGCCGGTTGCCCCCAGCACCCAGCCGTGGCATATGTGCCGCGCTGAAGGGTGCTTCGCAGTGATCTGGTCGCGCTTCCGCCTGAAGGCCTCTTCATCCGCAATGTGGAAGGCATAGGCCATGAAGCGGCTGGCCTTTTCGCGCAGTTCCGCGAAGCCTTCACCGGCCAGGGTGCGATAGCTGTTGGTGCCCATTTCCTGTGCTACCACGGCCATCCGCCATGGCCAGCGGGCAAACGGAGGTAATGGTCCACGCGATCCGCGCCAATGGCAGTGCTGCTTACGGGTTGTTGCTGCATGCGTGGTGCCGGGGTACCGTGCCCGAAGCGTACCGTGCCCGTGATCTCGCGCGCTTCGTCCCACAGGCCGGTGGCGAGGAAGCGCCCGAGCAGTTGTGCACCGCCCTCCACCAATACCGAACGTATGCCGCGCTGGTGAAGCACCTGCAGCACGTATTCCAAGGGATCGGCTTCTGCCGGCACGATGG
Source organism: Flavobacteriales bacterium (assembly GCA_044507815.1). Taxonomy (GTDB): domain Bacteria; phylum Bacteroidota; class Bacteroidia; order Flavobacteriales_F; family PHOS-HE28; genus PHOS-HE28. Next base: position 270,179 of record JBIQIX010000002.1, on the reverse strand, counting down.
ATTGTTCCACGACCACATCCGATCGCTGCGCTGCGGTGAAGAGCAGGGTGGGGGCGCTGCCGTCAAATACCCTGGAAGCCGCCGGTGCCAAGCCTCTCCGGTCCAGAACCACACGCAGGGGTTGCCACCCCGCTACCAAGCGTACGGTGAGTTGGGGATCGTCGTTCGCCACGGTCCGGCTGCCCACCATGATCGCTTGTTCCCCGGCCCGCCAACGGTGCACGGCAAGGTTGGCGGGAAAGGAGCTGATGCGCTGCACGCCGCGCCCCACACGGGGCTGTTGATCGAGGAATCCATCCAGGGAGCGTGCCCATTTCAACACCACGTACGGGCGTTTTTTTTCAATGGAGGTGATGAAGCGGCGGTTGGTCCACCGGCTTTCCTCGCGGAGCACATCCGGCAGCACTTGCACGCCGGCCGCGCGCAGGCGGGCCATGCCACCGCCCGCCACCCGCGGGTCGGGGTCGTTGCATCCTATCACCACCTGCCGCACGCCGCGCTGCACGAGCAGATCGGCACAGGGTGGCGTAAGCCCATGGTGTGCGCAGGGTTCAAGCGATACGTACATCACGGCATCGGACGGCACGGGTCCTGTTCCGAATGTGCGCAGGCATTCGGCCTCGGCATGCGGGCCGCCGTATGCGCGGTGCCATCCTTCGGCCAAAATGCGGCCTTGTTGCACCAGCACCGCGCCCACCATGGGGTTGGGGGCGGTCATCCCTTCGCCCAAGCGGGCCAACTGCAGGCAGCGCCGCATCCAAACCTCGTGCTCCGTGTGCGGCATGGCAGGCAGTGCGGGCAGCTAGCGGCTCTCCAGCAGGCGCATGATGCGCTGCAGGTCGTCGTCGCTGCGGAAACCGATCTCTATGCGGCCCTTGCCCGTGGGGGCTTGTTTCACCGTTACCCGGCTGCCGTAGCGTTCCGACAGGTTCTTGCCCAACTCCTTGTATCGGGCGGTGCTCAGTTTGGCCGCGGCGGCACTGCCGCGCGCCGCAGGCTTCTTATCCTCACGGGCCAGGTCCTCCACTTGGCGCACCGAGAGCTGGCTTTCCACAATGCGCTGGTACAGCTCGGCCTGCTTGGCCGGGTCGGGCACCCCGAGCAGGGCACGGGCATGGCCCATGCCGATCTGCCGTTGGCGCAACGCGAGCTGGATCTCCGGCGACAGCTTCAGCAAGCGCAGGTAATTGGAGATCGTGGTCCTGTCCTTGCCCACTTTTTCGCTGAGCGCTTCCTGGGTGAGGTTCACTTCCTCGAGCAGGCGCTGGAAGCTGATGGCCACCTCAATGGCGTCGAGTTCTTCCCGCTGGATGTTTTCCACCAGGGCCATTTCCAACATGGCCTCGTCGTTGGCGATGCGGATGTAGGCCGGTATTTCTGTGAGGCCCGCCACTTGCGATGCGCGGAAACGCCTTTCACCGCTGATGATCTGGTAGCGGTCGTAGCCGAGCTTGCGCACAGTGATGGGCTGTATGATGCCCAGCTCCTTGATGCTTTGCGCCAATTCGAGCAGGGCATCCGGGGCGAAGGTGGTGCGTGGCTGGAAGGGGTTGGCTTCGATCTGGGCCACGGGCAGCAGGGCCACGTTGCCGGCTACGCGTTGTCCGCCGGGCTCGGCCGGGGCGTGTGCCGTGATGTCGGTTCCGGGGTCTTCAAGCAGGGCGCTCAAACCGCGCCCCAGGCCTCGTTTCTTGGTCATTGGGCTTCAATGGGAATGGTGCGCTCTTCTTCCTTGATGCGCGTGAGGTCATTCTTCTGCAGGATCTCGCGGGCCAGGTTCAGGTAGTTGGTGGCACCCTTGCTGCTGGCGTCGTGCATGATGATGGTTTGGCCATGGCTGGGTGCTTCGCCCAAGGCCACGTTGCGGTGGATCACCGTGTCGAACACCAGCTGCTGGAAATGGGTCTTCACTTCCTCCACCACTTGGTTGGCCAAGCGCAACCGGCTATCGTACATGGTGAGCAGCATGCCCTCGATCATCAGTTCGGGGTTCAGCCGCTGCTGAATGATCTTGATGGTGTTGAGCAGCTTGCCCAGGCCTTCCAAAGCGAAGTACTCGCATTGCACGGGTATGATCACACTGTCAGCGGCCACCAATGCATTCACCGTTACCAGGCCCAGCGAGGGGGAGCAGTCGATGATGATGAAGTCGTATTGCCCTCGCAACGGGTCGAGCACTTTTTTCATCTGGTGCTCGCGGTCGGGCATATCGATCATTTCGATCTCCGCGCCCACCAGGTCGATGCTGCCCGGCAGCAGGTCGAGGTTGGGGTTGTCGGTGGCGTGCACCACTTCGCTGGCGGGCGTGCCGTTCACGATGCTTTCATAAATGCTCGCCTTGGCCTCGCGCGGGTCGAGCCCGGTCCCGCTGGTGGCATTGGCCTGTGGATCGGCATCTACGATCAGGGTGCGGCGTTCCAGGATACCCAGGCAGGCCGCAAGGTTTATGGCGGTGGTGGTCTTGCCCACGCCGCCTTTTTGGTTTACAATGGCGATGATCTTGGCCATGTGGTTGGTTTTCTGTGTGGATCTGGTCAGGGCTCGATGGTGCTGCCTATGTCGGGCAGCAGCAGCTGTATGCCCGCGGTTTCGAAGGCGGCCATGGCCGCTGCCTTGTCGATGGTAATGGGGGGGAAGGTGTTGTAGTGCATGCCCACCACCTTGTTCACGCCCATGTAGCCTGCGGCCTCCACCGCATCTTGCACGCCCATGGTAAAGTTGTCCCCGATGGGCAGGCAGGCATAGCGCAGGTTGTGGCGCTTGAGCAGTTGCATGTCCAACATCAGCGCGGTATCCCCGGCGTGGTGGAAGTTGCCTTCCGGGGTGAATACCACGAAACCGGCGGCCACGCCGCCCGAGGTGCCGTCGGGCATGGTGCTGCTGTGCTGTGCGGTGGTCATGCGTATGCGCACGCCGCCCAGTTCAACCTGCCCGCCGATGTTCATGCCGTGGGCCTTTTCAATGCCCTTGCCGGCGAACCATTCGCAAATCTCGAAATTGCTGACCAGCGTGGCGCCGGTACGCTTCAAGATCCGTTCGGCATCGGCCACATGGTCGCCGTGGCCGTGGGTGATCAATACGTGGGTGGCGGCGATACTGTCCACATCCACCGACTGGGCCAGCGGATTGCCTGAAATGAACGGGTCGAACAAAACATGCACATCGCCGGTTTGTACGGCGAGGCAGCTTTGCCCATAGTAGGTGAGTTTCATCTTTCTCTTCTGCAAAGTGAACCTCCGGTGCCCGGTAGGGGTCGAACAACCGTTGGGTCAACGTTTCAACGGCAGCGAAGTTAGCCGAACCCGTTGGCGTTCCCGGCGTGGCCCGGCCCTATACTTTTGAACGATCCACTGTCCGCAGCTTGTGGGTAACGCAGCACCGGATCACTGCAACCGCGTAAGTCTGTGGTGCTTATGTAGAACAGCGGTGGTAGGCCGATCGTTGATGAACGCACAAAACAGGCGCAGGCCTGTTCTTACAGCCAGGCTTTAATTTGCCGAAAATCTCTTTACCATGCTTGACCAAGTAATTGCTTCGCTGAAACAAGAAGCGGTGCCCGAACTGATGTCGAAGTTGGGATTGGACAGTGGCCAGGCCGATCGTTCGGTGCAGGCCGCGGGTTCCAGCCTGAAAGAGGTCCTTGCAGGCAACCATGGCTTTGCCATAGGCGACCTGGCGGGGCTTTTCAACTCAACGGCCAAGGGTGGCGGTACCGATGCCGTGCTGGCCAAGTTGGGCATGGTATTGCAGGGCAAGCTTACGGGCCAGGCCGGGCTGGACGGGGGACAAGCCTCCAATGTAAAGGAACTCCTGATGCCGTTGCTCACCAGTGCGGTAGCGAAACACGTGGGAGGTGATGCGGGCAAGTTGCAGGCCCTGCTCGGCGGGCATGGTGGCGACCTCGCCGAGAAGGCGAAGGGGCTGTTGGGCGGCCTGTTCAAGAAATAGGGCCACTGCCGACGTTCGGGAAAGCCTCCTTTTTTTGCAGCCAGGGAAAAGCAAGCACATGCCAGAGATCGATGATTTCCGCGCCGCCATGGAGGCGGGCTATTCTTTCAAGGGTGAAACCCTGCAGCTGGGTGGCGCTTTGTACAAGGGTGAGTGTCCGCCGGGGGCCGTGGTGGGCATGCCCCTGCGCATGATGAACCGGCACGGCCTGATCGCCGGTGCAACCGGCACGGGAAAGACCAAAACCCTGCAAGTGATCGCCGAGCAGTTATCGGCCCACGGCGTGCCCGTGCTGTTGATGGACATCAAGGGTGACCTGAGCGGCATTGCCGCACCGGCACAGCCCAACGAGAAGATCCAGGCGCGGCAGGAGCGCATGCACATACCATGGCAGCCGCTGGGACTTCCGGTGGAATTGCTGACCCTGAGCGATGAGCCGGGCGCGCGCCTGCGTGCAACAGTGAGCGAGTTCGGGCCCGTGCTGCTCAGCCGTATCCTGGGCTTGAACGATACACAGGCCAGTGTAATGGCCGTGCTATTCAAATACTGCGACGACAACAGGTTGCCGCTGCTCGACCTGCCCGACCTGCGGGCGGTGCTGAATTATTTTGGCGGGGAGGGCAAAAAGGAGATCGAGAAGGAATACGGCCAGGTGAGCAGCGCAACATTGGGCACCATTCTTCGCAAAATGGTGGAACTCGAGCAGCAGGGTGCAGCCACCTTCTTCGGCGAGCGGAGCTTCGAGCCACAGGACATGCTGCGTACACGCGATGGCAAGGGCGTGGTGCACATTGTGCGGCTCACCGACATACAGGACCGGCCGCGGTTGTTCAGCACGTTCATGCTCTGCCTGCTTGCCGAGATCTATTCCTCCTTCCCCGAGGTTGGCGATGCCGATAAGCCCAAGCTGGTGATCTTCATCGATGAGGCCCACCTGATCTTCGACAACGCAACGCGGCCGTTGTTGGAGCAGATCGAGACCATCATCAAGCTGATCCGGTCCAAGGGCGTTGGCATCCACTTTTGCACGCAGGACCCCAGCGATGTGCCCGAGCGCGTGCTGGGCCAGCTGGGCATGAAGGTGCAGCATGCGCTGCGGGCCTTCACCGCCAAGGACCGCGCCACCATCAAGCGCACCGCGCAGAATTATCCGCTAAGCGATCATTACAACGCCGAGGAGCTGTTGACCTCCATGGGCATTGGCGAGGCCATGGTAACGGTGCTGGGGGACAAGGGCATGCCCACACCGCTGGCGCATACTTTGGTAAGGGCGCCAAGCACGCGGATGGACGTGCTGTCGCCGGATGAACTCGCCGCCTTGGTATCCCGTTCGGAACTGGCCTTCAAGTACAATGAAGTGATCGACCGCGAAAGCGCCAAGGAGATCCTCGAACGCCGTGTGGCGGACCAGCAACCCGAAATTGAAAGGCCAGCGGAAAAACCAGCGAAACCGGCCAAGTTTGAACCGGGCTTTTTGGAGACCTTGAGCAAGAACCCCATGATGCGGCAAGCGGGCAATACCGCTGTGCGCGAGATCACCCGGGGCATTTTCGGCATTCTTGGGCTGAAGCCGCGCCGGCGCTAACGCGATCAATCGCGGTCCTCAAGGTCGGCCTTGCGGATCTCCTCATCAAGGATCGCCTCGATCCGCTTGCGCGTGGCCTCGTTGATCTTGTTGTCGGTCCTGGCCTGTTTCTTCATGAAGCGGAACATCGCGTTCTTCTTGATCTCGTAGGCGGTGTATTGCGTGTATTCCTTCGTGGCGTCGTTGTAGCGCGTTTCTTCGCCGATCTTGCGCAGGTCGGCCAGTTCGGTGTTCATCACCTCGCGCACCAGGCTCTGGAACTTGTCCGCCACCTCGGCCGCCTCGGCATTGTCGGTCTGCCCAAGGTATTGGTCCGTAACGGCCCTGATGCTGGTACCCACCTGCGCCGCCACCTGGTTCTTCGCATCGAGGTCGGCCTTGCTCCGCGCAATGTTCTGCTTGCTGCTCACGCCCATGCCCGTTCCGCGGAAAAAGCGGTTGTTGCTTTCATATTTGTTCCCCGTGAAAGGCATTTTCACCTTGTCACCAGCGGGGTGGCTTGATTTGCAGGCGGGCAGTGCAAAGGCCAACAGTGCGAGCAACGATAGCATGGGGAACAGGCGGTAGGCGCGAATGGGCATGGTTGAGTTTTTTGATGGTGAAGGCAAAATCATGCCAAGAATAGCGCAAAGCTTTATTTCCCCGTCAATGATCCACCGCGATGCCGCATCTTTCGCCCGCTTGATTGCATGCGCTCATTAAAGACGTTGTTGCTCACCTTGGTGACCCTGCTGGTGATCGCGGGCAGCCTGGCGCTGTTCGCGCCCTCCGAACTGGTGGTGTCGCAGATCGCTGGCATTGCGGTGCCGGACAGTGTGCTGCTCCGCTTGGCCAGTGATCCGGCCGCGCCGGTTTGGCAAGGATTTGATGGAGCTGGTTCGCCTGCTGCAACGCCAGAGGGCATGGGCCTCGGCCGTGCCGCCGGATTGCAAAAGCCGTTCCCCATGAACGGTAACCTGGAGTTGCGCATCATTCCGCACGGCGACAGCAGCCAAGCCGCATTGACCTATGTCGCAGGCCTGGATCTGGCCGACCGTGTGCAATACATGCTCCACGAGGTTAAGCCGCGCGTGTCGGACCGCTTGCAAAAAGGCCTTTACGCCCTACGCGCCATGGCCGAAACGGTGCAGGACAGCATACGGGCCGAAAGGCGGTCGCGCACCTTCAATGGCTATTTAGTGGAAGGCGCGGAAGAACCTCCCACACAGGTGTTGGGCCATAGGACAGTGGTGCCCATAGCCGGGTTGACAGACCATTTGCAGTACCTGTACCGCACACTGGACTCACTGGCCTCGGCTGCGCGGATCACGCTTCAAGGGCCCCCGTTGGCGGTTTATTACCGTTGGGATACTGCGGCTGGCATCACCGATGTTTTTGCCGGGCGTGCGGTGCAGGCCGATACACTGCCGACAGGCTTTCCGCTGGCCCTCATGAAATTATCCGGCGGGCCGGTGTTCCTTGTGCACCACCGCGGTGGCCATGCCCGCAGCGGCCTGGCGTACTCGGCCTTGGAGGCCATGGCACATGCGGCTGGGCTGAAGCCTCGGGGCGCGCCCTACGAGCGATACTTGCAGTGGGCGGGCAGCACGCCTGACAGCGCACAATGGCACATGGAGGTGGTGCTGCCCGTGGGCGGCAATGCTGAATAGCTGCTTACGCGGCCTTGGAGCGCGTGGCCAGGTCGCGGCCTTTTCCGGCACCTTGCTTGGCCATGCGTATGCGGTGCCGCACGCTATGGAAACTGCCCAAGGTCATCAGTACCAGGCCCAACCATAGAATGTTGATCCCGGGGAATACAATGGCCTGCATGATCACGAATTCACGCTCGCTCACCTCCACGCCGATCTGGTCGCCCTTCACGGTCGCCAATTCAAGCTTCACGTTCAGGTCGGGCAGCTCAAAGCCCTTGTTGCCCACCGGCTCGTTGCCGTGGTAGATCACCAGCGGCTTGGCCTCGAACCAGCGATGCTCATCGTACAGGTCGCGCACGCGCATGTTCATCACATACACCGTGAAGTCGGGCCCCAGCCGGGCCATGGTCACGCTGTCGCGAACGGTGCGCATACTGTCCAGGAAGATCACGCACATGGGCGTAATGATGGTGTCGCCGATATTTTTCTCGTACAACCTCGAGGGCATGTAGCCGTCGGCAGTGGTGTCCAGCTTGGCATAGCGGATGTGCGTGTACAGGTCGCGGTGCAGCCAATGCTGCGTGCTGGGTTCGGCCACATTGCCGAAGCGCGGGTTCAACTGCACCATCGGGGCCAGGCTGAACTGTTTTTCGCCGGGTTCGCGCGCGCTCCAGTTCTTCGCACGCCACAATTGGCTGCGGGTGAACGTTTCCAACGGCTCCCAATGCCCGGGCTGGTCCAACAGGAATACCTCGCCGGCCTGGTGGTCGTTACGGGCGATGAAAAGCATGCTCCGCACCCGCACGGTATCGCCGGCGTGGTACAGCCTGGGCACCGCCTCGAAGTAATCCATGTTGTAGTGCAGGTTCACCCGCTCCTGGTGCTTGTCCCGGAAGGTGACGAAGAAGTCGCCCACCGGCACCGTGTCGCCCATGTAAAGCAGCATGTCCTGCCCGTCGTTGAACTCCTTGTTCAGGTAACTGAGCACGGGACCTGCGGTGTTGCGGCTGATCTTTTCCTCGCGCGACATGCTGATCAGCGCGCCCAGCAGCAGCAGGCCGAAACCGGTGTGCGCAATGGCCGGCCCGGCGGGGCCGATCTTCCATTTCAGCACCTGCGGTATGTACAGCGCGTTGGCCAGCACGGCAAAAGTGGTGGCGAACAACATGGCCACCAGATTGGCCTCGAACCAGCGGTATTCGAGCAACCATACGCACAATGCGGTAATAAGCAGCGCACCGAGGAAGGAAACGCGCAGGGAGCGGTAGAATTTGCGCCGGCCCGTTTTGCCGTACGCCAAGTATTGGCCAATGGCCACCAGTATGCTCACGATCACGGCGAAGGGCACCTGCCACTTGTTGTAATGGGCCTTGGCCTCCACCGGGGGTGCCAGCTTGGCTTGTGCCAGATCATGCGCCCAGCCCCAGTTGGTGGCCCCGTGCAGCTTTTCAAATACCGCCTGGAACGGCCCCAACAGCGTATTGAACACCGGCATGGAGGTGCTGAAGGTGATCTGTGCGGCGCTCAGCATCAGCACCAGCGAACCGATGAAGAGCCAGAATTCGCGGCTGAGCATCTGCTCCTCGTCGGGCCGCTTGTAGCCGCCCTTGCGGTAGGCCACAACCGTCATGACAATACTGATGCCGCCGAACAGGATGATGGCGGGCACATCGATGTGCAGCGCCGCGCCGATCGCCAACACCAGCACGCTAAGCCCCACGTAGAACCAGCGGTCGGTGCGGTTGCGGTTAAGCAGGGCCACCGAAAGGGCCACGAAGGTGAGCAGGAAGATGAGCAGGCCCGCCAGCATGCCCTCGCCGGTGAAGCTGTGCACACTGGTATCGCCCAGCACGCCGCTGCGCGTGAGGAACGTGCTGTACAGCACCATGATGAAGGTGATCAGCGCAAGGAAAAAGGTGGTGAACAACGAGGTGTCCTTACGCTTGTTGATCAGCATCAAGTGTCCCGCGCCAACCAGCGTGAGCCAAGGCACCAGCGAGGCGTTCTCCACCGGGTCCCAGGCCCAAAAACCCCCAAAGCTCAGTGATTCATAGGCCCATGCGCCGCCCAGCAGGATGCCGAGCCCGAGTATGCCCACGCTGAAGAAGGTCCAGGGGAGGGCAGGTGCCATCCATTCCTTCAGGCGCCCGGTCCATAGCCCGCCAATGGCAAAGGCGAAGGGCACCAGGGTGGAGGCGAAGCCCAGGAAGAGCACCGGCGGATGGATCACCATCCAATAGTTCTGCAGCAACGGGTTCAGGCCACGGCCGTCAGCAAATTCCGGGATGATGGCCAGGTAATTGGGCATTTGTGTCCAGGGCAGCCCAATGTTCTCGGGCAGGTCCCTGATCAGCAGGAAGGGGCTGCTGCCCACTTTGGCGCCGAACACATAAACACCCAGCAGCATGGTGGCCAAAAAGACCTGCACCAGTGAAAAGATGGTCAATACCGGGCCTTCCCAGCTTTTCGAGGTCCAGATCAGCAGGTTGCCCAGCACCATGGTCCAAAAGGCCCACAGCAGGAAAGAACCTTCCTGGCCTTCCCAGAAGCAGCTTGCGATGTAGCGCAGCGGCATTTCCGTGTTGCTGTGCTTCCATACATAGTCGTATGCGAACCAGTGGTTGAACAGCATCACGAACAGCGTGACCACGATGCCGATGATCGCGGCGGACTGGATGCGGAAGGCGGCCCTTCCCAAGGTGCGCCAGCCGGTATCGCGCGTGTTGGTGAAGAGGAGGTAGGAAACCAACGCCAGCAGCCCGGCGGTAAAGGAGAGGATGGTGAGGAAGTGCCCGAGCTGGCCGGCCCAGGCATGTTCACCTACATAAGCGATGGGATTGTCCACGGTGGGTGATCACAAGGACCGGTATTTGGGGACAGTTGGCTGCATGAACCTTAGAGTCCTGCGGTCACCTTGTTTTCCTCGTTGTACTTGCTCGGGCATTTCATCAGCATGTCCTTCGCGTGGAATTCGCCGTCGCTGCTGGCCTTGCCGATCAGCACCAACCGTTCCGAGCGTTCGAGGTCGTTGGGTTTGGCCATGGCCAGGTTCACACGGCATTTGCGGCCGTTGAGGTCCACCATGGAAAAGGAGGTCAGGCTGGCATTCACGCTGGGCTCGTACACAATGGGTTCCGAACGGTCAAGCGTGCCCACCACATGGAATTCGCGGTCGGGCCGGGCGAATGCCTCGCTCAGGTCGGCGTAGCTGCTGCTGTCGCTCAACGAGCCCACCAGGGCTGCCACGGCCACCGCTATAATGACCAGGGCAATGATGTGCGTGCGTTTCATCCTTGGGATCAATTACGTTCCTTGTATCTCTTTTCCAGCTTGTCGAGCCTGCGGTCCAGGAGGAGCATCCAGATGGCGATCCCGATGAGCACAACGGCCACCACCATCACCACCGTATTGATCTTCCCGGATGCGTACATCCGCTCCTGCAGCCAGCCCGGTGCGCCGGATGCCGCGAAGGTACTCATGGGCATGGCGAGCGGAAGGATGACACCTGTCAGCCTGTTAACGATCATTTGTTTCATCGGCATGCTGTTTCAGTTGCGCCACACGGAAATGCAGCGTGTACGCCCATATGCCCAGCAGGATCCAGCCGAGCACGGCGGGATAGAACACTGCCCGCAGGCTGCTGTCCAGATCGTATTGGCTGAAGGCGGGATTGCCGCCGTTGCCGGGGTGCAGGCTGTCGGTGAGCCGGGGAAGCACCATGGTGAACACCAGCATGAGCACGTAGGCGAAGATGTTGTAGATGGCCGCGAGCCGGGCGCGCTTGTGCAGGTCGGGCACGGACCCGCGCAGCACCAGGTAGGCGGCATAGATCAGCACCGCAACTGCGGCGCCGTTCAGTTTCGGGTCATTCGTCCACCAATCACCCCAGGTGGCGCGTGCCCATATGCTGCCCGTTACCAGGCCAAGGGTTGCAAAAAGCAGGCTGGTGTCCACGGCTGACAAGGCCCGCTGGTCCGCCTTTAGGCTGCTGGAACGCAGCACTACCAGGCTTTGCCAAAAGGCGATGGTCATTAACACCATCATGGTGAACCACATCGGCACGTGGAAGAAAAGGTTGCGGATGGTTTCGTTGAGGATGGAACGGTTGGGGAATGAAAAGCCGCTGCGGAGCCCCAGCTCGGTATTGCATTGCTCCCCGACAATGCCGGTGCCCAGCCCTTCGGTGAAAAAGGCCTCGCGAAGCACCGTGGTACCGTCCTGCGCATTCCACGCCCAAAGGCTTGTCAGGTGGTTGCGGAATCCTTCCGGAACACTGAACACCAGTTCCATTTCGGTACCCGAGCGTGGTGTGGCGGAGGTGGCACACACGAGCTGGCCGTCATTTTCCAACCAGGCCTTGTTAGGGCCGGCGGTGAAATGTGTGTTGTAGCCCGTGGCGATGAATTGCACATGCCCGGGCGCAATGCGGTCGATGGAGCAGTGTACAATGGCGGGGCCCAACGGGGTGAGGAGGCCGGCCACCACAACAAACAGAAGCAGCAGCACCGAAAGCAACTTCCACCACCAGGCTTTCATCAGTCGCGCCAAAGGTAAGGGAAGAGCAACCAGGCCAAGGCCACGGTGATCAGGTCGATCAACACGAGCCAGAGCACGTATTTGCCGGTCACGTTCCAGCCCAGGCCGTCCAGGGCCAGTTTGCTGGCCTTCATGGTGCTCATCAGCATGGGCAGCACAATGGGGAACCCCAGCACGGCCATCAGGCCGATGCCGTTTCCGGCGCGCGCGGCCAAGGCGGAAATGAGGGTGAGCAGCAGCGCGAATCCGGCGCCGCCCGCCACCACCGTTACCAGGAAAATGTCGGTGCGGGCACCCGCTAATGGTTCCGATCCAATGAACAGCACGTAGGCGGCCAGGCTCAGCAGGCTCAGCACGGCCATCATCAGGCAGTTGTACACCGTGCGCGCAAGCACCACGTTGCGCGGCGCCGCCAGCGTGTACAGGTACAACTGCCGCCCGCCATTTTCACGTTGGAAGGAACGGGCCAGGGCATTGAAGGCCGCGAACAGGAGAATGATCCAGAACAGGGCGTTCCATACGGGTATCTCGAAAATGTGGTGCACCGCTTGATAGCATACGTACACGGTGCTGATCACGTACAGCGCCATGCTCCCCCATACGTGCTTTTGCCGCCGGTCCAATTGCCATTCCAGGCGGATCAAGTGGGCGATCTCTTGGGGGCGCATCGGTTCGTGGCGGTTTCAAAGGGCGGGTATGCCGGGCTGCAAGGTGGGCAACGGCCGCGCAATGCGGTCCCACCAGTAGCGCTGCACCACCACCAGCGCCGTATCGTTCACCAAGGCGTACATGCGGTCACGGTCCTCCAGCACCGGGTTGAAGTCCAGGTCCTTTTCGCCGGGCCGCGGGTTTTTTCGCCAGAAGGGTATCCGCTGTACGCCCTTGGTTGAGGTAATGCTGAGCACGTACCAGGGTGCGGAGTCCAGGACCGAATCGCGGGCATGGGCCGACAGGTCGCGCTCAAAAGACTCGAAGCTGCTTTGGCGCAGGGCCAACATGGCGTCCTGCACGCGGGCGGTGTCCATCGGCACGGCCTCGCCCTGGCTGTTGAACAGCGCCAACTTGCCACCGCCTTCGTACCGGATAATGTAGCCCCATTCGGGGCGCAAGGGCATTTCAAGCTTCACTTCGCTCACCTCCGCCATGCGCGGGTAGTTGGTGATGTTGCTGCTGCGCCAATCGTCCTCCACGGTGAAGAAACGGGTGCCCAGCACGCCGGTGAAACCGGTCATGCCCATTTCGAAGGGCACGCTGCTGCGCCCTTTGCCGGGTATTTCCAGCACCATGTAGGTGCCGTAATGGTCTGCATTGGATCCGCCCACCCACCAGATCTTGGCCGGCTTGCTTCCCCCGGTATAGATCTCCACTTTCTTGGCGGTGCCCGCCATTACGCGCAGCACGTTGGCCTCCATGCTTTTGGGCACGGGTGCCCGCAATTCCACCAGTTTGAAGGTCTTCAGCAACAGGTTCACCTGGAACCCTTTTGCTGGCAGCCCATTGATGGTCCAGCCCTCCGGTGTTCGCCGCAGGTCGGCGGTGCCACCGCTTTTTTCCGCGATGAAAATGCGGTCCACCTTGGAGGTGTCGGCAATGGCGAAATCGGTGAGCGGGCCGGCCAAGGTGCTGCCGGTGTCCTTGTTCCAAAGCCACCACGCTATTGCGGCCAGTACGGCCAACAGCAGCAGGGGGATCCATTTCTTCTTCATTTTTTTCGTCCGAAGCGGCGTTTGCGCTGCAGGTGGAAGGCGGCGCCGCCCAGCAGCCCCAGCATAATGGGCAACACCACGTTTGCGGTCTGGATCTGGGTGCGGTCGGCCTCCACCCGCTGCGGGTCAAGCTGCCGCAGACGGATCGCGCGTGAACGGATGCTGATCAGGCTTTTGTCATCCAGCAGGTAGTTCACTGCGTTTATGAAGAACTCCCGGTTGCCGAAGATCTTCGCGTTGGCGGCCCTTTCGAAGCCCAATGGGTAATAGATGCCGCGCTCCCGGTTCACCGGGTTGGCGATCGCATCGCCATCGCTTACCGTGATCATGGCCGTGGGGCGGCTCCATTCGCGGTAGCCAATGGCGCGCAACACGCTGTCGGGCATCGAAAGCCGGCCGGTGAATGCAGAGTGGAATTTACCCTGCGTAAGCACCGCTACAGGCAGGTAGGGCGTATTGCTTTTCTCCAGCCCAAGGTCCATGTCAACCACGGCACCGGTTATCCGCACCGGGTTGCGCAGGGCCCTGGAATACCGGGAGGTGGCCAGCAGTATGGTGCTCGAGGCGCTGTCCAGCCCAATGGTATCAATGCTGCTGGCCATTTTCAGGTGCACCGGGTCGATGTTGGAAACGATGGGGTGGTCGCTGGTGGGCACCACCAACGGCTCGAAGGGGAATGGGCGCGTTTCCAGCTTGGGCTGTTCGCCATAGGGGCGGGTGAAGAACTGGATCGGCGCGCATTGTTTGTCCAGCAGCAGGTCCTTGTTTATCCGCACGCCATAGGCGAAGAGCAGGTTGTCCAACCCGAGGTCCAGTGGCGTGGCAATGGAGAATTGATTGATGCGCAGGCTGTCCAAATGGGGGTCCATGGCATCCAGGGCCCACAATACCTTGCCTCCATTCATCACGAACTGGTCCAGGATGAAGCGGTCCTTCTCGGAAAAGAAGCTGTCGGGCTTGGCCACCACGATGGCCTCGAAGCTATTAACCCTGTACGTGGCGCCCTCGGGTTTTTCGCTCAGCGCGTCGATCTTGCCGTCGATCTTCACCCGGCTTACATCGTACTGTTCGCCCAGCGCGGTGTACAGGTCCTGGCTGGCCAGCCGGTCCAGTTCGCCATGGCCTTCAATGAAGGCCACCCGCGGACGGTATGGATTGGTGATCTGGCGGATCGCACTGGCCACCTCATATTCCAGGTTGTTGATCGAGCGGTTAACGGCTTCGGCATCGGTGGCGCGCAGCTGCGATTTCAGCAGTTGCACCGGCAGGTTTTTTCCCTTGTAACTGATCATGGCGCCGGGCCACACGATCATTTCGCTCTGCGATCCCTTGCCGCGCATGCGTATGCTGGTGTACTGCAATCCTTCTTCCTGCAATTGCTGGTAGGTGGCATTGCGCGTCTTTTCATCCAGCCCTGCGCTGGGGTCGGTGAATTCGTATTGCAGCATGGCCGGGTTGCGCACGCGCATTTCGTCGAGCAGGTCGCGCAGGCTGCCGCTCAATTGCTGCAGGTCAGCGGGCAGGTCACCGGTGAGGTACACCTTCACGAACACCACGTCATTCAGCCCATCCACCAGTTCTTGGGTGGCCTGTGTAAGCGTGTACCGCTTTTCGCTGGTGAGGTCCGCGCGCAGCCGGATGAACGAGCCGATGAACACCACCAGCAGTACACAGGCCACACCAATGGCGAGCTGGAGCAGCCCGGCTACCTTTCTGGTTGCTTGCTTGCGGCTTCCCATCACCATTTGCGGCTTTGCAGCACCGTGCGGGTGGATAACAGGGCAATGGCGTTCATCCCCAGGAAATAGAGCACGTCGCGCAGGTCGAGCACGCCGCGGCTCATGCTGGTGTAGTGCTGTTGGATGCCGAGGTTCTTCAGCGTGCCCTCCAATGCGCCCATGGCGCTGAAATCGGCCACCAGGTCGAAGCCCACGTACAGCATGAAGCAAAGCAGCACGGCGATCAGGAACGCCACGATCTGGTTTTCGGTGAGGGCGCTGGAGAAAATGCCGATGGCCGTAAAGGTGGAGGCCAGGAAGAACAACCCGATGTAGCTTCCGCGGATGCCCCCGTTATCGAGGTTCCATTCCGGCACGGCCATGCGGCCCATGCTGTACCAGTACACCAGGGTGGGCAACAGGGCAAGCAGTACCAGTGCCAGGGCGGCCAGGTATTTGGCCAGCGCCAGTTGCCATTCGCTCAACGGCTTGGTGAGCAGCAGTTCAATGGTGCCGGTGCGCTTTTCCTCGCTGAAGCTGCGCATGGTGATCGCCGGCACCAGGAACAAGAACACCCAGGGGGCCACCTGGAAAAGCAGGGAAAGATCGGCATACCCACTATCAAGCACATTGCCGGGGAACACCCATACGAACAGGCCCGTGAGCAGCAGGAATACAACGATCACCAGGTGCCCGATGAGCGAGCCCAGGAATACGCTGATCTCCTTTCCGATAAGTGCACGCATGTTCCGGCCCGCCGGCAGGCCAAAGCGCCAAGGCCGGTGGGAGCGGGCGCGAAGGTAACCCAGCCTTCCAAGGCCCCGCGCGGCTGTGCAGGCAACGGTGGCCGGTTGGTAAAGTTTGGCAGCCTGCATCCAGCACCGCGCAGGGGCGGGCCGGGATCAGAACTGGATGGTGGTGCTGCGCGGTTTGCGCTTGGGCTTCTTCGGGATCTTGTTGGCGTCGGTATCGCAATAATTGCGCTTGATGAAGGCCGCGTCCTTGTCGCCCAGCTTCATGCTACGCAGCCAATCGGCACAGGCGCTTTCCTTGTCGCCCAGGTTGTAGTGCGAATCGGCCCGGTAGTAATAGGCGGCCATCAGCTCGGTGGTATCGCTGGCGATCACCTGGGTGAAGCGGTCGATCGCTTCCTGGTATCGGCCATCCTCGAACAACACCACGCCAAGGCTCATCAATCCGCCGGGTATGTCGGGCTTGGCCTCCAAGGCCCGGGCGATCTCCATTGCGCCTTCCTTTTCATCGTAGCGGGCCGCTTTTACCACGCCTGACAGGTAAAGTCCTTCGGGAAAACCGGGCTTGAGGTCGAGGGCCTTGCGCACGCTTTTCAAGGCCGCATCGAGTTCATTGGCCTGGTACAGGGCCCATGCCCGGTTGTACCAAGCATCGGCATCGGCGGGGTCAAGGTCAATGGCTTTGTCGGCGTAGCGCAACCCCGCCTTGGCGTTGCCCTCCGTTATGTGCAGCGCACTGCGGCTCACGTACAAGCGCGGATCGGCGGGGTTTTGTTTTTCCGCAGCCTTGTAATCGGCCATGGCCAGGTCGAACTGGCGCAGCCGCTGGTGTATGTCGCCCCTCAATTTCAAGGCCCCAGGCAAAGCGGCGTCCCCAGCTATGGCCTGGTCGGTCAGCACAAGCGCGCTGTCCAACTGGTCGACGGCGTAGGCCTGCTGTGCGGCACGGAGCGCCGCTGCGGCATCGGCCTGCGCGATGGCCAGGGTGGAACAGGAAAGGGCGAAAAGAGAAAGCAGTTGTTTCATGGTCTGGCGGAAGATTGAACGATACGGCCGTCGTTCATGCTAGGTTCCAAATGCAATGACCATGCCTCGGCACGTTCGGCAAAAAGGGCCTTGGTCTCAGGCCATACCCGCGCAAACACCTCGGAACGGCGGTATGCTTCCAGGTCTTCCTCCGTGGCCCAATAGCTGTGGGTGAAGAAGATGCGCGGGTCGTGCCGGTCGTGCAGCAGTTCCAACCGCAGGCAACCGCGGCTGCCCAGGATCTCGTGGCGCCAGTCCCCAAAAAGTTCCTGGAATTTTTGCACCTCCCCGGGGCGGAAGGTCATTTTTACCAAGCGTACCACCATCAGCTTGCGGCGGTGCGTTGGGCCACTTCTTCGAGTTCGAGCCGGATCACGTCGTTCACTTTCAGGCCCAAGAGCTGCGAGGCCCCGCCACCACTGGCCTTCACTCCTTTGTTCACGGCGATCTCCAAGTAGCCGGAATCGCCGAGGAACGCGAGTTTTTCACCCGGGGCCACATCGGAATAGTGCTTGTGCAACGTGCGGATGTTGTGCTTGGAACGGCCTATGGTGAGCACGAACGGGCGGTTGCGCACCAGTGAGTTGAACAGCTGGCGGGTGATGTTGGTGATCACATTGCCGTAATGGTCCACATGGATCACTTGGCCTTTGATGGCCTCTTCCATCAGCACCGCGCGCGGCATCAGTTGCTGCTGCACCTGTTCAAGCCGGCGGCCCAATAGTTCGATCGTGCCGCCACGGCCCAGGTGGCAGGCCGCTTTCACGAAGATGTGCTTCACCGGGAACAGCCGGTGGTCGGTATCCAGTTTCAGCGTAAGGCCGTACACCTCTTCCACAGGCTCATCGAAGAGCATGGAGAAAATGCCATTGTCGGCACCAACGAAGTAGTGGCCTTTGTGGCGCACCGCAATGTGCGGGGTTTTGCTGTCGGTGCCGGGGTTCACGCCGATGATGTGGATGGTGCCCGTGGGGAATTCATGCCACGCATTCCGCAGCACGAATGCCGCCTGCATGTTGTTGAACGGCGCGATGTTATGGCTGATGTCCACGATCATTGTTCCTGGCAGCTGGCGCAGTATGGCCCCCTTCACCGCTGCCACGTAGTGGTCGCTGGTGCCCATGTCGGAAAGAAGGGTGATGATCGCCATTTGGCACTCAAGTTGCTCTTAACTTCGACCGGTCAAAATTAACCGCCCGCGCCACACCGGCCGGGCCTATTCCAATACCTTGAGCCAGCGCACCATTCATCTTACCACGGTTGATCCTGTTCTTATACTGGGCCCGAACGATAGGAACCTGCGGGCCATCCGCGAAATTTTCCCCAAGTTGAACCTGGTGGCCAGGGGCAACGAAATGCGCGTGATCGGCCCCGATGAGGACGTGGACCTGTTCCTCGAACGCTTTGGCCAATTGCAGCGCCATGTGGCCAAGTACAATGAATTGCCCAGAAAGGTGCTGGACGAGATCATGTCCACCGGCGATGGCGAGGAGGAAGCGGCAGGCGAGGATGATGGCGCCGCCGTGATCGTGCATGGCAACGCGGGCTTGCGGGTGAAGGCCCGGACACGGAACCAGCAGTTGCTTGTGCAGGCGGTGAAGGAGCACGACATGATCTTTGCGGTGGGCCCTGCCGGCACCGGCAAGACCTACACGGCGGTGGCCTTGGCCGTGCGCGCCCTGAAGGAGCGCCAAGTGCGCCGCATCATCCTTACCCGGCCCGCCGTGGAAGCAGGGGAGAACCTTGGTTTTTTGCCCGGCGACCTGCGCGAAAAACTGGATCCCTACCTGCAGCCGTTGTACGATGCGCTGCGCGACATGGTGCCCGCCACCAAATTGATCGAATACCTCGATACCGGCGTGATCCAGATCGCTCCGTTGGCATTCATGCGCGGGCGCACGTTGGACCACGCCTTCGTGATCCTGGATGAGGCGCAGAACGCCAGCCTCCCGCAATTGAAAATGTTCCTGACCCGCATGGGGCGCGACGCGAAATTCATCATCACCGGCGACACCACACAGGTGGACCTGCCCGAAAGGGTGCGCTCGGGCCTGATGCCCGCGGTGGAGCATTTGCGCGGGGTGAAGGGAGTGGCCGTGATCGAACTCGACGAAAAGGATGTGATCAGGCACGAACTGGTAACGCGCGTGATCGCGGCCTTCAAACAGATCGAGGCCGGTGATGCAACGGGCCAACCTGCACGTAAACGCCCGGCACGGGCGAATAAGGCGTAATGATCGGAATGAGTGAGACCCGCACATTGATGCGCTCGGAGCTGCAGCTGCCGGATGTGGAACAGGTGTACCACGGAAAAGTGCGCGACGTGTACCACTTCCGGAATGGCCGTACGGCATTGGTGGCCACCGACCGCATCAGCGCGTTTGATGTGATATTGCCCCGGGGCATACCCCACAAGGGCCAAGTACTGAGCCAATTGAGCTGGCACATGCTGCAGGCCACCGCGCACATAGCGCCCAACTGGGCCTTGGCCAACCCCGACCCCAATGTTGTGGTGGGCCTGCGCTGCGAACCGGTGAAGGTGGAAATGGTGGTGCGCGGCTACCTGGCTGGCCATGCATGGCGCACCTACCGCGACGGGGGACGCTTGCTTTGCGGTGCCACCATGCCGGAGGGCCTGGCCGAGAACGACCCTTTCCCCGCACCCCTGATCACACCGAGCACCAAGGCCGATGAAGGCCATGACGAGGATATCGCACCGGAGGAGATCTTGGCGCGCGGGCTATGCACACGGCAGGAATGGGAAACCATGTGCCGCTATGCCCGCGCACTATTCAACGAGGGCAGCCGTATGGCGCACGAACGGGGCCTTGTACTAGTGGACACCAAGTATGAGTTCGGGCGAACGCCGGAAGGCAAGATCCTGTTGATCGACGAAGTGCATACACCCGACAGTTCACGGTATTTTTACCTGGAAGGCTATGCCGAACGACAGGCCAAGGGCGAACGCCAGAAACAGTTGAGCAAGGAGTTCGTCCGCGAGTGGCTGATCGCAAATGATTTCATGGGCAAGCCCGGCCAACAGGTGCCTGAAATGGATGATGCCTTCGTGCAGTCCGTTACCCAACGCTACGTGGAACTGTTCGAGCGGATCACCGGACAAACCTTCGAACCCGCGCCCACCCATGACATCAGCGCACGGGTGCAGCGGAATCTCGAAAGCTGGTGTGCAAGCTGAAACCGGCTTAATCGTGCGCGCCGAGCCGGTCCTTCAAGTGGCCCTCGAGCTCGCCCAGCAGGGTCTTTTTGTACGTGTCCTCCTCTGCGCCTATGGCCTTCTTCACACGTGCCAGGGCCTTTCGTGCCGCCTTTTCAGGCAACAACTCCTGGTTCTCCACCACGGTCAGCACCTCAAAGGTTTCCTCCGGGCTGCCCTCCACGGCGATCTGCGCCAGCCGCTCCAAATAGGGGGCCGCATCGAGGCCTGCATTCCAAAAGGCTGAAATGATCGTGGCGCGCACGGTGGCCAGCCCCGGCAGGTCCAGGGCCTTGCCCAACTCTGTCGCGGCATCCTTCACCTTAACCTCGAACAATAGGGAAACGATCCTGCGTCGCCGCTGCGGTTCATCGGTTTCCACCAGTGCGTGCAGCAGTGGCAGGATCGAGCTGGCATTGCCCTGTTGGTGGATCAGCGCCAGCGCCTCAAGGGCCTTGGCGTCATCCTCGGCAAGCAGGTCCGCGAAGGCCTTGTCCAGAACGGGGTTCTTCTTTTCACTCATCGGTTCAGGCCCAAAGGTAGGATCGCCGCCAAGCTGCTCGGCAATGGCGACCTTTGTGGCATCATGGCAAAAGTGAAAGCATACGGGGCGAGCGCGGCCGACCAGGCGCTTGGCCCCATGGAATTGGAGCGCCGCACCGTGGGCCCGGATGATGTGGCCATCGACATACTTTTCTGCGGTGTATGCCATTCAGACATCCACGCGGCGAAAGATGATTTCGGAAGCACGCGTTTCCCGATCGTGCCAGGGCATGAGATCATCGGAACGGTTACGGCCGTGGGCGAGAATGTGAAACGATGGAAGGCCGGCGATACCGTGGGTGTGGGCTGCATGGTGAACAGCTGCCGCACATGCCAGGCATGCCAGGAGCACGAGGAGCAGTATTGTGAATCGGGAATGACCGCCACCTATAATTCCATCGACAAGCATGGGGATGGAAGCGTGACCAAGGGCGGTTATTCCTCCCACATTGTGGTAAACCAGGATTTTGTGCTGCGTATACCTGATGGCATGCCGCTGGACCGCACGGCACCCATGCTTTGCGCGGGGATCACCACCTATTCACCCTTGAAGCGCTATGGCGTAAAGCAAGGCGACAACGTTGCGGTGGTGGGGCTCGGCGGCCTGGGGCACATGGCCGTGAAGATCGCCAAGGCCATGGGCGCCCATGTGACCATGGTGAGCCATTCGGAGAATAAAAAGGCCGATGCACAACGGCTCGGGGCCGATGACTTCCTGCTCACCCGGGACCCCGGGGTCTTCAAGGAAAACAGAAAGCGCTTTGACTTCATCCTCGATACCATTTCGGCCCCGCACGACCTCAACCTGTACCTCGATATGTTGAAACGGCACGGCACCATGGTGGTGGTGGGGTTGGCCCGCTCCCCCGAGCTCAACGCGAACGTATTGATCCACCGCGGCAGGCGGCTGGCCGGCTCACTGATCGGCGGCGTGCAGGAAACCCAGGAGATGCTCGACTTCTGTGCGGCGCACAACGTCTATTCGGATATTGAATTGATCGGCATGGAGGAGATCAACACGGCGTACGAGCGCATGCTCAAGAGCGATGTGCGCTACCGCTTTGTGATCGATATGGCCTCGTTGCGCAAGGGGGCCGCTTAACGGACCGCCTTTAGCCAAAGTTCGCGCCCCGCCCGGGGCGGTATGGAATTGTAGCAAGGCTCCAAGCTCACCTTCGGGAAGACCGGCCGGAACAGGGCGAGGTACTCGGCGGCATGGCCACCATAAGGCGGATGGTCCGTGAAGAGCGGGTCATCAAAAAGCACCCCGACCAGTTTTCCCCCGGGGTGAAGCAATTCGTGCATGTGTTCCACGTATTGCGGCCGCAGGCGCGGATCCAGCGCGCAAAAGAAGGTCTGTTCCACGATCAGGTCGTAGCGGCCGGCGTGGGCGAAGAAATCAGCCTGGTGCAAATGGTCGCGCGGGAATTCCGGGCAGCGTGAGAGCAGGTGCCCGAAGGCCGCACCGGCCAAATCCACTACGTGCACGTTGCCGAAACCGGCCCAATGCAGGTATTCCGCCTCGTGCGATTTTCCGCCGCCGGGGATCAGGATCTCCAGGTCCTTGTCCTGCAATTGGTCGAAGTACGTTTTCAAGGGCGTGGTTATGCGTCCTGCATCCCAGCCTGTTTCGCCGGTGGCGTAACGGTCCTCCCAGAACGCCCGGTCCAGTATTCGAGCTTGCGCCATGCGCCGAAGGTAATCCGGGCGATGGGCACATGTTGGCGTGTGGTACGGCCGTGCGCTGCATCTTCGCGGTCGATGCGGTTCACCTTCCTCTCGGCTTTTCCCCCTTTCCGGGGCGGGATCGCACAATTCAGCACCGCGCTGGTGAAAGAACTTCGAAAGGAACATGAAGTGGATGCATTCAACTTCACCCGGCAATACCCCGATCTGTTGTTCCCCGGAACAAGCCAGTACCGTTCCGGAACCGACAGCAACGGGGTGGATGCCATGCGCGTACTGGACAGCATAGGGCCATGGACCTGGGGCCGAACGGCAGCGCGCATGGCCGCTAACCGGCCGGAGGTGGCCGTGTTGCGTTATTGGATGCCCTTTTTTGCACCGGCCATGGGCACGGTGGCCCGTAAACTCAGGCGCAACGGCGTGCCGGTGGTCTCCATCGTGGACAATGCCGTGCCCCATGAGAAGCATGTTTACGACAAGCCGCTCACACGTTGGTTCTTGGAACAGAACGATGCGCTGGTGGCCCTCTCCGGGCCGGTGCGGGATGATATCCTGGACCTCTGCCCCGGGGCGCGGGTGCACTTGCTGTTCCACCCGCTGTACGATCATTTCGGCGCACCTGAGCCCCGTGCGCGGGCACGCCAGGCGCTCGGGTTGCCGGCCGATGCGCGTGTGCTGCTTTTCTTCGGCCTGATCCGCGACTACAAAGGGTTGGACCTGTTGATCGAGGCGTTCGGCAAGCTGTCATCCGGCCATCATTTGGTGATCGCCGGTGAGCCTTACGGCGATTTCGGCCCGTACCGGGAATTGATCGCGCAGAACCCGAACAGGCAGCATATCCACCTGCACACCCGCTTCATCGGGGACAAGGAGGTGCCACGGTTCTTCAGCGCCGCCGATGCGGTGGTGTTGCCATACCGTACCGCCACGCAAAGCGGCATTACGGCCGTGGCGTACCATTTCGGCGTGCCCGTGGTGGCCACCGATGTGGGCGGCCTGGGCGATACGGTGCGGAACGGGAGCACGGGCGTGCTATTGCGCGGTGGCTCGCCGGATGAAGTGGCCCATGGGATCCACGCCCTGTTCGCCATGGACCAACAGGCCCTGCACAACAACATTGCCGCCATGCGGAAAGAGCTTTCCTGGAACAAGTTCGCCACCGCGTTCGCCGCTATTTGCGGCCAGCTCCGTCAATCCGGCGCTTAAGGGGTCGAAGGCGCGTTGGTTACCTGGTTTTCCGCAGCACCGAAATAGCGGGCCTGGCAATGCAACATCCAATCCTGCAGCGGACCGCGTTGCTCATAGCTCGGCAATGTGCGCGGGGGAGCGGCCAACCGCCGGAACTCCACTACCGCTTTGGGTTCAGCCGCGGCCCGCTCCACCAATTCCTCGCGCGCGGCCAGTACGCGGTCGTATTCCATGGCACTCCCTCCCAGCAGGTCGGTATAGGCCGCAAGGCCATTGCCGGTAAGGTTGAATGAAAGGAAGGCCAGTACCACGGCCCACCTGCCGTTCATGGCGGCCCAATACGCACCGCGCGGCCACCGCTCGAGCCATAGGGCCAGGTTGAACACGGCCAGCGGAACGAAGAACAGCGCCGCCACGTTGATGGTGCGGTGCTGGCCCAACAGGCCCGTGTTCCAATAGGCGGGAAAGGTGGTGGCCATGATCAGCAGGAAAGGCAATATGGCCGCCGGCCACCAGGGCATGCCGAGCAAACGCGCGAAAGCGGGCACATGGGTGCGGAGCCAGCCATGCACCGGCAAATACAGCAAACCCGCGGAAAGCAGGGCCGGGGAAAGGAGCCATTTCGTTGAAAAGCGCAGCGTTTGCAGGAAGGACATGCCCAGCGACCGGCCGAGTTCGTGCGTGCCGGCGAACATGGCGCCGCGCACGGCATTGCCCGGCGCCAAGTACATCAGGGCGGCGCCGCCCGTGGTGGCGGCCAGCAACAACAACGCTGCAGCTACTTGCTTGCGGCGGTAAAGCGCAAGGCCGAGGAGCGCCGTGTGCAGGCACAACATCAGCAGCATGTGGATCTCGCTCATGCCCACAATGACCACGGCCAGGACCAAGCCGGACAACAAGCGTAGCGCAGAAGGGCTGCCCGACTGTGGAATGAGCAGGGCCAAATGGAAAAGCAGGAGAATACTGCCCAACTGATAGGTAACGGCGCCGGTGAACCAATAGAACCCCTCGCCCAGGTCCGGCATTATGTTCATGTACACCACCAGCAGCACCAAGGCGGCCAAGGCCGTGTGGGCGTTGGGCAATTTGTATTGTGACGCCCTGCGGACCAAGCAAGCCAGTCCCGCCCATGTAAGGGCCATTAGCAGGGGCGGCACCAGGCGGTACCACGGCAAGTACGGGCCGTTGCCCGAAAGTGGGCCGTGGGCCATGATCAGGTTGCTCGCATAGCGCCCATTCCAGTATAGCCATTCGCCCCGGCTCCAGGCCCACAGCGCTTGCCCGGCACTTTTTGCGGCGTAGCAGTAATCATCCGCCACCGGATGCGCGTAGGCCGCCAGCCACACAAAGGGCACCATGGAAAATGCCGCAACAAGGAGAAGCCATCTGCGCAGGGAAGGGGTCATGGGTGAAAGATCGCCACGATCGCCGCCATGGTCACACACCAAGCCGTTGCGACACGCGGTAGGTGTTGCGCTCCGGGGAGTTGCGTGCCACAAGCTCGGCCACAAAACCGGCCAAGAACAGCTGCACACCGATGATCATGCTGGTAAGCGCGATGTAGAACAGTGGTTGGTCGGTCACCAACGGCGCCTTCACCTTGCTGAGCAGGCTGTACAACTTGCTGCCCAGCACCCAAAGCGTGGCCAAAAAGCCCAGGAAGAATACCAGCGTGCCCATGGCACCGAAAAAGTGCATGGGCTTTTTGCCGAAGCGGAACACGAAGGTGATCGTGAGCAGGTCCAGGAAGCCATTGATGAAGCGGTCCAGGCCGAATTTGGTGTGCCCGTATTTGCGGGCGTGGTGGGTCACCACCTTTTCACCGATACGCCCAAAGCCTTCCTTTTTGGCAATGAAGGGGATGTAGCGGTGCATTTCGCCGTACACCTCAATGGCTTTTACCACCTCGCTCCGGTAGGCCTTCAGTCCGCAATTGAAATCGTGCAATTTTACACCGCTCACCTTGCGGGTGGTGGCATTGAACAGTTTGGTGGGAAGGGTTTTGCTCAAGGGGTCGTGCCGTTTCTTTTTCCAGCCGCTCACCAGGTCGTAGCCTTCCTCCTTGATCATCCGGTACAGGCCGGGTACTTCCTCGGGGTCGTCCTGCAGGTCGGCGTCCATGGTGATCACCACACCGCCCTGCGCCGCGCGGAAGCCCTCGTTCAAGGCCGGGCTTTTGCCGTAATTGCGGCCCAGGCGTATGCCCTTGGTGCGCGCGTCCTGCCGGTGCAGTCGTTCGATCTCTTCCCAGGACCCATCGCGACTGCCGTCGTCGATCAGCAGGATCTCGTAGGCCAGGCCCATGTTGCCGATCACTTGGTGCAGTTTGTCCACCAGTTCAGGCAGCGATTCGCGCTCGTTGAGCAGCGGAACAACGATCGAAAGGTCCATGCGGCGCGAAAGTAACGGCAGGTGGCGGCGTTGGTGCGCGTTCAATGGCACTTGAAGAGATCGAACGGTTCCCGGCAGCTGTTGCACCGGTACAGCGCCTTGCATGCGGTGGAACCGAATTGGCTCAGCATTTCGGTGTCGGTGCTGCCACATTGTGGGCAGGCGATCTCCATGGAACCACCTTTCAGGGCCCTGATGTCCGCGCTGCGGGGCGGGGGCGCTATGCCGTATTCGAGCAGTTTGCGACGGCCGCTCTCGCTGATCCAATCGGTTGTCCAGGCCGGGGAAAGGACCTGCTTCACCTGGTAATCATTTACGCCGGCCTTGCGCAAGGCCCGTTCCACATCGAGTTGCATCACGTCCATGGCCGGGCAGCCGCTGTAGGTGGGTGTAATGGTCACTTCCACGCGGCCATCTATAACGGATACATCGCGCAGCACGCCCAATTCGCGGATGCTGATCACCGGGATCTCGGGATCCTTCACTTCCGCCAGCAGGGCTTCAACTTCTTCTGCGGTGTGCATACCGCGAAGTTACCACTCTACGCCGGGGTAGGTGCGCTGCAGCACCTGCATTTCCTCCAGCATGGCGGCAAGGTGTTCCGTGTGCTCGCCCCGCTTGCCACCCGAGGCCATTGTTCCGTCGGCGGGGCGCTTTAGCGTGGCATCCTTCAGCACGCGGTCCACGGTGGTGTTCCATTGCTCCTTCACCGATGCCAGGTCAGGTACCACGCCAGCCTTGGCCAGTTCCTCCTCGGCCTCATCAGGGTGGAAAAGCTCGCCGGTGTATGACCAAAGTTCATCCAAGGCGGCCTGTGCACGCCGGTGGCTTTCCTCGGTGCCATCGCCGAACCGCACCAACCATTCGCTGCTGTGGCGCAAATGATATTCCACCTCCTTCACCGCTTTTTCGGCAATGCCCTTCAACTTTTCATCGCTGCTTTCGGCCAAGGCCCTCAATAAGGGCAGGTGGAACGCATCGAACAGGAAGCTGCGCACAATGGTAAAGGCATAATCGCCCTTGGGCAGCTCGGCCAGTTGCACGTTCAGGTACTGGTCGGGGTCGCGCAGGTAGGCCAGGTCGTCCTCGGTACGGCCCTTGCCCTCCAATTCACCGGCATAGGTGAGGTAGTTGCGCGCCTGGCCAATGAGGTCCAGGGCAATGTTCGCTTGGGCGATGTCCTCCTCCAGTACGGGGCCATGTCCGCACCACTCGCTTAGCCGATGGCCCAGCACAAGTGTATTGTCGCCCATGCGCAGCGCAAAGCGGAACAGGTTGTCGTTCTGCTTCATGCCTCAGATGTACTTCACGCCGTCCGGCATGGGATAGAATGTCGGGTGGCGGTACACCTTGTCATCGGCCGGGTCGAAGAATGCTCCTTGTTCCTCGGGCCTGCTGGCGTGTATGTCGGTGGCGCGCACGGCCCAAATGCTGTTGCCCTCGCCGCGGCGCGTGTATACGTCGCGTGCATTTTCAACCGCCATTTGGGCATCAGCCGCGTGCAGGCTGCCCACATGCTTGTGGTCCAGACCGCGTTTGCTCTGGATGAAGATCTCCCAAAGCGGCCAGTTTTTTTCGTTTTCCATACGGTGGAACTGTTTTGTGTATTTGGTCAAGCGGCCTTGCGCGCGGCTTTCTTGGCGGCGTGTGCCATGGCGGCCTCGCGCACCCAGGCACCATCGGCGTGGGCCTTGCGGCGGGCGGCCATGCGCTCCTTGTTGCAGGGGCCGTCACCGTTGATCACGGCGTAGAATTCATCCCAATTTATCTCGCCGAAGTCGTATTGTCCTTTTTCCTGGTTCCATTTCAGGTCGGGGTCGGGTATGCGCAGGCCGAGGAATTCGGCTTGCCCCACGGTGCGGTCAATGAAGTTTTGCCGCAGTTCATCGTTGCTCTGCCGCTTGATCTTCCACTTCATGCTTTGGGCGCTGTGGGTGCTGTCCTTGTCGCTCGGTCCGAACATCATCAGGCTGGGCCACCACCAGCGGTCCAGCGCATCCTGCGCCATGGCCTTTTGCTCGGGGCTTCCGTTGCACAGGGTGATCAGGATGTCGTAGCCTTGGCGCTGGTGGAAACTTTCCTCCTTGCAAATGCGCACCATGGCCCGTGCATAAGGGCCGTAACTCGTGCGGCACAGCATGACCTGGTTCATGATGGCCGCGCCATCCACCAGCCAGCCTATGGCGCCGATGTCGGCCCACGTTAGGGTGGGGTAGTTGAAGATGCTGCTGTACTTCGCCTTGCCCTGCAGCAATTGGTCCTCCATTTCCTCGCGGCTGGTGCCCAAGGTCTCGGCGGCGCTGTAGAGGTATAGGCCATGGCCGGCCTCGTCCTGCACCTTGGCCAACAGGATCAGCTTGCGGCGCAACGAAGGGGCGCGGGTGATCCAAGCACCTTCTGGCAGCATGCCCACCACCTCACTGTGCGCATGCTGGCTGATCTGGCGCACCAAGGTCTTCCGGTAGGCATCGGGCATCCAATCGCGCGGCTCCATCTTTTGCTCTGCATCCACTCTTTCCTGGAAAAGGCGTTCTTTTTCTTCTTGCGGCATTCGGTTGAATGGTCAATGGTTCTACGGCGGGCTAAAGTTAGCGAGGGAGGTGAAAGCCGAAGTGACGCGGGTCAGTGGCGGCCAACGGCTACTTTTGCCCCCCACCGCGCGCCGGTGGCCAATTCTTTTATGTCCGCTACTTCTACCCGCATGGCCCGTTTCCATACGCTGGTGGTCTCCGATATCGTGAAGGAGACTGCGCAAAGCATTTCGATCGGCTTCCGCATTCCGGAGGCCCTGAAGGAGGATTTCAAATTCGTGCATGGCCAGTACCTTACACTTAAGCTGAACGTGGATGGCGAAGAGTTGCGGCGCTCGTACAGCATCTGTAGCAGCCCACTGGACCCCGGAGAAGTGCGGATCGCGGTGAAAAAGGTGGCTGGCGGCCGCGCTTCCAACCTGCTGGTGGACCGGTTGAAGCCGGGCGATACGCTGGAGGTGATGACGCCGATGGGCAGTTTCACCACACCGTTGGACCCCTCCCGTGAGCGGCATTATGTGGCCTTTGCCGGCGGTAGCGGCATTACACCGATCTTGAGCATATTGATCACCGTGCTGCGCGCCGAGCCCAAAAGCCGTTTTACGCTGTTCTTCGGGAACTCAGAAGAGGCCAGCATCATTTTCCGGGGCAAGCTCGACGAGCTCAAACAACGGTACGCGGACCGGCTCAACGTATTCCACATCCTCAGCCGCGGAACCGGTGCCGAGGTGCTGTTCAACGGGCGCATCACCCATGAGAAGGCCGCGGAATTGATGAAGGCCTTCATTACCGATCCCAATTCGAAGGAGTATTTCATCTGCGGGCCGGAACCGATGATGATCAATGTGAGCGAGACCTTGGAGCGCATGGGCGTTGACAAGGCCCGGATCCATCTCGAGCTTTTCAACACGCCGGTGGCGGGCGAGCCGAAGCAACGGCCTGCTGAAGCCGCCACGACCGGTGCGGAAGGTGCGCTGACCGGAAAGGCCAAGGTGAAAGTGATCCTTGATGGGCGTGAGACGGAGATCGAGGTGCCGGCGAAGGGAATAACCATATTGGATGCAGCCGAGGATGCCGGGCTGGACGTGCCTTACGCCTGCAAGGGGGCCGTGTGCTGCACGTGCAAGGCGAAGGTGCTGGAAGGGAAGGTGGCCATGGACATGAATTACGCCCTTACCGATGAGGAGGTGGAGGAGGGCT
The DNA here is from genome assembly GCA_044507815.1 of Flavobacteriales bacterium. GTDB lineage: Bacteria > Bacteroidota > Bacteroidia > Flavobacteriales_F > PHOS-HE28 > PHOS-HE28. The sequence continues at coordinate 240,524 of JBIQIX010000002.1, read as the reverse complement.
ATGTGCTCACCTGCCAAAGCCATCCGCTTACGCCGCGGGTGGTGCTGGATTACGACCAGCATTGAACCGCCCTGAAAGGCCGCAAACGCGAACGCCTGCCCATTCCGGCAGGCGTTCTGCATTTTATCCGGTTCCTTATTGGGGATCCATCTGTGCGCGCAGCATGGCCATTTTGCCCTGTATGTGGCGCACGTATTCCATTTGCGGTGCAAAGCCCTGTACTTCCTCGTTCCAGCGCACCAGCGCACTGGGGAAATCCATGTAGAAGGGGTCTGCATGGGTGAAGCGGTCCTCGGGTTCAAGGTCCATGGTGCAATCGTACATGGGGTATTGCACATATTGCTCCGGCACATGGGTATCGATGGAAATCGATTTGCTGCGGTAACCTTCCTTTTCCAGCATGACCGTGTAGTGGTTTTCAAGGTCGAGGTTCAGGGTGAATTTCCCTTTGGTGCCGGGTATGTCGTGCATCAGGGTGTTGTCGCGGTACACCTTCACGTTCACCCTTTTGCTTTTTCCGCCTTGCGCGGTAACATTGAATTTCACGGGCACATACCAGCCCGTGGCCTGGTCCCTGCGGTCTACCAGTTTCTGTGCCTGGGCCAGGAAAGGTGTGGCCAAAAAGGCCAGGAGAACGATGGCTTTGGGTTTCATTTCCGGAGAGCGTTTTCCTTGGAACGTCCGCCCGGGGCGGAAGGTTACGTCAGCCTGCCATGGCCTGATTCCATGCCGGAAAGCGCAGGTAAAAGGTGGCACCCTTGCCGGGTGACCCATCGGCCCAGCAGGTGCCTTGGTGTTTTTTCATGATCCGGCCTACCAGGGCCAGGCCGATGCCGGTGCCCTCGAACTGGGCGGCGCTGTGCAGCCGTTTGAACACGCCGAAAAGCTGGTCCTTCTTCTCGCCATCGAACCCTACGCCGTTGTCCTTCACCCACACCACATGGCTTTCCGCATCGCGCTCCATGCCGATCTTGATCACAGGCTGTTCGCGATCGCGGGTGAATTTTACCGCGTTGGCCAAGAGGTTATTGAACGCGACCTTGGCCATGCTGGGGTCGGCATGAATGAAATGCTGACCAAGGGCCGGCAGGTGGAAGTGTATGCGATCGGGCCTGGGATTCAGTTCGGCGATGCATTCCTGCATGAGGGCCGCAACATCCACCTGGGTGAATTCACCTTCTTTGGAATCGGTGCGCGAGAAGCGCAATAGGTCATCCACCAAGGTGATCAGGCGTGAAACGCTTTTATGGATGCGGTCGCTGAGGTCGCGCTCTTCTTCCTCGCCCTTCAGGGCCGCCATGCTGCTGAGGTGTTCGCTCATCACCTTGATGTTCTTGAGCGGCGAGCGCAAGTCGTGGGCCACGGAATAGGAGAAAGCGCCCAGGTCGTCCAGCGCTTCCATCAATTGCTTGGTGCGTATGGCCACACGTTTGTCGAGGTCGCTGTTCAATTTGCGCAACTGGTTCTCTTCCTGTTTGCGGTCGGTGATGTCCTTTACCATGGCCTGGTAAAGGGTTTCCTTGCGTGTGCCGGTGCTGATGCGCGAGATGGTGATCAGGCAATCGATCGTGGGCCCGTTCGGTATGTCCAGCGTTACCTCCACATTCTTGTAGGCCGTTCCTTCGCGGCGCTTGCGCATGCGGCGCCAAAGGTTTTGCACGTCCTGTACAAAGTCGCCGATCTGCGCGGCTTTGGCCTGCGCGTGGTCGAGCCGCAGCAGTTTCCTGGCCGCGGTGTTCATCTCGCGGAAGTGGCCCTTTTCGTCCATGATCAGGATCGGGTCGCCGCTGGTGTCGAACACCTGCCTGTAGCGCTCGAAAAGCCGATCGCGTTGGCTGCGCAACGAGTGCACTTCATAGGCCTGTTCGATCCGCAGCTTCAGGTCGGTGGGGTCCCATGGTTTGGTGATGTAGGCATGGATGCCGCCCAGGTTAATGGCGTCCACCACGGCCTGCAGGTCGGAAAAACCGGTCAATAGGAGCCGTACCACCCTGGGCCAGCGGTTGCGTACCACTGAAAGGAACTCGGAGCCGGACATGCCGGGCATCCGCTGGTCGCTGATCACCACATGCGGGCTATTTTCCTCCAGCCAGGCCAGTGCATCCTTGGCATTGTTGGCCACATGTACCTCAAACTCCCTGCGGAAACTCGCCTTGAAGGCCATGAGGTTGCCTTCCTCGTCATCCACGTACAAGACGCTGATCCGCTCGTTTTCCTGTATCATTTCATTTACGCGCACTTGGCGTGCTGCTGGCCATGGGTAACAGGGATGGAAACGGTGAATACAGTTCCGACCCCAAGTTCGCTTTTCACATCAATCGTGCCGTTGTGCTTGTCCACGATCCCTTTTACGATCGAAAGGCCCAGTCCGGTGCCTTCGCCAACATCCTTTGTCGTGAAAAAGGGCTCGAACAGCCGTGCGCGCACATCTTCGGTCATGCCGATGCCGTTGTCAGCGATCACGATCTCCGCCTTGTCGCCGTTCAGGCGTGTTTCCATGCGCACCAGGGCACCGGATGCGCCGTGTTGCTTTTTGGCCGCATGGGCAGCATTGTTGAGCAGGTTCATGAAAAGCTGGTTCAACTTGCCCGGAAAGCATTCCACCATGGGCAGGTCGCCGAGGTCATATTCCAATCGTACGGCATCGCGGAATTGGGGCCCCAGAACAACTACGGTGCTGCGCAGGCACGCGTTCACGTCCGCCTCCTTCAGGTCATCCTCGTCCAACCGGCTGAATGTGCGCAGGCCGCGTACGATCTCTGATGTGCGTGCGGCTCCCTGCTCCATGGCCGCCAAGATCTCCTCCACCTCGTTGATGGTATAGTCGGTGTCAATGCTCTTCTCCATGCGGCGCACGGGTTCCATGGCGGGAACGTCCTTGCCGATGTCACGGTAGGCATTCAGCACCTCGCGAAGCTCGTCCAGGTCGCGCTTGAGCGGGGCGATGCTGCTGCTAATGAAGTTGATGGGATTGTTGATCTCGTGGGCAATGCCTGCGGTGAGCTGGCCCAAGGAGGCCATTTTCTCGGCGCTCACCAGTTGTGATTGCGTGCGCTTCAGGTGGTCGTTGCTTTCTTGTAGTTCCTGGGTGCGCTCGGCCACCTTCAATTCCATATTCTGGTACTGGTCCAGGATAAGCTGCTCCTTTTCGCGGCGCAGCACGTTGATCTTGTCCGCCAAACCCAGTGATAGAAGAACCACCTCAACGGAGGATCCAATGGTCATCATGTACTTAGTGAGGTCGTTGTACGGCACAAGCCCCCAATCCTTGGCCACGAAAATGATGATGCCCGCAAGGAAGATGCACCATGCCGTAAGGAAGAAACGCGCCGCACGAACGCCCTTGCGCGCGACCGTGATGGCCACATAAAGTGTGTAGACGGCCAGTAGAAGCGATAGCAGCTGCACAATGCCGTAGGCCACAATGCGGGCACCGGCCGCGTTGATGGCCACGGATAGCAACAGGAGGGCGAAGAAGGTATTGATCACATAGCGGAAGCTGGGAATGTGCTTGCGGGCACCGATGAAATGGTCCATGAAAATGTTTGCGCAGATCGCGGTGCTCACGGTAAAGATCAGCGAGGAGTTTTGTTTCATCCAGAGTGCGCCGCCGAGGAAGTAGTAACCGAGGTATCCGGTGAATGAGGCCTGTGCCAGGGTGACCGAAATAATGGCGATCACGTACAGGATGTAGCTGCGGTCGCGGGTTGAAATGAACAGGAACAGGTTGTACAGCGCCATCACGAGCATGATGCCGATGTAGCCGCCGATGAAGATCGCACGATTGACCACGGTACGTTCGGCTTCGGGCGGAGTGACAAGGAACAGTGGCGCCTGGATCTGCTTGTCGCTTTGCAGGCGCATGTACACAGTGCCCATGGCGCCGTAGGGCAGGTCCAGGTTGCAGGTATAGGTGGGCGAGGTTTGCGTGCGCCGGTCCACATTGCGGGCCTGCCCGCCGCTCATCAAATGGCGCAGGCCGCTCTGATCATTCAGGAAAACATCCACGTGTTCGGTCTCAGGATAGTCGATCATCAGCGTGACCTTCTCACTAGGATGCGCATTCACCACGGTGAAGCGTAACCAAAACGCAGACCGGGTCAGGCCCAGGTTGGGCACCGGTTCGGCGTTGCTTTTGAAATCCTTGCTTCGGATGACCTCACCGATGTTCATGGCCGCGGTGGTGTCCTCTAGCACCGTGAGGTAGGTGCCGATGGGCCGCGTGGGGAATTGCGGGTCGAATCGGATCCAATCTTCGTTCTGCGGGGCTGCGCCCGCCACAAGGGCGGACAACAAGAGTGAGAGTGTAACGAGCGTCTTCACGGCCGCGTTCTACGTGGCCACGGATGCCGTGGTTGCAGGGAAGGGTTACGGATCAGGCACTGGCCATGCGCCGGTATGATTCGATCTGCTGGTAGGCGTACAGGTCGTGCACGCCGGTGTTCACACGCAGGTCGTATTCCACCTCCAGCATGGCGTTGCCGAACACCTCCATGCGGGTTTGTTCGGGGCGCAGGCGCAGGCTGTATATGGATTGGCGCTGCTGTTGGCTGGCATGCTCGAGCAACATCGTGTCGGGGTTCACCATGGCGATCGTGGTGATCCGCGGAATGGGGTAGGCCGGGAAAAAGCCGTTCTCGCCCACATTCTCCATCACAATAAATCCGTTCTGGGCTGGGTATTTCTGCGTGTAATGGGCCACGAAGCAGACCATGCGCCCGGCGCCTGCAGCAACCGAAATAGTGGTTACGGCCTTACTGAGCAGGGTGGGCACGCCTTTGCCCAGGAAGCGGTGTGCTGCCCACAGGCCACATACCTCGCCATTGCCCCAAGGGAGAAGTTCTTCCATGGCCATGTGCACGTTGGGATGGGCCTTTTCAATGGCGTCCACCATGGGCAGGTTCACGCCCTTTACGGCAAGCTGCAGCCGTATGCCGCCCACCATGCCCTGTTCCTCATGTATCGCTACGATCACGTAACAATTCGGGTCGGTGGTCCAGTGGTGTTCGGTGGCCACAATGTTGTTCACGCCGATGTCAGTGAGCACTTTTTCGTGTTCGGCGATGAATTGGGCGCACAGTTCAGGCTGGTCCGGGGCCCAGAAGCCCCGGAGCTTGATGCGCTCCGGCGCGGCTGTTGCCCCGGTTTGCGGGTGTATGGTTTTCATGGGATGTGGTTGGGCCTTGGTGTAACATCAAGTCCTGCCAAGGCCGTTTCGGCGCGGGCAGGGTGGGGTGGGCGGGTCTGGAAAAGCGGAGCAGGAACACGGGGGTACCGGCTGCGGGGCCGAACAGTTGCATGAGCTGCTCCAGGAGTGGTTGGCCGACGTTATTTGTCGCGGTTGGTTGTTGCCATCGGGCCAGGTTCAGTATGCCCATTACAGGCTGCACACCGATGCCGGCCAACTGGGCGGTGAGCCAAAGGCGCTGCATGACCCGGCCGCACCCAACAATTCCACCAGGCGCGCCCGTTTTTATGGTGGCCAATAGCATGGCGGATGAGCTGGGGCAGGCCATGGTGGTGAGTGCACCGATGCCTTGGGCACCGTCCCATTGGCGCAGCAGGTCCATGGCCCGTGCATCGGCCAGTACCTGCAGCACGGCCTGGGCCATGGGAGGTAAACCCAATTGAGCGGCCGGAAGGCCATGGACCGACGCATTGTCCGTATCCCACTTCAGCCAGCGGCCGAAAAATTCGCGATGGCCGTGTTGGTCCATCAGGCATAGCCGGTCTGCCTGCCTGGCCAGGTGTGATGCCTGGGCGATCAGTTCCCGGTCGTGAAGCCAGTAAAAGCTGCCTTCGGAACCCGCTGCGGCGTGTTCCAGGCCCTCAATCAACGCCGGTTCCAGCGGAAGGCCATCGCCGATGCTGCGATCGGTGGAGCGCGTTGGAATGCCTTGTGCCAGCCGTTCGGCCGATTCGTTCACCTTGGAGGGCGCCAGATTGATCCAGCCGAAGAAGCCGGCGGGGCCCGTTTCGCTCGGCGTGAAGGATGCTTTCCAACCCAAGGCGCCGGCTGCCACGGAAATATTCTCCACGCAGGCCCCCATGGCCAATTGCATATTTCGGTCGGCCGGGTCCCATACCCCTTTCGGACGATGTTCGCTGGTGAACAACAGCAAGTTGCCCTTTCTCCATGCAAAGGCCCACGGTTGGCTGTTCAGCTGGCTGGGGGCCATGGCGCCGGCCTCCACAAGTTGCTGGCGTACAACATCCCCGGGCGTTTCAGTTGCCGTAGTCCCGATGATCTGATCGATCTGTTCCCATTCCGCTGCGCTGATCGCCGCCGCCGAAGGTTCCTGGTGGGGCCGTGCCAGTATGGGATCGGCGATCAGCTCCTCCATGTCCACATGCCAACGGCCCGAAGCCTTGAACTGTCCCAGGGATATGCGCCTGACCGCATCACCTGCCAAGGCGCCCCCCAGTGCAACGCCTGTGGCCAGTTGGGGCCAGGTGCTGATCGTGCTGCCCAATTCCACCAATGAGGCTTTCATGCGCGGGCTCAATGTGGTCACACCCGTTACGGGCAGCATGTACGGTACTTTTTCCTCGGGGCTCATGGGCCGCTTGGCGGCTTCCAGGTCCAAGTGGTCGATCAGGCCATGCAGGATCGGCCGATCCGGTTCCAGGTCGAACCGCTCCACATCCAGGCACCCGCGGTCGCTGGTGTCCATTACTACGGGTATGCCCAATGCCCGGGCTTTTTGGCGGGCCAGGATCTTGATCTCAATGCTGTCGCATTCTTCCACTAGCACATCCAATTTGCCTCCTTCGGTGAAGAATGCGTCCATATTTTCCATGGTCAGCCCGTCCGGGAAACAGATGACCTTCAAATAGGGGTCCAGCTCAGCGATCTCCCGGGCGGTAATGATCGCCTTGTTCACGCCGAGTTCGTGGGTGCCCGCCCTGATCCGGTTCAGGTTGCTCAGGTCCAAGGTGTCAAAGTCCGCCAAACGGATCTCTCCAAAGCTGCGCTCCGAGGCCATGGCTAGGCTAACGGATTGGCCGACCGAAAGCCCGATCACTCCGACCTTCTTTTTCGCCAGGATCTCGTGTTCGCTGCCGGTGATCTTATTCCGGTTGCGGTCGGTGCGTACCCGTACGAATTCCTGTTCATCCAACAGGTGCACCAACCGCCTGCTCCAAGGATAAAATACCCAGCAGCCGTAGTGTGCTAACGGCTTGTTGTCCAAATGCTTCTGAATGGCTTTTTGAAGCTCTTTCCCACTGCGCTTGGTGCCAGGTTCCTTTGCCTTCAAGAATTCGCGTAACTGCGCCTCGATATGGTCGTGCAGCTCAAGTCCTGGCGTATGGTGCACCAACCGGTCAAATTCGGCTTGTTGCTGGGGCAGCCGGTAAAACACGGGGCGATAGGGCAACTCCCCCTGTGCAGCATTGGCCGCGCGGAACTCCTGTCCGGTTTTCATTGGGTCGGTTGGCAAGATGAGGGCCGAGGCTGGGGACGGCGAAATTACCTGCGCGGGAGTTATTAACAAGTTTTTCCGCACTCAGGCGGAACTTATTTCCTGCGCGGGTCGTAAGAGGGTTTCCAAACCTTGTGTCCCATGCCCTCCTCCTTGTCGTCCACCGGCCGCATGCCCACAGTGCTTTACATTGATGATGAAGCAGGGAACCGTGTGGCCTTCCAAGCTGCTTTTCGAAAGGATTTCACAGTTTTGCTGGCCGCCGACCTGGATGCTGCCTGGGAACACTTGCGCGAGCATGAGGTGCATGTGGTGATCTGCGATCAACGCATGCCCGGGGTATTGGGCAGCGAGGCGCTTGCCCGCATCCGCGCGGCGTACCCGCATGTGCGCCGCATGCTGATCACCGCCCACGCGGACCTGCAGGCATTGGTGGATGCGCTGAACGAGGCTGGGGTTTGCCACTACATCCAGAAGCCCTGGGAGGTGGAAGCGGTGCGCCGGGCCGTTTTCGCTGCGTGGCGCGACCTTCAGGTGGAACTGGAACGCAATGCGTTCACTGAAAAGTTGATCGAAAGCAACCGGCAGCTTGAATCCGCATTGCGCCAAAGCCTACTTTCCTGAGCGCACGTGTTTACGCCGATCAACATGTTTTCCACAAGCCATTCACGGGATTTGAACAGCTGGCAGGCACTTTTCAACCGCTTGTTCACCCCTTATCACGGTCTTTTCAACAGGAAGTGAACAGGTCCTTAATGGCCTGCCGATAGCCTCAGTCCTCCTTCCGCTCTTCCTTCTTCCTGCCTTCGTCGGGCTCCTTGCCGAACAGTTTTTGGATGAAGTTGCGATCATCCTTCTTTTCGATCTCACCCACTGAGTTGATGGTGATGTCCTCGTCCAAGGCGGGGATGAGTGCTTGAATGAAGGCGTTGCGCAGCAATTGGATCACCGCATAGATCACCCCGGTGCTGGGGTCGCTCAGGTTGCCCTTTAACTCCACCTTGGTTGCGATCTGCTCCTTACGCGGGTTGGTGAGCACTGTGCCCACAGCCCCCACCAAGCCTTCATAAAGCTTGTGGAAGAACGAGTCATCCCGGTCCTCCGGTCCCAGGACCTTCAAGTCCTTGATCACCGGCTTTACGTAGCCGGTGAACGCTCCTTCCTTGGTGGCTATTTCACTGTACAGGCTCATCGTGCCCTTGCTCACATCCACACTGGCATAGGCTTGAAGCATTTCATTCAGTTGCACGAGGTCGGTGGTGGTCAATTCCACGTTCATGTCCATGGTGGGTTCCTTCGCCAAGGGGTCCAGCCCCATGTCCAGGCTCAAGTGTCCGCCATACAGATCAGCACGGGCCTCCACACGGGCCGGCAATATGTTCTTCTTGTCCACAACGTTGGTGAGGTTGGTGGCCAACAGGTCTACGTTGGATAGCTGTACGTCCACCTTCGGGTTGCTCGTGGGGTCCACATACCTAATGTTGCTGTTGTGGAATTCAAGCCTGTTGATCTTCAGCGGCATGAAATCGTGAAGCAGGTCTCCAAAGCTGGCCGTATCCTTTTGCAATTCGGCCGGTTCCGCTGCTTCCTTGGTAAAGCGCACTTCGGCCGTGTCCACTACCAATTCGCCTACGATCCGCCCGTGCAGCAGGGCGCCCCAATGCACCGATAGGTCGATCTCGCCGGCGCTCAGGAATGGTGTGCGCCCACCATTGGTGGTGTCCTTCTTGTCCAAGTAGAAGCCTTTGAGCGTGTACGCACCGCGGATCAAGGCAAGGTCCAGGTCGCGGATGTGGCCGTAATAGCCTTCCGTTTTTTCCAAGCGATCGTTCGCAAAGCGCAACAGCACATAGGGCAGTGCCAATCGGATCAGCACCAAGGCCCCGACAATGATCAACACGATGCGCCAGCGCTTCTGGCGAGGCGTTGATTGCGCGGCGGTTCCCATGTGTGGCGGTCCTGCCAGCATCGTGCCCAACCGCTATGTGCGGTACGGACCCCGCCAACGGGCAAGGTGCCCGGCGGATGTTGCCCGGATCGGGGCATTATCACCACGTGCGATGGATACGTGCAAGGTGGAACAAGAACGGTACGATTGATGCGCCACATGGCCGAACCAATAAAACTTCAATACCATGCTCAGATGGGTCATTACATTTCTCGTGATCGCGGTAATAGCGGGCATACTCGGCTTTGGCGTACTGGCCGATGCCGCCGCAGGGATCGCTAAAGTGATCTTCTACATTTTCCTGGTGATACTTGTGATTTCCTTATTGTTCGGCTCGCGCATTTGGAAGAGTTGACCAGTGCGGGCGATTGGATGGCCCCGTTCCGCTTTGGTGGAACGGGGCTTTTACTGTCCCGTCCGTTTGCTCTTTCCTTCTCTGCGGATATCGTCCCGCAAACCCACCTATCGGCGCGTTGCCGGCGATAGAAATTGCCTCACCTGGGAACCTGCGCCCCTTTGGACGGCCTTCAACCGGGATTAGTTGGTGTCAACCTTTCAAAAGGCTGTCCAGTTCACCTAGCAATTTCTTCAAGTTGAGCTTGGGCTTTTCGGTCACTCCCTTGAAAAGGTCACCCTTCTCCCTAACTCGTTCATGGATCGTTTCAATGGTGAACTGCTTGGGGTCGAGGCCGGGCACCACCTCTTCCCATGCCAATGGAGTGCTCACCGTTGCCCCGGGTTTAGGCCGCAGGGAGTAAGCGCAGGCCAACGTTTGGCCTTTGCGGTTCTGGAGATGGTCCAAATAGATCTTGTTCGTGTCGCGCTTGGAGAGTGAGCGTTCCAATGTGGTGGTTTCCGGCAACAGCAGGCGCACCACCTGCATGATCTTCAAGCCCAAAGGCGCCAATTCATCATAGGTGTACCGTGCGCCCACGGGAATGTAAATGTGCATGCCGGTTGCCCCCGAGGTTTTGCAATAACCTTTCAATCCAAGTTTGTCCAGTACCACCTTCACACCAAGGGCAGCTTCCACCACGTGGTCGAATGTATTGCCTTTGGAGGGGTCGAGGTCCATGACCAAGTGGTCCGGTTTGAGGAGCGACCGCTTCCTGGAGGTCCACGGATTGATCTCAATGGAACCCAAGTTGGCCAAATACAATAAGGTTGCCTTGTTGTTGCAGAGGATATAATCGATGTCCTCCCCGCCGCGGCTGTCCGACGGAACTTTCAGGGTAGCCACCCAGGAAGGCGCTTGGCCTCCGGCATCTTTTTGAAAGAAGCCCTTGCCTTGGATACCGTTCGGGGTGCGGAAAAGGGATTGTGGCCGGTCCTTCAGGTAGGGCAGGAGCAGCTCAGCGATTCGATCGTAGTATTCAATGACGTCGCCCTTGGTGTACCCTTCCTTGGGCCAGAATACTTTGTTCAGGTTGGTGAACTGCACGGCGTGGCCGCCGATGGTCTCTTTTCGGTTCCTTTTGGCCTTGCCGGAACTCTTGCCCGTCGATTTATTGGTGGACCTTGCCGCAGGCTTTTTACTGCGGGTGGCACCCGTGGCCGATTCCCGCACCACGGCGCTTGGTTTTTTGTCCACCCGCAGTCCCATGAACACGGGATGGCGCATGTGCCCGTCGCGGGTCCATTCGGTGAATTTGATGTTGGCCACCAACTCCGGTTTCACCCACGTGGCCGGCATATTGGCGCTGACCTTCCCCGTGAACGGTGATTTTTTCTGTTCCAAGGGTTTCATGCGTGCGGCCAGTTCCTTCAGCGTGGCCTCATCGAAACCCGTTCCGGTGTGGCCGACATAATGCAGCCCATCATCTTGGTAAACCCCAAGCAGCAGCGCACCGAAGTGCTTGCGGCTGTTGCGCGGTTCCGTCCAGCCACCGATCACGGCTTCCTGCGACCTGTGGTTCTTGATCTTCAACCAGCTATCGCTGCGCTTGCCTTCCAAGTACCGCCCATCCTTCCGTTTGGCGATCATGCCTTCAAGGTCCTGTTCCACCACGGCCTGGAAAAAATCATTTCCCCGCGCCAGTACATGGTCGCAGTAATGGATATGGTCCGTGGCGGGCAGCACTTCACGAAGTATCTTTTTCCGCTCCAACAGGGGTTTGCCGCGAAGGTCCTTGCCATCCAGTTCCAACAGGTCGAACACATTGTATACCAGCACGGCGGTTGGGTCGGTGGTGGCATGCTGCAGCCGTTGGAAATCGGGCCGGCCATGTTCATCCTGGGCCACCACTTCGCCATCCAACACCATGCGCCGTTCAATCGAGCGCAATTCTTGGCTGATCGCCGGATAGGCTTGTGCGAACGAGAGTCCATTCCGAGAATAAAACCGCAGCTCAGGGCCGGTTTCCGCGATGGCCCGGTACCCATCCCATTTGATCTCGAATATCCAGTCGTTGTCGTCAAATGGCTTTTCCGCCAAGGTGGCCAGCATGGGCTTTACCGGCTGCCGCACCTTTGGGGCTTTTCTGGCATAAGCGATCATGTCGCGGGCGGCGGGCCGTGCGGCCGGGGCCGCTGCTGCGCGCGCGGCCGGCTTTTTCGGCGCTTGGCGCTTACCTTTCCCTTCATGCGCTACTTTGGCCAAGGCCTTATTGATCGGCGAATTCTTCGGGGTTTCCTCCTCACTGTTGTAACCGTCAATGGCATGCGCATCCCTGTGCTTGATCAGGAGCCAACTGTTCTCCTCAGCCTTTTTCAATCGCACCAGCGCGAATTCCCCTTTCAGTTTTTTGCCCTTCAATTTGAATTTGAGCGAGCCTTTCTTCAGTTCGGCGAGCAATTCTTTTTCCGGTGATTTCCCCCTGGGAACGTTCAGCGGCTCATAGGTGCCGTTGTCCCATATCTCCACAATGCCGGCCCCATAGTTCCCTTCGGGGATGATGCCCTTGAAATCCTTGTAGTCATAGGGGTGGTCCTCCACCATCATGGCCAGCCGCTTGTCGGAGGGGTCCATGGATGGGCCTTTGGGCACCGCCCAGCTTTTCAGCACGCCTTCCATCTCCAACCGGAAATCGTAATGCAGGTGCGATGCCTTATGCCGCTGAACGACGAAGATGAGTTTTTGGTCCCGGTCGCTTTTGCCACCGGAAGGCTCCGGTGTTTTTGAGAGATCGCGCTTTTTGCGGTATTCCTTCAGGGCCATGGGTCACGATGCTTTTTTTCGTTTCGTCTTGTCCTCCAAGCTGGCCTTCAGTGCGGCCATCAGATCGTTGGTGGGCTTCTTGTGCACCACCTCCATGGCCTTCTGTTTCTTGGGCTTGCCCTTGGCCTTTTGCTCAATGGTCTTCATCAGCGCGGCGGTGTATTCATCGTGGTATTTGGCGATCTCGAATTTGCCGGCGCCTTGTTCGATCAGTTGCATGGCCAGTTTCATTTCCTCCGGCGCCACTTTTTCCACTTTGGGCAAGTCCAATTCGTCCACCGGGCGTATTTCCTCCGCGAAGCGGATCTGGTTGAGGATCAGCACGGCATCATCCGGCTGGATCACCGCGGGATGTTCCTTGGTGCGCATGACGAATGTGGCCACCGCCACGCGACCGCTCTTTTTCATGGCTTCGCGCAGCAGGGCATAGGCCCGCGCACCGCCCTTGTCGGGGGCCAAGTAGTAGGGCTTCTCGTAGAATTTCCCTTCGACCTCCGTTTCCTTCACAAAGTCCTGAATGGCGATCACATCGCTCTTTTCACGGGCCGCGGCCTTCAGGTCCTCATCCTCCAACACCACGTATTGCCCGTCGAAGTTGAACGCGCGCACGATGCGCTCGTATGGCACTTCTTTGCCCGTCTCTTCATTCACTCGCTGGAACCGGATCCGCGAATGGTCCTTCGAGTCCAGCATGTCCAAGTCCAGTTCGCTGGCCTGGGTGGCGCTGAACATGCGGACCGGTATGGTCACCAGCCCGAATCCGATCGTTCCCTTCCAAATGGCCCTCATTGCTTGTATTTTACGTTTTGCCCCGGCGGTGCTGCCTGTACCGGGTGCACATGACCCTCTTGGGGATGTGTGCTGAGGGGCCTGACCATTTTATGGATGTAGCTCTCTGCATCAGCCCCGTAACAGCCGATCAATAATCCTTTTATGCCAAGTTCGGCGCTGCTTACAGCGTACACGATGCTCATGTCCCCCGGATCGCTCGGCCCTTCGAACCGGTGGAAGGAGTCGATGGTGAACCTTGAGGGGTCGAGCTGCTGTTCGCCTTTGAAAAGGCCCGGCGGGCCCAGTTCAAGCTTGTCCGTATATCCCAAGGCGCACAAGGCATCCACCGCCTCGGATAGTGTGCTGAATTGATTGTCCTGTACCATTTTGATCGTGCGTGTTGAGATAGTGTCCGCATGCAAAACCGTGCCGGTTGATGTTTGTGCGGCCTGGCCGTGCCAAGTGGAGCAAGCAATTCCCCATTGTTCCCAACAGTGCAGATTCGCTCAAAACCAAAAAGCCCCGCACTATTGGCGGGGCTTTCCGGTCGGAACAGGAAATCGGAGGATCACCTGTTGTCGCGAGGGGCACTGGGTTGATCGGTGCTTGTGGGTTGTCCGGTCGTATTGTTCACGTCCTTGTTGGGTTGCGTGATCGTGTTGCGGTTGGTGTTGTGATGGCTGCCCTGGTTGGTGCCACCCGTAGTGCCTTGGTTGGTTCCCGTGGTGCCGGTATTGGTGCGGGTATTGTCCGGCTTGGCGCTCTGGTTGGCGTGCGTGCTGCACCATTTCACCCATTTGTCGTATTGCTCTTGGCCAAGTATGTCCTTCACTTTGGCCTCGTAGCTGTCCATCATGGGTGAAGTACCGGTACTGGTGCCCTTTTCCATGGTGCCTTTGGTGCCTTGGTTTTTGCGCCAATCGGCCTGCAGGTCACGGATCTTGGTGGATTGCTCGCTGTTGAGCCCCATACCCGCCCAGTCCCGGTCGGTGGTGGAAGTGAGGCAATTATGTGGTTGCTGTGGGGATGCGGTTGTGCCACTGCTCTGGGCATTGGCGCCGGCCACGGCGATGCATAAGGCTGCGGCGGTGAGTACATGTTTCATGGGTTACAGGTTTTTTGGTTTAGCGGCGCATGCAGAAAAATTGTACCACGCTGCCGGGGTCAGCGCGGCATGCGCCATTCGCATCTAATGCACCGCGCGCGAAGCACATAAAAACTGTTCCCGCTACCCTGGGTGGCCATGTTGCGGGGTGTTGACTTTCCACCCCAAGCAACCCGCGGTTTGTTCCATACCGCCCCGCACTTCACCCGGCCACGCCCGGTTATTATGCATCTGGCCGGGTTATTGGCCCCTCACGTTGCATGTTGAAAGCACTCCCCCGTCATACTCTTCTATACCGGCTCCTCTTCGTGCTGGCAGTTTGTATTTGCGTCCCTATAAGCTCAACCCAAGCCCAAACAGACAGTACCGCCGCGGCACCTGGTGTCATGGGCTGGGCTCCATTCACCGCGGTGGAACAACAGCAATTGACCCTTACCGATAATCAGCTGCTTCAACTGCGTGAGATTGATGCAAAACTTGAGGACCAGTACAAAGCGCTGGGCATCGAGCCATGGACCAATACCGCATTTCCGGCCCTGAACAAAAAGCGTAATGAACTGATACGCGGGGTCCTTACGGAACAGCAGTATCGCCAGTGGGCAAGATCGCTGGGACCCGTGCCTGCAGTGCCACCCACGATCATGCCGCCTGAGGGGGCCGAGTAACCCACCAAATAACCGAACCCATGTCAAACAACAAAGCATTGCACGAAAAGGACGCTGTTGAAAAGCTGAAGGAATTAGTGAAAAACGGGCCCATGTGCCATTTCATCACCTGTTTGGACCAACGCCCGCTGCCCACCCGTCCAATGACCACCCTGGAAGTTGACGATGAGGGCTGTCTGTGGTTCCTGAGTTCCCGCGAGAGCGGCAAGGACCGGGAGATACAAGATGATCCATACGTGCAACTGCTGTACGCGAACGAGGGCGACTCGGAGTTCCTATCGGTATTCGGTACGGCCACTGTGGTGATGGACATGGCCAAGAAGCGGCAGCTTTACGGCCCTTTGGTGAAAGCCTACTTTCCGGATGGACCGGAGGACGCCAATATGAGCCTGGTAAAAGTGAAGCCGATGGAAAGTTATTATTGGGATACCCGGCATGGCAAGGTGGTGGCGCTGTTGAAAATGGCTGTGTCGGAGGTGTTGGGTACACAGAGCGGGAATGGGGTGGAAGGAAAGCTCTCGCTATAGCCGTGCGGGATCCGTGGTGGTCCGGTTCGCTGGAGCTCGTGTTACTTGGGCAGGGCCTGCATGGCCATTCATACGTGTGATCAATTCTTGCCTAGTTGCTATGCAGCGCAAAACTTGAGCAGCCGCGCGGGTTACCGAAGAGGTGCCGCTGATGGCACCGGGACATCCACGAGCAGGATTCTTAACAGCCGCAAGACTTGTCTTTCAAACGGACGGGGCATCTTTGGCCATGCGCACATTGATACTTCCTTGGGTTTTGCTGGCCTTTGTTTGTGTCCACGGGCAATGTGACCGATGGCAGCAACATATCCAATGCGACATTTCCGTTGAATTGGAGACAGGTACCCATCAATTCATGGGGAAGGAGAGATTGGTGTACAAGAATAACAGCCCCGATACGCTGCGGGAAATGTTCTTCCACCTGTATTTCAATGCGTTCAAGCCAGGCAGCGCCATGGACGTGCGTTCCCGTACCATCGATGATCCCGACCCCCGTGTGAGCGACAGGATCCTTAACCTCGCGCCAGGGGAAGTAGGCGACCTGGAGTGCCCTGCCATACGACAGGACGGCAAGGAACTCTCTACCGAGGTCATGGGGACGCTCATGCGCGTCCGGTTGGCGCGTCCGCTCTTGCCAGGTCGAAGCACCACATTGAACATGGATTTCAAGGGGCAGGTACCTGTGCAGATCAGAAGGAGCGGCCGTGACAATGCTGAAGGGGTGGCTTATAGCATGGCGCAATGGTTTCCCAAAGTGGCGGTTTATGATGACCGTGGCTGGCATACATCGCCATATGTGGGCAGGGAGTTTTACGGTGAATGGGGTGACTACCACGTACAGATCACGCTCGATAGTTCATACACCGTGGCGGCAACAGGGGTGCTGGCCAACGCTGCGGAAATTGGAAAAGGTTACGCAAGGCGCACAAAACCGCAAAAACGGAGCGATGGCAAGTTGACTTGGCAGTTCAAGGCGCCCAGTGTTCACGATTTCGCGTGGGCCGCCGATCCGGACTACATTCATACCACCACGCAGGTCCCCGATGGGCCGCTGCTGCGGTTCTTCCGTAAGAACAATCCAGAACTGGAGCAGAACTGGGCCCAGCTACCCGGTTACATGGTGCGCGCATTTACGTTCATGAATAGGCATTTCGGCAAATACCCCTGGCCGGAATACAGCTTTGTGCAGGGCGGTGATGGCGGGATGGAATACCCCATGATGACGCTGATCACCGGTGAGCGGAGGCTCGGCAGCCTTGTGGGCGTAAGCGTGCACGAAATGGTGCACAGCTGGTACTACGGTGTGCTGGCCAGCGATGAACTGAGCTACCCATGGATGGACGAGGGATTTACTGAATACGCGGGTTCGGAAGTGATGGAGGAATTGTTCCCAGGGTCACAGAAAGGACGCGTGCATGGGGCATCCGTGGATGCGTGCCTGGGCCTGGCCGCTTCCACATGGCACGAACCCATGTCCTTGCATGCGGACCATTACCGCACCAATCGTGGCTATGGTGCAACCGCTTACAGCAAGGGTGAATTTTTTCTTGACCAGTTGGGTGCAGTGATCGGTGATAGCACACTGCATCGTGGCCTCCGCCGATTTTATAAGGACTGCGGATTCAAGCATCCGGGCCCTGTGGACTTTAGGCGCAGCATGGAAAAGGAGAGCGGACTGCAGTTGGATTGGTATTTCAATGAATGGATCAATACCACGCGTGAATTGGACTACGCAGTGAAAGGCGTGGTGCAGCGCAACGACAGCACCACGATAACCTTGGTGCGCAAAGGCGAAATGCTCATGCCCGTGGACATGGCCGTACAACGCACAGACGGCACGGTCCATTTGTTCAACATACCGCTTTCACTGATGTTGGGTGCACGCCGTGAGCAACCGGGCGGCCATGATTGGACCATACTTTCACCTTGGCAATGGACCGACCCGCTCTACACGGTCACCTTGCCGTTGGCCATTGCAGAGATTGGCACGATCATTCTTGACCCTTTTGATCGTCTGGGCGACCAGGATCGTAGCAACGATGCAATGAAGCTGCTGCCGGGTACACAAGGTGCCGTTGAACGTTGACTGAATGCGAGGGCCCCTGCGAGCTAATGGAATGGGCCGGTATATGGGAGGCGCTCAACATGGAAGGCGCCGCCTTGATCGAGGCCGCGCAATAGCGGCCGGCAACGATCAGCTTGGCGGAATTGCTGCAACAGCGGTAAATGATGCAGGACTATAGTGGCGTCAGTTCAGCGCCGGATCGATTTTCTCCGGACGAAGACGCTTGTAGCGTACCATGACTTCCTCATAACTGGCCGGAAGATTGAGGTCCTTCAACGGGTCGAAATCCAGTTCGGCGCAGCCATGGTAATCCGCATACGAGCGCTCAGTTAGTTGTTCGGTCGCTGTTTCCGCTGCTTTCATAATGCTCTGTTCTACCATGGCCAACGGGCAAATATAGCCGTATGCCCAACGCTTGCAAGCGAGTGCCGTGCCAAAGCTGGATCCGCTTGGTGGCGCAAGCTATTATGGGGTGCCCGATGCCCGGATCGGGCAATGCTTTTACATTTGCCGCCCGACCGGCCCGAAAGGGCTGGGCCAAGCCTCCTTAGCTCAGCGGTAGAGCAGCTCATTCGTAATGAGCAGGTCGTCAGTTCAAATCTGACAGGAGGCTCATTGCGCAACGGCCCTGGACATTGTCTGGGGCTTTTCGTTTCAGCACTTGATCGTTGCCGATCGGCCTATCTTGTCACCGATCGTGGGGTAGGTTTTGAACCCGGCCAATAGGCGCGGGCCGTGCAACTGAGCATCAAGAATGGACCGGCCTTATACGAACGCCATCCGTGCTTTTATGCGTGCGCCCATGCTTCGGGCCACAGTACCGTTCGTGGTGGGCCTGGTAATGGCCCGTTATTGGCCTGTTCCGTGGCCATGGGCATGGGGCGCAGCAGTCGCTAGTGCCGCGGTATGGGCCTATGTTTCCTTTCGGCGGCAGAAATATGCGCAGCGCGCGTGGACCGGCATTTCGTTCGTGGTGGTATGGATGGTTATGGGTCTATTGTGGCAGGCTTTGCATCAGATCACGGCGCGGCCCGATCATTTGGGACACCTTTCGCATAAGGCCACGGGTTGGGCTTTGCGCGTTGCCGAACCGCCTGTACGTGGCGCGCGCACGCTGCGCGTATGGGCTGATGTGGTTGCCGTGCGGTCAGGCCACGCATGGGGATCGGCGCAGGGAAAGGTGCTCTTGACGCTCATGGCGGATTCAATGCGGTCCGCGCCCCAACGTGGAGAGGTCGTGTTGCTGCAGGCTCCGTTGGAACCCATCGCTCGCCAACCCGATCCCGGTGGGTTCGATCTGCGGCAATGGGCCGCGGGTAAAGGCGTGTACCACCAGGCTTTCGCGCCTGCGGAGAACTGGAAACGCATGGGTTCCGGGGCACCGAGGCCCGGTTTTTTTGAAAAGGCGAGGGAACAGATCCACCAATGGCTTAGGGCATCGGGCCTTCCGGATCGTGAACGCGCTTTGGTGAAAGCATTGCTCTTGGGCCAGCGCGACGAAATGGACAGTGGGCAGACCCAGGCCTTCGTGCGCAGCGGTACGATCCATGTCCTTGCTGTAAGCGGAACGCACGTGGGCATCATTTATATGGCCGTGATCTGGGCCCTTGTTTTTTTGGGGAAGGAAACCCGGGGCCGCATATTGCGCGGAGTGCTGGCCTTGACAGCATTGTGGTGCTACGCGGGGCTCACCGGATTCGTGCCTTCGGTGCTGCGCGCCACTGTCATGTTCTCCCTGTTCACCGTGGCGGAAATGGCGCGCTGGCGCACGGAATCGCTGAACAGCCTGGCCACGGCCGCATTCTTCCTGCTGCTGTGGGAGCCGGCGATGCTGTACCAGCTCAGCTTCCAACTTTCATTCCTCGCCGTGCTGGGCATTGTTGTGCTATATCGGCCCATCCATGACCTTTGGTCGCCGTATAACCCGGTGCTTTCGTTCTTCTGGTCATTGGCTTCGGTAAGTATCGCCGCGCAAACGTTCACCTTGCCGCTGTGCCTTTATGTGTTCCAAGCTTTCCCGGTGTGGTTCCTGCCGGCCAATATGGCCATTGTGGGCTTGGTGGCGTTCGGTGTGTATGGCGGCATCTTGCTGTTGGCCACCCATGCCATTCCGGTCCTGGGCCCGTTGATCGCTTTCCTGCTCAAATGGCTCTTGATGTTGCTGGGCTTTTTGTCGGCTTTCTTCGCGTGGCTGCCGGGGGCCTACCCGGCACTGCGTGTGGGCTTTTGGGGCATGGTCGGCTTGTACGCCTTGATCACTGTTTTGGCCTTTTGGCTCGTGCAGCATGCACGCTGGGCCCGCAGCGCCACCTTGGCGGTACTGGCCATGCTGCTGTTCGGTTGGGCCCATACTGCCCGTGAACGCAATGCACAACGGGTGTTCGCACTTTACCAGCAACGCGAAGGAGTGACCTGCGCCTTCGTACAGGGGCGAACCATGCATGTGTTCACCACCGTTGGTGGGTCCCGTGTTGATGCCAGTATTGCGGCACACGCCCGGGCTGCCGGGGTGCGAACGGTCGTCCGCGCTGACAGTTTGCCGGTTTACGTGCGGCAGGGCAGTGTGGCATTTGCGTTCCATTCAGGCCAGCAATTGGCATCATTAGCGGCCCGGGATACAGCTGCGTTCGTGGTAGTGCATGGCCCTGGCGATGCCCGGCCACCAGGGTCTCCCGTGGGCCGTCATTGGTTGTTGGCTTCCGACCTCAACGGCCGCACTCGTAGCCGCTTGAGCCAGCAGGCCATGGAATGGTCGTTGCCCGTGCATGATCTTCGCGTGCAGGGTGCGTATGTTGGTCCTTGATGTTGGTGGAACGGATAAAATGGAAACGGGTGCTGGAGGGAGGCCCGCGATGCTTGCCCGAAGGCCGTCCGGTGCGCGTGCAGGTTGGTGGCAATGCGCTATGCTTGGTGCGCAATGGCGGGCAGGTGCATGCATTGCTTGATCGGTGCCCGCACCAAGGCAGCAGCTTTATGGGCGGTTGGTGCGAGGGTCCGGACCTGGTGTGTCCGCGCCATCGCATGGGATTCAACCTGCAAACCGGGCGTAGCAGGGCAGGGGGGGCGGGGACAGCCGAGGTCTTTCCCGTGGAAGAACGGGCGGACGGGATCTACGTGGGATTCGCCTATGTCACCGTCCGCCTGTTCGGGGTGGATCTTTGGTGATCAGAATTCATCCAGCCGGAAGGTCTCTTTCAGGCGTATGCCTTTTTCGGTGCATTCCACCGTGGCGCATTCCACACGGTCGTCGTGCTCAAAGAACAGGATGGATCCCTCATCGGCGGCACGCTCGAGCAAGGGTTGTTTTTCCTGCATGCTCAATAGAGGCCGCGTATCATAGCTGATCACCCAGGGCACAGGAATATGGTGGGAACTGGGGATCAGGTCCGCCAGATAGATCAGCTTCCGGCCCTTGTATGCGATGTGGGGCACCATCATGGCATCGGTATGGCCGTTCACCATCAGCACGTCAAATCCGGGGAAAAGGTCCCGCACGTATGGGGTTTCCGTCCCAGGGCCGCGTTCCGCCTCCACGAATTTCAACTGGCCGCTTTCCTGCATAGGCAGGATATTCTCCTGCAGGAAACTGGCCTTTTCGCGCGGGTTCGGCTTTGTCGCCCACTCCCAATGGAAGCGGTTGCTCCAATAATGGGCGTTGGAAAAGGCGGGAACGAGCTTGCCACCTTTGCGGGTAATGCTTCCACCGCAGTGGTCGAAGTGCAGGTGGGTCAGGAATACGTCCGTGATGTCATCACGCGTGAACCCGTGGCGCGCCAATGATGTGTCCAGCGTTTGATTGCCGTGCAGGTGGTAATGCCCGAAGAATTTCGCATCCTGCTTGTCCCCGATGCCGTTATCGATCAGGATCAACCTTCCGCCGGTTTTCACCAACAGGCAACGCATGGCCCAAGTGCACAAATTATCCGCATCCGCGGGGTGGCGTTTGCTCCACAGCACTTTGGGCACCACGCCGAACATGGCGCCTCCGTCCAGTTTGAAGAATCCTGTATCGATGGTATATAATTCCATGGGTTGATGAAAGGTTGGCAGTATGCGTCGCCGTTATTCGTGGGGTGGCAAAGGTAGCCTCGTGCCTTGGGGCCATTGACCAATAGCACTGGCGGACGATAAAGCCTGACAATGGTGATTTGGCCTGCTGATTGAGATCGGACGGTACATTTTATGTACTTTTGCACCCCATTTTCGGGAAGGTCCACGCAGCGGCACCGTGGGCCACATCAAAAAACACCTTCCGGGTGGTGCCGCCATGGGCCCGGGATACAAAAGGACAGTGCATGTCATCAGTTGAGAACAACAAGGTCAAATTCGCCGAACCACCTGCGGACTTTGATTGGGAAGCCTTGGAAAGCGGCCCTGCCGCCGCGGCCGGGCGCGAAGCGGTGGAAAAGGCATACGAGGATACCCTGAGCAGCATTTCGGAAAAGGAAGTGCTGATGGGTACAGTGGTCGGCTTGAACAAGAAGGAGGCCGTGATCAACATCGGCTACAAATCGGAGGGGGTAGTGCCCTTGAGCGAGTTCCGTTACAAGCCTGATCTGGCCA
This sequence comes from Flavobacteriales bacterium, assembly GCA_044507815.1. Classification (GTDB taxonomy): domain Bacteria; phylum Bacteroidota; class Bacteroidia; order Flavobacteriales_F; family PHOS-HE28; genus PHOS-HE28. The sequence goes on along the minus strand of JBIQIX010000002.1, from coordinate 218,299 downwards.
TTGGTGACAAGGTGGAGGTGTACATCGAGAAGCAGGAGGACAAATCCGGCCAGATGATCATTTCCCACAAGACCGCGCGCGTTCACAATGCCTGGGGCAAGGTGAACAATGCGATGGAAAGCGATGAGATCATCACCGGTTACGTGAAATGCCGCACGAAAGGCGGCCTGATCGTCGATGTGTTCGGCATCGAGGCCTTCCTGCCCGGCAGCCAGATCGATGTGAAGCCCATTCGCGATTACGATCAGTACGTGGGCAAGAACATGGAATTCAAGGTGGTGAAGATCAACCAGGAATTCAAGAACGTGGTGGTGTCCCACAAAGCGCTGATCGAGGCGGAGATCGAAGCACAGAAGAAGCAGATCATCAGCGGCCTGGAAAAGGGCCAAGTGCTCGAAGGCACCGTGAAGAACATTACCAGCTACGGCGTTTTCGTGGACCTGGGCGGCGTGGATGGATTGATCCACATCACCGACCTGAGCTATGGACGGGTGAACCATCCCGAAGAGGTGGTGAAGCTGGACGAGAAGATCAATGTGGTGATCTTGGACTTCGACGACGAGAAGCGCCGGATCGCCCTTGGCCTCAAGCAGCTTAACCCGCATCCTTGGGATTCCCTGGACCCCGAGATGAAGGCCGGCGATAAAGTGAAGGGCAAGGTGATGGTGACCACCGATTACGGCGCGTTCGTGGAGGTGGCCCCTGGTGTGGAAGGTCTGTTGCATGTAAGTGAAATGAGCTGGAGCCAGCACCTGCGCAGCCCGAAGGACTTCCTGACCGAAGGCCAGGACATCGAAGTGCAGATCCTGAACATCGACCGCGAAGAGCGGAAGATGAGCTTGGGCATGAAGCAGCTTTCGGCCGATCCGTGGGAGAACATCGAGTTCAAGTATCCGGTAAACTCGCGGCACGTGGCCAAGGTGCGCAACTTCACCCACTTCGGCATCTTCGCCGAATTGGAGGAAGGCGTGGACGGCCTGATCCACATCAGCGACCTGAGCTGGACCAAGCGCGTGAAGCATCCCAGCGATTTCTGCAAGATCGGCGACGAACTTGAAGTGCAAGTACTTGAGGTGGACAAGGACAACCGCCGCCTTAGCCTGGGCCACAAGCAGGTGGAGGAGAATCCTTGGGAAGTCTTCGCCAATACCTTCCAAGTGGGCACCGTGCATGAAGGCACGCTGATCGCGCGCAGTGGTAGCACCTTTACCGTGGCCCTGCCGTACGGGGTGGAAGGAACCGTTTCGCTGAAGAACCTGAAGAAAGAGGATGGCAGCAAGGCCGCCTTGGAGGACAAGCTTCCCTTCATGGTAACTGAGTTCAACTCCGATGCCCGCCGCATCGTGTTGAACCACACCCGCACCTTTGAGGAGACCGATGAGCCGCTGGAGCAAGCTTCAACCGGCAAGCGCGGCCGCAAGGGTGGTGAGGCCCATGGCCAAAGCCCGAGCGTGCGCAGCATCAACGAGAAGGTGGAAAAGTCCACCCTCGGTGACCTCAGCGTGCTGAGCGACCTCAAGCATGCCATGGAGGACAGTGAGCGCAGCAAGGCATCCGCCAAGGGAAAGTCCAAGCCGGAAGGTGAGGAGTGATCCGACGCATCAAATGAAGGAAAGGGCCGTCCAGCATGGGCGGCCCTTTTTGCATGCGGCATGCAGCAGCAAGCGAAGGCCGGTTAACTTGGCCGCATGTTCCGGTTAATGTCGAAGCTCATGCTGAAGATCATGGGCTGGCGCGTGGTTGATGATAGGCCGAAGGACCTGGGCAGTGCCATTTACCTGGTCGTTCCGCATACCAGCAATGTCGATTTTTTCATCGGCCTGTTCGTGCGGAGCGCATTGGGCATAAAAGCCAATTATCTCGCCAAGAAATCGCTCTTTGATTCGCCGGTCGGGTGGTGGTTCAAGGCCCTTGGCGGCTACCCGGTGGACCGGTCAAAAAGTACCAACATCACCGACCAGGTGGTGGACTACTTCAATACGCTGCCCTACTTTGCGATTGCCATTACCCCGGAAGGTACACGGGCCAAGGTGGAAAAATGGAAGACCGGCTTTTGGCACATTGCCGATCAGGCAAAAGTGCCCTTGGTGCTCACCAGCTTCGATTACCCCACGAAGCGTGTGGTGTTGAGCGCACCCTATCATACCGGCGCCGATAAGCAAAAGGACATCGAAACCCTGATGGCCTATTTCGCGCAATTCACCGGCAGGAACCCCGGTTGAGCACGGCACTGTTCTTGGTAAGTGAACGAAAATGTCCCGGATCATTCCCACACTCGTCCTGCTGCTGCACGCCGCCTTGATCCCCGCGCACGGCCAAAGAACGTTCCCCAAGCTGCAGGGTGAAACCACCGATGGCGCAACCGTTACCCTGCCGGCCCCAACTGCCGATGGTTTCACCGTAGTGGCGGTGGCCTATGGCAAGAAGGCTGAACCCCTGCTGGAAAAGTGGTACGCACCGGCCTACGCACGGTTCGTTGCCAAACACGGACTGTTTGCGGGTTCTTACCACGCCGAGTTTTACCTCGTGCCCATCTTCCTCGGCCTGAACAAATCCGCGTATGCGCCCACCATGGCCAAGCTGCGCAAAGAGGTGGACCCTGAAATAGCACGGCGAGTGCTGTTCGTAAAGGATGATGCCCGCGAACTGGTCGAGGAATTGGGCATGAAGGACAAGGATGTACCTTACTTTTTTGTGCTGGATAAGGATGGTCGGATCCTGAAGACCCTTTCCGGCCCCTTCAGCGTGGAGCGTTTGGATGTCCTGGAAGCGCCCATGCTGGAGTGATCGACCGGCAACCCTATTTTCGCAACCCTTCAAAGAACAACATGAGACAATACCACGTTACCACCTTGTTCGCGGGCATGGCCCTGTTCGTCGCCTGCGGATCGGCACCGGCCACCACAACGAGCAATGCCGAAGCACAAAAACCTGAACAACAACCACTTCAAACCGAACCTACCGTGCAACAAACTGAAACGGGCGATGGACTCTTCGCCGAACTGAATACCACCAAGGGCACCATTGTTTGCCAACTGGAATACAAGCAAACGCCGATCACGGTGGCCAACTTCGTGGCCTTGGCCAGGGGTGAGCAGGCCAATACGGCCAAAGGGGCAGGGGTGCCATATTACAATGGCATCTCGTTCCACCGGGTGATCCCCAACTTCATGATCCAAGGCGGCGACCCCACCGGTACCGGTGCAGGAGGCCCGGGCTACATGTTCCCGGATGAGATCGTAGCAGGCCTGATCCACGACCGTCCCGGTATACTTAGCATGGCCAACGCCGGTCCAGGGACCAATGGCAGCCAATTCTTCATTACCCATGTGCCAACGCCTTGGCTCGACGGGAAGCACACCGTATTCGGCCATGTGGTTTCGGGCCAAGAGGTGGTGAACGCCATTCAACAGGGCGACAAGATCAATAGTGTTGAGATCGTTGCCAAGGGCGCCGATGCAAAAGCCTTTGACGCCATGAAAGTATTGGCGGACAACAAGGACAAGTTCCGCACCCGCTAACGCCCCTTTCCCGCCGGGCGCGATTTCCCGCTCCCCTTCGGTCTGCCGCCGCGCCTCCCGCCACCGGGACCGCGGCGGCCTCCTTTGTGGCCAGCCCCTTTCACGCCCTCGGGCCGGTATTGCGGGCCTTCACCAAACCCTGTGGGTAGAGCGATCTTCTCCACCTCGTAGCCGATCAAATTCTCGATCCTCCCGAATTCGCGCATGTCCTTCTCGCTCACGAAAGTGATCGCTTGGCCCTTCTTGCTGGCGCGTGCGGTCCTGCCCACCCGGTGCACATAGTCCTCCGGGTCCTGGGGCACATCATAATTGATCACCAGGTCGATATCGTCAATGTCGATACCACGGCTTACCACGTTGGTGGCCACCAATATGCGAAGCTTGCGGTTTCGGAAATCGAGCAGCACTTGCTCGCGCTCGCTCTGCTCAAGGTCGCTGTGCATGGCCTTGGCATTGAATCCCCGCTTATGGAGATGCCGTGCCAAATTGCGCACCTCCACCTTCCGTCCGGCGAAAATGATGATGCTGCCCGCCTCGTTGGTACGGAGAATGTGCTCCATTACCGGTGCCTTTTGCGGTTCATGCACTACATACGCCTCTTGTTTCACACCTTCGGCGGGCTTGCTGAGCGCGATGTTGATCTCGAGCGCATCATGCAGGATATTCCGTGCAAGATCGCGGATCACCGGGGCCATTGTGGCACTGAACATGAGCGTTTGGCGATCTGCGGGAAGGAATTTCACAATGCGGTTGATGTCATCAATGAAGCCCATGTCCATCATGCGGTCGGCTTCATCCAACACCAGGAACTCCAGGCCTTTGATGGAAACGTAGCCCAAATTGAGATGACTGAGCAGCTTGCCCGGAGTGGCAATGATCACTTCTGTTCCTCCGCTCAACGCGGCCTTCTGTTGATCGAACGAGGCCCCATCGCTGCCGCCATACACGGCCATGGACGTAATGGGCGTGAAATAGGCGATGGCCTGCATCTGCTGGTCGATCTGCAAGGCGAGTTCGCGCGTAGGCACGATCACCAAGGCCCGCACAGAACGTTCAACCTTCGGTTTGTAACCGTAGATCACTTCGATCAGTGGGAGTAGGAATGCCGCGGTTTTGCCAGTGCCCGTTTGTGCGCAGGCGATCAGGTCGCGGCCCTCAAGCACGGCCGGTATGGCTTGTTGCTGGATCGGGGTTGGTTTGCGGATGCCCATGGCATCCAAACCTTGCAATAGTCCGGGATCTAATCCCAAGGCATCGAAATCGGGAGTGGGTTCTGTTGTTTCCAAAGGAGTGATGAATGGCGCGCCACATGGGCGGGGGGCCGAAGTTACTCCATCGGAGGGCGGTGTTACGCAGGATCAGATCACGAGGCCATGCGCATGGCTTTTTCCTTTTCCCTGTTGAATAGGCACTGTAAGGCCATGGTATCAACACCCTTGAGCAACACAACGGAACCATCCATGGCGCCGGTCCAGCAGCGCACCAACGCACCAGATGGGGTTGTTGAAGCCAATGTTCCGCTGTTCAAGAGGAAAGCGCTTTCGGCAAAGGTGAACTCGAACTGGCCACCCGAGCGGGCCAGGGAAATTTCAACGCTGTTCCCACGTGCATTCCCAGCGATGCAGATCAGTAGCAATTCATAATACAGTAGGCTAAGCGGGATCAGCGTGTTCCCAAGATCGAGGCCGTCATCCACGCGAAGCTGCAGGCCCGGGGGCTTTTCCAGGCCTTGGCAGGCCATATCCGCCAACGCCCGGAAATGCGCCTTCACATTGGTATGCGTGAACGGCCTGTATATTCTGGAATGGCGTTGCGTAAGGTCCAGTACGGCAAGCCTTTCGCCAACAATGGCCATCGCAGTGGCCCGGTCCAGCGCGGTTATTTTTTCCACGCTCTGCAGCGTGCTTTGCACCAAGTGCAACTCATTTCCGCCGGCAGCAGGCCCTGAATCGCATTCCGGGTTGCTTGTGGCCTGGTCCAGTGCCTGGGATAGCTTGCGGTTCTGCTCCTTAAGCTCGATCCTTTCCGATTCCACCATGCGGATCTGTCCGGCGATCAGGCCATGGCGGATCCGGTTGCGGCGCAGGATCGCATGTTCCCGCACGCGCAGCATGAACAGCAGGAGCACCAAAACGGAAAGTGCCCCGCAGAATAATAATACGGCGTGCAACTTGATCCGTTCAGCCAGCAATTCCGCGGAAACGAGCTGGCCTTCCGCCTGGAGTTTCTCGAGTTCCTTGGCCTGGGTCCGCATGCCGTACAGCATTTGAAGGCGGGTGGTGTATTCCGTCTTCCTTTCCGTAAGCAGTGAATCGTGTGCCAGGTTACGCCGTCTTTCATCCAACAGCGCGCCGGGTATATCGCCCTGGCCTTCCTTAATGCGCGACAGGAGGCCATATAATGCGGGGTCCTGTTTAAGCATGGCAGGATATAGTGTTGTCGCCTTTTTATAGGCAGAGGCTGCGGCCTCCCAATTCTTGACACCTGCGTTTGCCGTGGCAATGCCGATCCACGCCTGCGCCTGTTCGCGCGGTTCGAGCACCTGCTCATTCCTCAGCACCGCATGCAGCAACGAAAGCGCATCGGCCCATCGGCCTTGGCCATTGTAGTGATCACCTTGCTTTTGAAGCACCCTGAGCTGGCCCCGTAGGTTGCCTTCCGCCGAGAATTCTTCCTGGATCCGGTTGCTCGCTGTCCTGAATTCCTCAGCACGGCCCAGTTCCAGCAACAACTGCAAGTGTTCAAGGCGGGCCTCGGCGGCAACGCCACTACGGACGCCGGCACTTTGCGCCACCAGGAGCAGTCGCTTATTGGCGCGCAGGGCACCTTCAAGGTCGCCGGCCTGCTTGGCCAGGTCGGAAAGCATGTACCAGTCTGTTGCAAGCACGTTGCGGTCTGAGGAGAAGCCGCTCAATTCGGTCACTTGCATACTGATGGCCAAGGCGGAATCCACCGATCCATAATGTGCCAGGAGGTCACGTAACCGGCGCAGGTCCTTAAGCTGTAGGTCCTTACGGCCGGCCTGGCCAGCGGTATTGGCGGCAGCCTTCAACCGGGCCAGCTCCTGTGCAACCGCCTCCGGCCGTTCACGGGTCGATGCGGTGGAAGTGTTGCCACCAAGGGCCAACAATAGGGAAAGGACCGAACATTTGAACAAGCATTCCATGGCGCCGTGGAACGTGGGCGCAGCCTGCAAGTTTCGGGCGCTGCGGCGATCAGCTACACTTTGTTTCCTTGAACGCTTATCTTTCCACGCTGAAAACCCAGAACACGAAAACACCCCTTAAATGAATTGGACAATACCCTTGCGGTCGCTCGCGGCCGTTGCCTTGTTCACTGCCGGACTGTCGCAGGTTGATGCGCAGGATTGCCAGAACAGCTCGCAATATCCCTCCACGGTGATCACCCCGAACAACATGGGCGCGCTTACGTCCATCAGTTCGTGCTCCTATTTCGGTGAATATAGCGTGGTGGGTCCTGTCGTGCCCAGTGGTGAGTACCAGTTCAAGATCTCTGGCGGCGGCTATATAACGGTGCGTGAAGGTGCGGTAGGAGGGCCGGTGATCGCCCAAGGCGTGTCACCGGTCACGGCCACGGCCACCGTGCTGGGCAACCTGTACGTGCATTGGAATGCCAATGCGGACTGCGGCACCAGTAACTCGTGCAAGACCACCAGCGTACAGTTCATGCTGAATTGCACCCCGCCTGCAGCGACGTTCACATCCGTGGATGATTGCCCTAATAACCAGTTCTCGATCAACGTGAACGTGACCAGCCTGGGCGATGGAGCAAGCGTGGACCTCATCTATTCGGCCAACGGCGGGGCACCTCAAACCACCGCAGGAGTGGGCACCGGCGTCACCACGATCGGGCCTTTCACCGTTGGACAAACGGTGGACGTTACCGTTGTTCATGCGAGCGATCCCATGTGCAACCGGTACTACACCGGCCTCGAGTCCAACAATACCTGCCCAGTTATCCTGGAATGTGGCGGCGCACCCATTGATGGCAGTTATTGTTACGTGAACAACGATAACAACAACTGGCGGTATGAATGCGACTGCGGGATGCCGGTGATCATCATTTTCTCAGCGGGCAGCATTGAAAGCTCCTCATGGGATCATTTGCGCATCTATGATGGCAACAGCAACACTGGCCCCTTGTTGTGGCAGAACGGCACAGGATCAACCAACTTGGCGGGTCTCCAAGTGATCGCGCAATCCGGTAACCTTTACATGGAAAACACTTCGGATGGTTCGGGTAGTTGCCAATCCGGTTCTTATACCACTTGGGTCTGGCAGGTAGGCTGCCTTGATTGCACCATGCCTGTGGCCACGTACAACGTGGTGACCGATTGTGACAGCATGCAATACCATGTGGAGGTGAACATTTCCGAGCTGGGCAGTGACCCGGTGCTGGACATCACGAACAACAATGGTGCCTTGCCTGCAGTGGCCACTGGGCCCGGCACTTATACTGTCGGCCCATTTCCGGCAGGCAGCACCACCATTGTGAGCTTGGAAAATGACGTCAATCCGCTGTGCAGCGTAAGCTCGCAACCACTCACAAACCCATTGTGCCCAACGATCGTGAATTGCGGTGGCGCCTCGGTGCAGGAAACCTATTGCTACACCAACTACGATACCATGTCCTGGCGTTGGCAGGCATCGGGCAACCAGCCATTGGCCATTCAGTTCGCCCAAGGACAGTTGGAGGGCGGTACATGGGACAAACTGCGGATCTATGACGGGATAAACAATACCGCGCCATTGATCTTCAACTCCGTAGGGCCTCCTGTCACCAGCAACCTCGCTGGCCTGTTGCGGATCGCCGGACCCAACATCTACATGGAAATGACTTCCGACGTATCCGGAAGCTGCCAAGGAAGTAATTACACCCCTTGGGCCTGGGAGGTGGGCTGTTTGGATTGCACCAATCCCGGTGCCACCTTCAGCGTGGTGGAGGATTGTGTGCACCGTACGTTCTCGGTGGCCGTGAACGTCGATTCGCTCGGCAGCGGCTCCTTCGTGCGTATCGGCAATTCGTACAACACCGACACGTTGACAAACGTCCCCACGGGTATAACGATGGTGGGTCCGTTCCCCATGGACAGTTTGGTCACCATTGTAGTGCTGAACGAGACCAACAACCTGTGCCGCACCTTCAGCACTCCGTTAACCTTGGCCGTATCTGACTGTGTGCAAGAGGCATGTGCTGCCACGGCTACTGAATATTGCTATACCAATGCCGACACGGCTTGGTTCGCCTATCAAGGCACGCCCGGTCTTCCGCTTACCATCGAGTTCCTTTGGGGCAAGTTGTTGGTTGGCGATTTTGTGCAGATCTACAACGGTCTTGATACGCTTGAGGCCAACCGTCGGTGGCAAGGGAATGCCAACGGCGACCTGACCGGCCTGGCGATCAACACCACCGGCCTGTTGAAGGATAAATTGCTGTTGCGCATAATTTCCAATGGAAGCGGCTCGTGTGAGACAGGCCAGATCTGGCCACCGTTGCATTGGGTGGTCCAATGTGGCATGGTGGGGGTGGAAGAGCAGGGTAAGAACAGTTTCTCCATGTTCCCGAACCCCACCACAGGCGAACTATCCGTGCTCATGCCGGATCAATTTAACGGCACTGCGCAAATGCGGATCAGCGATCTCGCAGGTCGCACCGTATTCAACGAGTCGTTCATAGGGCAGGGGACCACCAAGAATTTCCAGCTAGACCTGCAGACCGGCAATTACATCGTTACCATAACCACCCTGGATTGGGTGACCAGCCAGCAGCTGCAGATCATTCGCTAACGCGTCACAGCATTTGAAAAGCCCCGGATTTAATGTCCGGGGCTTTTTTGTATCCGTCCTACATGCCCAATTGAAATTCAGCACATACCGTTCAATCCCCAAACAATTGCTTCCCAACGAAAGCGAGGCGCCAAGGGGTGGGGCGGTGCAGTTGCAAGTACATGCCAATTCCAGGTATGCATGGCCATGCATACATGGGATTGGTTGAAAATCACTGATTTACCTGAAGAACGAAGGCGGCTGCCAGTTGGCATTATCCGGAATTGCGGCCTGAAATGGGGCACGTATGCATGGCCATGCATACGTCGTGATGGCGGGGTACGCAACCACGACATCTTCCACATCCGTCGCAACGCTTGAAGCCTGATCGACCTTTACGCCTAGGCTATGCGGGTTCATTCGACCCAAGTTGCACCTCCACAGAACTCAGGTATGCATGGCCATCCATACACGAAAGTCACTGATCACATTGAATTTGACGTTAGAAGGGACGACGGAATTCATCGAGCTTCGCCCGGATCCAGGCCTGTTGCGATTCCATGCATATCTGAATGGGTGAATGCGGCTGCCAGTTGGCGTTATCCGGTATTGCGGCCTGAAATGCGGCACGTATGCATGGCCATGCATACGTCGTGATGGCCGGGTACGCAACCGACGACATCTACCACTCCGTCGCAACGCTTGAAGCTAGGACATTCGAGATCATTCGACCTCAGTGCATCTCCACAGAACTCAGGTATGCATGGCCATGCATACACGAAAGTCACTGACTACATTGAATTTGACGCTAGAATGGACGACGGAATTCATCGAGCATCGCCTGGATCAAGGCCTGCTGCGATTCCAGGTATGCATGGCCATGCATACTTGAATGTGATTGAAAATCACTGATTTACCTGAGTGAGTGAATGCGGCTGCCAGTTGGCGTTATTAGGAATTGTGGCCTGAAATGCGGCACGTATGCATGGCCATGCATACGTCGTGACGGCGGGGTGTTCAACCGACGACATCTACCACTCCGTCGCAACGCTTGAAGCTAGGATATTCGAGATCATTCGACCCAAGTTGCTCCTCCACAGAACTCAGGTATGCATGGCCATGCATACACGAAAGTCACTGATCACATTGAATTTGACGCTAGAATGGACGACGGAATTCATCGAGCATCGCGTAGATCGAGGCCTGCTGCGATTTCAGGTATGCATGGCCATGAATACATGGATGTGGACAGCTCCAACGGAATTATCTGAAAGAGCAACAGCCCGATTCCGTTGGCGTGCTTCTCGAAAGTCAATTACCTTGAAGTTGACGGTAAAAGGAACAACGGAATCCGTCGAGCATCGCGTAGATCGAGGCCTGCTGCGATTCTAGGTATGCATGGCCATGCATACGTCGTGATGGCCGGGTATTTAACCGCCTACATCTACCATCCGTCGTGTAGCATGGTCAACCTTTACGCTCAGGCTATGCGAGATCATTCGACCCAAGTGCATCTCCACAGAACTCAGGTATGCATGGCCATGCATTCTCGAAAGTCATTGATTACATTGAAGTTGACGCTAGAAGGGACGACGGAATTCATCGAGCATCGCCTGGATCAAGGCCTGCTGCGATTCCAGGTATGCATGGCCATGCATACTTGAATGTGATTGAAAATCACTGATTTACCTGAGTGAGTGAATGCGGCTGCCAGTTGGCGTTATTAGGAATTGTGGCCTGAAATGCGGCACGTATGCATGGCCATGCATACGTCGTGACGGCGGGGTGTTCAACCGACGACATCTACCACTCCGTCGCAACGCTTGAAGCTGGGATATGCGAAATCTTCGACCCAAGTTGCTGACGCTTGAGGGAAAGACGAAATCATCGAGCATCACCCTGGATCGAGGCCTGTAGCGATTCCAGGTATGCATGGACATGCATACCTGAATGTGATTGAATAGCACGGATTTACCTGAGTGAGTGAATGCGGCTGCCAGTTGGCGTTATCCAGAATTGCGGCCTGAAATGCGGTACGTATGCATGGCCATGCATACGTCGTGATGGCCGGGTATTTAACCGCCTACATCTACCATCCGTCGTGTAGCCTGGTCAACCTTTACGCTCAGGCTATGCGAGATCATTCGACCCAAGTTGCACTCCACAGAACTCAGGTATGCATGGCCATTCATACACAAAAGTCACTGATTACATTGAATTTGACGCTAGAATGGACGACGGAATTCATCGAGCATCGCCCGGATCGAGGCCTGTTGCGATTCCAGGTATGCATGGCCATGCATACCTGGATGTGGCTGATAGTTTCGGCATGGGGCCGACCAAAGAAAAAACACGCGCAGCCCCAGTGGTACCACGCGCAATGCGACCGCAAGCGCGAGCCATTCAATGTGGTTACACCGTCGAGATTCCTTACTTCTCTTTTCTACTGAGCACGGCCAATTGCTGTCCACCGGCATAAAAGCTAAGCCGTCCTTCTTTCACCGTATAGGTATTGGTACGGTTCAGCGCGGCCATGAAGGCATCTTCCACGTATTGGGTCTCGGTGCAGTACATGCGTGTGGCCGCTAAACCTGTGAAACCGATGGAATCGCCGTTGAGGTGGACTGGCCCGAATACACGGTTGCATCCCGCATAGCCGTTCACATTCTGCGCCAAGCTATCGAAGCTCAGATAGGGCTGTTCCTTGCCTTCGGGCATTTCAGCCGCCGCACCATTCAATTCGGTCAACACCCATGTGCCCGTAAGGTCAGTGCCCGATGCTGTGGCGCCGGTGGATCCTGTGTTGCAGGTATTCGCGGATAGCAGCAAGGCGAGGCCCACAGTGCCCAACGGCAGATGCATCTTTTTCATTGGAGGAGCGGAATGAAAGCTGCGTCAATTGTTCAGCATAACAGGCATCACCAACATCAGCAGGTCCTCGCCATGCTCGGTGGATTCGCCGGGCAACAGGATACCGGCCCGGTTCGGGGCGCTCATCTCCATTACCACATGCTCGCTTTCCAAATTGCTGAGCATATCGATCAAGAAACGCGAGTTGAAGCCGATGACCATGTCATCACCCTCATACACGCAAGTAAGCTTTTCGTTCGCCTCGTTGGCAAAATCGAGGTCCTCGGCACTCAGCGACAATTGGCTGCCGGTGATCTGCAGGCGCACTTGATGCGTGGTTTTGTTGCTGAACAGGGCCACCCGGCGTATCGCATTCAGGAAAACCTGACGATCTATGGTGAGCTTGTTCGGGTTCTGTTTTGGGATCACGGCCTCATAGTTCGGGTACTTGCCATCGATCAGCCGGCAAACCACCTTAACGTTATCAAAGGTGAACGAAGCGTTGTTCTCGTTGAACTCCACGACCACATCAGCATTAGTGGCCGCCAACGAGTTCTTCAACAAATTCAATGGCTTTTTGGGCACAATAAAACTGGTGGCCCTGGATGAGTTGAGGTCCGTACGCGTATAGCGCACCAGTTTATGGGCATCGGTGGCCACAAAGCGTACGGAATCTTCGGACAGCTCGAAGAAAATGCCGCTCATCACGGGCCGCAGGTCATCGTTGCCCGTGGCGAAGATCGTTTTGTTGATGGCGGTGGCCAGTGTGCCGGCAGCGATGGTGATGCTGGTCGGCTCCTCGAGCACGGGGCTACGCGGGAATTCAGCTGCAGAAAAGCCCGTCATCTTATAATTTCCATGGTCGCTGCTGATCTCAATGCCGAAATGCTTGCCATCGATGCTGAACGCCAACGGTTGGTCCGGAAATGCCTTGAGTGTTTCCAGCAGCAACCGTGCAGGAATGGCCACGCTGCCTTTTTCCTTGGCTTCTACGCCCATGGTGGCCGTGATCGTGGTCTCAAGGTCACTCGCCGTGATCGTGATCTGCTTATTATCCACCTCGAACAGGAAATTGTCGAGGATGGGGAGGGTATTGCTGCTGGCCAGCACGCCTTGCAGGGCCTGTAATTGTTTGAGCAGTGAGCTGCTGGAGACGATGAATTTCATCAGCGGTTCGTAAGCTTAGGGATAGGTGTGTAGCCTCCGCCCGGCAATATGGGCAGGGGTGGCAAATATACCCGGAGGGCATGCAGCCCCGTTCGCGGGTTATCAACAGCCGGGCCCGGTTATCCACATTGACCGGGATGGCAGGAGGGTAAGCCGTTTTTGTTCCTTTGCGCCATGCGTTGGGCATTCAGCAGGTACCGGTTGGAGTTCAAGCATCCGTTCACAACTGCACATGGTAGCCGCACTGGAACCGATAGCGTGTTCGTGCGCTTGGAGCATGCGGGCGAAGTAGGATATGGAGAGGCAACACTTCCGCCTTACCTCAAAGAAAAGCCGGAGGAGGTGGTTGACGCCTTGCGGCGAATTGCCGGATTGGAGATCGATGGGCCGGCAAAGCTCTTGGAATTAGTGCAACAGGGAGAGTTGCCGACTTCCGGTGGGGCCGGCACCCGCGCGGCCATTCATACCGCGTTGGTCGATTTGATAGGTAAGAAGAAGCAATTGACTGCTAATGAAGTTGTTGGATGTGCTGATCTAAAGAATCCAGTAACCTTGGTTACCATAGATATCCTGCCGTTGCCTATGGTGAAGGCCAGATTACAGGAACTGCCAGAATCCGGCGGATTGAAAGTTAAAGTAAAGGATTCAACCTCAGTTGCTATAGTTCGGAGCATCATCGACTTAGATCAAAGGCCATTGCTGTTGGATGCAAATCAAGGCCTACCGGATGTGCGCACTGCGCTGGAGTTGATCAATGCGGCCAATAGCCGATTATTGGGGCTTGAGCAACCGTTCAAGGTAACCAACGGGGGTGCCCAGCAAGCCCTGAGCAGGACTGCCGGTACATGGATATATGCGGATGAGGCCGTGGCCAACATGGCTGAACTGGAACTTTTGAATGGGGATTATAATGGATTGAACATCAAACTAATGAAGTGTGGCGGTTTGGACCGTGCAAAGGCCTTGGCGGCAAGGGCTGGTGAATTGGGGATGAGGGTGATGCTCGGCAGCATGAGCGAAAGTTCATTGGGTTGCACGGCGCTCGGACACCTGGCCGGAATGGCTGACTTGCTGGATCTGGATGGACCCGTGTTGATCAAGAATGATCCCTTCGTGGGCGCTGAAATGAAGCAGGGCCGATTTGTAATGCCAACAGGACCTGGTGTGGGCGTGGAAAAGGTGATTGACCTGGATTTCAGCTTGGCCTGAACGAATCGCACGATTTGAATAATTTGCACATAATTTATATTATGTTAACCTGCGTATTGCTTCATAACCCCTTCATCCTCAGATGCCGATCTCATTGGTCGCTTCTGAATCCAGTTGAGTTTCCCCGGCGTTTTGAACAAGCCCATCCCCCTGCCGTCGATGCACGATCCATTATCTCCACAGCGGTTGGCCTATGCACGTCTATCTTTGTACCGCCCTTAGCGCCCAGCTTCTCCTTGACCAAGGAATCGTCCAGGCGCCATCCCAAGCGGATCATTGCACGCCGGACTGTTCAGGGCTTCTTCCTAAACTTTACTGCGCTACCCCTTGGTGCAATGTCCCGGGTGTTCGCTGTTGAATGTTCCATATGAACAACACTTCATTTGACCAGCTCGGATTGATCGAGCCCATCCTTAAGGCCCTTCAGCAAGAAGGCTACACACACCCTACGCCCATACAGGCACAAAGCATACCGCACCTGCTGCAGGGGCGCGACCTGTTGGGCTGTGCGCAGACCGGCACCGGTAAAACGGCCGCGTTCGCCATTCCCTTGATCCAGCACCTGCAGACTGAAGGCGGTGGCACCGGCCGGGGCGGAAAGCGCAGCATACAAGCGCTGATCCTTACCCCTACCCGGGAATTGGCCATCCAGATCGACGAAAGTTTCAGGTCATATGCCCGGTTCACCAAATTGCGTACAACGGTGATCTTTGGTGGTGTGGGCCAAAAGCCACAGACCGATGCCATCCAGCGCGGTGTGGACATACTTGTGGCCACCCCGGGCCGGTTGCTTGATCTGATGCAGCAGCGGTACATCGATCTTTCGGAGCTGCGCTATTTCGTGCTCGATGAGGCCGATCGCATGTTGGACATGGGCTTCATACATGATGTGCGCAAGGTGATCGCCGCGATACCCAAGGAACGGCAAACACTGTTCTTCAGCGCTACCATGCCGCCCGATGTTCAGCGTTTGGCCGATACCCTGCTGCATGAACCTGTGAAAGTGGAAGTGACCCCCGTATCATCCACGGCGGAAACGGTGCAACAAGAGGTGTTTTTTGTGGACAAGCCGAACAAGCCCGCATTGCTGGTGCATTTGCTGAAAACGCGCGATATTCCTGAAGCCTTGGTTTTCAGCCGCACGAAACATGGCGCGGACAAATTGGCGCGTTTCCTCGGGAAGGCAGGCATACATGCCGAGGCCATTCATGGCAACAAGGCCCAAAACGCCCGGCAGCGCGCCCTGAAGAATTTCAAGGAGCGTAAAACGCGTGTATTGGTGGCCACGGACATCGCCGCCCGCGGCATCGATATCGATTCGCTTTCCCATGTGGTCAACTACGATATACCGAACGTGCCGGAAACCTACGTGCACCGCATAGGTCGCACGGGCCGGGCCGGTGCCACAGGTATTGCGCTTTCCCTTTGCGATGCCGAGGAACGTGCTTACCTGCGTGACATCACCAAGTTGATCAACCGACAGATCCCCGTGGTGGAGGGACACCCCTTCCCGGTCAGCCCAGAAAATGCCGAACCCATTGCACCGCCTGCATCAAAAGGGCGGAGGCCTGGCCGCAACCGTCCATTCAAGAACAGGCCCGGCCAAGGCAGGTCGGCACCGCAGCGGGAGGCTTCTTCAGGCCAGCGCAGCACGGCCCCAAAGCTTGCCATAGGTGGCGAGCATGCCGGCACTAAAACCGACTACGCAGCGCTTACGGCCGATCTGTTGAAGGACCTGACCGAAACGGCCGGTGGCAAGCCTTCCG
The DNA here is from genome assembly GCA_044507815.1 of Flavobacteriales bacterium. GTDB lineage: Bacteria > Bacteroidota > Bacteroidia > Flavobacteriales_F > PHOS-HE28 > PHOS-HE28. The sequence goes on along the minus strand of JBIQIX010000002.1, from coordinate 202,000 downwards.
GTGGTCAAGCCCCATCGCGGAGCAACAGGCGCTGGCGGCCGCGCCGGGGCGGAAAACGATAGAACCGGCACGTACGGGTCTGTGACGGCGGTTCCCGGCACGCTTGATGGCGATGCCGGGAACCGCTTTCCTTGTTTTGATCAAATCAGTTGCTGCGCACAAAATCGCGCTGCGGCACCTCCTTCCCCTTGGCTTGGGCCATGGTCAATTCCCGTTGCAGTTGCTTGCTGGTGAGGCTGCTACCGTCATGGCTCCAACCGGGAGGCCCGAATATGTACATCAGCTTATTCCGCAAGCCGGGTGCCCGCTTCACGTCCTTCCAAATTTCCTGGAACTCAAAGATGTTGTGTACCAAGGCACTGTCGCTGCTTGGGTTGTGGCTGATCCCGAATTTTGGCTCAACCCCTTTTATCGGGGCTTGGAAGGTGCCGTATAAACGGTCCCAAACGGTGAGGATGCCGCCGTGGTTGCGGTCCAGGTATTCCGTGTTGCTGCTGTGGTGCACCACATGCACGTAAGGTGTGTTGAAGAGTTTCTCATAAAGCGGCAACGATGGTACGAGCTGTGAGTGCAGGAAGAATTGATAGAATGAGTTGAAGATCAGGCAGGTGGCCACCATGATCGGCTCAAAGCCCACCAGCGGCATCCACAGCCAGAAGATCGGTTTGTAGAGGGTGATGAACCACCCGTTGCGAATGCTTACCGTAAGGTTGAACGTGCGGGCCGAATGGTGTGGCAGATGGGCCGCCCACAACAGGCGCACATTATGGCTGAGCCGGTGGTGCCAGTAGAAGTTATGGTCGTCCGCTATGATGGCGAGCAGCCAGATGTACCAAGCAAACCCCAGGGTGGAGTAACCCAAATATTGCTCGCGCAGCGGTTCAGCGAGCTTGAACAGAAAGAAGTATAGCGTGATCTCGAGCACATTGGTGATCACGCGCATGATGGTGGCGCCCGCTGCGATCACGAAACTGGAGAACGTTTCCTTTATATCGTACAGGTGCTTCGCCTTCAGGTATTCAAGCACCACCAACGCCACCAGTACCGGGTACAGGTACTTCAACCCAATGTCCTGGATGGCCAACGGCGGCAATTGTGCCTTCATGTAGAGCCAAGCATCGACGGGATTGAAAGAGGCCATTTGCGGGAAAGGTGTTCGTTACCGGCCCAAGGTGCGAAAGGATTTTGGTTCCATGCGCAACGATGCAAGAATTTCACATTCAAGCCCTTGAGGGCATGAACGGACGCCAACTCCCATGCCAGCCGGGTTACACGTAAAAAGCCCCGGGGTCGCCGGGGCTTTTTGCGAGGCCGTTATCGCTTATTCGCCCAACTCCGCCTTAATGGCGTTGTATTTTTCGGTATCGCCGGTTTTCACGTACAGCTTTTTCAGCTGTTCCATGGTGGCGCGGTCCTCTGGCTTAAGCGTGTGGGCCTTTTCAAAGTAAGGAATGGTCTTCAGGTAGATCTTGTCGGCCTCCTCCTTGCATGCGGTGTACTTGCGATCATCCTTGATCTGGTTGCACTTTTCGTACTCGTAGGCGGCCCTGTTGTTGTAGAGCACGCCAATGTTATAGTAGCTGTCGAAGAAGTCCGGCGCGACCTCGATGCTCTTTTTATAGGCTTCCTCAGCCTGGCCGTACCATTTCAGCATATCCGCTTCGGACAGTTCACCTTCCTTTGGATTGGCCTTGCCATCGTACAGGCTGCCCAGCACGGAGTACAGAACGGGATTGTTGGGGTCCTTTTTGATCGCTTGTTTCACGCTGGTCTCCGCTTCTTCCATACGGTTGGCGTCCAACAGAAAGGCCACTTCATCCAGCATCAATTCCTTGTTGTCCGGGTATTTTGCCAAGCCCTTGCGGGTGGTGGCCAAAGCGGCGTCCATGTCGTTCCGCTTTTGCATATTGGCCAAGTAGCGGTACACGTCGGGCTTGTCATATCCCATGTCCAAGCTTTGCTGGTAGCGTTTTACCGCATTTTCCAGGTCGCCCTTGGCCTCATAGGCAAGGGCGCTGTTGAACACGGCATTGGTGTCCACACGTCCCAAGGCCTTGGCGATCTGTGAGCTTTGCTCATAGTTGGCCAGTGCCTTATCGTATTTTTTGGCCTCGAAGGCCTCGTTCCCGCCCATTAGTGCGGCCACCTGGAGGTTGGACAGGGCCTGGTCGTTCTCTTCCTTGTAATTCCCTTTGGCATCCAATTCGTTGGCCCGGATAAAGCTTTCCGCGGCCTTTTGCAAGGCATCGGGGTATTTCGCCTTAAGCGCCTCATCGTTGCCCATTGCGATCTGCGTATAGATCTGTCCGCGGTACCGCCAGGTCTTCTCCTTATTGGCCGTGCTCGTGTTGGAGATCGTAGGCTCGATCGCCTCCACGGCCTTGTCGAAGTCGCGGCTGTTCATGTAGTTGAATGCGCTCACCACCATGTGGTTCTGGGCATTCAACGTGCCGGCGGCCAGCAGTGCCGCACCGATCAGTATGTTTTTCATGCTCATTGTTCAAGCTTCGCCGTTGTTATCAATTTCGGTGCCAGCCGCATCATCGCCACCTTCTGGCCCCGGTTCGCCGTTGCCGTCCAGCTCCGTGGCATCGTCTTCCTTCAATGAGCCGTCCACCTTGGCCACGGCCGCGATCGAATCGTTCTTGTTGAGTTCGATCAAGCGTACACCTTGGGTGGCCCGGCCCAGTACGCGCATCTGGCTCAGGTCCATGCGTATGGTAAGCCCGCTTCGGTTGATGATCATCAATTGGTCGTCCTCCTTCACCGCTTTGATGGCGATCAAGGGACCGGTCTTTTCAGACACTTGGATGGTCTTCACACCTTTTCCGCCACGGTTTGTGATGCGGTAATCTTCAACCGGGCTGCGTTTGCCGTAGCCGTTCTCGCTCACCACCAGCACCTGGGTGTTGTTCACCTCCTCGCCCTCTACGGCCACCATGCCCACCACTTCGTCGTTTTCGTCGGCAAGCATCATGCCGCGCACCCCACTGGCACCGCGGCCCATGGGGCGCACGCGGTCTTCCTCGAAGTGTACAGCCTTGCCCGCACGGCTTGCAATAATGACGTGGCTTTGCCCATTGGTGAGCTTGGCCTCGAGCAATTCGTCGCCCTCGCGGATGCCCACGGCAATGATGCCGTTTGTGCGCGGCCGGCTGTAGGCTTCCAACGTGGTTTTCTTGATCACCCCTTTCTTGGTCACCAACACCACAAAATGGTTGGCCGTGTATTCCGGGTCCTTGAGGTCGGTAACGTTGATGTAGGCCAACACCTTGTCGTCGCCCTCGAGCTGCACCAGGTTTTGTATGGCGCGGCCCTTGCTTTGGCGGCTTCCTTCGGGAATGTCGAACACCCGCATCCAGTAACAACGCCCCTTTTGTGTGAAAATGAGCAGGTAGTTATGGTTGGTGGCCACGAACAGTTGTTCCAGGAAATCCTCGTCGCGGGCCGACCCCCCTCTGCGGCCCTTTCCGCCTCGGCCCTGCGTGCGGAATTCGCCCAGCGGGGTGCGTTTGATGTAGCCCAGGTGGCTGATGGTGACCACCATGGCATCATCGGCGATCAGGTCCTCAATGCTCATATCGCCACTGGCCTGCACGATCTGTGTGCGGCGCTCATCGCCGTATTTATCGCGCACCTCCAAGGTTTCGGCCTTGATGATGTCGTACTGCATGTGTTCATTGGCCAGTACGGCGCGCAGGTGATCGATCAGCTTCATCAGTTCGGCGTGTTCCTCGCGGATCTTGTCCCGCTCCAAACCGGTGAGGCGCTGCAGGCGCATGTCCAGGATGGCGCGCGCCTGTATTTCGCTTAGTCCGAATTGGGCCATCAGTCCTTCGCGCGCAACATCCGGCGTTTCGCTGGCGCGGATCAGGGCGATCACCGCATCGAGGTGGTCAAGCGCGATCAACAGGCCCTCGAGTATGTGTGCCCTTTCCTCGGCCTTGCGCAGGTCGAAGCGGGTGCGGCGGATCACCACGTCGTGGCGGTGTTCCACGAAGTACTTGATCATGTCCCGCAGGCCCAGCAGCATCGGGCGGCCCTTCACCAGCGCGATGTTGTTCACGCTGAAGCTGGTTTGCATGGGGCTGTACTTGTACAGCTGGTTGAGCACCACCGTGCCCATGGCATCGCGCTTCACTTCATAGGCCAGGCGTATGCCATTACGGTCACTGAAGTCGTTCACATCACTGATGCCCTCGATACGGCCCTCGTTCACCAATTCGGCCACGCCCTTGTACAACTGAACTGCCTTGTTCACCTGGAAGGGGATCTCGGTGCCGATGATTGTTTCCCGGCCTGTCCGCTCGTCCTCTTCTATATGGCATTTGCCGCGCAACACAATGCGGCCCCGGCCGGTTTCGTATGCGTCGCGTATGCCGTCGGTGCCGTAGATCACCCCGCCGGTGGGAAAATCCGGTCCTTTGATGTGCTCCATCAGGCCGGCCGTGTCGATGTCGCGGTTCTCGATGTAGGCCACGATCCCGTTGCACACTTCGGTCAGGTTGTGCGGCGGCATGTTGGTGGCCATGCCCACGGCAATGCCCGAGGCCCCGTTCACGAGCAGGTTGGGGATGCGCGTGGGCATTACGGTGGGTTCTTCCAAGGTATCGTCGAAGTTGGAGCGCATGTCCACCGTCTCCTTGTCCAGGTCGGCCATTACTTCTTCCGCGATCTTGCGCATGCGCACCTCGGTGTAGCGCATGGCCGCCGGACTGTCACCATCGATGCTGCCAAAATTGCCTTGGCCATCCACCAACTGGTAGCGCATGCTCCATTCCTGGGCCATGCGCACCATGGCATCGTACACGCTTTGGTCGCCATGGGGGTGGAATTTGCCGAGCACCTCCCCCACTACCCTTGCACTTTTTTTGTAGGGCCGCGTGCTGCTCATGCCCAGGCCCTGCATGCCGAACAGCACGCGCCGGTGCACGGGCTTCAGGCCGTCGCGCACATCGGGCAGGGCGCGGCTAACGATCACCGACATCGAATAATCGATGTAGGCGGTCTTCATTTCAGTTTCGATATTGATCGGAATGATCTTTTCGCCTCCTTCTTCTGCCATTATGGTCGTTTAAGCGCTTCCCGCACGGTTGTTGGATACACCGGCCGAAAGCGGCCCCGAAGGTACCCCGATCGGCCCTGATGGCTGACCACACTTTTCCACAACCCCACGATCATTTGTGAATAAATGGAAAGGGCTTCCAAAAGGGCCTCGCATGGCATGGCAATAGCTTGCCCCCTGCCGGATCAGCCCTAACTTGGCCGGGAATGGCCAGGCGGCCGGGCAGTACATTCTACCTTCGACGCTTGAACAACACATGGACGCTAAATTCTCACCTAGAGTAAAAGAGGTCATTACATACAGCCGCGAGGAAGCACTCCGGCTGGGCCATGACCATATCGGTATCGAGCACATTCTCCTGGGCTTGATCCGCGAGGGCGATGGAAATGCAGTGAAGATCCTGCACCACCTCGATGTGGACCTGGAGGACCTCCGCAAGATGGTGGAGGCCGGCATGGAGCCGGCCAGCACCATAAGGCCGCCCGACAAGGAGAAGATCACCTTGGTGAAACAGGCCGAGAAAATGCTGAAGATCACCTTCCTGGAGGCCAAGCTCTTCAAAAGCCCGCAGATCGATACCGAGCACGTGCTGCTGAGCATTTTGAAGGACCAGGACAACCTGGCCACGCGGTCGTTGGCCAAAATGCAGGTTGATTACGAGAATGTGAAGCACGAGCTGGAGACGATCATTGCAGGCGATACACCGGGCACCCGCATAAGGCCCAAGGCCCAAGGACCGCAAAGCGCCGATGACGATGACGACGACAGCGGCAGCAGCGGTTATACCGGCCCGGGCAAAAAGGCCGGCGACAGCAAGAGCAAAACGCCGGTGCTGGACAACTTCGGCCGCGACCTGACCAAAATGGCCGAGGATGGCAAGTTGGACCCCATTGTGGGCCGTGAAAAGGAGATCGAACGCGTGAGCCAGATCCTGAGCCGGCGCAAAAAGAACAATCCCGTGCTGATCGGCGAGCCCGGCGTGGGAAAAAGTGCCATTGCCGAAGGACTGGCCCTGCGGATCATCCAGCGCAAAGTGAGCCGCGTGCTGTTCGGCAAGCGGATCGTGGCGCTCGACATTGCTAGCCTGGTGGCGGGCACCAAATACCGTGGTCAGTTTGAGGAGCGCATGAAAGCGGTTATGCACGAGCTGGAGAACAGCCCCGATGTGATCCTCTTCATTGATGAGATCCATACCATCGTAGGTGCCGGTGGCGCTTCGGGCTCGCTGGACGCAAGCAACATGTTCAAGCCCGCACTGGCACGTGGCGAGATCCAGTGCATAGGCGCCACCACGCTTGACGAATACCGCCAGTACATTGAAAAGGACGGTGCCTTGGAGCGCCGGTTCCAGAAAGTGCTGGTGGAGCCCACCAGCGTGGATGAAACGATCCAGATCCTCAACAACATCAAGGAAAAATATGAGGATCACCACAATGTGGAGTTCACCCCGGAGGCCGTGGAGGCCTGCGTTAGGCTGACGGCCCGCTACATCACGGACCGGCACCTGCCCGATAAGGCCATCGATGCGCTGGACGAGGCCGGCAGCCGTGTGCACATCAGCAACATCGTGGTGCCGCAGAACATTCTCGATGTGGAACAGAAGATCGAGGATGTGAAGGAGGAAAAGAACAAGGTGGTGCGCAGCCAGCGCTACGAGGAAGCAGCCAAACTGCGCGACCGCGAGCGCACCTTGCTGGAGGAGCTGGAGGCGGCCAAGAAAAAGTGGGAAGAGGAAAGCCGCACTCACCGCACGGCGGTGACCGAGGACAATGTGGCCGAGGTTGTGGCCATGATGAGCGGGATCCCCGTGCAGCGGATCGCTGAAAAGGAAAGCGGCAAGCTGCGCCGGATGAAAGAGGAAATGGAGGGCAAGGTGATCGGGCAGGAAGAGGCCGTGACCAAGGTGGTAAAGGCCATTCAGCGCAACCGCGCGGGGCTGAAGGACCCGAACAGGCCGATCGGCAGCTTCATATTCCTCGGGCCCACGGGCGTGGGCAAAACGCAGCTGGCCAAGGAATTGGCGCGCTACATGTTCGATACCGAGGATGCCCTGATCCGGATCGACATGAGCGAATACATGGAGAAATTCTCCGTGAGCCGGCTCATTGGCGCGCCCCCGGGCTATGTGGGCTATGAGGAAGGTGGGCAGCTCACGGAAAAAGTACGCCGCCGGCCCTATGCCATTGTGCTGCTGGACGAGATCGAAAAGGCACACCCGGACGTGTTCAACCTGCTGCTGCAGGCCCTGGACGATGGGCAGATGACAGACAGCCTGGGCAGAAAGATCGACTTCCGCAACTCGATCATCATCATGACCTCGAACATCGGGGCGCGCGACCTGCAGGAATACGGTAGCGGAGTGGGCTTCGGCACCCGCGCACGCCTGGAAGGAACGGCCGAGGCCAACCGCAGCATCGTGGAGAAGGCACTGAAAAAAGCCTTCGCCCCCGAGTTCCTCAACCGCATCGACGACATCATCATGTTCAACTCGCTCAAGCGGGAGGACATCCACAAGATCATCGACATTGAGCTGGGCTACGTGTACAAGCGCATCAGCGAATTGGGCTACGAGCTGAAGCTGACGGAGGAGGCCAAGGATTTCCTGGGCGACAAAGGCTACGACGAAAAATTCGGTGCGCGCCCGTTGAAGCGGGCCATCCAAAAGTTCATCGAGGACCCCATGGCCGAGGAGATCATTAACCAGAACGTGGAGGAAGGCGATAAGATCACCGTGGGGCTCAACAAGGACAAGTCCGACGTTACCATCAAGGTGGCCAAGACGAAGAAGAAACTTGCCAAGGGCGGCGATGATCCGGCCAGCGATGGCCCGGGCAGCGGAGCTTGACCCACAACGTTTGCGACACAAGAGCGGCCCTGGCAACAGGGCCGCTCCTTTTACCAATTGATTCCTTCCTGCGAACGGCGGAAACCCGTGCTGAATCCCAGGCCCACGGTAAGGAAACGGTACTGTCCGCCCAGGTCGGTGCGGCCCGGGAACCGCTCAAGCCCGATCACACCGGGGTTGAAGTCGGCCGCATCATGCTGATAGCCCAGCGTGATCCCGAAGGCCAGATTGTCCGTGGCATGCACGAAATAGCCGGCATGAAGCCCCCATGTCAGGGATGTTTGCCGTAAGCTGGCGCTGCACGTGCGGCATTGCCAGTCCCAGATCACCGAGCCCAGTTTGCTGCCAAGTTCATAAAAGGTGCGTTGGCCGGTATAGTGGGCCCAGTAAAGCTTTCCATGGAATTGAAGGCGGCCCACGCTGCCGATCGTTTCCTCCGGGGCCAGGCCACGCTCGTTCAGTTCGTACCAGGTATGGTTCACTCCTGCACCAATGCCCAAGCCCTTGTACAGCGGCAGGTTAAAGGTGCCATCCACCTGGGCGAGTACAGCAGCGAGGTTGTTGAATATCGGGTTGTCCAAGGCCACTGGCAGCAGCAGGAAACCCTGCAGCGATGGTTCGGGTTGGCGCTGCTGCTGGGCGTGGCATAGGCCGGGCAATGCCGCCATTGCGGCCCAAAGCAGCACTTTTCTCATCCCTGCCTCACGGTAAAACGCCGCTCGGTGCGCTGCGTACCGGTGGCCACTTCCAGGAAGAATACCCCTTGCTGGCCGGCTTCAAGCGGCAATTCGAGCAATTGCGTGCCCTTGGGCATGTGCATGGCGGGCCACTTTTTCAGCAAAACGTGGTCGCTGCCCAACATGGCCGTGAATACCTCGGTGCCAACGGGCAATTCAAGCTGCACGCGCAGCCGTTCCGGGTGATAGGCCACCTCAATGCTTTCCAGCCTCACATGCTGGGCCACCGGCAGATGCTTGAGCAGGATGTACCGCCTATAACGCCGGAAGGCGATCACCACCACCAAAATGGCCAAAGTGATCAATAATGTTGTGCGCAGCTCGTCCACCATGATCCTCACAAAACGATCACACCGTCCACTTTCGATACCTGATCATAGCGCCGTACCACCTCGTCGGCGCTCATCATTACCTCCCGCACGGTAAGGCTCAGGTATTTGCCGCCCTTGCTGTACTTGCGCAACACCTCGGCCTCTGCCGGAAAAAGCGCCAGTAACGCATCCAACCGCTGCTGGTCAGGCTCGAAAATGAACTTGAACATGTACAGCGAAGGCCAATCATGCACCTGGTCGAGCGCCTTGCGCATGCGTTCCCGCGCTTCGTCGTGTTCCATAACGGCAAAGGTACACCCTTGCCACCGGGCCCATGTGCGGTGGTGTGGCGCCAAGGATGAACTTTGTCCGTGCATGCGTGTACAGTACCGCGAACTTCAGACCATGCCCAAGCATTTGATCGCCTGTGCCCTGCTCATGGCCGCCCTGCACGCGGCCGGCCAGGCAACCACGCCCGATGCACCGGCGCCCTTGCCGCCTGCCAGTGCGCTGCATGGCCCGTGGGATCCGGCCAGCAACAATGCCCGCGCAGACCAGTGGCAGCTGGCCAACAGCCGATCGCCCGGCGCCATGGCCCAATGGAACTGGTTCCAAAGCGAGTACAACGCCATGAACAGCAAGGGCAACGCCACGCTAGCGACCGGGGACCGCCGGGAGCTGCAGGACATTGCAGGGCTGATCAGGGCCGCGGCACCGGCCAGTTTCGAGCGGCACATGGCGGAATATTTCCTCGCGTTCCCGGAACCGGACGCATACACTGAATTGGAGGCCGCACGCCAACTCGGGCCGGATCGCGCCGAGCTCATTTCCCCCATGCTCAATAAAGCCTTGCGCGACGGCGACGAGACCGCGGTACGCCATTGGGGCAGCCAACTGGCCCAGCGTGGCCAAGTGGCCCCTGCCCTGCTGGCCACCGCGACCGATATGCTGCTTTCCGTTCCGGTCGGCGCGGTACTATTCACCAATGGCGATATGGATGGCCAGCCTGCAGTGCTGCGCCAATTGGAGCAAGCAAAACCGGACGTGTTGTTGGTGGATCGCCGGCTGCTGGCCGACGCGGCTTACCGGCACCGCATCTGGAAGCGCGCCGGAGGCACCGGCGCCACGCCGGGGTACGGCCCTGCATTTGCGCGCAGCCTGGTCAAACAGGGCAAACGGCCGGTGTATTTCGCCCTCAGCCTCGCACCTCAATGGCTCAAGGCTTTCCCCGGGGAACTCAATGCCGTTGGGGCAGCCTTTAGGGTGGGGCCGCCAACCGACGCGGACCAAGAACAATTGGAAGCCAATTGGCAGGCCATGCAGAAACCGCTGGACGCAGGCCCATTGAGCCGCAACTATCTGGTTCCCGGTGCGGTGCTGCTGGGTCATTACCGGCAAAGTGGCCAATACGCAAAGGCCGCTGCATTGGAACAGGAACTGCGGAACATCGCCACGGCCACCGGGGCCCTGCATGAACTGCAAACCAAGGGCATTTTGAAGCCTTGAGCATCATGCGCCTGTTCCGCAAAGACCCGGTTGAACTCAGCGATGAAAGGCTGATGGAACTGGTGGTGCGCGGCGACGAGCGTGCCTTTGCCGACCTGTTCGACAGGTACCAGCGCAAATTGCTCGGGTACTTCCACCGCATGCTGTGGCGCGACCGTGCCCGCGCGGAGGATTTTCTGCAGGAATTGTTCGCGAAGCTTGCGCAGAACCCTGGAAGCTACAGCCCCGGGCGACCGTTCTCCACCTGGCTGTTCAGCGTGGCGAACAACATGTGCAAGAATGAATATCGCCGGGTGGCCGTGCGCGCAGCGGCATTGCCGGAACTAAAGGCCAATAGCATCAATACGGTGCACAGCGATCCGGGCCGGGATATGGACCATGAGCGCTTCAACGCGCGCTTGGCCGGGGAGCTCGATCGACTGGAACCGGACCACAAGGCGGCATTCGTGATGCGGTACCAGGAAGACATGGCCATCAAGGAAATTGCGGAAGCCTTCGGCATTTCCGAAGGAACGGTGAAAAGCCGCCTGTTCTATACCGTGCGGAAACTTGCTGCGGCATTGCCCGAATTCGCGCCGCAGCTGCAACGGCAAAAAGGAAATTGAATGGAACGCTTTGAACGATATGATCCCGAGGACCTGGAGCACCTGATGCTCGAGCGCGCCTTTGATGAACTGTTGCCCGAGGAACAGGCCTACGCCTTGCGGCACTTGCAGGACGCGGAAGAGTACGAGCGCATGCGCGCCCTGCTGTTGCTGGTTCAGGCCGAAGCGAAGGACGAAGCGCCCATGAATGCGGCCCCGGCCACCCGCGAGCGTGTACTTCGGACATTCCGCGAACAGAGGCGCCCGCAATGGCGCATCTGGCTGAACAGCACCGGGGCTTTTCTGTTCCCGCCACGCCCGGCACTGTATTGGCGGCCAGCTTTGGCACTGGGCCTGTTGGTCATGGTCAGCCTGTTCCTCTTTCGGGGGAACGAGGCACCGGCCAAGCTGCAATTGGCCGAAGTAAGGCCGGCGCCAGCTTCCTCCACTTCAAGCAACGATGAAAAGGGACCGGAGGATGCCCGGCAGGCCAGGCCGGCAGAAGAAGCCACGGGCCAAGGCCTATCGGTGCCCGGCCGAGCTGTGGAACTGGTGCCGGAGCCGAAGGAGGAAAGTTTGCCCGCGCCCGGTCCGTCCGGGGAAGCAAGCTTGATGAAGGAAATGGCTGCCGATGTGGTGCAGGCCGAAAATTCAGCCACGGAACCGCCCGAAATGCTGCACGACGTTGCCATGGTGCCGCAAGGAGCAGCCATGACCAAGCGGACAGCCCCGGCGGCCACGCAGAAAATGCAGGCTCAAGGCGCAGTTGTTGAATCGGCCTCCGTGGTGCAGGCAGCCTACACGGAGGACGACCTGCTTGGCCTATTGCGGGCCGCTTGGTAGTTGGCGGTGCCCTACCCCGCCAGTGAACCATCTTTGCACCGATGTCCGCCGAACGCCTGTTGCTGGTCCTGCTCGCCTGCCTGGCCTCAGGCCTCTCCCGCGGCCAGGGCCCGGCCGCCGGTAGCGACAGCATACACCACTTGGCCGATTGGCGCGTGCGGCACCAGCCTTTGCGGGCCACCGTTTACTCGGCCATTCTGCCGGGGGCGGGCCAGGTGTACAACCGGAAATATTGGAAGGTGCCGATCGTGCTGGGCGGGCTGGGTGCATGCGTGTGGTTCATCCAGGACAACAACAAGGAGTTCCAGCGCTACAAGGCCGCCTACCTCGATGTGGTGGCAGGTCGCGATGATGAATTCCATGGCCGCTACGGGGCATCACAGCTGCGCAACGTGGCCGACACCTACCAGCGCTGGCGGGACATGAGCTATTTGGCGCTGGGCCTGGTATACGCGTTGAACATCGTGGATGCCACCGTGGACGGCTATTTCGTCCGTTTTGATGTGAGCGACAACCTGAGCATGTCCGCAGCACCCAGTTTCGACCTGATGGCGCAGCATGCGGCCGGCGTGCGCATTTCCCTTACCATTCACTGAACCCCGATGAAGATCGCATTGTACGGCTATGGCAAAATGGGCCACGCCATTGAAGCAGAAGCCATGAAACGGGGTCATACGCTGCCCTTGAAAGTGGACCGGAACAATGCCGGGGAAGCGCCCGAAGGCATGGATGTGGCCATTGATTTCAGCCGGCCCGACACCGTACTGGAAAACGTTGAGCGCTGTCTGGCCCAAGGCGTTCCCGTGGTGGTGGGCACAACCGGCTGGTACGACCACCTGGACCTAGTGGCGGCCATGGTGAAAAAGCACGACGGTGCCCTGCTTTGGGCCAGTAATTTCAGCATCGGGGTGCAGTTGTTCTTCAAGCTGAACAACGTGCTGGCACGCATGATGGGCGACCACGCCGACTATCATGCCGGCATCGAAGAGATCCACCACGTACACAAATTGGATGCCCCCAGCGGCACGGCCATTTCATTGGCCAATGGGATCCAGGAGGGCCACCCGGGCTATTCAGGTTGGCAGGCCGCCGGCACGGCGCACGATAACGCGAAAGTCCCCATTGCCAGCATCCGCAAAGGCGAAGTACCGGGCACGCACACCGTTTCGTGGACCAGCGACCAGGACAAACTTTCGATCACGCATGAAGCTTTTGGCCGCCAAGGCTTTGCGCTGGGTGCGGTATTGGCCGCCGAATGGCTGCAAGGTCGCAAGGGTTTATTCACCATGGACGACCTGCTGAAGGATGCCTGATGGCCACGGATACCTTTGCATCTTTTAGCCACCAAATAATGGGCGCGGGCAACACCTTGCGCCCCGTTCACATTCTCAACGCATGATCGCTTGGACCCTTTTCGGGCTTTACGTAGCCCTGCTTTTCGTGTGCCTTCCCAAGGTTTTTGCAAAGGCCGGAAGACCCGCCTGGCAAGGTGCCGTGCCCCTTTACAACCTGGTGGTATGGAACAAGCTGCTCGGCAAGCCATGGTACTGGCTGATCCTGTTGCTGGCACCGGGTGTAAACCTGCTCATGCTCATCATTTACAACGTGAACACGAGCATTTGCCTGGGCAAGCGCGACTTCAAGGACCATGTGGTGATGGTGCTGCTGCCTTGGGTGGAATTGCCAAAATTGGCATTCAACCCGGCCCACAAATGGGTGGGGCCGTTGCCCGAAAGCGCACGCAAACGCAACCTGCTCGGGCAATGGGGCGATGCGATCCTTTTCGCGGTGATCGTGGCAACGGCGTTCCGCACATTCACTTTCGAGGCCTTCACCATTCCCACCGAATCGATGGAAAAATCGTTGCTGGTGGGCGATTACCTCTTTGTGAGCAAGCTGAGCTATGGCCCACGGATGCCCATGACGCCGGTAACCTTCCCATTCACCCACCATACGCTGCCGTTCACGGACCACACGCCAAGCTTCACCAACTGGTTCAGCATGCCGTACTTGCGCATGCCCGGGTTTGGCAAGCCGCAATACGGCGATGCGGTGGTATTCAACTTTCCCGAGGGCGATAGCGTGGTGGCCAATTTCCAGAACATGAGCTATTACCAGCTCGAGCGGATGAGCGGAAGGGAAAACCTGGTGGGCCGCGACCGGGTCGTTTTCCAGCTGCCCGACGGGCGCAAGGTGGCGCGGCCAACGGGCGGCATATTGGTGCGCCCCACCGACAAGCAGGAGAATTACATCAAACGCTGCGTGGCCCTGCCCGGCGATACGGTGGAAATAAAGGACGGCCTGGTGTACGTGAGCGGGAAGCCGCAACCATTGGTGCCAACCGGCCAGTACGCCTATGACTTCCAATTGAAGGACAACTTCAACAAGAGGTTGCTCAAGGACAAGTTCGATATAACCACAAGTGATGTGGCGGAACAGGCCGGCATGGCCAACATGCCCCTGACCCAGGCCAATGCCGAGGCCTTGGCCAAATTTGAAAACGTTGAGCAAATGACCCGGGAGAACAAGCCGAAAGGCACCTATGGGCCGAATGACAATTGGCCGATCTTTCCCAACGTTCCGGGATTCGATTGGAGCGAGGACAACTTCGGCCCGCTCTGGATACCCCGCAAAGGAGCCACCATTCAGCTCGATCAACGCAACGTGGCCTTGTACCGCCGGGCCATATCCGTGTATGAGGGCAGCAAACTGGAGATCAAGGACGGAGCGATCTGGATCAACGGGCAGCAAACGGACCGTTACACCTTCAAGCAGGACTACTACTGGATGATGGGTGACAACCGCCACCGCTCTTTGGATTCGCGTTTTTGGGGCTTCGTTCCGTTCGACCACGTGGTGGGCAAAGCGGTGCTGGTGTGGCTTACCGTTGATCCTGAACGAGGCGGATTCCCGGGCGGCATCCGGTGGAAGCGGCTCTTTACCCGTGTGCGATGAAACCCGCGGCCCTTTGGCGCGGATGGCCAGAATGGGGCAAGGCTTTCCTGATCGCGGTCGCCCTTCTGCTTTTCACCCACACTTTCGTGCTGCGCTTTGTTACCGTGCGCAGCATAAGCATGTTCGCCACCCTGGCGCCGGGTGATCTTCTAGCGGTGGCCCGCTGGCCCGTTTGGAGTGGCATGCACCGTGGCGATGTGCTCGTATTTCATGATCCCCTGCAGGATGATCGGCCCATGGGCCAGCGGCGTTTGTTGGTGAAGCGTATTGCTGCCATTGGTGGTGATGAAGTGGAAATTCGGCAGGGACAGCTGTTCGTGAACGGCATGCCCGTTAACGGGCCGGCCACACTTACCACCCGCTGGACGGTGCAGGTGCAGGACAGTACGGACGTGCCCGGCTTGCTGGCCAGCGTGGGGCTTGCCGCGGACATGGTGCTGCCGGGGCATACCGTGTTCGACCTTCCGCTGAACAAAGTGCTGGCCGCGCGCCTGAAGCAAAGACCCGGCGTACTTGCCGTGCAGGAGGAACCGGGCAGCCGCAAACGCGCCTCTCACCTCTTTCCCTACGGGCCCAACTTCAGGTGGAACAACGACAACTATGGGCCATTGGGCGTACCGGCAAAAGGCGATACTGTTCAATTGGACCTTTACAACCTGCCGGTTTACGATCGGTTAATGACCCGCTACGAGGGTGCGGCGATCGAAGTGGCGGACAAACAGCTCCTGGTGAATGGGCAGGCCAACGCGCGTTACGTTGTTCAGGGCGACTATTTCTTCGTACTGGGCGATAGCCGGGACCATAGCGAGGATTCGCGATATTGGGGTTTTGTACCGAAGGACCATGCCGTAGGGCGAGCGGCGTACGTGGTGTTCAATGGCCAACTGCCCAGTACCGGGAATGGGCGCCGCATGCTCCTTCCCTTGTGAGAGGCCTATCTTGCGCACCATGCGAATACTGGTCCCGCTGCTCATGGTTTTACTGGGCGCATGCGGCAAGAACACGCCGGAAAACCTGTGCCAACGCTTCTTCAGCCCCTACCCCGACCACATCAGCGGGCGGGAGCGCACCAACGTGAATGCCCCCTTGCTGGATGCGATGTCGCATTACGCGAAGAAGGAATATGCCGAGGCCATTCCATTGCTGCAAAAGATCGTGGAGCGCGATATGCGGAACAGTGCGGCCCGCATGTACTTGATAAATGCGCTGCTTGCCGAGGGCGATCCCTATAAGGCTGAAATGCACCTCGATTTCATGGAGAACTACAAGGACCGGAACTTCAAGGACCAGGTGGAATGGTACAATGCACTGAGCTGGCTTTGTGAAGGCAACACGGAAATGGCGATGAAGCAGGCGCAATACATAGCGGCGCAGCCCCATACCTACCGCAAGCAAGCAGCAGAATTGGCCAAGGCACTGGAAAAACGTTGAGCCGTGGCACTTGCACCAGCAGAACTGCGCCGGGCGCTGAGTGCCCCATTGCCAGGCCATGCCGCGTATTTGGCCCTTAGCGGCTACCCCCGGCCGAGCGTGGAGCAAATGCTTAAAGTCCGGCCCGCACCACGCGAAAGCGCCGTTCTTATCCTGATCCATCCCGTGCACGGCGTTGACCATACCCTGTTGATGAAGCGGCCCATATACCCCGGCGTGCACAGCGGCCAGATCTCGTTCCCCGGCGGCCGCCGCGAACCCGGGGACGGGGACATTGTGGCCACCGCGCTGCGCGAGTTCAAGGAAGAAACGGGGGCCCGCACCAGCGATTTCGAAGTGGTCGGCAGGCTGTCCCAGATCCCCATACCGCCGAGTCGATCGCTGGTAACCCCGATCGTGGCCTGGGCTTCGGCCCTTGGCCCGCTGCGGCCGGACCCGCGTGAGGTGGCCGCGTTGCTCCACGTGCCGCTTTCCGAGTTCCTGCTTGACCACAATTTGCGGCACCGGTCATTCAACATCGGACCGGATGGTGCGCCGCTGGTAGCGGGCTGTTGGCAGGTACAGGGTGAAACGGTTTGGGGGGCCACCGCCCTGATGATCGCGGAATTGCGCACGGCCCTTGGCCATCCCCTGCCGCCAAACCAATAACTCCCAGGTGTGGAATTGCGTTCCAGCCGTTGCCAAAGCGGCCTATTCCTGCTACTTTTGGCATTCATACACGGCAAATGATCAAAGCAATTTTTCTGCGCGCGGCCACCGTGGCCACCATGGGCGTGGCGGGCATCGGGGTGCTGAAGGCGGCCCAAGTGGACATTACCATGGTGCCCAACAACCTGGGGCAGTTGGAGGTGAAGCTGAAACCCCAATCCAATTTCGATGGACTGATCAGCAGCTTGGTCTTCACCATCAAATGGGACGCGTCCTCCGAGGCGCACCTCGGTGAGGTCATTCAGGACCAGGCTGCCGGTGTTTACCTGCCCGTGTCGCGCAGTGGCGGCGAACAGGAATCGGGTGGCGACCGTTACCAGATCTTCGTTGGCTTCGGCATGACCCCGTTGGAGTGGCTTTCCACCCAGTGGACCGCCGGGCAGGAATACACGATCGCAACCCTATCGGTCACAGGCACGGCCGAATTCAGCTTGGTGAACAACAGCTGGACCGGCCTGAACAATGCCGATTACTACCTGGCCTTGGGCGGTATTGACCACACCGGCGATATTTATGGCGACCTCACCACGGGGGTGGTGGCCGGTGAATTTGCCGGGGCCGGTGTTGCCGTGGTGCCCAACCCTACGGACAAGGCCACCATGGTGACCATGGAATTGGGCAACCACGCACAGGACCTGCGCTTGGAGCTGGTGAATGCCGCAGGGCAGGTCATTTGGAAGGAAGAGCGCACCAAGGCGGTGGGTTCCCTGCGGATACCGCTGGACCTGGGCAATTACGACAAAGGCGTGTACATGCTGCGGGTGCATAGTGCCGACCGGACCATAACGCGCAGGGTGGTAAAACGCTGACCGCCCTTCACCCGAAAAAGCCCCTTCCGTGCAGATACGGAAGGGGCTTTTTTTATTGCAAGGCCTTCAGGCCATGGCCGGTTCCGGCAAGGATAGCCCGATTTGGGCCATGAAATCGCCGTTGGGGACCAGGCCATCGGCATCCATTGCGTAGCGCGCCTTCAGCCGGCGCACGAAGTACATATCGATCTTGCCCTTGTTCTTGGCCTCCACTTGGCCGCGGTGCTCGCAATCGAAGTATTCCTTTACCAACAGGTACGTGGTGCCGCTGATGTTCACCTCGCCCGGTGCACCGCTGCTTTCCATGCGGCTGGCCGTATTCACGGTGTCCCCCCAGATGTCGTACGCGAATTTTCGCTTGCCCACCACGCCGGCCACCACCGGGCCCGAATGCAGGCCGATCCGCAACACCCATTTTGCCTTGTCCTGGCCGGTGCGTTCAGCATGCCAGCGGTTCATTTCCTCGCGTATGTCCATCGCGGCCATCACGGCCCGCAGGGCGTGGCAATCCACCCCCACGGGGAGGCCGCAAGCGCTCATGTAGCTGTCGCCAATGGTCTTGATCTTCTCTATGCCATAGGAAGCGGTGATCCGATCAAACCGTACGAAGCATTCGTGCAATTCATCCACCAGTTCCTCGGGCGTCATTTTTTCGGCAATGGTGGTGAATCCTTTCATGTCGGTGAACATCACGGTCACCTCATCAAAGCGGCGGGCCGTGGCCTTGCCTTTGTCGCGGAGTTCATCGCTCACGGCCTTTGGCAGGATGTTCAGGAGCAATTCCTCGATCTGCACTTTTTGCCCCGCGATCTCATCGCTCTTGGCCCGCACTTCCGCCGTGCGTTCCTGCACCTTGCGCTCCAGCACCATATTCCTCATTTTCAGTTGGCGCTCGCGCACTTTCACGTAAACAATGGTACCGCTGATCACCACCACGGCCACCAAGGTGTAGAACCACCAACTGTTGTACCAGGGCGGCAGCATGGTAAAGCTGAACTCCGCTGGTTGCGGGCTGAACAGCCCGGTGCGGCCCACTGCCTTCACCTTGAACACGTAATGGCCGGCAGGCAGCGATGGATAGTGCACGTCGGTTTCCTCGGTCAAGGGCTGCCAGGTATTGTCGAGCCCCACCAGTTGGTATTGATACCGCACGGCCTCGGGGTCGCTCAGGCTCACGCTGCCATATTCGATCCTTAGGTTGCTCTCGGTGTGGTTGAATTGCATGCTGGCCTGCCGCGGGCGTGGTTCAAGGTTCACCTTCAGGCCGCGGATGGCCACCGTTGGTGCCACACTGGCCGCATGATCCTTGGGCGGTGCCACGCTTACCGCACCATTTGAGGTGCCGAACCACAGGTCGCCGTTGCTGGCCAATAGGGCGCTGTTCGGCTTGGCCTCAATGCCCGTGAAGCCGCTGCGCGCGGAATAGCGGATGAACCGGTCTTCACCAGGCTGGAATTCGTTCAGGCCACGGCTGGTGCCCACCCAAACATGCTTTGCGCCGTCCACGGCCAATGAGCGTATGGAGTTGCTGATCAGTCCATCGGCCACGGTATAGGCGCGTTCCTGTTGGCCGTTCTGCAACACCAGCACCCCTTTCCCTTCGGTGCCCACCCAGATCCGTCCTTCCCCATCCTCGGCAAAACAAGTGGGGCTGAACGGGGCACCCAGGTCCAAGCGCTGCAGCTTTCCGTTCTCCAACCGGCTTACGCCCCCGCTGGAGCTGCCCACCCACAATATGCCCTTGCCATCGAGGTAGAGGGCCGCGATATGCTCACCGGCCAATCCGTCGGGCACATGCAGCACCGTGGGCACAGCGCCGTGTACAAGGCGTACGAGCCCATTGATGGTGCCCACCCACAATTCGCCGGCAGCGCCATTGGCCAATGCGGTCACCTTGTTCTCCGGGATCAACCCGGCCACTTCGAGGTTGTTGCTGGGCCTGAAGGTGCCCGGGTCGAAATCGAACAGGCCACCGTCCTCGGTCCCGATCCACACGTGGCCCCGGCGATCCACCGTAAATGCACGTACATGGTTGCTGGTGAGCTGCCCGCCTTGCATGGTAAGGTGGCGCACGGTGGCCGAGCCATCGGTGTTGGCATTGAGGATGGTGATGCCCCCATTGGTGCCGAACCAAATGCTGCCGTCGGACAGTTCGGTCACCGCCCATACCTGGCGGTCCACCAAATGGTCCTCTTCGGTGAACGAGCGGAAACGGCTGCCCTTGTATACGTCGATGCCCGCATCGTGCGTGCCGATGATCATGTTGCCCTCCCGGTCGGGGATCAGGCAGCGTATTCGCAGGCTGTGCGCCCCGTTTCCCGTATTGAACCTGCGTATGCCATTCTTTTCGATCCGCGCCAGGCCGTTGTCCCACGAACCTACCCATATGCGGCCTTGCCTGTCCTCGGCGAAACACATCACGAAATTGCTGGGCATTGCGGTGGCGATGTCATAAATCACTGCTTTTCCTGTCCTCGGGTCAAGCTGCACCGCACCACTGTTTTGCGTGCCTATCCATAGGTTCTTGCGGCTGTCCTGGAATACCGTGGTGATGCCCATGAGCATCGGCAAGCCATTGGGGCGGAAAGGATTGAACCGCTGTGCCTTTTCATCCCAGGTTTTCATTTCGCCCGTGGCGAGCAGAAAGAGCAATTGGCCATCTTGGAGGCGCGTAAGGCCTACAACACGTGCATCCAGCCCATTGGACCCATCAAAGTGTTGGGGTTTTTGGGTGAGCGCCGGGTCATCGATCCGGAATGCGCCTTGGCCGAAGGTGCATACCCAGATGGCCCCGCTGGGGTCCTGGCCCACGGCGGTGATGTCCTGTGTTATGGGCATGCCCTCCCATGCTAGTTGGCGGAAGCTGTCGCCGTCCTTCAGGGTAATGCCGCCCCCCAGGTGGCCTGCCCACATGCGTTGGTCGCGATCGAGGAACAGCGCGCGCACGCCGTTGGGTGCAGCTCCCATGCCTGCGCCCACCATGCGTACGGCGATGCCATCGTAGCTGGCCAGGCCCGCTTCGGTGCCTGCCCAGATCAGCCCCGTGCTGTCCTGCAGCAGCGCGTACACTTTCGAAGCGGGCAGCCCATCGCGAACGGCCACATTCTCAAAGAAAAAGCGCTGCCCGTATGCACTTATGGGCGCCATGGCCAAGGCCACCAGCGCAACACCGAGTTTATTGGGAAGCTTCATCGCCCTGCAATGTACTGCCCTGGATGATCATCGGGTCAATTCATAGAAACTGGGATCATTCCCTGCGGCATTGCTCACCACCAGCGTGGTCTTCACGCTCTCGCTGTAATTCTCCATCAGACCTTTCAGCGGACCGTAATTGTAGAAACTGTAAATGTCATCGGCCTTGCCGTCCACCGGTATCCAGTAGGCCTTACCGCCTTGGCTGCGGCCATGGCCCTCGTACCACACGAGCAGGGTATTCACCTGGCCGGTGCGCACCATATCGCGCAATTCAATGTTGAAGAAGCGTTCGAGCTCGCCTTTGCTCAGGTTTTTCTTGATCACGGTGCGTTGTGCCTGGTACTTGGAGAAGGCCTTTCGCATTTTGTCCATTCCCAGGCTGTTGAGCGCTGGCATGTTGCGGTAGTTGCTGTTCTCTATGTAGATGATCCAGGCGTTGCCCATGGGCGAGGCCGCTTTTTCGGGGGCTGGCTTCTCTTGTGCCACCACAGGGGCAGCACGCTTTATGGTGTATTCCTGCTCAGCCACGTTGCCATAACGGTCCTCGGCGCGCACGGTGAACCGGTCCTTGCCGGCAAGTTCCAGCCGGATGCTGAAATCAGTGGCCGCGGTGTCGGGGATGAAGCTGGCGAACTTCCCATCCACCATAACCGAGCGGATGCCGCTGGGGTCGCTGGCCCTGCCCTCCACGAAGACCTGGTCCTTGCCGGCTGGCAACGTTGTTTCATGGCTGCTGGACATGGCAGGGCTGGTGACCAGCAACACGGGTGGATCGCCTTCGGTGCGCTCGATCGTGAACTCAACCGTGGAGCGGTTGCCGTACACATCCTCGGCCAACACATCGATCTGTTTGGCATGCGGGCCCAACGGAACCGTTGCGCGGAATTCAGGGGAAAGCTCTGTGCTATCGAAATCGGCCTTTATGCCTTGCACCAAGATCGCTTTAAGCAAGCTCTTGTCCCGTACGTGGCCGGCCACTTTCACCCTAGCCAGGGCACTGCTCACCTGCACCACGTTATTCTTGCGCAAGGGTTCCACAACGGTGATCACCGGAGGATCGGCCTCACGGTTCATTTCAAATACCAATTGCTGTACGCGCTCTTTGCTCACGGTTATGGCCTTCAGGTCCGCGGCGGACCATTCCGCCGGATGCTCCTTTATCAGCTTCTCCGCTTGCCCCAGGTCCTTCGCGGCACCGTCCAGGTCCAGGTTGGCCTCCCGGCATTCGGCGCGCAACAACAGGTACGGCACATGGTCGGGGTACTGTAGCAGCAGCTTGTTCAGGTCGTTCACGGCATTTTGCTCCTGCCCGAAGCCGTGGTAGTACAAGGCCCGCTGGTAGTACACAATGCTGTCCTCGCGCCCGAGCGCCACGCATTTGCTTACATCGTCGATGGCCTTGGAATATTCTTTTTGCAGGGCATGGGCCTTGCTGCGGACGATCAATAGTTCAGTGCTTCCCGGGTTCAGTTCCAGGCCTTTTGTGGTGCGGGCTATGGCCTTTTCCAAGGCACGGATCTGCATGGACACGCCGCGGTATCCCTTGTACAATTGGAGCTGGGCCTCGCCCGATGCCACGTAGGCGGCCTCGTACAGCGGGTTCCATTCCAGTACTTTGTCGAGGTCCGTTTCGGCCGTGGCGAAATCGCCCAATGCCATGCGGCTGAGGGCATGCAGGTAGTAGGTATCGGTGGTGGCCTTTTGCGAAAGGGCGGCATCGGAGGTGGCCACGGCGCAATCTACGTCCTTCAAGGCCAAGCAGGCGCGCACCTTGGTTTGTAACGCCGCCATGTTGCGCGGCGAGACGGCCAGTGCCTGTTCGGCGTACTTGCGGGCCTTGGCCGGTTGGGCTGCATCAATGCCGGCCTCGGCCGCGCCGGTCAGGTAATTGGCATCGCGCGGGTTGAGGGCCGCAAGCTGTTCGGCATCGGTGAGCCGCTCCTTCATGCGCCCCATTTCCAGGTAAAGCGAGGCGCGGCCCTGCAGGGCCTTGGCATATTGGGGATTCACCCGGATGGCAAATCCATATTGTTCCAAGGCCGCCTCCAACTGCCCCGAGGCACGCAGTTTTTCGGCCTCCTTCACGAATGCCTTGCCGTCCTGTGCCCACCCTGGCAGGGCCATGAGCGCAAGCCCGGAAGCGAGTACCAAAGCAGGGATCTTGGCCATTTCCATCGCATTGCCAACTGATCGGCGGCGATAAATATAATGGCCCCTGCAACCGAAGGGCCGCTAGTCAGGCTTCCTCGGCGCCGAACTTGTCCACCACCATGGGCGTGGCGCCGGTGCTGCTGAAGCCGCCATCATGGTAGAGGTTCTGCATGGTGACGTACCGCGTGAGGTCGCTGAACAGTGAAATGACATAGGCAGCGCAATCCTCGGTGGGCGCATTTCCCAGCGGGCTCATGGCCTGCGCCATGTCGAACAGGCCGGAAAAGCCTTTGATGCCGCTGCCGGCGGTGGTCATGCTGGGGCTTTGGCTCACGGTGTTCACGCGGATCTTTTTCTGTATCCCGAGGTGGTATCCCCAAGAGCGGCCGATGCTTTCGAGCAGCGCCTTGGCGTCGGCCATGTCGCCGTAGCCGGGGAATACGCGTTGTGCGGCGATGTAGGTCAGGGCTACAATGGAGCCACCGTCGGCCAAGGCATCTTTTTTCACGGCTGCCTGGATCATGCGGTGGAAGCTCATGGCGCTGATATCGAGGGTTTGCCGGTACCAGTCGTAATTGAGGTCGTTGTAGGTGCGTCCCTTGCGCACATTGGGGCTCATGCCAATGCTGTGCAGCACGAAATCGATCGGCCCGCCCAGGTTTTGGGTGGCCGTATCGAAAAGGTTTTCCAGGTCCTCATCCTTGGTGGCATCTGCCGGCACAACGGTGGCGCCGATCTGCTCGGCGAGCTTGTCGATCTCGCCCATGCGCATGGCCACCGGTGCATTGGTGAGCACGATGCGTGCACCTTCCTGGTGGGCCATGGCGGCCACTTTCCATGCGATGCTTTGCTCATTCAGCGCACCGCTGATCACTCCGCGTTTCCCTTTCAATAGTCCGTAGGCCATGTGTTCTGGTTTGCGGGCCGAAGATAAAATTATGCAGATGCCGGTCGGACATGGGCGATCATTTCACCCCCAGTAATTCCTTGGCGTTCGCCAGCGCGGCCTTCGTGGTCCTTTCGCCACTGAGCATGCGTGCCAGGGCCTGTACCCGCTGCTCGTGGCCCAAGGGTGTGATCGTGGTGTGCTCGCGCGGCCCTTCGGAATCCTTGGCCACCAACAGGTGCGTGCCCGCCTTGCCGGCGATCTGGGGCAGGTGGGTGATGGCGAGCACTTGGCGCTGGTCGCCCATCCGCGCGAGCAAGGCCCCCACTTTGTGGGCGGTTTCACCGCTGATCCCACTATCGATCTCATCGAAGATCACCGTGGGTAATTCCTTGCCGCGGGCAGCGAGGCTGATCAGGGCCAGCATTACACGGCCCAGCTCACCACCGCTGGCCACCTTGTCCAAGGGCATGGGGACCCGCTCCTTGTTTGCCGTGAACAGGGCTTGCACGCGGTCCACACCCCGCGGGCCGGGTTCCACCGGTTGCAATTGCAGCGTGAAAAGCGCTTGTGGCATGCCCAGTTCCTGCAGCAGGCCGGTGACTTCCTTGCCGAGGGGTGTAGCGGCCTTCTGCCGCTTCTTGGCCAGCGCACCGGCGAGCGAGTGGACCTTCTCGCCCAAGAAGCGTTCTTTTTTCCGCAAGGCCTCCACTTCGTCGGCCAATGAACCGATGGTGGCAATGCGTTCGCCGAGGCTGTCGTGCAGGGCGATCAGTGCATCGCTATTGTCCGCGCGGTGTTTGTGCTGCAGCCGGGCCAGCAGGTCGAAGCGCTCGCGAAGCCGTTCGGCCTCACGGGGGTCCAGTTCAAGGTTGCCGGCCATGGTGGCGGCCTCTTCCCCTATGTCCTTGGTTTCGATGAGCACGCTTTGCAGCCGTTCGGCGAGGCCACCAAGGGCGGGGTCCATCCGGGCGGCCTTGGCCAACAATTGGCGCAGGCCGGAAATAATGCCCACTACGCCGCCATCGGCGGTCAGGCCTTCCTCCACGGCGCGCATGGTTGCGATCAGCTCCTCGGCATGCTCTGCCCGCTGCAAGGCGGTTTCCAGTTCAGCGGATTCATTCGGCACCAGTCGGGCGGCCTCCAGCTCATCGAATTGGAATTGCAGGTAATCGCGTTCGTTTGTGGCCTCGTGCTCCCGCGCTTGGGTTTGTGCCAGGGAACTGCGTGTGCGTTGCCATTCGAGGAACACGTCGCTGTATGCCGCCACCTCCCCTGCCGTACCGGCGAAGTGATCAAGCAGGCCCAGTTGGAATTGCGGGGAGTTGAGCAGCAGGGTTTGGTGTTGGCTGTGGATATGCACCAGCCTTGCGCCGAGGTCGCGCATTTGCTCCAGCCGCACGGGTGTATCGTTGATGAAGGCCCGGCTTCGCCCCCCGGGTTCGATCTGCCTGCGCAGGATCAGGGGTTGTTCGTCGGGTACGCCGTTCTGTTGGCACCATTCACTAAGGAAGGGCAATGGGCTGCCGTCCACTTCCAGTTCGATCACACACCGTTCCTCTGCATTGCGCGCCAGCTGGCCTTCGGCACGTTCGCCCATGGCCAGGCCCAAGGCGCCGATAATGATGCTTTTGCCGCTGCCCGTTTCGCCGGTGATGGCGGTAAGGCCGGGCGCAAGCGGCAGATCAACGCCATCGATCAGCAGGTAGTTGCGTATGGACAGGTGTCGAAGCATCGCAGCGCGAAGTTCGTCATGGCGCGCCGGTCTTGGATGCTCAACGCTGCGCTTTCATCATTTCGGAGTACTGGCTAATGTGCCCCGGATCGATGATCTGCAGGGTGTTGTACACCTTGGCCCTTTCCTGTACATCCGCAGCGCGGAACAGCTCCACCAGCTCGTTATACTTGGCATTGAAAAGTACTTGCAGGTTGTAGCTGCTCGGCTTGGCCTGGTGCACCTGCTTCAAGGTTTCCACCGCGGCGGCACAGGCTCTGCGGCCCCCGGCCACGTCCTGTGCCATTTCATCGAAACCGTTGCGGTGGTAGTCGTACAAAAATTGGCGCATGGGCCGGAAAACGGCCTGTTGCTGGTTGTCGATCAGCCAATACCGGTTCTTCTGGTCCTCAAACGCTTTCCAGCCCGACTCGGAGGCATTCTGCGCATTGTTGACCACATTTTGCGCTTGCGCATAAAAATCGGTACCGCCCAATGGGCTGAAGGTGTCGGCATCCACGCCGAGGATGTAATAGGCGTAAAAAGCCACGATGCTTGATAGATTGCTGCTAAAGCGCTCGGGGGAAAATTCGATCAGCGTATTTTCCAGGAAGGTGAACTGCACGTTGTTGTCCAAGATGTCAACCACCGGGCTGAAATAATCGCTGCCGTAAACCGGCCTGGAGTAGATCACCTGCAAGGTTCCCTGGAACCGGTCGGCGGAGGATTGCTCGTTTATGGTGAGCAACATGTTGCAGTCGATGCGCTCGCCAGGGCTGAAGTTGAGCGCGGTCCAGCGCCGGGTGTTCATCAATTCAGCGATGCTGGTCTCCATGCTTTGGAACACCCGTTTGGGCGTGCTTTGGATCTTGGGGGCGATCACGGATACCTTGCAGTTGAACTCCTGCGCGGCCAACGGGCCGACAGTCCAGATCAACAGCAGGGCGGCGATGGTTCTACGCATGTGGGGGCAGCAGCTTTTCGATGTGGTCCAAGATGGCGCGGGCCACCTCGGTCTTGGGCATCAACGGTAAACTTTCGGGCTTCGTGTCCTTGGCCAGCAGGGTCACCTTATTGGTGTCGTGCCCAAACCCGGCACCGCTGTCCCGCAGTGAGTTGAGCACGATCAGGTCCAGGTTTTTCCGGTTCCTTTTTTCTTCGGCGTGGCGCAGTTCGTTCTCGGTCTCCAAGGCAAAGCCCACCAGCAGCTGCGCGGCCTTATTGGCCCCCATCCACGCCAGTATGTCCTCCGTGGGCTCAAGCGCGAGAGCGGGCGCGCTGTCCGCTTTCTTCATCTTCTGTCCGGCCTGCACCGTGGGCCTCCAATCGGCCACTGCGGCGCTCATCACAACTATGTCGCAATTGGCGAAATCCTCCTTGGCGGCCTGCGCCATTTGGGCGGCGGATTCCACATCAGTACGGCGTATGGCCTTGTTGGCCACCTGCAGGGCTACCGGCCCGGCGATCAGGTGTACCTCGGCGCCGCGTGCTGCAGCCTCCTCGGCCAGGGCGAAGCCCATTTTGCCCGAACTGCGATTGCCGATAAAGCGCACCGGATCGATGGCCTCGTGCGTGGGCCCGGCGGTGATCAGCATTCTTTTACCGGCCAATGGCGAATGGTGCCACAGCGCGGTGGCGAGCCGTACCACGATATCGGCAGGCTCGGTCATCCGGCCTTCCCCCACCAGGCCACTGGCCAGTTCACCGGTTTCGGGCCCAATGAGGCCCACGTTCCGTTTGGCGAGCAGCGCCAGGTTGGCCTTCACCGCAGGGTGCCGGAACATCTCAAGGTCCATGGCGGGGGCCACATAAACCGGGCACTGGGCGCTGAGCCAGCAGGCCATCAGCAGATTGTCGCAGAGGCCATGGGCCATTTTGGCCAATGTTTCCGCTGTGGCCGGGGCGATCAGCAACAGATCAGCCCATCTGGCCAAGTGTACATGGTCGTTCCAAAGGGCGGTGCCGTTCACCTGTTCCACCAAGGTGGTGAGTGCGGGCCTGTGGCTGAGCGTGGAGAGTACCAGGGGCGACACGAAATCATGCGCGCTCGGTGTCAGCACCACCTGCACCTCGGCACCGGCCTTCACCAGTTCGCGCACCAGTGCGGGGGCCTTATATGCGGCAATGCCGCCGGTAACACCGAGCAGCACGCGGCGCGGAAGGACGCTTGCGGCACCCATCCGTCACAAGGTGTTATTCACCGGTTTTTGCCTCGAGCTGGGGCCTGCGGTACACAATGCGTCCCTCCAGCATTTCCTCCACGGCAATTGCCGCGGGCTTGGGCATGCGCTCGTACTGCTTGCTCAATTCGATCTGCTCGCGGTTCTCGTAGATCTCCTCAATGTTCTCACCGCTCACGGCGAACTCCTCCAGTTTGTGGTTGAGTTCCTCCTTGATCTCCACCGCGATCTGGTTGGCCCTTTTGCTCAGTACAACAACGCTTTCGTAGATATTGCCGGTCACGTCGTCCAAGCGGTCAACATCGCGGGTGACGGTGGTCTTGGCGGCTTTCAGGTTATTCGGGTTCATGGTGTGGTTTTGCCTTGCGGAAAATTGTGTGCGGGCGCCACCTGCCTGAGCAACACCCGGGCCTGTGGCATTTTATGGCTTTCCGGAAAAGCGTCCGCGAAGGTATTGAACGATCGGATACTGGCCTCGGTCCGTTCGGCCTTCTTGCTTTCCACGCTGTTGAGGGCGAGTTGCTGGTCGGCCAGGAAAATGCTGAACAGTGCCTCCTCGCGGTAGGCTGAGTTGGGCCAGGTGCGCAGGAAGCGGTGGAACGCCTCGCTTGCGGCGGCGTAGTGGCGTGTGCGCAGGTATTGCTGGCACCCGGCGTAATCCTTCCGTTCAAGCTTGCGCCGCAATTGGTCCACCAGTGCGATCGAACTGTCGCGCAACGTACTTTCGGGATAACGGACCATGAACAGCTCCAGCTTTTCGATCGCCGTACGCGTATCGCGCTGGTCCAGCTCGTACTCCGGCGATTCCTTGTAATGGCAATAAGCCGCCAGGAAGGTGCACTCCTCGGCCTTGGCGCTGCCGGGGAAGGTTTTTGCGAAATTCCCCAAGTAGTAGCTGGCCATGATGTAATCCTTCATGCCGAAATACCCCTTGGCGTAGTAATAGCTCACCGGCTCGTACAGCGTATCACCGCGGGTCAGGCTCAACAGCTCCTCCAACAGTGGCATGGCCCGGTCGTAATCGGGTTTTTCCATGTACTGCACGGCCATGCGGTACTTGTATTGCACATCGGTGCTTTTCACCGCCTTGCTGAATTCGCTGCACGAGGCCAGCAACAGGACCGCCAACAGGGTGCAAAAGGAAAGGATGCGCATGAAGGGCGGCAAATGTAGCGAGCGCTGCACGTATGCACGATCGCATGATCGCCGGGCGCAAGCTTACCTTCGCGGCCGGGTTATCCCCTATTCAACAATGAACGACATTTTTGACAAGATCCGCAAGGATGCCGGCCCCATTGGCCGCCACGCCAAGGCATCGCATGGCTATTTCTCCTTCCCGAAGCTGGAGGGCGAACTTGGGGCGCACATGACCTTCCGCGGCAAGGAAGTGCTGGTTTGGAGCCTGAACAATTACCTGGGCCTGGCCAACCATCCGGAGATCCGCAAGGTGGATGCACAGGCCGCCGCCGATTGGGGCCTGGCCTACCCCATGGGCGCCCGCATGATGAGCGGCCAAACCAAGTACCACGAGCAATTGGAGGACCAGCTCAGCGAATTCATGGGCAAGGAGGACACCTTCCTGCTGAACTATGGCTACCAGGGCTGCATGAGCACCATTGATGCCCTGCTTACCCGGCACGATGTGCTGGTGTTCGACAGCGAATGCCACGCTTGCATGATGGATGGTGCCCGCCTACATGCCGGCAAGCGGTTCCGTTTCCAGCACAACGACATGGAAAGCCTGGACAAGCAGCTGGAGCACGCGCGCAAGGTGGTGGAACAGACCGGCGGCGGCATATTGGTCATGACCGAGGGCGTGTTCGGCATGGCCGGTGACCAAGGCAAACTGCGCGAGATCGTGGAGCGCAAGGCCAAATACAACTTCCGTCTTTTCGTGGACGATGCGCACGGATTCGGGCAAATGGGGCGTGATGGGCGCGGCGTTGGTGATGAACAGGGCGTGCAGGACCAGATCGACATCTATTTCGGCACGTTCGCCAAAAGCATGGCCAGCATCGGCGCCTTCATCAGCGGGCCGGAGGACGTGATCATGTACCTGCGCTACAACATGCGCAGCCAAACCTTTGCCAAGAGCCTGCCCATGCCCATTGTGATCGGCGCCATGAAGCGCTTGGAAATGATGCGCACCATGCCAGAGCTGAAGGAAAAGCTCTGGACCATCACCCGTGCGCTGCAAAGCGGATTGAAGGAAGCGGGCCTGGACATCGGGGTGACCAACAGCTGTGTAACGCCCGTGTACATGAAGGGAAACATCCCCGAGGCCACCAATGTGGTATTGGACCTGCGCGAGAACCACGGCATCTTCTGCAGCATTGTGGTGTACCCGGTGATACCGAAGGGCGAGATCCTGCTGCGACTGATCCCCACGGCCACTCACTCGCTGGAGGATGTAAAGCGCACCTTGGAAAGTTTCAGGGAAGTAAAGGCCAAGCTGGCCGCAGGCGACTACAAGGCCGAGACCATCGCAAACGTGTGAACAGGGACCCATTGAATGAAAAAAGCCCGGCAACCCCGGGCTTTTTTCATGATCGGCCAATTCTTACTTGAACGAAAGGCGGCCGAGGCTGTAGCGCCCGCTGCCGATGAAGAAGATCACCACGAACGCCATCAGGTACATGAACGGCAATTCCTGTTTGGCGAACGGTTGATCGCCGTTGGCCATGAATGCGGCCACCGCCATGCCAATGATCAACGGAATAGTGGCCAAGCGTGTCCAGATGCCGAGCAGCACCAGTACGGCGCATACCACTTCGGCCAGTAGGATCAGCACCAAGCTGATCATGGAGCCCATGCCGAAGGGATCATAGAACGTGGCCGAGAGGTCGGTGAATTTCATCAACTTCACGAAGCCGTGGTTCCAGAACATGGTACCGGCGGCGGTGAGCCTGAGCAAAAGTGCACCGAAGTCGAACGAGATCTCATCTGAGTTGAGCAGCATGCTTTTTTGGATAGAGGGCCCAAAAATATCGGTGGGGTGCCGGAAGTCCTCCTGCCGCACAGGCGGCGACTGTGAACAAGGCATGTTGAGAACATGCGGATCAATGGCTGAACAATGGGTGTGATCTGGTTGTTGCCATAGGCATCTTTGCCCCCAACCAAAAAAACAGTTCAACAATGATCCAGCGCATCGGCGCTCTTTGCATCCTGGCCGCGGCCATTTGTGTGCCTGGCACTGCTCATGCCCAGTTTGATGAAGGTGATAATGTGCTTGGTGTAGGCGTGGGACTCGGTGGAAATTACGGCATAGGCTTTTCGGGGGCGGGTGTGTCCCAAACTCCCGCCATGGCACTTCATTTCGACCATGGCATGGGCTACCTCGGCCCAGGTACCTGGGGTCTCGGCGGATTCCTAGGGTACAAAAGTTTCAAGTACGTGTATGACAACCGTTATACCTTGAACAACTACACATCGAGCTACAAGTGGACCTATACCGTGATCGGAGCCCGGGGAACATGGCATTACAATGAATGGCACGGGAACAGCCAGTTGGATACCTATGGAGGCTTGATGCTCGCCTATCGCATTTCATCCTTCAAGGATGAAACCAATTACCCAACCGGCGCCGTCAGGTTCAACGCCGGCAGCTACAGCGGTGTTAACCTGACTGGGCTGCTTGGTGCACGATACTTCTTCACGGATAAGATCGGGGCATACATGGAGGTGGGCTTTGGCGTATCCGTTCTGCAATTGGGACTTGCTGCAAGGCTCTGACCACATTACCGCCAAATTGAGAGCGTCCCCACCAGGACGCTTTCTTTTTCACCACCTCGAAATTGCGGCGGACTTACCTTCGCCGCCCTTCCCATCTGCCACTTGTAAGGCAGGCCGGACCATAAATGAACATAAAGGTTACCCTACCGGACGGCGGTGTCCGGGAATACGAACAAGGCACAACGGCCCTCGATGTGGCCCGCAGCATAAGCGAGGGCTTGGCGCGCAACGTGCTTTCCGCCAAGGTGAACGGAGAGGTGCGCGACGCCAACCGCCCCTTGCCCGGCGATTGTACGCTGCAGCTGCTTACCTGGAACGATCCGGAGGGCAAGGCCACCCTGTGGCACAGCAGCGCCCACTTGATGGCGGAGGCCATAGAAGCCCTGTACCCCGGCACCAAATTCGGGATAGGGCCGCCCATTGAGAACGGTTTCTATTACGATATCGACCTGGGCGACCGGGTGATCGGCGACGGCGATTTTGCGGCCATAGAGGCCAAGATGAAGGAACTCGCTGGCAGGAAGGAAACCTTTGTGCGCCGGGAAGTGCCCAAGCAGGAAGCCATTGCATACTTCACCGAGAAGGGCGACGAGTACAAGCTTGAGTTGATCGAGGGCCTCGAGGACGGCACCATTTCATTCTATACGCAAGGCAACTTCACCGACCTGTGCCGAGGCCCCCATTTGCCGGATACGGCGCCGATCAAGGCCATAAAGGTGATGAGCGTGGCCGGTGCCTACTGGCGCGGCGATGAAACGCGCAAGCAGCTCACCCGTCTGTACGGCATCACCTTTCCCAAGCAAAAGGACCTGGACGAATACTTGGTGCTTTTGGAGGAAGCCAAAAAGCGCGACCACCGCAAGCTGGGCCGTGAGCTGGACCTGTTCACCTTCAGCGACAAGGTGGGCGCCGGTCTTCCCCTTTGGCTGCCCAAGGGCGCAGCCCTTCGCGAACGTTTGGCCAACTTCCTCAAGGAGGCCCAGGAAAAGAGCGGCTACGAAGCGGTGATCACGCCCCATATCGCGCATAAGGCCCTTTACGTGACCAGCGGACACTACGAAAAGTACGGAAAGGATTCTTTCCAGCCCATACGCACGCCGGACCCGAATGAGGAGTTTTTCCTGAAGCCGATGAATTGCCCGCACCACTGCGAGATATTCAAGAGCCGGCCGCATAGTTACAAGGACCTGCCGGTGCGCTATGCCGAATTCGGCACGGTGTACCGCTACGAGCAAAGCGGCGAGCTGCACGGGCTTACCCGTGTAAGGGGTTTCACGCAGGATGACGCCCACCTCTTCTGCATGCCGGGGCAGGTGAAGGACGAATTCAAGAAGGTCATTGACCTTGTGCTGCTCGTGTTCCGGGCATTGAACTTCACGCAGTATGAGGCACAGATCAGCCTGCGCGACAAGGAGGACCGCAGCAAATACATCGGCAGCGACGAAAACTGGGAGCGGGCCGAAAGGGACATCATGGAAGCGGCCGAGGAAAAAGGGCTCAAAACCATTGTGGAATACGGGGAGGCGGCCTTCTATGGCCCCAAGCTGGACTTCATGGTGAAGGATGCCTTGGGCCGCCGTTGGCAGTTGGGCACCATACAGGTGGACTACAACCTGCCCGAGCGTTTCGAGCTTGAATACGTGGGTGCGGACAACCAAAAGCACCGCCCGGTGATGATCCATCGCGCACCTTTCGGGTCCATGGAGCGTTTTGTGGCCGTACTGATCGAGCACACCGGTGGGCGTTTCCCGCTTTGGCTTGCGCCCGAACAGGCCGTGATCCTGCCGATCAGCGAAAAATTCAACGAAGTGGCCAAGCAGGTATCACAATTGCTGAAAGATCACGATATTCGCACCGTTATTGACGAGCGCAACGAAAAGATAGGTCGCAAGATCCGCGACGCGGAAATGGCCAAGACGCCGTTCATGCTTGTCATTGGCGAGAAAGAAGCCGGCTCAGGCACCGTATCGGTACGCGAACATGGCCAAGGTGATCTTGGCAGCATGTCCCCATTGCAATTCAAGGCCATGGTGGAAGAGCGTATCGCTGCGCTGCTGCCCGGTGCAGAGCAACATCCATAAAACGAACGAAAAGCAAGTTTGGCACAACGTCCCCCCTTCCGTCCTTTGGGCCCACGCCCTCCCCGCCCCGGTGGCCGCCAGCGCGGCCGCGTAGTACGCGAGGATCCACACCGCATCAATGACCGCATCTATGGCGTGCCCGAGGTACGCGTTGTGGGCGAGGATATTGAGCAAGGCATCTACCCCATCGAGCAAGCCCTGCGCATGGCACAGGAGCGCCAGCTCGACCTGGTGGAGATCAGCTCCACGGCCAATCCACCGGTGTGCCGCATCATCGACTACAAGAAATTCCTCTACGACCTAAAGAAGAAGCAGAAGGAGATCAAGGCCAAGCAGGCCGTGATCGAGATGAAGGAAATCCGCTTCGGCCCCAATACGGACGAGCACGATTTCAAATTCAAGCTCAAGCACGCCCGCCGTTTCCTGGAGGAGGGCCACAAGGTGAAGGCCTTCGTTTTCTTCAAGGGGCGAACGATCGTGTTCAAGGAGCGGGGCGAGATCCTGCTGTTGAAATTCGCCCAGGAGCTGGAAGATGTCGGTGTGGTGGAGAACATGCCGAAACTCGAGGGCAAGCGCATGATGATGTACTTGATCCCCAAGAAAAAGAAGTGATCCCGGCGAGCCCCTGCCCCCGCAGCACACTAAAAATCAGGGGCATGGCACCAGATTGGCGGAAAATTGCGAAATTCGCGCCCCCGAACGTTCGAACAACTACAGAGGCATGCCCAAGATGAAGACCAAGTCCGGTGCCAAGAAGCGCTTCGCGCTTACCGGTACCGGCAAGGTGAAGCGCAAGCACGCGTTCCACAACCACATCCTTACCAAGAAGCACAAGAAGCGCAAGCGGAACCTGCAGAAAACAACACTGATCGCCAGTGTTGATGAGAAAGGGATCCTCGCGCTGCTGAAGTAAGACCCGTTTCCCGCCGGGTACCAGGCGGGCTTAACCAGGGCGTACAGCACCAAAGAGCCGCACAAGGCCGCTTTCGCCCAAAAACAAGAACAACATGCCACGCGCAAAGAATAAAGTCGCCAGCCACAAGCGGCGCAAAAAGATCATAAGCCAGGCCAAAGGGTATTTTGGCCGTAGGAAGAACGTGTACACCGTGGCCAAGAACGCGGTGGAAAAGGGCTACAGCCATGCCTACATCGGGCGCAAGCTGAAAAAGCGCGATTTCCGTGCGCTTTGGATCCAGCGGATCAACGCGGCCACCCGCATGAACGGCATGTCCTACAGCGTGTTCATGAACAAGGTGAAGCAGGCCAACATCAACCTCGACCGCAAGGCGCTCGCCGAGATCGCCTTCAATGATGCCGAGGCATTCAAGGCCATTGTGGACCAAGTGAAATAACGATATACCGTTCGGGATTGAAAGGCCACCTGTACAAGGTGGCCTTTCACTTTTCGGCCTAAGCGTACGTGGTGACCTTGCCCCCCGGTGTGCGATGGTGCCCCGGCCCGAACCCGCCGCAGCGGACCTTCACGCGCTGCAGCAATTCGGCCACGCCCGCGGTGGCCGAGGTTTCGCCGGCCTTCAGCACCAGGCGTGCCGCGGCCTCGGCATCATTGCCTGCCCGGTGGTGGTGGAAATGGATGCCATGCAGCGCACACATGGGCGCCAGGCCGTAGCTGCGGTGGCCCGGCCAAACCTTGCGCGAAAGGCTCACGCTGCAGAAGTAGCTGAACGTGGGCCAGGCCAAGCGCTGTTGGGCCAAGGTGTTGCGCAATACGTTCATATCGAAGGCCGCATTGTGCGCCACCAGCGTGGCCCCATGCAGCAGTGGCAACGCTTCTTCCCACACCTCGGCGAAGCTGGGCGACTTGGCCACATGCTCCGGGCGGATCCCATGCACCCGGATGTTGTGGTACGAGAAATGGGGCCACTGGCGAGGCTTGATCATCCAATTCCTCACCTCGCGCACTTCCCCGTCGCGCACAATGGCCAGCCCCATTTCGCAAGCGCTGTCCGCCTCGTGCGTTGCGGTCTCAAAATCCAGTGCGATGAATTCCATGCATATGGACTGACGCGCCAATTGGCCGGTCAGGCATTGACGGGGTGTATCTCATCCAATGCCTTCCTGATCTGTTTTGCGGTATTGTCCCCCACCTGCACCAACGGCAGTCGCAGGTGGTCATCGCAGATGCCCAGGGCCTTCAGCAGCTCCTTCACACCGCCGGGGTTTCCTTCCACGAACAACAGGTGGATGATGTCGATCAATTGCAGGTGAATGGCGCGTGCCGCCTCGAAATCGCCCTTCAGTGCACCGTGCACCAAGCCCGCGAATTCCGCCGGCAATGCATTGCCCACCACGCTGATCACGCCATCGCCGCCCAGGGCCAGGATCGGCAAGGTGAGCGCATCGTCGCCGCTGATCACCAGGAAATCCTTCGGGCGGTGCTTGAGGATGGCCCCGATCTGGTCGAGGTTGCCACTGGCCTCCTTAATGCCGATGATGTTGTGGAAATCGTTGGCCAGCCGCAGGGTTGTTTCGGCCGTTATGTTGCTCATGGTGCGCCCGGGCACGTTGTACAGGATCAGCGGTTTCAGGCTCACCTTGGCCAATTCGGCGTAGTGGCGGTAAATGCCTTCCTGCGTGGGCTTGTTATAGTACGGGCTTACGCTAAGGATGGCGTGCACATCGTTCAGGTTGAAGGCCTGCAGCTCTTGCGCCACCGCATGGGTGTTGTTGCCACCGATGCCAAGCACCACGGGCACGCGGCCGGCGGCCGTTTCTACCACCTTGGCCAGCACGTCCTGCTTTTCATCGGTGGAAAGGGTGGCGCTTTCGCCCGTGGTGCCCATCACCACCAAATAATCCACCCCACCGGTGATCTGATGTTCCACCAGTTTGGCCAATGCAGGAAAATCCACTTCACCGTTTGAACGGAAGGGCGTTACCATGGCCACGCCTAGGCCTTTGAGCATGTTGGTCATTTTCAGTTCAATGAATGCACCCCGGTGGGTGCGTTGATCATCATGAGGTACCGGTTGAGGTTGGCGATCAGCTGCGGCAGGCTGTCGGCGCCGGCGGTATCCACCATCATATCGAGAAAATGCGCGTTGGTGTCACTCAGCCTGCCCACTTTGAAGCGTGCCTTGCTTTTGGCCAGCACATACTGCAGCGGCAGCATGTCGCGCACGGTAAGGTCGATGAGCACGTCGTATTCCTCGGAGATGAAATTCTGGACCACATTTCCGCTCGGGATCCGGTACCAGTTCAGGTTCTTCACGCAGAACACATCGAAATTGAGCTTGGCGTGGAGGTAGAATGGCGTTTCCTTCTGGTCGAAATAGCCCAACGCCATGATCTTGGTGATGCCGAGCTCTTCCTTGATCTTCTTCACGTAATTGCGCACTTGGTTATGCGCGGTCTCATCGGCCACGAAATAGATTATGCCGACCTTGACGGATTGGCCCAGATTCTTGGCCACCGGCCTGCGGTCGGGCTTGGCCTCCTTGAGCAGGGCGCGCCGGCCCAGCCATTCCTTGATGCGGTCGGTGAGCTTCATGGCCCTATCATCTTCCTGAATTCCGTTTCATCGATCACCCGCACGCCGAGTTCCTCGGCCTTGGCACGCTTGGCCGGTCCCATGTCGGCCCCGGCCACCACAAAGCTTGTCTTTTTACTGATCGAACCGCTCACCTTCCCGCCATTTTCCTCAATGGCCTGCTTGATGCCATCGCGGGTGAAGGTCTCAAAAACCCCGGAAACCACAATGCTCAGCCCGTTGAGCTTGGCGCTTACCTGGCGCGGGGTGTCCGCCTCGGCACTGAAATTCAGGCCGGCCTGCCTCAACCGTTCCACGATCTCGCTGTTGCCCGGGGCGGAGAAGAACTCATGTATGCTTGAGGCGATCACACCGCCCACTTCCTCAATGCCCATCAGCTCCCCGGTGGTCATGGCCGCCAACCGGTCGAGGTTGCCCACCGCGCGGGCGATCTTCTTGGCCACTGTTTCACCCACGTGCCTGATGCCGAGCGCATAGAGCACCTGGCCGAACGGCGCTTTTCGGCTGGCAGCGATGCCATCGATGATCACTTGCGTGCTGCGCTCACCCCATCCCTTGCCCAGGGCCAGCAGTTGCTCCTGGCGCAGGTCGTACAGGTCGGCCACATTGCGCAACAGGCCGGCCTGCCATAAGGTTTGGATCGTTTCGGCGCCCAAACCGTCGATGTCCATGGCCTTGCGGGCCACGAAATGCTCGATGCGGCGCACGATCTGAGGCGGGCAGGCATGTTCGTTCGGGCAGTAGTGCTGGGCCTCGCCTTCGTCCCGTACCAGCGGGGTGCTGCATGCGGGGCACAAGGCGGGATAGGTGACCGGCCTGGCGTGGCCCGGACGGCGCGCGTGGTCCACGGCGGTGATCTTGGGGATGATCTCCCCACCTTTTTCCACCTGCACCATATCGCCGTAATGCAGGTCGAGCTTGGCGATCTGGTCGGCGTTGTGGATGCTGGCCCGCTTGACGGTGGTACCGGCCAGCACCACGGGCTGCAGTATGGCCACCGGCGTTATGGCCCCTGTGCGGCCCACATTGAACTCCACGTCGAGCAGCTCGGTGAACTTCTGTTCCGCAGGGAACTTGTAGGCCACGGCCCAGCGTGGGCTCTTCGCCCTTACCCCCATTTCCTCTTGCAGGCGCACGTCGTCCACCTTGATCACCACGCCATCAATGCCGATGTCGAGCTTGTGCCGCTCGCGGTCCCAATAGGCAATGAATTCCATGATGCCCTCCACACTGTCGGCCTGCGCGATGAAGCGCCGCGCAGGATCAGGTGTGCGGAAGCCCCATTCGTGGCATTTCATGATGTTGCCGTATTGGCTATTGGTGGGCAACGGGTCGCACTGGAGCGAATACGCATAGTTCTGCAGGTGGCGTGCGGCCACGATCTTGGGGTCCTGCAGTTTGAGCGTGCCCGCCGCGGTATTCCGTGGGTTGGCAAAGAGTTCCTCGCCCTGCTCCCCGCGTTGGCGATTGAGTTCATTGAACGCATCGATGCCCATCAGGATCTCGCCCCTTACATCGAGTTCGGGCGGATGATCACCGCGCAAGCGCAGCGGCACCGAGCGGACGGTGCGCACGTTGGGCGTAATGTCCTCCCCGCGTTCGCCATCGCCGCGGGTCAATGCTTGCACCAGTTGGCCATTGCTGTAACTGAGGCTGATGGCCACCCCGTCATACTTCAGTTCCAGGGTGAACAGGGTCCGTCCGTGTTCGCGCTGTACGCGTTCCACGAAATCCTGCACCTCCTCGCGGCTGTAGCTGTTGCTGAGCGAAAGCATGGGGCTGCGGTGCGGCACGGTCGGAAACTCCTTGGTAATGTCGCCGCCCACGCGCTGTGTGGGGCTGTTGGGCGAGGCCAAGTCCGGCCATTTGTTTTCCAAGGCCTCCAGTTCCTTCATCAGGAAATCGAATTCCTGGTCCGTGATCTCGGGCCTGGCCTTCACGTAATAGAGGTGGTTGTGCCGCTCCAGCACATCGGCCAGTTCAGCCATGCGGCTGGCAGCTTCTTCCTTCGTCAGTTCGGCCATGTTGTGTGCAAAGATCACTTCCACGCGTGAATGAACCGCGGATTGCCACTGAGGTCGTGCAACAGGTTCACGTGGGCAAATCCGATTTGTGCCAACAAGGCGGCTGTACCCGTTGCATGGCGGTAGTGCCCCTCGAACCACAATTCATCGCCCGGCCGGAAAGCTTGGTAGGCTGCTCCTGCTATAGCGCGATAAAAGAGCTGTGGATCGTTGTCGGGAACGAACAATGCGGTTGACGGCTCGTGGTCGCGCACTGTGGGTTGCAAGGTGGCTGCCTCTGTTTGGGGCACATAGGGGGGATTGCTGACCACGAACGTGCGCCCCGCGACAGGCTTTTGCAGAACTTCATGAAATACCGGCCCGAGCGCATCCACGTCCAGCCACTCTATCTGCAAATTGTTGAGGCGTGCATTTTCGGCGGCCAGTTCCAGTGCAGCGCTGCTGGCATCTATGCCCGACACTTCCGTGTCCGGGAATGATCGCTTTAATGCCAAGGCAATGCACCCGCTGCCGGTTCCCACATCGAAAATGCGGCCGGGGGCTGGGCGCCGGGAGATCAGTTCCACCAGTTCCTCGGTCTCGGGACGCGGGATCAACACCCTAGGGTCCACCTTCAGCTGCAGGCCGTGGAATGGAACATGGCCGAGCACATATTGCAGCGGTTGGCCCGCGGCCAGCTTTGCAAGATCATTCTCCAGCGCCCTGGCCTGTTCCGCGGTAAGCGCGCGTTCAGGTACCAGCCCGGGGTGGGCGATCCCCGCCCGTTCCTTGAAAACGGCGGAAATGATCGCACGGAACTCGCCATGGCTGCCTTCGGCGAGCGTAGCACGGAACGCGCCCATCAATTCACCCACGGTCTTCGCCATGCGGGCAAAGGTGGGGCAAGGTTTGCACGATCGCGCCGCGCGTGTGGGGCAGAATTTGCCTTGGGCCTTGCGGTACATGGGCCAAAGCGCCGTGGCAGGGGTGTTGCAGCATCGTGCGGAAAAAATCACGGAATGAAAGCTTTATTGACATGCATGGCGGCGGGCGCCCTATTGATGCTCCCTTTTTCCGCCGACGCCCAGGAAATCCGGTTATACGGGGGGTATAACGGCTCGAACGTGGTGAAGGCGGGTGACGAAAGTTGGGTAGGCCGTGCGGGCTACCAATTCGGTGCGGATGTAACGATCGGTAGCCGCTGGTTCCTGAAGCCGGGTATCGAATTCATGGTGCGCAACCTCAATTATTCCTGGGCCGGCACGGATGCCGACGGCAACCCTGCAACCTCCGATCATGAGTTTGACTACACCAGTCGGTCGTTGCGTGTGCCCGTTATGCTCGGCCTGCATCTTATGGACCCCGCTGATGATCCGGCCGTGAACATTTACCTGATGGGCGGTCCGTCGGCAATAATGAACCTGAAGGCCAACCTGAACAACAATCAATTGAACGTGGAGACCAACTCCAACCAATGGTACATCGGCTTTGGTGGTGGCCTTGAGCTTGGCTTCCTTTTCGTGGAGGCGGGTTACGATGTTGCTATGAGCAACGTGTTCAAGGGAAACGAATTCAAGACAAACCCCAAGGTGAACTTCGTGCACGCGAACGCCGGTGTTCGGCTTCGCTTGGCGCGTTAAGTGCACAACCGATCAAGCCTGTTCCGATATTTGCGGTCCCGGGGCAGTAGCTCAGCTGGCTAGAGCGCCGCGTTCGCAATGCGGAGGTCGAGAGTTCGAATCTCTTTTGCTCCACCGGAAAGCCCCTTTTCACGAGGGGCTTTTTCGTACGCGGCCAGAGGGTAACTTCGCGCCCCGCCAGCCGTTGGCAGCCCAAATGGAGAGGTGGCAGAGCGGTTGAATGCGGCGGTCTTGAAAACCGCTTTGCCCGCAAGGGCAACGGGGGTTCGAATCCCTCCCTCTCCGCCGATCAACAAACCGCCCCGAGAGGGGCGGTTCTGTCATTTCCCCAAGCGCTCGAGCGTGCTCGAAAGGGCGTGGGGAATGACAGGACCAAGAGGCGGTCGCCTCTTCCGGTTTATTGATCGAAGCCTCCCCCCTTTGGGAAGGCGGGCTGGCACGCGGAGCGGGCCTGGCCGCCTGCCCGTGAGTTGAATGGCGGCCGCCTCTTCCGGTTTGTTGATCGAAGCCGCAATTCAATTGCCATATGCGCGATCTTCGCGCCATGCTTCGGGTCCTGATGATCGGCACTGGGCGGCTGGCGTTCCATTTGGCCCATGCGCTGACCGGCAAGGGGATCAACACCGTTGGCATAGTAGGGCGTGACCCTGTAAAAGCCGCAGCCTTGGCCGCGCAGTTCCACACCCCATATTTCGGGCTGGCGGATGAATTGCCCTTTGCTGACCTGCGGATCTTGGCCGTAAAGGATGATGCCATCGGAATGGTGGCGCAGCGGCTGCACGATGATGGATCACCGTTGGTGCATCTGGCCGGTTCACAGCCACTTGAATTGCTTATTCCCCATTCCAAACGCGGTGTGTTGTGGCCCATCCAAAGCTTCAGCCCCGGCGATCCGGTGGACTTCGCCCAGGTACCAATAGTGATCGACGCTGCCGATGAAGGCACGCTGGCCTTGGTGCAACAGTTGGCGGAAATCCTATCACCGACCGTGGTGCAGCTCGGCCATGAACAACGGCAATGGCTTCATCTCGCTGCGGTGTTCTCCTCGAATTTTCCCGTGTTCCTGTTGCGTGAAGCTGAACGTGTGCTGCACACCAAGGGAATCAACCCTGAGCTGGTGCACCCGTTGTGGGA
Source organism: Flavobacteriales bacterium (assembly GCA_044507815.1). Classification (GTDB taxonomy): domain Bacteria; phylum Bacteroidota; class Bacteroidia; order Flavobacteriales_F; family PHOS-HE28; genus PHOS-HE28. The sequence continues at coordinate 159,979 of JBIQIX010000002.1, read as the reverse complement.
GGCTTCCACCCAAAAGGCCTTGCAGGATGCCGACCAGGCCGTAACCGGCCCTGCCCGGCGTGGTGATGTAGGCACCATGGCCAAGCATCTCACGCTTCTGGCCGCGGATCCCGACCTTCGCCGGACCTATGCCGCATTGAGCGACCTGATCTACCACACTTATCACCCTACACGCCGTGAACAATAAAAACTACAAGGAACTCCTCGCTGGCATCCGCACATTCATGTTCGATGTGGATGGTGTATTCACCAACGGGCACGTGTTGCTTACACCGGGCCTTGACCCCGTGCGCACGTTCTTCACCCGCGACGCCTATGCCGTGCAGCATGCCCTGAAGGAAGGGATCCGCATTATCGTGGTTTCCGGCGGCTTTTCACCGGGGGTGGCCGAAAGCTTTGCCCGGTTGGGCGTACACGAACATTTCCCGGGAGTGCCCAACAAAGTGGCGAAGCTGGAAGAGCTGGTGGCGCAAGGCCTCGATCTTTCAACCACGGCTTACATGGGCGACGACATACCGGATCTGCGCGTGATGGAGCGGGTGGCCCTCCCCTGCTGCCCTGCCGATGCGGCGGAGGAAGTGAAGGCGATCAGTCGTTATGTTTCCCGTTTCACAGGGGGCAACGGTTGTGTGCGTGACCTATTGGAACAGGCCATGAAGGTGCAGGACAAATGGTTGACCGAACAGGCGCACCATTGGTAGCATGATCGACTTCCTGCGGCTCACCAGGCCCCTAAATCTATTGATCATCGTGTTCACCATGGTGGCGATGCGCCACGGAGTGATCGGCGGATTTTTGAAGGTGAGCAGCCATGAACTACAGGCCATGGCGCTCGACCCCCATGAGACTATCTTCAAGGCAGTCCCGGGAAACACGTTCCAGCATGCTTTTCCGGAATGGCTCTTTTGGCTGCTGGTCCTTAGCACGGTGCTGGTGGCTGCTGGCGGAAATGTGATCAACGACTATTTCGATACAAGGATCGATCGCGTGAACAAGCCGCATGCGGTGATCGTGGGGCGCAGCGTGAAACGGCGCGTGGCAATGATGGGCCATATCATTCTCACGGCGGCAGGCATCCTGTTGGGCGGCTTCACGGCTTGGCAAAGTGGCCAATGGCAGCTGGTCGCCATTCCCTTGTTTGCCGGAGGGGGCCTATGGGCCTACAGCACGCGGTTCAAGCGGACTTTTCTGCTGGGCAATGGACTGGTGGCGCTATTAGTGGCGCTGGTGCCGCTTACCGTGGGCCTATATGAGATCCCCGCCCTGTTCAGGTATTATGGGGTATCCGCGATCGGAACGGACCACTTTGGGAGCCAAGTGGAGATCGTCTTCGGTTTCCAAGGTCTTTGGGCTTGGATCATCGGTTTCAGCTTCTTCGCATTCCTGACCACCCTGATACGTGAACTGCAGAAGGACATGGCCGACATAAAAGGTGATTCCATGGATGGCTGCCGCACGGTGCCGATCGTGCTGGGGATCGGCTGGGCAAAAGCGATCACGCTTGGCTATTTGGCCATCACCATGGTGGCATTGCTGCTTGTCCGGTCCATTGTGCTCACCGATAAATTCTCATACCAATACATTGGTGCCGGCCTTGTGCTGCCCTTGTTGTTGTCGGCCGGGCTCACGTATTCCGCCACTACGCGCCAAGCGTTCAACCGGGCGGGCCATGTGCTGAAACTCGCCATGGCGATCGCCATCGCTTTTGCTTTTTTCATCAGCCGCACCCTGCAATGACCATGCATCCGCCATTACAACCCCTTCGCCTAGTGCTGGCCTCCTCCTCCCCCCGGCGACGCCATTTGCTGCACGGGCTCGACCTTCCCGTGGAGATCACCCAGGTAGAGGTGGAAGAGGATTTCCCGGATGACATGCCCCATGCCGAGGTGGCCGAATTCCTGGCGCGAAAAAAGGCACAGGCCTGGCGCGGTGAACTGGATGAGGACCAGGTGTTGGTGACCGCGGATACCACGGTGCTGCTCAACGATCTGATCCTGAACAAGCCGATCGATGCGGGGGACGCCAAGCACATGCTCCGCCTCCTTTCTGGCAAGGCACACCGTGTGGTCACCGGCGTGTGCATCCGTTCCAACAACGGCCTGTACAGCTTCAGCGATACCGCCAAGGTGACCTTCCGGGAATTGGGCGCCGATGAGATCGATTATTACGTCGACCGCCATTCCCCCTTGGACAAGGCAGGTGCCTACGGCGTGCAGGACTGGATCGGCTACACGGCCGTTGAGCGCATAGAGGGAAGTTTCTACACGGTGATGGGGTTGCCCATGCACCGCCTGTACGCGGAGTTGAAACGCATCCGATCGTAGGCTAGCGCATCAGCAGCACATGGCCGATGCGCACGTGCTGCGCGCCCAGCGCATCAGTGATCCAGAGCTTCCATACGTAGAGACCGTCCGGTGCCCCATCGCCGTTCCAGCCTGCCTGTGCATCGGTAGTGCTGAAAACCGGGGCACCCCAGCGATCAAAGACCATCAGCCGGAAATCCCTTGGCGTGCGCACGGAGGAAACAGGCAGGAATACATCATTGATGTTGTCGTGGTCCGGGGTGAAGGCATTGGGTGTGAAAAGCAGGAACGGGTCCTCCACACATACGAGGCCGGTTCCGGAAGCGCTGCATCCATCGGCATTTGACGCAACAAGGCCCACGGTGTAGCAATCCACACTGCCGTAGTTGAAGCGTGGCGATGCCTCATTGGAAGTACTTTGACCTTGATCCCCGAAGCTCCAAAGGAACTGATCAGCGTGGCTGCTGGTGTTGATGAAGTGCACGGTGGGTTCGTCAATGGTGGTGACCGGTGGTGATGCGCTGAAGGAAACCACGGGCGAGGCATGTACCAGGACGCTGCCCGGGGCGGTAAAGCTGCCGGCACAGCCGGCATCATCGACCACTGTAAGGCTTACCACATAACTGCCGCCCACGTTGAAGCAGTGTGCTGGTGCGGCCTCCGATGAACTGCCGCCATCACCGAAACTCCATTGGTACGTTCCAGCGCCGGCGGGGTCGGCTTGGAAGGTCACGCACAGGGGCGTACACCCCACGCTATCGCTTACGGTGAAGGATGGCATGAACGATGACGAAACAGAAACGGTCACGCTATCGGGCAAGGAACTGCAGCCGTCGGCATCCGTGGCCGTTACCGCATAGGTGGTGGTGGCTAATGGCGCAACCGATGGCCCAGCGGGTGTCCAATTGAAGATAAACCCACCGTGGCCGCCGCCCGCGAGGGCATGCAGCAACGCCGTTTGGCCTTCGCAAATGGCGGTGTCCGGCATGGCCGCCACCACCACCGGCGCGGGTTCGAGCACTGTGACCTGTTGCTCCGCGGTACAGCCGTTTGCATCGGTTGCGGTACATGTATAGGTGCCTGGTGAAAGATCGGTAAGCTGGGCAGCGTTGTTTCCCCCTGGCAACCAGGCCAATGCCACCGGTGCAACCCCGCCCGTGGCCACCGCGCCGGCCGTGCCGTCATTCATTCCGGCGCAGCTTACATCGGTATGGACCAGGGCTAGGGCCAGGTCACTATTGGAGCTGGTGAGCGTGGCCGTGGCGGATGAGCCGCAACTATTGGGCGAGCTTACCGAAACCGTGTAGGTGCCGGGCCCGAGGGCGTGGAGGGTGGGTGTGGTGGCTCCCCCCGGCGACCAATGGAAATCCACCGGCGCGCTGGCGCCTGTCACCACCGCTTCCAGCGTTCCATTCTGCTGCCCGCAGGTGGGTTGCACGGCGGTGATCGTCACGCCCAGCACGCTGACCTGCCGCGTGGTGGTGCTGGTGCCGCCGCAGGCATCGGTAATGGCAAGGCTCACCGTATAGGTTCCCGGGTTGGCATAGGTGTGCGAGGGATTCTCCTGGGTTGAGGTATTGTTGGGCGACGCCGGATCGCCGAAATTCCATGCGAACTGATGCGGGCATGGCGTGCTGGCCTGCTGGAAATCAACGGTGGTGCCATCACAATCGGCCGAAAAGGCCGCCACGGCCTGTGGGGCTTCATCGATCAGGATATCGTCGATGGCAATGCCATCGTAATTGTTGCAAGCGCTGCCAGCCCCGAAAAAGAAGCGGAAACGCACATTGGGCGCATGGGCCAGCCAGGCCAGGCAGTGTTTGGCCGTCACCCATCCCGCACTTCCTCCCCCGCCTTGGCAACTACCCTGCGTAGGCCCGATGCGCCCGCTCCAGCCATGTTTCGGACTGATGGTCACGGGCAGGTTGGTGATGTTGGACGAATTGAACCAATGCGCGGTGTGGCAATCGGCAACATCCGTGGACGTGCCGACATTGTGGTAGGTGGCACCGCCATCAGTGGAGTACTGGAACACCATGCCGTCGAATTGGCGCTCCACCTCCCAAAAGATCTTGAAAGAGATCCGGGGCCGGGCCAGGGCCGTGAAGTCGAAACATGGGCTCTCCAGCCACGAGCGTTCATTGTTGTTGTAGAATGCACCGGTAAGGCCGCCCACGCACCAGCTTTTGGTGCCGCCCCCCGGACCATTGATCACAATATGCGCGGGGGTGCCCCACGCCCAATCATTGTTCGCGCCGCCACTGGCCCAGGCCGGCCCGTTTTCGAACCCCTCACTGTAAGGGAAACTGCTGAACACCGTGCCGCACTGTGCATAGGCAAGCGAAGGCAGCGTACCCAAGAGAAAAATTGCGCAGCGCAGCCGGATTGATAGGGACGTGAAAGGCATGCCGGAATGGGACGCAAAGATCGGTGGGCACGGCGTTCGCAGCCATTGACCCGTGTCAACCATCGGAACGTGCGTGCCAACTTTGCGGCGGTCCATTCACCATTTACGGTCCGATCCACCATGAGCATCAAGAATTTCATGATCGCCGCGGTCGTGTTGGCGCCAAGTACGCAGGCACAGGCCCAATTCGCCATCAATCCCCAGGCGGGCGCACATTTCACACAGCTTACCAATACCCCGTCCGGGTTGGTGTCCAGCGCATCATTCGGCTGGCAGCTCGGTGCCGATCTGCGCTTGGGCGACCGATTGTATTTCCAACCGGGTGCATTCTTCGGTCGGAGCGCCACTTACATCAAGTTCACCCCAATGGACACCACGTTCATCGAGCATGACCTGATCCGGACGACGGCGAAGATCAAGGCCCTGCTCGGCTACAACCTCGTGCATAAGGAAATGTTCAAACTGCGCGCGAATGCCGGGCCAACGTACGAAGTGCTGCTCAGCGTGGACAGCAGGGATGAGAAGATCGGGTTCAACAAGAAGGACTACAACGAGGGTTCGTTCAACCTCGATGCAGGCCTAGGGATGGATATTGCGCTTGTAACACTGGAAGGCGGTGTGAGCTACGGATTGAGCAATGCCTACAAGGACGCCGGCAAACTGATGGGCAACAGCCAGTACTTCACCTGGTATGTAACGGTTGGCGTGGTGTTGGGCGGGGGCAAGTGAACGTGAGCGCAACCCTCACCGCACCAGCGTGACCGTACCGCTCAATTCGTGCATCTTGCCCGATTTTTCCTGGGCCTTCAGCACATAGAAATAGGTGCCCTCACTCAGCAATTCTCCAGCCGGCGAGCGCCCATCCCAAACTTGTTCAACGCGTTCGAGGCGGGAAACCAGTTGGCCCCAGCGGTTGAAGATCTGCACGTCCAACGAGGCCAGGCCACCACGCACCCGGAATACATCGTTCACCCCGTCGCCATTGGGGCTGAACACATTCGGGACGATCAGGGTGTCGTTGCCCGCGATGCAGATTTCCACCACGGTGGTATCGCCACAACCCTGGGCGTTCGCCGCAATCAAGGTCACCGGATGGCAGCCTTTTTCAGTAAAACTGAACAGTGGGGCCTGCCCGCTGGCTGTGGTGCTGTCGGCATCCCCGAAGTGCCATGTCCATTCCGTGGCACCTTGGCCTGCATCTGTGAAATGGACCAGCTCACCGGGTGCCGGGGCGGCTGGTGACCACGTGAAGCCGGCCACAACCGTGGGGGCTACAATCACTTCGCCAAAGGCGGTGGCAACGGCCGGGCAACCGCTGTCGAACTGCACCACAGCAGCAACGCTGTATTGCCCAGGGGTGTCGAAGCAGTGCTGCACCACTTCCCCGTTGGCTGTATTGCCATCGCCGAAATCCCAATTGTATCCATTGGTTCCGGCTGGTGTGGCCGTGAAGGTGACGCAATGTGGCGCACAACCTTCCAAGGGAGTGCTGGACAATGTGAATGATCCCTCGCTGGATACCGTAACAGTTACATGGGCCGGATCGCCCTCGCAGCCCTTTAGGTCATGGACTTCCACGGTGTACAGGGTTGTCTCCGTTGGTGAAACCATCGGCCCGTCCGGTGTCCAAGTGAAATAATATCCGGGAGTGCCACCGGTGGCCGCGGCCTGTAGAATAGCTGTTCCGCCGGGGCAGATCGTGGTGTCCGGCCCCACTGTTACCACCACGGGTGAAGGTTCGGTGATGTTGCCTCCGCCGGTAAGTGTGCAGCCATCGGCATCGGTGATGGTGTATGTATAATGGCCAGGTGCCAATCCGCTGATGGTTGAACTGGTACTGCCATTGGACCAGAGGTACGTGTAGGGTTCAACACCACCCGTTCCATCGGCGCTCAGCTCACCATTGGCAGCACCGTTGCAGCTCACGTTGGTGTAATAGGTGGTGGTATGCATCCATCGCGGGGTGATGTACGCTGTATCGCTGCCGCAGGCGTTGGTGCCCACCACCCAATAACCCACGGGGCCAGTGATACCGGCCACGATGGAGGGTGTGGTGGCGCCCGTGCTCCACAGATAGGTATCTGCCCCGGATGCGGTAAGTACGGTGGTCTCGAACTGGCTGCACAAGGTTGTATCGCCGGTGGCCAGGACCAGGGGTGTTTCGCCGGTGGTAACGGTCACGCTGGTGCAGGTTGAATCGCCACAGGCACTGATGGCACAGAAGCTGAGTTCCACATCGCCGTTGTCGCCGCCGCCCGGCGTGTAGCTGGTGATCAGCGAACCGGGATCACTGAAAGTTCCTCCGCCGCCATGCCAAAGCAATGTGCCATATGTGCCGCTCACCGCGCCCTGCAGTTGAGCCGATGAGCCGCAGGCCACCGGGCCCCCGCCGGAAATGATGGACACCAGGGTGGGCTCGAACGGTGCTTGGCATCCGTAATTCACATATTCCGGTACGGGCTGCCCTGGCCAGGCGAAATTCACCGTGCCCCCATCGTTCTCCTCGGAAAGCCCGCCATAGGTCCCGTAGATGTTCACCAGTTGATTGGCGTCGTAGGTAACTGTATCGCCGCAGGCGGCACCGGCAACGTTGATCCGCAACCAGCGCATCAGCGGCGGTGCGGGGGTTGCGGAAATGTCCTGGCCCACCAGGTCGTTGTTCTTGAAATGCCCCTGACTATTTCCCGGCGCCTGGAAAATGACGTAGAGCGTGTCGTTGAGGGCGGTGAAGGGGTTGGCCTGCACGCACGTATTGGTGCTGGTGATGAACAGCACCCGGCGGCCCGGTGGAATGATCCCGCCCGGCGGTTCGACCAAATAGCCGCAGCCCTGTATGCTGGCATTCAGTTGCGCGGTAAGTCCGGCCGTGGTGCTGTTCTGCACTATACCCCGGAAACTGCTGCTGTAGAATTGGAATTGCAGATCGCCCAAGGCGATAGGTGATGGCCCGGTGATAAAGCGCACCATTTCATTCATGCCCTCGGTACTGGCCGGGCAATCGGTAAGCGAAACGCATGCATCCACCAGTATGCTTTCAATCTCGAGGCACTTGGTGGGCACCTGGGCGGCCACTAGCACCGGCGGGCACAATGCGGCGATCAGTAGCGCACGGTGCAGGCGGCGTTGAGGAGGTTTGGTCATGTGATCGGGCCGGTTCGTTGGAAAACATCCATTTCACCGGCACGAACTTACCGGCCCGGCCCGCATGGCCCCATGACCAATGGCAGATCTTTTCCACCATGCGCCATTGATGAAAAATCGTTCATCACTGTATGCCCACAACCCGGCGCCACGTGATCATTGCGCGGCCATGTGCGGGGATATCCGCAGAATTGTACATTCGAAGCGCCATGAACCTCCACTACCCTACCCTTGCGTTGGCTGCCGGCCTGTGCACCCTTGGCGCCGTTGCGCAACCCGTGTTCACCAATTCCCCGGAATTGTTGCCTTTTACCACCAATAGCGGCAATTGCATGGCCGTCACCGACCTGAACGGCGATGGGTTGGACGATATTGCCGTGCTGGACAGCAGCAGATACCTGCGCATCCTGTACCAGAATATCGATGGCCACTTCCAAGGCTACAACATTGGCCGGCTAAGCACCGCCGACCAATGGGGCATGGCCGTGGCGGACATGGACAACGATGGGCACAAGGATGTTTTCACCGGAGGTAATGGCGATGGGCAGCATTACAGGCGCATCACCGCACCGGGAGTGGCCACGGCAGGCACCGTGCAAACGCACGGCATGTTCATGCAGAACATCAGCATCGGCGATATTGATAACGATGGGATGCTTGATGTTTTCGGCTGTCATGACACGGGTGAGCCGCGCACTTGGATCAACGACGGCAGCGGCAACCTGAACCTTACGCCGTACATCGATTTCAGTTCGAATCCGCCCAGCGACATGAGCGGGAATTACTGTAGCGTATTCACCGACTTCAACAACGATGGCCATCTGGATCTTTTCATCGGCAAATGCAGGCAGGGCGTGAACAACCCGGAGGACCCGCGCCGATGGAACCGCATGTTCATGAACGACGGGCAAAACCAATACAACGATGTAGCGCCCGCCCATGGCCTGCAGAACAAGCACCAGACCTGGTCGGCCGATTTCGGCGACTGGGACAATGACGGCGACCTCGACCTGATCGTCATGAACCACGACCATCCGATGCAATTTTTCGAGAATGATGGCAATGGCAACTTCGCCGAGGTCACAGGTGCGGACCAGTCCATTGTGGGTGGTTTCCTCCAATCCCACTTCGAGGATTTCGACAACGACGGCTATTTGGACATACTGGTCGGCGGCTATGGCGGGCGCTACCTGCAGGGCAACGGCAACGGCACCTTCACGGTGGTGCCCATGTCCACGGTCTTCCCCGGCGGCGGGTCGTTGCACAGCTTCGGCATCGGCGACCTGAACAACGATGGATCCATGGACGTGTGGGCCAGCTACGGCACCGGCTATACCACGCCGATCTACAGCCGGCCAGACCGGTTATGGCTGAACACAGGAAACAGCAACAATTGGTTGGGCGTGCGGCTGACCGGCACCACCAGCAACCGCGACGGTGTGGGGGCACGTGTAACCCTGAGCACGCCGTTGGGCACGCAGATCCGTGAGGTGCGGGCCGGTGAAAGCTATGGCATCAACAACACGGGCACATGCCATTTCGGACTGGGTGCGCATAGCACGGTTGCGGTGCTTACCGTGCGATGGCCCAGCGGGCAGGTGGACACTTACACCAACATCAATGCCGGCCAGGTGGTGCACCTGGTTGAAGGCACGTGCATGGCTCCTGCGCTCACCATTACCAGCGGCAATGGGCTTTACTTGTGCCCCACGGGCAGTGCCGCGCTTCAGCTTACGGCCACCGGCGGCGACAATTACCAATGGAGCACGGGTGCCACCACGGCCAGCATTGAAGTGGACCAACCGGGCTACTATACGGTAACCGCCGGTGCCGGCACGCCCTGCTCGGCCACGGCCACCGTTTTTGTGACCGAAACACCGGACATAACCCCGGTGATCAGCTCGGACGTTCCCACAGAGAATTGCTGGTACACGCCAATAACCCTTACCAGCACAGCGGCCGACAGTTACCTATGGAGCACTGGCGAAACCACACAAAGCATCACCACCACAGAAGAAGGAACCTATACAGTTACCGTGGACGGCCTGTGCCCCGGTATTGTTTCTGAACCGGTGACCATTGCGCATTTGCCCGCGCCGCCTGCACCCGCCAGTTCCAATGTGCTGATCGAGCCGGGCCAAGCCGCCACGCTTGTGGCACAAGGCGACAGCATTGTTTGGTACGATGCCGAGAATGCAACGATACCCGTAGGCACCGGCAGTCCGTGGACCACGCCCTTGCTTTACGAATCCACGACCTACTGGTGTGCCGAGGCGAGGCAGCCGGAAGAGCACACGGTGCATGGGGGCATGGCATCGCCCGGCAGCAACGCGAACGCCGAGAACAGCAGTGCGTATTTCCCCATCTTCGAATGCTACACGCCTTTCCGGTTGAAGAGCGTGCTGGTACGGGCAGCCTCGGCCGGGCCGCGGGTGGTGGGCCTGGTGCAATGGCCCGGTGGTACCCCGGTCACCTCCGGTACTTTCGTGCTGCCCCAGGGTGAATCGAGGATCGAACTCAATTGGGATGTGGTGCCCGGCACTTATGGCCTGCGCATGTATGGGGAGAATATCGGCATGACGTACAACAACGTGACCAACGCTTACCCATACCCGTTGGGCGACGTGGGCGCCATAGTCTCCACCACCAACACCGGTTCGGGGGCAACGGCCTATTTCGAGATCTTCTACGATTGGGAAGTGGGCTATACCACATACAGTTGCGAAAGCCCGCGCACGGAAGTGGAGGTAGGCCTTTCGGTCGGGCTGCCTGAAGCGGAAACAGCACGGCGCAGCAGGATCTATCCGGTGCCGGCAAGCAAATTCATTACCGTGGAGGCGGGCCAACTCCATGGACCCCTGCAGATGGAAGTACGCGACCTGGCCGGGCGTATCGTTTTGCACGTGAAGTTGGACGCGGTAAGCATGGGCACGGTGGATATTTCCGGCCTGGCCCCAGGTGAATATCAAATGCAGCTGAAAGGATCCAACGCCGTGGAGAACCACCGCATCATGGTGCGTTGATCACCAGGCTGGGAGGCGCTATGCCTTGGCAGATTTCGCGCGCTCCCAGTAGATGTCCATTTCCGCGAGCGTCATCTCCCCCAGTTTCTTCCCATCCTTTTGGGCCTCGGCCTCTAGGTATTGGAACCGTTGGATGAACTTGCGGTTGGTGCGCTCCAAGGCCTCATCGGGATCGATCTTCAGGAAGCGCGCGTAATTGACGATGCTGAAGAGCAGGTCACCGAGTTCGTCGGCCTGCCTATCGCTTCCGGCATCCACTTCCTCCTTCAGCTCGGCCAGTTCCTCGTTCACTTTTTCCCACACTTGGCCCACGTGTTCCCAATCGAACCCAACGCCACGTGCCTTGTCCTGTATGCGGATGGCCTTTACCAAGCTGGGCAATCCGCGGGGCACGCCTTGCAGCACGCCGCCGGGCTTTTCGGCACCATGGTCTTTCTTTTCGGCAAGCTTTATTTTCTCCCAATTGGCCTTCACTTGTTCTTCGTCCTGCACCTTCACATCACCGTAAATGTGCGGGTGGCGCCGGATCAGCTTTTCGCAAATGCCGTTCAGCACATCGGTCATGGTGAATGCTCCTTTTTCCTCGCCGATCTTGGCGTAGAACACATTATGCAGCATCAGGTCCCCCAATTCGGCCTTCACTTCGTGCAGGTCCCCTTTCAGAATGGCGTCGCCCAGCTCGTACGTTTCCTCAATGGTGAGCGGACGCAAGGTTTCCAGCGTTTGTTTTTTGTCCCAAGGGCATTTTGCCCGTAGGTCGTCCATGATGTCGAGCAGGCGCTTGAAGGCTTCGAGGCGGGGATCCATGGAGCAAAGGAAAGGCGCGCCCATAATTCACGCCACGACGCCCGGCTGTTTAGGGCGATAATGGAGACGACCTAGGCTGAACGCTGGCGGGGAATTAGACGCATCAGCGGCAAGCTCGTGCTTTCAAGAACGCAAGGTTAGCAAATCCCCCATTGCCCTGGCACAGGCGATCGCTACCCTGCTACTTTCACCGGCCACCATTTGCCCATGGCCCAGCGTTCCAATGCTTCCACCGCCGTGATCATCATCGGCGTGCTGTTCTTCCTCTTCGGCTTCGTCACCTGGATCAACGGCCCGTTGATCAGCTACCTGAAGATCGTATGTGAGCTGGATACCGGCGCGGAGCCCTTCTATGTGACCTTCGCCTTTTACATCGCCTATTTTGTTACGGCGTTGCCCATGGCGTGGGTACTTGGCCGCACAGGCATGAAGCGAGGCATGATGTACGGGCTGTTCACCATGGCATTGGGGGCCTTGTTGTTCATCCCCGCCGCGCAAAGCCGGAGCTATGGATTGTTCCTGGCCGGGCTTTTCGTCATCGGCACGGGCTTGTCGCTATTGCAAACGGCCAGCAACCCATACATCACTGTTGTAGGACCGATCGAGAGCGCGGCGTCGCGGATCAGCGTGATGGGGATCTGCAACAAACTGGCCGGCGTGGTGGCCCCCATTGCACTGGGTGCGCTCTTGATGGCCGATGCCGATACGCTGCAGGCGGATATCGAACAACTCAAAGGGCCCCTGTTGGCCGCCCGGTTGGATGAATTGGCCCAACGTGTGATCTTGCCCTATGCATTCATGGCCGGTGCGCTGGTGTTTTTGGGCCTGTTGGTGAACTTTTCACCGCTACCGGAACTAGATCCGGAGGTGGATGCGCCCGGGGTGCCCACGGACGGACGAAGCATTTTCTCCTTCCCTAACCTGATATTGGGCATTGTTGCGCTGTTCCTGTATGTGGGTGTGGAGGTAATGGCCGGTGATACCATCCCTGTCTACGGTGAAGCGATGGGCATGCCGCTGAAAGAGGCCAAGCATTTGACCAGTTACACCATGATGGGCATGGTGGCAGGCTACATCATTGGCATCACCGCCATACCCCGGTACGTTTCACAGGCCACGGCGCTAGCAGCATCAGCGGTGTTGGGCGTACTATTCACCGTTGCGGCCACGCAGCTGCCGGGAGCCCTGTCTGTTTGGTGCATTGCCCTGCTGGGGCTGGCCAACGCCCTGGTTTGGCCGGCCATTTGGCCGTTGGCCATCAGTGGTTTAGGAAGGCATACCAAAACTGGAAGCGCCCTGCTGATCATGGCCATTGCTGGCGGGGCCGTTTTACCTGTAATGTACGGAAAGATGGCTGCAGAACCCGGCATCGGCCATCAAAATGCTTATTGGATCATGGTGCCCTGTTACCTCTTTATTCTTTGGTATGGGTTGAAGGGGCATGCGCGGAAGGCATGGTGAGGCTGTTGGGTGCTGGTGGGGTAAATGGAACAGGCTGGGAGATAACGTGTTCGGACTGAATTGATTGCGATGTATGCATGGCCATGCATAACTGGCCCCGTTTGCTTGTATCTTACTGGTGGAGAGTCGGTTGACAATTACATTTCGCAACCAATTTACTGGGCGATGCGCGCAATATGTTGCAGTTGAAGATGTTGTCGTGACATTCCACAAGTTTTACTTCAATGACGAATTGGGGTTGGATATTGGTCGGGACATGCGATTCCCCTAGACCCTAACCGTCTGCCACGCGATGTATGCATGGCCCTGCATAACTGGATCTGCCGGTTCGATCTCTCCTGGACCACTAACCGTTGGTCGCGAGCTATTCACCAGCACTAAAGGGGACAAGCGCCTGATATACATCTTGTTGCGATGTATGCATGGCCATGCATAACTGGATCTGGACGGATTCAATCTCGCGCCTGGACACTACGCGTTAGCCGCGAGCTGTTCAGCAGCATTAAATGGGACAAGCTCCTGATATACACCTTGTTGCAATGTAGGCATGGCCATGCATAACATGGACCTCCCACGATTGCTCATTGCCCGTGGCCGACGATTCATTCGTTACAGCAGTCAGCTCGAGGAAGCACAAGAGTTTGATAAACAGCCTGTTGCGATGTATGCATGGCCATGCATCTGGATCTTCCTACGAGTGCTCAACGCCCGTGGCCGACGTTTCATTCGTCAGCCGTTGGCTCGCGAAAAGGCGCAAGCCTGTGATAAACAGCCTGTTGAGATGTATGCATGGCCATGCATACCTGGATCTTCCAGTTCGATCTCTCCTGGACATCTAACCGTCGGCCACGAGCTGTTCATCAGCACTAAATGGGACAAGCGCCTGATATACATCTTGTTGCGACGTATGCATGGCCATGCATAACTGGGTCTTCCCACGAGTGCTCAGCGTCCGTGGCCGACGTTTCATTCGTCAGCCGTCGGCTCGAAAATGCTCAAGCATCTGATAGACAGCATGCTACGAAGTATGCATGGCCATGCATAACTGAACATGTCAGGTTCGATCTTCACACGACACCTTCTGTCGGGCGCCAGGGCATTATCGTTTGGCGCTTTAGCGCAAGCATTTGATAGGTAGCCTGTTGAGATGTATGCATGGCCATGCATACCTGGGTCGCTCAGGGGTTTTTGCTCTAGTCAACCAACTAGCCGGATATCAGGCGAATTAGTACAAGCCACAGATGCCCAGTCGGTTGCCATGTATGCATGGCCATGCATAATGGGCACCGTCGGTCATCCGCATTTTTTTATCCCATTGACAATTAGCCACTTCCAAGTATGAGTGGCCATGCATGGCTCCAGATTCCACCCTGAAAACATCTCACACCTGATCATCCCACGCGGATCCCAAAATCCAAAGGTCAGCCTGGCAACAGTCCTAGGCAAGCGGGCCGCTCTACCCCTCTTCACCTTTCAGTTTCTCTCTGGCACGGCCTAGTTCCTGCGTTAAATGGCTGACCGTACCGGGTCCGAGTGGAAGTGTATAGGAATTTCTCAACTTCATCCATGCAGCCTTGGCGTCCGCTTCACGCTCCTCACCTTCCCCGGTGAGAAAAACCCGCTTGTTCCGATCGATCGGCTCTCGTTGGACCAGGCCTTTTAGTTCCATCTGGCCTAAGGTTTTTGTGATCGTCGATTGGTTTAGCGATAGTACGAGGGCCAGGTCACTTACATTGATGCCTGGGGTGCTTCGGGCCGCCAACAGGATGAATCCTTCGGTGGGGCTGAGCTTGGCGGCGCGGAAATGGGCATTGGCCATTTTGACAAGGCTGCGGGTCCATGCTGCGGAGGCATGGAACAGGCATGCATCGAATTCCTCTTTAAGGCTAGGCATCCAACGAAAGTAGGCATGGCGCCCGATCCGTGCGGTGCGGGTCAAATACCGCGTCGGCACTAATTCCATGGGGCAACCGTTAATTTGCCGCCCCTTGGCTTTTCCGCCAGGCCAACGGTTCCGTATGAGGCGCTTTCTCCTACTTATGCTGCCATTGCTGCCCTATGGGCTGTTGGCCCAAACCGCTACGGTGAGCGGAACGGTGCGCGATGATGAGAACCGCCCGTTGCCTGATGCGAGCATTGCGGTGCCGGGCGTGGCATCCACCACCTCCAATGCCAGCGGCGGCTATACGTTGAGCGTGCCAGCCGGGCGCGAACTGTTGTTGCGTTTTGCGTACCCAGGTGCCACTGCAGTGGAACGGACGTTGGAATTGGCACCGGCCGAGCATCGTATGCTCGATGTGGTCATTCGCTCGTCCGTTATTGGTCCTGTGACCGTGGTGAATGATCGCTTGCGGGACGCGGGCATCGATAAGCTCAATGCACGGACCTCGCATTTCCAGCCTTCGCTGGGCGACGTGAACAGCCTGCTGCAGGGCAGCCTGGGTGTAATGACACGGAATGAACTGAGCAGCGGGTACAACGTGCGCGGTGGCAACTTCGACGAAAACCTGGTGTACGTGAACGGCATAGAGGTGTACCGCCCCTTCCTGGTGCGCAGTGGCCAGCAAGAAGGGCTGAGCTTCCCTAACCCGGACATGATCGAGCGCATCCATTTCAGCGCGGGCGGCTGGGAACCACGTTATGGCGATAAGCTCAGTAGCGTACTGGACATCACCTACCGGCGCCCGCGTGATTTTGATGCCACGGTGAGCGCCAGCCTGCTGGGCGGTTCGGTTACCGTGGGTAGCGCGGTCTCGGGCCAGCGCTTGCGGCAGATCACCGGTTTCCGGTACCGCACGC
Organism: Flavobacteriales bacterium; assembly: GCA_044507815.1. GTDB lineage: Bacteria > Bacteroidota > Bacteroidia > Flavobacteriales_F > PHOS-HE28 > PHOS-HE28. The sequence goes on along the minus strand of JBIQIX010000002.1, from coordinate 144,038 downwards.
TCAGCACCATACTCAAGGGCCTCGATACGCAAGGTGATTACGTTCCGCGCTATACCGACCTGCAGAGCTATTGGACGTATGACCTGAGCGATAAGGTGGAATTGGGTTTTCTCGGCCTGTATTCGCGCAATCGCTACGATGTGGTGCCCGCCGACCGCGAGACGGAGCTGGGAAACTTCAACCAGGCCCTCCGGTACACCGTGTATTTCGAGGGACAGGAACGCACCGCGTACGAAACCATGTCCGGTGCCTTGAGCTTGGCCGTCCGCCCCAGTAAGGGGTTATCGCTGCGTTTCACCGGCAGCATATTCAACACCTACGAAACCGAGCGCCTGGATATACTGGGTGAGTACCGCTTGGGCGAGCTGGACCGCAACCTGGCCAGCGAGCAATTCGGTGAAGTGGTGCGCGACCTGGGCATTGGAGCCTATTTGGACCATGCCCGCAACAGCCTGGAGGCAACAGTGGTTTCCGGTACCCACGCGGGATCGTTCCATTATGGGAAGGCGAACAACTTGCAGTGGGGCATTGAGGCCCGCGGTGAGCAGATCAATGACCGCCTGAGCGAATGGTACATGGTGGACAGCGCCGGCTACAGTATTCCGCAGCGCAACAACGGCCTGTTGCAACTGAACAGCAGCGTGAAATCGCAGATCGACCTGAATAGTGTACGCACTTCGGCCTACGTGCAGAATGCTTGGGAGTGGAAAACGGCCCCGGGCCGCTCGTGGGCGCTGGTGGCCGGGGTGAGGGGGCAGAATTGGAGCTATAACGGACAAACCGTGGTGAGCCCCCGTGTGCGGCTGGCCTACCAGCCGGGCTGGCGCAAAGTGGCGGCCCCGGGCGATACAATAGCCCGTGATTACAGCTTTTGGGTGGCCACCGGGCTTTACTACCAGCCCCCGTTCTACAGGGAATTACGCAACTTCCATGGGCAGTTGAACCCTGATGTGAAGGCACAGCAAAGCATTCATTTCATCCTGGGCATGGACCGCTTGTTCCAATTGTGGAACAGGCCGTTCAAGTTCAGTACGGAGGCTTATTATAAATCACTTGGCCAGCTCAATCCGTTCGTGCTGGATAACGTGCGCATCCGCTATTATGCCAGCAACAATGCCAAGGGCTATGCTACCGGCATTGATATGAAGCTGAACGGAGAATTCATCCGCGGCGTGGAATCTTGGGCCTCCCTTTCGGTGATGAAAACCATGGAGGACATTGAAGGGGATTTCTATTACCACTACTATAACAAGTACGGCGAGCGCACCGATGGAATGGAAACATTTGACCGAAGGCCGGTGGACAGCGTGCGGGTGGAGGCCGGGTACATCCCCCGCCCTACCGATCAGCGCGTGAATTTCGCCCTATTCTTCCAGGATGAAATGCCGCGCTGGCCCACATTCAAGGTGCATTTGAACCTGCTGTTCGGCACCAGCCTGCCGTATGGCCCTCCCAATGAGAACCGGTATGCCGATACGCTGCGTACCGGCCTTTACCGACGCGTGGACATCGGTTTCAGCAAGCAACTGCTCGGCGCGCCCGGCCAGGAAAAAACGGGCGCCTTGCGCCATGTGAAGGACCTGTGGGTATCACTCGAAGTATTCAATTTGATCAACCTCAACAATACGGTGGACTACACCTGGATCCAGGATGTGCAGGGCCGTTATTACGGCATCCCTGAATTTCTGACACCCCGCCGGATCAACCTGAAGGTGATCGCGCGTTTTTAGTGCATCGTCCGGTTGAAGTGATGGACAGCACGGCATTTCGCCAATTCGTTGCCCCACTACTTACTTTGTTCCCATGAAGCGGTTCATTCTCCCCTTTGCGATGTTGATCACTGCGGCAGGCTGTTCATCCACGCACAAATACGTGGCCAGCAAGCACGGGAACGGGCGGCCGGAGGTGGTGCTATACCTGCAGGGCAAGGGTGAAGAGGCCGTGAAGGTGATGGAGAAAGTGTACTACCCGAACGGCAAGCTCGATTATGTGGGCCGTTTCAAGGACGGGAAGGAGCACGGCGAATGGAACTATTACTATGAGAACGGAACACCCAAGTACACCGAGCACTGGGTGAACGGCCTGGAGGACGGGGTGCAGATCGAATATGCACCCGATGGCCAGATCTATCTTGAGAAATACTACGACAAGGGCCGGTTGGTACGCACGGTGGACAAAAGCCGCTGACCTAGGCAGGCCGTTGCACGCTGCTGCCAGCGAATTCCACCACGCTCTTGTGGATGATCGCGATGCAGTCGTCGAGTTCCTCGCGGCTCATCACCAATGGCGGGGCAAAGCGGATAATGTCGCCATGCGTGGGCTTGGCCAGCAGGCCGTGCTTGGCCATGATCAGGCAAAGGTCCCAGGCGGTGCGGTTTTCATGCGGTTCGATCACCACGGCGTTCAATAATCCCTTGCCGCGCACCAGCTTCACGAAGTGGAACTCTTCCACAAGCTTTTGCATGGCGGAGCGGAATACATCGCCCAATTTGTCTGCGTTGCCGGCCAGGTCCTCGTCCTGCACCACACGTAGTGCTGCTATGCCCACCCGGGCAGCGAGCGGGTTGCCGCCAAAGGTGCTCCCGTGCTGGCCAGGCTGTATGGTGAGCATGATCGGATCGTCCGCAAGCACGGCGCTTACCGGGAGCACACCGCCGCTGAGTGCCTTTCCAAGGATCAGCACATCCGGGCGCACACCCTCGTGGTCGCAGGCCAACAGCTTGCCCGTACGCCCGATGCCGGTCTGTACTTCATCTGCCATGAACAGCACGTTGCGCGAACGGCAGGCCTCATAGGCTTCCTTCAGGTAACCCCGCTGCGGCACCATTACACCGGCTTCACCTTGGATCGGCTCCAACATGAAGGCGGCAACGTGCGGGTGCTCCAAGGCGCGCTGCAGTGCAGGCAGGTTGTCGTACGGGATCACATCGATGCCCGGCGTGTATGGCCCGTAATCGGCGCGGGCATCGGGGTCGGTGCTGGCGCTGATGATGCTGATGGTGCGGCCATGGAAGTTGTTGCGGCATACAATGATCCGGGCCTGGTCGCGCGGAATGCCTTTTACCTGGTACCCCCATTTGCGCGCCAGTTTCATCGCGGTTTCCACCGCTTCGGCACCGGTGTTCATGGGCAGCAATTTGTCATAACCGAAGAATTGTGCCGCAAATTCCTCGAACTCGCCCAGTGCATCATTGAAGAATGCACGGCTGGTGAGGGTGAGCCTGCGCGCCTGCGTTGTGAGCGCATCAATGATCTTTGGGTGGCAATGCCCTTGGTTCACCGCACTGTATGCGCTGAGGAAATCGTAATAGCGCTTGCCTTCAGTGTCCCAAAGAAAAACACCCTCACCCCGCTCCAGCACCACGGGAAGCGGATGATAGTTGTGGGCCCCGAATCGATCCTCCAGGCGCATCGCGCGCTGGCTGCGGGTTTCATTCTCCTTTGCTGTAGGCATGCGAATAAGGTATTGGGCCACAAAGGTACTGTGGGAAAAAAGGGCTGCGCCGAAAGCAGCACAGGGTCCCGTGCGTAGGCCGCAATGGCCTTTAATTTGCCGGCCATGCCGCTTCATGGACCCACGCCCGTGCGCACCGGTGCCGCTATGTCAGTGCTCACCACCCTGTTCTTCATGTGGGGTTTCATGACCGTGATGAACGACGTGCTCATCCCCCATCTGAAAGAGGTGTTCAACCTTGGATGGGGGCAGGTAATGCTGGTGCAATCCAGCTTTTTCGGGGCCTATTTCCTGGGTTCCCTCGCCTACTATGTGGTTTCGGTGCGCGGCAGCGATCCGATCCACCGCATGGGTTACAAGCGGGGGTTGATCGGAGGGCTCTTGTTGGCCGCCATGGGCAGTGCATTGTTCGTTCCGGCCACCTATGTGCATGTGTACGGCTTTTACCTTTTCGCACTGTTCGTGCTCGGGCTGGGTTTCACATTGTTGCAGATCGCTGCCAATCCGTTCGTGGCCTTGATCGGTCCGGCCGATAGCGCCAGCAGCCGCCTTAATCTGGCGCAAGGCTTCAATTCCTTGGGCACCACGTTGGCCCCGTTGATCGGCGGCACCTTGATCTTCGGTTTGTTCAAGGGCGATGCCGCCGTGCGTTGGCCCTATGCCTTCTTTGCCGCGCTGTTGCTTTTGCAGGCCGCCTGGGTGCGCTATACCGCCCTTCCCGAGCCGATGCGCGGGGCACTGCCCGGCAAACCCGATGCCCTGCGGCACCGCCAGTTGCGAAACGGCATGGGTGCCATCTTTTGCTATGTGGGTGCTGAAGTGGCCATCGGCAGCTTGATCATCAGCTTCCTCGGGCTGGAGCAGGTGATGGGCCTTTCCCACAACGGGGCGAAGAATTACCTGAGCATTTACTGGGGTGGCGCCATGTGTGGGCGTTTCCTGGGGGCGGTGGCGCTGGGCCACCGGGTAAGTGGTGCACGCCGGAACCTGTTGCTGGCTGGCATAGGAGCGGCCATGTTCATGCTGTTGTGGCTGGTGAACCGCATGGAGGGGGGCCTGGGGATCGAGCAATTGTGGCCGTTCGCGATCCTTGTTGCCGCCAATGTTGCCATGTTCATCGGCATGGCCCGAAGCGCGGCAAGGGCAACCGGCAGTTTCGCCCTCGCGGCCATGGTCCTGTTGGGGGTGGCCATGCTATCGGATGGCTTCGCCGCCATGTGGGCCATCCTGGCGATCGGCCTGCTCAATTCGATCCTGTGGAGCAACATTTTCACCCTGTCCATTACCGGCCTTGGCGATGCCACTGCCCAAGGCAGCTCGCTGCTGGTGATGATGATCTTGGGCGGGGCCCTGCTGCCGTTGGCACAAGGGACATTGATCGACCTGCTGCTGAAGGGGAACCTGGCACAACAGGCCATGCAGCTCAGCTTCCTGTTGCCCATGGCCTGCTACCTCTACATCGCATGGTTCGGGTACCAGGGCAGCAAACCATCGTTTGATACAATGCCATCATGATCATCGGCATCGACATTGGCGGGGCCACCTCAAAGATCGGCCTGGTGCACAACGGTGCGGTGTTGGCCACCTCGCGCATCGCCACCACCGGGCATGCCGACGAGCATGCCTTTGCCGACGCATTGGCCGCCGCTGCCACGGAACTAGCGAAGACCCAGAAGCTCTCCCCCACGGCCATCGGCCTGGGTGCACCCAATGCCAACCAGCTCACCGGCATCATTGAAATGGCGCCAAATCTGCCGTGGAAGCATGATGTGCCCTTGGCCGGAATGCTGCAGCAGCGCATGGGCATGCCTGCCGTACTGGGCAACGATGCCAATGCCGCCGCACTGGGCGAATGGCATTACGGCGCGGGGAGGGGCCATTCAGACCTGCTGGTGGCGACCTTGGGCACCGGCGTGGGCAGCGGATTCATTGTGGATGGGCGGTTGCTGCTGGGAGGCCATGGCAACGCGGGCGAACTGGGACACATGACCATTGTGATCGATGGGCGCGAATGCACCTGTGGCCGAAAGGGCTGCCTGGAAGCCTACGTGAGCACGCGCGGATTATGGCGCACCTTCATCGAGCTGGATGGTGAACCGGAGGAATTGAGGGAGGAAAATGTCCTGGGGATGGCGGAAGCTGCCAGAAATGGTTACCCACCGGCCTTGCACGTTTTCCGCCATGCGGCGCGCTGGCTGGCGGTGGGCCTGGCCAATGCAGTGGCCATTACGGGCCCATCACGCGTGGTGCTGTTCGGCGGTATCAGCCGCAGTGGCGAGCTGCTCATGTCCCCGTTGCAGCAGCGGTTCCATGAGAACCTGCTGAACATCTACCGCGGGCGGGTGGACCTGGTGGCATCCGCCCTGCCGGAGGATGATGCGGCGATCTTGGGGGCCGCGGCTTTGGCGGAAGGATGACATGGATAAGCGGCCGTGCGGTTACCTCCGGCGGGCGCTCCGAAGCGGTATTTTTACCACCATGCTCCTGCGCACTGCCCTGGTCCCCGCACTCTTGCTAACCTTACATTCCCCGGCCCAGGACACCACCACTTGGGCGGCCAACTACGCCACGGAGCTCGTTAACCCCTTCGTGGGCACGGGTGGGCATGGGCACACCTTTCCAGGTCCCTGCGTGCCATTCGGCATGGTGCAGCTGGGTCCGGACACGCGCACTTCGCCCACCGAATGGGACGGTTGCAGCGGCTACCATTACAGCGACAGCCTGATCTACGGCTTCAGCCATACGCACCTCAGCGGTACCGGCGTTGCCGACCTGTGCGATGTGCTGTTGATGCCGCTGGCCGGCGGGTCCACCATCGATCCCGCGGAATACCGGTCGCGCTTCTCCCACGGCCGCGAGGCCGCCCATGCGGGGTACTACCGCGTACACCTCGACGATCCCAATGTGGACGTGGAACTGACCACCACCAAGCGGGCCGGCATGCATCGCTACGCGTTCCACCGCGAGGATGCCAAGAGCTTCGTGCTGGACCTGCGCCACCGCGATCAGCTGCTGGCATCGTCCATCAGGCAAACCGGCCCGTCGGAGATAAGCGGCGAGCGCCGCAGCAGTTCCTGGGCGCGCGACCAGCGGTTGTTCTATTGCATCCGGTTCGATGTGCCAGTGGGGCTTGCCCAAGGCATGGGCGACAGCAGCGTGGCCGTGATCACCCTGCCCCCGGGCAAGGGCACGGTGCAGGTGAAGGTGGGCATAAGCGCGGTAAGCGTGGAAGGCGCCCGCAAGAACCTGGAAACCGAGATCCCGCATTGGGATTTCGATGCCGTGCGCATACAGGCAGAAGAGGCGTGGAACAAGGAACTGGGACGGATCGAAGTGCTGGGCGGCACGCGCGAGCAGCAGCGCGTTTTCTACACCGCCCTGTACCACTGCTTCCTGGCGCCGTACGTGTTCAACGACGTGGATGGGCGGTACCGTGGCATGGATGGGAAAATACATACGGCCAAGCACGATGTGTACACGGTTTTCAGCCTGTGGGACACCTTCCGAAGCACACATCCGCTGTTCACCCTGCTGGAACCGGGGCGCACCAATGACTTCATCAAAACTTTCCTGCTCCACTACGAACAGGGAGGCCGCTTGCCGGTATGGGAACTGTGGGGCAATGAGACCGACTGCATGATCGGCTACCACAGCGCAAGCGTGATCGCCGATGCCTATGTGAAAGGCATACGCGGCTACAACGCAGAACTGGCCCTGAAGGCCATGGTGGCCAGTGCCATGCGCGATGAACCCGGCCTGGAGGCATACCGCCGGCAGGGATACATCAGCAGTGAGGACCAAAGTGAAAGCGTGAGCCGGACCTTGGAATACGCTTACGATGACTGGTGCATTGCACAGATGGCGAAGGCCATGGGCAAGGATAGCTTGGCCACCGTGTTCACCGGCCGCGGACACAACTGGCGCAACGTGTTCAATCCGGGCACCGGGTTCTTCCAAGCGCGGTACAATGGCGGGTTCAAGCCGCGATTCGACCCCTTCGAGGTCAACTTCGATTTCACCGAGGCCAATGCTTGGCAATACAGCACCTTCGTGCCCCAGGACGTTCCAGGGTTGGACCTTATGCTGAAAAATACCGGCCACGGCGGGCTGGAACAACGCTTGGACGATCTTTTCGAGGCCAGGCCAAGCACCACCGGGCGCAGCCAAAGCGACATCACCGGCTTGATCGGACAGTATGCGCACGGCAACGAACCCAGCCATGCCATGGCCTGGATGTACCGCAACGTGGGCCGCGACGACAAGGCCAAGCGCATTACCGACCAGATCCTCACCGAATTCTACCGCGATGCCCCGGACGGGCTGATCGGTAATGAGGATTGCGGACAAATGAGCGCTTGGTACGTGCTCAGTTCCTTGGGCCTGTACCAGGTGGCGCCCGGCGATCCTTCATTTGAATTGCAGGCACCGCTTTTCCACGCCTACCGGATCCATTTGCCCAATGGCAAGCAGGTGAACGTAAAGTGCACCGGCGAGCTTGAAGGGGCACGGCTGGTGCGCTCCACCACACTCAACGGGAAGGTGGGAAAGTTGCGCGCCCTCCCCTTCCCAACGTTGGCCGGCGGCATGGACCTGAAGATCGACCTTACCTCCATGTGGCGCCCCATGGAACAGCCTTCAAGCGTGGGTGCACCGGTGGTGGTGGGCGCCCTGGCCGCAAACATGGCAACCCGGGATCATCCCCCCGCAGCAGTGGTGGTCAGCGGTGGTGGCCACGCCTTCAAGGATGAAATGCAGGTTACCTTGGGCGTGCTCGACAGCCTGCCGATCTACTATACACTGGATGGAACACGGCCAGGTCGGAAGAGCACGCGTTACAAAGGCCCATTCCCGATCACCGCCACCACCACCGTTAAGGCCATCGCGGTGAAGGGCCCGGCTGAAGGCCCCGTGGTAACGGCGAAGTTCGTGCAGCTCGACCCGCTGCGCAGCATCGCGGTGGAAAGCAAATGGTCATCCCAGTACGAGGCCGGCGGTGAGGAAGCCTTGATCGATGGCATCCGCGGCAGCGCTGACTGGCGTACCGGCGCATGGCAGGGCTATTTGGGCAACGATGTACTGGCCACGGTGGACCTCGGTGGCGTGAAGACATTGAAGCGTTTGGGCCTGGGCGTGCTGCAGGAGCAGCGCTCGTGGATCTGGTTCCCGCGGGAAGTGCAATTCGCCTGGAGCATCAACGGCATCAACTGGAGCACGGCCACCGTGAAAAACGAAGTACCGATGGTTGAGGACGGCACCTTGTTGAAGGAGATGCACGCCGATGTGGCAGGCAAGCAGGCACGCTACGTGAAGGTGATCGCCTATAACCCGGGGCCTTGCCCCACATGGCATCCCGGCCATGGCGACCCGTCGTTCATCTTCACCGATGAATTGTTGATCGACCTTGAATAGCCACGATCAGGGCCAAGTGCTGGACGTATTGGAAGGGTGGAACATCGGCGGCTGTGGATGGAACGGCGGCGGCACGTGTTCATCACCCGGGTCGCCACCGGCCTGTGGTCCATCATCATTGTCGTCCTCCTCTTCCTCGTACACACGAGGCGGCTGTACATGGGCGGTGGGCAGTTTCCGGTAGAACCAGGCCATCAGGCTGCCCACCAGGCCGCCGGCCAAGTGGCTCTCCCAGCTTACCGTTGGCTGGATCGGGAGTGCCCCCCACCACATGCTGCCATACAGGAACACCACGATCAACGACACCGCGATCAATTGGATCCGTCGCCTGATCACACCGCTGAAAAAAATGAATCCGGCCAAGGCGTAAACAATGCCGCTGGCGCCGATGTGGTAGCTCGCCCGGCCCATTACCCACACCCATAGGCCCGTGGTAATCCAGCTCACCAGCACCAAACGGCCGCTCGCCTTCGGGTAGAAATAGACCGTAAACCAACCCAATACCAGGATCGGCACACTGTTGTTGAAAAGGTGTTCCACGCTGCCATGGATGAACGGTGCCAGCACAATGCCCTTGAGCCCTTGCAGCGTGCGTGGATAAATGCCGAAGCGGGCCAAATGGAGCTGGAACACCTCATCGAAGCCGAGCACGATCCACATCAGCGCTACCGCCGCGGCGGGCATGATCATCGCTGTGAGCACACGCTTCCGGTCGTGGTCAACAGCGGGCCTGGCTTGGAATGGCATGGATGATGCGCCACACTAACTTCGGGCCGCTTTCCACCTGCGGCCAGCATGGCAGGCGAAGGTGGGCAAATAACCCGGATCATGCGAGCGAACACCAACCTACCCCCCAAACCCCTCGCCCTGGCTGCCATTGTGCTGGCCATGGCAGCGTTTCATGCCTGCTCCACCCGCAAGGCCGCATCAGCGGCCGTGGCCCCGACCCAAGAAGAGGTGGAGATCCGGGTGACGGAGCCGCTGGAAACCAGCGAACTCGCGCTGATGATGCGCCAGATGACGCTCTTCACCGACTCCACCCGTACCCGGTTGATGAAGGGCGGCGAGCTGCTGCCCTATCCGGGCTTCTTTAAGGGTTTGAAGAATGCGGAACCCACGCCGGGCATGGTGGAGCAAGCCACCTTCGACCCATACGCCGATGCTTGGCTGTACCATTTGGATGCGCTCTACGCCGCAAAACCGGCCGAACGCGCCGAAGTGTTCAACACCTTGGTGCAGACCTGTGCGGCCTGCCATGGGCACATGTGCCCGGGTCCGCTGGTGCGCATAAAGAAGCTGAAGCTGCCGGAGGAATGACCCTGGGAAAACGCTGCAACCGGGCGCGAATTTCCACCTTAGAACATCCATGTAAATGAGGGTATTCCTTACGGCGATCGCAGCAGCGGGCCTTCCTGCCCTTGTTACCGCGCAGTCCCTCTATTTTCCGCCCAACGGCCCCAACGGCACATGGGAAACGGTGGATCCCGCGACCCTTGGCTGGTGCCAACCGCGCATCGATTCACTGTTCGCCTACCTGGACGCCCAGCACACCAAAGGTTTCATGGTGCTGAAGGATGGGCGGATCGCCCTGGAACATTACTTCGGCAGCTTTACCCAGGACAGCCTTTGGTACTGGGCCAGCGCGGGAAAGGCGCTGACCGCCACCACGGTCGGGGCGGCCCAGGAAGATGGTTTCCTAAACATCCTTGATCCGACAAGCACCTATTTGGGGCCGGGCTGGACCTCGGCCAGCGAAACCCAAGAAACGGCCGTTAATGTTCGGCACCAGCTTACCATGACCACCGGGCTGAACGATGCCGGCCCGGACAATAACTGTGCGCAGCCCTCCTGCCTCACATTTTTCGCCGTTGCAGGCACCCGATGGGCCTACCACACGGGCCCGTATGCGCTGTTGCACCCTGTAGTGGCCAATGCCACCGGGCAAACGTTCAGTTCGTACTTCAACACCCGCATCAGGGACCGGATCGGCATGACCGGCCTTTGGCTTACCAATAGCGGCACAGTGGTTTATTTCAGCAACCTGCGCAGCATGGCACGATTCGGCCTGCTGGCCATGAACAACATGGTTTGGGACGGGGATACCGTCCTTCACGATACGGCGTTTGTGCATGCGTCGATTGCTCCATCACAACAGTTCAACCGCAGTTATGGCTACCTCTGGTGGCTAAATGGCCAGCCCGGTTTTATGTTGCCGCAAACGCAGATCGTGTTTCCCGGGCCGTTGATCCCGAACGCACCCATGGATACCTATAGCGCCTTGGGGAAGAATGACCAGATCATCAATGTTTCTCCGGCGCAGGGCCTGGTCTTGGTGCGGATGGGCAACGCTGCGGGAACATCCGCGCAGGTCTCCACGGTATTCGACAACATGATCTGGCAGTATATGAATAACCTGGACTGTACCGCAGGAGTGGATGAGCTGCAGGACACAAGCACCGCAAAAGCATATCCCAACCCGGCGAGCGGCGTGGTTTCCTTGGCATTGCCGGCCGGCGTGCAGATCGGTGAAGTGCGCGTTTCCGATAGCCTGGGCCGCACCGTGTTGATGGTTCTAGGCCAGCGGGCGATCGACCTGAGCGGCCTTACACCTGGCGTGTACACGATAGCCACGGAAGCAGGTGGCCAACGTCACATTTCGCGGGTGGTGAAAGAGTAGCGTAAAACCGATCCGATGGCCGCCTATATTTGCGGCCCCTTATCCGCCCTGTGGCAACGCAGGCGGTGCAATGCCCAGGTGGTGAAATTGGTAGACACGCTACTTTGAGGGGGTAGTGGCCGAAAGGCTGTGCTGGTTCGAGTCCAGTCCTGGGCACTTGATGATCAAAGCCCTGCCGCGTATGCGGCAGGGCTATTTGCTGTGTATCCACGCCAAGCTCGCTTGAGCGCGGATACACAGCAAAAAGCCCGAGCGCCGCAGCGGGGCGCAGGGCTTGATCCACTTCACGGCCAAACCCTGGTCCGGCGAAGCCAATCCAGTCCTGCTTGAGCGCGGATACACAGCAAAAAGCCCGAGCGCCGCAGCGGGGCGCAGGGCTTGATCCACTTCACGGCCAAACCCTGGTCCGGCGAAGCCGATCCACTTCTCCCATACAAGGCTATCCCGCCCCCACGGCCATTTTCACTTCACTGCGCGTAAAGGCAAAGAACATGAGCATCTGGCCCTTCCCTTTCACTTCAATGCGGCCGCGTGGCCTGAACTGCAGAACAGGATCATCCTTCAGTAGCTCCACGGTGGCCTGGCTTACGTTCACCTCGTTCACCGCGCCGGCCGATTCCATGCGCGAGGCGGTGTTCACGGTGTCGCCCCATATGTCGTACTGGAACTTGCTTTCACCCACAATGCCCGCCACCACGCTGCCGGTGTGTATGCCGGCGCGCATGCGGAATGCCGGCAGTCCTTGTGCCCTGCGGTCGGCATAACGTTCCTGCAACCAGGCCTGCATTTCAAGGGCGGCCAGCACCGTGTGCCGCGCACTGTTGGGCCTGGGTTGCGGCAGGCCGCCAGCGCACATGTAGGCATCGCCGATGGTCTTGATCTTTTCCAGGCCGTACCGCGCCACGATCTCGTCGAAGCTGCGGTAGCAGGCATCGATCTCACTGACCAGGTCCTGCGCGCTCATGCGCTCGGCCAGCTTGGTGAATTCGTTGAAATCCGTGAACAGAATACTTACCTGCCCTACCTCGCGCACTTCCACCCGGCCTTCCATTTTAAGCTCGTTTGCGATGTCGCGCGGCAATATGTTCAATAGCAGCTTGTCACTGCGGTCGCGCTCCATTTGCACCATGCGCCGCGATCGGGCCATATAGCGCAGGCGGCCCCAAAGGCCACCGGCCACCATCAGCAGGGCCACGCCCCCTAACAGGTAGAGGCGCTTCTGGTCCCGTTCGCCTGCCAGTCCGTACTGGTAGGCCAGTTGGGCCTGGTGGTCGGCCTCGGCACGTTTAAGGCTGTCGGCCAACCGGGCGCGCTCGAAGTTGTAGGTAAGCTCCAGGCGGAGCAGGTCCTTGTTGCGGTTCTCGCTGGAAACACTGTCGCGCAAGGCGATGTATCTCTCATGCATCTCCAGGGCCTTGGCCTTATCGCCCAAGCCCAGCCAGGCCTTGTACAGGCATTCGTAGCATTTTACGCGCCCGGACGTGTGCGTGAGCGTCATTGCCATGGCATAACCTTCCTCGCAATAGCGGATCGCTTGCCTATAGCGCCCGGCCGGGATCAGCGCCATGCCGTGGTCGATCAACAATTGGCAATAGGCTATGCTGTTACGGCTTTCGGGCGCGTACAGGCCTTGGGCCACCTCCAAATAGTGCAGGGCACTGTCCGTGCGGCCCATTTTGCTGAAACAGGACCCCAGGTTGGCATAGCAGATCGGCCACCAGTCCTGCTGGTCATCGGCCAACCTAATGGCCAGGCTGCGCTTATGGTAGGCCAAGGCACTGTCGAGCTGCCCCATTTCCTGCAGCGCGGAACCCACGTTGCCGTACAGCATCGCCTGTTCAGAGCGATTGCCCAGCTCGATCTGCATGGCCAGGCTTTTCCGGTAGTACTCGTTGGCCTGCTGAAAATTGCGGTCGAAGTAATGGATGGAGCCGATGGTGTTGTAAACCGTGGCCATACCGGCGTGGTCACCCGCTTTTTCGTATATGGGCAGTGCGCCCTGCAGGTCGTTGAGGCCGGAGGTGTAATCACCTTGCACCAGAAAGAGGGTACTGCGCCGCACCCTGATAGCGGCCCCGGCCAAACTATCGCCCGAGCCGTCGGCCAGGCCCAGCGCCACGCCCGCTGTTTGTATGGCCAGCTTGCTGTTGCCCGCTTTCGCGGCGCTGTCGCAAAGCTGCATATAGTGCTCAACCAGCCTCTGCTGCCCGGCGGCCGGCAAGGCACAGGCCAACGCCAGTGGAACGATCAATGCATGGTATTTCCCCCGCCACCGGCCCATTTGGAATGGCAGTAAAAATAAGCCCGGCCTGCCGACGCAGGGCCGATTGTTCTGTTACCTTTCCATCCTCAACCCCAAAAAATCATGGCAAATCAGGATAGAAAAGCATCATTGGGCACGCTTGCCGCCGTTGCGGCCGTATCGGCAGTGGCCGGTGTGGCGATCTACGGCTTTCTGCAAACCGGTGCCGGGAAAGAGGACTGGACGGCCTGCTTCGACGCGCGTACGGTGATCGAATTGGAAGCGGACGCCTGGGGCCTGCGTTTCTACCCGGCACAGGCCGACGGAAAGAACAGCGCCATAGCAGCGCCGGTGAGCGCCGAGGGCGGAACCCATGTGCCGGACAACAAGGGGAACGCGCGGTTTTATCAGTTCATCGCGATCCGATCGGGGCGCACGGAGATGGCACATTTGGATGAAGCACGCGCCCGGACCGCAGTGCTGAACGCCAAGCGCGGCGATCTGGCGCCCTGGGCCCTGGACGTGGAGAACGGCATGCTGGCAAAACTGTTGGCCGTTAGCGGGGCGCAGGGCATCGCCTTGCGCGAACGGCAAACCACCACCGGGCTTGGCACTTTCGAGCTGGTGCCCATATCGATCAGCGGCGGCAAGGCCAAACAAGTGGGCAAGCCCTCGGATGTGATGGTGGGTTCATTCCCCTGCCCCACCGTTTGCCCCGGGGCCAAGGAGAATTACCTCAATTTGGGCCTGTGACCCCGCGGCGGTGCACCGTTGGCCATATGACCGAGGCATGCCATGAAATCCAGGCCCCGCTTCAAGTTCCGCACGCTGCTGCACCCCGATGCGGTGCGCGACCGCATAAGGGCGAAGGTGCGCGACGACAACCCGGAAGGCTACCTGCTGACCGGGCAATTGCCCAACATGATCCTGAAACGGCCCGCCGCGCAACGCCGGCTGTGGACTCCGCAAATGGACATAGACCTTGAGATGGACCAAGTGCCCGGGCAGGAGACCCGCACCGTGGTGCGCTGCATGATCGGCCCGGCGCCCACCGTGTGGATGGGCTTCATGGGCATCTACCTGGCGTTGGGGCTGTTCGCCGTGATCGCGTTGAACGTGGGCCTGGCGCAATACATGTTGAAGGAAAATGCCTGGGCCCTGCACCTGGCCTGGGTGCTGGTGTTGGCGGGTGGTTGCGTGCGGGCCACGGCCCAGCTGGGCAAACGCAGGGCGCGCGGCGAAATGCTGAAGCTGCAGCAATTCGTGGAACTGGCCGTGGGTGCGCAGGAGCTGCAGGATGCGGCCTGACCGCAAGGCGGCCTTGCCATGCAACCGCGATCTTGCGTGAGGGATAGGAGCGGCACCCCGCAGCTACCGTGAGTTAGCGTAGCGGCGAAGGGTAGCGAGGAGTACAGCGGATAGCCCGACCCGAGGAACGAGGGGCACGCCCAAACCCACACGCGCATGTACATTCAACCTCGACCGGCACACACATTGTGATGCACGGACCCGAAGCGCCGGCCCACGTACGCCGCTTGCAACCCCTGCCCGCACCTTTACCTTCGCCCGGCCCGCCTATCGTCGGGCTGAAACACATGCAACTTCATAACTACATCGCCGGCCAATGGGTGGCCGGCACGGGAAAACTCGCCGAGCTGCACGATGCCAGCACCGGCGAGGTGATCGCCACCACCTCATCGGGGGGGGTGGATTTTGCCGAAATGCTGCGCTACGGCCGCGAGGTGGGCGGCCCTCCCCTGCGCCGGATGACCTTTCCCGAGCGCGGGCGCATGCTGAAGGCACTGGCCCTGTACCTGATGGAACGCAAGGAAAAGTACTACCAGATCAGCTACCGCACGGGCGCCACCAAGGCCGATAGCTGGGTGGACATTGAGGGCGGCATTGGGAACGTGTTCGCCAATGCCAGCCTGCGGCGCACCTTGGGGAACATGCCTTTTTACGTGGACGGCGACCCGGTGAAGACAAGCAAGGAAGGCAGCTTCATCGGCCACCACATCATGGTACCCAAGGAGGGCGTGGCTGTGCACATCAACGCGTTCAATTTCCCCATTTGGGGCATGCTGGAAAAATGCGCGGTGAACTGGATGGCGGGCGTGCCCGCCGTGGTAAAGCCGGCCACCGTTACCAGCTACCTCACCGAGGCCATGGTGAAGGACATTGTGGAAAGCGGGATACTGCCCGAAGGCGCGCTGCAGCTGATCGTGGGCAGCGCGGGCGACCTGCTGGACCATGTGGACAGCCAGGACACGGTGACCTTTACCGGCAGCGCCGCCACCGGCCGCATGCTGAAGCGCCACGATAGCATCGTGGACCGCAGCGTACCCTTCAACATGGAGGCGGACAGCCTGAACGCCATAGTGCTGGGCCCGGATGCGCTGCCGGGCACGCCTGAGTTCGACCTGTTCATTAAAGAAGCCGGGCGCGAGATCACCCTTAAATGCGGGCAGCGCTGCACCGGGGCACGGCGGATCATGGTGCCCGAAGCACTGATCGGCGATGTGCAGAAGGCCCTGGGAAAACGGCTGGGCAGCACGGTGATCGGCGATCCCCGCGCGGAAGGCGTGCGCATGGGCGCCCTGGCCAGCCAGGCCCAACGCGAAGAGGTGAAACGCGCCTTGGCCGAGCTGCTGACCCAGAGCGAGATCGTGTTCGGCAGCCTGGACGATGTGGAGGTGGTGGGCGGAGACAAACAGATGGGCAGCTTCATGAGCCCGGTGCTGCTGCTGAACACCGACCCATGGAAAAACCAGGTGAGCCACAATGTGGAGGCCTTCGGGCCGGTGAGCACCCTGATGCCCTACAAGGACATTGACGATGCCGTGGCGCTGGCCAAGCTGGGCAAGGGCTCGCTGGTGGCCACCATTGCCACGTACGACAAGAAGGTGGCGCAACAATTCGTGTGGGGGGCGGCCAGCCACCACGGGCGCATGCTGGTGCTGGACCGCGACATGGCCAAGGAGAACACCGGCCATGGCAGCCCGCTGGCCACGCTGGTGCACGGCGGTCCCGGCCGTGCCGGCGGCGGCGAAGAGATGGGCGGCAAGCGCGGCGTGCTCCACTACCTGCAGCGCACCGCCGTGCAGGGCCACCCCAGCGCCATTACCGCACTCACCCAGCAGTACCAACAGGGCGCAACCTACAACGAGACCGAAAAGCACACCTTCCGCATGCACTTCGAGGAGCTGCAGGTGGGCGATACGGTGATCACGGCCAAGCACACGGTGACCGAGGCCGACATCGCCAACTTTGCCAATGTGAGCGGCGACAACTTCTACGCGCACGTGGACGCCACCAGCCTCGATGGCACCATCTTCGAACAGCGGGTGGCACACGGATATTTCATCCTGAGCAAGGCCGCCGGCCTTTTTGTGGACCCTAAAAAAGGCCCGGTTCTGCTGAACTACGGGTTGGACGAGTGCCGTTTCACCAAACCGGTATACCCGGGCATGACGATCGGGGTGAAATTCACCGTGAAGGAAAAGGTGGACCAGGAAAAGCGCAGCGAGGACGACATAGCCAAGGGGATCGTGAAGTTTTTGGTGGACGTGTACGACGAGACGGGTGAAACGGTGGCCATTGCAACCATTTTGACGATGGTGAGGAAGTTGGATCAGGGGTGATGCGCTGTAGGCTGCAAGATTGTCCTATGTCCTATGCCCGAGGACGGTCGGGCATTGCATCGGACATGGGACAATCTTGCAAATGCGTCGGCCATGTGCGTGGCGGCATTCCTGTGAGACGGTGGCGATCGCTACTATTTTGACGATGGTGCGGAAGTTGGATCAGGGGTAGGGATTTTTCTGGGCGTGCCCGGCCCAAATGCGGCCGGTCGCGTGCTCCGCTATAGCCGGACTTGTCAGGGCCAGCATCCACGGCGCTCCGGGGTCGCTCGTTCCGCGCGCCTCCTCGCTGCTCGTGGTTGCAAGGCCCTTCCGGCGCCGGGCTGTCGCTGCGCCCGCTCACGCAGTAGAAACCGCACCCATTCCCTTCCATGGAAGTACATTGCGTGCCATCCCATTCTGCCCGCCACCAACGGCATGGACAAAAAGACGCTTTCCGAACGCGACATCTGCACCAAGTACATCACGCCTGCCGTGGTGAAGGCGGGTTGGGAACTGCACACGCAGGTCCGCGAGGAGGTGGGCTTCACCAAGGGCCGCATCATTGTGCGGGGCAAGCTCGTTACGCGCGGCAGGCAGAAGCGCGCCGATTACATCCTGTACTACGAGCCCAACATTCCCATCGCCGTCATTGAGGCAAAGGACAACACCCACAGCGTGGGCGCTGGCATGCAGCAGGCGTTGGAGTACGCGCAAACGCTCCACATCCCCTTCGTCTTCAGCAGCAACGGCGACGGCTTCGTGTTCCACGACCGCACCGTGACCGGGGGCACCATCGAGACCAACCTCACGCTGGACCAGTTCCCGACGCAGGAAGCGTTGTGGGCGAAGTACTGTGCGTGGAAGGGCCTCACGCCGGAGGCTGAAAAAACGGTGCTGCAGCCCTACCACGACGATGGCAGCGGCAAGGAACCGCGCTACTACCAGAGCAACGCCATCAACGCCACGCTGGAGGCCATTGCCAAGGGGCAGGACCGCGTGCTGCTGGTGATGGCCACCGGCACCGGCAAGACCTACACGGCCTTCCAGATCATTTGGCGGCTGTGGAAGAGCGGACGCAAGAAGCGCATCCTCTTCCTGGCCGACCGCAATGTGCTGGTGGACCAGACCATGGTGAACGATTTCCGCCCCTTCGGCGCCGCCATGGCCAAGCTGAGCACGCGCAGCAAGACCATTGAACGGGCGGACGGCAGCACGGTGGACCTAACCCTGGCCGTGGACCGCGACCAAGGCCGCAAACGCCGGATCGACACCTCGTATGAGGTCTACCTCGGTCTCTACCAGGCCCTCACAGGTCCGTTGGAGAGCGATAAGCTGTACAGGGAGCTCAGCCCGGACTTCTTCGACCTGATCGTGGTGGACGAGTGCCACCGCGGAAGTGCCGCCGAGGACAGTGCCTGGCGCGAGATCTTGGAGTACTTCTCCAGCGCCACCCAGATCGGCATGACCGCCACGCCCAAGGAGACCAAGTATGCCAGCAACATCCACTACTTCGGAAATCCGGTGTACAGCTACACGCTGAAGGAAGGCATCCGCGACGGTTTCCTCGCGCCCTACAAAGTGATCAAGGTACACATCGACAAGGATGTGGAGGGCTACCGCCCCGCCAAGGGCGACACCGACCGCGAGGGCGTGGAGATCGAGGACCGGATCTACAACCAGACCGATTTCGACCGCACACTGGTGCTGGACAAGCGCACCAAGCTGGTGGCCCGGCGCATCAGCGATTTCCTGAAGGAGAGCGGAGACCGCATGCAGAAGACCATCGTGTTCTGCGTGGACGAGGAACATGCCGCGCGCATGCGGCAGGCGCTGATCAACGAGAATGCCGACCTGTACGCCAAGAACCACCACTACGTGATGCGCATCACGGGCAGCGATGCCGAAGGCCAGAACGAGCTCGGCAACTTCATCGACCCGGAAAGCCCGTACCCCGTGCTGGTGACCACCAGCCGCCTACTGAGCACCGGCGTGGACGTGCAGACCTGCCGCGTGATCGCGCTGGACCGCGAGATCGCCAGCATGACCGAGTTCAAGCAGATCGTGGGGCGCGGCACCCGCGTGCATGAGGACACCAAGAAGTACTTCTTCACCCTCATCGACTTCCGCGGGGCCACCAAGCTCTTCGCCGATCCGGACTTCGATGGCGAACCGGTGCAGATCTACGAGCCGGAGGACGACGGCCCCATGACCCCGCCAGAGGTGCCGCCCACCGAGGAAGGCGAGGACGACCCGCTACCGCCCGAGCCCGGCGAGGAGGAAGTGATCGTGGACGGCGGCGATCCGCCGGACATCAGCCTACCACCGGGCAATGGCCCCAAACGCCGCAAGGTGTACGTGGACAATGTGCCTGTAAGCATCGTGGCCGAACGCGTGGAATACCTGGATGGCGAGGGCAAATTGATCACCGAGAGCCTGCGCGACTTCACGCGCCGCGAACTGCGCAAGCACTACAGCAGTTTGGATGCCTTCCTCACCAGCTGGAACACTGCCGAGCGTAAGGACGCCATCCTGCACGAGCTGGAGGAGGAGGGCCTGCCGCTGGACACCATCGCCGCCGAACTGGGCAAGGACCTCGACCCCTTCGACCTGATCTGCCACATCGCCTTCGACCGCAAGCCGCTCACCCGGAAGGAGCGCGCCAACAACGTGCGCAAGCGCGATCTCTTCACGAAGTACGGCCCGCAGGCCCGTGCCGTGCTGGATGCCCTGCTGGCCAAGTACCAGCACGAAGGTGTACTGGACCTGGAGGATCCCGCGATCTTGAGCATTCCGCCGCTCAACACCTTGGGCACGCCCTTCCAGCTCATCAAGGAGTTCGGGGGAAGGGAGCAGTTCGCAGAGGCCGTGCATGAGATGCAAGCGGAGTTGTACAGCACAGTCGCCTAATCATGAAGTACGTCAAGCCAACCGTTTACGCCGAATCATTCACTTGTCCTCACTCTGATTGTGGCGTATTCGCTAAGCAGGATTGGAAGCATCGAAATTTCATCTTCGAGCACTTCCCTGGGAATGATTCAAACCCTCTGAAAGTTGCCATCTGCCATCACTGCAAAAAGCCAAGCGTTTGGGTAGTGGATAAGATGGTCTATCCCGACACGAGTACAGCACCTCGGGCCAATCCGGAAATGCCGCCGGACATTCTTAAGCTCTACGAAGAGGCGGCGTCGATTACTGAAAAGTCACCCAGGGGTGCCGCTGCGCTACTTAGACTGGCCATCCAGAAACTATGCGTTCATCTGGGTGAGCCTGGAGAGCACATCGATACGGATATAAAGAACCTAGTCAAGAAAGGCCTTCCGGAACTTGTTCAGCAGTCGCTGGACATCGTTCGGGTAACCGGTAATGACGCAGTTCACCCAGGTCAGATCGACACCGACGATGCCGAAGTCGTTCAGAATCTGTTCGTGCTGGTTAATATCATCGTTGAGAACCGGATAGCAGAGCCGAAGAAGATATCTGGCCTCTATCAAGCACTGCCCGCGAACAAACTCAAGGGCATCGCTGATCGCGATAAGTCAAAGACTCCTTAGCCCATGTCCGTCCGCAACACCGTCAAGTCCATCCAGGACATCATGCGCAAGGATGTGGGCGTGGATGGCGATGCCCAGCGCATCAGCCAGCTGTGCTGGATGTTCTTCCTGAAGATCATCGACGACCAGGACCAGGAACTGGAGATGATGCGCAGCGACTACGTATCGCCCATCCCCAAGCGCCTGCAATGGCGCGCCTGGGCGCAGGACCCCGAAGGCATCACCGGCGATGCGCTGCTGGATTTCATCAACGACACGCTCTTCCCCAAGCTGAAGGAATTGCCCACGACAGGCACCAGCGGCAACCGCGCCCGCGTGGTGCGCAGCGTGTTCGGCGACGCCTACAACTACATGAAGAGCGGCCAGTTGATGCGCCAGGTGATCAACAAGATCAGCGGCGTGGACTTCAACAACCTCAGCGAGCGGCAGCACTTCGGCGACATCTACGAGCAGGTGCTGAACGACCTGCAGAGCGCGGGCAACAGCGGCGAGTACTACACGCCCCGCGCCGTAACCGCCTTCATGGTGCAGCAGATCGACCCCAGGCCCGGCGAAGTGCTTTTTGATCCCGCCTGCGGCACCGGCGGCTTCCTCACCTGCGCCATCCGCCATATCCGCGAGCACTACGTGAAGAAGCCCGCCGACGAAAAGCGGATGCAGCAGGGCCTGCGCGCCGTGGAGAAGAAGCAATTGCCCCACATGCTCTGCGTCACCAACATGCTGCTGCACGGCGTGGAGGACCCCAGCTTCGTGCGGCACGACAACACCCTGGCCCGCCCCTACATCAGCTACACCGCCAGCGACCGCGTGGACGTGGTGCTCACCAACCCGCCCTTCGGCGGCAAGGAGGAGGACGGCATCGAAACCAACTTTCCCAAGCACTTCCAAACGCGCGAGACCGCCGACCTCTTCCTGGCCCTCATCATCCGCCTGCTGCGGAACGACGGCCGCGCCGCCGTGGTGCTGCCCGATGGCACCCTCTTCGGCGAAGGCGTAAAAACCCGGCTGAAGGAACACCTCATGGAGGAATGCGACCTGCACACCATTGTGCGCCTGCCCAACAGCGTGTTCAAGCCCTACGCCAGCATCGGCACCAATCTGCTCTTCTTTGAGAAGGGGCGGCCCACGAAGGAGATCTGGTACTACGAGCACCGCGTGCCCGAAGGCCAGAAGGCCTACAGCATGACGCGGCCCATCCGCCTGGAGCACCTGCAAGCCTGCGCGGATTGGTGGGGCGGCGCCGAACGCAAAGGCCGCACCGAAACGGAAGTGGCGTGGAAGGTGAGCGCCGAGGAGGTGAAGGCGCGCGGCTACAACCTGGACTGGAAGAACCCGCACACCGTGGCCGAGGACCATGGCGACCCCAAGGAACTGCTGGCCCAATTGGATGCCGCCGACCGCGAGGCCATCGCCTTGCGCGACCAGCTGAAAGCCATTTTGGAGGAAGCGCTGCTGCGATGAACGCTGACGTACTGTTGGAGCACTTCCACCGCTTGGGCGATGCACCGGATGCGGTGCCGCGCTTGCGGCGGTTCATTCTGGACTTGGCGGTTAGGGGGAAGTTGGTGGGGCAGAGCAAGAAGGACGAATCGGTTGATCACTTGCTCAATCGAACGCGGCAAGAGATGCTGCGCCTCGTTGCCAATAAGGAATTGAAGGCCGCTGTTCCCTTGGAAAACATTGATGAGGACGTAGTGCCGTTCAAAGTGCCGCAGGGATGGCGCATTGTGCGCATGGGTTGGTTGGCAGCAAAACTCGGTGCAGGCAGCACCCCATTAGGTGGCAAGTCCGTGTATCAAGATGAAGGGGTCCCCTTTCTCAGGTCACAGAACGTGCATGATGATGGACTGCGTTTAGACGACGTAGCACTCATACCGCATGCGATCCACGAGCGCATGTCCGGCACTCACGTTCAACGGAACGACATCCTTCTCAACATTACCGGAGCTTCCATAGGCAGATGTGCATTGGTTCCGGATAACTTCAAGGAAGGGAACGTATCGCAGCACGTTGCGATCATTCGATTGTTCGACCCCACGCTTCGTGAGTTCATTCATCTGTCGTTGCGTTCGCCGTTCTTTCAGAAGGTGATCGATGACGTTCAAGTTGGTGTGTCGCGTGAAGGATTGAGCATGCAGGGGCTGAAGAAGTTCCCAATGCTCATCCCCCCCCTCCCCGAGCAGCACCGCATTGTAGCCAAGGTGGATGAGTTGATGGCGTTGTGCGACCGCTTGGAGGCAGCGCAGCAGCGGCGGGAGCAGCACCGCACGCACCTTACCGCCGCTACGTGGCAGGGCCTTGTTTCCGAAACGGAACCCGAAACAACGCAGTTCGCACTGGCGCAGCTGCCCGCCCTCACCACCCGCAAAGAGCAGATCGCCGCCCTGCGCCAAACCATCCTGGACCTCGCCGTAAGGGGGAGGTTGGTGAAGCAGGATGAACGGGATGAACCGGCGGAGGTGCTGTTGAAGAGGATGGCAGCTGAACGCGTGAAACTAGTTGAAGCACGAGAGTTCAAAAGGACACAGCCACTGCTCAGTGTCGGACCAGATGAACGTCCGTTCGAGATTCCAGCAGGATGGTCATGGACAAGGCTGGGTGTTATCGGGGACTGGGGTTCTGGGTCAACACCTTCACGAGGAAAAGCTGAGTACTACGGTGGCGCATACACCTGGCTGAAAAGCGGAGAACTCAATGATGTCATCGGACTCACGGGTTCCGATGAGAGGGTTTCTGACATAGCGTTGAAGGAGTGCTCCTTCCGACTCAATCGAAAAGACGATGTGTTAATCGCCATGTATGGGGCGACCATCGGTAAGCTGGCAATACTCGGGGAGGATGCTGTTACGAACCAGGCGGTGTGCGGCTGTACTGTGTTATCAGGAATCGTGAACAAGTATCTCTTCCTGCAATTACTGGCAATGAGGAGTGCCTTCCATAGCCAGAGCGAGGGTGGTGCGCAACCGAATATCTCGAAGGAAAAGATTGTCAACACACCATTCCCCCTCCCCCCCCTCCCCGAGCAGCACCGCATCGTGGCCAAGGTGGATGAGTTGATGGCGTTGTGCGACCGCTTGGAGGCGGCGCTGGAAAAGAGAGAAGCAACCAAGGCCAAGCTGCTGGAAGCCCTGCTGCACGTGGAAACCTCCTCCGCGCCCCCGCCACCCCAGCTGCGGCAACACCCCGCCACAACCAAAACCAAGCCGCAGCAGGCCACCTACCCCGAACCGGAGGACGCCCTGCCCTTGGCTGCCGAGCCTGTTCCCCAGCGGCGCGGGCCGGGCCGCCCACGCAAGGCGGAAACACAAGACCTCGGCACCGTAGCGGCGGCCATCACCGGCTTTCTGCAAGCGCACCCCGGCTGGCATGCCCGAAGCGCTATAGTGGCCGGGGCGGGCATCGTGGCCAGCGCGTGGAACGCGGCCATCAATGCCCTGCTGGAGGCGGGCAAGGTGGAGCGGCAGGGGGCGAAGAAGGGGGCACGGTACCGGGTGACTGCTTCAGTGATCGGAACCAAAGCACACTAAGGCCGGGCTTTGAGATTCAGTGGAACCCGGATGGTGGACCGGCCAATACAAGTTCGGCCGGTCAAAGGTTAAGATCGTCCTGGATCTTTTTGGCCATCAACTTCCTGAATTCCGCCACCTGTTCCCGAACGGTGATCGTTTTGTTGTTCAATTGTCTGAATACTTCACCGGCTTGCTGCACATTCAAGAATCCACCACGCAGGTCCTGGGCATGCATCAGCACGGTCTGCACCTCCCCCACCAGCTTTCCGAACTGCTCATTGAAGGCTTGGTCAAAGTACTTCTCGGATTTCACTTTGGCCTTCGACAATGCCAGGGATGCCGCCTTGAAGCCTTCCAACTCGTTCAGACCTTGCGATGGCGTTGGTTTGTGAAGACTCACGTGATGCTCATACATGGCCTGCTGCACATCCACCAGCCGGTCATCCACCTGGTCCAGTGTTTTGAAGCGTTCCACGTTGAGCAGGTCATAGCGTTTCAGCGTCCGTTGGAAGCTGTTCTTCATCCGTTCCAAATGTCGGCTGGTCCAATAGGTCAGCCCCGCCATCAGCAGCACGCATGCAACCGGGATGATGTCCCTCCACTCCATGATCTCCGCTCACAATGATGGAAGGCCCGTGCGCACTTTCTCAAGAAGCACCTTATTCACATCGATGGGCGTGCCGCAATTCGGGCAATTGATCTGGGATTGGGTGCTTGTTGAGGACATCTGACTATGGACGTATACAGCGTGAATTCCACCGGCAAGATATGCAGCACATGTCCCCTTCCCTTTCCAAAAGAACACGCACCGCTATCTTCGCTCCATGCCAACCGATAAGCCCCGCGCCGGGCGCAACCGCACCATCACAATGAGTCCCGCGGAGCAGGAAGCCTTCGCTGGTCGGCTTTTGCGTGCAGATGGCGAAATGCGCACTGCTGAAGTACTGGACCAAGTGATCCTGGGCGACACCTTCGCAGTATTGGACCTCCTTCCACCTGCTTTCGTGGACCTGCTGTTCGTGGACCCGCCCTACAACATGGACAAGGTGTTCGGTGAGGAGCGCTTCAAGGAGATGAGCGATGTCCGGTATGCCGAATGGCTGGATGCCTGGATCGGCAAGTGCGTGCGGCTGTTGAGGCCCGATGCTTCGGTGTACATCTGCGGCGATTGGAAGAGCAGTTCCGCGATCCAACGCGTGGCGGAGAAGTACTTCGTGGTGCGCAACCGCATTACGTGGGAGCGGGAGAAGGGCCGCGGTGCATTGAGCAACTGGAAGAACAGCAGCGAGGACATCTGGTTCTGCACAGTGGGCAAGGATTACCACTTCAATGCCGGGGCCGTGAAGCTGAAACGCAAGGTGGTGGCCCCGTACACCGATGACAACGGCGCACCGAAGGATTGGGAACGTAGCGAACAGGGTTCATTCCGCCTCACGCATCCGAGCAATTTGTGGACGGACCTTACCGTGCCGTTCTGGAGCATGCCCGAGAACACCGACCACCCTACCCAGAAGCCGGAGAAGCTTGTCGCCAAAGCGATCCTCGCCAGCTCAAGGCCCGCCGATGTGGTCTTCGATCCTTTCCTCGGAAGCGGAACCACAGCTGTTGTGGCCAAAAAGCTCGGTCGTCGTTTTGTAGGGATCGAGGTGGATGAACGTTATGCTTGCGTTGCCATCAAACGCTTGGACATGGCCACGGATGACCCGGGCATACAAGGCTATACCGATGGTGTGTTCTGGGAACGGAACTCGGGACCGCAACAAAGCAAGGCTGCGGCCAAGCCCAAACGCTTGCAAAAGGAAGAGATCGGATTGTTCTCCACGCACGATCAGGGAGCATGAGCCAAAGTCCGCTCTTCCATACCCAGGACTTCATCTCCATTGAAGCCGAGATCAAACGCTTCCTGAACGGGCAGCCGGATTTCATCAGCAAGGCAAGTGCAAGCAGTACCCGTGCCGTCGGTGATGCCATTCAAGGTGTTCTCGGCGAGCACTTCCAATCCATCATCGGCAAGCACGGCGGCAAGTACACGGCCGACTTCGCGCGGCGTGCCATGGCGGATCTGGCATTCGAGGACAGCGCCGGCAACTACTGCGTGGTGGATGTGAAGACCCATCGCTTGGACACGCACTTCAACATGCCCAACCTGACCTCCGTGGAGCGACTGTCACGGTTTTATGAAGCGGACAACAATTATTTTGTGGTGATGGCCATCGCTTATGATGTGGTCGGCACCAAGGTGGAAGTGAAGAACGTTCATTTCGTTCCCATCGAGTTCTTGTCATGGGAATGCCTTACCGTTGGGGCGTTGGGATGGGGCCAGATCCAGATCGCCAACTCGAACAAGATCCAAGTGGTGCCGGGCAATCCGCGCAAGAAATGGATGATCGACTTCTGCGACATCATGTTGGAGTTCTATCCGAAGGAAATCTTGAAGATCGATAAGCGCATCAACCACTTTAAGCAGGTGAAAGATGCGTGGTTGAAGAGGTGAATTGGTGCCCACGGCTGAATGTCGAAACCCCGCTACCCAACAACTTCCGCCAAATCCGCCGACACTTCGTACCAGATGGGCTTGAACGTGCCGCCATTGCTGTCCTCTGCGGAGCAGGCGGTGAGGCCGATGATCAGGTCGTCCAGTGCTTTCAGGGTGAGGTGGTCGCCTGGCCTGGTCGTGGGTTTCAGCACGCTCAACTTTCCTTCCGTGGTGAATTGCACGTTCATGAAAATGTTAAAGGCGGTGGGAATATCATCCGGGGCCAGCCCAAATGCTGCAAGGTTGGTGTGCAGGTTCACGAAGCAGCTCGGGTGCGGGTCGTGGTTGTTGTACATGATCTGGAAGGTTTCGGGGCTGCATGGGGCCAGCAGGATGTCGTTACGCCCGTTGGTGTCCTGCACGATCTGCATCAGCTTGCGGCCGCGGTTGCTCCACAGGTAGTTCCCTGTGGTGAGCAGGAGGCTTTCCTCAAAATCCATGGTCTTTCCGGCGGATAGCTTTTCGCGCTTGTCCGCCAGTGCGAAACACACCATATCGCTCACCTGCCCACCCTGCGGGTCGATCACCGTCAGGAAATGGTCCTTGGGTAGAATGAATGCGGTACCGGTCTGTGGTTCAATGGTCCTTGGCATATCGGTCTATTTGGCATGGAATGGGCATTTCCAATCCTCGCCCACGGCACGGCCGCTGTACTGCCGCGCCTCGCTGGAATTGCCGAAATCATCAAGCATGGGATTTATGCTGCCCTGGAATGCCTTATCGCGCTCACGGATCTTGTCCCTCACGTTTTCATACACCCCCATTTCCCGGAGATGCTCAAATTGCTGGTGCAGGTTGAAGGCGATCGCTGCATAGGGGCTGCGGCGCGCTTTCCGGCTGCTGCCCGGGTGCATGCCCACAATGAAGAAAGCCTTGCCGCACAGGCTGAAACTGAAATCCTCGTCGGCGGGGTCATCAGAAACCCTCTCGTCCCAAGGCATCGGGTCCATTACGTGCAGGCAGTTCAGCAACTGCCACAACTTGCGCTCGAATACCATTTCAGTGCCAGCGGGTTCCTTCGGGAAGGCCGTGATGAATGAATAGAATTTCTGCGTGCCCGCTTCCATGTTGGCCAGGTATTCCGTCAAGCCATTCAATATGCCGGTGACCGTTCGGGGGTGGAGCATACGGTCGAAGGTCTTGACCACCACATTCCCTTGCTTGAATGCGGAACGTGCCATAATGCAAGGGTGGTCCTGCTGGAGAATGAACTTTTTGAACGCGGCGTGCGCGCCGGCAGGCCGACCCGATATGGAAAGGGTATTTTGCGGTGTGATCCCCCGGGCGATGGGGTCCCGTTCCGGAAGTTTCAGGAAAGTCTGCATGGGTCCACGGTGGCAAGCAGCGGGCCGTACGGTGCCGCCTTGGACAATTGACCAACCCACGGGTTGCCGTTGTGTAATTTACTTCCGCTGCACAGGGGGTTTTGAGGCGTTTCACCACGGGAAGGGCCGATTTTCATCATTCAGTTGCATGGTGCTTCTGCCCGTGGCGGATCATGTGCCCATTGCTGGCAGCACACGCATCAGCTCCAGCGCGTTGCCTGTGGCGAAGCCTTGCGCCGTGTTGTCGAAGATCACGTAGGCCTCCTGCGTTATGCTGGGCAGGGCCTTTATCTGCGCGGAAAGCACGGCCAGGTCCTCCGTGCCGTAGGACGACCAATAGATGCGCGGCCTGCCATGCCATCGGAAATACACCATGCGCTTGCTTCCGCCGGGGCGGCCATCGGCCTCAGCGCGCGGTGGATCCGCGGCCACACGGGCCATGCCGAGGCGGCGCAACAAATCATCCACTTCAGTGGTGAACCAACTGGGATGGCGCGGCTCCACCACCACATGGGGCTGATCGTGTTCATGCAACTGATGCAGGAAATCCTCGGCCGCCGCCGAAAACTCCAGCTTGGGCGGCAGTTGCATGAGAACCGGACCGGCCTGCGGGCCGAAAGCGTTACGGAGTTCCAGGAATGCGGACAACGGCTTTGCGGCGTGCCGCAATTTGGCCTCGTGCGTTATGGCCTTTGGCATCTTCAGCGCGAAACGGAACTGCGGCGGCACCGATGCCGCCCAACGCTTGGCTGTTGCGGGCCTGGGCAACCGATAAAATGTGCTGTTCACCTCCACCGTGCCGAACCGCACGGAATAGCGTTGCAGATGGGTGCCGGTTGCGGGAAATTCTGCGACCAAGGACTTGGGCAATTGCCAGCCGGCGGTGCCAATGCGGATGATGGCCATGCCCTGCGAACGCGATGCGGCGCGGGTCGGTTCATCTTCAAGTGGCCAACAGGCCCAATTGGCGCAACTGGTTCAATGTGTCGCCAGCGCCCATGTGGTGCACGAACACCCCGCCCACCGCCTCCCAGCCATCCCGGTAGCGTTCGCGGTCATCCACAAGCACATCGCCGGGCGCGGCATACTTGGGTTTGTTGCGCGCCAGGGTGGTGATCACCTGCATGCCGGGAAAATGGCGCTCGACCCAGGCCCGTTTTTGCGGCTCGGCCCAGTTGCCGATCGGCAGGCCCGTTAAAATGATGGGGTCCACATGGCGCACGGCCTCCACCAATTCCATCGCGTCGGGCAACAACTCCAGCGTATTGTAGAAATCCGCGGTGTTGGCCAGCTTTTTCCAAAAGGCTCCCGGCCCGTACCTCTCTTGGTACTGCGCTGGCGGCATGTGCAGCACCGCCTGGGCGCCGGCGTCGAAATCGGCGAGCACACCATCGAGGTCGAGGAAGAGTTGGGCCATGGGTGCAAGTTAATGCCCCTTTTGGGGGATGCAGGAACCATGGCGTTCCCGCAAATTTGCCATTTCAAGCCAATCTTCAATTCACCATGGCACGCACAAAAAAATATTTGGACAGCACTGTTGTTTCTCGCGTTCGGTGATCTCGGCGTCGCCTTGGCCCAATGCCAGAACATTGTGTCGTCATGCACCGGCGAGATCAATGCGGACACGCAGTTCATCACCGGGACCGTCCACTTGGCGGTAAGCAACAGCTGCTTTTACGTGGGCAGCGGCGACTCCCTTTCGCTCGATGGGCTGAACAACCAGGTGTTGGTGGCCGCCGGCGGAAAAGTGAATTTCAACGGCGTATCGAACCGGGCGTTGGCCCAGGCGGGCGCCACCGTGGGTTTTTGCGGGAGCGGCTATGGCAATTGGGTGTATCGGGAGCCAGGCGTGAACCTGGTATGCGCCACGCAGAACAATATGCAGGATTGCGACGAGATCATTTTCATCAATACCGTGGGCATAAATGCCTTGGCATGGGAAGAGCGGTTGCCGGCATACGATGCCGCCCGGCAAGTGGTGCTGGTGCAGGCCGGACCGGGCAGCGCCGGTTATGTCCTGCGCGATGCCATGGGGCGCACGGCCTGGAGCGGCCGCCTGAACGGCGATGCACTGGTGGATATGGCCCGGTTGCCAAGCGGCACCTACCTCCTGCAGCGTACGGACCAGCCCGGCGGCCAGTCCTGGCGCTTTGCCCGCTGAGGCCCTTGCGGTCGAATGCTTTGCCTGGCCACGGCCGGACCTGACCGGGATGCTCCACGGGCACCTATGTACCTTCGCTTCCATGAAGAAGGGACTGGAGGTGTTGCGTGACCCGGCGTTGAACCGCTCGGTGGAATTCACGCGGGAAGAGCGCAAGGCCTTGGGGCTGGAAGGATTGCTGCCGCATGCGGTAGTGGGCCAGGAGCAACAAGTGGCGCGCGTGATGGACATGCTGCACAGCAAAGCCAACGACCTGGACCGGTACATTTTGCTCAACTCGCTCCAGGACCGCGATGAACGCTTGTATTACTCCACGGTGGTGCGGTATTTGGAGGAAACGATGCCGCTGATCTACACGCCCACCGTGGGCGAGGCCTGCTTGGAGTTCTCGCGGATCTTCCGGCGCACCAAGGGCCTGTACCTCACGCGCGATAACAAGGGGCGGGTGGCAGAGGTGCTGGGGAATTGGCCCGAAGAGGATGTGCGCGTGATCGTGGTGACCGACGGCCAGCGCATTTTGGGCCTCGGCGACCTCGGGGCCAATGGCATGGGCATTCCCATCGGCAAGCTGGCACTGTATTCCGCCACGGCGGGCATCCCGCCGCACCAATGCCTGCCCGTGATGCTCGACGTGGGCACGAACAACCAAAAGCTGTTGGATGACCCGTTCTACTTGGGCTATCCGGACCGGCGATTGGAGGGGGACGAATACTTTTCCCTGGTCGACGAGTTCATTCAGGCGGTGCAACAGCGTTACCCGAAAGCGTTGATCCAATTCGAGGATTTCGCTACCGGCAATGCCTATAAGCTGTTGGACAAGTACCGGGAAAAGGTGCTTTGCTTCAATGATGACATCCAGGGCACGGCGGCCGTGGCGCTCTCGGGCGTGTTCGCTTCCACGCGCATTACGGGCATGGCCTTCAAGGACCTGAAAGTGATGTTCCTGGGTGCGGGAAGCGCCGCCACCGGGATCGCCGACCTCATGGTATCGGCCTTCCAGGAAGAAGGGCTCACCTTGGACGAGGCGCGACAGCGCTGCTGGTTCCTCGACAGCAAGGGATTGATCGTGGAAGGCCGCGAGAACCTGAAGCCGCACAACCTGCGGTATGCGCACAAGCATCCACGCATGTCCTTCCTGCAGGCACTGGACAACCTGCGGCCCAACGTGCTAATCGGTGCCACAGGCTCACCCGGCGCCTTCGATAAAACGGTGATCGGCAAAATGAGCGCGATGAACGAGCGTCCGGTGATCTTCGCGCTGAGCAACCCCACCTCGCGCGCCGAGTGCACGGCGGAGGAGGCCTACACCTGGAGCGATGGGCGCGCCGTGTTCACCAGCGGAAGCCCATTCGGCAAGGTGGTGTACAAGGGCCAGGAGTTCCGTCCGGGCCAGGGCAACAATGCCTATGTGTTCCCGGGTATCGGCCTTGGTGCCGTGGTGGCCGGTAGCCGCACGGTGTCCGATGCCATGTTCCTGATCACCGCGCGCACCTTGGCCGAGAGCGTGAAGGAGGACGATATCAAACTGGGCTCGTTGTACCCGCGGATCAAGCAGGTCAGGAATTTATCGAAGGCCGTGGCCACTGCAGTTGCCCGCGAGGCTTTTGATTCAGGCTTGGCCACTGTGGAAGGGCTCGCTGATATTGAGCAAACGGTGGAGGATTTCATGTATGATCCATTCGCTGCCGCGGCGGTGGGTTAACGAAGCAGCGTGGCTGTTCTATCGCCGCAGCCCGTTCCGTATGCAGGCTTGGCACATTGGTGTTGGAACTGCGTTTCCTGGGGCACAAGGGATAAGGCCGAATGGAAGCGGAGCACGAAATTCGCGCCAGGAAAGCATGACCACGACCGAAATCATCCGCCGTCTCAGGATCCTGCAGCGCACCGTGCGTGCATTGGAAACCGAGCTGCGACACGGACATCTTGACGAAAAGCTCATCGCCTCCATCGATGAACAAATGGAGGCCGGCATTGCCACCGCCCCGCGTGGCGAGGGCCTGCGTTCGTTTGTGGATGCCCTGCGGGAGAACACGCTCACGCCACGGCCGGAATTAATGGCGGACACGGTGCGGGCCAGCCAAAAATTGCAGGACGCGATCGAAGGTGTGCTGGCAGAATTGGTGCATTAGAGCATGCTGCAGGGTTCGACGACCTTTGTGCAATGAAGTGCACTACTATTTCCGGGATCCTTCTTTTTTCGGCAATGATCGGTGCGGTCAGTTCCCCCGCCCAATCCTGGGACTGGGCCACCAGTGGCGGCGGCACCAGCAACGACGATTTCTGCCAAGCCATCGGCATGGACAGTCAAGGGGCGTTGTATTATGGCGGCACCACTCGCGGCTCCAATGGACAATTTGCATGTGGCGCCGTGAGCGTGGGAGCCACCACCGGTGGCGTGCTCGCCAAGTACTCAACGGATGGCCAGTGCATCTGGCTGCGCACGATCACCGTTCCCAGTTTCGAAGCCCGTGTATACGCCGTGGCCATTGACGCCGAAGACCGCATTTATGTTGCGGGCAGCTACCGCGGAACGGCCACCTTCAGCGATAGCATCTCACTGTCCGGCCAAGGGGGCACGTACCTGTTCGTGGCCCGTTACGATACCTCCGGCACCTGCCTGTGGGCCCGCCGTGCCGGCGGCGACAATGCGACCAGCGAGGCGCGTGGCTTGGCACTTTCAGCGGATGGCAGGATCTTTCTGGTAGGCAAGGCCGGTGGAAATCCTGTGCGGGCAGGTAGCCTGCAACTGCCCAATCCCGGCAATGGCCAGCAAGTGTTCCTGGCTTCATACGACAGCACCGGTACTGTGCAATGGGCACGCATCTCCAACGGTGCCGGCGGAGAACGCAGCGGCAGGAGCATTGCGGTGCAAGGCGGCCGGTTATTCGTTACCGGAAAAGCCAGCTATGCCAACACCGGCTTCGACGGGTTCAGCCTTGTGAGCAACAGCACGAGTGGTAATTTGTACGTGATGGCCTGTGACCTGCAGGGCAACGCCCAATGGGCAGAAAGCTTTTCTGGCATGGCCAACGTGGAAGGCACGGGCATAGCGGCCGACAGCCTGGGCAATTTGTTCATCACCGGAAGCCTATGGGGCCGCTTGGACCTGCCGGATGACACGCTGCAATCCGCGGGCAATGATGACGATATGCTCTTGCTAGGCATGGACCAGGAAGGTATGTACCGATGGGGCCACAGGGCGGGATCACCAGGCCGCGACCTCGCCTGGGGGGTAGTGGCGGACGGAATGGGCAATGCATACGTGGCAGCGCAATTCACACAGACCATGCAACTTCTTGGGGAATCGTTCACGGTGCTGGGTGGCGAGGATGCGTTGATCTTCAAACTGCGCGCGGACGGCAGCCCCGTGTGGTTCAACCAGCCCAGTGGTTATCAGCGTGACATCGCCTTATGCATTTACCGGCAACCCGTGCCTCCCCATAAACTCGCCTTCGGTGGCTATTTCTGGGGGTCGATCAGCTACGGCCCATCCACCATCAGCGATGTACAGAATGGCGATGGCATGTTGGTGGTCGGTGCGGACACCACCTTCGCCGTAAATGTGCACACCACCGGCACCTGCCCTGGCACATGCCATGGCACCCGGGCTGTTTTCATCAATGGTACCGCCCCTTTCCAAGTGGAATGGACCGATGGCAACGGCGGCACGTGGCTGGTCGGGCAATGTGCGGGAGAGCTTGATGTGCAGGTTACCGATGCGCATGGACAAACCATCGTGCTCGGATCGATCGTGACCGAGGAACAAGATCCGTTGTTGCAGGTGCAGGAATTGAACGACTCGCTTTGGGTGGAAGGAGGGTCCGATTGGCAATGGTACTTCAACGGAAGCCCTATTCCACAAGGCCAAGAGCAACAGCACATCCCCTCAAGCAGCGGTGCCTACCACGTGGAATACACGGGAGCGCAGGGATGCATTTGGAGCAGTGACACGGTACAGGTAACCTTGGGCGTTGGCTTGGCGGACCGATACCCTTTACCGGAGCTCAGCGTTTTCCCCGTACCGGCCAAGGGCATTTTAAACGTCAAGGCACCGGATCCGGTCCTACATGCAAAATGCTGGGATAACCTTGGCCGATCCACACCGATAGCCGTGCTTGGCGGGTACACATTGGATATTGGCGGCCTGCGAC
The DNA here is from genome assembly GCA_044507815.1 of Flavobacteriales bacterium. Lineage (GTDB taxonomy): Bacteria > Bacteroidota > Bacteroidia > Flavobacteriales_F > PHOS-HE28 > PHOS-HE28. The sequence goes on along the minus strand of JBIQIX010000002.1, from coordinate 109,400 downwards.
CTGGTGCATGGATCATTGAAGCCAGCTTTGCTGACCAACAAAGTCGGCGCTTTAGGATCGTTGTGGCGCCTTGATCACTGCGTGTGCAACATCCATCGGCCCATTTCGATGGCCGCCATCTACATCCCCGGCCCGATCTTTACCCCAACTTCATCCATTGCCAATGACCAATCCCGCTATTCGGGCCCTCGGGCCCAAGGATCTCTGGAATCACTTTGCCGACCTGAACGAAGTGCCGCGTGCCTCGAAAAAGGAAGAGCGCGTTACCGCTTTCATCAAGGCATTTGGCGAAAGCCTTGGCCTGCCCACGCATGTGGACCAAGTGGGGAACGTGATCATAAAAAAGCCGGGTACCAAGGGCAAGGAGAAGAACGCGCCCGTGGCCCTGCAAAGCCATTTGGACATGGTGCACCAGAAGAACGCGGGAACGGATTTCAATTTCGGGACCGACGGCATCAAAATGAAGGTGGATGGCGATTGGGTAAAGGCTGAAGGCACCACGCTTGGCGCGGACAATGGCCTGGGCGTGGCGGCCATCATGTCCGTGCTTGCATCCGCCGATATCCCCCACCCGCCCATCGAAGCCCTGTTCACCGTGGATGAAGAGACCGGCATGACCGGTGCCTTCGAGATCAAGGGCGGCCTGCTCTCCGCTCCCATCCTGCTGAACCTGGACACCGAGGACGATGACGAACTCACCATCGGTTGCGCCGGTGGTGTGGACGTGACCGCCAATGGCACTTATGCCAAGGAAGCAGCACCGGCCGACCACAAATCCTTCAAGCTCAGCCTGGCCGGATTGAACGGTGGGCACTCGGGTGCAGAGATCCACTTGGGCTTCGGCAACGCCAACAAGATCATGAACCGCATACTGCTGTTGGGTCAGGCACATGGCATGCGGCTTTCCACGATCGATGGCGGGGGGCTGCGCAACGCCATACCCCGCGAAAGCAACGCAATCTTCACCCTCCCGAGCGACAAGGAGCACGCGTTCCGGGATGCGCTGGAGCAACTGGAGAGGGAATTGAAGACGGAATACCTGGCCACGGACCCCGGTCTGAACGTGCAATTGGCCGAGGCCGGTACCATCGCCGAAGTGATGGCCGCCGAAGAGCAGCGCGGTTTCCTGCTCGCCGTGCAGGCCTGCCCGGACGGCATTTTCCGCATGAGCCCTGATGTGCCGGGCCTGGTGCAAACCAGCAACAACACGGCCCGCGTGCAACTGGCAGGCGGCAACTACACCGTCATGTGCCTCACGCGCGGATCGGTGGAAAGCGAGAAGATGGACCAAGCGGAAACGATCCGTGCCGTATTCGAGCTGAATGGTGGCAAGGTGGAGTTTTCGGGCAGCTATCCCGGATGGGTACCACGCCCTGACGCCAAGATCGTGCACCTGATGGAGGAGGTGTACCAGGATCTTTTCGGCGGAAAGCTGAAGGTGTTGGCCATACACGCGGGACTGGAATGCGGTATCATCGGCCGCAATTATCCGGAAATGGAAATGGTGAGCTTCGGACCAACGATCAAGGGAGCACATAGCCCAGATGAGCGGGCCAGCATCGTTTCGGCGCAAAAGTTCTGGACGTACCTAAAGGAGGTGTTGGGTCGATTGTAGTTGGTGGTCAACCGTTCAGCATGTATGCATGGCCATGCATACATGGGTTTATTGGGGAACTGATGCGCTTCTGAACAGGGGTATTGGCTTGGCTTGAAGTGGCTTTGCGGCGAATATCGTTACACATTCGGGTGAGTATCAGCCATTCCGACGTATGCATGGCCATGCATACCTGGGTTTTGGGGGAAGTGACGCGCTTCGGTTGGATCACCACGACACGCACGACCTTAACACCAAGGGTTGGACCAGGCTTCTGGTGTCCTTTTGATAAATGTGGTTCACGCAACCTGCTGAAAGTGAGGCATTCCGACGTATGCATGGCCATACATACCTGGGTTTTGGGAAGTTGACGCGCTTCGGTTGGATCACCACGGCACGCACAGCCTTAACACCAAGGGTTGGATCAGGCTTCTGGTGTCCTTTTGATGAATGTGGTTCACGACTTGGGCGACACCACGCTTTGCGCTACGGAAACCTTGGTGATCCGGATCTCGAAACGCGGTTGCTCTTCAGGGTCATGAAAGGGATCTTCCAGGACCACCGCGTACCGGTATACGAAAAGCGCATTGCTCGCATCCACCTGCATTACATAGGACAGGCGTTCCGCCTCCGCACCTGTCAACGGATTGCCCAATCGGACGGAATAGGAGCCACCCCCGGGAGCTACAACTGAAATGGCATCATCGGTGTACGGATCCGTGCCACTGCCGCTCATGATCGTTTGGCGCTCGGGGATAATGATGGAACCGCCGACATTGATCGGGCAGCAGAAGCCGATTCCTCCTTCCCAATGGGAAAAATCGCCCTGCTCAAAGCCCAAGTTGGGGCATCCGCCGCTCTGTGCGGTCAGAAAAACAGGTATAAGATGGGCCAACAACAGACCGGCTATCAACGGAAACTGGGCGGAATGACGGATTATGCATCGAAAATATGGGTTTTGCCAGGTCTGTCAAGAAAGAATTGGGGCATCGGTACAGGCCATGTAGGCATCGGCGCAGAAATATCAAGTGCAACCCTCACGGCTGTACCACGGAATACTTGCAATGAAGGAAGCCCTTAAACAAAAGGCGATGGCCGCTTCAAGATCCGCTCACATGATCGCAGGCCGTACCCGGAACAACCGCAACCGCCCGCCCCACCCTATATTTCCCTCCATAAACTTGACCACATGCCATTGTCTTTGATCGCTGCTACGCGCTGCTTGGCCGCTTTGTTGGCGCCGCCCGATTCGCTGCCGCCCTTGCAAGGTGTGTGGCAGGGGAATGTGCATGGCCACCGGTATGTGGAACAATGGACATGCAGAAATGCGCAGTGCGATGGCCAGGCCATGCTGTATGCGGGCGACACGGTCGTTCAAACCGAAATTATGCGGATCACGCACTTCGCCGGGCGTTGGCATTTCCTCGCCTGGCTGGAAGATGGCCCTGCCGTGGCCTTTACACGCATCCCCTCCAGCGCCGGCACGTGGACGTTTGAGAACAAGCAGAACGATTTCCCGCATACGGTGAGCTATACGCTCAGCCACGATTCGCTGAAGGCTTACATTGAAGGCCCAGGCACCGATGGCAACCTGCGCCTCGATTTTCATTTGGCCAAGGTGGCAAAATAGAGGGCGGTCCAAATTTAATTTCCCCATGGTGCGGGAGAAGCGGGATTGGTGCGACCCGCTACGGGGTCGAATGCCTGGAACCTTGGAGGCTAATGGTGCGGCCCGCTACGGGGTCGATGATGCTGGGAACCTTGGAGGCTAATGGTGCGACCCACTACGGGGTCGAATGCCTGGAACCTTGGAGGCTAATTGGTTCGACCTGCTCCGGGGTCGATGATGCCGGGAACCTTGGAGGCTAATGGCTGCGACCCGCTACAAGGTCGAATGATGCGGGGAATCGCGGAGGCCAATTGGTGCGACCTGCGCAGAGATAGGTGCATGCGCAATGCCACGGCAACTGTTTTCCGGGCAGAGGGACCGGCGTTTGGTATTTGACCCCGTGAGGGTCACAGCAATTAGCTCGAAACGAACGTGATGTTTACGACCCCGTAGTGGGTCGCAGAAAACGAGATCCCGCATGGAAACCTGCGCCTTGATTTCCATTTGGTGAAATGGCGCAAACGCGTGGCCGGGCGCGAATGGGAATGAACAAGTGCCTGAAGGCGGTGTTTCATCCCAAACACCACGCATGAAACGGGGAATAGCCATCATTCTCATCTTGGTCGGGGCCGCGGTTGTCATTTATGGGCTGAGCGAAAAGGACAAGAAACAGACCTCCATCAAGATCGGCAATACCGAGATCGACATCGGGAAGAAGGATAGCGCATTCTCACCCTATTACTTGATCGGGGGTGTTGTGGCCATCGCCGGGCTGGTGCTGCTGGCGCGAAAAAAGTAAGCAGGAAACGGGTTCGTGCGGTCCTGTGCCGTGCTTAGGATCCAACAGCCATGGTGTGGATAACTGTTGGGGGCAAAGCCCTTCGGGGAGGGTAATTTCGGGGCCGCGCCGATCAACTCCGGCACAAGCCTTTGCCCTGCAACAAAGCGGGCAATGGGCAACAAGGCGCGGGTCCGCATGCAATTCTCACACCTACACGTACACACCCAATTCTCGCTGCTCGACGGGGCCAGCGACATTTCCTCCATCTACAAGAAGGCCGTGGCCGAGAAAATGCCTGCGGTGGCCATCACCGACCATGGCAACATGTTCGGCGTTTTCAAGTTCGTGGCCGAGGCCGGCAAGCACAAGAACGATGATGGGTCGCTGAAAGTGAAGCCCATCGTGGGCTGTGAATTCTACGTGGTGGCCGACCGACACCGCAAACAGTTCACCCGCGAGGAAAAGGACAAGCGCTTCCACCAGCTGATGCTGGCCAAGGACGCCAACGGCTATAAGAACCTCAGCAAGCTGTGCAGCCTTGGCTACATCGATGGCTTCTACAGCAAATACCCGCGGATCGATAAGGAGCTGATCCTGCAGTACCACAAGGGGCTTATCGCCACCACCTGCTGCCTGGGCGCCAGCGTGCCGCAGGCCATTCTAAGAGGGAACCTCGCCGAGGCCGAAAAGGAATTCAAATGGTGGCTCGACCTTTTTGGGGAGGACTACTACGTGGAAATACAGCGTCACGGGCTGCCCGAGCAGGACCAGGTGAACGCGGTGTTGCTGCAATGGGCCAAGCAGTACAACGTACCGGTGATCGCCAGCAACGACAGCCACTACACCGACCAGGAGGACAGCAATGCGCACGACATCCTGCTTTGCATCAACACCGGCGAAAAGCAGGCCACCCCCGTTGCCACGGATGAGGATATCTCCAGCAAGGGAAAGCGGTTCGGTTTTCCCAACGACCGTTTCTTCTTCAAAACACAGGCGCAAATGGCCCAAACGTTCCGCGATCTGCCCGAGGCCGTGGACAATACGGGCATGATCGTGGACAAGGTGGAAACGCTGAAGTTGAAGAAGGATATCCTGCTGCCCAATTTCCAGTTGCCCGAAGGCTTCACCGACCAGGATGAATACCTGAAGCACCTCACCTACGAAGGGGCCATCAAGCGCTGGCTGGGCGAAACAGGCGGCGGCATCGATTCGCTGGAACCCAAGATCAAGGAACGGCTCGACTTCGAGCTGTTCACCATCAAAACAATGGGCTTCGCAGGGTACTTCCTCATCGTGCAGGATTTCATCAATGCGGGGCGCGACATGGGCGTGCTGATCGGACCGGGCCGTGGCAGTGCCGCGGGTAGCGCTGTGGCCTACTGCATCGGCATCACCAACATCGACCCCATCAAGTACGATCTGCTGTTCGAGCGTTTCCTCAACCCGGATCGCAAGAGCATGCCCGATATCGACACCGATTTCGATGACGAGGGGCGCCAGCGCGTGATCGACTACGTGGTGAACAAGTACGGCCAAAACCAGGTGGCGCAGATCATCACCTACGGCAGCATTGCCGCCAAAAGCAGCATACGCGACGTGGCAAGGGTAATGGACCTGCCATTGGCCGAGGCCGACCGCTTGGCCAAACTGGTGCCCGATAAGCCAGGCGTGAGCCTGGGCCGATTGCTGCGTGCGCCGCTGGAAGGAGAAGGCAGCCTGCGGGCCAAGGAATCCCTGAATTCCGATGACCTGAATGGGGTGAAACTGCTGCGCGAACAATTGGACAGCGGCGAGGCCACCGCAGATATCCTGCGCGAGGCGGAAAAGCTCGAGGGCTCCGTGCGCGGCACCGGTGTCCATGCCGCCGGCATCATCATTGCCCCGAAGGACCTGCTGGAGGTGATCCCCGTATGCACCTCGAAAGAATCCACGTTGCTGCTTACACAATACGACGGCAAAGTGATCGAGGATGCCGGCGTGATCAAGATGGACTTCCTGGGCCTGAAAACCCTGACGATCATCCGCGATGCCCTGCGCATGATCAAGGAAAACCATGGCAAGGACATCGACCTGGATGCCCTGGAACTGGATGATGCCCCCACCTATGGGCTGTACCAGCGCGGCGAAACCAATGGCACCTTCCAGTTTGAAAGTCCGGGCATGCAGAAGCACTTGCGTGACCTGAAGCCTGACCAGTTCGGCGACCTGATCGCCATGAACGCGCTGTACCGGCCCGGGCCCATCGATTACATCCCGCTCTTCATCCGCCGCAAGCACGGCCAAGAGCCCATTGTGTACGACCTCCCGGAAATGGAGGAACTGCTCAAGGAAACCTACGGCGTTACCGTGTACCAGGAACAGGTGATGTTGCTGAGCCAAAGACTGGCCGGCTTCACCAAGGGCGATGCCGACGTGCTGCGGAAGGCCATGGGCAAAAAGGACATGCCCACGCTGGCCAAAATGAAGGGCAAATTCCTGCAGGGCACAGCGGAACGGGGACTTGACCCCAAGGTGTGCGAAAAGATCTGGACGGACTGGGAGGCATTCGCCCACTATGCCTTCAACAAATCGCACAGCACCTGCTACGCCATTGTGGCCTACCAAACCGCTTGGCTGAAAACCCACTACCCCAGCGAGTACATGGCCAGCGTGCTCACCCATTCGCAGGGCAGCATCGAAAAAGTGACCTTCTACATGGAGGAATGCCGGCGCATGGGCATCCAAGTGCTCGGCCCCGATGTGAATGAGAGCGGAATGCAATTCAGCGTGAACAAGGCCGGGCAGATCCGTTTCGGGCTGGGCGCCGTGAAAGGCGTGGGTGAGAATGCGGTGGAAACCATTGTGGCACAGCGTAACGAAGGCGGGCCGTACAAGGACATGTACGACCTGGTGCGCCGCGTGAACCTGCGCGCGGCCAACCGCAAATCGCTGGAAAGCTTGGCGTACGCCGGCGCGCTGGATGCCTTCAACCAAGGGCACCGCGCCCAATACTTCCATGTTCCGGGCGAGGGAAAGCCCAATTTCCTCGACACCCTGGTGCGATATGGCCAACAATGCCAGGATACCGCGGACAGTGCACAAGTGAGCATGTTCGGCGACACCGAGGAGGGAGCCAGCATACCCGAACCGCCCATGCCGATCATAGAAACATGGAGCGCACTGGAGCAACTGCACCACGAAAAGGAGGTGATCGGCTTCTACCTCAGCGGCCATCCACTGGACGATCATCGCTTGGTGATCAAGCACCTGTGCAACGCACACCTCAGCCAACTGGACGACCTGAAGGCCCTGCTCGGAAGAGAATTGTGCATGGCGGGAATCGTGACAAAAGCGGAGCACCGCACGGCCAAAAGCGGGAAGCTTTTCGGAAGCTTCTCCATGGAGGACCACCAGGGCAAGCATGATTTCATGCTCTTCAGCGAGGATTACATGAAATTCAAGCTATACCTGCAACAAGGCGTACTGTTGCTGATGCGGGTGCGGATCACCGAGCGCACCTGGGGCCGTGACGAAGGCCAGCCCGAATTGAAGATCACCAGCATGGACCTGCTGGCCGATGCCCGCGAGAAATACATCACCAAGCTGGTGGTGCAGATGAATGCGGCCAGTGTAAGCGAGCAGTTGGCGCGGGAACTGGTGCAGATCCTCAGCGAAAACCAGGGCAACTGCTCCGTGCTCTTCTCCCTGATGGACCATGAGGAACAGCTACAGGTGGATGCCCCCAGCAAGGCGCATAAAGTGAACATTACCGCGGAACTGACCGAGAAGCTGGATGCATTGGCCGGGATCAAATGGGCCCTTAGCTGACCAATTGGCAGCGAAAATGCGTCGGCAGGAAGATTGCAGGCCCATGAATAAATCCGACCTTAGCAACGCGGAAATTTGCAAACCAACGCGCCGCGGGCGCATTAAAAACGTAAGATCAGCATGGCAATTGAATTGACCGACAGCAACTTTGAAGAGCTCGCCCTCAAGAGCGACAAACCCGTTATGGTGGACTTTTGGGCGGAATGGTGCGGACCCTGCCGCATGGTCGGTCCCGTGGTGGAGGAACTCGCCAAGGATTACCAAGGCAAGGCCGTGGTGGGCAAGGTGAACGTGGACAATAACCCCCAAACCGCGATGAAATACGGCATCCGGAACATTCCCACCATCCTTTTCCTGAAGAATGGCGAGGTAGTGGACCGCAGCGTGGGCGCCGTGCCCAAGGCCACCTTGGCCGGCAAGCTCGACGAACAGATCGCCTAACCGACGATAAGACCAAGCAAAGCCCGGTGGATGACCATCGGGCTTTTTTGTTAGGAGAGATTTGCCATTGCCACATGGGCCTGCACGGGGCAAAGGATGCTCTGGTCCGAGCGCTCGTAGCGGGCATGCGCGTACCAAGGGCTATGGACTACCTGGCCATTTCGGACGGCAGCCATGACCCGAGGGCGGGTGCAAATTGTAACGCCGTTATCACTCCGCGAACTGCAGGTCGTACAGCTTCCGGTAGGCCCCCTCCATCGCCAGCAGCTCTTGGTGGGTGCCCTGCTCAATGATCCGCCCCTCACCCACCACCAGGATGCGATCGGCCTTTTGGATGGTGCTCAGCCGGTGGGCGATGACGATGCTCGTGCGCCCTTGGGTGATCTTCTCCGTGGCCCGTTGGATCAGTTGCTCGCTGTGGCTGTCCACGCTGCTGGTGGCCTCGTCCAGCACCAGCACCTTGGGCGCGTTCACATAAGCCCTTATGAACGCCAGCAGCTGCCGCTGGCCCACGCTCAGGATGGCCCCGCGCTCGCGCACGCTCGTGTCGTAGCCTTGCGGCAATTGCATGATGAATTCGTGCGCACCCACCGCCTTCGCGGCCGCCACCACTTCCTCGCGGCTGATGCGCTCATCATGGAGGGTGATGTTGTTGTGCACCGTATCGCTGAAGAGAAAAACGTCCTGCAGCACCACCGATATGCTTTTGCGCAGCTCGCCGAGCTTGTACCGGCGGATGTCCAGGCCGTCCAGCAGTACGGTGCCTTTCTGGTATTCGTACGCCCGGCTCAGCACGTTCACGATGCTGCTCTTGCCGCTGCCCGTGGGCCCCACCAGCGCGATCATTTCCCCCGCCCGGGCCTTGAAGGTGATCCCCTTCAGTACGTATTCCTCCTCTTCATACGCCAACCACAAGTCCTGGAATTCGATCTCGCCCTTCACCGCCCCGGTGGAATGGGTGCCGACATCAGCCATGCTGGCCTCGGTATCGAGCACGCCGAACACGCGCTCGCTGCCCACCATGCCCATCTGCAGCACATTGAAGCGGTCGGCCAACTGGCGTACGGGCCGGTACAGCATATTGATGAATTGGATGAAGGCGATCAGTTCCCCGAAGGTGGCCACACCATCCAGCACGTCGCCTACCCCCCACCAGATCAAAATGGCCAGTGATACGGCGCTGAGCACGTCCACCACCGGAAAGAAGACGGAGTAGGCGAACACCGAGCGGATATGCGCCCCACGGTGGGCCCGGTTGATCTTTTCGAATTTGGCGTATTCCTGTTCCTCGCGGCCGAAAAGTTGCACGATGGCCATGCCCTGGATGTGCTCCTGCACAAAGGCATTGAGCCGCGCCACTTGGTTGCGCACCTCGATGAAGCTGCGCTGGATGGCGTTCTTGAAAACATTGGTGGCCAGCAGAAGCAACGGGATCGGCACCATGCTCCACAGGGCCAGCTTCCAATTGTACACGAACATCACCACCACCACCACGGAAAGTTTCAGCAGGTCGCCCATGATGCTGAGCAGCCCTTGGGAGAAGATCTCTTCAATGGTCTCGATGTCGCTTACCACGCGGGTGACCAGCGTGCCGATGGGCGTGCGGTCGAAATAGCGCATGCGGAAACTGGTGATCTTTTCGAAGAGCGCCTGCCGCAGGTCGATCGTTACCGTTTGGCCCAGCCAGCTGGTCCAGTATGCCTGATAGAATTGCACCACGCCCTCGATCACCAGCAAGGCCACCACGGCCGCCATGACCAGGTACAGGCCCCGCAGGTCCCCTACGGCGGCGTAGTCATCCACCATGATCGCGGTAAGCACCGGGCGCACCACGCTCACCAGCGACAGCGTGATGGTGAGGGCGAAGGTGATCCAGAACAGGCGGCGGTAAGGGTGCACGAAGCGCATCACCCGCCGGAAGAGGCCTACATCGAATGCCTTGCCGCGCGCGCCGCTCATGCTTGGGGCGGAATGAAGGGGTAATGGACGCTGGAGAGATACAGGCCACAGGCGGGCGCGCTCTTGCCCGCCATGGAACGATCGCCCGAGGCCAGTACTTCGGCCATGTGCCCCACCGGTCGGTGGCCGCGGCCGATCAATAGGCTGGTGCCCACAATGGCGCGCACCATGTTGCGCAGGTAGCGGTCCGCGGTAATGGTGAACCGGTAGCCGCCCGGTGTTTCCTCCCATTCGGCGCGCCGCACGTCGCACACGGTGGTGCGATTGTCGCTGCCGGTGCGCTGAAAGCTGCGGAAGTCCTTTTTCCCCACCAGCAATTGGCAGGCGTCATGCATGGCCTGGGCATCCAGGGGAATTGAGACCAGGTGCGACCGCAGGTGCAGGAAGGGGTCCTTGTGGCGGTGGATGAGGTAGGTGTACCCACGCTCCTTTGCGCTGAAGCGCGCGTGGGCATCGTCGGCCACGCTGTGCAGGGCCTTGGCGGCAATGCTGGGCGGCAGCAGTGAGTTCAGGGCGTGCACGAAGCGCGCGGCATCGCCAAGCTCATGGGGTGCATCGAAGTGCAGCATGTATGAGCTGGCATGCACGCCGGTATCGGTGCGGCCGCAGCCCACGGCGTTCACCTTGGGCAGGTGCAGCCGCAGGCGCAAGGCCCGCTCCACTTCCTCCTGCACCGAATTGGCCGCCGCCTGCCGTTGCCAGCCCCGGTACGGGCTGCCGTCGTAAGCGAGTTCCATGAAGTAACGGGGCATGCAGGCGAAAGCGGAATTGAAAAGACCCGGCCGGGGCCGGGCAGTGCACAAAAATACGGCCGGGCACGCGCCATCTTTGCCGGCACCATGAAGCGCATCGGTCTGTTAAGCGACACGCACAGTTGGCTGGACCCGCGGCTGCAGCACCATTTCCGGGATTGCGACGAGATCTGGCACGCAGGCGATATCGGCTCCATGGAAGTTGCGGACCAGCTGCAGCGCTGGAAGCCCCTGCGCGCCGTGCACGGCAATGTGGACGGCACCGCACTGCGTGCCAGGTTCCCGGCCCACCAGCGGTTCACTATTCAGGGCCTTCGTGTTTGGATCACGCACATCGGTGGCAGGCCGCCGAAGTATGATCCCGCCGTGCGGGAGGAGCTTAAGCGCGACCCGCCGGGCCTGTTCATCTGCGGCCATTCACACATCTGCCTCGTGCAGTTCGATCAGGCGCTGAACATGCTTTACATGAACCCCGGCGCCGCGGGCAGGCACGGCTGGCACAAGGTGCGCACCGCGCTGCGGTTCAACGTGGAAGCGGGCCGGCCCAAGGGCCTGGAACTGATCGAACTGGGCCCGCGCAGTGCACAGCCCGGTTGAATGTGCTGTCAGCGCAGCCGGTCCATGCTGCGCACCAATTGCTCATCCTTGCGGATGTGCCGCGCCGCCAGTACCGCCAGTATAACCATCACCAAGGGCAGGATGAACGACAGCCCGAAGCTGCGCTCCACCTTGCCCCCGGCCTGTAGGTAGGCACGGATGGAATTGTCGGTGATGTACAGGAAAACCTGCACCGCCATCAGCAGTGCGGCCAAGGTTTGCACCAACCGCAATTGGCGCGGCCGGTTGCCGTACAGGAAGATCACCACGCCCAGCAGTACGGTGAGCAGGCCCATCACCAGCGCAAAGGGCACCTTCAGCGTGGCATCCACCACTTCAACGCCCTCGGCCGTGAACAGCCCGTAGGTGCGGAAGATGTACGATTGACCGTTGCGCGTGAAGGTGTCCACCGGAAAGGCGAAGGTGAGCACACCGCAAACCACGGCGATCAGAAGGAAGAGACTTTGTTTACGTTGAAGCATGGGAAATAGCCGCCGCGAAGATCGCACCCGGTGGCGGAACATGGGCGCCCAAATGATTTCCGGGGCAACGTTGTTGGTGCAGTGCGATCCGGGCCGTAATATTGCAGCGGATCAGCAGGGCAGGTTCTTCTTATCTTCCGTCCGCTGCAAGCCAGTCCGTACCATCGCACTTATTGCGCCATCAAGGCATCCAGTGGCTTCAGGCCGCAGCTTCCTTTCAATACTTACACATGTCCGAGCGAACCGCACTTGAGGCACTCAAGCTGCCCGAACTGAGGGAAATAGCCAAGCACCTGAGGCTCCAGAAATTCGAGACCCTCAAAAAGCAGGACCTTATCGCCAAGATCCTCGATGCTGGCAAGGCCGCCGATAACCGCGATACCGATGAAATTGCAGCCTTGGCCGTGGAGGACGAGGCACCTGAGCCGGTACAGGACGAGGAGGAGGCGGATGAACGCGCCCATGATGATGATGATGATGATGACGATGAGGAGGACGAGGATGACGACGAGGAGGATGATGATGACGCGGAAGGGATGAATGACCATGCGGATACCGCGGGGCAGGCCCAGCCTTTCCAGGATGATCACCGGCACGACCGGGCGCCCGCTGCTACCCCGGATACCACGGAGGAAAATAACGCCCCTGAACCGCCGGCCGCACCCGCTTCGCGCCATCGCCAGCATGAGCGGCCGGATGGCATGAATGACCGTTTCGACCCGCGCGACCGGCAACAGCGCAAAGGCCGCAGGCCGCGGATAGAGGGCGAGAAAAGAAAAGACCCACAGGGCCAGGAACAAGAGGCGCAGGCAACGGAGGAAAGGCCAAATGCCGAAACTCAGGCCCAGCGCCCCCATCCACAACAGGATCAACAGCAGCAGCACCAGCAGCGCGAAAAGCAACAGCAGCACCAGCAGCGCCAGCACAACCGCGATCAACAACAGCGGGAGCACCAACAACCCAGGCAACAGCCCCAACAGCCAGTTTCCTTCGACGCCTTCATTGAGGCGGACGGTGTGCTGGAGGTGATGCCCGAAGGCTACGGCTTCCTGCGCAGCAGCGATTACAACTACCTGGCATCACCCGATGACGTTTATGTGAGCCAGCAACAAATCAAACAGGCGGGCCTGAAGACCGGCGATACCGTGCATGGCCACGTGCGCGCACCCCGCGACCAGGACAAATATTTCGTGCTGGTGAAGGTGGAGAGCATCAATGGGCGCAGCCCCGAATGGGCACGTGACCGGGTGCCGTTCAAATTCCTTACCCCGCTTTTCCCCGACGAGAAATTCGACCTTACCACCAAGGGCGGCAACCTCAGCACCCGTGTGCTGGACCTATTCGCCCCCATTGGCAAGGGCCAACGCGGCCTGATCGTGGCCCAGCCGAAAACGGGAAAGACCATATTGCTGAAGGACGTGGCCAACGCCATTGCGGCCAACCACCCCGAGGTGTACCTGATCGTGCTGTTGATCGATGAGCGGCCCGAGGAGGTGACCGACATGCAGCGCAGCGTAAAGGCCGAAGTGATCGCCAGCACCTTCGATGAACCCGCCAGCCGGCATGTGGCCGTGGCCACCATGGTCCTCGAAAAGGCCAAGTGCCTTACGGAATGCGGCCATGACGTGGTGATCCTGCTCGATTCGATCACCCGCCTGGCGCGCGCCTATAACACCGTGCAACCCGCCAGCGGCAAGATCCTTTCTGGCGGCGTGGATGCCAATGCACTGCAAAAGCCGAAGCGCTTCTTCGGGGCGGCGCGCAAGATCGAGAACGGAGGATCGCTCACCATCCTGGCCACGGCCCTCACCGAAACGGGCAGCAAGATGGACGAGGTGATCTTCGAGGAGTTCAAGGGCACCGGTAACATGGAATTGCAGCTGGACCGCAAGATCAGCAACCGCAGGATCTTCCCCGCCATCGACATCCTCACCAGCGGTACCCGCCGGGATGACCTGCTGCACCACAAGGATGTACTGCAGCGCACCTGGATCCTGCGCAAGCACCTGGCCGACATGACGCCGGTGGAGGCCATGGAATTCATCAAAACGCGCATGGAAGGCACGCGCAGCAACGAGGAGTTCCTCGTTTCAATGAACGGTTGACATGTCCGGATTGCGGGCCACGCTGCTGATCGCCCTGGGCGCGATCGTGCTGCGCTCCACGCTGTTCTACGCCGGTGTGCACATCGCCCCGTTCGACCTCGTGCCCCTGCACCTTCTCCTCATCGTGCTGGCCGTGTTCTTCAGCGGCCATTTCCTGCTCAACCGTGATCCCACGCGCGGCTTCGGCGAATTGATGCGTGCCGGTTTCCAGGCCGTGTTCGTGTACGCCACGCTTATTTCACTGTTCTCCTGGTTCTTCTACCGCTTCATGGACAACACCGCGTTCAGCACCTACAACGCGCGTTTGGTGCAGGGTTTCGTGGCGCAGGGCTACGGCGAACAGGAGGCGCTGGAAAAAGTTACCGCCCTCTACAACGCCACCAGCTACGCCGCCCTCACATTTTTCTGCTCATTCCTGGCCGGCAGCTTCAACGCCGTGGCTTTCGCCGCGCTGCACCACAAGGTGCTCCGCCGCTTCAGGTCGCGCCGTCAGGCCATGTAGGCCTCCGCCATGGCCGTAAGGTCCATGCCGCCGAAGTTGCCGCTGCTCATCAACAGCAGCACCCCATCGCCGCCATGGGTGCGCACGGCGCCCATCAGGCCCGTGGGCGAGGTAAGCACCTGCAGGTCGCTGCGCCTGAACGCTTCGCGGATCCGTTCCGGGGGCACGGGCGGCAAGCGCTTCAGCTGCACCGCGTGCGGGTCGTAGAACACGATCGCATCATCTGCCCCGTCCAGGCAGCCCGCGTACTGGTCGATGAAAGTGTCGCTCAGGCTGCTGAACGTGTGCAGTTCCATACAGGCCGTCAGCCGCTTGCCGGGGAATTGCTCGCGCACGGCATCCACGGTGGCCTTCAACTTGCTGGGCGAATGGGCAAAATCCTTGAACACCGCGCGGCCGTTGGCGCTTGCCAGTTTCTCCAGGCGCCGCGCAGCACCGGTGAAGGTGCTGATGGAGGTATGGAATTGCTTCTGCCCGATGCCCAGCAGGTGGCACACATGGCGCGCTCCCTCGAGGTTCATCAGGTTATGCCGGCCGAAGATCTTCAGGGGCACCTCGCCGTCCGGTGTTGCCAGGTAGGTGGTGCCATCGCGGATCACATGCGGCGGCACGCCGTACGGCACTTGCGCCACATCGGTGCGGTCGGCATGTTGTTGGGCCAGCCGTACCACCTCGGGGTCTTCCATGCAGTACACCAGCTTGCCACCGGCACCGATCAACCCGATGAACTTGTCGAACTGTTCCACATAGTCCGCGTAGGTCTTGAATACATTCACGTGGTCCCAGGCAATGCCGCTCACCAGTGCGATATCGGGGTGGTACAGGTGGAATTTCGGGACCGGCTCCAGCGAGGAGGCCAAGTATTCATCGCCCTCAATGATGGCAACGGTGCTTTTGTCGTTCAGCCGCACCATGCAATCGAAGCCCTCCAATTGCGCCCCCACCAAGTAGTCGAATTGTGTGCCGGCGGCGCGCAGCACATGAATGATCATGGAAGTGATGGTGGTCTTGCCGTGGCTGCCGCCGATCACCACGCGCGTCTTCTTGCGGGTCTGTTCATGGAAGTAGGCCGGATAGCTGTAAACGGGTATGCCCAGCTCTTGGGCGCGCCTCAGCTCGGGGTTATCGGCACGTGCGTGCATGCCCAGGATCACCGCGTCCAGTTCAGGGGTGATCACCTCGGGGTGCCAACCCATTTGATCGGGCAGCAGCCCCAGGTTGAAAAGGCGCGTGCGGCTGGGTTCGAAGATCTCGTCATCACTGCCGCTCACCTCAATTCCCTGTTGCTGCAGCGCGATGGCCAGGTTGTGCATGGCACTGCCGCCGATGGCGATGAAATGGACCCTTTTCATGGTGCGCCAAAGGTGCGGAATTTGCCCATTTGCCGGCCTACCGGTTTCCTGGCCCGGTGCACCAAGGGGGCCTGCCTGGTGCGGGCTACCTTTGCGGTAAGAATGCGCACCTTCAATATTCCCGCCCACTACCGTTCGGAATTGATCGGACGGGTGAAGGCGTTCCAGAAAGCGAAGGACCCCAAAAAGCGGGACTTCACCCCCACCCTGCTCGACCTTGGCCCGGTCCGGTTCATCCTGGCCCGCCATTTCGGCTTTTGCTACGGGGTGCAGAATGCGATCGAGATCAGCTACAAGGCGCTGGAGGAAAACCCCGGCAAACGCATCTTCCTGCTCAGCCAAATGATCCACAACCCCGAGGTGAACGAGGACCTGGAAGGAAGAGGGCTCCGCTTCATTCAGGACACCCACGGCCGCATGCTGATGGACTGGAACGAATTGCGCGGCGATGACATTGTGATCATTCCGGCCTTCGGCACCACGGTGGAGACCGCCGAGCGGTTGCGCGCGCTGGGCATCGACCCGCTGAAGCACAACACCACCTGCCCTTTTGTGGAGAAGGTATGGAAGCGCAGCGCCGAGCTGGGTTCCAACCAGCACACCGTGGTGATCCATGGCAAGGCCGCGCATGAAGAAACCCGCGCCACCTTCAGCCATACGGCGCAGGGTTCGCATGCCGTGATCGTGCGCGACATGGCCGAAACAGTGGAGCTGGGACGGATCATTCTGGGTGAAGTTCCCCTGGAACGCTTTGCCGAATTGTTCGGTACGCGTTGCACGCCCGGCTTCGATCCCATGCAGCACCTGCAACGGGTGGGCGTGGTGAACCAGACCACCATGCTCGCCACCGAAACGCAGGCGATCGCCGACCACCTGAAGCGCGTGATGGAGAAAAAGTACGGTGCCGCCAACGTGAAGGAGCATTTCGCCGATACCCGCGATACGCTTTGCTATGCCACGAACGATAACCAGGAGGCCACCGAGCAGTTGCTCAAGCAGCAGGCCGACCTGGCGTTGGTGGTGGGCGGATACAACAGCAGCAACACCAGCCATATCGTGGAAATGCTGGAGGCGAAGTTCCCCACTTACTTCATCAACGGCGACAAGGAATTGAAGGATGCCGGGCTGATCGAGCATTTCAATTACCCGGCACAGCGCCTGGAACAAACCCGCGGATGGCTGCCCGGCAAGCGGCCCGTAACCATTGTGCTCACCAGTGGCGCAAGCTGCCCCGACACGCTGCTGGACCGTGTGATGCTGAAGGTGCTTTCCTTCGTGGAAGGAGCCAAAAACCCGGAAGCCGTGGTTTCAGCACTGCAAGTGGAGTGATCCATCAGGTTGGCAGCCCGCAATATGCATCCCCAACGCCGGAACATGGTCGGACCTGGTTTGGGAAAGCTTTTGGCCCTGGCCCTTTCACTTGCCGCGTGCACTGGCACAAACGGGCAAAAAAGGGCAACGGACAAACTGTTGGCCTCGCGCCTGCTCAATGAAGCGGAAGTGCTTCATGCAAAGGCCCAGGCCGAAGAGGCGATAGCCCTGTATCAGCAGGCTTTCCACTTGGATCCATGGGCCTTCCACGCGTATTTGGATGCTTTCAAGGCTGCTTTGGACCTGCCGGATAGTGGACTGGCCGGCCAGTTCCTGCGCTCTGGTGCCCGGCAGGGGCTGAAATTGGATTGGTATACCGACATGCCCCGGTTAATTGATTTTTTGGCCAGCCCTGCGGCGGTTGACCTGAATGCAAGCCTGAAGGAAGATGAAATCACCTTCGGTTCCTTCGCCGACAGCGCGTTCATCAAGGTGTTGGATTCGCTTGTAATTGAAGACCAGCGCTACCGGATGGGCATGTTCGACCGGGACAAGATCGCTTACGTGGATTCCACCAATTTCGAATTCCTCATCCATTATTTCGAACACCACGGTTTCCCCGATGCGCGGCGGTTGGGCCATGCCTTGAACGACCTGGACGTGCTGCTTTGGCATCATCGGGGAGAGGAATACCCCGGTTCCCCACAATGGCGGCGCGTGCTTCCTTTTATTCGCGGCGCGATGGCACAAGGCAACCTGCCCCCTTCATTTTTGGCCCGGTACGAGGACTATGCGGACCATGCGGCCGGCCGGCCCATGCGCTATGGCGCGTTGTTGAACTTCCTGTCCAATTCCCCGTCGGAATTGCGCTTCATCGACAAGGCCCAATTGAATGATAACCGCACAACGATCGGTTGGTGCCCGATCGAGGAAGCGGCCTTCCTCGCAGGGTTCGACATGGCCCAAATGTGCTTCGGCCCGTGACGGGCTACGCTTCTTCCTTCTGCCCGATGGCCCTGGCCACATGCCCCAGCGCCAGCTCCAATTGTTCCTCCGCGGTAATGTCGCTGTTGTCGATCACAATGGCATCGGCGGCCTTGTGCAACGGATCGGCTTCCCTGGTGGTGTCGTCATGGTCGCGCTGCCGTATGTTCTTCAGCACATCCGCATATTCCACGTCCACACCTTTGCCCACCAATTCGAGGTACCTGCGCGTGGCCCGCACCTCAGGGCGGGCGGTCATGTAGAATTTGACCTTGGCGGCGGGGAATACCACGGTGCCGATGTCGCGCCCATCCATCACCACGCCACCTTCGCGTCCCAGCCCTTGTTGCAATTGCACCAGTTTGGCGCGCACCTCGGGCACGGGGCTCACCAGCGTAACGTGGTTGCTCACCTCCATGCCGCGGATCAGGTGCTCTACGTTGCGGCCGTTCAGGAAGGTGGCACTGCGCTGCAGCTCGTCGTCGTGCCGGAAGGCGATGTCCAATTCGTTGAGCACGGCCAGCAACCCCACCTTGTCCAAGGTGCCATCATGCCTTACCAGGCCGTTCTCCAGCACGTACAGGGCCACGGCGCGGTACATGGCACCACTGTCGATGTAGGTGTAGCGCAGTTCATGGGCCAATTGCTTGGCCAAGGTGCTTTTGCCGCAACTGCTGAATCCGTCTATGGCGATATTGACCTTGGGCATGGCAGGGCGGGCTAAAATACGGCGGCCCCGCCTTGGTGCCCGCCTTGTCAATCGTGTGCGGGGGCCTCGGCCGGCCGCTTCAATTCCGCGAAGCGCATGGCCAAGGTGATGGTGTTGCTGGCCCCGGCCGGGTTGAATTGTGCGTAGCTGTAGCTCACGTGTATGCGGCTTACGCGCAGCCCTATGCCCATGCTCACGCCGCTCAGGCCGGGCTTGGCGTCCATGGCCAATTCCTTGCGGCGGCGAAAGTTGTAGCCGAAGCGCAGCATGAAGTTGGGGCTGAGCAGGATCTCCGCATTGGGCACGATGTGCAGCATCGCACGGTCAACCTTGGTCACCTTTTTTACAATCACTTCGCCCGTGGTGGGGTCGATCTGCCGGTTGAGCATGGGGTCCTCGTAGGTGAGGTCCCCTTGTTGCAGGTTGTCCAATGACAGGCCCAGCCTGAACGGCGCATGCCGGAATTTGTACGTGGTGGCAAGCTGCACCTGGAATGGCAGTTTTTCCGATTCGCCGGTGAAGTTGCTGCTCATGAAGCCCATGTTGCGCAGGGTGGCGGCAACGGTAAGCCCCAGGGCCTTTTTCACGAACACCCCGCCCACGTCGGCGGCCCAGCCCGTGGCGTTGTAGGCATCGAGGTGTGAGGTGATGAATTTAACGTTGGCCCCGATGCTGAACACGCTGTCGATCGCACGCCCTGCGCCTATTTGCACCACATATTCGCCCGCCCTGAAATCGCCTTGCTCCTGCCCGGTTTCGTCGCGCCGGGTGAAGGTGCCGTAGTCCACGTATTGTACGCTGCCGGCCAAGGTGATCCGGCTGCTGTCCAGGTAGTGCCCATAGGCGGCATAGCCAATGTTGATGCCGTCCACATAGGGCAGGTAGCTGAGGGATACCTGCTTGGCCATTTCGGCATGCAGCAGGGCGGGATTGAACAGGCCGAGGTTCAGGTCGTTGTCATACACGGCCACGGGTGAGCCACCCAGGCTGGAAACGCGCGCCGACGACGGGATATCGAGCACCCGGAACGCGCTCTGGCCGCCCAGCTGCGCCCATAGGGCCGCGCCGATCAGCGTGAAAACACCCGTGGCGCACAAGCGTAGGCGACTTTGCATGGCAGTTGGTCTGGCGCGGAAGGAACGCAAGATAGCGCCCGGTATTATTGGGCCGTTGGAACGTGGAGGTCCTTCATGCCCCGCCGGCCCCAAAGCAAGGAGCTGTCGCCGTAGCTGAGGAACCGGTATCCGTGGTCGAGAGCATGGGCGTAAACCCCGCGCCAGTGCGGGCCGATCAAGGCCCCTACCAATAGCAGGAGTGTGCTGCGCGGCTGGTGGAAATTGGTGATCAAGGCATCGCACAGTTTGAAGTGGTAGCCCGGGGCTATGAGCAGCCGTGTATGGCCTGTGATGGCATCCTTGCCGTGTTTTTCCATCCAGCCCAGCGCGGCCCGCAACGCTTCCGCGGCATGGGGTCCCCCCTTTTCCCCGTAAGGGCGCCATTGGCCGATGTCCATTTGCGGCGGGTCGCCACCTTGCCATATTTCCGCCCCGAACCAGTACAGGCTTTCCACCGTGCGCATGGCCGTGGTGCCCACGGGAACAATGGGTGCCCTGCCCTGCTGCCGCAGCAGTTGCTCCACCGCCTGCCGCGGCAGGTGCACTTCTTCGCTGTGCATGGCGTGGCCTTCCATGGTGGCCGATTTCACCGGCAGGAAGGTTCCGGCGCCCACATGCAGGGTGACCTTGGCCGTGGAAATGCCCCGTTGGGCCAAGGCTTGCAGCACTTCCGGGGTAAAATGCAGGCTGGCGGTGGGTGCGGCCACCGAGCCTGGATGCTCCGCAAAAACGGTGTTGTACCGCTCATCGTCCGCTGCAGCTGCCGCGCGGCGCATGTAGGGCGGCAACGGCATTTGGCCGAAATGGTCCAGTTGTTCCAGAAAGCTGCCCTCGCCGCGCCAGCTGAACCGCACCAAATGCTCGCCGTTGACCTGTGCTTCGCGCACCATGGACAGGCGTTGCCCTTCCTTGTCCGAGGTGAGCTCCTCCCCTTTCCAACGCTTGACGTTGCCCAGCATGCACCACCATGTGCTGCTGCCACGATCGGTAAGGGCCAGCTCGATCGGCCTGCCGTCGGCCGGTTTCAGCAGCATGCATTCGATCTGTGCGCCGGTGGCACGGTGGAACACCAGCCGTGCATGCACCACCCGGGTATCGTTCAGCACCAAAAGGCTGTCCGGTGGCAGCTCATCGGGCAGTTCGCGGAACAGGCGGTCCGTGATATGGCCACCGCGGTATACCAACAACCTGGATCTGTCGCGTTGCTCCAACGGGTGCTTGGCGATCCTGTCCTCCGGCAGCACGTAGTCAAGTTCATCGATCGCCAGTTGGCGCGGGTCCTTCTCCTTCGGTTCCATTTCAAATGCCCACTTCGATCTGCACCACGCCGCCCCAGCTGTTGCCGGCATGGCGTTGGAAGAGCTTGCCGTCCAGCGCCTGGTACACGGCGGCACATTGCAGCTTCACGCGGTGCCCGTTCAGGTAAAGGTTGTAGCCCAGCACGGCCTCGTCATGGTCGTGGTACAGCGTGCGCGCATCGCCTTCGGGGCGCACGAGTGAATAGCGCAGCACCAATTGCGACCGTGGGCCGATCATTTTGGCCAGCTCGCTGGTGCCGCCCCAGCCTTGGTTGGTTTGTTCCGCGCCCGGCCCCGTGGGGTTGGGCAGCCAACGCTGGAAATAATCATTGGACCAGCTGAGCCCGCGGTATTTGAGGATGGCATCGGCGTAAAGGGTGGCGATGTCGTGCATGGCCCCATCGGTGAAGTACGGGCCCTGTTGGCCTCGGGTGCGCCGGGCGTTCTGGTTGAAACTGAACGCGGCCGCCAGCGCCAATTTCGGCGTTTGCTCGCGCACGAGGTCGCCCTCGCTGTAGGCGCCGTTGTCCATGAATGCGCCCAGTGGGCTCCACTCGGCCCGGCCGGTGTAGCACAGCCCACGGTTGCCCGGTTGCGGGGCCCGGCCCTCGCCTTGGCTTACAGATGCCCACAAGTCGAAGTGGCCACGCCCGGCGGGTACGCGCTGCTCCACCACCACACCCAGGTCGCGATCGATGGTGAAGGCCTTGTTGGCCAGCGGCCGCTCAGGCAGCTCGAGCAGGCCCGAGGAGGTGATGGACTGCCTGCCGCCGGGTTGTTTACCCTCGCCCAGGCCTACGCGGGTATGGTGGAACAGCTGGTAATACACCATCACGTCCAGCAGCGGGCTGGGGTGGCTTTGCCCGTCGCCGATGTCCATGTCGCCATTGGCCAGGCCGAATTGCAGCTTGTATTCCAGGCGGGGATCCACTACATGGCCTTCGAGCTTCAGCCGCAGGCGGCGGACCATGAATTCGTAGGTTTCCATGGTGCCGTGCTCCAGGTTGTGGTGCAGCACGGCCACACGGTCCTGCATGCGGAACTTGAACACGGCGGTGTAGGCCGAATCGTTGAGCAGGGCTATGCCGTCCCACTTTCGGACCGGCGGTTGGCCCACTTGTGCCAAGGCACAGGTAGCGGACAAGGCCAGCAGGCTGAAGGCGAACAGTGACCTGATCATCCGGTGCGGCGGCAAAGGTGCACCAGCGCGGGGATATACGGTGCCTGCCTAGGCGACCACCAAGGGGTGTTGCACCTTCTCTTTCAGCAAGGCATGCTTCACCACATCGATCATGCGTACCACGTAGTGGAACCGCATGCCCTTCAGGTAGCGTGCATCGATCACTTCGATGTCCTTGCGGTTATCCTCGCTGAGGATGATCTCCTTGATGCCGGCGCGCTTGGCCGCGAGGATCTTCTCCTTGATGCCGCCCACGGGCAACACCTTGCCGCGCAGGGTGATCTCGCCGGTCATGGCCACGTACTTGCGCACCTTTTGCTGGGTGAAGGCACTGGCTATGCTGGTGAGCATGGCAATGCCCGCCGAAGGCCCGTCCTTGGGCGTGGCACCCTCGGGCACGTGCACGTGCACATTCCACCGCTTGAACACTTCCTGCTCCAGCCCGATGATCTCGCTGTGGGATTTGAGGTATTCCAGTGCGATCATCGCGCTCTCCTTCATCACATCGCCCAGGTTGCCCGTTAGCGTGAGCTTGCCCTCGCCCTTGGTGATGCTGGTCTCCAGGAAGAGGATGTCGCCGCCGGTGGGCGTCCAGGCCAGCCCTGTCACCACGCCCGCCACATCGTTGCCCTGGTACTTGTCCCGCGCATGGCTGGGGCCGTAGATCTTCACCAGGTCCTCCTCCTTCAGCGTTATGTTGTACTTCTCCTTCAGGGCGATCTGCTTGGCGCGGTAGCGCACCAGTTTGGCGATGCGCTTTTCCAGGGTGCGCACCCCGCTTTCATCGGTGTAGTTCTCGATGATGGCCTCCAGCACGCCATCGGCCAGGGCGAATTGCTTGGGCTTGATGCCCGAATCCTTGAGTTGCTTGGGCAGCAGGTGGCGCAGGGCGATCTGCACTTTCTCTTCCAAGGTGTAACCATTCACCTCAATGATCTCCATGCGGTCGCGCAAGGCGGGGTGAATGGGGCTGAGCGAATTGGCCGTGGCCACGAACATCACCTTGCTCAGGTCATATTCCATCTCTACGTAGTTGTCGTAGAAGGCGTGGTTCTGCTCGGGATCGAGCACCTCCAGCAGGGCGCTGGCCGGGTCGCCATGGAAATCCTTGCCCACCTTGTCGATCTCGTCCAATACAAACAGGGGATTGCTGGTACCGGCCTTCTTCAGGCTTTGCATCAGCCGGCCGGGCATGGCGCCGATGTACGTTTTGCGGTGCCCGCGGATCTCGGCCTCGTCGTGCAGGCCGCCCAGGCTCATGCGCACGTATTTGCGGCCCAGCGCCTCGGCCATGCTTTTGCCCAGGCTGGTCTTGCCCACGCCTGGCGGGCCGTACAGGCAAATGATCGGCGCTTTCATGTCGCCTTTCAGTTTCAGCACGGCCAGGTGCTCGATCAGCCGCTCCTTCACTTTTTCAAGCCCGAAATGGTCGCGGTCCAGGATCTTCTGCGCATTCTGCAGGTCGAATTTGTCCTTGGAGTATTCGCCCCAGGGCAGCTCGAGCAGCAGTTGCACATAGTTGTATTGTACGCTGAATTCAGCCCCTGCGGGGTTCATGCGTTGCAGCTTCAGCAATTCCTTGCCGAAGTGCTCCCCTACTTTTTCGGTCCACTTCTTTTTGGCGGCGGCGGCACGCATTTCCTCGATCTCCTGCTCGATCGGGTTGCCGCCCAGTTCATCCTGTATGGTCTTGATCTGCTGGTGCAGGAAGTATTCACGCTGTTGCTTGTCCACCTCGGTGCGCACCTTGCTCTGGATCTCGTTCTTCATCTCCAGCATCTGCAGCTCCTTGGTGAGGTGTGCCAGCAACAGGTTGGCCCGCTCACGCAGGTCGGCCACTTCCAGCATGCGCTGTTTCTCGGCCACGTCCGCGTTCATGTTGCTGCTGATGAAGTTCACCAGGAAACTGGGGCTGTCGATGTTCTTGATCGCAAAGCTGGCCTCGGTGGGAATGTGCGGGCTGGCCTTGATGATGTTGGTGGCCAGGTCCTTCAACGAGCTCACCAAGGCATCGAACTGCTTGTCGCCGCGCTCGGGCCGCGATTCGGCGAATTCCTTCACCTTGGCCTTGAAGTACGGGTCGGTCTGCACCATCTCCAGCATTTCGAAGCGCTTTTTGCCTTGGATAACGGCGGTGGTGCTGCCGTCGGGCATGCGCAGCATGCGGATGATGGTGGCGATGGTGCCCACCGTGTTCAGGTCTTCGGGGTTAGGCTCCTCGATGTCGGAATCTTTCTGGCTTACCACCCCCAAGGTGCGGTTGCCCCGGTAAACGTCCTGGATCAGCCGGATGCTGCGGTCGCGGCCAACGGTAATGGGGATCACCACCCCTGGGAACAGCACCGTGTTGCGCAGCGGCAGTATGGGCAGCTCGGCCGGGGTTTGCTCAGCGTTCATCTGCTCTTCGTCCTCGGCGGTGATCAACGGGATCAATTCCGTTTCGTTGTCGATCATCTCCGAGGAGAAAAGTGCGCCGTCGTTCATCAAAATGTCACTCATTCAAAGGGTGCCAATATGTCGGTTTAACTACAGCGGCCGGGCCACTGCATTGGGTTGTGATCAGGATGGGCCGTTAGGGCAAGCTCCATGCCGGGCCAAACGGCCTGCTGCTCTGTCAGTCGCCGTTTTGCGCCGTCAGGGGGTGAAGGTGCTCCAAAATTCGCTTATCACCAACGGTCAGGGGCACATTTCTGCGCTCCATTACTCGTTGGCATGTTTCCAGGGCCTTGTCCAATGCGTACCAACCCTCACTGCCCCAACTGAATGCGGGTATGTGCTTGGGAGGAAAACCGCTTCCGAAAATATTGGCGCATACGCCGGCCACCGTACCGGTGTTGAACATGGTGTTGATGCTGCATTTGGCATGGTCGCCCATGATCAGCCCCAGGAATTGCTGGCCCGTGGGCACCAGCGCAAGGTCGGCGTAGCTCCACATGCGCACTTCGCCATAGGTGTTCTTCAGGTTGCTCGTGTTGGTATCGGCGCCCAGGTTGCACCATTCGCCCAGCACGCTGTTGCCCAGGAAACCGTCGTGGCCCTTGTTGCTGTAGCCCATGATCACGCTGTTGTTCACCTCCCCGCCCACGCGGCAGGCCGGCCCGAAACTGCTGGGCCCGTACACCTTGCTGCCCATTTTCAGCTGGGATCCCGCGCCCAGTGCAAACGGTCCTCGCACCAGGCATCCTTCCATTACCTCGGCATCGGCACCGATCCAAATAGGGCCGTGGCGGGTGTTGAGCACAGCGGCCTCCACGCGGGCGCCGGGTTCGAGAAAGATGAGGCGCGCATCGCCGATCACCGTATTGGTGGCGCTCAATGGGGCACTTTGCCGGCCCTCGGCCATCAAGGCCAGGTCGTAGGTGATGGCCTTGGCGCAATACTGGAAAAGATGCCATGGCCGCTCGAGCAGGAACACCGGTTCCGCGAACTCCACCTGGGCCAGGTAATCGGGTGGTTGCAGCCAATCCATTTCGGTGGTGCGCACGGTGCCTTCCAAGGAAAAGGCGAGCGGCTTGGCGCCGTTGAGCAGCACCTGGCCCGGCTCAAGGTCGAGCACGGCCGCCGCAAGCGCCGGGTTGGGCAACAGGCCCCCGTGCACCTCCAACACCGCGCCCGCTGCCACGCCGGGGAATTTGTCCTGCAGGTATCCCTCCGTATGGAACCCCACGGGCATGCCCGTCAATTTGTGCCAGGCTTCCGCCAAGGTGAAGATGCCCGGACGCAATGCGCCCATCGGCCGGGTGGCGGTAAGCGGCAACAAGTGCCGGTGCAGTCCGGCATCGGAGAGAAGGATGGCCATTTCCGTGCGCCGCGATTAGGTGATGCGGCAGGTGCGAAGATCGCAACGCTTTGCCGGAGCGGCCTTCATTCTTTGCGAAATGTGCAGGGCAAGGAAGGCGGCATTCCAGGGGTAAGGGCATTCGGCACACCGGCCTGCGAACCAGCCCGCATAGTTGATGTGCGCTGAAGTTCCCTTCAGCAGTGCACGGTTCCGGCATCGAGCGGTCCGTCCGCCTCGCCTTTAGGCCAGGCCGAACAACATGCAGCCCCAATAGGCCAGGGCGGCCAGCACGGCACTAACGGGAATGGTGATGATCCAAGCCCATAACAGGCTGATGGTAACGCCCCAGCGCACCGCGCTCAACCGCTTGGTGGCCCCAACACCCATGATCGAACCGGTGATGGTGTGCGTGGTGCTCACCGGTATGCCCATCTGCTCGGTCAGGTACAGCGTAAGCGCCCCCCCCGTTTCGGCGCATACCCCTTCTATGGGGGTCACTTTGGTGATCCGCGTGCCCATGGTCTTGATGATCTTCCAGCCGCCGCTGAGCGTGCCCAGGGCGATCATGGTGTAACAGGCCAGGGGCACCCAATCGGGCATGTCCTTGAAATCGGAGATGTTGCCGTTTGCGATCAGGGCGGCCGCTATGATGCCCATGACCTTTTGCGCATCGTTGCCGCCGTGGCCCAAACTGATGGCCGCCGAGCTGGCCAATTGCAGCTTCTTGAACATGCGCGCCATGCTGAAGGCGGTCGGGGTCTTCACCTTTTCGACATAGATGTACGCGCCGACAAGGATGGCGAACAGGAGCATGATGCCCCAGCGGATCATGCTGTTGTCGCCCGTGGAAATGGCCTGGGTCACCTTCAACTGGTCGATGTTGGGGTCCACTTCCTTCTTGATGATGGCGGCAACACCGTCGGCACCCTTGCGGTGGTACATGGAAAGGTAGGGCACGGCCTCCTCGTAGCGGTGCTTGGCCGCCAGGTAATCAGCCGTGTAGGCGGGATCGAGCAGCGATTTCTCCTCCAGCACGTGCACGCCCATGGCCGTCTCCAGATTGCGCGCCATTTTGCCCTCCTGCGCCTGCATGAACAGGTACCAGGTGAAGATGGCCGTGAGCAGCATGAGCGTAACCCGGAACCAGGTATTCTCCACCATGGTGACGAAGGAGATGAACATGCTAACAAGCATGCCCAGCAAGGGGGCCAGGAAGATGAAGGCCACGATGATCAGGATCTTCGTGCTTTCCACAATGTCGCCCAAGTGAAGGCCCTGGTAATGGGTAAGGGCGTGTGTGACGGCCGCACCGGCGAACCCGCCGATCAGCGTGTGCGAGCTGCTGCTGGGTATGCCATACCACCACGTGAGCAGGTTCCAGATGATGGCCGCGATCAGGCCGCTGAGGATCACAGGCAGGGTGATGAACTCCTGGTGCACCACCTTGCTGATGGTGTTGGCCACGGCGTGGTCCTTGAAGATAAAAAAGGCGGCGAAGTTGAAGATCGCCGCCCACACCACCGCCTGGAAGGGCGAAAGCACCTTGGTGCTCACGATGGTGGCGATGGAATTGGCCGCATCGTGGAAACCGTTGATGTAGTCGAACACCAACGCCAGGATAATGATGACCACCAGCAGGCTCATGCAACAGGCTGGAATGGTAATGACCGGAAGGACGCGGAAGTTCTCATGCGTACTTGAGCATGATCGACTCGATCACGTTGGCCACGTCCTCGCATTTATCGGTGGCCATTTCCAGCATCATGTAGGTCTCGCGCATCTTGATCAGGTGGATGGCGTCCTTTTCATGCCTGAACAACCGTTCGATCGCGGTGTCGCACACCTCATCGGCCTCGTTCTCCATGCTGTTCACGTCGATCACGAACTGGTGGTGGGCGTTCGGTTTGTTCACCTCGCGCAGGTGGTGCACCGCCTTCTTCACGATCTGGGCACCCACGTTCACCAGGCGTGCCAATTCACGGCAGGTATCGTCCGGCTTTTCAATGTGGAAGAGCTCGAGGTTCTTGGCGCTGGCCAGGATATAGTCCGCCACATCGTCCAGGCTGCCGGCCAGCGCGTGGATGTCCTCGCGATCGATCGGCGTGATGAAGTTGCGGGCAAGGTCCTGGAAGATCGTGTGGGTAAGGTCGTCGTTGGCCCGCTCCTGCAGCACCAGCCGTTCCAGCAGGGCCGTACGGTGGGCGCCGGGTTCCGTTTCCATGATCAGCACCAGGTCCTCGCTCATTTTGAGCACGTTGGTGGCCGAGGCCTCGAAGTGGTAGAAGAACACGCGGTCCTTCGGTTTGAAGAGGCGGAAAAAGGCACCTATCGGCATGGGGTGGATAACGGATTTCGCGGCCAAAGGTAGGTTCTGGTGCCAACGGTGCGCCCGGGTGCGGTAAAGTTCACCTGCCGTTCACCTTGGCGTAACATGACCGGCCCGTACGCTGTAGGTTAGCGCCATGTTCTATGCCTTTAATGGATACCGGCCGGTGGTGCATCCCTCGGCCTTTGTGCACCCGCAGGCCGCGGTAACAGGCAATGTGGTGATCGGCAAGGATGTTTACATCGGCCCAGGGGCCGCCTTGCGGGGCGATTGGGGCGAGATCGTGGTGGAGGATGGCTGCAATGTGCAGGAGAATTGCACCGTGCACATGTTCCCCGGTGTTACCGTGCTGCTCGAAGCGGGAGCGCACATCGGGCACGGGGCCATTATCCATGGCGCACGCATCGGCCGCAATTGCCTTGTGGGCATGAACGCCGTGGTGATGGACCGGGTGCAACTGGGCGAGAGCTGCATTGTGGGTGCCTTGTCCTTTTTACCGGCCGATTCGGTATGGGAAGCGCGCAAGGTGATCGTGGGCAACCCGGCCCGCGTGGTAAAGGACGTGAGCGATGCCATGTTGGCCTGGAAGACCGAGGGCACCAAGCTTTACCAGGCATTGCCCGCCGAATTGCACGGCACCCTTCAATCCTGCGAACCCTTGCGCGAGGTGCCCGCGGACCGGCCACCGGTCACCGCGCGGTACAAGACCTGGAACGAGAGCAAGATCGGCTGAGCCGGTCAGTAGAACTCGCGCTCGATCAATTCGCGCAGCTCCACCAGGGTGATCAGGGGCGCATCGCGCCGCATATGCCCCAGGTCCGCGAAATCCACGTTTCCGATATGCATCATGGTGTTGTATTCCCCCAAGGTGTGGTCCAGTGCTAGAAAGCCCGCTGCCTTGTAGCGGCTGTCAGCGTTCTTGTAGCCCGGCAAGGCCAGCATAATGTGCACCAGGGCGGCGGCAGGGTCCCGTTGATGGCCCACACGGATCGCGGTAGGATCCACGGCGAGCCCTTCAATTTCCGTGGTGAATCCTTCCAGCGGCTTGCGGAACCGTTGGATGTTCCAGCCGGGCGTGGGCCGGTAAGCGGCGGCCAGCCGGTCCAAGGCCGGGATGGCACTCTTCATGCCGCCAACCGATAGCACCAGCACGCAGGCATCGCCATCCACGGTCAGCTCGGGGTAAACGCCCGGGGCCGTCCGCTCGATGCGTTTGATCAGCTCGCGGTAGAGCTTCATGCCGTTTTCATCAGGGGCGCGGGCCAGGGCCTGCAGGTGCCCACTGTTCTGCTGGAACCAGCCCCAGAAAGCTTCCTCCCGCTGTCCTGTCCCGTTCTGTTTCCCTTCCATCCTATGTGGTGCCATTGGCCCAAGGTATGATCAACAGGGCACGGTTCACCGAAAGCCAGGGTACACGGTCGGTTCGTTGGCCATTCCCCTGAATTTCGTGCCATGCGCGGACTGATCAGCATCGGCCTGCTTGTGCTCAGCAACACCTTCATGACGCTGGCCTGGTACGGGCACCTTCGTTTCAAGGAACATCCGGTATGGGCCAAGTGGGGCCTGTTCACGGTGGTGCTCATCAGCTGGGGCATCGCCTTTTTCGAGTATTGCCTGCAGGTACCGGCCAACCGCATCGGCTACTCCGGGTACGGCGGGCCTTTTTCACTGGTACAGCTGAAAGTGGTGCAGGAGGTGGTCACGCTGGCCGTTTTCGCCGTTTTCAGCGCCATTGCCTTCAAGGAGGAGGCCCTGCGCTGGAACCATCTGCTGGCCGCTGTGCTGCTGGTGGCCGCCGTTTGGCTCGTGTTCAAGGAATAGATGCAGGACGGTCTCTACAAGGAATTGGTGGTGGTGCTCGCCCTGGCGGTGGGCATCATCCTGCTTTTCCGCCGCTTCCGCATGCCCGGCGTGCTGGGCTTCATTATCGCCGGCATGGTGGCAGGGCCGCACATGCTGGGCTGGGTGGATGAGGTGCAACGGGTGAATGAGCTGGCCGAATTCGGCATGGTGTTCCTGCTGTTCGTCATCGGCATGGGCTTCAGCCTGAAGGAGCTTTCCTCCATCGGCCCCACGGTGTTCCTTGGTGGCACGCTGCAGGCCTTGTTCACCATGGCCGTGGCCACCGGCCTCTGCCGCTTGGCGGGCGTGCCCCTGCCGCAGGCGGTGTTCATGGGTTTCCTGGTCACCCCCAGCAGTACCGCCATTGTGCTGCGCGTGCTGCAGAACAAGGGCAAGCTGGAAAGCCCCATGGGCCGCACCACATCGGCCATCCTCATCTTCCAGGACATATTGGTGGTGCCCATGATGCTGCTGATGCCCATGTTGGCCGGCGCCAGCGGCCACCTTGCGCATGACCTGCTGCTGTTGCTGCTGAAGGTGGTGCTGCTGTTGGGCCTGGTATATGCCGCGGGGCGTTGGGGCGTACCCCGCTTGCTGCGCACGGTATCCACCGCCCGCAACCGCGAGCTCTTCATCATCACCGTGGTGCTTTTTTGCTTTGCGGCCGCGTGGGGCACTGCGGCATTGGGGCTTTCCCTGGCCTTAGGCGCTTTTTTCGCGGGCCTCATCATCAGCGGTACCGAGCAGGTGCATTCGGCCACCGGCATCGTGCAGCCCTTCCACCAATTGTTCATGAGCTTCTTTTTTGTGAGCATCGGCATGCTCGTGGACCCTCGGGTGCTCCTCGCCTCCCCCTTCACCGTGCTGGGGCTGGCCATATTGGTGATGTTGTGCAAGACGGTCACCGGCTTTTTGGCGGTGTGGCTGCTGCGGCAACCCGTGCGCACGGCGCTTCAATGCGGGCTCGCGCTTTTCCAGGTGGGTGAATTCTCCTTCGTTCTGGCCATGGCCGGCATTGGTCTGGGACTGCTTTCACCGGCCCAACACCAGCTGTTCCTGGCCGTCTCCATCCTTACCATGGCGGCCACACCCATGGTGATCGCGCGATCGCGCCGCATTGCCGGGGGCACCTTCAACAGGTTGTTGCCCCGCACCGGCCAAGCGCTGGACCAACTGCTGCGCGTGGGCCACGGGCCAGCACCGGCCACCCGTGCGCTGTACAAGGACCATCTGGTGATCATCGGCTATGGCCTTGCGGGCCAGCACGTGGCCTGGTCGGCGCAAAGCGCAAGGATCCGCTGCGTGGTGATCGAGGAAGATCCCGATCTGGCCGAAATGGCCGTGCGCGCAGGCATGCAGGCCATACAAGGCAATGCAGCGCAGCCCGAGGTTCTGCAGGAAGCGCAGGTGGCCACGGCGCGCACGGTGCTGGTGGCCCTGCCGCACGGTGCAGAGGCCCGCCGCGCCGTACAGGCGGTGCGTGCACAAACTGCCGCCACGGTGGTGGCCAGGGCGCCCGAGGCCACCGATGCGGCAGGCATCCTGCGCAACGGCGCCGACCAGGTGGTGAGCGATGAACTGGAGGGCGCGCTCGCATTGGTGCAGCAGGTGCTGCAGGCCCTTCATGTGCCCACTTCCGAGATCGGCCAGGCGACATGGCATTTGCGCGCCCTGCACCAGCCTGTGGCACAAGCAGCGAACTGATCGGCACAAGGGCAACATTTCCCTAAAACCCGCGTATGAGCCGCCATGACCATGAATACCTGCCTGGACGTGGAAGAAGACGAATTGCACGTAATGCTGGTGGATGATGAGGATGATTACCACCTCATTACCCGCTTGATGCTGAAGAAAGCCGGCTTCAAGGGCCGCCTTTCAGCCTTCCTTGATCCCACGGAGGCCATGGCCCACCTGCGCGAGACCCGCACCAGCCCGGATGTGCTCCTGGTGGACATCAACATGCCGGCCACCAACGGCTTCGAGTTCCTGGCACGCTGCGTTAACGAACACCTGCTCTCCTGCGCCGATACCACTGTGGTGATGTGCTCCAGCAGCAACCGCCCCATGGACATGGAATTGGCCAACCAGCTTTCCTGCGTGCAAGAATATGTGGAAAAGCCGTTGACCACCGATCAGTTCATGCGCATAGCGAACGACCATATACGCCGGGCGAACGCCAGGCATAACCAATGATGAAGAAGATCCTGATCATTGAGGATGAAGCCATTATCTCCTTTGGCTACAAACTGCAATTGGAACAGATGGGATTCCGCGTAACCGGCAGCGCGGCCAGCAGTGCCGAGGCCGAGGTGCTGTTGCAAAAGGACCGGCCCGACGCGATCATGATGGACGTGTTCCTGAAGGGTGAAAAGACCGGACTGGACCTGGCACGCGAGATCCGCGAGCACGACCAGCTCCCGATCGTGTTCCTGACCGCCTCCAACAAGCCCGAGATCGTGGACGGGATCCGCGACCTCGGCGGCTGCCACTACCTGCTCAAACCGGTGGACCCCGACGGGCTCAACCAGGTGCTCTACAGCATCATGCAAAGCGAATCGTGACCATGGCCGGCTTCGACGCGACGGACAAGCAGCAGCACGATGAGCGCCTGCATGCGTTTTCGCATGCGCTGAAGAACCGGTTGGGAAGCATTTGGCAGGCGTGCAGCATGCTCAGCAGCATGGAGGAAGGGCCTGACAGCGCCCAGCTGCTGGCCATGGCCGAGAAGAACTATTTCAACGGTGCCCGCGAGATCGAGCAGTTGATGGAGGATTTCGGCGTGGAACGCGGGATCGGGCGCATTACCGTGGCGCCCATGCAGTTGCGGCCCGTTCTCGAACAGGCGATCACCAACATCGGCTTCCGGCTGAAGAAGAAGGACCAGCGCGTGCAATTCAACTGCGAAGGCCCGGTGGACCTGGATGGCGATGCCCAGTTGCTGTTGCAGCTGTTCGAGGCGCTGCTTTCCAACGCCAGCAAATTCTCCCCCGCGGGCGGCAGCATACGCGTGGATGTGCGTAAAGACGACGGCAGCTTTACCGTTACGGTGACCGATCACGGCGTCGGCCTATCGGAAAAGGACCTCCAGGAGGTGTTCGTCCGTTACGCCCTGCTCAGTTCGCGCAGCACCGCCGGTGAAAGCCAGGCCCGCAGCACCCTGGCCCGGGCCAGGCACTGGGCCGCCCTGCATGGCGGCATGCTAACGGCATACAGCGAAGGGCCCGGCAAAGGCTGCACCTTCACCGTGCAGCTTCCCGCCAAATAAGGCACCGGTTTATTCCCCGGCGCGGCGGATGTGCTTGGCCACACGCTGGCCCCGCGCATTTATGGCCACATTGAATTCAAGCAACAGGCCCACCTGCAGCTCGCTGAACTCGATCTCCTCGAGGTCATCGTGCAGGAAGAACACGTTGTTGTCCGGGAAGCGGATGAAGCCATAGCCGTTGTGCAGGCTCATTACCTCGCCGGTGTACCGCTCATCCGCCGATGGTTCGCCCGCAAGCCCCGGCATGCGCTCCGCATCCATTTCCTTGCCCATGGCCTCCTTCAGCACGAACATGTCCTCCACTACCTCATCGCCGTCGCGAAGGCCCGCTTCCACCAGCTCGGCCATTTCCAGCGGGTAGCTTACCGCATTCCACAGGTCGGTGCTGGTCTTGGTGGTCTGCAGCTCGCCGGAGTTCTCGTCCGTGTACTCGAAATCCCAGCCCAGCAACATGGTCTTGCAA
The DNA here is from genome assembly GCA_044507815.1 of Flavobacteriales bacterium. Taxonomy (GTDB): domain Bacteria; phylum Bacteroidota; class Bacteroidia; order Flavobacteriales_F; family PHOS-HE28; genus PHOS-HE28. The sequence continues at coordinate 75,145 of JBIQIX010000002.1, read as the reverse complement.
CCCAGGGCGTGAAGCTTGCGCACCAACGGCACATGGTCGCCGTCGCTGGCGATCAGGGCCACCACGTCGTAGCGCTTCAGCATACATAGCTCGAAGGTCTCCAGCGCCATCAGCACATCAATGCCTTTCTCGCGCTTGCGGCCCATCAGGTCCTTCACCGGCAGGTAGTGCGTTTGTACGCCGTTGTACATCAGCACATCGTCGAACACGCGGTCGTAGTAAAGCTGATTGGCCTTTTCGTTGGCGTCCTTCGCGCTGAAGCGGCCACGGAAAAAGTGTGCATCGATGATGTGGCACAGGCTGGGCGGGGTGCCCTCGCGCTCGCTCACCATGTGCTTTATGAACTCGTGCACCCCGCCGATGTGCAGCCGACGGCGGTGCGGGTGCACATAGTTGTAGTAGTTGCTGACGTGGGTGAAGTAGCTGCCATCGTAAAAAACACCGACCTTGAGAGCTGGATTCCTTGGGCGATCTGAATGCATTGGATATAAACGTTGAAAAGAAGGTGCGAATTTACCGATGCAACATCCGTCGGGCCGTTTCGGTTCAGCATATTTCACAGGCACCGGCGGTTCTGCGCCCTACCTTTCCGCCATGCGAGGGCTGTGCGCCATCCTGCTGCTCACTGCGGTGTTCAACCTGGCCGCGCAGCCCGTGGACGATGCCCCCGTGGCAAGGCCCTTCATGGTGTACGAGGCCGTGGCCCTGCCCATGTCGGCCGCCCAGGTGATGCAGGCCGCACAAGATGCTTGGCCCTGGACCTTCGGGCAGCAGCCCGGTGCCAACCTCATTTCCACCGACCCCGCGGAATTCCGCATGGAGGGCGTGATGCGCTTCAACTTCAAAAGCTCCACGCCACTGGCGCGGCAATCCACCTTGGGGGTGATCAATTACCAGGTGACCATAACGGCCACCAACGGGGCCTGCAAAGTGCGCGCGACCCAATTCGTGCATAGCGGCAACAAAAACGCCCCCGGCGGCCCGATCGACCTGGGGCGCATATATGCCGGCCCCCGGCCCGATGAGCGGGTGCCCGGGCTGAGCAAGGGTTCCGCCCAACGCCTCAACGACGATATGCGCCAACAACTGGCCGACCACGTGCACGAAGTGGTACGGAACTTCGCCCGGCGCATGCGCACCCACGCCGCCGACAAGTAACCGCATGGCGGCCGCCCACGTTGAAGGCCGCACATGCGCTTGAACCGGACAACCCTACTTTGGAAAGTGCTGCCCGTGGCGGCCATTGTGATCGCCGGGACCTTCATTGCTTGGGAAGGCGCATTGATGGCCCGCACCACCAAGGCACAGGCCAGGCTGAACGGGCACATGCATCAACTGAAAGGGCTCAGCGTGCTCAACTCCGCCTTGGACCGCCTTGCGCAGGCCCACGACAACGATGTGCGCAACCACGCCGCCACCTGGCCCGCCCAGCTCGATTCAACCCATCGGCTTATGGCCAGCACCTTGGCGGCCATGCCACCCGAACCGGGCATTGTGGAACTGCAGGCCGCCCTGTCCAACGACCTGGCCAAATGCGACTCGCTGCACAGGCAGGCGGTGCGCATGAAGCACGACCCCCAGGCGGCGGAGATGGCCAATGCCGTTTTCAACATCATGCTGCGCGGCATGCGCGGCCACCTGGAAAGCACCGTGCGCCTGATCCACCGCCAAGGACTGGAACGCGGGACCGTGGTGCTCAACGGGCATTGGTCACAAGCCCATTGGCTGCTGGCCGCGGCCAGCCTGTTGGCCCTGTTGTGCGCCGCCCTGGTGATCTACGTTTCGCGCCTGCTGCAAGGTGCACGCGAACGCTCCGAGCTACTGGCCCGCACCGGCGAGGAATTGGAGCAAAGCAACCGCAACCTGCGCGAGACCATGCTGAGCAAGGAGGAAAAGGAAGTGATGCTGAAGGAGATCCACCACCGGGTGAAGAACAACCTGCAGATCGTCCGCAGCCTCATCCGCTTCCAGACCGACAAGGTCACCGACCCGCGTACCATGGAACTGTTCAATGAATGCGTGAACCGCGTGGGCGCCATGGCCCTGGTGCATGAGCAAACCTACATGAGCAAGGACCTGGCCAACATCGATGTGGCGGACTACCTCAAGTGCCTCATCCGCGACCTTGTTTCCGCCTACAACATCAAGCTCGACCTCAAGCTCGACGTGCAGATCCAGGTGAAGACCTTGGGCGTGGACACCCTGACCCCACTGGGCTTGTTGATCAACGAAGTGGTGAGCAACAGCTTCAAGCACGCCTTCAAGGGCCGCGATGGCGGCACCATCGTGCTCCATCTTTCGGGCACCCCCGAAGGCGGACTGTACCTGCGCATAGGCGATGACGGTGTGGGCCTGCCCGACAAGTCCCGTTGGGAAAATCCCAGCAGCTTGGGCATGGAACTGATCCACACGCTGGCCGGTCAATTGAATGCCGAGCTCAACCTGCTCCCCGGCCCTGGAATGGTGTACGAGCTGATCGCAGCCCCCGAAGTGGAGGTGCGCCGAAGAGCTTGAGCACAGCACGTGGCCGCGGTGGAGCCATGGTTCAGGAGAAACTCTCCTTCGCTACCCCTATTTCATCCTCTCCCATCTTTCCGGGGAGAATTCCTTCAGCAGCTTCAATCCGTCCTATCGCATGATGATGGGAGGCCCCCGGCGTACCAAGCCTCGAATGGATGGAAGCCACCCCCCACGCCATCAATACATTTGCCGTCCCCTACCACCAACCATGAGAACCATACTGCCCGTGGGCCTGGCCCTGCTTGCCGCATGCGGCACAGCCCCAAAAAACGAAGAAGCGACCATGGAGAAGATCCAGTACCCCGAAACACGGAAGGACACCACTGTGGTGGACGACCATTTCGGGACGAAAGTGGCCGACCCTTACCGCTGGCTCGAAAATGACACCAGCGCCGAAACCGCCGACTGGGTGGCCCGACAGAACAAAGTGACCCAGGATTTCCTGGGAAAGATCCCTTTCCGTGAACAGATCGCCGAGCGCTACAAGGAGCTGTTCAACTTCGAGAAAGTGGGCGCACCCATGAAAGTGGGCAACCTCTTCTTCTCCTACAAGAACAGCGGATTGCAGAACCAAAGTGTGATCTATGTGCGTGAAGGCCTCGATGGCGAGGACAAGGTGTTCATCGACCCGAACGCCATCGATCCGGCCGGCACCACCAGCATCGGCCTCATGGGCGCCAGCCTGAACGACCGGTACATGGCCGTGAGCGTGCAAAAAGCCGGCAGCGATTGGCAGGACATCACCCTGTGGGACCTCAAGGACATGAAGCCCATGGCCGACACCCTCAAATGGGCCAAGTTCAGCGGAGTGGCCTGGTACAAGGAAGGATTCTTTTACAGCCGCTACCCCGAACCGGCCAAAGGCACTGAATTGAGCGCCGCCAGCCAATGGCAGAAGGTATACTACCATAAGCTGGGCGATCCGCAGGAAAAGGACATGCTCGTATGGAAGAACGACGAAAACCCGAACCTGTACGTGGGCGTGGGCACCACCGAGGGCGAGGAATTCGCCACCCTTTACATCAGCACCGGCACCGATGGTTTCGAGCAGTACTTCCACGACCTGCGCAAGGGGGTGATACCCACCCCCGCCACACCGTGGACGCCCCTGCAGCAGGGGTTCGCGCAGAAAACAACCATCGTGGCCTTTGAGCCCAAAAGCGCGAAATTCCTGGTGACCACCGATGTGGATGCACCCCGCTACCGCTTGGTGGCCGTGGACCCGGCCAAGCCCGCCAAGGAAAATTGGAAGGACGTGATCCCGCAAAAGGACGACCTGCTCGAAAGCGTGACCACTGGCGGCGGATACATTTTCGCCAATTACCTCAAGGACGCCACCACCCGCATTTACCGCTATGCCAGCGATGGCAGCGGCGAAGCTGAGATCCAACTGCCCGGCATCGGAAGTGCCGGCGGATTCGGCGGCCAGCGCAACGATACCTTCTCCTTCTACAGCTTCACCTCCTTCACCGACCCCGGCAGCATTTACAAATACGACTATGCCACGGGCAAAAGCGAATTGTACCACCGCCCCCAGCTGAAGTTCGACCCCGAGCAATACACCACCGAACAGGTCTTCTTCACCAGCAAGGATGGCACCAAGGTGCCCATGTTCATCGTGCACCGCAAAGGGTTGGAGAAGAATGGCAAGAACCCCGCGCTGCTCTATGCCTACGGCGGCTTCAACATCAGCCTCTCCCCCAGCTTCAGCACCAGCCGCATGGTCCTGCTGGAACAAGGCGGCGTGTTCGCCCTGGCCAACCTGCGCGGCGGCGGTGAATACGGCGAGGAATGGCACCAGGCCGGCATGAAGGAGAAAAAGCAGAACGTGTTCGACGACTTCGCGGCGGCCGCCAAATACCTGAAAAAGGAAAAGTGGACCGACACGCAGCACTTAGCCATAGAAGGCGGCAGCAACGGCGGCCTGCTCGTGGGCGCCACCATCACCCAGCACCCCGGCATTTGCGCCGTGGCCTTCCCCGCCGTGGGTGTGCTGGACATGCTTCGGTTCCAAAAATTCACCGCTGGCTTCGGCTGGGTGCCCGAGTACGGCAGCGCCGACAACAGCGAGGCCGAGTTCAAATACCTGTACGCCTACTCGCCCTTGCACAACATAAAGCCCGCCAACTACCCGGCCACCCTGGTGATGACCGCCGATCACGACGACCGCGTGGTGCCGGCGCACAGCTTCAAGTTCATCAGCACCCTGCAACAAAACCAACAGGGCAGCGCACCGGTGATGATCCGCGTGGAAACCAACGCCGGCCACGGCGCAGGCAAGCCCACCAGCATGATCATCGCCGAGCAGGCCGACAAATGGGCCTTCTTCTTCAAGAACATCGACGTGGTGCCGAAGTACCCGGTGAAGTAGCAGGGCAGTAAGAGGAATAACGGGCCGCACGCCGCTTGTGTACAGCGGGGTGCGGCCTGCTTCTTTTGCCCTATTCCCTTGCCCGGGCCACGGGTTCCATGGCCGCAACTACTGATCCCCGGCCTATTTTCGGCGGCCATGGGCAGTACTGACCTCCGGCCCTATTCAAATGGAACATTCCCCCTTCGACATCCTCCATCCCGACCAGCGCTGGCGACCCACGCCCGACCAGCAGGCGGCCAAGAAATTCGATGAACTGATCCCACCCTTGGTGGACAAGATCCGCCGGGAGGTGGCTGCATGGCGCGAAAGCGGCTACAAGCGGTGCAGCGCCACTTCCCGCGCCCTGCTCCACTTCTGGTTCGAGGTGGAACACCCCACCGCGACCGGCGAATTCCGCTTCTACTTCAGCCAGCGCGAGGCCATCGAAAGCATCATCTGGCTGTATGAAGTGGCCCAGGCCCATGACAAGTACGGCCTGATGCGCTACGATTCCAGCGGTGCCGTCAGCACCGGCATGTTCGATGAGACCTGGACCCGATACGTCATCAAAATGGCCACCGGCGCGGGCAAGACCAAGGTGCTCGGCCTTGCGTTGGCCTGGAGCTACTTCCACAAACTCTACGAGGCGGAAAGCGCACTGAGCAAGAACTTCCTGCTCATCGCCCCCAACATCATCGTGCTCAACCGCCTGCTGAAGGATTTCGAGGGCCTCTCCATGTTCCGCGAGGAGCCCTTCATCCCCGAGAATGGCTGGCAAGGAAGAGATTGGCAAGTGGATTTCCGGCCGCAACTGCACGTGCAGGACGAGCTCGGCCCGCTTTCCCCTGACGGCAACATCTTCCTCACCAACATCCACCGCGTGTTCTTCAACGACGACCCCGAACCCACCACCGAGGAATACTTCCTTGGGAAAAAGCCCAAGGCCGATGCCGATACCAGCCGCGGGCTGGACCTCGGCAAGCTGCTGCGAAGCACGCAGATCACCGACCTGGTGGTGATGAACGACGAGGCCCACCACATCCACGACAGAAGCTTAGCCTGGTTCCAAAGCATTGAGGACATCCACAACAAGCTGAAGCTGCGACTAGGCAACGGCATCGCCCTGCAGGTGGATTGCAGCGCCACGCCCCGCCACAACAACGGCAGCATCTTCGTGCAGACCATCTGCGATTATCCGCTCGTGGAGGCCATCACCCACCAAGTGGTGAAAACACCCGTGCTGCCCGACCGCGAAAGCCGCGATCGCCTCCGCGAGCTGGACAGCACCGACCTCATTGAGCAGTTCCAGGACCACATCCACTTAGGCTACCAGGAATGGGAGCAGCAATACAATGCGCTAAAGAGCGAGCGCACGCCCGTCCTGTTCTACATGACCATGAACACCCAGGAGGCGGACCAACTCAGCGAATACCTGCAACAGAGCTATCCCCTGCTGAGGGACCGCGTGCTGGTGATCCACACCAAGAACAACGGCGAGATCAAAGGGGAAGCCACCAAGAGCAAGAAGGACAAAGAGGAACTGGAACGCTTGCGCAAGGCCGCGGATTCCATCGACGACCCGCGCTCCGAATACCTCTGCGTGGTGAGCGTGCTGGTGCTGCGCGAAGGCTGGGACGTGCGCAACGTGAGCACCATCGTGGGCCTGCGCCCTTACCGCTCCGAAAGTAACATCCTGCCCGAGCAGACCCTTGGGCGCGGCCTGCGCAAAATGTTCGCGCTGGACGTAGCTGAAAAGCTCGTGGTGGTGGGCACACGCCGGTTCCTCGAGTTCGTGGAAAGCCTCAAGAGCGAGGGCGTCACCTTCGAGTACAAGCCCATGGGCCAAGGCATCGGCGGCAGCAGCCCCCTGATCGTGGAAGTGGAAAAGGACGCCACCGACCGCGACATCCATGCGCTGGACATCCCGCTGCCCATCCTCACGCCCAAGTTCTACCGCGATTTCGAAGTACTGGCCAAGCTGGACTCGGACATGCTCTTCCCCGGCAAGATCGAACCCCGGACGTACGCGCCCGACCAGGTGCGCGAGATCGACTTCGAGGACTTCCACGGCCAGTTCAGCCACAGCACCGAACTGAAGGGTGTGGTGCCCGACCACCGCAACGTGCTCAGCTTCCTCACCCAGCAGGTCCTCAAGAACAGCCGCCTCTTCCAAGGCTTCGACGCCCTCTATCCCCTGCTGCGCGACTATGCCACCGGCAAGCTCTTCACCCAAGCCTTCACCGCCGAAGACCCACAGTTCGTGTGCAACCTCACCCGCCCCGAGGCGAAAAAGATGCTCTTCGACACCTTCAAGCAGGCCATCGATAGCCTTACCGTAAAGGAGGCCGAAACCGTTCGCTTCAGCGGCTTCCGCAGCCTGCTGGACACCCCCGTGCACGTGGCCACCGAGCAGCGCATCATGCGCAGCGCAAAAACCGTCTTCGACAAGGTGCTCGGGCAGAACGATTTCGAGCGCCAATTCGCGGCTTTTCTCAACCGCGCGCCCGACGTGGTGGCCTTCGCCCGCAACACCCAGGCCGTGAAGTTCTTCATGGAATACCAGAAGGCCAACGGCAACATCAGCAGCTTCAACCCCGACTTCCTGGCCCGCACTAGCGAAAGGGACATCTGGATCATGGAGACCAAGGGCCGCGAGGATGAGGACGACAAGCGCAAGATCATGCGCCTGCGCCAATGGTGCACCGACGTGAACGCCCTGCAGGCCCAATACACCTACCATCCGCTTTACGTGAAGCAGGAAACCTGGGACGGCCACTGCAACGGCCTGCGCACCTTCGCCGACCTGGCGGAGCTTTGCCATGCCGACACGCAGGCGATGGATCAGTGATCAGAAAATGAGACGATCAGCAGATCAGAAAATGGGCAACACGCTAACAGTCAGCGCGGAACCACAGGAGGCGGCAACCGCTTCCAAAATGGAAACAGTTCGGCAGGAGGAATTCCCCGTTGTGAAGCAGGGACATTCCAAACCCTTCGAATTTGAGGGGTTTTCCAAGGTGCCACCCAACTACTTCCATTACGGATGAAGAAGCGCATCCTCACCGTAAAGGGCACCGAGATCGCCATCGTGGCCCGGCATGAACAGGACTACATCTCCCTCACGGACATGCTGCGGGCCAAGGATGGAGAGTTCTTCATCGCCGACTGGCTGCGCAACCGCAACACCATGGAATTTCTCGGCATCTGGGAAAGCGTCCACAACCCCGGTTTTAATTATGGCGAATTCGCCACAATTAGAAGTCAGGCGGGATTGAACCGGTTCCGGATCAGTGTGAAGGAATGGGCGGAGCGGACCAACGCCATCGGCCTGGTGGCGAGCGCCGGGCGCTATGGAGGCACCTACGCCCATCCGGACATCGCCTTCGAGTTCGGCATGTGGATCAGCCCCGAGTTCAAGGTCTGGCTGGTCAAGGAGTTCAGGAGGCTCAAGGAAGAGGAGGCTGGCGCGAAGTCCCTCGAATGGAACGTGCAGCGCACCCTCGCCAAGGTGAACTACCGCATCCATACCGATGCCATCAAGGAACACCTTATCCGCCTACACTAACCAAGCAGCAAACCACGACCATCTACGCCAACGAGGCCGATCTGCTGAACATGGCCCTCTTCGGCCTTACGGCGGCGGAATGGCGGGCAGCCAACCCCAAGGCTGAAGGCAATATCCGCGACCACGCCACGCTGGAACAGCTCGTGGTGCTCTCCAACCTCGAAAGCATCAACGCCATGCTCATCCACCAGCAACTGCCAGCGCCACAGCGCCTCGCCCAGCTCAACGCCATGGCCATTGCCCAAATGCGCTCCCTGCTGAACGCACCTGGGCTGAAGAAACTCGCCGGGCAAGGGCCCAAGAAGAAGTGAGCGCCCCGGCACACCCGGAAATGAGAGCGCCCGCCTTGACTTGGCATGCGGATACGCACGCGGTTGAGCTGTGATCTACGGACGGTCTATTTTTGACCGGACTGGTACCATGACGGTGGAACAGAACATAGCCCGCCTGAAGCATCTGATCAAGATGTTCGGCTTGACCGCGCCCCAGCTTCTGGAAAAGATCAGTGTTGGCCTGAAGTCGCCGGTCACGGAAAGGGAACTGTTCGCGGCTAACATCAAGCTCGGCACGCTTAAGCGGGTGGACGCGGTCTTCAACAAGGGGTTGCATTACTACCTGGACCCCAAAGCCCCGCTGGAAGCACCGGAGAGCAGCATATTCTTCCGCAAGGAGCGGTTCAATACGGACCTGAACTTGGCCGCCCGCAAGATGGTGGCCAAGTACGAGGATTTCGCCATAGCACTGAGCGCCATCGCCAAGCTGGCCGACCTGAAGCAGATCCGGGCACTACCGCATTACACCACCAAGACGCCGCCCCAACAGGCAGCGGCCCACATGCGTACTGCGCTGTCTCCGGCATTCCAGGAAGATTCACGCGATTACCTGAAAGGGCTCATTGCCGCACTGGCCGCGAAAAACGTCCTGGTCTTCGAGTTCGTGGAGACCTGGAACCAGAAGGAAAAGGCCAACATCGACGGCTTCTTCCTCCAGCCGAACGTGATCGTGCTGAAGCGGCACCAAAATGCCTTCCGCCGGGAGATCTTCACCCTGGCGCATGAGTTCGGGCACTTCTTGCTGGGCGAGGAAGAGGTGGAGGAACTTCCTGTGGAGGTGCTGGCCAAAAAGAACCTGTCCGGCATAGAACGCTGGTGCAACGATTTCGCCTTCCACTTCCTGGCGGGAGAGCATGCACAGGTACTGGAAGCATTGGACAAGGCCAGCGCCGCCAACGACTACCACTTCGACACGCTCACCACCGTCTCCAAGGCCACCCACCTCAGCCTATTGGCCTTGTTCACCCGCATGCGCCTGAACGACCGCATCAGCGCTGCGGACTACGCCAAGGTGAAGGACGACCTGGAAGAACAATACCTGCGCGACCAAACGGAACGCGAACGTGAGCGGGAGGAGAAGGAACGGTTGGATGCGGAAGAAGGCCGTACAGCACAAGGCCGCAACCCGGAGGCAATAAAATCACCGCTCCTGGTGAGCACCATCCAAACCGCCTTCCACGAAGGAGTGCTCAGTGAATACGAGGTGCGCGAGAAGTGGAAGTTCACGGAAAAGGAATTCGACCGGCTGTTCGGATGAGGGTTGCATTCGATACAAGCTCATTCAGGCAGTTGGTGCGCTACTACTTGCCGTTCGATACCGGCCAACGGTTGCACCGCTTCATCCAGGAACGTGTGGAGGCGAAGGAAATCCTGGTGATCGAGGAAGTGTTCCTGGAGTGCAAGTCCGTTGCGCATGGTGCCGTGATCAAGGCCCTGCCCTACCTGGGAGAGCCTAAGAATCGCGTGAAGACGAACGAGCTGCTCCCCTCAAAGAGACTGTTCAACCGTATCGAGAACGACTTCGCCATCACCGTACTCAAGAACAAGCTCACCGAGGCCGAGTTCGAGCGCGTGAAGCAGGACTATATCGCCAGTGCGGACCTGAAGTTGATCCTGCTCGCCCTGCGCGAACAAGAAGGAATTGACGGCACCATCGCCATCGTTACAGAGGAGACCGCCACCAGCAATGACGGCAAGCCCTTCAAGAAGATCCCCGCCATCTGCGAACTGCACGGGATCGGCATCCGCTGCATTGATCTGCCCACTTATCTGCGCGAAGCCGATGGCATCGGTTTCCGCGTGACCTGAGCCGGGCGTTAGTTCCCGCATACCGACCATGAACCTCACCGAAAAGGAAAAACAACACCTCATCAGCCTCATCCAGGCCGGGCAACCATTGCCCAAGGAGTACATCTACAAGCTCTACGCCGATGAAGAAGACGTCTTCCTCTTCTGGAACGGCCGCAGCGAAGAGGTGACCAACGCCGCCCTGCCCTTCCACAGCATTGAGCACATCGACGAGCCCCGAAAGGAAGTGGACCACGCCCCCGCCCTATTCGACCTCAAGGGCCGCCAGCTCAGCGGCTGGACCAACAAGCTGATCTGGGGCGACAACAAGCTCATCCTCTCCAGCCTCGCCAACGGCCCCCTGCGCGAGGAGATCGAACGCGAGGGTGGGCTGAAGCTCATCTACGTAGATCCGCCGTTTGCCGTGGGAGCAAACTTCAATTTTGAAATTGAGGTGAATGGGGAAACAGCAGAGAAGAAGCAAACAGTAATCGAGGAAATCGCCTATCGAGACACTTGGGGCAAGGGCTTGAGTTCATACCTGTCGATGCTTTATGAACGACTCCGCCTGATGCACCAATTGCTTTCCGATGATGGTAGTATACTAGTCCATTGCGACTGGCGAGTAAATAGCGTTACTCGACTTGTCTTGGAGGATGTCTTCGGCAAGGACAACTATCTGAATGAAATCGTGTGGTGTTACAAGGAACGAGAACGAGTGTTGCCGTACTACAATCCAAAGCATGACAACATCTATTTCTTCGCTAAGGATGTTGAAAATCCAGACCGAACATTCAATTGGAAGGAGGTGACCACGGAGTACTCTGAGGTCACAAGGAAGAAGTTCAAGTACGATGATAACGATGGCAAGGGGCTGTATCAAATACGCGGAACAAACACCTCTGGCAGCCCAGTACAAGCTGGGGATGGCCTCACGCCAGAGCATGAACGCCTCTATCCCGGACTGACGTTTAGGGACTACCTCACGGACAGAGGTGGTGTTGCCCCCAGAGATTGGATTGATATTGGCATCATCAACAAATCCTCTGCTGAAAGGCTTTACTACCCAACTCAAAAGCCCGAAGCATTGCTCGACCATTTCGTAAAGGCATGCAGTAACGAAGGCGACCTCGTAGCGGACTTCTTTTCCGGCAGTGGAACAACTGTTGCAGTAGCCGAAAAATTGGGTCGTAAATGGATAGCCTCGGACCTGGGGCGCTTCGGCATCCACACCACGCGCAAGCGCATGATCGGTGTGCAGCGCGAGCTGAAGGCCGCCGGCAAGGACTACCGCGCCTTTGAGGTGCTCAACCTCGGCAAGTACGAGCGCCAATTCTTCATGGACAACTTGGTGAACGGCGCCCGCAAGCAGAAGGAACAAGCCTACCTGAACCTGATCCTGCAGGCCTACCACGCCCAGCCCGCCGAAGGTTTTATGCACCTGCACGGGCGCAAGGCCGGCCGCTTGGTGCATGTGGGCCCGCTGGACGTGCCCGTGACCAAGCAGCGCGTGCTGCAGATCTTTGAGGAATGCAAAAAGGCCCTCACCACCAAGGTGGACGTGCTGGGCTTCGAGTTTGAACTGGGCCTGCTGCCCAACACCTTCGACGAGCTGCGCCAGCAAGGCGTGGACATCACCGCCAAGTACATCCCCAAGGACGTGTTCGACCCCCGCGCCGTGGCCAAGGGCCAAGTGAAATTCTTCGACGTGGCCTACCTGGACGCCAAGGCCCACATCACCAAGCGCAAGGTGAAGATCGAATTAGTGGATTTCGTGACCAAATACACCCAGGACGACCTGGAGGAAGTGGAAAAACAACTGAAGAAAGGCAGCAAGGTGGTGATCGAGAACGGCAGGATCATCAAGCTCACCAAGGACAAGAACGACTTCACCGAACGCACCGTGCTCACCCAGAACTGGCAGGATTGGGTGGACTACTGGGCCATCGACTTCAACTACCGCGACAAGAAGGAGATCATCCGCATGCCCCAGCCGGACGGCAGCATAAAGGAGGAATGGACCGGTAACTACCTCTTCGAGAACGAATGGCAGAGCTTCCGCACGCGCAAGGAGCCGAAGCTGGAATACACCAGCGCGGAGCACGAATACCCCGCCGCTGGCACCTACCAGGTGATGGTGAAGGTGATCGACATACTGGGCGTAGATACGAGCCGGGTGATGGAGGTAAGGGTGAAGTGAACAAGGCAATGACGAAGACCAAAAAGGCCAGGAAGCAGCGGGTAACCAAGCAGCAACGGGCCACACTTGCCTTTCTACAACGCATGGAAGCAAGTGGCACGCCTTTCACCATGCAGCAATTTTCTGATGCTTCCGGATATGGGATCGAAAATGCTTCATTGACTGCCAAACTGAACCGAAGTGAGTTTGCCGAATTCCTTCTGGCCGAAGAAGATGGAAAATTCAAGGCACAAGGAACCATCGGGCTGATGCCCGAAGAGTATGCCCGACGGGTCAGCTCGAAAAGCCGGGCCGGCATCCTGGACCGACCCTCTGAAAAGCTGGCAGACAAGAGCATTCAGGCCGCCCTATCCGCCATTGAGATCTACAACAAACCTGACTTCAAGTATCGGGAAGAGAGCTTTTCCATCCTGATGGTAAATGCATGGGAGCTATTGTTGAAGGCCAAGATCCTGTTGGATAATGGAGAGGATGAGCGCAGCATTCAACAAAAGGGCAAGGATGGCAAGGTCATTTCCTCACGGTCGGGCAACCCACGGACCATTTCCATTGGCGAATCGATCAAGGCTATCAACTTGGAGCAGGTCCTCATGGACCACTTGTTCGTACTGATAGAAATGCGCGACAACGCGGTACATCTTATGAATGACAGCCCGATGTTGAAGGTGAAGATGCAGGAGGTGGGGACGGCCACATTGCGGAACTATCTGGAGATGGCGAAGGAGTGGTTCAAGGTGGATCTATCGCGCTATAATTTCTACCTGATGCCGATGAGCTTCTTCCATCCGCATGAGCTGCAGAGCTACTCCATCAATAGTGAACCGGTGCAGCACCAGAACATGCTGCGGTACATCGGCACCTTGGAGGAAACCCATGCAACCGTGGAGGATTCCAGGTTCAGCATCGGTCTGGTGCTGGAAACGAAATTCGTCAAATCCACAATGCGCTATGCTCCGGACGATCCGAACGCCATTCCGGTCAAGTTCGAATCCGAGGAGGCGTTCCGGAGGAAATACAAATGGCGATACACGGAAGACCTGTTACCGGCCATGCGCAAGCGATACAAGGACTTCGCGCAAGGGCAGAAGTTCAATGACCTTGTGAAAGGGCTAAAAGGGAACCCCCGATTTGCCGCCGAAAGGCACCTTGATCCGGACAACCCCAAAGGCCAAAAGAAATGGTTCTATTGCTCCGAGATCCTCAAGGAGTTCGATAAGCACTACACCAAGAAGTGATGCTGGGCCTGGGTTGTAGTCCAAGACCTGCTACATTCGGTACTCAGCGTGTCGAGGTCAGATCTGCCCTCGGCTTCCCTTCGTCGATGCAGGGCATGCGTCCATCCCCTCCAAACGCACCGGGGCCACCTCGTTGGAGGCGGTCCCGGGCGCGTGAATAACAGGTGCAGTGCTTACCGCGCCGCAACACCACGTCTTACGCCCTTTCCAACCAACAATATGCAACCGCATGAAAGCATCTTCAGACATCGCCCCCACCCCCGCCGACCGTGCAGATCACGCTCGGCTGGTCCGGATCATGAGCGAAGTACAACAGGCCGGCCTGCCGGAAATGGAGGTGCTGTTTGGCCGCCTTGCCAAGCACCAGCCTTTCCTCATGTCCTTGCTCGTCGGCTACCACAAGGCACTCACCCCGGCTGCGAGGTTGAGCCGCGGATAGGCTCCAGCATTATCCTGTGTGGGTCACTGGATCGCGGACACGGCATATTCCATGGCCAAGCTTCCCCCCCGATCGTGAAGATCACCTATGACTGGTGCCGATCTTGAACGAGGTCCAATCAGGCCCCTCCTTATCTCCCCTGCCCTCATGCCCCAACCCTGGCCGCCGTTGTGGCCTCGCCTGTTTTCACTTCTTCACCTTTGGCGGCCCCGCTTGTTTCGGCCGGGCGCAGCACGTAAATGTCCTCGCGCCGGTCCTTCAGGTTTTGTACGCTGCCGCGGTGGTGCAGGTCCATCAGCAGGCTCATGTCCACATCGGCCACCAGCACCATTTCGGTGTTGGCGGTGGCCTCGGCCTTGATGCCGTTGGCCGGGAAGGCGAAGTCGCATGGGGTGAACACGGCGCTTTGGGCGTACTGGATGTCGGTGTTCTTTACCCGGGGCAGGTTGCCCACGCTGCCCGCTATGGCCACGTAGCATTCGTTCTCCACGGCCCGGGCCATGGTGCAGAGCTTCACGCGGGAGAATGCGTTCTGCGTATCGGTCATGAACGGCACGAACAGGATCTGCATGCCTTGCAAGGCCAGCAGGCGCACCAGTTCGGGGAATTCGCTGTCGTAGCAGATCACCACGCCCACCTTGCCGCAATCGGTATCGAACACGCGCACTTGCTTGCCGCCCTGGATTCCCCAGGCCTGCCGCTCGTTGGGGGTGATGTGGATCTTTTCGTACCGTTCCCAACTGCCGTCGCGGCGGCACAGGAAGCCCATGTTGTACAGCACGCCGTCCTCCACCACGGGCATGCTGCCGCCGATGATGTTGACGTTGTACTTGACGGCGGCCTGCACCATGAATTCGCGGATGGCCACGGTGTGGCTGGCGAGGCTGCGTATGGCATCCGCCTCGCTCTGGTCCTCGTACAGCGCAAGCAGCGGGGCGTTGAAGAACTCGGGGAAAACGGCGAAGTCGCTGTTGTAGCCGCTGACCACTTGCAGGAAAAAGTCGAGGTGCTCGAACAGGCCGTCGATGCCGGCGTAGTTGCGCATTTGCCATTGCACCAGCCCCAGGCGCACGTTGCGGCTCCAGCTGCCGCCCATTTCCTCCTCGTTGTAGTAAATGTTGTCCCACTCCATCAGGGTGGCGTATTCCATGGAATCCACGTCGTTGGGCATGTAGCCCTTGAGCAGGCGCACCACGTGGAATTCGTTGGAGAGCTGGAAGGCGAGCACGGGGTCGTGGATGCGCTTTTCGCGCACTTTGGCGATGTATTGCCGCGGGCTCAGCTTATCGGCGTACTCGTGGTAGTTGGGTATGCGCCCGCCGAACATCACCGAGCGCAGGTTGAGGTGTTCGCACAACTCCTTGCGTGCGTCATACAGCCTGCGCCCCAAGCGCATGCCCTGGTACTCGGGCCGTATGAACACCTCGATGCCGTAGAGCACATTGCCCTTGGGCGTGTGGGTGGAGAAGGTGTAATGGCCGGTGGCCTTCAGGTAGGTATGGTCCAGTCCGAGCTTGTTGATGTCCACGATGATGGCAAGCGCGCACCCGGCCAGTTTGCCGTCCACAAAGGCGCCGATCTGGCCTTCCGGGAATAGGTGCACCAGGCGCTCGATGGTTTCACGGCGCCATAGACCCCCGTTCCAATCGGGGTATGCGGCGGCCATGGCGGCCTGCAGGTCCTCGAAACAATCCAGGGTAAGAGGCCTGATCTCAACTTTTTTCGATGTACTTCTTTTCTTGCTCATGCGATCTGCCCGCTCTGGGCCGGTGGTGGTGGGGTGGCCCAGGGCCGCGTGGGCCTTGGGCCGCCCATGACAAGTAACCGCTTCGGTGTTCGGAATGTTCTGTGCGGCCACGCTCCTGATCCTACATTCGCGGCATGCTGAACGAGCTGTTGGTGGTGGAAACCGCCAGTGTACTGGCCGGGCCGGCGGTGGGCATGTTCTTTGCCGAATGCGGCGCACGCGTGGTGAAGGTGGAGAACCCGGCAACGGGCGGCGATGTGACGCGCGGATGGAAACTGCCCACCGAGGATCCCACACTGCCTGTTGGCGCTTATTTCAGCAGCGTGAACTTCAACAAGGAGCACCGCTTCATCGACCTGCGCATGCCGCCGGGGCAGGCTGAATTGCAGGAACTGCTGGCCCAGGCGGATGTGCTGATCACGAACCACATGGACAAAGATGCGGTGAAACTTGGCCTGGACCCGGTGCGGCTGCGGGCGCTGAACCCCCGGTTGGTGCACGGCCACATACGCGGCTATGCCGATGATGCCGCACGTCCGGCCTACGACGTGGTGCTGCAGGCAGAAAGCGGGTACCTGGGAATGACCGGCACCGATGCGGAACACTTGGCGAAGGTGCCGGTGGCGCTGATCGACGTGCTGGCGGCGCACCAGCTGAAGGAGGGCCTGCTGCTGGCGCTGATGCAGCGGATGCGCACCGGCAAGGGAGCCTACGTGGAAGTGTCGCTGGAGGAGGCCGCCCTGACGGGCTTGGTGAACCAGGCTTCCAACTGGCTGATGGCGGGGCATGTGGCGGGGCCGATCGGCACGCTGCACCCCAACATTGCGCCCTACGGCGAATTGTTCCGCTGCGCGGATGGCGGCAAGGTCGTGCTGGCCGTGGGCAGCGATGCGCAATTCCAGCGGTTGTGTGCCCTGTTGGGGCTGGACACCATGGCACTGCACCCGCGCTATGCCACCAACGCCCTGCGCGTAGTGAACAGGGCCGCCCTGGCCGCCGGGTTGGGCGAGGCCATTGACCGGTGGCACAGGGCCGAATTGCTGGCCGCACTGCGGGAAGCCGGTGTGCCCGCCGGTGCAGTGAACAGCATGGACCAGGCCCTTTCCACCCCCACGGCGCAACGCATGGTGCGGGAGGAGCATATTGAAGGAACGCCCACGAGGAGGATCACGGGGAATGCTTTTCGTGTGGTGCCTGGCGCGTAGCGCGATCCAGGAATTGGCCAATGGCAGGATCACTGCGCTTTCCGGGCCCGTGTCAGCTCCTTGCCCACCGCATGGGCCAGGTTGCGTGCCTCCTCCGCGGTGAGCCCGCGGCCGATCGCCACCTTTTTCCCCTGGTATTCAAAACCCACCCTCTCCCCACCGCGTGTCCAGAAGGAGTCGTTCATCTGCCATTTCCAGGAGGTCTCCTCAATGGTGAGCAGCCCGAAACGCTGGATGTTGGCGATGAAATAGCGGCTGGCCTTGCCGTACCCGAAAAGGCTGTCCTTTACCGTGAGCTCGCCCTCGTGCACACGCCACAGCTCGTGGCCCTTGGTGCGCCACAGTACCGTGCGCACGGTGCGTATTTCGAAATAGGCCCAAAAGGCGATCATGACCATGAGCGGCACGCGCAGGTCGGGGTTCGTGTTGCGCACGGCCTCCACCACAAAGGCGACGCCGCAGAAGGTCCACGCCACCAGCCAGCCGAGCAACAGGTATAGCTGCCGTTTGGGCAGCCGGTTGCTGATCACCACGGAAAAAGCACCATCGGCGGCGCGCTGGGTGCTTACCCGGTCACTGAGGAACTCCATGCAGCTTTACTTCTTCCACCACTTGTTTGTACAGCCGTTCGTATTGGGGCAGCACCCGGTCAATGCTGAAGCGCTCAGCGGAACGGCGTGCTCCCTGCCTGAACCGCTGAAGGGTGGCCTCGTCCTTCAAAATGGCCAGCGCGTTCGCCACCATGGCATCGGTGTCGCCCACCTCGTTCAGCAGGCCTGCCACACTCTCCTCCACCACCTCGGAGGTGCCGCCGGAGCGGGTGCTTACCACCGGCACGCCGCAGGCCATGGCCTCCAGCGCCGCAAGGCCGAAGCTTTCCGTTTCGCTGGTCAGCACAAACAGGTCGCAGTTGGCCACCACGGCCTCCGGTTCGGTCATTTTCCCCAGGAAGAGCACATCGGCGCAGGTGCCATTGGCGCGGCACATCAGTTCGGCCTCGTGCCGGTCGGGCCCGTCGCCGATCAGCAGCAGCCGCACGGGCATCCGCTTGCGCACGCCCATGAACACGGTCAGCACATCGCGCACCCGTTTCACAGGGCGAAAGTTGCTGACGTGCACCATCAGTTTTTCGCCGTTGGGGGCGAAACGCCGGCGCAACGCGGGATCCTCGAAATGGCCGTAGCGTTCCAGGCGGATGAAGTTGGGGATCACCTCAATGGGCCGCTTCACGGGGAAATGTGCGCAGGTTTCCTGCCGCAGGCTTTCGGACACGGCGGTAACGGCCGTGCTGCGCTCCATGGCGAAGGTGATCACCGGTTCGAAGCTGGGATCGCGCCCCACCAGGGTGATGTCGGTGCCGTGAAGCGTGGTGATGAACGGGATGCGGATGCCCTGCGCCCGCAGGATCTGTTGGGCCATCCAGGCGGCCGAGGCATGCGGAATGGCGTAGTGCACGTGCAGCAGGTCCAACCGCTCATGCTTCACCACGTCCACCAGTTTGCTGGTAAGCACCAGTTCATAGGGCTGGTAATCGAAGAGCGGATAGTCGCTCACGCGCACCTCATGGTAGAATATGTTGGCCTGGCCATTGCCCAACCGCACGGGCCGGTCGTAGGTAATGAAGTGCACGGTGTGCCCCTCCTGCGCCAAGGCCAGCCCCAATTCCGTGGCCACCACGCCGGACCCGCCGAACGTGGGGTAACAAACGATCCCTATCCTCATGCTCGCCCCGCTTGCCGGGGGTACAAAGATCGGACAAGCCGAACGAGCGCACGCCGCGTCCGTGCCGGATCCGCGCATACCACGCACGGCCATGCCGTCCGTCGCGCCCTACCTTTGCGCGCGAAAAGCGCCGAAAAATGCCTACCTCAACAATGATCAAAGTACATAACTACAGTGCCGGTCCCTGCATCCTTCCCGCCGAGGTCTTCAAGCAGGCCGCCGAGGCCGTGCTCGACTTCAATGGCAGCGGGCTCAGCATCCTGGAGATCAGCCACCGCAGCAAACCCTTCGTGGAAGTGATGGAACGCACCCAGGCCCTGGTGAAGGAATTGCTGGGCGCGCCCGGGCATTACCAAGTGGTCTTTTTGGGAGGTGGCGCCAGCATGGGCTTTCACATGGTGCCACAGAACTACATGAGGCCGGGCGGAAAGGGCGCCTATGCCAACACCGGCGAATGGAGCAAGCGCGCCATCAAGGAGGCCAAACTGGCCGGCGAGGCCGTGGTGGTGGCCAGCAGCGAGGACCGCAACTTCAACTACATCCCCAAGGGCTTCGACATACCCGCCGATGCCGACTACTTCCACTTCACCAGCAACAACACCATTTTCGGCACCCAGTACAAGCAGTTCCCGAAAAGCCCCGTGCCCATGATCTGCGACATGAGCAGCGACATCATGAGCCGGCCGGTGAACGTGGCGGACTTTGCGCTGATCTATGCCGGCGCACAAAAGAACATGGGCCCCGCCGGCGCCACCATGTACCTCTTCGACCCCGGCGCCCTGGGCAAGACCGGCCGCACGCTAAGCCCCATGATGGACCTGGCCAACCACGCCGCCAAGGAAAGCATGTACAACACCCCGCCGGTTTTCCCGGTGTACGTGATCATGCTCACCATGCAATGGTTGAAGAGCATCGGCGGCGTGGCCGAGGCCGAAAGGCGCAACAAGGCCAAGGCCGAGCTGCTGTACAGCACCATTGACCGCCTGCCGCTGTTTGAGGGCACCACCGCCAAGGAGGACCGCTCCGACATGAACGCCACCTTCGTGCTGAAGAACAAGGACCACGAGGCTGCGTTCGATGAAATGTGGAAAGCGGCCGGCATCAGCGGCCTGCGCGGCCACCGCAGCGTGGGCGGCTACCGGGCAAGCCTGTACAACGCGCTGCCCTTGGAAAGCGTGAAGGCCCTGACGGAAGTAATGGAAGAATTCGCAAAAAAGAACGGTTGAAACCCATGCGCGTACATGCAAACGACGGCATCTCCGCCGATGCCAAGGAACTGTTGGAGGAACAAGGCTTCAAGGTGACCACGGACAACGTGGCACAGGAGCAGTTGGCCGAATACATCAACAAGTACAAGGTGGACGCGCTGCTGGTGCGCAGCGCCACCAAGGTGCGCAAGGAGCTCATCGACGCCTGCCCCAAGCTGAAGCTGATCGGCCGCGGCGGCGTGGGCATGGACAACATCGATGTGGAGTACGCCCGCTCCAAGGGCCTGCGCGTGATCAACACACCCAGCAGCAGCAGCTGTAGCGTGGCCGAACTGGTGATGGCCCACCTGTACACCCTGGCGCGCGACCTGTACAAGGCCAACCGCCGCATGCCCGCCGAGGGCCGCACCGCCTTCAAGGAGATGAAGAAGGAATACGGCAAGGGCGGTGAGCTGCGCGGCAAAACGCTGGGCATACTCGGCTATGGCCGCATCGGCCGCTGGGTGGCCCGCTATGCCGTGGGCGCCGGCATGAAGGTGCTGTACACCGACAACAAGGCCACGATCGACTACATCGAGGTGGACCTCAACGGCGAAACGCACCGCGTGGGGATCAAAATGGTGCCCCTGGAAGAACTGCTGGCCAAGAGCGACTTCATTTCGGTGCACGTGAACTACAAGGGCGAAAAGAACTACGCCCTGGGCGAGAAGGAATTCGGCATGATGAAGCCGGGCATGGTGCTGGTGAACACGGCTCGCGGCACCTCGATCGATGAGGACGCCCTGATCGCCGCGCTGAAAAGCGGCCGCGTGAAGGCCGCCGGGCTGGACGTGTTCATGAATGAGCCTGCACCGCGCCAGGAACTGCTCGAGCTGCCCAACGTAAGCCTGAGCCCCCACATCGGCGCGGCCACGCAGGAAGCGCAAGAACGCGTGGGCAACGAACTGGCCGAACTACTGATCGCTTGGCGCGACGAGGTTGCCGTGGACCGCGGATGATCCACGTGCGTCCATTCCGGGCATGGCGGCCCGCCGCGCACACCGCACATCTGGTGGGCTCGCGTTCATTCCTGCAATACAGCCCCGTGGAGCTGCGCGAGAAACTGGCCGGCAACCCGTACAGTTTCCTGCACATCGTGCACGCCCACCACGACGATGCCGGCCTGGACCGCGCCGCCCATTTCTACCAGGTGCGCCACAAATTCCAGGAGTTCACCCGCGAAGGGATCTTGGAGCGCGAACAGCGGCCAGCCTATTACCTGTACGAGCAAAGCTGTAAGGGCTTCACCTCAACCGGGCTGATCGCAGCGGTGGACGTGGCCGACTACACCGCGGGCCGCATCAAAAGGCACGAACAAACGCTTACCGCCCGCGAGGAATTGTTCACCGACTACCTCGAGCACACCGGCATCAACGCAGAACCCGTGCTGCTGGCCGTGCCGGAGGCGCCCGCCCTGGAAGAGGACATGGAACGGGTGCGAAGCAGCACACCGATGTTCGACTTCAGCACCACCGATCAAGTGCGGCACCGCTTCTGGCGCATCGACCGCCCGGACGAGCTGGAGAACATCGGCGCCCACCTGAAGGCCGTTCCGGCACTGTACATCGCCGATGGCCACCACCGTTGCGCAAGCAGCGCGGGCCTGGCCAGGCGCAACCAGGCCGCCCCCGGCAGCCCCATGGGCGCCTTCATGGCCATACTCGTGCCCGTAAAGCAATTGCACATCTACAATTACGACCGGGTGGTCAAGGACCTCAACGGCATGCAGCCCGCCCAATTCCTGGAACGGATACAGGAAATCGGCCCCTTGCAAACCTTGGCGCTGAACGAGGGCCCACCCCCGGCGGGCAGCGTGCAATTCTACTTGGGCGGCGCCTGGCACCAACTGGCGCTGCCCGCACCCGCCACCGGCTCGGCCGTGGAAAGCCTGGACGCGGAGCGCCTCAACCGCCACGTGCTGGGGCCCCTGCTGGGCATTACGGACCTGCGCACCGACAAGCGCGTAGGCTTCGTGCCCGGAACACAGGGCATGGCCGCGCTGCAACAAAAAGTGGACAGCGAAAGGGCCAGCGTGGCCTTCCACCTCAGGGCCGTTACCTTCGGGCAGCTGCAACGCGTGGCCGACAGCGGCGAATGCATGCCGCCGAAAACAACATGGATCGAGCCCAAGCTGCGCAGCGGGTTAACGATCTACTCGCTGGACGACGCCTGATGGACAACAGCACACTGGAACAGCGCTACACCCTGGTGAAGCAGGCCCTGCCCCAAGGGGTGAAGCTGATCGCCGTGAGCAAGACCCGCACCGTGGCGGAGATCAAGGCCCTGTATGCGCTGGGCCAGCGTGCCTTCGGCGAAAACTACCCGCAGGAACTGGCTGAAAAACAGCCTGCGCTGCCACCCGACATCGAATGGCATTTCATCGGCCATCTGCAGACCAACAAGGTGAGGCAGATCGCACCTTTCGTGCATTTGGTGCACGGTGGCGACCGCGAGCGGCTGCTGAATGAATTGCAGAAACGCGCCGCAGCGCTCGACCGGCAGATCGCCGTGCTGCTGCAAGTGCACATCGCACAAGAGGAGACCAAGCACGGCTTCGCGCCCGAGGAATTGCGGGAGCTTTGCCAAAATGAACCCTTTGCCCGGCGCTGGCCGGCACTATGCTTCCGCGGCCTCATGGGCATGGCCACCTTCACCGATGACCATGCGCAGGTACGGCGCGAGTTCGACGGGCTGGCCGCCCTCTTCAGGGAACTGGCCCAGGCACCGGCATTGACCGGGCAACCATTCACTGAACTCTCCATGGGCATGAGCGGCGACCTGCTGCAGGCCATTGCGGCCGGCAGCACCATGGTGCGGGTGGGCACCGCCATTTTCGGGCCCAGGGCCTGAGCGTGCGCCCAATACAGCGGTAATTCAACGTACCTTCGGGTTACCAATGCCCCTGACCGATGCTCCGTACCCCTACCCTGCTTGCCCTCGCCTGCCTGTGCCTATGGCGGCCCGCCCCGCTTACCGCACAACGCAACCTTGATGTGGGCTTTCAAATGGGCCTCGACCATTTCTCCGGCGACCTCGGCAACTGGTCGGGACCGGTGCAATGGAACGGGATACGGCCCGCCATGTCGGTCACCTTCCGCGATTACCTGAACAACCCGAACCGCTACGTCACCCGTGCCCTCACCACCGAAACCAGGCTGGGCTGGTACAGGCTGGGCTACAACGAGGCGCAGGCCACCGGCGGAAAGAGCGGTGCCGAAATGCGCAACTACAAGCGTGGCCTCAACTTCCGCAATGATCTTTTCGGCATCAGCCAGCACCTGGTGCTGAACATGTACCGCGAGCCCTTCCAACCCCTGTACCAGCAACGCTTCTTCGCCTTTGCCTATGTGGGCGTGGGCCTGTTCTACGGCCGCCCCAAGGCCGATCTTTTCCGCGGTGAGGCCAGTTTGGACAACCGCTATTTCTACTGGGCCGATGGCACCATCCGCGACCAGCCGCGCGGCACCGAGGGCGCACAAGTGATCGGCCAGGACGGTACCTATGAGACCGACCTGTACAGTTGGATCACCGAAGGGGTTGGCGGCGGCGCCGAGGCACAGGCGCTGGACAAGGCGCCGAGTCCGTGGCACGTGGGCATTCCGGTGGGCGTTGGCGTGCGCTACATGGTCACCAAACAACTTTCGGTGGGCATGGAACTCAGCTATTACAGCTTCTTCACCGACATGCTGGACGGGGTGAGCAACCGCTACGCCACCTACGCCGAGCTGGCCAAGGCCTACCCCGACAGTGCCACCCAGATGCTGGCGCGCTACATCAGCGATCCCACGGGTTGGGGCACCAGTGGCGAGGAGGGCATTGTTACCAGCCGCCGCGGGAACCCGGGGTTGAAGGATTCCTTCAGCTACTTCAATGTGGAGGTATGCTGGAAATTCAAGCGCAGCCCTTCACGGCGCAGCTTCGTAACGATCAAATAAGGCCGCCTAGGGCCTCATGCCCGGTGCATTGACCTGTACGCAATGCGCCGAGGTGTCCCCCATGGCCTGCATGGGCCGCACATCGCCGCCCACATGCAATTCAAGACCGCTGTAGGCGGTGTCCTCGTGCAGCCGGCAGGCCCGCAGGAAAATGTTGTCGCCCTCCTTCAGCTCCATGGTCCACACGCGGGTTTCAGCGATGGTATCGCCGGGGGCCACCACATGGCCGCGCAGGGTGTCCTTGCGCGATTGCGCAGAGCCGATGGCGCGGCTTACGATACAGTTCCGGCAGGTGGCCTGCAACGTGGCCATCAGGGCAGGTTCTTCCTTTTTGCAGGCCGGCACGGCCAGGACAAGCAGTAAAAGCACGGGCAGCAGGCGCATGGGCAGCAAGGTAGCGTAAGGTCACATACGGCGGTACCAACCCTTGATCCGCTCGCGGTCCAGCACCTTCTCCCATTCCGGGCCGAAGGCATGGTCCCACATGTGAGGCAGGTTGTACGCCACCTCGGCCATGGCATCAATGGTGTCCTCGCTCCAATTCCTTGCCTGGCCTTGCGGAATATGGATGCCGTTGTGCTTCACCATCTGCTTGAATTCCTGCACGTATTCCCCGTACACGTCCTCTAACTTGTCGAAGGCCATGCAGTTGGCCAGGCAGTGGTGGATCTCCAGCACCTTGCCCAGCCCGTAGCTCAGGGCATGGCACACCCCCACTTCGCTGTAGGTGAGGCTGAGCCCGCCCATGTAACTGGCCACCATCAACAGCTCGTCGCTCTTGGGGTCCTTGCGGTCCAACTTGAGGTACACCTCGCGGCACATGTCCAGCGCCTTTTCGCTGTACGCCTCGGCGAAGGTGTTCTTCTTGGTGCCGGTTATGGCCTCCACGCTGTGGATGTAGGTGTCCATGCCCGTGTAGAACCATTGGTCCTGCGGAACGGTGGCGGTCAGGTCGGGGTCGAGCACGATCTGGTCCAGCACCGTCCACTCGCATTTCAGGCCGAGCTTTTTCACCGGGCCGGTCAGTACGGCCGTCATGCTCACCTCGGCGCCCGTGCCGCTGATGGTGGGCACCCCGCAATGCCAGATCCCGGGGCGCTTGATCAGGTTCAGGCCCTGGTATTGCACGCTGCTTCCTTCGTTGGTGAACATCAGTGAAGTGGCCTTGGCGATGTCCATCAACGTGCCGCCGCCAATGCCGATGATGCCCGCCGGAAGCCCGCGCCGGGACAGGATGTCGTCGCGAAGGGCATCCACCTGGGCGGTGGCGGGCTCGTGCTCCGCACTGATGAAAATGAGCTCGTCGCCCTCCAGCACCGGAAGGCGCATCTTGAAATCCTTCTTATCAGCGAAATAATCGTCGACAACGAACACCATGAATCCCTGGTTCATGGCGCGGTGCGGTTCCAGGATCTCGCCGAGCTTATCGAAACTGCCACGGCCGTAGCACGTTTTGGTGACCGACCGGAAATTGCGGAAAAGGTTCATGGCGCAAAGGAAAGGAGGAATGGCAGGATTGGTGATCCATGGCCCGGGCGCCTGCTACGCAGCGCACCCTGCTTCCCGTGGAAAAACCTTCGCCCTATGAACAATGCCCGCCCAGTACCGGGAGCGTTTGGATCACGGTGAACTCCCCGTATCCGATCATTGGCCTTCATTGGGTAATCTTGCAAACACCTGGGCCATCTTGAATATGAACGCCATACAATCCTGCCTTGCCGAACACGGGATCGCTGCCAGCACCGTGATGCAATTGGGCTTCGCCCTGTTCATCGGCATTCTTTTCCTGCAATCCGGGTTGGACAAAGTGTTCAATTGGAGCGGTGAAAAGGCGTTCTACACCAAGCATTTCAGCAAGAGCATCCTCAAGGGGCAGGTTCCCATCCTCATGCCGGTGATCACCCTTGTGGAGTGCGGTGCCGGCATTTTTTCGGCCATGGGCTTCATTCAACTTTTGCTGAACAAGAGTACAATGTTGGGCACAGTGGGCATGCTGTTGGCGGCCACCGCCCTGGTCATGCTCTTCTTCGGGCAGCGCGTGGCAAAGGATTACAGCGGGGCGGCCGTACTGGTCCCCTATTTCCTGCTGGCCATGGCGGGCCTTTGGTTCTTTCTTGCGCATTGAAGGTTTGACACAAGGGGCCATGGGCAACTTGTGCCACCGCCCGATCGCGGCCATGCGCAAACGCCGTTACTTTGGACGTATGCAGCTCTGCCGCTTCATCCTCACGGTTTTGTTGGGCTTGTCACTGGCCCAGGCCGCCTTGTTCGCACAGGCCGATTGTGGCTCTTGGGAAATGACCGACCGCACCGTGGTAAAGACCTACAGCCGCACGGAGGTGGATTTTGCCGTTTGCCAGGACCCCGCATGCCCGGAGCAGGGCCCCGGACTGCGCATGTTCGTGTACAAGCCCACCGAAATGGCGGCCGGCTATACCATGCCGGCACGGTTTCCGCTGATGTTGATGGTCCCGGGTGGCGGCTTCATGCGCACCGATGCCGAAATGTCGCAATGGCCGGAACAATTCGTGAAGCGCGGCATGATCGTGGCCACCATTGATTATCGCGTGGGCTGGGATGTGAACGGCGACGGGGTGATCGACCCGGTTGACCTGGACAGTGCCTCGGCGCGTGACTGCGAAGGTGACCCGGCCACCATGTACCGCGCCGTGGCCCGCGCCGTGTTGGATGCACGCACCGCCATCCGCTTTCTGCTGGCCGATCCCGCCAGTTACCCCATCGATCCCGATGCGCTCTTTTGCGGCGGGGTGAGCGCCGGGGCGGAAGTGGCCGTTAACCTGGCCTTGGCCAAGGAAGGCGAGCTCGAATCGACATGGGAGGCCTATTTCCCCGGGCAAGGCCCCTTGAATCCCGCACCTTGCACCATGGCCTACGATGTGCTGCCCTGCCAGCCACCGCCCGGGGCGCCGCCCTATTACACGGGCCCCATCCGCTTTCGCGGCGTCATGTCCTGCTGGGGGGCCACACTCGGGCCGCACGTCATGGACCCGCATCCGTTGGAAGATCCCGGCGATTCCACGCCGGATGAGGCCGGTGTGATCGCCTTCCATGGTGTGCTCGACAAGCTTTATCCGGTGGTGAAGGGCCCACCCTACAATTGCCCCGGTGTGGTTGAAGGGCTGGGCGGAAAGGGCATGTTCATGCTGCGCCGGGAATACGGGTATCCGGCCCAGGTCTATCTCGATCCCCATGCCCGGCACAAATGGGTATGGCTCGATGACCAGCTCGAACCCGGGCCGGACATGAGCCAGGCGCGGCTGGTGCGCACCCAGTTCATCGTTTCGCGCACCGTATGCTTCTTCAAATCGATCCTGTGCGGACAGCCCTGCAGCTACGATGTGCCCTTGGAAATGGCCAGTGTGGATGAATGGGCCGGTGCGTATTTCCAGCAATTCGGCACCGGCAACGGCAAGCCGGTGGGTTGCAACCCCGATGGCAGTACCCGCTTCAAGCCGCTCAACTCCGAGCCCATGCTCTACCCCAATCCCTCATCCGGCTGGTTCCGCTTGATGGATGGCGGCTTTACCGATGGCGGGCAACTGGAACTGTACGACGCTGCCGGCAGGGTGGTGATGAGCCAACCATTCGCCCGCGACGGTGAGAACTTCGACCTCCGCTCGCTGCCCAACGGCTTTTACATGGCGCGGCTGTTCAACCACGAAAAGCAGATCACGCTGAAACTCGCCCTGCAACGGCGCGGGCCGCGCATGTGAACTCTTGCCCGGGCGGTCCTATTTTGCCCCGTTCCATTCCGCCATGCCACTTTCCCGCCGCGAGATCCGCACACGTGCCACCAAGTTTGCCAAACAATGGGCCGGGGCCACCGACGAAGAGGCCGACGCCAAGCCCTTCTGGTATGAATTCTTCCACGTCTTCGGCATCCGCGGCCGCACCGTGGGCAGTTACGAGGTGCATGTGCGCAAGCTGGACAACGCCCTGGGCAAGATCGATTACTTCTGGCCCGGCACCCTGCTCGTGGAGCACAAGAGCCGCGGCAAGGACCTGAAAAAGGCCGCCCTGCAAGCGGTGGATTACCTCCACGGCGTAAAGGAGCATGAGCAGCCACGCTACATCATCGTCAGCGATTTTGCCCGCTTTGTGCTGTACGACCTGGAAAGCGGCAGCGAGACCGGGCTGCTGTTGGAGGACCTGCCCAAGCACATCGAGCTCTTCGACTTCATCGCCGGCTACGAGGCCCGGCCCGCGCGGGAGCAGGACCCCGTGAACATCCGTGCAGCCGAATACATGGGGCGGCTGCACGATGAATTGAAGGCATCCGGCTATGCCGGGCAGGCGCTCGAAGTCTACCTGGTTCGGCTGCTCTTCATCCTCTTCGCCGACGATACCGGCATTTTCGAGCAGGACGCCTTCTACAACTTCATCGTGGACCAGACCCGCGAGGACGGCACCGACCTTGGGCCGCAGCTGGCCCGCCTGTTCCAACTGCTGAACACGCCCGAGGCGCAGCGCCAGCGCAACATGGACGAGCGCTTGGCGGATTTCAAGTACATCAACGGCAAGCTCTTCGCCGATCCACTGCCCATCGCCGATTGGAACGGAGGCATGCGCATTACCCTGCTGGAATGTGCCGCCCTCAATTGGAGCCGGATCAGCCCCGCCATTTTCGGAGCGCTCTTCCAAAGCGCCATGGACGCCAAGGCCCGCCGCAACCTCGGCGCGCACTACACCAGTGAACAGAACATCCTCAAGCTCATCAAACCCCTTTTCCTGGATGAATTGTGGGCCGAGTTTGAAAAGGTGAAGCGCAGCAGGCAAAAGCTGGAGCAGTTCCACGGCAAGCTGAGCGAACTGCGCTTCCTGGATCCCGCCTGCGGCTGCGGCAACTTCCTGGTGATCACCTACCGCGAGCTGCGCGAACTGGAGATCGCCGTGATCAAGGCCCTGCTGAAAGGCCAGCAGGTAGTGGACGTGGACAAGCTGGTGCTGCTGAACGTGGACCGCTTCTTCGGCATTGAGATCGAGGAATTCCCCGCGCAGATCGCCCAGGTGGCCATGTGGCTGATGGACCACCAGATGAACCAGCGCATCAGTGCGGCCTTTGGCGAGTACATGGTGCGCATACCGCTGCGCAAAAGCGCCACCATCGTCTGTGCCAACGCGCTGCGTGTGGAGTGGCAACGCCTGTTGCCCGAAGGAGAGCGCTTCGACTACATCATCGGCAATCCGCCGTTCATCGGCAGTAAGCTGATGACCGCCGACATGCGCAACGACCTCCTGCGCATCTTCCCCGGCGTAAAGGGCGCAGGCACGCTGGACTTTGTGTGCGGTTGGTACGGGCTTGCCGCGCAATACATGCACACGCACGGCAACCGGCAAACGCGCTGCGCCTTCGTGAGCACCAACAGCATTACGCAGGGCGAACAGGTGGGCACGCTGTGGGGGCCGTTGCTGGCGCAGGGCATCAAGATCCACTTTGCGCACCGCACCTTCCGCTGGAACAACGAGGCCCGCGGCGTGGCCGCCGTGCATTGCGTCATCATCGGCTTCGCGGATTTCGATATTCCCAAGAAGCGCCTCTTCAGCTACGCGGATCTCAAGGCGGAACCGGAGGAAAGCGTGGTGGCGAACATCAGCCCGTATTTGGTGGAAAGCGGGGATGTGGTGATCACCAGCCGAAGCAAGCCGCTTTGCAACGTGCCGGAGATCGGCATCGGCAACAAGCCCATTGATGGCGGCTACTATCTGTTCACCACCGAAGAGCGTAATGCATTCCTGGCCAAGGAACCCGGCGCGAAGAAGTTTTTCCGCCGCTGGCTGGGGAGTGATGAGTTCATCAATGGCTGGGAACGCTGGTGCCTGTGGCTGGGTGAAGCTTCGCCGGTGGAACTCAAGCAACTGCCCGAAGCGCTGAAGCGCATCGAGGCCGTGCGGCAAACGCGTTTGGCGAGCAAGAGCGAACCCACGCGAAAGCTGGCGAATACGCCCACGCGATTCCATGTGGAGAACATGCCGAAGAAGCCGTATTTGATCATACCAAAAGTTTCGTCAGAAAGAAGATTATTCATTCCCATTGGTTACGAAGATGCCAAGACCCTTTCAGGTGACGCGGTTTTCCTAATACCCAACGCCACGCTCTATCACTTCGGTATGCTCACCAGCACCATGCACAACGCATGGGTACGTGCGGTGTGCGGCCGTTTGAAAAGCGACTATCGCTACTCCAAGGACATCGTGTACAACAACTTCCCCTGGCCAGAGCAACCCAGCGCCGCGCAAAAGGCCGCCGTGGAAAAAGCCGCTCAGGGCGTGCTGGATGCGCGGGCAGAATTCGCCACCGCCAGCCTCGCGGACCTGTACGACCCGCTCACCATGCCGCCCGCATTGGTAAAGGCCCACCAAGCCTTGGACAAGGCGGTGGACAAATGCTACCGGGCGCAGGCATTCGCGGATGACGCGAAACGGGTGGAGTGGTTGTTTGGGATGTATGAGGAATATGTGGGCGGGTTGTTGGGTGGGGGGAAGCCAAAGAGAAGAAAGAAGCAATGAATATCCCACCTCTACCGTCCTTGAGCGATGTCAAGAAAGCCATAGATACCCATTTGGCATCCATGGATTGGAGTCGCCATCGAGAAGCAGTGACTCCGGAAGATTTTTTGAAACAAGTGAACACTTCACTTGGCATACTTCAAAAGACTTTCATCCTTTTAGTAAAGCCTAATATGCCCGCTTCTTCACAACGTTTCTATCGCTTACGAATCGCGGAACAACCGTTGAATGATGGACTCATTTCAGAATTTGGTCCTCCTCCTCCAGCCATCGCCGGTTTTGATCGGTGCAGCATCAAACATCATCCGGTCATGTATTGCTCCGCGAATCCCGCAACGACATTCCAAGAGACGCTTCAGAGCAGGCAAGAAAGCAAATCCGTGCTATATGGCTATCTATCTGAATGGAAGATTCGGGAAGGTGCCTTGGTGAATATCACCCCGTTCATGTTCAATGAACTTCCCGAGGAAAGCGACCTTAAGGTATTGGTAAGAAACGCAACCGATGGATTGGTCAACTTGCTTTCGCGGCACTATGACGAAGACCAGATTGCTGGGGTAATTGAAACGATGAAGTACCTCTGCACCATGTTCACGTATGACAACACCCGGTCGATCTCAAGCTACATTGCCCACACGCATCTATATGCAAATGCAGCAGCGCGTCCGGATATGCTGTTGTATCCCAGCATACGAGCTGGACTTCGACGAGGAAATTTTGCTATACATCCGAATAGTATTTTCAAGCTTGAAATGACAAAGGTCTTTTGTATCGAGATCCGGAATTTCAAGTCCCTCGAGAAGGAATTTGAACTGGCTTGGTTCCGGGAGCGACACAATCATGGTGGAGTACTGGACATAAGGGAAATTACCGAGGCAAGGGGGGAGCAGCTAACGAACGAACTAAAAGTGGATTTTCGAGGTGTATCTGGTTGACCGATCATTCTCCCTCGCCGATCTGTACGACCCACTCACCATGCCGCCCGCATTGGTAAAGGCCCACCAAGCGTTGGACAAGGCGGTGGACAAGTGCTACCGGGCGCAAGCGTTCGCCGATGATGCGAAACGGGTGGAGTATTTGTTCGGGTTGTATGGGGAGTATGCGGGGGGGAATAACGCAATCATGAAGCAAGACCATGCCATTGAATTCTGAATTGGAGAACGGCATTCGATGTACCGCCCGGTTTACTGAGGGACATGATACCGAGCATATACATCACCATTGTTTATTGAAGTTCACACAAGGCAAGGGCGGTGTTCTTGAAATGCCCATGGATCGGTCTTGGGATAATGATCTTGGAAACGTTTCCATAACAGCACAAGATGCAAGCTTCTTTGCATCTTATCTGAAGAATATGGGCAGTGCACCATCACAGGACCAGATCTTGAACTTCTTCAGTATCCCAGAACTACTTGAGAGCCATCAACAAGCCGATCCTTTGAAGATGATTGTCGACCGGGCTGAGTTCGAGGTGGAAAGGCTCGGTAAATACATTGGGCATTTCCCTCTAAAACGGCTGAACCGGGGTAACCGCCAAGAAGTATTGCGATGCTCGAAAACAGACATCCTTCAGGTTGACCTACCGACGTGGAAAGCCAATTCGTGGATCGAAGGAGGCTTCAGCACGGACCAGCTATCGAGTGGTGGCTTTCAGGTGCAGCCGAAGTACAAGGTTATCCTTGACTTTGAGCGGAGCCTGACGCATGACTTGAACAGGTCATGCGTCAAGCAACTTTCCACCTTCTGGGAGTTCATGCTGCATCGACCGATTCACCCTGGGTTGGTGATTTATCGAAGCAAGCATCATGGGGATATCATCCGCCACATGTTCCGGGAATCGACTGTAGAAGGCAGTGCTGAAGCCAGCTTTCAAACAGGTTTGTTACAGATGCCCTGGGAATCCTGCCAGCCGTATTTAGCACAACTAATGCAGCAGTGGGCATCATTGGACCATGCTTCGCCATGGATGGACAACCTCATGCGCGTGATCCATTACAGGGAACTGCCAGTTGATGTGCGGTTCTTCATGGCATACACGGCTGTTCAAGGATTTGGCTTTGAGTTGAAGAATATGCCCACATTGAAAAGAAGAGCAGGTAAAGAGGAAGACCGAATGTGGGATGATTTTCAATGCTATTGGAGCCATCTATTGTTTCCTATGGCTGGGAAGGCCAGGGAATACTCGGATCGATTGGTCAGGACCCGCCATCATTTTGCCCATTTGTCAAGGAGTGGGGATGACATCTTAAAGGATGAGCGGGAGTTCAACTACGCGTTTTTCCGCTTGATGGTCATCGTTAAAGTCATGATCATGGATGCTTCTGGAATGCCCAGTACCAACTGGAAAAAGGTTATCGAGACTTGGGCATTACGCATTCAAGTGGTGGAAGGGCACAGATTCAGAAACCTCGTCCTTGGCCCGATGTGATTTGCTGGTTATTTTGTCCAATTCAACGGAACATATCATCCACCACCATGGACTTCATCACCCTCGACTTTGAAACGGCCATCGCACGACCAAAGAAATGGAAGGGCTGGAATGGCGGGTAACAACAGCCTACTGTAAGATGGAGCCGGTACTCCTGGCACCGGCCTCCCACAAGGTCTGCCGCATGTGATCGCAATAGGTGCAATCCCTCACGCAGGCACCCCCTCCATCGCTTTCCTAACCGCCCCCTCCACCTTGTCCAAGTAGGCATTCAGCTCCGCTTCCGTCCACGTTACGCGGATGTTGAAGCTGATGAGCCTGCTGAGCACGGCATCGCTCTTGGGAAACTCCAAGGTTTTCAGGTCTTGCGGCAGGCCAAGTTCGTGGGCCACGGTACGGAATGGCATCTTCAGCTCCTTCAGGTGCTGCCACTGCTTGATGTAGTGGTACATGTTGTCGTACCAGTAGGCCCCGCCCACGCCGGCCTCCCCCATGGCCTTGTGCGCGGCGCGCGCTGTGGCCTCATCGGGAAAAAGCATGTGGAAGAAGGTGGCGCTATCCCCGGCATCATCGCATTGTTTGCGGAAGCCCAGGCCCGGTATGCCGCCTAGCCGTTGTTGGATAACGGCCTTGTGTTTGCGCTGCTGTTGCAGGATGTAGGGCAACTTGCGCGCCTGGGCCAGGCCGATGGCGGCGTTGATCTCGCCCATGCGGTAGTTGGTGCCCAGGATGTAATGCGGTTCCATGCCCCGGTTGTCGCCCTCGTGGCTGTGGCCATGGTCGCTGAAGTGCTCGGCGGTGCGCGCCAGGTCATCATCATTGGTGATCACCACGCCGCCTTCGCCGCAAGTGTTGATCTTGAAGAAGTCGAAGCTGAAGCTGCCCATTTTGCCATAGAGGCCGAGGTGCCTGCCTTTGTAGGTGGCACCCAGCGCCTGCGCCGTGTCCTCGATCAGCATGATGTTCTTCTCCCGGCAAACGGCCATGATCCCGTCGAGGTCGGCCGAGGCGCCGCACATGTGCACCAGCAGCACGGCCTTGGTCTTGGGGCTGCACACCGCGCGGATGCCCTCGGCGCTCAGGCAAAGCGTTTCATCGATCTCGGCGAATACGGGGATCGCCCCGGCCAGCAGCACACTTTCAATGGTGGCGATGAAGGTGAAGGGAGGCACGATCACGTGGTCGCCGTATCCTACCCCGCATGCAGCAAGCATGGTGCTCACGGCCGTGCTGCCGCTGCTTACGCCCAAGGCGTGCCTGGCCCCGGTGAACCGGGCGATCTCCGCCTCGAACTCCTTCGCTTTCCAATGGCCCTTGCGCTGTGCATCGTGGTTGTAGCGGAAGAGCACGCCGGTTTCAAGGACATCCATCACCTCCTTGCGCTCCTCATCGCCGAACAGTTCTGTACCAGGCATTTCAATAAACGGATTTTAATGGCCGAATGGCGAACAAATGTAGCGCCCGCCTGTTGCACCATCGGCCGGGAGTCTATGCCCGCATAGTTCGGCCACGCAACATCCAATCTTAATACCATCACCATGGAACGCATTTCAAAAGCCCAATGGAAGGGCACGATCAAGGAAGGAAAGGGAACCATGAGCACGCCCAGCAAGATGCTCGATAACAGCGACTACGGCTACGCCACGCGTTTTGAGAATGCGGCCGGTACCAATCCCGAGGAGCTGATCGGGGCCGCACATGCAGGCTGCTTCGCCATGATGACCTCCTTGCTGCTGACCAAGGCCGGGTATACCCCCGAACAGTTGGACACGCAGGCCAAGGTTGTGCTGGGCGAAGTGGACGGCTTGCCCACCATTACGGACATCCACCTGAAGATCAAGGGCAAGGTGGCAGGCATCGCCGAGGAGGAGTTCAGGAAGATCGCCGAGGAGGCGAAGAAAAAATGCCCCGTCAGCAGGTTGGTGTCCGGTGCGGAGATCAGCCTTGAAACGGAGTTTGTGGGCGAGGCCACGCACGCCTGAGGCCAGATCGATCGTGGGGAGCAGTGGGCGGCCATGCCGTCCCCTCCCCCCGCCGGCTCCGGCACAAGGGCGCCAACCGGCACAGGCGCGCATGCAAGCCTAATTTAGCCGCATGAAAAAGCGCCCCACCGGTGGCCTGGTGTACAGCACGGACCCCCATGCACGCCTGCAATCCTTCGGGGATCGCGAACCTGCGACGTTACCGCCTGCGCAACAGGACCTGCGCATCCACCTGGACCGGTTGAAGGGCAACAAGGTGGTTACCCGTGTGACCGGCTTCGCGGGCAACAGCGATGACCTGGCCGACCTGGGCAGGATGCTGAAAAGCAAATGCGGCGTGGGCGGCAATGCCAAGGAGGGCGAAGTGCTGCTGCAGGGCGACCACCGCGATAAGGTGTTGAAACTGCTGGTGGATGCGGGCTATCGCGCCAAAAAATCGGGTGGGTAACTTTGGAACTCATCAATATCCAATGGCCATGAACTATTTCTTCTCCCTGCTTACGCTGCTATGCCTGCTCATGCCCGCAACGGCCAACGCCCAGGTGGCGCACGACCTTACCGTGTACGATGAGGGTGGCGCACCCTTCACGCTATTCGTGAACGGGCAGGCCATCAACAGTGAGCCCTTATCGAGCGTTACGGCGAAGGACCTGCAGGTGGGCTTTGCCCGCGTGGAGGTGCGCTTCACGGACGAGGCCATTCCGGCCATCGAGCGCAAGAACGTGCAGATCGCCACACCGGGCACAGCTCCTTCAGGCCCGGTGGCGGTGGTGTATGTGGTAAAGGAAAAGAAGGGCGCGAGGGTGCTCCGTTTCGCTTCCCGCACCCCCAAGCAGGTGCAGCACCAGCCCGTGATCATCATCAACAACCATTGAGCGGCCGGAGCGAACTTGGGCAGTAGCCATTTGTTCTTCGCGAAAAGCAGGTGAAGATGGCGCTGGGCAAAATCAAGATCAAACGCGTGTACGAGGCCGCTGCCGACAGCGACGGCTACCGGTTGCTGGTGGACCGCCTTTGGCCCCGCGGAGTAAGCAAGGAGGACGCGAAGGTGGATGAATGGCTGAAGGAGATCGGCCCCTCCGACGAATTGCGCAAATGGTTCGGGCATGAAACGGAGAAGTTCCCGGAATTCAGGAAGCGGTACAAAAAAGAGCTGGGGCACCTGCCTGAATTGATGGAGCATGTGCAAGAGCTTGCACGCAAACACCAGCTCACTTTGGTGTACAGCGCGAAGGACGAGGAACACAACCAGGCGGTGGTGTTGCGCGAGGTGCTGAAGGAAGGGGCATGAACGGCAAAGGCCGCGCCCTTGTGGGCACGGCCTTCACTTGGACCAATCCGGTAGGGATCACTGCAGCAACACGCGCTGGCGGTGTACACCCTGCCCGGTGCGCAGCTCCAATATGCCGGGACCGTGGAATGCCGCTACTTCAATGCTAAAAAGCCGTGCATCGCTTCGGCCGCCTTGCGCCAATGTGCGGCCCATGGCATCGTACAGTACCCAGCCCTGCACTGCACCCAAGCCGGTTGAAGGCTCCACATTGAGCCGGTCGGCAGCCGGTACGGGCCATACGCGGAAACCTGTGGCCCCATCGGCGGCAAGGCCCACCGTGCCGGTGGCGCAGGCCGTTACCGAAACATCATCGATGTACCAACCCGGCCGGTTCACCACCGTGGTGGCCCACAGGTCGAACAC
The DNA here is from genome assembly GCA_044507815.1 of Flavobacteriales bacterium. Lineage (GTDB taxonomy): Bacteria > Bacteroidota > Bacteroidia > Flavobacteriales_F > PHOS-HE28 > PHOS-HE28. The sequence continues at coordinate 38,223 of JBIQIX010000002.1, read as the reverse complement.
GATCTGCACCGCCGCCTGGCCGATGTACGGGGTAAGGTCAACGCTTTGGGTCAGCCAACCACCGCTGTTCTCCGTTTGGTTCTGCAGGAAGATCTGGGTCCCGTTCGCTGTGATCCGGATGTAATCGAAACTCGTGAAAATTTGGTACCAGTGCGCGAATTGCAGTTCGGCGGTCACGTAATTCGGGTTGGCCAGGTTCACCGTGAAACCTGTTCCACTGAACCCGCCGAGGTTGCCGTAGCAGCCATCGAGCACCGTGCCCCAGCCCTTGGTGCCGGAGTGGGCGCCACCAGGTGAGTTGGCACTGTTGGGTGACTCGCAGTTCGTCATCGCGAGCGTCACAGGGATAACGCCGTATTCCCAGTCGCCGAGGCCAGATTCCACAAAGCCTCCGTCATCGTCCTCGAAATCGGTGCTGTAAATGACCACCTCGGTGCCCGTGGTGCACTGGGCCAGGAGGGGTGCTGCGGCCAGGTGCAGGGCCGCAATGGCAAGGGATGTGCGTAGCATTCTTTTCATTGTGTTGGTTTTGGTGGCACGAAAAATAGGTGTTTCGGGCACACGTGCAAGTTTCTGCAGCACCCGCCGCTGGCCGGGGGCATAATTCTTGCATTCATCCCGGCATGAAAGCATTGCAATTCCTTCTTTTCGGCACGCTCCTGTCCGCATTCCCTTCCGCAGGGGCTGCGCAGTCCAATCCGTATGACGACCTGCTGATCCTGTATGTGGACGAGGAATACCCGAAATGTGTACAGCGCGCAGAGCGATACACCGACCGGGCCAATACCCACCGCGATGCCCTGCCCTACCTGTATGCCAGCATGTGCTACTTCGAGATGAGCAAGATCCCGAAGTACCAGGAAATGCCGGAATACAAGCACGCCGACCGCGAAGCGCTGAAATGGGCCGCCAAATTCCGCCGCAAGGACAAGAACAACGAATTCTTCCCCAACTATGAGGATTACTGGACATCGCTGAATACCGTTGCGCAGGAAGTGGGCATCAACCTGCTGGAGCAGCTACAGTTCAGCAAGGCGAAAACACAGTTCCAACGGATCACGCGCTACAATCCGGAAAACCCGGGCGCCTGGCAAATGCTGGCCATGGCCCAAGCGGGCATGAACAACAAGCGCGATGCCGCGGAAAGCATGAAGAAGTACCAAGAGGCGCTGGATGCCGTGCCCAACATCGCCCAGTTGCCGATGGACCAGCGGCGCCTGCTGCGTACGGGCTTGATCCTTACCGCTGAGGACCTGCTACAAGCGGGCCGCCTCGATTCAGCGCGCGCCACTGTGGCCGTGGGCGATCCCTATTTCCTGGACAACGCCGAATTCAAGGCGCTGTACGACGAGCTGGCCGGCTCCGCCGATCAGTAAGCCTTCAGTTTCGCCAGCGCTTCGCGCAGCCTGGCCTTCGGCAGGAATTGGTCCTCCAATGCTTTTGAGAACGGGATCGGCGTGTCGATGGAGGCCAGGCGCATCACCGGAGCGTCCAGGTCGGTGAAGCATTCCTCCATGATGGTGGCGCTGATCTCGCCACCGATGCCGCCGGTAAGCGTATCCTCATGCAGCACCAATGCGCGGCCGGTCTTGCGCACGCTTTCCAGCACGCGCTCCTTGTCCCACGGCAGCAGGCTGCGCAGGTCGACCACGTCGGCATCGAGGCCCATTTCACGTACCGCTTCCAACGCCCAGTGCACGCCCATGCCATAGGTAATGATGCTCATGCCCGCCCCTTCATGCAACAGGGCGGCCTCGCCGATCGGTAGCGTGAACCAGCCTTCGCGCACCTTGCCGTGCAGGCTGCGGTAAAGTGCCTTGTGCTCGAAGTACATCACGGGATCGGGGTCCTCCAGCGCCGCGCATAGCAAGCCCTTGGCATCATTGGGGAAGGCGGGGTAAACGATCTTCAGTCCGGGTGTTTTGAAGAACCATGCTTCGTTGCTTTGGCTGTGGTAAGGCCCCGCGCCGGTGCCAGCACCGGTGGGCATGCGCACCACCACATCCGCATGTTGGCCCCAGCGCCAATGCGCCTTTGCCAAGTTGTTGCAGATCTGCGTGATGCCCTCGCTCACGAAGTCCGCGAACTGCATCTCCACCATGGCCTTCATGCCGTTGATGCTCAACCCGAGGCCGGCACCCAGGATCGCGCTTTCGCAAAGCGGCGTGTTCCGCACCCGCTCTTTGCCGAACTCGGCCACAAAGCCGCCGGTCACCTTGAAGGCCCCCCCATATTCAGCGATGTCCTGGCCCATCAGCACCAGGTTGTCGAAGCGGCGCATGCCCTCGCGAAGCCCTTCGGTAACACCTTCGATAAAGCGCATCTCCTTGCCCTCCCCCGGCGCTTCCACCTTCGCCGCACCCCGCTTTCCGGGCACGATCGGCCTGGCGTAAACATCGCGCAGCTCGGTTTCAAGGTCGGCCTCCACCGGTTCTTCCGCGAATGCCGTTTCCACGGCCAGGGCCACTTCCTGCTTGATGTTGTTATGCGTGGCATCGCGGAGCGCGGTGGTCATGATGCCCTGTTCAACCAACCAGTTCTCATAATTGGCCACCGGGTCCTTCTTCGCCCATGCGTCCATCAGTTCCTGCGGCACGTATTTGGTGCCGCTGGCCTCTTCGTGCCCACGCATGCGGAAGGTGAGGCATTCGACCAATATGGGCCTTGGCCGGCGACGGATGCTTTCGGCGGCCTCGCGTACCGTGTTGTACACTTCAAGTATGTTGTTACCCGCCACCACCCGGCTTTCGATGCCATAGCCCAGCGCCTTGTCACTGATGTACCTGCAGCGGAATTGCTCGCTCACCGGCGTGCTTAGGCCGTAGCCGTTGTTCTCCACCACGATCACCACCGGCAGGTCCCACACAGCCGCCGTGTTCACCGCCTCATGGAAGTCGCCCTCACTGGTGGCCCCCTCGCCGGTAAAGACCAGCGTGCATTTCTGCTCCTTGCGCAGCTTATGGGCCAGCGCTATGCCGTCGGCCACGCCCATTTGCGGGCCCAGGTGGCTGATCATGCCCACGATCTTGTATTCCTGCGTGCCGAAATGGAAGCTGCGGTCGCGGCCTTTGGTGAAGCCGTTGGCCGTGCCCTGGAATTGACTGAACAGGCGCGCCATGGGCACGCCGCGCGTGGTGAACACGCCCAGGTTGCGGTGCATGGGCAGCATGTATTCATCCTCGTGCATGGCCATGGCCGTACCCACGGAAATGGCCTCTTGGCCAATGCCGCTGAACCATTTGCTGATCCGGCCTTGCCGCAGCATGCTCAACATCTTTTCCTCGATCAGCCGCGGACGCAGCAGCTTTTCATACATGCCGAGCAGTTCGGCGTCGCTCAATTTCTTTCGGTCGAAGGTGGTCTGCCTCTTTTCCAGGGTCTCGGAGAACATGCGTGGTGCCAAGCCGATGGTTCGGCCGTTTGCGGCGGCAAATGTACCGGTAAGCAACCAGCGGCCACGTTCAACAGGCCGTGCCGATCTTCGCGCCGTGACCCGCCTGCGACCGCTTCGCATACTGCTGCTCCGCCTTGCGGTGGTGGCCCTGATCTTTACCCTGCAGCGACTGCTGTTCGCCGTGCTCAACCACCAGGAGCTGCCCTCGCCGCCCCTGGCCGCGTTCATCGGCGGGATACGGTTCGACCTGAGCGCCATGGCATGGCTGTACATCCCATGGCTGCTGGCATCCTTGTTCAACGATGCACCGGGAATGGCCCTGCGCCGCGTACAGCACTTCCTGTTCCACCTCAGCAATGTGTTCTGCTTCTTCCTTAACAGCGTGGACCTCGAATACTTCAAATTCACGCTGAAGCGGAGCACCTCCGACCTGTTCGGTATTGCGGCCGGTGGCGGCGACCTCGCGCATTTGGCCCCGGTTTTCCTGGCCGATTATTGGTACGTGGCGTTGGTTTTCCTGGCCTCCATGGCCCTGGCGGAATGGGGCTATCGGCGTGCGGGCCGCCCGGTGGCCGCAGAACGCGCCCGGCCTTGGTGGGCATGGCGGCTTGTGGCGATCGGTTTGATCGTGCTTTCCTCCCGCGGGGGCCTGCAGTACATTCCGCTTGGGGTGCTGGATGCTGCCAAGTACGCGCCGCCGGAGTACATGCCGCTGGTGCTCAATACACCGTTCACCTTCATGACCAGCTTGGGCAAGCCGGGCCTGGAAGAGAAGCACTACATGTCCGCCAACGAGGCGGAACGCCTATGGCCCGTGCAGCACCAGTACGGCGATAGTGCCCTGCTGCCGCCCCGGACCAACGTGGTGGTGCTGATCATGGAAAGCTTCAGCGCCGCCTACAGCGCACGGCTCAATCCGGGCAGGGAGGGTTACATGCCCTTCCTGGATTCATTGATGGGCGTCGGACTGTATTACAACCGTGCCTACGCCAACGGCCGTCGCAGCATCGACGGCATACCCGCGGTGCTGGCCTCGTTGCCCAAAATGATGCCCGGGGCGTTCACCGAATCGCCATATGCACAGCAGCAGATCACGGCCTTGCCCGGCCTGTTAGCCAATGAGGGCTACAGCACCAGCTTCTTCCATGGCGGGCACAACGGCACCATGGGCTTCGATGCCTTTGCACGCACGGCCGGGTTCGCGAGGTACGTGGGCCGCGACCAATACCCCCATGCCGGCGATAACGACGGCACCTGGGGGATCAGGGACCGGCCCTTCCTCCAATTCTTCGCGCAGCAGTTGGCCCAGGAAAAGGAACCCTTCATGAGCTGCCTTTTCACGCTTTCCACGCACCACCCTTACAAATTGCCGCCGGGCGAGGCGGAGCAGTTCGCGGGCGGGGAACTGCCCATCATGCCCACGCTGCGCTATGCCGACGATGCCCTTCGCGATTTCTTCCGCACTGCGCGCACCATGCCCTGGTTCCAACGCACCTTGTTCGTGATCACGGCAGACCACACCGCGGACCTGCTGCGCGAGGGCGAAACGAGCGGTTCGGCCTACGACCATTGGGTGCCCTTGCTGTATTACGCGCCCGGCTCGGCCCTGCAGGGCGAAAGCAGCCAGGTAACGCAGCAGATCGACATTCTCCCCACCGTGCTTGACCTGATCGGCCATCCCCACCCCTTCTTCGCCTTCGGCAGCAGCAGCCTGCGCCACGAGCGCACCCCGGCCGCTGTTAGCGAAAGCAATGCCACCTGGCTTTTGGTGACCGGCAAATGCCAAATGCGCAGCGATGGCATGGGCGTGCTTTGGTCCGCACCCACCACCCCCGGCGACAGCTGCGCCGATGCCGCGGAACAACTTCCTTTGCTGCAGGCCGCGGTGCAGCAGTTCAATAACCACATGCGGCACGGGCAACTCCTACTTTCAAGGTAATGAAGGTGCATGTGGTGATCAACCCCCGATCCGGCCAGGGCCGTGCCGGAAGCTTGCGCCCGCTGGCGGAAAGCCTGGCCGATGAATTGGGCGCATCGGTGGAGTTCCGGACGGTTGAAGCGCCGGGCGATGGTAGGCGCTTTGCGCAAGAGGCCGCCGCGCAAGGTGCCCACCGCCTCATTTCCATCGGTGGCGATGGCACATTGAATGCCGTAGCATCAGGGCTGGTGGGCACACCGGTGAGCCTGGGCATCGTTCCCATGGGTTCCGGCAACGGCTATGCCCGTTCACTGGGCCTCGCCCGTAACAAGGAGGAAGCCTTGCGCTTTGCCTTCACCGGCCAAACCCGCCGCATGGACGTTTGTTACCTCAACGACCGATTGTTCCTTGGCACAGCGGGGATCGGCTTCGATGCGCGGGTAGCCTGGGAATTCGATCAAAGCGAGGGACGCGGACTGTGGAACTACATGCGCCTGATCCTGAAGCATGTGTTCACCGCCAAGCCCATGCGCACGGTGATCAAGGCCAACAATGAAACACGGGAGGCCCACGTGTTGATGCTGGTGTTCTGCAATACGCGCGAGTTCGGCAATGGCGCCGTGATCAGCCCCGGTTCGAGGCCCGACGACGGCCTGGCCGAACTGCGGATCGTGCGCAAGCCGCCCCTTCCGGCCTTGGCCGCGGCTTTCCTGCGCATGTACACCGGCCGAGCCGATGGCAGCGCCTACATCGAAAACCTGGTGACCGACCGCGCCACCGTGCACCAAACCGGCCACTTGGCGCATTTGGACGGTGAACCCGTGGAGATCGGGCAAGAGGTGCAGTTCCGCCTGGAACCGAAACGGCTTTGGGTGGTGGCCGCCGGGATTGGATGATGAGGCATGGACGGAGTTTTCCTGTGCTTGCCGGACTACCGTTAATTTTCAACCTGCCCGGCTATGGCCCGATAACAAACCACCTGCCGTGCCACCAAGATCTTGCACATGACCAAAAAAGAAAAGGCAGCCTTTGTGGTGAAGACCTTGGACAAGCTTTATCCTGACCCCGCCATTCCGCTGGACCATACGGATGCCTACACGCTGCTTGTGTCCGTGGTACTGAGCGCTCAATGCACGGATAAAAAAGTGAACGAGGTAACCCCCGAACTCTTCGCCTTGGCGGACAACCCCAAGGCCATGGCGAAGCTCGATGTGGAACAGATCCGTGAGATCATCCGCCCGTGCGGGCTGTCACCGGCGAAAAGCAAGGCCATTCATGGCTTGTCGCAGATCTTGCTCGCGGACCATAAGGGCGAGGTACCCAACACGTTCGAAGCACTGGAGGCCTTGCCTGGGGTTGGCCATAAAACCGCCAGCGTGGTGATGTCGCAGGCTTTTGGCATACCCGCATTTCCTGTGGATACGCATATTCACCGGCTGGCATGGCGCTGGACGCTGAGCAGCGGCAAAAACGTGGAACAGACCGAAAAGGACCTCAAGCGCCTGTTCCCTGAGCACACGTGGAACAAGCTTCACTTGCAGATCATCTACTTCGGCAGGGAGTATTGCCCGGCCAAGGGGCATGACCCTGCGAAATGCCCCATTTGCAGCAAGATCGGGCGCAAGGAAATGTTCAAATAACGATGGCCAGGCGGCTCACAATTCGAGGAAAACGCCTTTGCCGTGCTCGTGCACCACATTGTACACCTTGATCGCGTGCTTGGCGGGCCCGGCCTTCAGCGCCCCGGTATGCACATCGAATTGGGAGCCATGCCAAGGGCACTGCACGGTGCCGCAGATCATGGAGCCGCCTGTCACCGATCCGCCCGTATGGGTGCAATGGTCATCGAACGCGGCAAAGCCCTGCCCGCTGCGGGCCACCACGATCCGCTTGCCGTTCACATGCACCAGTTTCATTTGGTTCACCTCCAATTCCCACTCTTTGGCCAACCGGATGCGGCCCTTCTGGCTGCCCATGCGTTCCTCATTCCACCGGCCCGCATCGGCATAGCGCATGTCCACCCCGATCTGGTTGCGGAAAACCAGGGTGCCGCCCATCCAGCCGGCAATGGCCACGAGCACAACGCCCAACACGTCCACGGCCACCACCACTTCCTCAGCCGCGCCAAAACGGCCGCGGTACCATAGGTTACCCGCAAAAAGCAGCAGCACCGCCGTGTTGAGCACGCCGTGTTTGGCCGCGCGCTTTTTTCCCGAGCTATCGGGCGGCACCGTGAACAGGTAATCGATCAGCCCCGGAATGGCCGCCAGCACCGCTCCCACGATCCCCGCGATGTTCATGTAGTACGCAGCCGTGAAGTATCCGCGGCCACCTGTGACCACGCCCAGGACATCGAAGACCAGCGTGCCGATAAAAAACCCGATGGGGAATGCCACCAGCATCGGATGCAAGGGATGGCTTTTGATATGCGCGGTGCTTCTCATGTACGGAGGGGCCAACATCCCGCCAACGCGCCGGGCCTGGTTCTGTTCGATGGCACACCAGCGCAATTGCAAAGGCCATTGCCCCCCGCCTTGGACAAGGGCATGAAAAAAGGCACCCCGAAGGATGCCCTTTTCCGAAAGGGTATGCAGGCCCATTCGGGCCAAACCTTGCTCAATTGAGCACAATGGCCACTTTGCCCAATGGCGGAAGCTTCACCACTTTCAGCGATCTGCTGTGGTTAAGGATGGCATTCACCGTGCTGGCCCTCGGGCCTGGCTCTTGGGGCCGCATGGGTCGGTTGCTGGCTGGTTTACGAAGCGTAGAATGTGTCATGTAGCGGATTTTGCTGGAAGAACGGACCGGCGCGGGCGTTATTGCATAGGTCGGCAGGCCCGGACATCCCGAGCACATCCGTAGCGGCCCGGCAAAGTTGGCCGGCTGCGGCACCTTCACTTGTCCCAGCTTGCTGTCGCGGGGCGGTCAAGCAGGAAGCGCGTCCCCCGTTCGTTCCAGTGAGGGCACCAAACACGAACGCCGGCTTACAGGCCGGCGTTCCTGGGGCGGGATCCCTCACGTGTAGGGATCATGCCCGTTCAAGCTGCATCCCGTGCTGCTTGATCAGTTTCCGCATGTTGATCAGCGCGTAGCGCATACGCCCCAGCGCCGTGTTGATGCTCACATCGGTCTGTTCCGCGATTTCCTTGAAGCTCATGCCCAGGTAAGTGCGCATCACCACCACTTCCTTTTGCTCGGGCGGCAGCCGGTCGATCAGGTTGCGCACATCGGCATCGATCTGCACGTTCACCATCTGCTCCTCCACATTCTTGCCCGGCTGCGAGTGCGTTGCAAACACATCGTACACGTCAGTGCTGCGCACCAGCGGCATTTTCTTGTTCCGCCGGAAATGATCGATCACCAGGTTGTGTGCGATCCGCATTACCCAAGGCAGGAACTTGCCCTCCTCGTTGTAGCGGCCTTCCTTCAAGTGGTGCACCACCTTGATGAAGGCGTCCTGGAAAAGGTCCTCTGTTACCTCACGGTCGCGCACCATAAGGAAGATGTGCGACCACACCTTGCGCTTGTGGCGATGGAGCAGCAGCTCGAAGGCTTGCTCGTTGCCATTGGTGTAATGGCGTACGAGCTCAACGTCTGTAAGGGACTTGGACAGCATGACCTATTACCGTTTTGGTCCGAAGGGGAACAAAGGGCTCTTCGGGGTAGAGGTCTTACTATGCGCTGTCCGGTTTGGTGGTTAGTGAGGGCCAAGATGGCCAATGGCTCGCTTGGTTGCAGACGCGTTTGGTTCCTTTAACGTTGCCCGCCGGGCGATCATTGCGCGAACCCGCATCCGTGGAGCACCAAAGATAATGGACTTGCGCCCGCTGCCAAAGACCCGGGGCAGCCATTGGCCAAAAGGGCTTGGGGAACAAGTAACGGTGGAACAAGCCCAGTGAACGGCGACAACGGTGGTACCGGGGCAGGATGGAATGATCCCCTGCTCAACACACCCGCCGCGGGCCATAATTTTGCACCCCCTTGTCCAGTCCTGAACATAAGATCAAGCCCGCCGCGGTGGCCGTGGGCACCGGCGGAAAAGCACCGGCACGCCGCCCGCGCATGGCGGGCCACATCAGTGTGCAGGGTGCCCGCGTGCACAACCTGAAGAACATCAGCGTGGACATTCCGCGCGGCAAACTGGTGGTGATCACCGGCCTTAGCGGAAGCGGGAAAAGCTCGCTCGCCTTCGATACCCTGTATGCCGAAGGGCAGCGCCGTTACGTGGTGAGCCTGAGCAGCTATGCACGGCAATTCCTGGGCCGGCTCGAAAAGCCGGATGTGGACCGCATACTCGGCATCAGCCCGGCCATTGCCATCGAGCAAAAGGTGCGCACCAGCAACCCGCGCAGCACCGTGGGCACCAGCACCGAGGTGTACGACCACATGAAACTGCTCTTCGCGCGGGCGGGCCATACCTACAGCCCCGTGAGCGGCCACGAAGTGAAGCGCGACACCGTGGAGGACGTGGTGGCCGCCGCCATGGCATTCCCCCCGCATGGCACGGTGCTCCTGCTCGCCCCCATCCAGGTGCCCGCTGGCAGAAGCTTCAGGGAGCATTTGGATGTGCTGCAGCAACAAGGCTTCGCGCGTGTGCACAACGGAACCGAAGTGTTGCGCATAGAGGACCTGCTGCTGGCCAAGCAGCTGGGCGAGGGCCCATGGAGCCTGGTGCTGGACCGCATTACCGTGGAACCCGGCGATGCGGAAACCGAAAGCCGCGTGGCCGACAGCGCCGAAGCCGCATTTTTCGAGGGACAGGGTACCTGTATGCTCCTTGGCGAGGGCGCCGACGGCAAGCCGCTCATGCGCGAATTCAGCGACCGCTTCGAACTGGACGGCATCACCTTCGAGGAACCCTCGCCTAACCTGTTCAGCTTCAACGACCCCGTGGGTGCCTGCCCGCTTTGCGAAGGCTATGGCAACATCATCGGCATCGACCCGGACCTGGTGATACCCGACAAAAGCCGCTCGGTGTACGACAATTGCGTGGCACCCTGGCGGGGCGAAAAGCTCAGCGAATGGAAGGATGACTTCATCCGGCGCTCGGAACCCTACGACTTTCCCATCCACCGCCCCTACCGTGAGCTGGACGAAAAACAGCGGCACCTGCTGTGGAACGGGGCCCTTGGTGTGGATGGCATCAACGCCTTCTTCCAATACTGCGAGCAAAAGAGCTATAAGATCCAATATCGGGTGCTGGCCAGCCGCTACCGCGGAAAAACCACCTGCACCCAGTGCGGCGGCACACGCCTGCGGCCCGAGGCGCGCTATGTGAAAGTGGCCGGCAAGGACATCACCCAGCTCGGCTCGCTGCCCATTGCGCAGTGCCTCTCCTTCTTCAAAACGCTGCAGCTACCCCCGCAGGACGCCCAGATCGCGGCGCGCCTGTTGAAGGAGATCACCAACCGCCTGGAATACCTGAACGAAGTGGGCGTTGGCTACCTCACCCTGGACCGGCGCAGCAATACGCTCAGCGGCGGCGAAACCCAGCGCATCGACCTGGCCACCTCGCTGGGCAGCAGCCTGGTGGGCAGCATGTACATCCTGGATGAGCCCAGCATCGGCCTCCACCCGCGCGATACGCACCGCCTGATCGGCGTGCTCAAGCAATTGCGCGACCTGGGCAACACGGTGATCGTGGTGGAACATGACGAAGAGGTGATGCGCGCCGCGGACCACATCATCGACATGGGGCCCGAGGCCGGAACGCATGGCGGCGAGGTGGTCTTCAGCGGCACCCACGCGCAGCTGTTGGGAAGCAACAGCCTCACCGCCCTGTACCTCACCGGGCGGGAACGCATTCCGAGGCCCAAGCGCCGGCGCGCCGCTAAGAACAGCATCGCGGTGAAGGGCGCCACGGAAAACAACCTGAAGAACATTGATGTGGCCTTCCCGCTCAACATGCTCACCGTGGTCACAGGGGTTAGCGGCAGCGGCAAGACCACCCTGGTGAAGCGCATCCTGTACCCCGCGCTGCGGCGCGAACTCGAGGGCGGCGGCGGCGACAGGCCGGGCCAGTTCACAGGGTTGGCCGGGGACATCAACCGCGTGAAGGCCGTGGAAATGGTGGACCAGGACCCCATCGGCCGTTCAACGCGAAGCAACCCGGTCACCTACGTGAAGGCCTGGGACGACATCAGGCAGCTTTACAGTGAACAGGAAGTGGCCAGGATGCGCGGCTACAGGCCGGCCTATTTCAGCTTCAACGTGGACGGTGGGCGCTGCGAGGTGTGCCAGGGAGAAGGCGAGGTGCACATCGAAATGCAGTTCATGGCCGACATCAGCCTGCAATGCGAGGCCTGCCACGGAAAACGGTTCAAGGAGGAAATACTCGACGTGAAATTCCATGGCCTTGATGTATCCGAAGTGCTGGACCTGACCGTGGATGATGCCTTGGCCTTCTTCAAGCAGCACCAAGCCCAGAACCACCATGTGAAACGTGTGGTGGAAAAGCTGCTCCCCTTGCAGGAGACCGGCCTGGGCTACGTGAAGCTGGGGCAAAGCAGCAGCACCCTTTCCGGTGGTGAGGCGCAGCGCATCAAACTCGCCTCTTTCCTGGTGAAGGGTGCGGAGTCCAACCCCACCCTCTTCATTTTCGACGAACCCACCACCGGGTTGCACTTCCACGACATCGCCAAGCTGCTGAAAGCGCTGAACGCCCTGATCGAGAACGGCCACAGCGTATTGGTGGTGGAGCACAACCTGGAGATGATCGCCGCTGCCGATCACGTGATCGACCTTGGTCCCGAGGCCGGCGATGAAGGAGGCCGCGTCATGTTCACCGGCACCCCGGAGGAAATGGTGGCCCAAGGGAAAGGCCATACCGCCCACTTCCTGAAGGAGGTCCTGTAGGGCCACGGCCGCAGGGGCAGGATGCATGAAGCGGCCCGTCCGCTCCTTCCGCCAGGCATACCGGTCGGCACCAACTTCCCAGGTAGGGCGGCTGCGCCACGGTTGCAGTTATTGGTGGGGATCTTTCCCACCTTTGCACCATGCCCATTGAGCAACACCAGGTACAGGCGCTCGGCCAATTGGAATTCCATGCAAGGCAGGTGGTGGAAGGCTTTTTGGCCGGCCTGCACAAAAGCCCCTTCCACGGTTTCAGTGTCGAATTCGCGGAGCACCGGGCCTATAACCCCGGCGAAAGCACGCGGCACATCGATTGGAAGCTTTACGGGCGCACCGACAAGCTCTTTGTGAAGCGCTATGAGGAAGAGACCAACCTGCGCTGCCAACTGGTGATCGATGCCAGCAGCAGCATGTACTACCCGCTGGCAAAGGACAAGGCCGGCCGGTTCAACAAGATCGAATTCAGCGTGCACGCCGCCGCCGCCCTTATTGCGCTGCTGCGCAAGCAACGCGATGCCGTGGGGCTCACCCTGTTCACCGACAAGGTGCAACTGAGCGAGCAACCGCGCAGCAACGCCGTGCACCTGCGGCACCTGATGGCCACGCTGGAGGAACTTCTGGCCACGGGCGCCCCGCAGCGCGAACGCGGTACCAACGCCATCGCCGCTTTGCACGACATCGCACAACGCACCCATCGCCGGTCACTGGTGGTGCTCTTCAGCGACATGATGGATGACAGCGGACATGCCGACGAACTCTTCGATGCCCTGCAACACCTGCGCTACAACAAGCACGATGTGATCCTCTTCCACGTGGTGGACCGAAAGCGTGAACTGGAGCTGGCCCTGGAAGACCGCCCTTACACATTCGTTGACCTGGAAAGCGGTGCGCAAGTGAAGGCCCATGCCGCCGAGGTGCGTGATGCCTACAAAACAGCCATGGCCGCATATTGGCATGAGCTGAAGCTGAAATGCGGCCAGTACAGGATCGAGCTGGTGGAGGCGGACATCAACGCGGGCTTCAACAACATCCTGATGCAATTCCTGCTGAAGCGAAGCCGGTTGTATTGAGCGGAAACCGCACGGAACAAACGTTGATCGGCCCCTTCCAAGGGGGCGGCCCACTTTGCACCAGCACCACTTGCACGGAAAGACTTTCGGATTAGCTTTGCAGCCGCTTAGGCAAAAGCCCAAGCAGAACGGTTCGGTAGTTCAGCTGGTTAGAATGCCGCCCTGTCACGGCGGAGGTCGCGGGTTCGAGTCCCGTCCGGACCGCGGAAAAGCCCCTGAAAAGGGGCTTTTTTCGTTGGAGGCCAAGGATCCCCCGACGATGCCTGCTGGGCCGGCGGGCCAATCCACGATAGTACATGGTCTGATCAGGTGATCCCCAATGATTAACTTCGGTACAACCAATCCGATGAACCGATGAACAATCCAACATTTATCGCCGGTGGCATTGCGTGGGCGCTGTTGGCTTTGGGCTGTTCCGAGCCGGCTGAAAAACAAGCCAGCACGAAGGACCTGAACTTCGAGGAGCAATTGATGGCGGTGTTGCCACTGGTGGACCAAGCCCATGTGCTGAAGATCTGCAACACGGGCAAGGGCGAAGCCTTAAGCATGTCCATCCTCTCCGAAAAGCCGGACCCGGGCAACCCCGGCCAAACCGTGCCGACCGATCCCATTCCAGTGGAAAAGCAACTGTCCGGCATACTCACCTTGGTGGACAAGGACCATTCGCTGAACATCCGCCAAGTGACCGACCCGAAGAACGGCCAACGGCAGCTGGAATTCACGATCCATTATGGGCGTTGACCTGCCGCCATCGCGCGGAGCGCTGATTCCCGAAGGATGCCTTGTGGCAGCGATGCTAATAGCGCTGTTGAAAATCCATGCCATGCTAATTTCGTGGCACATAACCAGAATATGGCCACGGGGACATTGGACCTGATAAGCGTGCTAGAACCATGTTCGACAAGGACCTGAAGGCCCTGCGCACAGAAATTGGGTCCTTTCATGACCAGGACGATATCTGGCGCACGGTGCCCGGCATCAGCAATAGCGCGGGCAATTTGTGCCTGCACCTCTGTGGCAACCTGCGCCACAATTTCGGCCATGTGCTGGCAGGAGAGCAATATGTGCGCGACCGACCGCATGAATTCGCCGCCCAGGGCTTACCGCTGCAAACCTTGTTGGAAGAGGTGGACAGGACCATGGCCTCAATGCAATTGGCGTGGAAATCGAGTTCCACGGACGATCTCTCCAGGCCCTACCCGGTTCCCACGCCCATACCTGTGCAAAACACCGGACAGTTCCTGCTGCACCTGTACGGGCACTTGGGCTACCACCTCGGCCAGATCAACTACCTGCGGCGGATCTTGGGGCATTGAGCGCCAACTTGGCGCATGAACCCTGTGTGGCCCGCTTTTTCCCCAGTGGGCCGCAACGGCCCATACCGGCCTCGCCCCTACCCCGTTGTTAACTTTGTGCCGTGCTGGAAAGCACGACCGGAAACATGAATCTCCGCCACCTGCTGATCTCCTTTTCCATGCTCACGGCCACGGTGTTGCTGGGCCAAGGCAACCTGAACCAAACCGATGCCCAAGGCCGCAAGCAGGGCCCATGGGCGCGTAACTGGGCGGGCTCCCAGCAATTGCGCTACGAGGGCCAATTCAAGGATGATAAGCCCGTGGGCACCTTCATCTATTATGGCACCAAAGGCAAAGTGGAAAGCCGCGTGGAGCATTATCCTGGCGGCAAGGCATCGCATGCCCAGCATTTCCATCCCAACGGAAAATTGATGGCCGAAGGCCGGTACGTGGGCCAGGAGAAGGATAGTGTATGGAACTATTTTGACGAGCAGGGGCGTGCGAGAAGCACTGAAACATGGAACGCCGGGAAGCTCGATGGGGCCATGACCACATTCTTCAGCGATGGCCAGATCGCCGAAAAGCGCACCTTCAAGAACGGCGTGGCGGCAGGCCCTGCCCAACAATTCTTCCCGAACGGCAAGCTTAGGTATGAGGCTAATTACGTGAATGGGGCGCCAGAGGGCATCGAAACATATTATTTCCCCAACGGCAACAAGGAAATACAAGGCCGTTACGTGAACGGCGACCGCGATGGCGCCTGGATGTACTACAATGAAAACGGCTCGCTGCACGTGCAGGCCCTCTATGCGCAAGGGAAGCAGGTGCGGACGAAGTACGAGAACGGCACATTCACCGAATACTGGGAGGACGGGCAGCCGAAAAGCGAGGTGACCTACAAGAATGGCCGGCGCGAAGGACCTTTCACCGAATGGTACAACAACGGCACCTGGAAGACCATACCCGTAAAAGTGGGACCCATGGGCGAGGAAAAAGCGGACTATTCGCGCGAGCTGAAAGGACAGACCAAGAAACGCGAGGGCGTATACCGGAACGATGTACTGGACGGGCCGGTAAAAGAATATGATGAAACAGGCCGGTTGACCTCCAACCTGGTCTATGTGAACGGCGCACCGGCAACGAGCGGTGCCGAAAAATGAGCAAGCACGGAAGGATATTGGTGGCCATGAGCGGCGGGGTGGACAGCTCCGTTACTGCGCTTATGCTGCATGAACAAGGTTACGAGGTGATCGGCGTGACCATGAAGACATGGGACTATGCCGCAGCGGGCCCGGGCAAGCGCATCACCGGCTGCTGCGACCTGGACAGCATCAACGATGCCCGGGAAATGGCCGTGAGCCGCGGCTTCCACCACATGATCATCGACCTGCGCGAAGAGTTCGGGCCCAAGATCATCGGCAACTTCACCAGTGAATACATGGCAGGCCGCACGCCCAACCCCTGCGTGCTGTGCAACACCTTCATCAAGTGGGAGGCCCTGCTCAAGCGGGCGAACATGCTCGATTGCGAGTTGATCGCTACCGGCCACTATGCCAACGTGCGCCAAGAGGGCGGGCGCTTCGTGGTGAGCAAGGGTGCTGACCACTCCAAGGACCAGAGCTATGTGCTGTGGGGGCTGGCGCAGGAAAACCTGGCCCGTACAAGGTTCCCGTTGGGCAAATTCAAGAAAACCGAGATCCGGCAAATGGCCCTTGACAGCGGGTTCCCCAACCTGGCCAAGAAAAGCGACAGTTACGAGATCTGCTTCATCCCCGATAACGACTACCGCGGTTTCCTGATGCGCAAGGACCCGGAGGCCTTTGAACGCTTAGCGAACGGACGCTTCGTAGGCACCGATGGCACTGTGCTGGGCCAGCACGACGGTTACCCGTTCTTCACCATAGGCCAGCGCAAAGGGCTGGGCACCGCATTCGGCAAGCCCATGTACGTAACGGAGATCGTGCCGGAAACCAATACGGTGGTGCTTGGCGACAAGGAAGACCTGGACAAACAAACCGCCTGGGTGCGCGACGCCAATTTCCAAAAGGTGCCCGCGCTGGAGGGTGAAATGGAAAGCGTGACCAAGATCCGGTACAAGGACAAGGGCACCCCGGCCACCATCGCCATGGATGATGATCGCGTGCGGGTGGATTTCCATGCCAAGGTGGCCGGCGTGGCACCGGGCCAAAGCGCCGTATTTTACGACGGCGATGATGTCTTAGGTGGTGGCTTCATCGATCGGGAAACCCCACGACCATGAGGAACCAGACCCTGGCCTTGGCCGCGATCACGCTGCTGCTTTGCGGAACGGCGTGCAAAAAGGATGAGGCCCCGCCCCCGCCGGACCTGGGCCACGCCTACTTCCCTTCCGTGGCAGGGCAATGGGCCGAATACGATGTGGATACGGCCTGGCGCAACGATGTTACCGGTGTTACAGGCAACGCACAGTACCAGCTGCGCGAGGAATTGACCAACGACTTCACCGATGCCGGGGGGCGCACGGCACAACGGCTCCTCCGCTCCATGCGCGACACGGCCACCGGGGCCTGGATGCCCAAGGATGTGTGGTGGCAAATGCGCGATGGCAACCAGGCCGAGCGCGCCGAGGAGAACCAGCGTCGCATCAAGCTCATTTTCCCCCCGCGAACCAACCAGTATTGGAACACCAACGCACCGAATGCCGGCCAGCCCTACGAGCTCACGTACGCGGAAGTTGACGTGCCATGGGAGGTGAATGGAATGCACTTCGACAGTACCGTGCTGGTGAGGACCACCTACCCGAACAATGCCGTGGTGAGCAACATCTACTACGAGCGTTATGCCAAGCATGTGGGCCTGGTATACCGGCAAGTGGACAGCACCAACACGCAAATGCCCGGCGGCGTGCCCAAGGTGCGGGGCACGTGGTACAAACAAGTGATCACCGGGTATGGAAGGTGACGCGAACGGACGATCGGCCCATGTGGATCCCCCGATCCGGTAAGCCCATGTGGAATGCTGAACGGGCGATCCGCCGCGCGGGGCTGGGCCTGCTGTCCTTCGCCGCTTTCACTTTTACCGGTACCCGGCTGCAGGCACAAACCGCACCGGCCACGTACTGGGTGCAATTCACGGACAAGGCCGGCACCCCGTACAGCCTGGACAATCCCGGCGCATACCTCTCCCCTCGCGCATTGGAACGCCGCGCACGGCAAGGCATCGCGATCGACTCGCTGGACCTGCCGGTGGATCCGCAGTACATCCAGGCCCTGCACCTCGCCTGCCAATTCGAGCTGCTCAACGTGAGCAAATGGATGAATGCGGTCAACATCCGAAGCACCGATACCCTGGCGCTCGACACCCTGGGCCTGCTGCCATTCGTGGGCGAGCTGCGCATGACCTGCGACGGACGCGGGCGGCCATCGACCCATGCGGCCAAATTCGCGCCGGACAAGTTGTTCGGATCCCTTTACGGCGAGTCCTTCCGCCAGGTACAAATGATGAACGGCCACCTGCTGCAACAGATCGGCCGGGCCCAAGGCCAAGGCATGTTGATCGGCGTGCTCGATTCCGGCTTCCTCGATGCCGACATTCTTCCAGGGCTGGCCGCCTTGCGCGAACGGAACGGCATTGTGCTGGCACGCGATATGGCGGAGCCCGGAAGCGACGTGTACCGGCAGCACTACCACGGCCGTAGCGTGCTTTCGGTGATGGCCGGCCAGGTACAGGACAAATTGCTCGGCACCGCGCCACTGGCCGACTACGCGCTGATCCGCACCGAAAATGCGGCCAGCGAATACCTGGTGGAAGAAGATAATTGGGTGAGCGGCGCGGAAGTATGCGACAGCTTGGGCTGCGATGTGCTGAACACCTCCCTGGGCTATACCACGTTCGATGACCCCGCACAGGACCACACCTACGCCGACCTGGACGGACTGACCTCGCGCATGACGCGGGCGGCCGACATTGCGGTGCGCAAGGGCATGATGGTGGTGAACAGCGCGGGCAACAGCGGGCAGCTTCCCTGGCATCACATCAGCGTGCCGGCCGACGCCTTCGACATCCTGGCGGTGGGCGCGGTTGACGCGGACCGGCAGGTCGCTCCATTCAGCTCGCGCGGGCCCACGGCTGATGGGCGTGTGAAACCCGATGTGGCCGCCATGGGCCTACAAACAGTGGGGCTGGACGGCGGCGGCTGGAATGTGGGCCGCATCAATGGCACGTCCTTCTCCGCGCCGCTGGTGGCCGGCCTCGGCGCCTGCCTTTGGCAATTGCACCGCGAAAAATCGGCCCATGAAATAATGGCCGCCATAAGGCAGAGCGCATCGCAGTACCACGCACCGAACAACGACGTAGGCCATGGCATCCCCGACTTCTGGCGCGCCCATCTGCTGCTGGGGGGGCGCGACCTCACTGCATTGAGCGGGGCCGAGGCGCTTGGCGTGCTGCCCAATCCGTTCACCGACTTCATCGACCTGGAAGTGTATGCCGGGCAGGAAGACCGTGTGCAGGTGGCCATGCACGACCTGCTGGGCCGAATGATCTGGACAGGCTCGGCCGCCGTGGAGCCGTACACCTACGCGCATGTGCGCATACAGGACAGCATGCTCAGCAAGCTTCGGGCAGGTTTGTACATTGTGGAGCTGCGGGTGGGCACATCACGCCTGGCCAGTCAAGTGGTAAAGGCGCGATAGAACATGCTGTGCACAGGAAACAGGCCCACGCTGACCCCAAGCCTGTTGCTCGCCGCCTACCGGCAGGGCCTGTTCCCCATGGACCAAGAGGGCTCGCTGGAATGGCATGCACCTGTGCTGCGCGCCATTTTTCCGCTGCACGCCCTGGGCCCATACCCCGCGGTGGCCCCCAATGCGCGCTTCAGGCGCTTCATGCGCAGCTCGGGCTTCCGCCTCACGCGCAATGCGGCCTTCGATGAGGTGATCGGCCATTGTGCAACCGTACATGGCGAAACCTGGCTAAGTCCCCACATGGTGGAGGCCTACGGCCAACTGCACCGGATCGGTCATGCCCACAGCGTGGAAACCTGGCTGGGCGATGCCTTGGTGGGCGGCATTTACGGGGTGGCCATCGGTGGCGCCTTCTTCGGCGAAAGCATGTTCAGCCTGGCCCCCAATGGCAGCAAGGCCGCCTTTTTCCATTTGGCCGATCACCTGCGCCGGCGCGGCTTCATCCTCTTCGATTCGCAGTACGCCAATGCACACACCGTGTCACTGGGCGCGGTTGAAGTGTTCAAGGATGATTTCATGGACCTGCTCGAAAGGGCTGTGGATGCGAAGGTGGCCTTTTGATCAACGCTGCCCGCGTACGACCTTGGGTTCCACGGCATTGCGCTCACGCAGGTACCGCTGGTAGTCATCCGTGAAGGCCGCGCGTTGGTCCACCACATCGGCGAAGTTGCCCAGCAGATCGATCACCGCCTCGGTCGCTTCGCGCAGGCCATTCTGCCCCCCGCTTTGCGCTGTCACGATGTCGGCATCGCCGCGCGCCTCCACATGCGCCGTGAAAAGCTGGCCACCTGCCCGCCCGATCAGCACGCGCAGGCCACAGCGGCGTGCCAGGGGAAGGTCCAGCGCATCATCGAAGAAGAAGGCGACCTCGTGCTCCTGCAGGCCATGCATCACCAGGAACTCATCGAACGCCTGTGGCTTGTTGATGAAACCCATGAACAGGCCGTGGAGCCGCTCGCGCCGGGCAAACATCTCGGCGCCGGGGTTCAGCTGGCCGGTGATCACCGCCGCCGGAGGATTGGCGCCATTCTTCAACCACAGCGCAAACCGCAGCAGGTTCACGCCCATGCTGCCCACTTCACTGAAAGGACTGCCGCCTTCGAGGGTTTTCCAGCCATCGTTGAACACGCCGTCCCAATCGAACAGCACCGCCTTGATGCCTTGCACCCGGCGTTGCAATTCCTCCCTGCCTGGTATGAATCGCGTACCCTGCATCCTTTTCCGCCGCACTAGCCGGAAATGGCCTTCATCAGGTCCTGGATGTCGAGCATGCCCAATTGCTTGCCGTTCTCGCTCACGCTTAGCGTATCCACCTTGTGCTCCTTGAAGGCCTTTTGTGCTTCATCCAGTAATGCCTCCGGGCTGATGGTGAAGGGTGGATTGAACTTCAGTGCGCCCAGCTTCTTGGCCAGGAACTTGTTGCCTTCCTGCTCGATGCCCCGGCGCAATCCGCCATCGGTGAACACGCCAACATTCTTGCCCTTGCCGTCCACCACCATCACCGCGCCGAACCCGTGCTTGGTCATTTCCACCAGGGCCTCGCTCACCGTTTTGCTGTCCTTAACCACCGGGTTGCTGCGGTCCACGATGTCCTTCACCTTCATGGTGATCAAGCGCGTGTCCACGTAGAACTGCCGGGTACCTATTGCGGTGAAATGGTTGTCGGTGAGCTGTTTCATGATCTTCCAGGGCACGGTGATGGTGTGCACGCCCAGCTCCACGGCGTTGCGCACATGCTCAATGGTGCGCACACTGCTGAACATGATCTTGGTATCGTAGCCATAGTAGTTCACGGCATGCACGCATTGCTCCACCAGGGCGAGCGCATCGTGGCCTTGGTCCTGCAGGCGGCCCACCAGCGGGCATACATAGCTGGCACCGGCCTGCATGGCCATGTAGGCCTGCTGCAGCGTGTATACCAGGTGCACGTTCACCATGATGCCGTCGTTGCGCAGCATGCGGCACGCGCGAAGTCCTTCCAGGCTGACCGGGATCTTGAAAACGGTGGTCTCCTTTTTCAGGCCCATCTTCAATTGGCGCTTGGCCTCCTTCACCACCTCTTCCGCTGTTTCGCCCAACGCTTCCACCTGCAGGATCGGCACTTTCTTCGCCAGGTCCAGGATCATTTTGTCGATGTCCGTCACACCCCCGCGGTGCATGAAGGTGGGCGTGGTGGTGAGTCCGGTAAGGAAGCCAAGTTTGAAGGCTTCATCAATTTCTTTCAGGTCGGCGCTGTCCAGGTATAGTTCCATGTTCGTTCGTAGGGTGAGTGCTGATTCGGCGATGCGGGATCAGGCGGTGGTGGGGTTGGTTTGGCGATGCTTCACTTCCACGGCATGCAAGTCCAGCAGGGGCTTTATGAATTCCTCCAGGTCGTACACGCATAGCTGGCTTGCGGCATCGCATAGGGCCGTGCTGGGGTCGGGGTGTGTTTCAATGAATATGCCGTCCACCCCCGCGGCCACCCCGGCCCGGGCAATGGTGGGCAGGAATTCGCGGTTGCCACCGCGCGGATCGGCGCTGGGTATGCCGTACTTGCGTATGCTGTGGGTAATGTCGAACACCACCGGATAGCCCGTTTGCCGCAGGTGGTAAAAGGCGCGCGGGTCCACCACCAGGTCGTTGTAGCCAAGCACGAAACCGCGTTCCGTAAGAATGATCTTTTCGTTGCCCGTGCTTTCAATTTTCTTCACCGGCTTCACCATGTTGTCCGGCGCCAGGAATTGGCCGTGCTTGAGGTTGATCACGGCACCGGTTTTGGCGGCCGCGGTGACCAACGTGGTTTGCATGCACAAGTAAGCGGGTATTTGCAGCACATCGCATACTTCTGCGGCGGCCTGTACCTGGTCGGGGTAGTGTACATCGGTGAGCAGCGGAAACCCGAACTCCTTCTTTACGCGCTCCAGCCGCCTTAAGCCCTCCTCCAGGCCCGGGCCCATGTAATACTCCACGCTGCTGCGGTTGTCCTTCATGAAACTGCTCTTGTAGATCACCGGCACCTTGGTGCGCTCGCTCACTTCACGCAGCTTTTCCCCAGTGCGCATCATGATGTCCTCGTCCTCGATCACACAGGGACCCGAAATGAGGAAAAGTTGATCGGCACCACAGTCGATATGGCCTACTTGTACGTGCTTGGTCATGGATGATTTCCGTTACCGCCATGGGTGGCGGCGGTTGCAAAGCTACCGCTCAACAACCCTCGCACGCAGTACGGATTTGCCGTTCAACAGGCCTTCAAGCATATCGCCTGGCCGAATGGGGCCTACGCCCGCCGGTGTACCGGTGAACAACAGGTCGCCCGGTTCAAGGGTAATGAAGCGCGAAACGTATGCAATGATCTCCTGTACACGGAAGATCATGTTCGCCGTGCTGTCCTTTTGCACGGTATGGCCATTCTTCTTCAGTTCAATGGCCAGGTCCTGCAGGTCTGTGGAAGTGGTCATGGGCAGTTCCACCTCGCCCAACACGGCGGAGCCGTCCCACGCCTTGGCCATTTCCCATGGCAGGCCCTCGGCCTTTAGCCTGTTCTGCAAGGTGCGCGCCGTCAGGTCAAGGCCCAGCGTATAAGAGGCGATCAGGCCCAGCGCCATGTTCGCGGGAACGTTCTTGGCGTAGCTGTCGATCATGGCCACCAATTCCAGCTCATGCTCGATCTCTCCCTCGATCGGGGGCAGCTTGATGTCCTGGCCGGGATACAGGCATGCCGTGGTTGGCTTCAGGAAGAAAACGGGTTCCTTGGGGGGTGCGTTCCCAAGTTCCTTCGCGTGGTCCGCGTAGTTCCGTCCGATGCAGATGATCTTCATGTGCTTGGTTTGTAACGCGGCTTGGCTCAGTCCTGCAGGGTGGCCAGTATGCCGCGCATGATGGCCAAGGTACTGCCGGGCAGCTCGGCCTTTGTGAACAGCCATTGCATGTACCCGGGGTCGTTGCGGCCGATGGTTTCTATGGTCCAACCACGGTATTTGCCGAATCCAAGGCACACGGTTCCCTGGTCGTTGTAGGCCAGTTTTCCGGCGGCGTCGGGGCTGCGTTTGCGGTCGCCGCAGAATTCGCCCAGTTCGGCCACGCTGCGCGGAAGTTCCGCATAGCGGGCCACTTGTGCCAACAGCACATCGGCGGTGGTGAGCACATCGGCCATGGCGTCATGCGCATTGTCATGCTCGCGCTGCAGGTAGAAGCGTGATGCGGCTGAAAGGTCGCGGCGCTCGAAATGATGGAAGATCCGAAGGGAATCCACCACGCGCTGCGCAGAATTATCCCAGGCAATGCCCACGCGGTGCAATTCTTCCGCCAGGAAGGGCAGGTCGAAGCGGAGCACGTTGAACCCGGCGAGGTCAGCGCCCTCCAGCAGGGGCATCAGTTCGGCCGCAACTTCCTCCAACGGCGGTGCATCGGCCACGTCCAGGTCGCTGATGCCATGCACTTCAGTGGCCTCGGGAGGAATGCGGATGCCGGGGTTGACCAAGGTTTGCCATGGCGTGCGCGACCCGGAAGGCATCAGCCGCACCAGGGCGATCTGCACAATGCGGTCCCGTCCGATCTGCGTGCCGGTGGTCTCCAGGTCGAAGACCACCAAAGGGCGTTCCAGTTCAAGGCTCATCGAGGGCAAGTTGGCATAAAAAAAGCCCCCTGTGCGGGGGCTCTTTTCAATTTGTCAACAAGGGAGGCCTATTTGGCCTTCAGCTTCACATACTGGAACTTGCCGTACTTGGCGGTGTTCTTGTAGTCGCCTTGGTATTTCGGGCCCTGCACCAAGTGGTTCACCGCACCAAGCAGCAGCTTTTCGGGGTCTTTGCCTGCGGCCTGCACCGCGGCAACCAATTGCTTGCGCGCCTCTTCCATGCGCAGGTTGCTCAGGTTATCGTTGTTGCCGTAGGTTTTGGTGGGCACGTGTGAGGCACTGGCCTCAATGGTGATGTTCACCGAGCCTTGCGACTCCAGCAGGGCGGTCACCTTGGCAATGAAATCCTTCCATTCCGCAGCGTTGACATCGATGTTCTTTTCGTTGTACCCGTGGAATTTCACGAATTCGGCGGCGTACTTCGCATCAGGCGTCACGTGTTTCTCACCCTGTTCCTTGCGCTCGGCATCGGTCTTGGGCGTGGTAGGCGTTTGGGCGATCACGGGTTCCTTTTCCGACGGCTTTTCCTTCTCGGGCGCCTTTTCCTTTATCGGTGGCTTTTGGCCTGGGACCACCGGAGTTTCGGGCGTGGCCGGTGTGGTTGGCGTGGGGGGCGTTGCCGGGGTGGCCTTAGGCGCTTTGCCCGGGCCGACCACAGTAACAGGTTCACCCTTTTCCTTGCTTCCCGGGGGCGCGCCTTCGGGCAGGTTCACAATGCTTGCCGCACCGGCCAGCGATACGGGGTTGAGGTACACCTCCTTGTTGATCTCCTGGTAGGCGCTCTCACATTCCACGAAAATGTCCTCCGTGTGCACCGTCTTGTCATTCACACGGTAATCGAGGTTGTAATTGCGGCAAGGCGCAAGTATGGCAACGTAAACACCATCACGCTGGCGGGGCTTGTAGCTTTTCACTTCACCGGTCTCCTTGTCCGTAATGTACAGGATGGTGGTGGGTGAAAGCGTTTCGCCGGGCGGGGGGATGATGAACCCCTTCAGCACGGCCAGGCCCTCGGCCTCCATTTCCGTGGGCAGGTCAACGAAGTAGATGTCCTTTTCGCCATAACCGCCCATTTTGTCGGAGCTGAAATAACCCCTGCGGCCGTCAGCGGTGGTGATGAAGAATACATCGTCGTCCACCGTGTTCAGCGGATAACCGATGTTCACCGGTGTGCTCCAAGAGCCGTCGGCCTGCAACTCCGTGCTGAAAATATCGAAACCGCCCATGCTGTTATGGCCAGTACTGGAGAAGTACAGCGTACGGCCATCGGGATGAATGAACACGCCGTCCTCCTCATGGGGCGTATTCACCCTTGGCCCCAGGTTTTGTGCCTTGCTCCATTCACCGTTGGGCAGGCGCACCACCCGGTAGATGTCGCGGCCACCCACCCCGCCTGGCCGGTTGCTCACAAAATAAAAGGTGTTGCCGTCGGCGCTGAGGGCACCATGGGTTTCCCAGGATTTCGAATTGATGTCGCCTCCCATTTTCACGGGATCGCTCCACATTTCACCCACGAGCCGGCTCTCATACAAGTTACCGTCGCCTTGATCATCCTTGTAGAGGATCAGTGTTTGGCCGTCGGCCGAAACGTTCACGGTGGCCAAGTGGCCAAAGGGCGGGTTGATGTTCAGCGCTTCCGGCGCTTGCCATTTGCCATTGCGGTCCTTATAGCTCACATACACATTCTCGAACGGCAGGCCGGCCACGGGGTCCAGCATGCCCGCGTTGGAGCTGTCCGGCTTTATCCGGCGACTGGTGAAGAAAAGCGCGTTGCCGTCCACGCTGATCACGGGGCTGAAATCGGGGAAGGCGGAATTGACCACGGGCCCAACGTTGCTGATCTTGTAATCCTTGGGTTGCGCCATCAACTGCCTGGCGCTTGCCGTTTGTTCCAGTCCGCGCTGGGCCATGGGCTTGAACTCATTTTTGTCGCCAGCCTCGGCAATGAACTTCCGGTAGGCCTCATCCGCCTTGTCGAACTGGCCGTCAAGATGGTAGGCCCGGCCAAGCCAGTAATCCACCTTGGGTGGTGCGTTTCGCTCGCGTGGATCGAACGGGTCGTAACCGCTGGTGGTGAGCCCCCCGTAGCTGCTTCCCCTGTTGGCCGAGGCCTTTTCCAAATAGGGCAGGGCCTTTGCCTTTTCGTTGTAGGAAAGCATGTACGCTTCCCCGGTCTTCCAGTTCAGGTTGGCATTTTCCGGGTCTTTTTCCACCAATTCGCGCCAGGCCTCGGCCGCCTGCGAATAGAAATTCTCCTCCATCAGCCGGTTGGCCTCCTCGAAGGATGCGCGGTTGGCCGCGGTATTTTTTTGGGCCAGTAGGCCATTGCCGGCCACGGCAAGTGTAATGGTGAGCAGAGTAGCGGGTAGGATTCGGATCATCGGATGCGTTATTCGTTGGCCCGTGCGCCTGATAGGAGCCGGTGGCTAAAGTAGCTTTTTTCCTTTCCGGCCCATTTTCCTGTTAAATCTCTGTTGCAGTGGACCACTGCTCCAGGATGTCGGCCACGCGGCGCACGAACCTGCCCCCCAGGGCCCCATCCACTACACGATGGTCGTAGCTGTGGCTCAGGAACATCATGTGGCGGATGGCGATCACATCGCCCTCGGGCGTTTCGAGCACCGCTGGCTTCTTGCGTATGGCACCGGCGGCCATGATGGCCACTTGCGGCTGGTTGATGATCGGGGTGCCGAGCACATTGCCGAACGTGCCCACATTGGTGAGCGTGTAGGTGCCCCCGCCGATCTCGTCGGCGGTAAGCTTGCCCTGCCGGGCCCGGTTGGCCAGGTCGTTCACGGTTTTGGCCAGGCCCACCAGGTTCAGGCGGTCGGCATTGCGCACCACGGGCACGATCAGGTTGCCACTGGGCAATGCCGCGGCCATGCCGATGTTGATATCTTTTTTCTTGATGATCTTATCGCCGCTCACCTGTACGTTGATCAAGGGCATCTCCTTGATTGCCTGGGCCAGCGCCATGATGAAGATCGGCGTGAAGGTGAGCTTCTCGCCCTCGCGCTGCTCAAAGGCGGTCTTCATCTTGTTGCGCCACAGCACCAGGTTGGTCACGTCGGCCTCCACGAAGCTGGTTACGTGCGGGCTTGTGTGCTTGCTCATTACCATGTGTTCGGCAATGAGCTTGCGCATGCGGTCCATTTCGATCAATTCATCGCCCGGCGCCAGCTTGATCTCTGCCGGTGCCGCTGTACGCGGTGCCGCTGGCTGTTGGGCGGGTTTTTCAGCGGTTGCAGGGGCAGCCGGTGCTTTTGGCGCCACAGTTCGAGGTTCCTCCTGCCGATCCGCCGGGGCGGCCTGCCGGTTGGGCAGGTAGTCGAGCAGGTCGCGCTTGGTCACCCGGCCTCCTTGGCCGGTGCCCTCCAATTGTTCCAGCTCTTCCATGGTCACCCCTTCGCTTTCGGCAATGTTGCGCACCAAGGGGCTGTAGAATTTCCCGCTTGGGCCGGAGCGTGCGATGGTATCCGTGGAGGGGGCCGGGGATACCGGTTTGGATGCTGCTGCCTGCGGCTTGCTGGCGGGCGCGCTGACCGCGGAGGCCGCCGCGCTTTCGCCCGCTTCGCTGCCCAGCAGCGCAATGGGCTGGCCCACTTGCACCACGTCACCGTCCTGCACCAGGCGCTTCAGCAGCACGCCGTCGTGCGGGGCGGGCACCTCGCTGTCCACCTTGTCCGTGGCGATCTCCACCAAGGGCTCGTCGGCCTGTACGCGGTCGCCTTCATTCTTCACCCATTTGATAATGGTGGCCTCGGCCACGCTTTCGCCCATCTTGGGCAGCAGGATCTCCTTTTGTGCCATTCGTTGTTCCCCGTAAAGGCCGGGGGCTGCGAAGTTATCCGTAGAGCGGGAACAAGGCGACGAATGTTGCTGTTCGCGCCATTATGCACCCGGCGTGGACCCCAAGCGGTGCAGGTTGCGCATGATCCGCCGCAGATCCTGCCATACGCGGTAATCCTTGGCGTATTCGAGGTTCGTGCGCAACAGGGTGGTCGGGGCGGGTTGAAGCCGGTCGGCCATCATGGGATTGAGCACGCCCGGATCCAGGCGCGGCATCCGGCGATCAGGCCGGTCGCCCGCATAACCGATCCATGTGAGCCGCCCCGACAAAATACCGCCCAGGTTGCGAATGAATGCGCGCCGCTCGCGCACCAGCCATATACAGGCGGGCAGGGTAACGAGCATGAAGAGGCCGATGCTGAGGTCCAGCATCTTGCGCAACCTGCGTGCGGCGGCGCTGTTAACGGCATGGTCCGGCAGGATGAAAAGATCCTGCAGGCTTTCGGTGGCGCCCGGGCCGATAATGAAGGCGGCACCCGGTTGGGAGATCTTGAACGTGGCCCTTTCGCCGCGCAACAATTCCATGAGGTGGATCACATGCTCCATGCGCATGTCCGCCGCGCAGAACACCACTTCGTCAACGCGTTCCTTGCGCAACAGGTCCGCGATCATGCCGCTCAGGGCCTGCGTTCCAACGGCACCGGTATCAAGCGAAAGACGGCGGCGCAGGCCGTAGTGGGTTTGCCAAAGCAGGTCCAGCGCCACTTTGGTCTCATCGGGCGTGCCAATGGCGAGTGCCACGGCTTTGCCAGGGCCCGGTCCGTTGCCTTTCCGCGCCTGCCTCCAGTTACCGGTCCACCGGATGACCACGGGCACCAGGATGACGAGCAACAACCACGGCACATTGCTAAAGCCCCAACCGCCAGCAGCCCCGCCGCTGGCCATCAGCAACAGCGCTGCCAGGGCTGCCCCGAACAGCATTGCTTGTGGCCTCGATGGGCGGTCGTAGGCGCCAAATGCCGCTGAGCACGCCGCTATGATGGCCGCTGCAACCGCATCGGCGAGCAATTCACCGGGGCCAAGCGCATTGGAGGCGCGCAACAAGCGCAAGCTGCCCACCATGGCGCAAAGGTCCACCAAGGGCAGGAAGGCCCTGCTGATGAACCGCGCTACAAGGGCAGCGGCGGCGCTGAGGTAAATGGCCCCGCGAATGATGGCCGAAAAAAATTGCGGGCCGCGCCGGGTGAAGTGCTTGCGGGCGAAGATCACCATCGCATTATAGAAGACGAAGACGTAGTTGACGCTGCTCTTCTTGGTGCTCTCCCCTTTGTAGTGAATGATCCGGGCCTCCGGGAAATACCAGTTCTCGTGGCCTCCAAGGAGAATGCGGTAACTTAGGTCGATGTCCTCCCCATACATGAAAAAGCTTTCATCCAACAAGCCCACCTGGTCCAGCACCGATCGGCGCAGGAACATGCACGCCCCGGAAAGGATCTCGATCGGCGCGGTCCCATTCTCCGGAAGATGCCCCAGATGGTACCGCCCGAAATGCTTGTTGTGCGGGAATAACCGGGCCAGCCCCATGATCTTGAAGAATGCCACGGTGGGTGTGGGCAAGCCCCGTTTGCTCTCGGGCAGAAAGCGGCCCGTGCCGTCAATCATTTTCACCCCCACCCCGCCAGCCCGCGGATTGGCGTCCATGAAGGCGGCCACCTTGCTGAAAACATCCTCACCAACCACGGTATCCGGGTTGAGCAATAGCACATATTCGCCCTTGCATAAGCGTATCGCCTGGTTGTTGGCGCGGCTGAAGCCGACGTTCACACGGTTGTCGATGATCTTCACCTGCGGGAATTCGCGGCGTACCATTTCCACACTACCGTCGGTGCTTTGGTTGTCCACAACGAAAACCTCGCCCTCCAGGCCCTCAAGCGCCTTTTGCACGCTGCGCAGGCATTGCTCAAGGAATGCCTTCACGTTGTAGTTGACGATCACCACGCTGAGCTTCATGGCAGGCTACCGGCGCACGGTCTGTTCGTATGGGCGCCGGTCGGCGATGCTGCGTCCCAGCGTGGCCTCGTCCACTTGGTCGAGGTCGCCGCCGATGCTGATCCCGCGCGAGATCACACTCACCTCCACCCCTGCCTCGGCCAATTTGCGGTGCAGGAAAAATCCGGTGGTGTCACCCTCCAGTGTGGCACCCAGTGCTAGCACCACTTCCTTCACGCCTCCCTGGGCCACCCGCTCCATCAGCTCCGCAGTGTTGATGTCACCCGGGCCGATGCCGTCCATGGGGCTGATCACCCCGCCCAGCACATGGTACAGTCCTTTGTACTGGTGCGTGTTCTCAATGGCGATCACATCACGGATGTCCTCCACCACGCATACCAACGACCCATCGCGGCGCGGGTCCGCACAAATGCTGCACACGGGTGCGTCGCTGATGTTACAGCAGCGGCTGCAGTACACCACTTCTTCGCGCAGGCGGCGCACGGCCTCGCTGAACCTCTGCACCTCGCCCAGGTCGCGCCGCAACAGGTCCAGTGCCATGCGCATGGCCGTGCGCCTGCCGATGCCCGGCAAGGTGGCCAATTGTTCCACGGCGTTATCGAGCAGGCTGGAGCTTAGCGCCATGCTGCAAAGATGCGAAGGCCGTGGCCGGGTTCAGATCTCCACGCGCAATCCATCATGGGCCAATTCCACTCCGGCGGGCAATTGCACCGTGGCATGGGGGCCCATCAAGTGGCTGATGTGCGTGAAATAGGCCCGCACGGGCGCAAGTTCATTCACCAATGCCAAGGCTTCGGCCACATTGAAATGGGAAGGGTGCTCCTGATGGCGCAGCGCATTCACCACCAATACCTCAGCTCCCTTCAATTTCCGCTTTTCCTCTTCCCTGATCCATTTGGCATCGGTCACATAGGCCAAGGGGCCGATCCGGTAAGCCGTTACGGGCAGGTATTGGTGCATCACCTCCACCGGTGTGATCTCCAACCCGTTCAGCCCAAAAGGCCGCGAATCCACTTGGTGCAGTTCGAATTGCGGGATGCCGGGATATTTGTTGTTGTTGAAGGCATAGGCGTACACACGTTTCACCGCGTCCAGCGTGCGGGCGTTGGCGTACACGGGAATGTCCTTCGGTGGCTGGTGGGCGAAGCTGAACGAGCGCAGGTCATCCATGCCGGCCACATGGTCCATGTGCTCATGCGTAAGCAGCACGGCGTCAAGGTCCGGCACGTGCTCGCGCAGCATCTGTTGCCGCAGGTCGGGGCCGGCATCCAGCAAAATGGTGGTGCCCATGTGTTCCACCAATGCCGATGAACGCAGCCTTTTATCGCGCAGATCGCTGCTGGAGCATACCGCGCAACGGCATCCGATCACCGGTACCCCTTGGCTGGTGCCTGTTCCTAGGAATGTAAGTTGCACGGCGCGTTGTTTGGAGCCGAAAGGTAGGGCCTGCCGGATAGGCCATCGGCGGCTAGGAGGCGGGCCGGCGCACCTTGATGTGGACGCCGCGCCGTTGCAGACGGTCCAGCCCCTTGGCGGCAAGGTCGTGGGCCTCGTTGATGCTCAAGGCCACTTGATAGCTTGCGGCGGCACTGTCCAGCTCGTTCAGGCGCTCCATGGCCAATCCACGGTTGTACCATGCGTTGGCGTAGCCCGGCTCGAGTTGCGTGGCGCGAAGGAAATCCAATTTGGCTTGGGCGGGTTCGTTCAGGTGCTCCAGCCGCACATAGCCTGTATTGTACCATGCCAGCGCATTATTGGGGTCGATGGCCATGATCTGCCGGTAACATTCCAAGGCTAAACTGTCCTGTCCATTGTCCTGGTGAAAGATGCCCTTGTTATACCACGCCTCCGTGCTTCGCGGGCGCAACGCAATGGCCGTGGCATAGTATTGCTCGGCCAAGGGGTCGCGTTTGGCCGCACTGATCTTCCCCAGCATGATATAGGCAGGATAGTCCTCGGCATCCTGCTCCACGGCCGTTCGGAAACTGCTCAGTGCCAAGGCGGTATCACCCGTTTCCATATGGATCCAGCCTTTGAGGAAGTAGCCGTGGGCGGCATGTTGGTCCTTGCGCAGGGCATCGTTCACCAGGTTCATGGCACGCGCATAATTGCGCAGCACCAGCTGGATCTCGGCCTGTTTCAGCATCGCCGAGGTATTTGATGGTGCCAGTTGTCCTGCGCGCTCAAATTGGGCAAAGGCCTTATCCACTTGTACGGTCCTATAGTACAGGTCGCCGAGCTCCAAGCGGTAATTCACGTTGGTGCTGTCCAACCCCACTGCCCGTTCAAGGTCCCGTTGGCCGGCCCGTAAGCTATCCACCTTCAACAGCAACCGCGCCCGCGCCGCATACAGTTCAGCACGCCCGGGCGACCGTACGATCAATGCGTTGATGGAGTCCATTGATACCAAGTGCGGATCCCGGTCTGCAACGGCCACCGGCTGCTCGCCGGCCTGCTTGGGGCTGCAGGCCACCAGCAACGTGATCAACCCGATCGTGGCGGCCACGGGCATGGGAGTGCGGCGAACGAAGGAAAGCTGGGGCATGACGCGCAAAAATAGCCTGTGGGCATGCTAACGCTTGCAATGCGTTACGGGCCATGGTCCACCCCTTTGTAGGGCAGCCATGATCCACACTGCACACCCCCGAGGCCGCGACCGGTATCCACCGACCGGCGCGTTGGGCAGCCCGGCCAATGATCGCCACCAAAAGCACCACATGGCCGCCTTGGGAATGGAGCAGGATTTCCTTTCCCAGCCGATCACGGCTTGCAAAAGCCCCACCTGGGGCCACTGGCCTTGCAGGTGGAACCTGCGTTCCTACCAAGCTTGCAACGGGCCAGGCTTCGCGTTGCACACCCCCGAGGCCGCGACCGGTATCCACCGACCGGCGCGTTGGGCAGCCGGGCCAATGATGGCCACCAAAAGCATCAAATGACCACCCTGGGAATGGAGCAGGATTTCCTTTCCCAACCGATCACGGCTTGCAAAAGCCCCACCTGCGGCCACTGGCCTTTCAGGTGGAACCCGCGTTCCGATCAAGCTTGCACCGGCTCCGTTGCCATGGCCTGTTTAATGCGACCCTCAAGTTCTTCGCACAGCTCGGCATTGTCATCCAAAAGCTGGCGCACGGCATCCCGGCCTTGGCCCAGTTTCGTCTCTTCATATGAGAACCAACTGCCGCTCTTTTTGATGATGCCAAGCTCCACGCCCATGTCGATGATCTCGCCGGTCTTGCTGATCCCCTGGCCGTAAAGAATATCGAATTCCGCCTTGCGGAATGGAGGTGCCACCTTGTTTTTCACCACTTTCACCTTGGTGCGGTTGCCCAGCACATTCTCTCCTTCCTTGATCTGGCTGGCACGCCGGATGTCCAAGCGGATGGAAGCATAGAACTTCAGCGCATTGCCGCCCGTGGTCGTCTCAGGATTTCCGAACATCACGCCGATCTTTTCACGCAACTGGTTGATGAAGATGCAGCAACAACCGGTTTTGCTGATCGTGCCGGTGAGCTTGCGCAGTGCCTTGCTCATCAATCGGGCTTGCATGCCCACCACGCTATCGCCCATTTCTCCTTCGATCTCGGCCCGGGGGGTCAAGGCGGCCACGCTGTCCACAACAAGGATATCGATCGCCCCGGAGCGGATCAGGTTGTCGGCGATCTCCAAGGCCTGCTCGCCATTGTCCGGCTGACTGATCAGCAAGTTCTCGGTGTCCACCCCCAGGCTTTCGGCGTAGAACCTGTCGAAGGCATGTTCGGCATCAATGATGGCCGCAATGCCACCGTTGCGCTGGGCCTGTGCAATGGCGTGTATCGCCAAGGTGGTCTTGCCGCTGCTTTCCGGCCCATAGATCTCAATGACCCTCCCCTTGGGATAGCCGCCGACGCCCAGGGCAAGATCCAGCCCGATCGAGCCCGATGGGATCACCTCTACTTTTTCGATCGCGTCATCGCCCATGCGCATGATCGCCCCTTTGCCGAAGGACTTTTCCATTTTGTCCATCGTGAGCTGAAGGGCCTTCAGCTTCTCCTTGTTGATCTCCGTTGCCATGAGTTTGGTTGGTTTATTTTTGAACAGCCGTTCTCCGGCCGATTGGTGGTTGGTCCTTACCCAAGTACTTCCAGCACTTGGGTTGCATGATCCTTGGTTCGTACCGTGGGAATGATGTGGCGGATGACCCCTTCCCCATCGATCACAAAGGTGGTGCGCAAAACCCCTTCATACTCGCGCCCCATGAATTTCTTCTTGCCCCATACGCCGTAGGCGCGGATGGCTTTCTTCTCCGGGTCTGCCAACAGGCGGAAGGGAAGCTTGTTTTTTTCAGCGAACCTGCCATGCCGGGCCGCCGCGTCAGGACTTACCCCCAGCACCTCGTAGCCTTTCTTCCGCAGCTTATCGTACCCATCGCGCAAGCTGCAAGCCTGCGCCGTGCAGCCGGGTGTATCATCCTTTGGGTAGAAATACAGCACAAGGCCATGATCGGCAAAGTCGGTGAGCCGCACTGCCTCGCCATGCTGGTCCACGCCGAAAAAATCCGGGGCTTTTTCACCTACCTCGAGTGTCTTCATTTGCACTTCCCCATTTGACGGAATATACGTCACATCTTTGACGGGCAATTAAGCCATTCTGCGGGGAACGGCCAAAACTCCAGCCTAAAAAGTTTTGAACAGACCAAATTCCAAGCACCTGGATGACATTCGACCAAACTACGTGTTTATACCCTAAATGGGTGGTATTGCCGGACCAACGCTTGACATTGCCCGACGAACATCCGAATATTTGCGCTCTTTGAAAGGGAAACCCCCTCTGATACTCACCAAACCAACACCGATGAGAAGTAGAAATTATTCCATACCACGCCTGTTGTGGTGCATGCTATTGGGCTTGGGCCTTTTGGTGCCCGCAAAGGCCCAATTGGCCAACCTGCAGCTGGCGAAGGACCGATTGCACGACCATGCACACCATGGTCTTGATGACCTGTTGAACGAACACGATAAAGAGATCCATTTTGTGGAGAACAAAGGACAGTTCTCCCCGCAGGTCCTTTACCGTGCCGATTTCCCCTTGGGTCAGGCCGTGGCCACCGAGCATGGCATGGTGGTGACCGCATTCGACCCGGTAACGGTCGCCGATTTCCAACGGGCAGGTATCATATACGAGGAACAGTTCAACGCCGGCATTCCCACCAAGGCACCGGTTTGGCACAAGAAGGGCCACAGTTGGTTGATGAAGTTCTTGGGCGGCTCATCCGATATGAAAGTGGAAACGCGCAACAGCCATGAACTGGTCAGCAACTTTTTCAAGGGAGATGTAACCGCCCTGGACGTGCGCAGCTTCCAGGAAGTGTGGTACACCAATGCATACAAGGGGATCGATGCGCGTTATTACCCCGCTGAGGACGGCTCCTTGGAGTATGACCTGATCTGCCGGCCAGGCAGCGAACCGACCCAGATCGCGATCCAATTTGAGGG
Organism: Flavobacteriales bacterium; assembly: GCA_044507815.1. GTDB lineage: Bacteria > Bacteroidota > Bacteroidia > Flavobacteriales_F > PHOS-HE28 > PHOS-HE28. The sequence goes on along the minus strand of JBIQIX010000002.1, from coordinate 3,079 downwards.
CATTGAAAAACTCTCGGTGGGCGCCAAGGGCGAACTCGTGCTTTCAACCAGCATCGGGGAGATGCGCTACCCGGCACCGGTGGTTTACCAGCGGATCAACGGAAAAGAGCGTGCGGTGCAGGCCGCCTATGCGATCGAGGGCAAGAACACGTTGCGGTTCAAGCTCGGCAAATACGACAAGAACGAAGTGTTGGTGATCGACCCCATCGCGTTGCGGTGGGCGACCTGGATGAACACCGCCTCGCAAAGCGACAACCACGGCCACTGCATTTGGGTGGACCCCAACGACGGGGCCATTTATGTTGTTTCACGGGTAAGCGGCGGCACGGACCAGATCACGCCCGGTGCTTTTGATACAACCGCCAATGGCAGCTATGATATGGTGGTGGGTAAATATTTGGAGCCCACCGCAGTGGGGGGAAGCGGCACCCGTGTTTGGCAGACCTATATCGGTGGCAATGGCGTGGAGAATCCTTACGCCATGGAACAAGGCCCCGATGGCAACCTGTATATCACCGGCTATACGGAAAGCACCAACTACCCCATGTTGGGCGGCTCGGCTTTCTCAGGCTCCAGCGTGAACCAACAGGCCCAAAGTGGAGCGGATGTGTACCTGACCAAGATCAACCCGGCCGGGAATTCCATCAAGTCGGCCGTGGTGGGTGGCAACGGCACGGATTATTCCTACGACCTGCGCATCACTTCAGGGGGCGACATCATTGTTCTGGGCAGCACCACCAGTAACAACTTGGCCACCAGCAACCCGGGCAGCGGTGCCACCAACTCCAATGCCGGCGGCACCGACGTGCTCCTTTTCCGCATCGATCAAGACCTTTCTGCGGTGCAATGGGTGCGCAATTATGGCGGCTCCGCGGATGACATCGGCCAGATCATGCTCCATGACAACGCCACCGGCGACATCTTCGTTGGCGGACGTACCAAGAGCACCAACTTCCCAACCGTGAACCCGCGCCAGGCCACCCGCGGAGGTAGCGAGGCCGGCTTCCTGCAGCGCCTCAATGGAGCGGGCACCACCGTGTGGTCCTCCTATTTCCAATCGGCAACCAGCAAGGAGGTGGCCATCCTGTGCATGTCCATGAGCACCACGGGAAATGAATTCTACTTCGGTGGCATCACCTCTGGCATGCCCACAAGCAACATCTCCGCAAGCGGCACCTACGACAACTCCTACAATGGCGGTGAATACGACCTGTTCGTGGCCCGCATGGACATAAACCAAAGCTTCCTTGGCAGCACGTACATCGGCGGCTCCAGCAAGGAGGTTAACATGATGGGCCTGAACACCGACCAGAACAATGATGTGTACGTGTTCGGGTATACCAACAGCACCAATTTCCCGATGAGTGCTGCGCCCAATACCCCTGTGCAGGCCACCAACATGGGCCAGAACGATAAAGTATTCCTGAAACTCAGCGCCGACCTCTCATCGCTGATCTTCAGCACGTATTATGGTGGAACGGGCGATGACTATGACCCGGTCGGTGAGCGCGGCATCAAATTCAGCAACTGCCGCATCTACACCATCGTTACCTCAAAATCGAACAACATACCCCTTACGCAAGGGGCACTGAACACCACGAAGAACAGCACCGAATACGAGCCCGGGATCGTGATCTGGGCCAACCCGCCCGACCTGATGGGCAATACGATCAGCGGCAGCCAGACCGTTTGCGCCGGGACCGTGCCTGGCGATATCACCGGTAGCGTGCCGGCCTACGTGCTGCCAACCCTTGTGCGCAACAACTCCACCTCCACCCACCCCTCACCCGGTTCGGCCACCACCTACCAGTGGCAAACCAGCAGTGATAGCCTTAACTGGGTGAACATCCCTGGCGGAAACGGCCAAAACCTCCCTGGTTCCCTGATCGGCGAGGTGGAACACAAAACGTACGTACGCCGGATCATTGGCGGCGACGCCTGCATCCTGGCCGGAGCCGCCGATCAAGTGGTTACCGTGAAGGTCATCGAGGCGACGGCAACCATCACGCACGTGAGCTGCAACGGTGCTACCGACGGAAAGATCACCGCTTCATCGACCGGCGTAGGTCCGTTCACTTTCGTGTGGAACAACGGCCAAACCGGGGCCACGCTTACCAATTTGCCCCCCGGCCAGTACACGGTACAGGTGACTGATGCCAACAACTGCCAGGCCACGAGCACCTTCACCGTGAACCAGCCCAGCGTGCTGTCGGGGATGATCAACGGCACCAGCGCCAACTGCAACAACAGCGATGGCAGCGTGAGCGTGAACATCAGCGGTGGAACCCCGCCCTACGCCTATCATTGGAGCAACGGAGGGACCGGCAGCAGCATCAGCGGCCTGGCACCTGGCACATACAGCGTGGAGGTGACCGATGCCAATCTGTGCACGTACACCTTGTCGACAACCATAGGCAGCAGTGGCACGCCGGGTGCTAATGCAGGTGCGGACAAGATGATCACCTGCGCCAGCAACATGCAAGCGGTGCTGAATGGAAGCTCATCCGCGTCGAATGTCTCATTCGCATGGACCGGGCCCAATGGAAATGCCGGAAATACGGCGACCATCACCGTTACCACCCCGGGCGTGTACACGCTTACGGTCACCGACAACCAAACCCATTGCAAGAGCACGGACCAAGTGACTGTTGGACTGGATACGACAGCTCCTGGAGCTGAAGCCGCGGGCGGCATACTCACCTGCAACGTGACGAGCGTGCAGCTGCAGGGCACCGGCAACGGCACCTACAGCTGGAGCGGTCCCAACGACTTCACCAGCAACGCGCAGAACCCGACCGTGACCGAAGCAGGCACCTACACCCTGACCGTGACCGGAAGCAACGGCTGCACCAGTACCGCCACCGCCGTGGTGGAGATGGACCGTGAAGCACCGGGCGCACAAGCCGCGGGCGGCATCCTCACCTGCGCCAACACCAGCGTGCAGCTGCAGGGCACCGGCAACGGTTCCTTCGCCTGGAGCGGCCCCAACGGCTTCACCAGCAACGCGCAGAACCCGACCGTGACCGAAGCAGGCACCTACACCCTGACCGTGACCGGAAGCAATGGCTGCACCAGCACC
>JBIQIX010000018.1:0-39793 GCA_044507815.1 Flavobacteriales bacterium | reverse complement strand
CGTAGGTCTGGCCGCAATCGACCACCGTGCTGGTGGCGCAGGTCTTGTTCGGGATATCGATGATCACCGTGTAATCCTCGTATTCACCGCTGCCGCTGTTCGCGCAGGGATCGCTGGGGTTGCTGGGCGTGAAGCTGATCAACACCCGCATCCGCTTGCTTCCTCCCGGTGCCAGTGCCGGAATGGTGAAGGTGCCGGTGAGCGGTGAGCTGAGGTAGGAGCTGCTCGATACCACCTGTTCGCTGGCCTCGAACACGCCGTTCTCGTTGAAGTCGATCCAGATGGCCCGGCCGTAGGTGCTTCCGCCGGCACAGGTCAGGGTGTAGCCGATGGTGGCGCCCTGCACGGTCATCATCGCATCGGTGGCGTGGAAATCCTGGTATCCGCTGGTGCTCGATCCCGAGGTTTTGTTGATGTTCGTCAAGCCGCCCGTGGTGGTGAAGTTGCTGATGTAGTAGGTGGCGCCCCCGGTGGTTGTCGGCGTGCAGTAGCAGGCCGAGGGAGGATTAATCGTCATGTTCACCACCGGTGACGTGCCTTGGGCATTTCCATTGGTGCAGGTGACGATCACACGGTATTGGGTGGCCACGGCGATGGATGCCACGAGGTAAGTATCGCTGGTACCGGCAGTGCCCAAATTGCTCCAAGTGCTGCCACCGTCGGTGGATTGTTGGAACTGGAAGATCAGGCCCGATTGATCCGTCGGGCCGGCCATCAATGTAAACCCGCTGCCGGGGCACGCACCGGTTGCACTGGATGTCAACGTGGGTGTTGGTGTGCCGCTGCATGAGGGCAGTTCATCGATGGTGATCGTGTAATCCTCAAATTCACCGTTGCCGCTGTTCGCGCAGGGATTGCTGGGGTTGTTGGGCGTGTAGCTGATCAACACCCGCATGCGTTTCGTTCCCCCTGGTGTCGCGCTTGGGATGGTGAACGTGCCGGTGAGCGGTGAGCTGACGTACGCGCTGCTCGATACCACTTGCTCGCTCGCCTCGAATACGCCGTTCTCGTCGAAGTCGATCCAGATGGCCCGGCCAAAGGTGCCTCCGCCGGCACAGGTCAGGGTGTAGCCGATCGTGGCGCCTTGTATGGTTGTCATTCCATCTGTGGCATGGAAATCCTGGTAACCGCCGGTGCCCGAACCCGAGGTCTTGTTGATGTTGGTGAACCCGCCGGTGGTGGTGAAATTGGTGATGTAGTAAGTGCCGCTTCCAGTGGTTGTAGGTGTGCAATAGCAGGCCGTTGGTGGATTCATGGAAACGGTCACCACCGGTGAAGTGCCTTGGGCATTTCCATCGGTGCAGGTGGCGATCACACGGTACTGTGTGGCAGCGGCGATGGAGGCGACGGGGTACGTTGTGCTGGTACCCGCAGTGCCCAAGTTGTCCCAAGTGCTGCCACCGTCGGTGGATTGCTGGAATTGGAAGGTCAGGCCGGTTTGATCGACCGGGCCTGCCGTAAGCGTAAATCCGCTCCCCGGGCATACGCTGGCGGCGCTGGAGGTCAACGTGGGGGCTGGCGTGCCGCTGCAAGGGGTCTGCACAACGATGGTGATCGTGTAATCCTCTTATTCACCGCTACCGCTGTTCGCGCAGGGGTTGCTGGGGTTATTGGGCGTGAAGCTGATCAACACCCGCATCCGCTTGCTTCCTCCCGGTGCCAGAGCCGGAATGGTGAAGGTGCCGGTGAGCGGTGAGCTGAGGTAGGAGCTGCTCGATACCACCTGTTCGCTGGCCTCGAACACGCCGTCCTCGTTGAAGTCGATCCAGATGGCCTGGCCATAGGTGCTGCCGCCGGCACAGGTCAGGCTGTACCCGATCGTGGCCCCCGGTAAAGCTATCATCTCATCGGTGGCATGGAAATCCTGGTATCCGGTGGTGCTCGACCCCGAGGTTTTATTGATGTTGGTCAGGCCGCCCGTGGTGGTGAAGTTGCTGATGTAGTAGGTGGTGCCTCCGGTGGTTGACGGCGTGCAATAGCAGTCAGCGGGAGCGTTCATGCCCACTTGCACCGGTGTGCTGTAAGCAAACTGTCCGCTATTGACACAGGTCACCTTGGCCCGGTACCACTTGGCCGAGGTTTGGGTAACATCCTCAGTATTTCCGGTGCCCAGCAGCACTACGTTCACGGTGAACGCCGCATCATCCGCACTTTCCCATTGTATGGCCAGGCCGGTTTCGGAAGGGGCGTTCTGGAAGCTGAGCTGGAACGGGACGGTCAAACAGGCATTGGCCGTGGAGCTGATCGTATTCCCCGGGTCGGGCATACCACTGCATGCCGCCGGCATGGTGCCGAACTCGTAGGCACCGATGTCGGGTAAGGCGCTTGGCCGTGCCACACCCAACAGGTCGTGGCCTACACCAACAGCTTCGCCCTTATTGTCCAGTGCCAGGTTGGTGGGCTTGAAATCGCCGGTGGAGGGTGAAGCGAACCCTGGGTTGGCCTCAAAGCTGTTCAGGTCCTGCCCGGTGGCCGCCTGCCAGGCGGCCAAGGTGGCGTAGGCCGTGGAACGGTAGGCGATGTTGTTGGTGCCTGCCGGTGCGTTCAAGTAGAATACGTTGTGGTCACTGGTGGCGGGGCTGGTGCTTTCGTACAGGCAGTATTTCGAGCCGGTGCCGCCGCGTGCCACGTACACCACGTTGTTCTTGATCAACATGGGGTTGCCGTAGGCATAAATGCCGTAGGTGGTACCGGAGGTGGCGGCCGCGTCGTCCAGCACGATCGTGTTGTGGAACACGTTCACGTGATCGTAGCCCGCCGCATAGAAACCGTAGATCGTGCCTGTGCCGTTGTTTATGGTGTGCACCAGGTTGTTGGTCCAGTTGATCTCATTGCCGGCAGTGCCTGAACCTGAGTTGTACAGGCAATAGGCTGTGCTGCTGCTGCCGGTGGCACCCCCGAAGAGGTTGCGCACGATGTTGGCATCCACCGTGCAACCCGCCGAATTGGTGGAGAGGTAGATCCCATACCCCGTGCTTACAGATGGCCGCGTGGGCCGTTCAACGGTGTTGCCCTTGATCAATGTGCCTTGGCAATACACGTTATAGATGCCGTACAGATAGAACTCCTTCACCGTATTGTTAAGCGCCTGGTTGCCGGTGTTGGCGACCGATCCATGGAAGGTGAGGCCGTAATAGCCACCGGTGATGGTGCAGCCGCTTACCTTGTTGTTGCTGCCTGAGTTCCCGGTGCCGGTGGCCGACGTTGCCGATCCGCTGATGGAGAAGGGCGCAAGCGTGGTTGAGGTGCCGGTAACGGGTGCCGTGAAGCTGCAGTTGGTGAATTCATTGTTGTCGGCGCCGTTCCACAGGTGTGCGGCGAAGCCGTAGGTGGCGCCGGTGGCCACCACGTTCAGGTTGTTGATGCGCAAGTAGTCGGTGCCGTTGAGCTCCAAGGTCGAAGGTGCTGCACTGGCCGTGGCGGCATAGGTGAGCGTGGCCCCGTTGCCATTGATGGTGATGGTGTTGATGGCCGAGGTGTTGTTCACCACCGGGAATATGACCTGTTCGTTGTACGGCCCGCTTCCGGGAGCAACGTCAACCACGACCGGCCCGGCGATCGAGCAGCCGATGGCGTTCTTGAAGTCGTTGAAGCTGGCGAAGTTGTTGCCGCCCGTGGGCAGGGTGGAGTTGATGGTGTAGCTGCCCGCCGGGAAAGCCGGGTTCACCTGCACGAGCACTTCCGTGGAATAGGAGGTTTGGCCACTGCAGGTAACCGCCGCCCGGTAGTACTTGGTGGTGGTGGCCGGTATGTTCAGGTTGAACATGGAGCTGGATGCCCCGATATCAGTGAAGGGTCCGCCACTGATCGCGGACTCCTGCCATTGGTAGGTTTGGCCATTGCCGTATGAATTGCCGGACAGGCTCAGGCTGATCATAGTGCCACTGCACAAATTGGATGACGGGCTCGCCGCGGCAGTTCCCGCTACAGGAGGTGTCGTGCAGTTGCCGGCTGGCTGCATGACCAGTTGCAGGTTGGCACGGTTCCCCGTGGAGGAGCTGGACCCGCCATAGGGGCCTGGCAGCGCATCCGGATTGGGGATCTCCGTATCGCTGTACAGGTACACGGCCCTGGTGTCCGGGGTAGCTGAATACCTGAAGTAGGCAGATGAATAGCCGGGAGATGTTTCAGCGGCCGCAATGATCAAGTTGCCGCCTGTATAGTTGAACGGTGTGGTAAGCGTGATCTCTACCCATCCCGGGGTGGCCAGGTTCACCGTGCCCTGGAACGACAGGGTCATGGCGCTTGTGGGCACGTAATTGGTCGGCCCGGCCGTGAGTGAAGTGAGCGAGGTGTTGCCCAGCCAAACCTTCCAGGCATTGGAGTTGCCAGGTGTAGCCGGCACGGTGGCCAGGTCGAACCGGATCTTTTGTATCATGCCGGGGCCGCCCCCTCAGCCGTTGGCCGTCAACTCACTGCCCATGTACAATTGCTGCGTATAGGAATAGTTCCACAGGGTGGTCACTGGCACGTAATAAGCGCTGACAGTCCCGGTGCCGATGGTTATGGTTTGTTGGGCCTGCGTGCTGGCCACCCATGCCATCGCGAAGAGTAGCGGCAGGCAGCGGCGCCACAATGTGGCGAGGTTCGGGGTTCGGAATGAGGACATGACTGAGGGTTTTGGTTGTTTGCTAAGGTTTTTGGGTCCGTGAGCAGGTACCTAAAGGGCGTGACCTGAACGTATGGCAACGGCTTGGCTTGTTGGTTTTGGAGGGGCGCCAAGTAGCCGGGAAAGGGGTTTTTCCCGGCATGTGAGGTCGAAATAACAGCGGAAATGGAAAGCAACGCAAAAAATAATTTTATCAACGTTAGGCAACTCCCACAGCGGTGGATCGTCGCCGGCCACCTGCTGCACAGTGTGCGAAGGCAGCGCCATGAGGTATTGGCACAGGTGGAGGGTGGCTGCTTCTATCTTCGCGGCCCATGCGTGCGTTGACCATCCTCGAGGGGGAAGCATTCGAATTGACGGTGCGCCGCCTTTGCCACCAACTGATCGAGGACCGCGGCAGCCTGGGTGATACGGCCTTGGTGGGGTTGCAGCCGCGCGGGGTGTTCTTCTCGCGCAGGCTGCGCAAGGAGTTGCTGCGCATCACCGGCGAAAAAGAGCTGAGCTACGGGGAACTGGACATCACGTTCCATCGCGACGACTTCCGGCAGCGCACACTAACGGCCATGCCCACCCATACCGACCTCGATTTCAGCGTGGAGGGCAGGCGCGTGGTGCTGGTGGATGACGTGCTGTACACCGGGCGCAGCATACGCGCCGGTCTCGATGCGCTCTTGGCATTCGGCCGGCCGCGCTCTGTGGAGCTCATGGTGTTCATCGACCGGCGCTTCAGCCGCGAACTGCCGATCCAGCCCAATTATACCGGCCGCTTCGTGGACAGTTTCGCAGGCCAGCATGTAACGGTGGAATGGCAGGAAAGTGATGGCGTGGACCGCGTGCTCCTTAAACAGAACGGACGATGAGCGATGTGTTGAGCAGCAAACATCTCCTGGGCATAGACGACCTCACTGCGGGGGACATTGAGTTGATCTTCCGCACGGCCGATGGGTTCAAGGAAGTGCTGTCCCGGCCGATCAAGAAAGTGCCTTCCCTGCGCGACATCACCATCGCCAACATCTTCTTCGAGAACAGCACGCGAACCCGCATCAGCTTTGAGCTGGCGCAGAAAAGACTGAGCGCGGATGTGGTGAATTTCAGCAGCAGCACAAGCAGCACCAAGAAAGGGGAAACCCTCATCGACACAGTGAACAACATCCTGGCGATGAAGGTGGACATGGTGGTGATGCGGCACGCCGACCCTGGAGCGGGTGTTTTCCTTTCCAGGCATGTTGATGCACGGATCGTGAACGCCGGCGATGGCACACACGAGCACCCCACACAGGCCCTGCTCGATGCGTACAGCATACGCGAAAAACTGGGGCGGATAGCAGGCGTGAAAGTGGCCATCGTGGGTGACATCCTTCATTCCCGCGTGGCGCTAAGCAACATACTATGCCTGCAGAAATTGGGCGCCGAGGTGATGCTGTGCGGGCCCACCACCCTAATGCCGCGCTACGCCGCCGAGCTTGGGGTGCGCGTATCGCACAATCTCGATGAGGCCCTGCGCTGGTGTGATGTGGCCAACATGCTGCGGATACAACTGGAGCGGCAGGGCGGCGACGGGCTCGCCAACTTCCCCTCGCTGCGCGAATACGCCATGCTCTTCGGGCTGGACCGCCAACGCTATGCCGCATTGGGCAAGGAGGTTGTGATCATGCACCCCGGCCCGATCAACCGCGGCGTTGAGATCTCCAGTGATGTCGCCGACAGCGCGCAAAGCATCATCCTGCACCAGGTGGAGAACGGTGTTGCTGTGCGCATGGCCGTGCTGTTCCTGTTGGCCAGTGGCATGGAGAGGACCCCGAAGGCCTGAGGCCAAGGGTGCGATCGCATATTTCATTCGCGGCCACATCGGTCAATTGTGCTCCTGATTATCTTTGACCGCATAGCCCGCAAACGCAAGGCACATGAACTTTACCATTACAAACAAGGACAAGTACACCCTGGTCGTATCCAACGCCGATAAATTGGACACCACCTGCGCGCCTGAACTGAAGAGCGAACTGGTGTACTTGAACAAGACCAATGTGCGCAACATCGTCATTGACCTTTCCAAAACAAGGTATTGCGACAGTTCCGGCCTGAGCGCCTTGCTGGTGGCCAATCGCCTCTGCAAAGGGGTGGGGGGCAGCCTCGTCATTTGTGCGTTGCAGGAGCCGGTGAAGAAATTGATCCAGATCAGCCAATTGGAGAATGTGCTCTCCATAACGCCCACCCTCAACGAGGCCATCGACCTGCTGTACATGGAAGAGTTGGAGAAGGACGTGAACAACGAGGAATGAACATGGCCAGAGCTTTCATCCTCGCTCTGCTGGCCACGGCCAGCGTGCAGTTGCACGCCCAATGCGTGCCCAACCAGTTGTATGCCGACAGCGTGTTCGGTGCCTGGCCCGATACCACCACCAACTTCAGGAGCGGCATGGTGGGGGTGCCCTATTCCGATACCCTTAACCTGTTGGTGCCCGTGAACGCCGGATTCATTGATCCGATGTTCTCATTTTTCCAGATCGATTCGGTGGCCATGGTGGAAATTGCCGGGCTTCCGCCGGGTATCAACGTTTCCTGCAATTCCCAAACCAACGCACCGTGCACCTACCTCACCAACCAGGTAGGTTGCGGCCTGTTGGAGGGCACGCCCACCCAAACGGGCACCTTCCCCATGGTGATCAAAGTGGTGGCCTACGTGAAGGTGCTGGGCTCAACCCAGGCAGTGGACCACGAGTTCCCGGGCTATTCCATTACCATTGCCGACAACACCATGGCGGTGGAGGACCTCCAGCCCGCACGGCTGGGCAAGGTGCAGAACGTGCCCAACCCGTTCGCGGAGCGCACCATCATCGAATTCGGGCTTTCAAAAAGCGCCCCGGTAAAACTGAAGGTTTTCAATTTGGTGGGTGAACGCATTTGGACCCGTACGGTGCAGGGCAAGGCCGGGGTGAACCGCGTGCCGTTCGATGCGCCCCAATTGGAGAACGGCATTTATATCTACCATGTGGAGGCCGCCGGGGCAACGTATACCGGCCGCATGATGTTGAACCGTTGATGCCCACGGCCCGTATGAAATTGGAAAGCCCCCGAAGTTCCGGGGGCTTTCAGCTTGCAGCCCATGCGATTTGAAGTGACCACGCTGGGAACAGGGGCCGCACTGCCGGCCCGCGGGAGGTTCCCCTCGGCACAATTACTGAATGTGCGCGAACGCCTTTTTTTGGTGGATTGCGGCGAAGGGACACAGGAGCGCATGCGCATGCTCGGGGTCAACATGGCCCGCATCGCGCGCATCTTCATCACCCATCTGCACGGCGACCATTTCCTGGGCCTGATGGGCGTGGTGAGCAGCATGCACCTGCTTGGCCGCCTGCACCCCCTGGATGTGCACGGCCCACCCGGGTTGAAGGAAGTGATCGACGTGCACCTGCGCGTTTCCGAGACCCATTTGCGCTTTCCCCTGCATTTCCATCCGCTGCAGCACCGCACCGGCGCATTGGTGCACCGCGATGATCGGGTGGAGGTAACCGAACTGGCCCTGCGGCACAGGGTAGCCTCCACAGGGTTCCTTTTCAGGGAGGCCCCGCGGCCGCGCAAGCTGCTGAAGGAAAAGGTGGGCCTGATCCCCCATTATGCACGCAGCCGGGTAAAAATGGGCGCCGACCTTGAACTGCCGGACGGCACGGTAGTGCCCAATACCGAGCTGACCATGGCACCGCCGCCGCAGCGCAGCTATGCCTATTGTTCCGATACGGCCTACGCGCCGGGGCTGGTTCCGCATTTGCAGGGCGTGGACCTGCTGTACCATGAGGCCACCTTCGCCGAGGCCCTGGCCGCGCGTGCCAAGGAAACCATGCACAGCACAGCCAAACAGGCGGCCAGCATAGCGCGTGATGCGGGTGTGAAACAACTGTTGCTGGGCCATTTCAGCTCACGTTACAAGGACCCCGGCCTGCTATTGGCCGAGGCTGTCACCGTGTTTCCCCATAGCCTGCTGGCCGAGGAAGGCAAAACTTATAAAGTCGGGGAGCAGGCCTGATCCGTCGATGCTCCTGCGCCGGGCTGATCACCAGGGCCAGGCTTCACACCATTTGGCTTTGACAGCGGGTCCGGGTTGAGCGTTCACCATCGCCTTCGCGCGCCAGTGCCTACATTCGCGGTCTATTTGGGATCATTCTAAACAAGAGATGTTGATCAGGACTTTGCTTGCCGACCGCAGTGAACTGGCCTTGGTCGGGTTGCAGGCCATTCTTTCACCCGTGCAGCGGATCCGCCTGGTGGGCGAGGCGCGTGATGCCGGGCTGATGCATACCATGTTGACCGAACTGAAGCCGGATGTGGTAATGATCGACCATACGGCCGAGGGCTTTGGTGCCGCGGCCCTGCGCGATGCCGTGCGCCATCACCCCCATACCCGTTTCATCGCCATAACCCACACACCCAGCCACATGGCGCTGATGAGTGCGCTGCGTGCCGGGGTGAGCAGTTACATAAAGAAGGATTGCGGCCGTGAGGAGATCATTGATGCCGTGCTGCATACCGGTGACGGACAGAAGTTTTTCTGCGGAAAGATCCTCAAGGCCATTCAGGCGGCCTCTTTGGACGTGGACAACCTGTACCACGAAGCTTTGGACTGTGCGCCAGTGACCGTGAGCGAACGCGAGGCCCAGATCATCGCACTGATCGCCGAGGGCAATTCGTACACACGCATTGCCGAGCGGTTATGCCTTAGCGCCCATACGGTTACCACGCACCGCAAGAACATCATGCAGAAGCTGGGCGTGAACAATACCGCCGGTCTGGTCCTTTATGCGGTGAAGAACGGGCTGATCAGCCCGGACAAGTTCCTCTTCAACGCATAACCCAGTGCGGTTCGGGCCGCAACGGCGACAGCATGTCAATATGGATCGGTGAGATCGGCGGCACGAGCTCGCGTTGGGGCCAATGCTCCAACGGGCAAAGCGAATTATTCCCGGGGCCGTTCCCGGGGTTCAATCCGCTTACCGGCGATCCGTTGCCCATGCAGGAACGCTTGCGGTCCATGGCCGCCGCGCGGGGAGGTGAGGCACCCGGGGAAGTGATCGCCTATGGCGCCGGTTGCGGTGCACAGGCGCGGGCACGGCGCATGCATGATGCATTGGCGGAAGTATGGCCCGAAAGCAAGATCACCGTGGAAACGGACCTGCTGGGGGCCGCGCGTGGCCTGTACGGCCGGGATCAAGGCCTCGTACTGATCCTCGGAACCGGCATGAATGTGGGACACTACGACGGCGAATACCTGCATACCCCCATGCCTTCGCTGGGTTTTATACTGGGCGATGAGGGCAGCGGGGCGGACATTGGCAAGCATTTGCTGCGTGATGCCCTGTACGGATTGGTGCCCGAGCGGATCCGTGCCCAACTATTCCCGCAGGGGATGGACCTGCCGGGTGTACTGGAGGGGATCTACCGCGGGCGTGCACCACAGGCTTACGTGGCCTCCTACACCGCAGTGCTGGCCGATCACCTGGACAACACCTATGTGCACGATCTTGTGGTGTCGCGCTTCTTCGCCCTGGCAAGGTTGCTGGGCCAATATTTCGACGCGCGGGAGAGAGGCATGGCACGGGCTACCGGCTCGGTGGCGTGGGGGTTCCGTGAATTATTGGCCACGGCACTGGCCAGCAAGGGCATTGGGCTCGAAGAGGTGCAGCGCGACCCGATCAATGGGCTGCTTCGGTACCATGCTCGGCCACGGCCTTGAGCTGCCCGGTTCCAGCCACAAGCTGCTGCAGGCGCGAAAAAGCCTCTTGGTTGCCGGCCTCGTCAATGGTGGCCAGCACCATTTTTTTCTCCACGGCGGTAAGGTGCCAGCTTAGGCTGATCTCGGCGTCGTCCTTCATCCACAGCTGCAAGTCCAGCACATCCAGCGGAACCGTCATCCAGGCTTCCGCGGTTTTCAGCGCAAGGTCGAAGTCCTGGTCCTGGATCCGGATGAAATTGTCGTAAACACTGCCTACGGGCTCCGCCAACCGCCCCAACATCGAGCCGTTTACCGGTTTCACCTCCAGCTGCCGCTGCTTGTCCCGCACCTGGATCACCACCACGCGGTCCACATTGGTGGCCAGCCAGTGGCGGTATGTGCGCAGGAAGCTAAGCGTGGTGCGGTAGCCGTAGTTGTCGCGCCCCCCAGCGTCCATCACGCACATGCGGGGCTCGCTGGGCAGGCTGGTCACCGGTGTTATGTAAGGAAAGGTGGCGCTCATGCGCAGGGCGCTGGATAGTTTCAGGTTCATGGGGTCCTGGCCCTTGAAGAGCTTTTGGAATTCGATGCTCTCGGGCTCGCTCGCCGAATGCACGGGCGCATGCGGCCCGATGGCGGACAAATGCGCCAGCGGCATGGAGCTGATCAGCAAGCGCCGTCCATCATTCAGGATGGTGGGGCTTACCACCAGCAACGGTGCCTCGGCCTTGCGTTCAAGTTCGGCCATGTCCTTCAGCCTTACGTTCAGCAGGCCGCCGGTCAGCGAGTCCAGGCGCAACTCGAAGGCGTAGCCACGGTCCAGTGTGTAACTGCGCCCACTGTCGAGCACCTTGCGGTAGCGGATGAACATGTCGCTGGTGACCAGGCTGAAGGCCACAGGATTGAGGATGTCCGAGGACATCTGGTCCAAATGGCGTGGATCGCTTGCGCGGTCGGTGCCGCCGAGTTTTTCGCCCAGCACCAATTGGCGGTAGTACGTCGCCCCGATCAGTCCGCCGCTGCTGCCTGCGATCATCACGGTACGGTCCATGAGGTTGCCCCCCAACAGGCTGTCCGCCACTTGCAGGCACCGGAAGGTCCATAGCATGGCCCGTGAGCCTCCGCCGCTCACATTGATCATGATCATGGGCGGCTTGTTGCCAGGGTGCGGCAGTGCCTTGTTCTTGGCCAACCAACGCTCCAAGGTTTGCTGGTGTGCCTGTTGGTCCTTGGCCGCTGCCACGCTGTCGGTGGCCAGTTGGTGTATGGTGGGCAGGTCGTAACGTGCGGGTGGGGCACTATAGTCAAGGCCATAGGCCTGTGTGTCGTACAGGAACCCCTGGGTTTTCATGCTGATCGCGTTCAGCAGCACCAAGGATGCTATGATCGTGGTGGCCATCCAGCCTTTTACCCAACTGCTGATCGCGCTGTACAGCATCAGCACCATGGTGAAGAAGAGGAAAATGCTGGCCCCGGCGGGAATGGCGAAGAAGGGCGCATTGCTGAAGGCGCCCAAGGCAATGAAAGTGACCACCAGTGCCAGCTCGAAAACATTCGCGTTGATGTGGTTCTGCCAGAGCACGCGCCGCAGCAACTCCTTGTCGTAGTGCTTGGTGCCGCGCGCCAGCTTCAGCTGCGGCGGCCAGCTGAGGTAGGTTTCCACGCGCCATTTCTTGGTGCGCTGTTCGCGGCGTAACCAGCGGCTTGCCTTGCGCTGCTGCTGGCGCACGGGTGGCACTTGCGGTATAATGTCCTCCATGGGCGGGGCCTCGGCGAAAGCACCCGTGACCTTGGCCAGTTTGTACACGTCGGTGTTGGTGCGCGTGAAGTAGAGCAGCGCGATCAACAGGAAGGTGCCGATGCCGCCGAGGAAGGCCGCCAGGTGCAGCACCACGTCCCACACGGGCACCAGTTCCTTGTAATATTGAAGATGTGCCGATGCCCAGAGGTAGGTAAGCACGAACACCACGGGAATGATGGCGTTGTTGAGGTTGAATTTCAGGAACGGCCGGGCCAGTGTGGCCACGAATGGAAAGCGGAATGCGTGCAGGGTGTAGGAAAAGAGGTTGAAGGCCGTGATAAAGCCCCCGAGTGCAAACCCCAGCAGCATGAAGGACCATGCATTGGCCGCCCCGAAATATTCAGGGTAAAGGAAGAGGTATGGAATGCCGTACTTGAGCCCGATGCCTTGCAGCACGTAGCCGAACAGCAACACCCAGCACAACAGCATCACATGGTTCTTCTTGAAGTGAAGGACCAGGAGCTGGAAGGGGAAGAAGAACAATACGCGTTCGGCGATCTGGCGCCATGGCGTTCGTTTGTCCATCTGCTGCTTTCGGTTCGCGGGCCTGCCCCACTGCGGAACTTGCCGCTCAATAATACGCCAGGCCGTGCAGCGGTGTTGCCATGCCCGGATTTGTACCGGCCGCGGCTGGCTACAACTTGGCCAAGGTGGCCGCCAGCACTTCGGCCTCTATTTGTTCCGCCTGTGCCTTCAACGCCTCGGCCTCCTCCATTACGGTCTGCTGGAATTGCGGATCATCGAAGCCCTTGAAGTTGGTGCGCACGTTGAGGTAGGCCGCCAAGGCGCCCGTGCGGGCACACATCACGCCCACGCCGGCGTCGCTTACGCTGCTGGGCATGCCGATCTGGGCCATGGCCTGCGCCACCTCCATGCTGGCCACGCAAATGCGCAAGGTTTCCAGCGGCACCAGAATGGCGCCTTTCGTGGCCTGGTGCAGTGCGGCCTTCCGCGCTGCGGCCGCTTCTTCGTTGTGCTTGGGCATCTGGAGCGCGAGCATGATCCGGGCGTAGGCGGCGGTATCGTCGTCAACCAGCGCCAGCAGGCGTGTGCGGTATTGTTCCGCCTTCACGGCCCATTGGCTGAATTCCTCCCAGCGGTCATCCCAGCCGCGTTTGTTGGCGCTGAGGTTGGCCACCATTTGGCCCAATGCAATGCCCATGCTGCCCACAATGGCCGCCACGGATCCGCCGCCGGGCGTGGGCGTTTCGCGGGCGGTTTCCTCGGTGAAGCGCGACAGCGTAAGGTTGATCAACGGGCGCGCGGAGGCATCCTCCAGCTGGTATTCAATGATTTTTTTCGCGGGATCGAAGGGTGCCAGGTCATCCAGGCCCAGGGATTTCACCGCCAACAGGATTTTTTCACGTTCGCAGGTCCCCAGGCTGCGCTGCTGCCTGCGCAGGAAGAAGTCGGCGGCATCGAGCAGGGCCTGCTTGGGTATCAGGCCCACCAGTTCGCTGCCGGTAACGCGCAGCCCGCGTGCGGCAGCGCTTTTGCAGGCCTCATCGAAAGCGATGTGCACGGGCGTAACGTCGATGTCGTTCAGGTTGAGTGATACCTGTGCGATGCCGTATTCCTCAATGAACCAGCCGATGCCCTTCACCGATTTGAGCTTGCCCGGTTCCATCACCACTTGGCCATGCACATCGGTCACCGGCTTGCCGGTGAGCTTTCCGCCCTCGCGCTTCACGCGCCCGCGCTCGCGCAGGTCGAAGGCAATGGCGTTGGCGCGCCGGGTACTGCTGGTGTTGAGGTTGATGTTGTAGGCGATCAGCACCTTGCGCACGCCCACGGCCACGGCGCCGCTGCGCCGGACGTGATCGTTCCATTCGGCGGGACCGAAATCGGGTTTCCAGGAAGGGTCGGCCAGCTTTTTCTCCAGCCCTTCGTACTCACCGGCGCGGTTGTTGGCCAGGTTGCGCCGCTTATCCTCGCGGGCGGCGGCTTCGTAGGCGTACACGGGTATACCGAGCTCATTACCGATGCGCTCGCCCAAGCGGTGTGCGTACGGCACCAGTTCCTCCATGGTAATGCCGCTGATCGGCACCAACGGGCATACATCGGTGGCACCGAACCGCGGATGTTCGCCGTGGTGCGCCGACATGTCGATGAGTTCTTGCGCCTTTTTCACCAGCCGGAATGCGGCCTCGCACACCGGGCCGGGTTCGCCCACGAAGGTGATCACGGTGCGGTTGGTCGCCTTGCCCGGGTCCACATCGAGCAGCCGCACGCCCTCAACGGTCTGCACCACGGCGGCAATCGCCTGGATCTTCACCATATCGCGGCCTTCACTGATATTGGGAACACATTCGATTATGGGCATGACGGATTTTTTTGTTGTGGATGTGGATTGCTTAGGCCGGTTGGGGCAGCAGCATGCTGCCGCAGTTGTTGAGCAGGTGCAGCAGCACACTTACCCAAATGCTGCCGGTTTGTGCGCGGGCGTAACCGAGGAATATGCCCAACGGCAATACGTACAGCAGCAATATGTACCAGTCGTATTGTTGGTGCACCAGGGTGAAAACACCCGCCACGATGGCCACGGAGGCATGCTTGTCCAGCAGGTGCCGCAGCGAGCCGTAAAGCAGGCCGCGGAGCAGGAATTCCTCGAAAAGCGCGGGCATCAGCCCCAGCCCGATGATGAGCATGGGCCAATTGGTGACCGTGGAAAGCACCTTGCGCATGAACTCGCTGTTCATTTCCGGCAACAGCAGGGAAATGGCTTCCAGGGCGGCAAAAAGCAACAGGAACATCAGGGTCCATTTCAGGAATACCTGAAGCTTGGGCGTGCCCAGCCCGAGGAAGAAGGCGCTGCGCTGCTTTTTCCAGCGGAACACCAACCATGCGAGCAGGCCCAGCGCAAGGCTGTCCGAAACGATGCCCACTTTGGCCAACACATCGCCATTGGTGGCGAGTTCGAGCCATCGCGCCTGGAATTCCGGTGTATCGAGCAGCGCGAGGGAGAAGCCGCCGGCGGCCAACTGGGGTGAAAGGGCAAGCACCTGCCAGACAAGCGCCGCCAGCTGGGCGAACATGAACACCATGAACACCATGGTGAAGTAGAGCAGTCCACGGGCCATTTCCAGGCCCGGCGGCCTGAACGGCGGCAGCTCAATCGATGGCTTCTCCTGCCCGGACCGGTTTCCCATCGATGATCACGGTGTCGATATGTTCTTGGCCGAAGGCGTACGGCAGGTAGGCCAATGAGGGCATGGGGTGCGTGATGTTGAAGCTTGCACGCTTGCCCAAGGCCAGGCTGCCCAGTTCATTTTCCAGTCCCATGGCCGCCGCGGCGTTCAGGGTGGCGGCATTCACGGCCTCCTCGGGCAGCATGCGCAATTTGATGCAGGCCAGCGCCACCACAAAGCTCATGTTGCCGCTGGGCGTGGTCCCCGGGTTGAAATCACTGGCCACCGCCACGGGAAGCCCAGCTTCCATCAGCTGGCGTGCCGGACCGTACGGTATGCCCAGGAAGAATGAGCAGGAGGGGAGCAGGGTGGGCATGGTGCTGCTGCCCTGCAAGGCCGCGATGTCCGCCTCTTCCATCACTTCCAAATGGTCCACGCTGAGCGACCTGTGCGCTACGGCGGCGGCAATGCCGCCGATGCTGGTGAATTGGTTCACATGCACCTTGCCCGGGAGGCCGTGGCGCGCACCGGCCTCCAGCACACGCTCCATCTCGGCCACGGTGAAATAATTCGTTTCACAGAAGCAGTCCACGTATTGGGCCAGACCTTCCTCCGCCACCTGCGGCACCAGTTCGTGCACGATCATGTCCACGTAGGCCGTGCGGTTGTTGCGGTATTCGGGCGGTATGGCGTGGGCGGCCAAAAGCGTGGTGCGCACCTGCAGCGGCAGTTCCCGGCGCAGCCGCGCTGCCACGCGCAGCATTTTCAATTCGCTTTCCTTGTCAAGCCCATAGCCGCTTTTGATCTCCAGTGCCACGGTTCCCCGGTGCATCATTTCCGTGGCACGGGCCTTGGCAAGGTTGAAGAGCTGGTCCTCTTCCATGGCGCGAAGCTTCAGGGCGCTGTTGATGATGCCGCCGCCGTTGGCGGCGATCTCCTGATAGCTCAACCCCTTGATGCGGTCGGTGAATTCGCCTTCGCGCGCATCGGCAAAAATGGTATGCGTGTGCGGGTCGCACCAGCCCGGCAGCACATAGCGGCCGCTGGCATCGATCACCTCCAGGCCGTTCCAATCGGCAATGCCGGGCCAATCGGCCTCGGTGCCCATGGCGGTGATCCGTCCATCCTCGGCCATCAACCAGCCGTTCTCCAATTGGGGCAGCTGTGCCATGGCCGATCCCGCAAGGCGCGAGGTGCCGGCAGGGTGCACGCCCACCAGGGCTTTGGCATTTTTGATCAATAAGCGGCGCGCTTTCATCGGGGTTGCGAAGTACGGCATCATGGGCCTAATTCCCGAACTGCAGCTCGCGCTCAACGCGCTTCCTTGGGCGGCGCCTTGTAGGGTTTTCCCTTTTCCGGGGCGCGCACGTCGATGTCGCGGTCGTAGCGCCAATGGTCATTGTCCCAAGTGAAGCTGTCGTAACTGAGG
This sequence comes from Flavobacteriales bacterium, assembly GCA_044507815.1. Lineage (GTDB taxonomy): Bacteria > Bacteroidota > Bacteroidia > Flavobacteriales_F > PHOS-HE28 > PHOS-HE28. The sequence goes on along the minus strand of JBIQIX010000018.1, from coordinate 23,122 downwards.
TCGGGCGCCATGAAGGCGGCCTGGCCGGCAAACTCAGGGCGCGTGGGGGAGAGGTGGTCGAGCACGATGGCTTTTCGCGCTGGTTCCCAGCGGAGCAGCATTTTGGCTTGTGCGGTGTAGCCATGCACCACGCGCTGGCGGCGTTGTTTTTCACCGGTGAACAAGGGCGCGCCGAACTTGGGCCCGGAGGGCGTGATCGTGAGCACATCGATCACCTTGTAAGTTTCCGTTGTGGACTGCCCTTTCCAGCCCAGCAGGGTATAGTACGTGCGTTGACCGCGTTTTACGGGCACCATTTCATAGTATACCGCACCGTACCAGTTCTCCGGGGTCAGCTGCACCGTGGCCGGTCGTGCGATCTGGCCGGTCATGTCGCGCAGCTCGTACAGCTTGTGCGCCTTGGGCGTGGTGGTGAGCAACAGTCCCTCGTAGCGGAACGAACCATCGGATAGCGGCACATTCCATGTGAACAGGCGGAAGCTTCCATCGGCTGGCGCAATTTGGCTGATCGGTACCCCGGCAAGGTTGGCGGCCATGCCGGGGTCGGATAGCAGGATCCGGCCCAAACGCTCTTTCAAGCTGGCACTGGCACTGTCCTTTTCAGCGTCGTTGCGGCCCTCCGCGATCTGTTGCATGCACGTGGCCAGCTGGGCAACAGCAGATTCCTGTGCATGGCCATAAGCGACCAGGCAGGCCGCCAGTGAAAAAATGAGGGTGCGCACGATGGCAAAAACGTTGAAGGGCCCTCAAAAGTACCTGCCATGGCCGGCATGCCAATGATCGCGCAATACAGCGCGTTGTGTTGACAAGTGGCACGGCCGTTGCCCGAAGGCCCATCAAGGCCCCGGTAGCTTTGCCCTTGTAGCATGAAACGATCCACATTCCTTGCTTTTACCCTGCTGCCCGGCCTGTTGTCCATGGGCGGCGGGCAACCGCAGCGCATGGTGCGCCCGATCAACCCGGAGTTCATCGAACGTCCTTCGCCATGGGCCGATTCGGTGCTGGCCACCCTCAACCTCGATCAGCGCATCGGCCAGCTGATGATGGTGGCCGCGTACAGCAACAAGAACGAGAAGCATTACAGCGAGATCGAGCAGTTGGTGCGCAAATACCACATCGGTGGGCTGATCTTTTTCCAGGGCGGGCCCGTGCGGCAGGCGGTGCTTACCAACCGCTACCAGGCCGCTGCGCGCACACCGCTCCTTATCGGCATGGACCTGGAATGGGGCCTGGCGATGCGACTGGACAGTACCATCCGGTTCCCGAGGCAAATGGCCCTTGGCGCCATGGCGGACGACAGTTCCTTGGAACGCATGGGGCTGGAGATCGCCCGTGAGATGCAGCGGTTGGGCGTGCACGTGAGCTTCAGCCCGGATGTTGACGTGAACGTGGACCCCACCAACCCGGTGATCAACGAGCGCAGCTTCGGGGAGGACCCGGCAATGGTGGCGCGGAAGGGCCTGGCCTACATGCGCGGGCTGCAGAACGGCGGTGTGTTGGCCTGCGTGAAACATTTCCCAGGGCATGGCGACACCAATACGGACAGCCATAAGACCCTGCCGCTGGTGACCGCCTCGCGCGCGCGGCTCGATTCGGTGGAACTGCTCCCTTTCCAGGAATTGATCAATGCCGGGGTGGCCGGGGCCATGGTGGGGCATTTAAGTGTGCCCGCCCTGGACAGTACCCCGGAGCTGCCCAGCTCCATGAGCCACCCGATCATTACCGGCCTGCTGCGCGAAACCATGGGGTTCAAGGGGCTGGTGTTCACCGATGCACTGAACATGAAAGGCATCGCCAATGCGGCGCGCCCGGGTGAGATTGAATTGCGGACACTGATGGCAGGCAGCGATGTACTGGTATTCCCGCAAGACCCGGTGAAGGCGATCACGCGCATCCGCCAGGCGGTTGACAGTGGCTTGGTGTCGGAGGCCACGATCGCTGAAAAGTGCCTGAAGGTGCTGAAAGCGAAGGAATGGGCGGGGTTGGCCAAGCCTGCCATCGTGGAGGTAAAAGGCATCACTGCCGACCTGAATACGGCCAAAGGGCGCATGGTGCGGCGGGAGTTGTACGCCCAAGCGCTTACCGTGGCCACCAACCACGGCGTGTTGCCCGTGCGCAACCTCGATAGCCTGCGCATAGCAAGCCTGGTGATCGGTGATACCCTGAATAACCCGTTCCAGCAAGCCCTGGCGCGCTATGCACCCATTTCCATGTTCCGGTGCGAAAAAGTGCTGAACGCAAACCAATCGAAGGCCATGCTGGACAGCCTGAAGAAATTCGACCTGGTGATCACCTCGGTCCACAACACCACTTACCGGGTGAACAAGGAATTCGGCGTGCCCCAGATCAGCCTCGATTTTCTCCGCCGCCTTGGCGACCAGCAGCCCATGGTCTTCACCCTGTTCGCCAATCCGTACAGGCTGGGCAACGCCTACGGTGCCGAACGCTGGGGGGCCGTGGTGGTGGCCTACGAGGAAAATGACGCCACCCAGGACCTGGCCGCCCAGTTGATCTTCGGGGCCATTCCGGCCAAGGGGAAACTTCCGGTCACCGCCTCGACGCATTTCAAAAGTGGGCAAGGCGTGGCCGTTCCTTCACTTGGCCGATTGCGCTACGGACTGCCCGAGGAAGAGGCCATGCGCACGGGAGACCTCGAAGAAATTGATTCGGTGGTGCTGCGCGGACTGAAAGCACAGGCTTATCCCGGATGCCAGGTGCTGGTGGCACGCAATGGCATGGTGTTGTGGGACAAGAACTATGGCACGCCCACATACAGCCGCGAAAGGCCGGTGACCAGTGGCGACATTTACGACCTGGCCAGCATTACCAAGGTGGCCGGTACCACGCTGGCCCTGATGAAATTGGCCGACGAGGGAAAGATCAACACAGGCAAGACACTGGGCGAATACCTGCCCGGCCTGCTGAAAGAATACCCCTATCATGCGTCGCTCACGCTGGACGAGGTGCTCGCGCACCAGGCCGGTCTAAAACCTTTCATGCCCTTCCAGAACAGGCTGAAGGAAAAGAGGAAATGGAAACCTGGTGTGATGGCGAACGTGCCCGATGACGAACACGACATGCAGGTGGCCGATGGGGTGTACATCAACCACAGCTACCGCGATTCACTGTTGAAATGGGTGCTGGAAACGCCGGTGGCCGAACGCGGCAAGTACGTGTACAGCGATATGGGCATGTACCTGCTGATGCAGGTGGTGGAAAAGGTATCGGGCATGCCGTTCGATCATTTTCTGGCCCGGAACTTCTATAGGCCACTTGGCTTGGCCACCATGGGTTTCAATCCGCTTGAACGTTTTCCCATGGACCGGATCATGCCAACGGAGAACGATACCCTGTTCCGCAATGGATTGGTACGCGGTACGGTGCACGACCCTGGCGCTGCCGTAATGGGGGGCGTGGCCGGGCATGCCGGCCTGTTCTCCAACGCCAACGACCTGGCCATACTGATGCAGATGTTGCTGAACGGTGGCGAATACGGCGGCAGGCGCTACCTCTCTGAAAAAACGGTGCAGCGCTTCACATCGTGCCGCTATTGCACCGGCGATCCCCGCAAGGAGAATCGCCGCGGGCTGGGCTGGGACCGGCCACAGGGCGCCGGGGCACCTGGTCCCGCCAGCGATGGCGCGAGTTCCCTAAGCTATGGCCACACCGGTTTCACGGGCACCATGGCGTGGGTCGATCCCGCGTACGGCACGGTATATATCTTCCTCAGCAACAGGGTATACCCCGATGCCGCCAACAAGAAATTGCAGCAGATGAACACCCGCACGCAAATACAGGCGGCGGTGGAAAAAGCGGCCGGAATGCCGCATGCATCGGCCGTGCCCCTTGAGCGCGGACAATGAGCCTCATTTTTCTTTTTGCCGGATCACCGGAAAAGCCGACCTTTGCCACCCCTTAACGAAAAGGGACCTAAAAACAATACCGCGACATGCCGACCCGCATCCGCCTTCAGAGGAAAGGCAAGAAAGGCAAGCCTTACTATCATCTGGTAGTGGCCGACCAGCGCGCACCGCGCGATGGCAAATACATCGAACGCATCGGGGCCTACGACCCGGGCACCAACCCCGCCGTGGTGGAAGTGGACCGCAGCAAGGCATTGGCTTGGCTGCAAAAGGGCGCACAGCCCAGCGATACCGCAAGGGCCATCCTGAGCTACACCGGCGTGGTTTACATGAACCACCTGCAGAACGGCGTGAAAAAAGGCGCGTTCGACCAGGCCGAGGCCGACCGCCGCTTCCAAGTGTGGCTCGACCAGAAGAACCAAAAGGTGGAGGCCAAGCGTGCCGGACTGGAAGAGGACGCCGCAAGGGCCTACAAGGAGCGCATTGCCCTGGAAACCAAGAAATCGCACGCTCGCGCCGATGCCCTGACCGCCAAACTGGCGGCAGCGATCGCCGAGACCGAGCAACCTGCGGCCGCCGAAAGCGAGGCAGCCCCGGCAGAGGGCGCCGAACCGCAGGAAGGTGCAGCGCAGGAATAAGATCGATCGATCACCCCGGAAAAGCCCGGCCGATCGGTCGGGCTTTTTTGTTGCCTGGCCTGTGTCCTGCCATACTTTCGGCCCCATGAGCTATCCCGGTAAATTGCGCTATCTGGGCGTGTTGGGCCGCCCTTGGGGCCACCGTGGCGAATTGGCCTTCAGCTTGGCACAGGCAGAGGTGGAGGAACTGGCGGAACTGCGCGCCGTATTCATCGAACTGCAGGGCTTGCCGGTGCCCTTCTTCGTGGAGGGCATACGGGTGCATCCCAGGGTGGGGGCCGCGATCAAGCTGAAAGGCCTGGATGATCCCCAGGCGGTTGCCTTCCTGGTCAATGCTGAGGTGTTCGCCCCGGCGGAACATGAACCTGCCGGACCGGCCGGGGAAGAGCTGGCCGGCCCGGAGGATTTTGTGGGCATGCAGGTATTGGATGAAGAACATGGCCCATTGGGTGAAGTAGTGGGGGTGGAGGGCACGGAGGACCACCCTGTTTTGGCCGTACAGGATGCAGGCCATGAAGTATTGATCCCGTTCGTGGAGGAAATGATCGTGGGGATCGATGAGGCAAGCGGCCACCTTGTGGTGCGCACCCCGCCAGGATTGGTGGACCTGTACCGCACCGGTTAGCATGCCGCAGCCTTTCTTCCGGTTCAAGCAATTCACCGTACGGCAGGACCGGTGTGCCCTGAAGGTGGGCACCGACGGGGTATTGCTGGGTGCTTGGACCGACTATGGCGGTGAAATGCAGATCCTTGATATCGGTACCGGCACCGGGCTGCTGGCGCTGATCGCGGCACAACGGGCGCCGGAAGCATCCATTACGGCCTTGGAACTGGATGCGGACGCTGCGGCGCAGGCGGCGGATAATGCGGCCGCTGGCCCATGGCCGCAGCGGATCACAGTGCACCATGCCGATGCGCGGCAATGGCAAGGCCATCAGCAGTTCGGGCTGATCATTTGCAATCCGCCGTTCTACCGGGGCCACGGCCATCCGAGGGATCCGCGATTGGCAGCCGCGAAGCACGAAACCACACTGGACCTGCCCGAATTGTTCGGGGCCATGCAACGGTTGGGCACCCCCGGCCTACGCGCCAGTTTGGTGGTGCCTTTCCACCGTGTTCAAAGCGTGCTGCTGGCCGCCGGGGAGATCGGATTACGCCCGGCCCGCATGTGTGCCGTGCATTTTGTTGAACACAAACCGCCCAAGCGGGCCTTGCTTGAATTGCGCAGGAATTGGCAGGGAGATGCAGTGGAGGAGGCACTTTGCGTGCATCGCACCGATGGCAGCTTCTGCCCGCGCTACCGCGCTTTGCTCCACGACCTGGAGCTCCACTTCTGAACCTGCTATTTGGCCCAGAAGATCTCCTTGATCTTCGGGTGGGTGCGCAATTTTTCCACCAAGGCATCCAACTTGGCCAGGTCGCGGTTGCTGTATTTCAGCTCAAATACCAATTCCTCTTCACTTTTCTCGAAAAAAAGTTCCTCCATGGGCGCATCGCTGTCCTTGGTGAGCGCCTGTAGCAATTCCACATGGTTGGCGTGTGGCTCCATAACCACGCGCAGCGTGGCCTGCTTGAAACGGCGCAGGTAGCGCTGCTCGATCGGCTGTAGCGCCCAAAGGATGATCAGCGCCACCACGGTGGTGGCCCCCGCGGCGAAGTACATGCCGCTGCCGGCTGCAAGGCCGATGGCGGCAACCGTCCACAGGCCCGCTGCCGTGGTGAGCCCGCGGATGGTGCCCTGTTTGGAGAAGAGGATCGCTCCCGCACCGATGAAGCCGACACCGCTTACCACCTGGGCCGCCACCCGCGATGGGTCCAACACCACGTGGTCGCCGAGCACCCCTTCGAAGCCAAAGGCCGAAACGAGCAGTACCAGGCACGAACCCACGCATACCAGCATGTGCGTGCGCAGGCCCGCAGCCCAGTCCTTGCGCTCGCGTTCCAGCCCGATCAGTCCGCCGCAGAACGCAGCCACCGTTAGCCGGAGCAGTATTTCAGGGGTGTCGATCATAGTTGATGCTGCTCAGGCTTCTTGCTCGGTGAATGAAATGCCCGACCCGGCCAATTCGTTCAGTATGGGCACATACAGATCCGGGGTAACGGGCAAAAGCACGCCGCGCCCCTTGATCTTCCCGTTCAATAGCAGCTTCGCGCCAATGGCCATGGGAAGGCCCACGGTTTTTGCCATGGCGGTATGGGTGCTGTCCTCGCCGGTTACGGCCAATGCCGAACGCAGCTCCTTGTATGCGCCTTGGCCATCGCGATAGCTGAACCGGTGCCACATGACCAGCAGGTCCTTGTCGGTTGGTCCCAGCACCCACTTTTCCTCCAGCAACCGTTGCAAGGTGGCCGCTGGCGAAAGGCCCGCCTGGCCGATCTGCCCATCGCCGAAAAGGCCCAGCCATTCAAGCCGCTTGATCTCTTCGCCCTGGGGTGAAAGGCCCAAATAGGCCGCCACTTGTTCCGCAAGGTCATGCCGCCCGTGTACCGAGGGCAGGAAGGAGCGGGTGTAATCGGCCCAGCTGGCACCGGCCGAAAGTTCCATGGAAAAGCCATCCTCCGTGCAGCCCAATTGCACCAAGGCATTCCATGCGGCACAGAAACCGGCCTTGCGCAGGGTGCCCCGCAGCATGGTGGGAATGCCGCCGATGCCATAGATCTCGCGGTATTTCAGGGAGTCGCGGTTGGCATAGCCTTCATATGCACCGGTGCCGGCGATCTCCACCGCGGTGGTGCGGCTGAACAGTTTGTGGTAGGGAATGTACTTCAGCTCGCCATACTCCATGTAGCGGGCCGCTGGCCCTTGCCCGGCCAGCACCACGTTGCGCGGGTTCCAGCTGAATTTGTACCCCCACGGGTTATCATCGCTTTCCGGGGCCACCAATCCGCCGCAGTAGCTTTCGAAGGAGAGCAGTTCGCTGTTTTCTGCCTGCAGGCGATGAATGATCTGCATGGCGCTCATGTGGTCGATGCCGGGGTCCACGCCCATTTCGTTGAGCACGATCAGGCCTTCCCGCTTGAATTCATCATCGAGCGGCCACAATGCATCGGGCACATAGCTGGGTGTGATCACGTTCTTTTTCAGCCTCAGGCAATCGCGCAGCACGTCCATGTGCATGCCATGCGGGAGCATGCTGATCACCAGGTCGTGCTTGGCGATCTGTGCCGCCCTGGCCTCGGGGTCGCTGGCATCCAGTTCCACGATCTGGGCGGCTTCCCCGGCGCCTTTGGCCAGTTTCTGGGCCTGCTCCCGGTCGCGGTCCGCAATGGTGGGCCGCCAATGCTGCTCGGCCGCGTGTTGGATCAGGTATTGGATCAGGGAAGAGGCCGAACGGCCAGCGCCAAGCAGCAGGATGGTGCGCATGCAGAGTGGGGTTGTGCCCGCGAAATTCGGCAATAGAAAAAGAAAACGGGCAGCGTTCACCAGCCAATTCCCGCCGCCAAGCGCGGCGCCAAGCGGCCGATCAGCCTTTTTGCAATACGGCGCGCAGCGATCCCAGCACAACCGCGACCATGCCCGGGTCCATGCCGCTGCCGCTGGCGAACCGCTGGTTCACTTCCAATTCAATGCCGGCGTAGCCCTGGGTGTACCGGGTGCGCAGCGCTGTTGTCAGCCCGTCGTCCGTGCCGCGGTACGGCTCATTCATGGCCACGCGCAATGCGGGGTCAAGCCGCTCGAGCTCACTTTTCCATGCGCTGCAGAAGGCTGTTTCATTGGCGCGGGCCGGGTCGAAAAGAAGGCCGATGTCCAGGTTGCGCTCCCGGCCGTCCAGCACCGGGGTGAAGCTGTGCACGCCCACATGCACCACGTGGTTGCCCTTCGCCAATTCTCGTTCTATGTAGGTTGAAAAGCCGGCCCAATAGGTGTCGTGCTTTTCGATGAGTTCCGCCTTGGCCGTATCCGGCAAATGGGCGGTGAATTGCGAGAAGAGCGCTGGGTTGCCCACGCTACGGTTCATTTCCACCACCAGCCTGCTCAGTGTGCAGTGCGCCTGCCAGTCTGCCAAGGGTATCAATTGCCGGAAGAGGGCATACGCGCCGAGGTCGATCGCCCGGTGGGTTTGCAGCACTTCTTCGTGGCCGGCAAAGAGGGGCCTTAATGGTTCGGGCACTTCATTGCCCGCGTGTTCGCAGCTCAACAACAGCACCTTCATGCCAATTGCCGGTCTTCCGCCAGGCAGACCGCCAATTCCTTGTAAACATCCAGAATGCGTTCCCGGCCGGGTGCCGGGCCCGTATGGCGCAAGATCCTTTCGGCCAGGCAGCCCTGCTGCAGAATGTGCGCGATCCGGGCCTGTCCGTCCGTACTGATGCCCTCCCGCACTTCGGTGAAGATGTGTTGCCAAAGGGCGTTGGCGGTGGTGCCCGTTGCTTCGGCCTGCATGCCGAACATCATGAGGTAATTGGCATTGCTGAGGGACGTACGGCCCGCATCCTTGATCACGCGCTTGAAGATCTCGAGCAGGTCCAAATGGTGCCATGCACGCTGGATGTACTGGCTTGACCAACGGCGTGCCACCAGCGCCTTCAGCGTTTCCACGATCAACTCGGCAATGGCCAGGTCGGCCGCCGGGCATTCCTGTATGTCCACCACGCGTATTTCAATGGCGCCACGATCGAAGCGGGCAATGGCCCCGCGCGAGTTGGCGAACTGGTGGTCCATGATGCCGGCCTTGTCGAAAGGGGCCAGGGCCTTGCCGATGGGGGCGAAGATCTCCCGGTAGTATTCCTCCTCGTCCAGTACGGCCTCAGGGATCAGGGCGCCCATGAGTTGGGGCAAGCGCTCCTGGTGGTGCAGGTAGGCGTTCATGCGTGCATCCAACAGGCCGGTGGGCTTGCCGTCCAGTATGGGTGAGCTTGCGGCCAATGCGGGAATGATGGGCAACAGCACCCGTATGGCGGTGTGCAGCTTCGCGAACTGCTCGTCGTTGGCGAAGGGCAGGTTGAGGTGCACGCTTTGCAGGTTGCTCCACCCGTGGCCGCGACAATCGAAGATGCGGTTGTACAGCTCGTACACATCGTGGTAGTCGTGCTTCCACAGCACAGTTTCGGAAAAGGGGTCGAACAGGGGATGGGCGGCAGTGGGCAGCAACATCAGGCCACGCTGCGCGAGCAGGCCGTTGATGTGGCGCACCTCGGCGTGGAACTTTTCCCTGTAGGCCGGAATGCTGGGCGTGGGCCGTGCCGTTTTCAGTTCCAGTACGTGCGCCACCAGCTCGTTGCTCCAGTCGACATCGCCGCGTTCCACGTCGCCGGTGATCCGGCCTGTTACCGATCGGAATAGCTCGTCCACACTGGGGTCGGTGCGCAGCGTGGTGCGGTCCACCACCATGTACTCCAGCTCAATGCCCGTTACCTCGAACAGGCCGTAGGCTGCTCTGTCGCTCATGCTTTCGCCGTGTTGGTGGCATCCCCGTTGGGAAGGATGCCGATTTTCCTTTCGATCGTCCGCTTCAGGCTGCCGATGATCCTGCGGTAGATCTCGTCGCCCAGTTCCACGTCCTCAATACCATGGTCAATGTTGGGGCATTCATTCACCTCGATCACGTAGGCCTTGCCGTCCAGCTCCTTGATGTCCACGCCGAACAGGCCGCAATCGCCCACCATCGCATGCACGGCCTTCAGCGCGGTATCGTGTATGTGCTTCGGGCAGTCCTTCACGTTCACGGTGTCGAAGTTGCCTGTTTCATCCTCTTTGGTGGGGCTGTTCCAGTTGTAGATCTGCCAGTGGCCGCGCGCCATGTAGTATTTGCATACGTACAGCACCTTGCCGTCCAGCACGCCCACGCGCCAGTCGAAGTCGCTGGGCATGTAGGCCTGTGCAATGGCCAATTCGCCCTGGTCGAGCAGTTTGGCCAATTTGATCTCCAGGTCCTTGGCATCCACGGCCTTTTCCACCCCTATGCTGAAGGTGCTGTCGGGCAATTTGAGCACCACGGGGAAGCCGATCTTTTCCGCCACCAGGTGCTTGTTCTCGTTGTGCACGATCATGGTGCGCGGCGTGGGTATGTGGTGGGCCTCCATCACTTGGGCCAAGTACACTTTGTTGTTGCACTTGAGTATGGCGTCCGGCGCGTCGATCACCGCCAGGCCTTCTTGCTGGGCCTTGCGCGATATGCGGTAGGTGTGGTTGTTCACATAGGTGTTCTCGCGGATCAGCAGCGCATCGTACTCGCCGATGCGGTCGATGCTGTCCGGCCCGATGATGTCCACCCGGAAGCCCAATTCCTCCGCGGCCTGCCTGAATTTTACAATGGCCCTCGGGTTCGATGGCACGGCCTTGTCGCCCGGGTTCACCAGTATGGCCAGGTCGTATGCGCTGCGGTCCACACGGGCGCGGTCGTAGCGCTTTTTGGCGAAATAATCGGCGGCGAATTTCTTCAACAACGGTATGTGCTCGTCCTCAATGTCGCGGTAGGGCATGGGCCGCACCGATCGCAGCTCCCATTTCTCGCCCTTCACGAAGCGTGCGCGCAGCAGGGGCGCCTCGAATACCTTGTACAGTTCGTGGGCCAGCTTGTCATAGCGCGGATTCACATTGCGCCCGAAATACACGCTCAGCGTGAAGTCGTGCCGTTCCTTGTGGTGCAGGCTTTGCTGGATCACATCGTCGAGGTCGCGCGAAAGGACTTTGACGATCCGCGGGCTTTTCAGGTCGAGCAATGTCCTTGCACTGGGGATCACTTTTTGGCCCCGGGCCTCGGCCAGCAGGCTTACATAGTATCCTTGGCTTTGGTAGGCGAAGCTGGGGTTGAGGTTGAAGATCCGCGTGTTCTTCAATTGGGCATAGCGCGGGTCGGTGAGGTAGTCCTTGCTGGAAACGACTTCCACGTTGGGCGTGCCCAGTTTGAAGACCTTGGGGTCCTGCATAACGATGATCTTCCTCATGCGGGAATGGGTTTGGGCGAAATGACGAGCAGGTTGGCATCGTAGGTAACGATCCCGAGCATGATGCTGTTGATCAGGCGGCCCACGGGCACTTCATAGATGCTGCCGCCCCCCAAGGGATTGCCGTAATAGGGATCGGCCACGAAAACGTTCTTGGCCCGCATGCCGGTAAGGACAACGAAATGGCCCATGGGTCTTCCGCGAAGGTCGTGGTATACGCTTCTGCCCTTTGCGTCGGCATACTCGCGTTTGCTTTTGTAAAGGTAGGTGGCGCTAAGCCCCACGAGCACGGGCAGCCGCTGGTCGAAATAATTTTTCAGCAGCTGGGGGGTGGGGTCATCGAACCTGATCTCGCCACCTTCCTTCAAGAACCGCGAATAGGCCAAGCTGGCGGCGTGCAGCTTTTTCCCGGGCTTTATGCGCGTTTGGGCCAACAGTTTGCGGTGCAGCGCCCCGGCCGAAAGGCCATCCCAACTGGGGTCGAAAACGTTGAGGTTGTAGCTGTACAACCGGGCATGGAAACCATGGGTAAGCGCATGTATGCCCAGCAGCACCGCCAGTGTGCCGCCGCTTTCGAGCTGGTGCACTTCGTCGATCACGTTCTGCAAGGCGCGATCGCCGCCGAAAAAGCGGTAAACCGAATGGAGCGCGGTGGCCCCGCAGGTGTCATCGTCCGGCTGCGCGTCGATCAAGTAGTTCATCATCTCTTTTGGTGGAGCGGCCCGGGTGTGTTGGGCCGGTGCCGCTTCCGGCATGCAAAGTTGAAGCGATCGCCGCGCAGTGCGGGCTTGTTGGGCTGAATTAACCTCAGTCGGGCATGAACGCCGCCGGAGGCCTGAACATCCGCGGGATCTCCACTTCGGGGTCAATGGCCATGACAAGCCAGGGCGGTGCCAAGGTGCTGCGGGCGATCCAATTGTTGCCCGCGCGGAAAATGCCCAGGAGCATGGGGCGGGCATGATCGCGCTTCTCCACCATGATGCTGTACGTGAGCAGGGCATGCGCCGTATCGGCCGGGTTGGCCAAGGCCGTTCCATGGTACTTGGAGAGCGCCCGGAGGTAGCGTTCCACCTTCAACGTGTCGGCGGGTTGGCCCGCCACCAGCCACTTGCCGTTTTGGCGTTCGATGGAATAGCCCGTGCTGCCGGGGAATACGAACGTGATGCGCTCCCATTGCGAAGGGTCGCCATTCAGCATGGGCTTGGTGAGCCAATCGGCCAGTTCCATCCTGAAAACGTGGTTGAACATGTATTCCACCAGGTACACGTGCGGATCGCCTTGCACCCTGACGGCGGTTGCCGGGGGTGGTGCGTCCAACGTGGGATCGGCCAAGGGTTCGGTGGTATTTCCCACGCGCAGCTCCTGGCCATTGAATACCTGCGGCGATCGGAACAGGCCGGCCAGGCTGTCGGTGATGGCGTACTGGCGCAGCACCTGGGCCCCCGTGCCGGCCACCGCCTCGGGTCGCAGGTTGGCCAAGGCGGTGAAAAGTTCATTGATCGGGCGCTGGTAGGCGCGCACGGAATGGCCGTCCTGGCTGGCCACCCAGCCTTCCTGGTCGCGCTGGAACTGTATGGTTGCCCTGCCGGCGCCGGGCACCGTGGTGAGGCGGAAGGTGCGGATCGCGCCGGTGTCCACCGGGGGGAAGCTGGCGCGGAAGCTGCGTCCCTCTTTCCGTTCGAGAGAAAGCCCGCCCAGCCACCACCATAGCGCCAATGCGATCACCAAGGCCGCCGCCACGGCCAATTTCGTTTTATCTGACATGGCCCGGGCGCATTCGTTGGCGTCGCTGCCAGCGCCGCCATTGGGCGCGCAACACGGCGTAAAGCAGGACCACCCCCATGGGCAGCAGCAGGTTCAGCCACTTCAGGCGGTTGCGCATGGCGTCGCCAGGGTCACGGATCGGACGGTGGTCGTTGTTTTTCCCGCGGATGGACAACAGCGAGGTGTTTTTCATCACCCAGTCCGTGGCATTCACCATCAGGTCGAGATTTCCCTTGGGCAAGGCCACTTGCCGGCCTGCCTGGTCGCCGGTGCAGAAGTTTCCGTTGCTGAACACCACCAGTCTCCCATGGCTGGTGTCCGCCGGCTCCAGCACCATGCCCACCACCTGCGCGCCGGCGTTGAAGTCAGCATCGGTCCATGGCCTGCGCAGATCAACCATAAAGGGCAATGCCTGGCTGGTGCTTTTGGTGCTGGTGGCCAACACGGGCGTGCATTTGGCCACCAAGGCCGAGGGCAGGCATGCAAGGGGTGCGGCAAATTGGAAGAGCACCAGGTCCAGCCCATGCGCCACCGGATGGCCGCTGAATTTTTCCATGAGCGGGTACCACGGGAATGGGATGGAAACGGGCCGCTGGGCGGCGCTCTGCATCACGTTCACTTGTCCACAGCGCTGGTCGGCCACGGCTTGCGGTTGAACCTGTACACCGCGTCCGGCCAACCAAGGGCCGATGCCGATCTCACGCTGGCGCACCTCGGCGCTCAGCAAGAGGTCCGATTCCACGGCTCCGTAGGCGAGCACCACGCCGTGGCCCTGTGCCATGTACTGATCGATCCGGTGCAGGTGTGGTGCGGGCACGCTGTCCTTGGGGTCGATCCAGAGCAATGCACTGAACCGGTCATTGATGGGGAATGAGTCGTGAATGGCAGTTGCCTCCACGTCGTATTGTGCTTGCAGTTGCAACGCCAGCTCGTCCAGCGCGCGCAACGAGGGTTCCATGTGCCCCTGCAGCACGCCGATCAATGGCTTTTCCTTGCGGGCCACCTGGGCAATGGCGGACGACAGGATCCATTCCATGCCGGGTCCTTCCTGCAGTGCCGGTATCACCGCGCGTCGCTCGCCCATGCGCACGGTGGCGCCCATCAACACCTGGATGTTCTCGCTGCGGTCCTGTTTCCGCGTTTGCACCAGCAGGGGCCGCATCCCTTCGTTCACCGCTTTCGCCGTGCGTTCCGCATCGCCGCCGGGATCGTCGAATGCAAAAACCACCCGGCCATCGGAGCGTTCGGCATATTCCACCAGCAGGTCGTGGAAATCCTGCCGGGCAGCGGCCAGCGCAGGCGGGAGGTCCTTGGTGAAGTAGGCATGCACGGTCACCGTTTCCGGCAAGCGGTGCAGCAGGTCCAGCGTGGCCGCCGATAGCGTGTAGCGCTTGTCCGCGGTAAGGTCAATGCGGAATTTGTAGCGCTGCGCCAACAGGTTCACCAATAGGCCGCCCAACAGCAGCACGCCCAACAGCAGGGTGGATGTTCCTTTCCTGCTCATGCGCGGCGCACCCCTTTGCGGGCCAATTCATGGCCGGCCAACAATAACCCGGCCCATGTGAAGGTGAGGTAGTACACCAGATCGCGGCTGTCGATCACTCCGCGCGAAAGACTGTGGAAATGGTTGCCCGAGTCCAGATAGCTGAACACTTGGCCCACGGTCCCCAGGGAATTTTCGGCCACCACCGAGGCGCCAAAGTGGAAGAAGGCCATGGCGGACAACGCGATGATGTAGGCCGCGATCTGGCTGGCGGTGAGGCTGCTTGCCAACAGGCCCAGGGCCAAATAGAACGCGGACACCAGCAGCAGGCCCGTATAGCCGCATATCACACGCCCATGGTCCACCGGGCCAAGCCAGGCCACCGTGGCGTAGTAGGGCAGGGTGCAGGCCAGGATCAGGGCGATCAAGGCCATGCAGGCCATGAATTTGCCCAGCACGATCTGGGATGGTGTAACGGCGCGCGTGAGCAGCAGGTCCAGCGTTCCGCTTTTCCGTTCCTCGGCCAGGGTGCGCATGGTAAGGGCGGGCACTAAAATGAACAGGGCCCAACCGGCCACGCCCAAAAAGGTATCGAGGTCGGCCAGGCCACGCATGAAAATGTCGGTGCCGAACCACCATGTGAAAAAGCCCGTGATGGCCAGGAAGGCAATGGTGGCCAAGTACGCCAGGGGCGCATCGAAAAACCCGGCCAGTTCCTTGCGTGCGATCAACAGTGCGGGGCGCATCGTTCAAGTGCTTGTTGCGTGCCGGAAGATGTCCTCCAGGCTATTCTTTTCCCTGCGCAGCTCCTCAAGTACCCAGCCTTGGGCCGCACAGGCGCTGGCTATGCGGCCACCATCGGCCGCCTCCATTTCCACGCGGTAGATGCCTGTGGCGGCCTGCAATGGTCCTGCGGCCACCGCACCGGGAATGGCCTGCAGCACGGCCACCACGGTATCGGCCGCTGCATGCGGTATGGCCACCGTGTAGGACATTGGACCGTAATCGCCGCCCCGCAGCTCTTCCGTGGTGCCATTGGCCACAATCCGCCCTTTGTGGATGATGAGGATGCGGTCGCACACGGCCTCGGCCTCGGAAAGGATATGCGTGCTGAAGATCACCGTGCTGCTCTTGCCCGTTTCCTTGATCAAGGCACGGATGTCCTGTACTTGGTTCGGGTCCAAGCCGGTGGTCGGTTCGTCGAGCACCAACACCTTGGGCCGGTGCACCATGGCCAAGGCCAGGCCCGCGCGTTGCCGGTACCCGCGGCTCAGTTCGCCGGTGCGCTTATGCTTCTCGGGTTCCAGCCCGCATGCATGCACGGTCTCGCGCACGCGTTGCTCCAATTCATTTTTTGGTACGCCTTGCAGCCGCGCGCCGAAACGCAGCAGGTCCGGCGTGGCCATTTCCAGGTAAAGCGGATTGGTTTCGGGCAGGTAACCGATGGCGCGCCTTAGGCCGATGGGTCCGTCCGCCAAGGCCTGTGCGCCCAACAGCACGCGTCCCGAGTCGGGCTCGGCCAGGCCGCAGATCATGCGCATGGTGGTGGTTTTCCCCGCACCGTTGGGACCCAGGAAGCCCAGCACTTCGCCCGCCCGGGCGTGGAACGAAACATCGTCCACGGCCTTTTGGCCACCGTAGGATTTGGTCACGCGATCAACGTGGATGTCCATGGCGCACGGCGGGTGGCCCGCCCTTGGGCATTAGGTGCCCTGCACCCGTTTTGCTTCTTCCTGCCGCGTGAAACCGTCGCGGATCATCTCCAGGGCCTGGGCGATCCGCCGCTTGCGCGTTTCCTCCTTCTTGCCATCGGCCACCCATTCCTCATACTCCTTGCGGCTTACGGCCTTGAAGGTTTCCCAATTGGCCCAGGCGCTCGGGTCCTTGCGCAGCACTTCCTCCAATTCCGTCAGGCCCTTATCCTTCTTGTCGCCCGCGGCTAATTTCTTGTTCAGGGCCGCGGCTTTTTGCACCAAGGAGGAAAAACCGGCCTCGTTCAGGCTGTCGCTTTCACGGAACTTCACGGTGCGCGTGGGCTTGTCATCCGCACTGGCCTCGTAAGGCAGCCGGGTCGACTTGAATTGTGCGCCTTTGGCAAAGGTGGCGCTTACGGACGTTTTGGAGGCTGAAATGCTGACCATGGGCAGGCCGGCAACATCAAAATGCGGGCTTTGCGCCCGCCAGTTTTCCTCCACATCGCCGGCCACCGAATGGATGAGCTGGCGCAGGCGCACCATCACCTTGCGTTGCCATTCGGGGTGGTTGGCGATGTACAGGTTGATCTGTTCTGGAGCTAGCATGTGGGTTATTTTCAGGATTCGATGATCTTCAGCGCCGACTTCCGTCGGTCATCTCGATCAATATTGGAAAGGTACGGTCTTTTCTGAAGTCAGGGGCGCCCTCAAGGCCGAACAGGCCCTCACCCATCGGCCACACGGCATCGGCATCGAAATAGCCCGAACGCGTGCCTTCCTGCAGCACCGCGCGTTCCTTGTATCCACCGTCCGCCTTGAATTCAAGCATCAGCGCATCTTTTGGCTTGTCCACCGGGTCCACCGGTTGCTTCTTCTTGCGCAGGTCCATGTTGCGTGCATCATCATTGTAGAAAATGAAAAGCTGGTCGGCATGGGCGATGGAGAATGCCTTGCCCGGGCCGCTTTTCGCATAGCTCATCTCGCGCGGCACTTCCGTGTACCACACCTGGCCACCGGCGGCATCCAGCTCCATGACATGGAATGCACCGTTCACCCATTCGGTCTTTTCCACCTTTTTGCCGGAGAGGTCGCTTACCTGATGGGTTTCCACACCGGCGCGTTCCGCAACCACGTGCCATCCGCCATTGCTCTTCGGCCAAACCTGTTCAATGTGCATGTTGGTCTGCAACCGTTGCGTCTTTTTCACCTCTTGCAGGTTGAAAGGATGTTTGCCCTGCACTTTCCACGTGCCATCGGCCACATTCAAGCTGGCATGGAATATCCCTACTGATTCATTGCGGTTGGCCTCGGAGTTTGAGTAAATGCCGGTGCACACCACGGTGCCGTCAGCCGCTATGGCCAACAGTGCCTCTTGGGCGTGATCCTTCTGGCCCAGTTCCAAGGAGAAGACCTGTTGGCCTGTGCTGTCCAAGCGGTAAATGCTGAAGGAATATCCCACAACCTCCTTTGTCTTGGGGTCATTGTCGCCCACATTCTTGATCAAGTACCACGCATTCCCCTTGTTGTCCACCGCCGTGGTGGCCACTTCCGTGGTGGCATTGCCGGCTTCTTTTTGCAGGCTGTTCATCCACTTGGGCTGCATGTTCTTGCCCAGCATCACGGCCACTATTGGGCTTCCCGCGGAGCGCGTGGTGGTGGCAGGGGAAAGGCCCAGGAGCATGAACTGGCCGTTGGCCGAGAGCGTGGTGTTGAACCCGACGGTGGTGCCGGGGGTGAAGTAATCATTGGTCTTCCCGAACAGCGCGTAAGGCACTTCGGTGATCAGGCTGGCGGCACGCCCGGTGAGGCTGCGCGGCGATAGTTCCTGCTGGAGCAACAGCAACTGGCCGTTTTCAGGGTCCGGTTTCGAAAGGATCACCCGGAACTGTTTCTGGAACGTTTCGATGGTCTCGATCGCCACGGGGCCGATGCCCCATACGAACTTCGGTTTGTCGCGCTTGATCTCACCCATTTTATCGTTCGCGATCACCGACAGCTGCCAGCCCAATTGGGCTTCGGTAAGGCCCCCCAATGCCATTTGTCCGCCCAGCGTTTTCAGGGCCACGAAGGAGCCGGGATCCCCGTACGCGGTTTTGCTCAGGCCCAGTTCGCGGTCAGGGGCCGCTGCCAGGTCGGCCTTCACCTTCACGCGTACTTTGCCTTCTTGCGCATGGATGGCCACAGGCGCCAAGAAGAGTGCGCAAAGAGCGGCATAGGTCAATAGGGGATGGGACATGCGGTCTTGCAGGTTTGAAAGGGTGAATATAAAAGCGGCGGTCAGGCGCGCTCCAAAATGGCGGCGTAGCCTTGGCCAACGCCAATGCACATGGTGCACAATGCGTACCGTTTCCGCGTCCGGTGCAGTTCCAGGGCGGCGGACAGCATCAGGCGGGCTCCGGTCATGCCTAAGGGGTGCCCCAAGGCGATCGCACCCCCATTGGGGTTGAGCCGCGGATCGTTGTCGGCAATGCCCCAGGCCCGTGTGCATGAGAGTGCCTGTGCCGCGAACGCCTCGTTAAGCTCGATGAGGTCCATTTGGTCGAGTGATAATCCGGCCCGCTCCAAAACCAGCTTGGTGGCAGGTACAGGCCCCAGGCCCATGGTGCGCGGCTCCACGCCGGCCACGCCGCTGGAAACGATCCGCGCCAGCGGCTCCAGGCCATGCTTTTGCACGGCTTCGCCGCTGGCCACCAACAGTGCGGCCGCACCGTCGTTCAGGCCGCTGCTGTTGCCCGCGGTTACACTGCCGCCCTTGCGGAAGGCGGGGCGCAACGAGGCCAATACTTCCAGTGTAGTGTCCGGCTTCACGAATTCATCCGTGGCGAATTGCACGGGTGCCCCTTTGCGTTGCGGTATGCTTATGGTCGTGATCTCCAGTGCCATCCGTCCGTTCTCTTGGGCTGCAGCAGCCTTTTGCTGGCTCCACAGGGCGAAACGGTCCTGGTCCTCGCGGCTTATCGCGCGGTTTTCCAACAGGTTCTCGGCGGTTTCGCCCATGGCATCAGTGCCATATTGTTCCTGCATCCTCGGGTTCACGAAGCGCCAGCCGAAGCTGCTGTCGTATAACTGCGCATCACGGCCGAACGGGGTGCTGGTCTTGCTCATTACCCAAGGGCTGCGCGTCATGTGCTCCACGCCGCCCGCCACGAACAAGTGGCCATGGCCCGCCGCTATGGCCCGCCCGGCCTGTACTACGGCGCTCATGCCCGAAGCACAAAGCCTGTTCACGGTTTCGCCCGGCACACTTACCGGCAACCCGGCCAGAAGCAGGGCCATGCGCGCAACGTTGCGATTGTCCTCACCCGCCTGCCCGGCGCAACCCATGATCACGTCGTCGATGGCGGCCGGGTCCAACTCCCGATGGCGCGCCATCAAGGCGCCAATGACGTGTGCGGCCAGATCATCGGCGCGAACCGCCGATAGTCCTCCGGCCAGTCGGCCGATGCCACTGCGCACGCCATCGACGATGTATGCTTGGTTCATGGGGCCAAAGGTCGCGCTTGCCGCGAAACCGGCCACCGGCCATGGCCTGTTTAATTTCGCGGCATGGGGCCAACGGAAAAAGCAGTGCGGGTGGTACAGCGGATGATGGAGCACGATGCATTCAGCCAATTGCTGGGCATGGGCGTGGTGGAGGTCTTGCCCGGTTCGTGCGTGCTGCAATGCACGGTGCGACGCGAAATGCAGAACGGCTTCCACATTGCCCATGGCGGTATCACGTATTCCTTGGCCGACAGTGCCCTTGCGTTCGCATCGAATTCGCATGGCGTTCAAGCGGTCAGTATCGAAACATCCATTTCGCACGTCAAGCCCGTGCATGAGGGGGATGTGCTTACCGCACGTGCCATTGAGCTCAGCTTGGGCAACCGCGTAGGCGTTTACCAGGTCACGGTACAGGATCAGCACGGCACCACGGTCGCTTTGTTCAAGGGCACGGTGTTCCGTACCGGCAAGGACTGGGAATTGGAATAGGCGCTCAATCCACGGGCAGGGCCCCTTCATGCTGCAGGAGCCATTTCTTGCGCCAAAGCCCATCCGCGTAGCTGGTGAGCAACCCGGTGGAACCTATCACGCGGTGGCAGGGCACCAGCAGCTGCAACGGATTCACCTCACAGGCCGAACTGATGGAATTGGCAGCGCCGCCAACATCGGCCGCCACCTGTGCGAAGGTGGCCGTGTCACCGAAGCGGACCTGCTGCAACCGCTTCCAAACCTGTTGCCTGTAGGGCGAACCGACCAAGTACAGCGGGAGGTCGAATTTCTTGCGGCGGCCGGCGAAGTACGCGGCCAATTGAAGCACCGCCTCCTTGAGCACTTTGGGCGGCCGTGTGTTGCGTCCG
Organism: Flavobacteriales bacterium; assembly: GCA_044507815.1. Classification (GTDB taxonomy): domain Bacteria; phylum Bacteroidota; class Bacteroidia; order Flavobacteriales_F; family PHOS-HE28; genus PHOS-HE28. Next base: position 2,452 of record JBIQIX010000018.1, on the reverse strand, counting down.
GGACCAGGATACCTGAATGTGACCCTGGTGATGCGTTCGCCGTCGCTTTCCACCCATGCCTTGCCGATCGGGGTTTCCAAGGCGGACAAGTACTGTGGCTTGAACAATTCCGGCTGTATGGGGCGGGGCTGGCGCGGCATGCTGGCGAATGGTACCGGCCAAGTTAACCGGTATTGGACTGTTCTTGCCCTATCCCAGCATATGTTTTTTGGAAACATCCACAACGAAGCGCCCGCGCAGGAACTTGCGCCCCAGCAGCACTTGGTATTTCATGTCGCTCCGGTCGAATAAGGTGAATTGCGTCTGTACCGAAAAGCCGTTCAACCTCACTTGGGTGGATACCAAGTACCGTTCAGTACGTTGGCCGGTGCTGCTTTTCACGGTTACGCTCCTGAACCGCTTGAACACCATTTTGCTGCGCCTGCGGCCCATGTTGAACGTGACCACGAGTTCTTCGTGGCCGTTCACATTCCGCAATTGCAGCTTTTGGTAATGGATCGCGCTCCGGTACGCGCCAGTGTCCATTTTGGCCTCTACGCGAACCACTCCCAGCTTGGGCAGGGCAATGTATTCCGTACGACCGATGGTCACCTTGGTCCGTGCCTTTGCCATTCAGGGCGAAGGTTGGCCAAGTTCGGTGCCGTAATGCCCGGCCCACGAAATGTTATGTACGATCGATGGTGAAAGAGCTCACAGGTGCATGAATTCCTTCTTGGCCATCAATTGCTCCTTGGTCTCGCGATGGTCCGGGTCATCCACGCAGCAATCCACCGGGCAAACAGCCGCACATTGCGGCTCATCGTGGAAACCGGTGCATTCGGTGCACTTGTCCGGTACGATGTAATAGATGTCCATGGCCACGGGGGCATAGGCCTTGTCGGCATCGTAGGTGTTGCCAGTGGGCATGGTTTGCATGCCGTGCAGGCTTGTGCCATCGCTGAGCTTCCACTCAGCGCCGCCTTCATAAATGGCATTGTTGGGGCACTCTGGTTCGCACGCTCCGCAGTTGATGCACTCTTCGGTAATGATGATGGCCATGGTACAACGATAACTTTGCAGCCCTTGCAGGCCCTGTAATCGGCCGCAAAGGTAACCCTTGTCATGCCCATGGCTAACGCAACGCCTGATCTGTCGGTGATAAATGAGCGTGTGGACGCGTTCGTGCAACTGGGCAAGGTGTTGGGCCATTTCGCACAGGCCAAGCCATGGCCGGGGCATTCGATCGGCCTGACCGAGGATGAATTCCTGGCCTTCAACACAGCCGTAGAGCAGGCCCATGTGCGCAATGGTTGGTTCACCGTGGGTGAGGTCCGCAACGCGGCCAAAGGGCTTTCGTGCCTGCTCACCGGGCCACAGCTCGCGGCCTGGCTTGCTGCCTATCCCGCCTTGGCCGCCCCCCGCGCGGCACGCACCGTAGGCATCATCATGGCGGGCAATGTGCCTTTTGTGGGCTTCCACGATCTGTTGTGCGTATTGCTCAGCGGCCACCGGGCCAAGGTGAAGACCGCATCCGACGATGCCGGCCTGACGCCCGCGTTATTGCAACTGTTGGGGAGTTTTGCACCCACCCTGGCCGCCAAGGTGGAATTGCGGCCGGGCCAGTTGGGGGAGGTGGATGCCATGATCGCTACCGGAAGCAACAACACCGCGCGGTACTTTGAATTCTATTTCGGCAAAATGCCCCACATCATCCGCAAGGGGCGCACCAGCCTGGCCGTGCTCGACGGTAGCGAAAGCGGGGAGGAATTGACGGCGTTGGGCGAGGACGTGTTCCGGTATTTTGGATTGGGATGCCGGAATGTGGGCAAAGTGTTCGTGCCCGCCACCTACGATCTCGATCACCTTTTTCGCGCGTTCTACCCTTGGAAGGACATCATTCACCACCATAAATACGCCAACAACTACGACTACAACCGTGCAGTATGGTTGTTGGACCGCGCCCCGATCATCGAGAATGGCTTTTTGTTGATGAAAGAGGAATTGGGGCTGAACAGCCCCGTGGCGGCGCTGTATTTCGAACGCTACACCGATCGCGCTGCGCTGCTACGCCGATTGGACATGGATGCGGACAAGATCCAATGCATTGTGGGGCATGGGCACATTCCCTTTGGTGCCGCTCAATATCCCGGGCCGGCGGACTATGCCGACAACGTGGATACGATGAGTTTCCTGTTGGAGGATATCCCGTAAGGCCCGTGAGCCCGCGATCAGCTGGCCCGAAACAGGAGGTAGGCGTAGCGCGGTAGTGGCCGTTGCCGGCCAAGCCGCTTCGGTGATCGCCAAACGACTGCACGGTATTCCACGCTGATCAAGGTCTCGAAGTGGCCTGCACCAACCGTTCAAACGCGGGAGTTCCCGTTGCTAGTTGTCGGCGGTCGGTTGTCGGTTGTTATTCGGAACCAACACGCAAAAAGGGCCGCCCGAGGGCAGCCCTTTCCGCGTTGTTGTCACT
>JBIQIX010000009.1:0-158138 GCA_044507815.1 Flavobacteriales bacterium | reverse complement strand
CCGCATTGTCAAGATCCTACATCATCAAGTTCTCAACAGGTACTTCGAACCACCCTGTACATATACAATGGCCCAGGAACAACATCGCCGCTAATCGGCACATACACCGGCACCAATGGCCCGGGCGTTGTGGTTTCCACCCATTCGAGCGGCTGCTTGACGGTTCGCTTCACCTCGGATAATTCCGTCGAATACGAGGGCTGGAGCGCGATCGTGAGTTGCCAATCGTTGCCAACCACAGACTGCGTATATGCGCTGCTGATGGAGGATGCAGCCGGCGATGGCTGGGGCAGCTCATCGGTGCGCGTAAGGATCAATGGTGGCACCTATACCGATTACACCACCACCGGCCCGGGCAGCATGGTCCTTATCGGCGTGAACATGGGTGATCTGATCGATTTCAACTACAACAACTCGGGCCCCAACCAGAACCAGAACAAATACACCGTATCGAAGCTTGGCCAACTGCCCTATTTCACCTCATTGACCCCGCCCACCGCGGGCATCACCTTCAGCCAGATCGTGCATTGCGGCCCGCCCCCTTCGCCGCCGCAAGATTGTTCGGGGGGTGTTACGGTCTGCAACAACCAGAACATTACCAACAGCAGTACCGGCACAGGAAATACGCTCGACCTGAATGCGACCAACCGCGGGTGCCTCTCTTCCGGTGAACGACAGGGCACCTGGTACTTCTTCTCACCACAAACCAATGGCGAGATCGGCTTTTCCATCGCTCCGGCCAACGGTACCGATGATTATGACTTTGCTGTTTGGGGGCCCTATACCGAGGCCCGATGCCCCACTGAACCGCCGCTTCGGTGCAGCTATAACGCCCCCCCCGATCATGTGGTGGGCCTGGGCAACGGCGCAACGGATCTTACGGAAGGCGCTGGCGGCGATGGTTGGGTGAAAACCATCAGCGCCATGGCCGGCCAGGTCTACGTGATCTATATCGACAACTTCTCCTCGACCGGGCAGGCCTTCACGCTCACTTGGCAAACCACGGCCTCGCTCAATTGCAATACACTTCCCGTTGAGTTCCTTTCGCTGCACGCTAGCCCAAGGAACAACAGGGCCGTGGATGTGCTGTGGTCCACCGCATCGGAGGTGAACAGTGCGCATTTTGCTGTGCAGCGCAGCGTTGACAACATCGAATTCAGTACGATCGGGCTGGTGCAGGCCGCCGGTACGGCGTATTTGGAAAACCGCTATGCATTCACGGATGAAGCTCCCTTTACCGGCGCCAATTACTATCGGCTGCACCAGGTTGACACGGACGGCAGCGGCCGGTATTCACCCTCAGTGGTGGCGCACATTATGGGCAACGGGCGGCCATCGATATTCCCCAACCCGGCCACCGATGATTTGAATATTGCCGGGCTCAGCTTCAGCGGCACCGCAGAAGTTCAAATACGGGATGCGCTGGGAAGAGTGGCCAGCCAGCACACATGGACCATGGGAACCATCGCTGAAAACAACGGCTCATTCCCCTTATCCGGCCTTGCCAAGGGGTGGTACAACCTCCACATCGTGCTTCCCGACGGCCAGGTCGTACGCACGGACCCGTTTCTGAAGGATTGACGTTCCGGGGTACGGCCCTTTCTGCGTAAACTGCGGCCCATGGGCAGCTATGCACACGGCCGGTTGCATCTGGCGGTGGAATGCCACGGCAGCGGCCCGCTGCACACACTGGCATTTCATGGCTTCGGCCGCGACGCCGGCGAATTCAGCACGTTGCTCGGGCCCTTGGCCCAACTACTCACCGTCCATGCGTTCGACCTGCCCTGGCATGGCCGCAGCGCTGCACCTCAACCGCCCGGGCCGATCAGCAAAGTGGAGTGGGCGGAGTTTTTCCGCGCCTACATGGCAAACGCCGGTGTTTCTAAATGTGCGGTACTGGGCTATAGCCTGGGCGGGCGCATGGCCCTGTGCCTGTTGGAAAAGATGCCGGAGCTGATCGAACACGGCGTGCTATTGGCGCCTGATGGGTTGGTTCCGCGGCCATGGTATCGCGCTTTGGCGAATTATTCCTGGGGGCGCTGGCTCTATGCACATTTCGTTGATCGACCCGCCGGGGTGCATGCGCTGTTCTCTTTGCTGAAACGCGTGCGGCTGCTGGACCCGCGCATGTACCACTTCCTGATGGAAGGCACCGGCACAACAGAGGCCCGCGCCTTGCTGCATCAAGTTTGGTCCGGTTTCAGCGCTTTGGAACCTGATCTCGGGATTGTGGCGCGGAACGCCGATCGTTACAAAACGCCCATCGAACTGTTCATGGGCCAAGCGGACCGGGTGATCCCACCGGCAAAGGCGAAAAGGTTGCTCGGTTTGGCACCCGACCGGGTGCACTTGCATGTACTCCCTGGGGGCCACCAGTTGCTGGGGCCGTTGTTGGGTGAGAAAATAGCGATCGCCCTTCGCCCTTGAGGACCTGCAGCGGACGGAACAAAAGCAAAAAGGCCGCCAATGGCAGCCTTTGCGAATTTGGAACGGCCGGATCACTTGCGCGCCCCGGGCTCGTCGCTTACGGTGAGCTTATGGCGGCCTTGGGCGCGGCGGTTGGCCAAAACAGCCCTGCCGGCGGCGGTGCTCATGCGCTCGCGGAAACCATGTTTGTTGGCGCGCTTGCGCTTGCTGGGCTGATAAGTACGCTTCATCGACGTTCGGTTTTTCTCAAAAGGGAGCGCAAAGATAATCCCCCCATGGATCCGTGCAAGCGTTGGGGCAATTCAATGCTTGCCTACCGTTTGAATCGCACCCGCTCCAGGCCATAGGCTGAAACCTGGCCCGAGCCATCCTCCAGCAAAAGCCGCCCCAAGCCATCAACTCCCAAGGGCCGGCCCTGCACATCCTGGCCATCCAACGTGAACGCGGTGAAACGCCCCTTGGCCCAAAGCAGGCCTGTGTAGGCCTCATTCAGTACCCCCGGTTCGTGCAAGTGCAACTGCCAGAAATGCTCCATGGACGAACATAGTTGGTGCAGTACCGCCTCAAGCTCAAGCGCTGCACCTGTTTCGGCGCATAGACTGGTGGCGTGCAGCTCGCTTGGCCATCCACTCCCGTTCACATTCAACCCTATGCCCACCACGGAAGCAACGAGCCGTTCGCCCTGCACCTCGTTAACGATCAGTATGCCTGCGATCTTTTCGCGGCCCACCAGCACATCATTGGGCCATTTGATCCGCACCTCGTTACCATCGGCCCCCGCCTCCTCCAGAATGCGGGCCACCACTCGGTGCACGGCCAACGAGGCCAATTTGGCCAGGTCGAATTGGGCCGTGGCGGGCATGCCCTGGGGCTGAAGCACGATGCTGACGGCCAGGTCGAGTCCCTTCGCGGTGGTCCATGTGCGCCCTCTTTGGCCTTTGCCTGCAGATTGCTCCAATGCCATGATGGCAGTGCCATGGCCGAATTCACCCCGGGCGATCCCGTTGGCCGCATAATTGTTGGTGCTGTCCACCGCATCCAAACGGATCACACGGTGGCCAATGGGCATATAGCTGCTCATGCGTACCGAACCGGGCCGGCGCAGATTGACCCGTTGCCGATGCGTACCTTTGAACGCTGAACGCGCACAAGATAGACCGCATGAAGAAAGCGCCGGGGCCAAACCCCGCCAAAAGCTTGGTGGATGCCGTGGTGCAGGGCATGCAGGAAGTGAAGGCCAAGGACATAGTACACCTCGACATGCGCGGCATACCCAATGCCGTCAGTGAGCATTTCATCATCTGCCACGGCGATTCCTCCACGCAAGTGGAGGCCATCGCAAGGAGCGTGGAAAAGTTCACCAAGGAAAAGGCAAATGAAAAACCCTGGCACACCGAAGGATTGCAGAATGCCAGCTGGGTACTGCTGGATTATGTGAACGTGGTGGTGCACATCTTTCACCGCGACATGCGCGAATTCTATGGACTTGACCAGCTCTGGGCCGATGCCCACCGAAACATTTACGAGAACGTAGCCTGACCCCCTGCCGTGGAAACCAATACCGAAAAACCGAAAAAGACCGATCCAGGCCAGCGCCCCAAGCGCACCTTCAATTTCTACTGGATCTATGGGATCATCGTGGTGACGATCCTGGCCATGGGCTTGTTCAATTTCAATGCCAACGTGGTGCGCATCGACATTTCCGACTACGACAAGTACCTGCAGGAAGGCGACGTGCAAGGCATTGTGGTGAACGGGGATGCCGTACTGGTAACGATCAAAAAGGACAGCCTGCAAAAGGAAGTGCACAAAAAGAGGCTGGCAGGGGCGAGCACCGAGGCGGGCAGCCCGCAATACACCTTCTACATCGGCAATAACCCGCAGATGCAGCAACAGGTGATCGAAGAGGCCCGGGCAAAAAGCGTGGACGTCCGGATCAACCCGCAAAACGATTTCGGGCGTGAGATCCTCCAATGGCTCTTGTTCATCGGGGCCATAGCCCTGGTCTGGATGTTCATGATGCGCCGCATGGGCGGCCCAAGCGGGCCAGGAGGCCAGATCTTCAACATCGGCAAAAGCAGGGCGCAGGTCTTCGAGGGCGGCAAAAGCACGGATGTCACTTTCAATGATGTGGCCGGGCTTGAAGAAGCCAAGGAGGAACTTCAGGAGATCGTGGACTTCCTGAAGACCCCGAAGAAATATACCGACCTGGGCGCCAAGATCCCGAAGGGTGCGTTGCTGGTGGGGCCTCCAGGCACCGGCAAAACCCTGTTGGCGAAGGCCATCGCAGGTGAGGCGCAGGTGCCATTCTTCTCGCTCAGCGGCTCCGATTTCGTTGAAATGTTCGTGGGTGTGGGGGCCAGCCGTGTGCGCGACCTCTTCAAACAGGCGAAGGAAAAGGCACCGAGCATCATATTCATTGACGAGATCGATGCGATCGGGCGTGCACGTGGAAGAAGCGTGAACATGGGCGCCAACGATGAGCGCGAGAACACCTTGAACCAGCTGCTCACCGAAATGGACGGCTTCGGCACGAATACCGGTGTGATCCTTCTCGGGGCCACCAACAGGGCCGATGTGCTGGACCGCGCCCTGCTAAGGCCCGGCCGCTTCGACAGGCAGATCTTCGTGGACATGCCGGACCTGAACGAACGGATCGCCATCTTCAACGTGCACCTCAAGCCGCTGAAACTGGATATTGCCGTGGATGTGGAATTCCTGGCCCGTCAAACGCCGGGCTTCAGCGGGGCGGATATTGCCAACATCTGCAACGAAGCAGCGTTGATCGCCGCCCGGCGCAAGAAACAATCCGTGGAGAAACAGGACTTCCTCGACGCCGTTGACCGCGTGATCGGCGGGCTGGAAAAGAAAAACAAGATCATCACAAGTGAAGAGAAGCGCGCCATTGCCTTCCATGAGGCCGGACATGCTACCGTGAGCTGGCTGGTGGAGCATGCCTCCCCATTGGTGAAGGTCACAATTGTGCCGCGCGGCCGCTCACTCGGTGCGGCATGGTACCTGCCCGATGAAAGGCATTTGACCACGACGGAGCAAATGCTGGACGAGATCTGCGCAGCGCTGGGAGGCCGTGCCGCGGAACAGATCATGTTCGGCAAGGTGAGCACCGGAGCGTTGAGCGACCTGGAGAAGGTGACCAAGCAGGCTTACGCCATGGTAACGGTTTACGGACTGAATGAAAAGATCGGCAACGTGAGCTTTTACGACAGCACCGGCCAGAATGAATACGGGTTCTCCAAGCCGTACAGCGATCACACGGCACGCACGATCGACGAGGAGGTGCGTGCCATCATCGACACGCAATACCAGCGCGCAAAGCAGATCCTTACTGAAAACAAGGACAAGCTTACCGTGCTGGCCACAAAGCTGCTTGAGCAGGAAGTGATCTTCAAGGAGGACCTTGAGAAGATTTTCGGCGACCGGCCCTTTGCACGTCCAGAACCCGAGGCCAGGCCCGCCAAACCGGTGAACGGTAGCTCACCCTCGGGAAGCACCACCCCGGCGGCCACCGACGACAAAGCATCCTTGGCCTAACGGCCCGGGCCGTGGCCATGAGCGAGTTCACGAAAAGGGCGATCACCGGCGCGGTCTATGTTGCTTTAACGCTGGGAGCAGCCTTGGCCGGGCCCGTAACCTCCGCTTTGCTCTTCTTTCCCGTGTGTTTGCTGGCCGCGAACGAAATGGGCCGTTTGTGCCACGGTAACGAGCATTCCGCCGGTGAGCCACTTCCCATTTTGCTGGCCGCCACGGTTTACAGCGTGCTCGTGCTTGTTGCTGTGGTTCCGGGCTTCAACATCTTCCCTGCGTTGGCGATCGTTTTCCTGTTGGTGCTCATGGCAGTGGTAAAGGTGCTTTGGGCACCCCAATGCCCTCCTGCCGTTGAAATGGGCTCGCTGCTGATGGTGATCTTCCTGGTGGCCGTGCCCTTCGGCCTGATCCCTTTCCTGCTCAGGGACGGTTACGAATTGTTCATCGGTTTCATGGCGATGCTTTGGACCAACGACACAGGCGCCTACCTGGTTGGCCGCGCGAGGGGCCGCACGCCGTTGTTACCCAGCGTCAGCCCCAAGAAGACCGTGGAGGGCCTGATCGGTGGGATCATGCTTACCCTGGCCTGTGGAGTGTTGCTTTCGTTTGCATGGCGCGTATTAACCCCCGTGCAATGGTTGATCTGCGCCTTGGCCACCGCCCTGGCCTCCACCTTGGGCGATCTGCTCGAGTCAGCCCTTAAGCGCCATGCCGGTGTGAAGGATTCGGGAAAAGTGCTGCCGGGGCATGGCGGTATCCTGGACCGTTTCGATGGGTTTTTGCTGGCCCTGCCAGCCATGGTGCTGCTGGTGCACATGATGGGTTAGGCGCTGCCGCCGCCCGCGCCCGGTGCGGCTATATTTGGCCCGCCCAAATGCGACTGCACCGCGAAGGAACATTGACCATCCTGCTTGTGGCCGGATTTGGCTGCATGGCCATTTATGCCGCCTGGCGCTACTTGCCCATGGCGGCAACCTGGGCGGTAGCCCTTATCATGGCCGTGCTGCTCGGTATTGTCCTGTGGTTTTTCCGGTTGCCGCACCGCCCCCCAGGTGCGCAGAACAGCGAGGTGCTCTCCCCTTGTGATGGCAAGGTGGTGGTGGTGGAAGAAGTGGCCGAGACCGAGTATTTCAAGGACAAACGGATCCAGGTCTCCATTTTCATGAGCCCGCTGAACGTGCACGTCAACTACAACCCGATCAGCGGCACCACGGTTTTCCGGCAGTACCACAAGGGCAAGTACCTGGTTGCCTGGCATCCAAAGAGCAGCACCGAGAACGAGCGTTCAACATTGGTGATCCGCCATGCTGGATCGGATGAAGTGCTGGTGCGGCAGATCGCAGGTGCCCTGGCACGCCGCATCCGCACCTATCCGCAACCCGGCGAACAGGTGGTGCAAGGCACGGAATTCGGCTTCATCAAGTTCGGGTCGCGGGTAGACCTTTTCTTACCATTGACAGCCAAGGTTGAAGTACAGATCGGCCAAGTTGTAAAAGGTGCCCAAACCTTGATCGCACATTTGGCATGAAAAAGCATTTGTTCCTTGCTTCCCTCGCGGCATGCTTCTTCCAAGCTTGTTCCACGCCGGAAGCGCCGTCCACGCCGGTTGTTCTTTCCAACCCCGACACGGCACAGGTTATACAGGCCGCCCCTGCAGAGGGTATGGTCCACCTCCACAGCTTGGAAGGTGCGGGTCTTCGATTCGATGGGGTTTATACCTACACATCCGGTGGTATTCACTATTACATGCGCTTCTTCCCTAGGGGAAATGTGGCATTGATCGCGGGGCGCAGCGAGGAGAATGGGCAACTAGACCTGCGGAGCCTATTGAAAGAGGATGCGCAGAGCGGCGTGAACAACTTGCACAATGTGCCGGTGACACAGCGTAATGACAGCCTTTTCTTCACCACCATGGCACCACGCGGCGCCATTACCTATGCCGGGGTGGCCGAGGGCGATACGGTGCGCTTCCTCAAGCACAGCAAGGTTACCCACAAGGAAGCCGTGTTGGCCTACGGTTTCGAGCCATATTGATCCCGGTCCGGAACCGGTCCACCCAAAAGCACTGTCCGCAACGCACCCAGTTCAGTGATCACAAAAGTGGCCATGGGGTCCCGTACGCCGAACGGCGCAAAATGGACTTGATCGATCCCGGCAGCCCGTGCACCGGCCATGTCGGCAGCAACGCTGTCGCCTATCATCAGGCTATCGCCCACCTTGGCACCGGCGGAGCGCAGGGCATGGCGGAAGATACGTGCCGAGGGCTTGGCCGCTCCCGCCATTTCACTGGTGAGCACCACCTTGAAAAAATGCCTCAACCCGCAACTGCGTAGCTTCAAGTCCTGTGTTTCTGTGAACCCGTTGGTGATCACGTGCAGGTGATAGCGCCCGTGGAGGTCCTCCAATAGCTCCATCGCCCCGGGCACCAAGCGGCCACGCCTGGGGCATTGTTCCATGTACAGCTTGTCCAACAAGGCGGCCTTGGCCGTGTCGTGCACGTCAAAATGGGCCAATGTTTCCCGGAACCGCAATGCACGCAGCAGTTCCTTCCGTATTTCGCCGCGGCCAAGCCGCTCCCAGAGTTGGTCGTTCACCTGTTCATACACGGCTACGAACTGATCGGACGGGATGTGGTTGAACCCGCTCAAGTGCGTGCTCCAGATCTCACCAAGCACCTCGCGCGAGTTCGCCGTAAAATCCCAAAGTGTATGGTCCAGGTCGAAAAAGAGGTGCCTGTATTTCATCCAGTGAATTTCCACACGGCGCTTAATACGAAGGACCACGCGGCTACAGCCGCAAGGAGCAACGGAAGTGTTCGCCTATCGTGGTGAAAATAGCGTGCGGCCAAAAGTGCGGTCAGTGGCACCGAAAGGAATGGCGTGAACAAGAAGACGAAACCCTTGGCTCCGTACTTCATTTTCACTTTTACAATGAACCGGTTCGTCCTGGTGAACATCCGCTTGGGTTCGCGCCCCTCCGCTATGGCTTTGCGCCGCTTTTTCAGCCTTCCCTTGGCCAGCCATTTACCGATCTGGCTTCCCAACGGGTAGCACATCAACGCACCCAACATGCCCCCGGCCGCCGTGAGCAGCACGGTTTCCAGGTAATTGTGCTTGAACTGGTAGGACACGATGGGCGAGAACAGGAATTTCAAGGCCCCCGAGGCGATCACAATGCCCGCGTGGTGGAGCTTCATGGCTAAACCTTGTTGCCGTAGGCAAGGTCACCTGCATCGCCAAGGCCGGGCACGATATAGGCCTCGGCCGTCATTTCCTCGTCCACCGCGCCAAGCCAAAAATGCGTGTTGGGCGGGAAGTGTTTCCGGGCGAACTCCACGCCTTCGGTGCTGGCAATAACGGATACCACGTGGATCGCCTTCGGCGTGCCCATGCGCAACATGGCCTTGTACACCAGCACCATGCTCAGGCCAGTGGCCAACATCGGGTCGCTGATCACCAGCACCCGGTCATCGATGGAAGGACTGCTCAGGTATTCCACCTCCACATCGAATCCGTCCTCGCCCTTGCGGTGCTTTCGGTAAGCACTGACAAAGGCATTGTCGGCCCGATCGAAATAATTCAGCAAACCCTGGTGCAGCGGCAATCCGGCACGCAGGATCGTGCACAGCACCGGCTGGTCCACCGGCAATGAGGCCTGCGCGATGCCCAATGGCGACACAACCTCATTCACGGCGTACTCCATTGTGCGGCTCAGTTCATAGGCGAATATTTCGCCGAGCCGCTCCAAATTGCGCCTGAACCGCATGGGGTCCTTCTGTACGTCCACATCGCGCAGTTCGGCCAAAAATCGATTGGCCACGGAATTTCCTTTGTTCAGCTCCACCACCATGGGTCAAGTTTTCATGTGCCGGATCAACGGCGGAAGACGGTTCATCAAAGCTCGCAAATAAAGCACCTGCCGGGCACCAAAGCCGCTATAAAACCGGGCCAGCTCGGGATCGTTGCCGCCCGCGAAGTCAAAGACCGCGCAAGTTTGGGCCATTTCATGCATCACCGAATCCAACAACAAGTGCATGGCACCAACGGTCCTTCCTTCCTGCAGGGCCACCCCTTTCAGGAAGATCACACGGTCCTGGTATTGAACGAACCAGCCTGCAGCAACTGGTCGGCCATCGAGCATGGCCATGCGACCAAACCCGCTTCCATCCCTCCCGGTATAGTCCAATATCCGTTCCATGCCGGCGCGAGCGCGCCCACCTGCCCGCCATTTCGCGAATTGTGGCGACCCGACTATGAATGGCCCTACCTCTTGCGGCCGTGCCGACCGGATCCGCACACCGGAACGGGCAGCTTTGCGCACGTTGCGCCTGTGGTTCACCGAAAAACCAGCCCGCAATTTGCTTCCGGCGCCCTCAAGCGCCAGCACGTGATTTATACGCTGTTCAAACCTGAACCCTGACACTTCGGGTGGTACTGCCAGATCCAGGCAAATGTCCACGTAGCGAAAATCAGCCGGAATTGACCTCAATATCTCCCCGGTGGAATCGCCACGGCCGTTGAATGGGCCCGCATGTTGCAACATGAACGGTTGGTGGAGGTAGCGGATCCCGAATTTCCTGCGCCACACCAAGGGGAACAACGTTCCGGTCCTGGTGTCGCGAAGCGCTTCCCAACCCGGTGCTGCTGCTTGGAGCGCGGTGCTTGTGCCATACCAGCCCGAATTTTTGGCTGCGCCAATGGCAAGATCCCATTGGGCCATGTCGATCTGGTCATGGGTGAGGTGTTCCATCATGGCCTCGCATAAGGAATCAACTCCTTGGCCAGCATGTCCCATCCGGCCTCGTCGCCAAAGCCGCTAAGGAAGCGCTCATGCCAAACTGTGGACAATTCCCCGTCCACTGCACGAACCGCGTCCACAACACGCTTCCCTTCCCTCAGCGCTTGCGCTGGGCGCAGGCCCATTTTGTAGGCCAATGCACTGTCCATTAGCGCGAAAGGATGGATCATCAAGGGCAATTCCTGCTCGTGCTCAATGTCGTAGAACGGAAAAGGACTGCACGTACCCGCGCGGAACCCCAGCTGGTCGGCAAGGCCGAAGCTGTGATCGTGCTTGATGCCTGCCTGAACCAGCTCCCGCTGTGTGGCCCCGATCTGCATGCGCAGGAAATGTTGACGTGAATGGGTGACCGTGCGGCCCAGCACAACCTCCAATCTCGCCTTTTGCCGTAAGATCATACCGACCTGCGCCGAACTTTGATATGCGGGGTGCAGGCCCACCTCGGCCATGCTGGCCAACCGGCCGATGAGTTCACGCATGTAGGGATGCTCGGGCGGTACAGCATGGTCATGGCGGCCGCGGTCCGTGGCAAGCACATTGAATAGCATGGCTGCACCAGACTCTGCGGCCATCTGTCCGAATTGCTCATGCACTGCATACGGATCACGCTTCATGCCAACCAACACCATGGCCCGTTCCGCCAACCGCATTATTTTTCCCTTGGCCAGATCCTTGGCTGCGGACCCGATCGATCGCCACCATTCACGACCAAGATACATGGCGCCATTGTCCATGTCCATCGTGGCCAGGTGGCGGTAGGTCCGGGTCATTTGCGGCAAAGCCGGGTCAACTGCCCGCCAGGCCTTCGCGAATGCTATCAGCCATTCGTCCACAACCGGACACAGCAAGCGGCCAGTTCGGCTGAGGTGCAACTGGCTTGTAATGGGGCGACCATGCTCATCGCGCCCGATGGACCCATATTCCTCCATGCGTGCCAACAGCCAAAAGGCGGCGGCAAAAAGATCGGATGGCGGTTCGCTATTTCGCGGATCGCCCATAGGTGGCGGCCCGGATAGCCCTGTGGCCTCCAAGATTCCATGGGGCGTGATCGCCATGGCGCCCGGTATGGTGCCGGTGCCGTACACCAATTTGGGTCCCGCGGCCCGGCGCAGCTCCTCCATTGTGGCCACCTCGCGGGCCGGCCAACCGGCCATCCGGGCCAGCAGGTGATAGATGATGTACCGCGAGCGCGGTCCAGGCCGCTCAATGAAATAAAGGACCTCGGCCATGGGCGGCACCGAAGGTAACCCAAGGCATGCTCAACGGGCCTCCAGCAATGTTGAACAAATGAGCTCTGCAGCGTGGCCATCGCCGAAAATGGGCGGGCACGCGGCCACCCCGTTGCGCATGAAATCCTCGGCAGCTTGCATGATCCGCACTGGATCGGCATCGGCCAACACGGCCTGGCCATGTTCCACCAATTCCACCCACTCGGTCTCGGGCCTAAGTACCACAACAGGTTTACCGAAGAAATACGCTTCTTTTTGCACGCCGCCGCTATCGGTGATCACCAAGCGGGCATTGCGTTCCAAAGCGATCATGTCCAGGAATCCAACGGGTGGGATGATCCGCACCGCCGCACCGCTTTCCAACCGCTCGCGCAACGCAGGCACCAAGTGGGTGCCTAACTGTTTCCGCGTCCGCGGGTGCAACGGCAGGATGATCGGTAGGCCATGAGTGTCGTGCACGGCCATCAGGCTATTGAAGATCGCGTTGAGCCGGGCCGGGTCATCGGTGTTGTGGTCCCGGTGAATGGTTGCCAGGCAATATTGCTCCGGCTCCACCCCGGTCCGGTTCAGTATGGTGGACCGTTGCCCGGCCAGGCCGGCAAATCGCATACTGTTATCGTACATCACATCGCCACTCTTCATCACCTGTGGCCGATCGGCCGTTGCCGGGCTGTTGCCATCCACATCAAATCCTTCGCGCCTCAGATTGGCAACAGCGGTAACGGTGGGGCAGAACAACCAGGTACTGCAATGGTCACAAAGCACACGGTTGATCTCCTCCGGCATCGATTTGTTATAGGAGCGCAGTCCAGCCTCCACGTGCGCCACGGGTACATGGACCTTGGCCGCTGCCACCGCGCCTGCCAACGTGCTGTTCGTATCCCCGTACAGCAACACCAGGTCGTACTTGTTCCTGGCCAATTCCTGTTCAATGCCTTCGATCATACGGGCGGTTTGCACGCCGTGCGAAGCGCTCCCTGCACCAAGCATGATATCGGCCGGGGGAATGCCCAGTTCCTCAAAAAAGACCTGGGACATGTTGGCATCGTAATGCTGGCCCGTATGCAGCAGCGTTTCCACTATCCGGCCCTTGAAAGTTGTTGCCACTGCATGGCTGATGGCGGCGGCCTTTATGATCTGTGGTCGCGCACCGATCACGGTGAGCATGCGCAGGGGTGAATTCATTCAGTGCAATTGTCCGTTGTCCGCAAAGCTGTAATAACTATCCGCTGTAATGATCAAATGGTCCTGCACCAGGATATCAAGCATCCTTCCGCCCTCCACCAACTTCCGGGTTAACCTGATATCCTCTTCACTGGGGCGCAACTGGCCACTGGGGTGGTTATGGGCCACAACAATGCAGGATGCGCTGCGCTCCAGGGCATGCCTGAAGATCAGCTTCGGATCGGCCACAGTGCCGTGGATGCCCCCGCTGCTCACTTTGCGTTTTTCCACGATCCGCAGCCCGCGATCGAGCATCAGCATCCAGAACTCTTCATGCGGCAAGTCCGCCATTACGGGGTGGAACTCTTCGAAGGCAAGGCGGCTGGAATGGATGCGGGGACGTTCGGCACTGGTCTGTTGCCTGCGGCGCATGCCCAGTTCCAAGGCGGCAATAATGCTTACGGCCTTGGCCTCGCCCAGGCCTTTTTGGCGCATGAGCTCGGCCGGCGTGCAAGCGGCCAGGCGGTTAAGGTCGTTGCCGGCACGGTGCAGTATATCGCGTGCCATGTCAACGGCACTTTGCTCGCGGGAGCCCGAGCGGATCAGTATGGCAAGCAGATCGGCATCCGATACTGATTTCGGCCCTTGTGCCAAGAGGCGTTCGCGCGGGCGGTCGTTCTTGTCCCATTCGGCAATGCTCAAGCGCTGTTTGGGCGTGCTCTTTTCTTCCATGGCCGCCCAAAGATGCCACAAACGATGAATGTCCGGCACAACGCCCTAAAACAGGCGCAGGCCCTCATGGGGCCTGCACGCATGGTCTTTTACGATGGCTTACTTCAGCCCTGCGATGTGGAGCTGGAGGCTGCGCTTGAGGTTGGCAGCCTTGTTCTTATGGATGATGTTGCGCTTGGCCAGCTTGTCCAACATGCTGTGCACCTGGGGCAAAAGAGCTTCGGCCTCCTTCAATTCGGTGGTGGCCCGAACGGCGCGTACAGCGTTCCGTGTGGTCTTGTGCTGGTAGCGATTGCGCAGATTGCGCGTCTTGGTCTGCCGGATGCGCTTGATCGAGGACTTATGATTGGCCATGTTCCTTTTCTACAATGGGGCGGCAAATATATGCACTTCTTCCTTTGGCAACACGTTCATTGCTGAACTTTTACCGGTACCCGCGGGGGTGCTGGTCCGGTTGGCCTTGTCAGTAGGCCATTTCATCCTTTTTCAGCATGTTGGTCACGGTCTTCACCACGATCTTCAGGTCGAGCAGGAAGGACCAATTCTCCAAGTACCAGATGTCAAGTTCAACGCGCTTTTCCATCAGCTCCGGCGTACGGGTCTCGCCTCGGAAACCGTTGACCTGGGCCCAGCCGGTGATGCCTGGCCTTACAAAATGGCGCACCATGTACTTATCAATGATATCCCTGAATTGATCGTTCAGTTTCAAGGGATGTGGCCGGGGGCCCACCACACTCATCTGGCCCAGCAATACATTGAAGAACTGGGGCATCTCATCAAGGTTGCTGCGGCGCAGGAAAGCCCCGATCCGGGTCACCCGCGGGTCATCCTTCGTGGCCTGTTTGCTGTCCGCCTGGTCGTTCATGCGCATGCTGCGGAACTTGTAGCAACTGAATTTCTTCTTGCCTTCGCCCAACCGGGTTTGTTTGAAGAAGACGGGCCCTTTTGAGGAGAGCTTGATCAGAATGGCAAGAATGGGGAAAAGCCATGAGAACACCAGGGCGATGACCAACACAGAAAAAGTCAGGTCAAATGCCCGTTTGAAGGCGCGGCTGCCCCTGCGCTCCAAGGGCTCCTTTCGGATACGGCTCACCGGCACAGCACCGTGGAACGTCAAATCCGTGGTTTTCACAACCGGCACGAAGCTGTCTGCGTTTGGGATCACCCTGAACCGAATGGTGTTGCGTTCACAGAACTCCATCAGCTCGGTGATCTCTTCACGATAACTGGCAGGCAAGGCGCAGTAGAGAATGTCGATCCTGTTCTGCACCGCGAAAACCTTCGCTGCTTCAATGCCTCCCAGCTGATGGTCCGCCAAAATACCGGTCAAGGGCTTATCGTGGAATACACCCCTGAACCGATAGCCCCTCACGGTCTGGTCCTGGCAGTACTGGAAGATCTCCTCCACGGCCGGCCCCTCACCCACGATCACCAGGTCCTTCACTGGTGTGAGCGGCTCGAAAGCGATCACGCGGCTCAACCCGCTCTGTACATTGTGGAGGCTTTGACGGCTTGACCGAAGCAGACTGGCGAGCTCGCGGTTTATCTCGGTCCGTGCTGCACGCCCTCCTAGCCTGTTCGGCCCGTCCAACAATGTTGTGGTAACAGATTTCTCCATGTTTTTCCCGGAGGAGCAAATGTAATCGTTCGTCGAAGCTATTGTCAACTTCGTCGATGAAAGTTTTATGAACCAATGATACGCGCCCCTTTACCGGTGCCAAGCGTGCTTGGCATAAAGCCAGAGGAAGGCCGAGTTGGTCCGCAGGTAACGCTTCCACAGCCTGCGTGGTTCGAGGCATAGCCTGTAAAACCACTCCAACGAAGCCTTACGCATCCAAAGCGGCGCCCTGCTGTCCACCCCGGCATAAAGCAGGAAGGCCCCGCCCACGCCCAACATCACGGCCGGCACTTTTCCCTTCATGCGGGCCATCCATCGTTCTTGGCGGGGACAGCCCAAGCTTACCATCACGATCCTTGCTCCGCTCTGAATAATCCGATCGACCTCCTGTTTTTCCTCCTCTGGGGTCAACGGCCTGAAAGGTGGCGACCACGTGCCTGCGACCTGCAGGCGCGGGAAATCCTTGGCAGCACGCTCCACAATGGTGTCCAACACGCTTTGCTCGCCTCCCTGAAAGAAGACGGACAAGCCTTGGCGCTCCGCCTCCGCCATAACAGCGGGCATCAGGTCGTTACCGGCCACGCGTTCCTGCTTTAACCCGCGGAAACGGTTCAAACTTCGCAATATGGGTGTCCCATCAGCTGTCGCCAGGTCCGCACCGTTGACGATCTTCATGAAGCCCGGGTCTTTTTGGGCCTCCATGCACATGTGTACGTTCACACAACATACGTACGAGGAAACCCCTTCGCGCCCAAGGGCGGCGATGGCATCCACATGTTCATTGAAGCCGCCGACCGTTATGCCAAGGCCGAAAACTTCTTGTTTGGGAAGTGTTCCGGTCATGGTTTCCATTGCCGCACGTCGATCAAGTCAGGTCTGGCGGCCATGGCGCTCTCGGTATCATACCATTTCACCGTTTCGGCGGCACCCTGGGCCAAGCTCCATGGTGCACGGCCCAATGCCTCCTCGGTGCGGTCCATGGGAGTGATATAGTCGCTGGTCATGCTCCGGAACCGTCCGCTTGTGATCGGGAACGGAACATGCACCATTTTGAGCACGTCACCGGTCATGGCCAATCCCCTCACCATCCAAGTGGGAATATACCGCACCGGTCGCTGCACCAGGGCTTGCGAAATGACTTCCACCCAAGTGCGGAGTTCCATGGGCGGATCCCCCACATAAAAAACCTTGCCTGCCACTTTCTCGGCGGGCAATTCAAGGATCCGGTGGATCTGCCACACCACATTGCCTACATAGCCATATGACCGGACCACCTTTCGCCGACCCGGGTGAAAATACAGCCCCCGGCGCATGACCTTGAAAAGCACGTCGCGGTATCGCAGGCTCCAAGGGCCCCAGATGGTGGTGGGCCGGATGATGGACCAGGTAAAGGGCAGGTCGGCCTCGCGCGTAGCGCATTCTGTGAGCCGTTTGGATTCGCCGTACAGGGTAAAGGGCTTGTAATCCTGATCGTGTTTGGGCTGATAGCCTGCCTCGCAGACGAACTGCGTGCTCGTGATCACGGCGCGCCGAATGGTGGGGATGCTTTTCATAACCTCCAGCAAGAGCGCCGTGCCCTCATGGTTTTGCCGGTAGGCCTCAAGGTCATCCTGTATATCCGTATCTGTGCGGGCCGCCAAATGAACCACGTGATCAGGCCGGAACTTATCCATGAAGGCTTTGGTGGTGGCCGGTTCCATGATGTTCCATCGTTGCCAATGCGGCCTTTGCACCTGGTTCAAAGGAGGGTTCCAATCAAGGTTGAGCACCTCGTGGCCTTGCTCCAGTGCGCTTTGTACCAGATTCGTACCGATAAAGCCGGATCCACCGGTCACCAATAGCCTCATGCCTGCCGGGTTGTGGCTTGAATAAAAGCGGACTCCATTCGTTGCTGGAACCGTTCCAACGTGAATTGCGATGCAAAGATGCGCCGGCCCGCTTTGCCCATCCGTTCTCGAAGCGTACGGTCGGCCGCCAATTGTATAAGCCTGTCGGCCAATTCCTGTATGGCATTCACTTCCACCAGGAAGCCATTTTCGCCATCCTCCACAACCGAGGGAATGCCACGCCACCTGGTGGCCACCACGGGTTTGGCGAATTGCATGGCCTCCAACAGCACCAAACCGAAACTTTCGGCCTCGAAGAAGCTGGGGAAACAAAAGATGTCACATTCCGCGAAGTGTGCCAGCTTTTCCTGGTCGCGCTTCACGCCGATGAAATCCACACGGTCCTCAAGCCCATTTCGCGATACGAACCCTACGCATTCTTCGCGGAAAGCCTCATCACCCCAGCGGCCCATCAACT
Source organism: Flavobacteriales bacterium (assembly GCA_044507815.1). Lineage (GTDB taxonomy): Bacteria > Bacteroidota > Bacteroidia > Flavobacteriales_F > PHOS-HE28 > PHOS-HE28. Next base: position 140,321 of record JBIQIX010000009.1, on the reverse strand, counting down.
CCAAGCGGGCATGCATGCCGCCCTGCACCGCCGTGTGGAAAGCAAACAACAGGTCGCGCACGCCCTTGGAGGGAATGAGCACCCCGGTGAACAGGATCACGATAGGCTCGCCCGGGAGGGCACTGCGCTCAGGTACAGTGCCCCGCGCATCGGTTATGCCGTTGGGCACCACGATATCATGGCGTGCGCCAAGCAATTTTCCATCCTCCGGGTTTTGCGGTGCGGTGCGAATGGCCATGTCCGCCTTGCGGTAGGCCAGCTTGAAGAATGGCCGCAACCAACCGGGCAAATGCGTTTGGTAGCCGGACACCCCGCCCGCGTGGTAATGAAAGACCGTGTAACGAAAAAGCCATCTGGTGGCGCAGAGAAAAATGATATCGCGCAACACGGGCACCTTGTTGGGGCCACTGGGCGGATAATAAAGCATGGGCGTTCCGAACCGGAACCGGGCGGCCCACACCTGCACGATCGTGGCGAACAAGATCCAGACCTTGCGCAGCGCGAACTTGCCCACGCTGTCCATGTCATCGGAGTAACGCAACCGCACATGGAACAGCCTCACCTTTACGGGCCGTGAATCGAGCAGCGCGGCGATCATGATGGCCTGGCCACCAAACGGAGGTGGCGTTTGACCGACGACCAGTACATGTAGGGGGTTGGAGCGCATCCGGGACATATACGGGCAACCGGAATTATAGTATCGTGCGCTTCATGTGCCGCCAAAAATAGCGCTACGGGACAGGCGGCCTCGATCCATGCGGTTCCGGAATGGGTTCATCCGACACCCTGCTGCATCCGTCGAGAATCGGGAACCTCTTGACATCCATTCAGTTGAACCGGTCCGGATATTCACCACTCCATGAAATTCTCCTTTCACCGCTTGATGTTGCCAGTGCTTGTACTGGTGATGGTTGCGCACCGGTTGTACGCCACCGATTACTACATTTCCCCCAACGGCAACGATGCCAACAACGGCACATCACCGGCCACGGCGTGGCGTACCCTTGAGCGTGCCAACCAGAACACATACCAGTTGCAGCCCGGCGACCGCATCCTGCTCCAGAAGGGCGGTGTATGGCGCGGTGAGCTGATCTTGGGCAGCAGCGGTACACAGGGGCAGCCGATCACCGTGCGCAGCTACGGCAGCGGCGCAAAGCCGGTGATCAAGGGCAGCGATGTGGTAACGGGCTGGACGGTGCACCAGGGCAACATTTGGAAGGCACCGGTCGGCGGTGTGGACGCTATTCCGCAGCTGTATGTGAACGGGCGCCGGATGACCTTGGCGCGCTACCCCAACGTGGGCTGGCTGCGCAACAACCAGGGTGGCGGCAACCAGATCCAGAGCAATGGCCTCACCCAGCCCAACGGCTATTGGAACGGCGCAACGGCGGTGGTGCGCGGCTCCAACTGGTCGTTCGACACCCTGCACGTATCCGGCTATGGGCAGGGCACGCTGCAGTTCACCAGCGGGGTGGGCTACCTGGCCAACAACCCCTGGGGTTTTTTCCTGCGCGGCAAGCTCAGTGAGCTTGACAGCCCGGGTGAATGGTACTACGATAAGGCGGCGGGCATGCTGTACCTGTGGGCGCCGGACAACGCCAACCCCAACAACCTGTTGGTGGAGGCGGCGGTGCACAGCAACGGGGTGCACTGCCATTGGCAGCGCAGCTGGCTGGTGGTGCAGGACATCGAGTTCCAGCATCAAACCCTTGCCGGGGTGACCAACGCCGGTGCCTCTCGGATCACCGTGGAGGGGTGCACCTTCCGCGACCTGTACCATGCCATACGCAGCCCCAGCTCGAACAACGTGTACAAGAACAACACCATCCGCGATACCTACGCCACCGCATTGTTGTGCTTCGGGTCCGACAACCTGATTGAGGGCAACACGCTCACCAGCATCGCCGTGCTGGAGGGTGAGGGGGAAAACAATTGGGGCTATTTCGGCATCCGCATGGACGGGCAGGACAACACCATCCGGCTGAACCGGTTGGACAGCGTGGGCTACATCGGCATAAGTTGCCCATCCAGCGGGCTGGTGGAACGCAATGTGGTGCGCCGCGCGATGGCGGCCCTCAACGATGGCGGCGGCATTGCCATGGACCATACCGACGGGCTGGTGGTGCAGGACAATATCGTGGAGGACCCGATCGGCCGGTTGGACAATGGGGTGGCCATGGTGCCGCCGTACAACGAGAACATGACCATGGGGATCTATTTCGGTAACACGGCCATCACCAACACCGTGGTGCAGCGCAACACGGTGCACGGTTGCCACGGGGCGGGCATCCATGTGGACCATACCATGGTTACCAGCGGGGTGCAGGTGAAGGACAACATGCTGTTCAACAACAACGCACAGCTCTCCATATCGGATTACTCCAACAACGTGGGGCAGGGCGCAACGCCGCCCTACTACGTGGCCAACTACAACGATGTGTACAGCGGCAACGTGATGTACAGCCTGACCAAGGACCAGTACTGCATGCGCCAGCTCAACGTGTACGGCGCCAACCCCGTTGATTTCGGCACCTTCAGCAACAACCGCTACTTCAACCCCTACAACGAAATGAGCATCAGCGTGATGAACTTTGTCTCGGGCCAGCCCAAGCAGTACACGCTGGAGCGTTGGCAGGCCGAAAGGGGCGAGGATGTCGGCAGCACGCGCAGCCCCATACGCCTGGCGGAGTACGCCACCCTGCAGGAGCTCACCGGCAACCTGGTGCAGAACGGCGATTTCACCAACCATGTGAACGGCTGGACCGGCTGGCCCACCAACGCACAGGTGAGCCGGGTGACCAATTACCTGGACAATGGCGCGCTGAAGGCCTACCTGCCCAACAACAGCATGTACCCCAACTTCACCTTGAGGAACCCTGATCCGTTCCCCTTGCAGAACGGGGCCTGGTACCGTGTGAAATGCAGCGTGCAAAGCGACACGCACGGCGAATTGGTCGTTCGTGCCAAAGGGGAATCCACGGTGAATGATCCGTACTCCATTTGGGAACGCACCATCCCGTTCTCGCCCGAACGCCGCGACCTGGTGATGTACTTCAAAAGCAGCCTCACCGACCAGTCGCGCATCGAATTCCGCAACCAGTGGACCGAGCCGCTGTACTACCTGGACAACGTGGAGGTGACGCGGGTGAATGTGCAGGCGCTGGACCCGCTGGAGCGCCACAAACTGTTGGTGAACGACCAGGAGCAGGCCCAGAGCTTCGCCCTGCCCGCGGGCTGCTGGCGCGATATTGAAGGGAATTTCGTGCAGGGCAGCATCAGCGTGCCGCCCATGTCATCACGTGTGATCTACATGGATGATGAATCCACTACTTGCGATATGGCAACCCGAGTGGAAGAATCCATGGATCATGACCATGACACACACGCATACCCCAATCCGGTGCAAGCCGGGCAAATGGTGCAATTGCGCAGCGGATCGGCAAGCGTGGCCACGCTGTGCGACAATAGCGGTGCTGTTCTCCTTCAATCCAATTTGCCTTCCGGCTCGGGCAGCATCATGATCCCCGCAAACACGGCAGCTGGCATTTACTACTTGAAGTTCACCTCGGACGAATACTCCCAGGTACAGAAGTTGGTGGTGTATTAGGCCAAGGGTGCGTCTTTGCGCGGTATGCATCGTGCGGGGTTCCCTACGGCAATGTGCCATGCCGGAACATCCCTGATCACCACACTCCCCGCCCCTATGAGCACGTCGTCGCCTATGGTCACTGGTCCGATGATCACCGAATTGGCGCCGACATCCACCCGATCGCCGATCCTTGGTGCGGAGGTAGCCCCCCCTTTCCCATCCTGCTTGTTGCCGATCGTTGTGCTATTCCGCACGGTGCATCCGGCCCCTATTATTGTCCCGTCGTTCACCACCAATGCTTGGCCATGGTCCAATCGCAGGCCAGGCCCGATGCGGGTTTTCCACGGAAGCTCGACGCCCAATACCCATTCCACAATAAGCCGATAGACCAAGAAATAAGGCAGGAAAAGAACGAAACTCCATGTGGCACGCCTGAGCAAATGGGCCACGCGGAACAGGACCATGATCACTCGTCCTTTCGGGTTTCCGTGATTGGCCTTCCAATCCTGGAAAATAGCCGGGCTACCTTGACACATGTCAATCGCTTGAAGAGGAACGTCCCAATACTTTGTTCAATTTCAGCTTCAGCATCGATGGAAAGTAAAGCACAATTCGCACCCATCGCGCTAGCTGCTTTTCAAGTGGGGTGAAATTCAACGCTTCTGCAATACGGTCGCTCTCCGAAAGTACACGCTGCAGCGAATTTGTGGTGCTCGCCCCACCCATGTTGAAATGGGCCAGAACTTCCGGTATGTAGAGGAACTGGCTTCGGTCATCCGTCCAAGCGGCCAATGTCCACAGATGATCCCCGCTTACCTTGAAGTTGGGATCGAAAGGCCGTGAACGGTAACAGCTTCTACGGACGAAGAAGCTTGGGTGGTTCAATACCATTTCCCAGTATTTCAGCAAAAATCCGGATTGCTTCGCCCGTTTGACCTTGGTCTTTCCATCCCCGTAATGGATCATGATGTCACCATGGACCACATTTATTCCGGGCCTGTTCAACACGGCAGCCAAGACTCTGCGTACGGCGCCTGGCGCGTAATGGTCATCGGCATTAATGAAACCTATCCACTCGCCGCTTGCCATTCCGACACCTTTGTTCATGGCATCGTAGATGCCGTTATCAGGGCCGCTGTGCCATTTGCTCAAATGCGTTTCGTACTTCCGTATGATATCCAGGGTACCATCTGTACTACCTCCATCCACAATTATGTATTCCAAACCCTTCACCTGCTGGGAGAGCACGCTCTGTATCGTTCGTTCAAGTGTACCAACTCCGTTGAATACCACCGTTATTATGGTTACCACGGGGGAATCGGTTCGCTCAATCATGGTCATGGCCGTTATCCTCACTTTCAAATTCAAGCATGGGCTTCCTGGACCAACCCACGATGAACAACGGGAACCATGAATACCATCAACAACATGAAGCCCGTGTAAAATCCGTAACCAACAATATCAATTTGCCAGGCAAACATCAGGTAAACGAATCCAAGGTACAGCGGTCCAAGTTCTGCACCATGGCGGTATCGTTCCCGGTAAAACTTGTACCCGGACCAGTATACCGCATACATGAGCACCAATCCGACAATGCCCTGATTTATTAAAAACTCCAGGAACGCGCTGTGCATATGCAACCGGTACGACCCCGACTCTCCCCAAAGCTTGGCCACCCAATTCAGAAGCCTTAGATGGTATTGGCCGTTGTACCCATTTCCGAACAAAAGGCCTCGGCGATCATCTGCCAGCCATTCCGCCGCAGATTCCCATATGTACGTCCTCCCGTTGAAGGTGGTGATATCCTTTTTATCCACCCGCTCCACAATGGCCTTGAAGATCGGCAGGCTTAGTATTTGATAGATCAACAACGCAAAGCTCATCATTATCGGCATTGTAAAAAGCGATATGGTAAAAAGGCCCCGCAACGCCTTCATCGCCCTGGAAACAATAAGGACGGTAAGCACTATGAAGATCATAACCGACAGTCGGCTGTTAATGCTCAAGATCATCAAAAGGCATGCGACATATACCGAAGCGTATACCAACCATTGCAGCGGCCTGCCTTTATACTGGCCAATAAACGGGAGCAGTACCAGGTTCACTATTGCAAATACATGCGCCGCATCGTAAAGGCCGAAAGCGAAGGGAGGATTGGCCCGACCTGGAAAATAGTGCAACATATTCCTCAGTCCAGCAGCAATGCCCAATACGTTAACGGCCACGTAAGAAATCAGGCCCATTACAACCAAATGCTCATATTTGGCCGCCGCTTGTTGAGGGTTGTACGAAGCAACAACCAATGAGCCGAAAAAGGGACCATTGAACACCAGTATCAGCAGAAAGCTATTCAATGGCGTGAGCACGGGGCTCTTATAGTTCAGGCCCATTACTACGGAAACGCTCAGCGAGATCAAGGCCAGCACCACCCAGTAAAATGCGCGGTTCACCTGGATCTTTGGCGCAGTACCATACATTCTATCGAGCAGATAGAACAGCATAATAAGCAAGTATGGCAGCGCGCAAAGGAAAATTCCAATGGAAAACCCTTCTTTCATCACGTTGTATGCTCCTATCCCGTACCACGGAAAGGACAGCACAAACAAACTATTGATGATTGCTCTCTTGCTAAGCACCTTGTACGCGGTTGTGGGTCAGGCGCCGCCAAATTTTTGCCGAAGCTTGCCCATGACCGGGCCCAATTTTCGGCCAAGCCGGTCAGGCACGATCAACTTCACCTTGTTCTTCAATCGTTGCATGCGTGACGGCAGCACATGGGCATTGAAATAGGCCAGATCACGCGTGGTGTCAACCGCCAAAACCTTAGGATGCCTGAGCGGAAACCTGGCCGACTGAAGTTGGTTCCGGCTGCGGTGGTCGCTTGCACTTATTGTATGTGTAGCTTCGGTCGTAAACCCGATATTTTTCGACAAGCAAGCCTCAGGAATGATGTTGGCCGCACCCGCGAGGATCTTGGCGAAATCCATTTGGTAATCCCATGCCGTAGGGATCCCCCCGTTATGGGTTTCCTCGAAAAGCATCTTCGCCTCCCTCCTTTCTGCCTTGGATAGGAAAAATCCATTGAATTCCTTCGTGTCCTTCACTTCGGGCCAACGCCCCATGCGCACGTCGAACTGCTGCCACACCCGGCGCCAGCTGGCCCAACCCCAATATGCACCGTATCCATGGGCCGATAGCCAATAAGAATCGGCATCCTCCTTACTGGCGCTCGGACTTAGATTATTACCGATAATGGCCCATACGCGCTCATCGTGCCGGTACTTTTCCAATAGCTCTTGGCAAAAACGGAAAAACGAGGGATCTGGAACGATGTCGTCCTCCAAAATAATGCCTTCCTCCTCATTCTCGAAGAACCATGTAATGTTGGCGACCATCCCCATTTGGCAACCCAGGTTCTTTTCGTGGAACAGGGTGTGGAGTTCGCATGGCCAATCGATCATGGTGCCGGCCAATGCGCGCACACGCTCCACCTTGGGTATATCCTGTTCATGGCGTGGGCCATCGCAGCCAAAATAGACGCGTCGCGGTTTCACTTTGCGCAAGGCCTTGAAAACTTCCTGCAACGGCTCGTGCCGGTTGAATGCAGTAACCAGGACCGGCAGGTCAGTTAGTGTGCTCTCGGCCTGGTCCATCATTCGTTGAAGGTATTGGTCTGCATATTCTGCTTGAAACCATCAAATTCCCGGAACATCGAAGCTACATGCCTTGCCACGGCACGAGGTGATGCAAACTCATCAACAAACCTATACATGAAGAGCTGCATTCGGTCGTCGTACTTCACGGCCAGGTCCTGCACCATATTGCCATACCGGTCGTACGGTAAGATCTCAACACAACCAGCGGCGTGGGCGGTGGGCAGAAGCATGTTGCTGCCATGTACCCCGACCACTACCTGGCTTTGCGCGTAGGTTTCGCACCACAGACGCTCAATATCTACGTTCATGTCAAGGGTCCGGAGGTCCCGTACCCCTTTTGGCATGCCCCCAGGCCTAGCGAGACCCACCACACATATGGCCGCATCCGGCACCGCGCGCCGAATGTGCGCAATCGTTCGGGCCACCAGCCGATCTTGGCAGCGTACCGCCCATTGGGGGAACAACCTCAATTTGCGGCTGGCCCGGTGTAGCAACTTGTCCCACGGAGAGGGATGCCACAGCCGGTCCATGCGGGCGATGAAGGTGACTTGCGGCGGCAACGAACTGAATTTTTCGGGATCGAAAGGTTCCACACCGCTGAATCTCTTGATGTTGACCGCAGTGAAATCGATGTGGCTATAGGCGGGTGCCAGGAAGATTTCTTCGTAATCCGGCAAGCACGATTGCACGAATTCGACGATTCCTTGATTCCAGGCCGTTCCTTGCGAAAGTTTCATGTCAAACACCCAAACTTCCGCAACTCCTTCAGGGACAAGCCATTCAAACATCTTCGGCACCATTACCACAAGACCCAGGTCCGGATGGTGGTCCAGGTAATGTTGCGCATTGAATAGCTTCAGCAATACATGGCCGTACAGATAGTCCAGTGTATTCAAGATGACCACCTGTTTGCAACGACGCCTCACATGTCTTTGAACTTTGGGACGCTCTGTGTTGACCTTCGTGTGCCCCGGGTGTAACCGCCATTCTGGGGGCACATCTTTTCCGCTGTTGAAGGTTGTGCCTGTTTCTGTTGACCAGCTGAACGGTTTTTCGATAGCAAAACCGGCCGGGAGTTCGCGCCGAAAATCCAGGCCACAAGCCGGGCAATGGTACTCTGCAACATTTTGCGCGCCCGGTATCAACACATGCTTGCCTGTGGGTGAAAATTCCTCACAACGGGGGCACTCGAAAGCATTGAACAAATGCGGCTTCAATGGGATGAGATGTGTTCTACCCATGGCTCAATTCACTCGATGCAATTTCCAAAACGAAAAAATGCCGGTCATCATCCAGTTGAAGTTCGGTCGTGCTTCCTTGAAGAAAAGGTCCACAAGGAAGATGCTGACGAAGAATGAGCCGATCATGGCCCAGATCGCGCCGATGGATTGGTACGATGGAATGAGCAGGTAATTCATGCCAATGTTCAGCACGGCCCCGATCACCGAAGTGACCAGCGCATACTTGAACAGCCCTTCATTGGTTATAAAACTGCTCTTCGCAACGCCCATGTTCGTGAAGAAAAGGCGAATGGCGAACAAGGACAATAGGTATCCGGCCATGCGGAACTCCTCGCCAAAAAGCATGACCATGATCGGTTCGGCCATGAAATAGAGAGGCACCGATACCAGCAGGAACAGCACGAACATCAGCCGGTACTGGTTGATCAGGCGTTCCTTGTAAAGACCACGGCCTTGCGCCTTCGCCCGTGTAACGGCCGGGGCCAATGAGGCAACCACGATCCCCGGCACAAAGCCCAATGATTCGATCATTTTCAGCGCTGCGGAATACTGGCCTACCTCGGCATCGGCCGCCGCTTCGCCCAAGGAGCTACGCAGGATATCGCCGATCATGACCTGATCGATCTTGGCCTGCACGTACAAGGCAAGCCCGTAAACCAACAGCGGCCAGGATTGCTTCAACAGATAGGCCGCCATTTTCGGGTCGTATTGCCATTTCCGCCATGTGAACCCGTACCATTTGTAGGCGTACAGGTAACCCACCGCGGCGATGGCCATTTCCACAATGTACGCCCATGCGAACCAGATCAATGGGGCATGCGCGAATACCAGGGCCAACCTGAAGAGTGAGGCGAGCAGCGCTTGTGCCACGTTCACTTTGGCCGTCACCTTTCCCTTGACCTCGGACAGGAAGAATTGCTCGACCACAATGAACGGCTTCAAGAATTCAGCTGCGGCTATCAGAAGTATCATCCACAGTTTCCCGGGCTCCAGCTCCTTCAGCAAGGCCAAGCTCATTACCGTTACAAAAAGCACCAATGCCCCGCCCATTTTGATCATCGCTGCCGTGCCCATCAAGCGGTCGCGACGTTGGGGCCTGCGCACCAGGTCGCGCACAAGAATATCATCGAGCCCCATGGCCGTGAGCGCGAAAAAAATGCCCACAAAGGCACTGGCGTAGTTCAGCTGGCCGAACAACTCCGGCCCCAAGTAGCGGGTTACGAATATGCTTGTGACCAGAACGGAGACCAACCGCACCACCCTGTCCACGAACAGCCACGATGTATTCCGAAAGTATTTCCGGAACCCTTGGGATCGGCCGCTGAAGACCGAACGGATCTTACTTGGCAGCATAAACGTAGCCGTAGTCCTCACCGGCCTTCACGCCGTTAAAGAGCAGGTCGATGTGCTTCAGCTTCTCCGTGCGGTAGAGTTCGTTGATCGGCTTGATCATGGCACGGTGCGTATGGCCTTGACGCACCACGTACAAGGTGAGGTCGAGATGATGCAAGAGCACTTTGAACTCGCTTACCACGCCCATGGGCGATGCATCCACCACGATCTGGTCGTACCGCGCCCGTAGCTGCTGCAACATTTCGGCCAAGCGGGCATTCTCGACCAGTTCGAGCGGGTTGGGCGGTATGGGGCCTGCAGTGATCACATCGAGCATCGGGATGTCCGTTTTCCTGATCACCTGGTCCAGGCCAGCGCTTCCGATCAAATAGGTGCTGAGCCCTTCACCCAACGGTATGTCAAAGCGTTCATGCACGCGCGGCCGGCGCATGTCGGCATCGATGAGAATGGTGCGCTTGTTGCCCAGGGCCATCACCGTTGCCAGGTTCACCGAGCAGAAGGTCTTTCCTTCCCCACTGGTGCTGCTGGTCACCCCAACCACCTGCCGGTCCATGTCCTGGTTCAGGTATTGAAGGTTGATCCTTGCTGTGCGGAATCCTTCGGCCAAGGCCGACCGGTCTTCCAAGGACATGATCCGCTCCTTGCGCGAGGCGGGTATGCTGGCAAGAACAGGTATGGCGGTCAGCCGTTTCAGTTCCTCGAGATCCATGATCTTGTCGTTGAACATGTCGCGGATGAACACAAAGCCGATAGGGATAAGCAGGCCGATGGCCACGGCCAAGCCCAGGACCTTTGTTTTCTTCGGCTCCACCGGCCCCCCATCGCGTACACGTGCCGTATCAACGATATACTTGTCCACTTGGTCCGAGTTAACGGCAATTTCCGCCTCGTACCGCTTCTCCATCAAGTATGTGTTGATGCTGGCGGTAATCTCGTATTTGCGAGTTGCGATGGACACCTGCCGGCTGCTCTGGGGCAGTTGATTGAGTTGATACTCGAGCTGGTTGATGCGGGAGGTGATCTGTTGAAGTTCCAGCTGTGCACCCCGCCTGGCATCCTGTGCACTTTGAATGATCTGGTTGCGCTGGGTTTGCACCTTGCGCGAAAGGGCGATGGTGGGCGCGGATTGCTGGCGTTCCGCCAACCGGCGGGTGGCCAGTTCATTCACATCCTGGTTGTATTGATCGATCAAGTTGCTCAATGATGGTGCCCCTACGTTGGCCGCCGAGATCGTGGTGGGCATGCCGCCATCATCAGCGCTCATGTGAGCGATCAATTCGCCGAGGTAATCCATCCGCGAACGGGATTTGGCCTGTTCGTCCTTCAGGCGCGACAAATCGTTGAAAACGGCCGCTCCCCGATCACTGGCACTGCCCACCAAGCCGCCGGCCGATGCCTGCACATTCTGCAAATTTCCTTCCGCCGCCTCCAAGTTGCCCGCGGACCGGTCAAGTTGTTCATCAATAAAAGCGATGGTCTTGCGGCCTTTCTCATTCTGCTTGTCCTGCTCGTTCTTTATGTAGGACTGCATCAACGTGTTGACATAGTCCTTTTCCTTCTTGGTGTCCTGCCCCACGATCGACACCGTGATGATGTTGCTTTCATCGCTTTGTGGCACCACTGATGTCCTCGACCTGTAATAGGCCGCCACATCGGGGTTGCTCGCGGGCATGAACCAATACTTCTCGTCCGGTTTGTAGCCGAAATGATCGTTGAATTGTACGCTAAAGTTCAGAAAGGGGCTACGGAATGGCTCCCCCATTTTAGTTGTAACATCAAGGTCGAGGTCCTTGACGAAATTGTCCACGGGTTGCTGCAACCCGGCATTGAACATGCGTACATTCTTTCCAGAAGCGGTAACGCGGTAGGTACGCCCCTCGAAATCGGGGATTACCCGCACGAAAATTCCGGTGATCTGCAATCCGGTATCGAGCCGGACGATGAACGGACGATCTTCGTAAACCTCATGCTTCAGGAAGTTGCGCTCCACAAAATATGAGATCCCGAAATCCAGCTGCTGTATAGTGCTTAACACGTTGGTGTATGAGGTCAGCACACTGATCTCATCCTCCAGTCCGGCCTTGCTACTGAGGTAGGATACTCCTTTAATGAAATCTTCCCCGCTGCTGCCGAAACTGTTGCGCTTGGTGTCACTCATCAACATCACCCCGTACACCTCATACGTCTTGGGCGTGGTCTTCACCACCCAAACTGCGGCGGCACCGGCCAATGTGAGCGTAATGGCGAAAAGCCACCAGACCCTGAGCAGCTTCCGGATGAAAGCCTTCACATCTATTGAATCGTGCTGGTCCGTGGCCATCAATTCGTTCTAACCACTGTGATCACCAAGGCTGCTGCGCTGATGGCGCCGAACAGAATGCCCAGCAAGTCCAAATTCATCCGTTGGGGCCTGGCCCGAAGTGCCGGCACATAGACCACATCGTTGGGCAGAAGGTAATAGTATTCGCTGGTGAGGATGTCCGCCTTGCCGAGGTCCATGTAGAGGGCCTGCGTGCCCTGATCGCTCTGCCGCATCAGCGTAATGTGCCTTTTATCGCCCATTTCCGTGGGGCCACCTGCTTGTGCCAACGCCTCCAAGAGGGTGATCTGGTTGTTGTAAACGAAATATGTTCCCGGCCGTTGCACCTCCCCCAGTACGCTTACCCTGAAACTGACCAGTTTAAGGATCACCGTGGCATTGGCGAAATAATCATTGATCTTGCGCTGCAAAAGCTCTTGGGCCTCGTTGACCGTAAGGCCCAACAGCTTCACCTTGCCCACACTGGGCAATTGCACATTGCCGGCCTTGTCCACGGAAAAGCCGTTCACATAAAGTGAAGCATCGTTGAGGGCGAGGCCGGCATTGACGGTCTCCACGTTGAACAGGCGCGAGTTGGCCTCATCCAAGCCCAGCACACGTATGCTGAACACATCGTTGACCTGGATCCTGTACTCGAACTTCTTGTTCGCGAAAAGTTTGCTTGTATTGCTCAACGACCCGTCGTGAAGGTAGTTTATGCTTCGCTTGCCGACACATGAGGCCAACAAGGCCAGCAGAAGGAGGGCCGACAAGTTCTTCGTAAGCTTCATACGGTACTTGGTTGGGTATTTGCGGCGTCACGGGGCTTCCGGCCAAATGCGGGAAGCGCCAAATATACGTTTGACCAAGGGCTTCGGTTGCGCCGAGGCTGTTGTGTTGTTAGCAACAACGATCACACAACATGCGGCCGGCCCCCGACCAAAGAACCCGGCGCCTAGCGGGGCATCGGTTGGCCAAGGAATATGAAAAGACCCGGACGCGATGTCCGGGTCTTTCGTAGCCCGTAGGGGAATCGAACCCCTGTTTCATCCGTGAAAGGGACGCGTCCTAACCCCTAGACGAACGGGCCAACTGTACCCCCGATTGCAGCCATTCCTGCATTGGGGGCCGCAAAAGTAGTCAGTTCCGCGACATCACCAAATCCGCGCTCATGTTATGTCGCCGGAATCCGCCTGGAAACGGAATCCGAGGCGCTTCCCTGTGCTTACCATGGAGTTTGATTCCAGCTGTTTCATCTCTTCCACGGTAACTTGGCTCACTTGGTCATAGGGCGGTGCCAACAGGTCGAAACCAAGCACGTACAACATGACCGAGCAGAGCACTTCGTGCATGGTTTCCTTGTCCAGCCGGCTGTCGGACAGGTCGTTGTACAGGAAGCCGAGCTGTTTTTTGCCTTGCACGAAGAAATGGCCTTCGCGGTTGATGAAAAGGCGTGCGACCAGGTAACCCAGGTCGCGCTCGCGGTCATACCGGAACGAGTCGGTGAGGAAGTTGTATACGTTCACCACGCTGAAATATCCGCGGTTTTCATCATCCTGCAAATAGCTTGACTTCCACAAGTTGTGGCCTTGATCCAACCGGAACACGTTGGTATGCAGCGTAAAGACCACTGTATCCCCTGCAGCCACCACCTTGGCGGAGAAATCGCCTTGTTCAGTGAATTCCACCTTGAGCCGGGGATCGCGCGCAGCTACCTCCGCGGCCACTTCCCCCACCAGTTGCTTGAGTTCGGCCTTCAGCAGGTTGAAGTTCTGCTTGCCCATTGTGTAAACATCCTGTTTCATGCCCGCCTTTTGGGCAAGGAGGTCCACGATCATGTCACGGGTGTCGGCGGGGTTATCTGGCATTGTCAGTAGGCTCTTGCAAAGATCACACGTTGGGGGCTCGGCTTTCCGGTGACCATGCACTTGCCCGGTACTTTCTCACCCCCAAAGGGTATGCAGCGTATGGTGGCCTTGGTCTCGTTCTTCACCTTTTCCTCAGTTTCCGGGGTACCGTCCCAATGTGCAAGGAAGAAGCCACCTTGATCGATCCGGTCCTTGAACTCCTCGTAAGTATCCACCGCTTGGGTGTTCTCCTCCCGCATGGTGAGCGCCTTGCGGTACAGATTGTCCTGGATGGCGACCAGCAAGTTCTGTATTTTCCCGGCAATGCCGGAAGCCTGCATCACCTGTTTTTCCAGGGTATCCCTACGGGCCACTTCCACGGTGCCATTCTCCATGTCGCGCGGGCCTACGGCGATCCTAACCGGATAACCTTTGAATTCGTATTCGGCGAACTTCCAACCCGGCTTTTTCTTTTCGTCATTGTCGTATTTCACCGTGATGCCCTTTTCGCGGAGCGCTTCCAGCATGGGCCGCACATACTCGTCTATGGCAGCCATCTGCTCCCCATTCTTGGCGATCGGCACAATGGCCACCTGCACGGGTGCAAGCTTGGGCGGCAACACCAGGCCATGATCATCACTGTGTGTCATGATCAATGCGCCCATCAACCGCGTGCTAACGCCCCAACTGGTGGCCCAAACATGCTCCTGCTGATTTTCCTTGTTGGTGAAGAGCACATCAAAAGCCTTCGCGAAATTCTGCCCCAGGAAATGTGAGGTGCCAGCCTGCAGGGCCTTGCCGTCCTGCATCAACGCCTCTATGCAATACGTGTCCACGGCACCCGCGAACCGCTCGCTCTCGGACTTCACTCCCTTGATCACCGGCATGGCGAGCCATTGCTCGGCAAAATCGGCGTACACATCAAGCATCCGCCGGGCCTCTTCCTCGGCCTCTTCCTTGGTCGCATGCGCCGTATGGCCTTCCTGCCAAAGGAATTCAGCTGTGCGCAGGAACAGGCGGGTGCGCATCTCCCAGCGGACCACGTTGGCCCACTGGTTGATCAGGAGCGGCAGGTCCCGGTAGCTTTTGATCCAGCCCCGATAGGTGTTCCAGATGATGGTTTCGCTGGTGGGCCGCACGATCAGCTCTTCCTCGAGTTTTGCGGCCGGATCCACCACCACGCCCTTTTCGGCATCGGACATCAACCGGTAATGGGTGACCACGGCGCATTCCTTGGCAAAGCCCTTCACGTGGCTGGCCTCCTTGGCCAAATAGCTTTTTGGAATGAACAGGGGGAAATATGCGTTCACATGGCCGGTGGCCTTGAACATGCCATCGAGGGCGGCCTGCATTTTCTCCCATATCGCATAGCCGTGCGGCTTGATCACCATGCAGCCACGCACGCTGCTGTGCTCGGCCATATCGGCCTTGAGCACCAGGTCGTTGTACCATTGGGCGTAATCCGTTTCCCGCTTGGTGAGTTGATCGCTCATGCAATGCGCTTTTATGGTATTATTTTTGTTCCAGCCGTATGGGTCGGCGAATGTACGGGCCGACCACCGGAAAGAACCGCGTCCCCATGAAACCACTCCCCCTTTTGCTCCTTGGCCTTCTTGGGCTTTCGGCCTGCAGTACGCTGCGCGAAACGGCCGTGGCCACCGATGACGTATATGACGTGCCGGACCGGTCAGTCGTGACCCAAACACGGACCGCGGCGCGGGGCGAAGCAACTAACGAGGCCAACGATGACTATTACAACCCGGCCGAAAGCGAGCGCCTTGCGCAGCGCCGCGATTATTACGACCTCACCTACAACGACCCCTATTACTACAATTACGGCCGGTTCGGCTTTGGGGCCGGCGTCAGCAGCTTCGGCCCGTCCTACGGCATGGGCATAGGCTACGGTTGGCCCACCAGTTTTGGCAGCATGAGCGTTTATTACGGCAGCGGTCTGGCTGGCTACAACCCATATTGGGGGAATAGTTGGATGAGCGGGTACGGTTACAGCCCTTATGGCTATTCGCCCTATGATCCGTTCGGGTATTATGGGTATGGCCGCTACGGCATGGGCTATGGCGGTTATGGCATGGGCTATGGCCCCTACTACAGCCCTTGGGGCCGTTGCTTCGGCTGCTATGAACCAGTTGGGTACAGCAATATCGCCTACGGGCATCGCCCCTCCATGTCCGCAGGTTCCGGCCCTGCGCCGGTGGCCGCGCCAACGCCCCGCATGATGCGCAACCCGGCGAGCCTGATGCCTGACGCCACGCGCAATGCAACCCCCAGGATGGAAAGCCCCGCCAGCGAACGCAAGCCCCAACGCTTGACCGCGCCCGCACCCCGGTCCACCGATCACAACTTGCAGCGCGAGCCGGCCCAGCGCACGCCGCGCCAGGAAAGTCGGCCCAACCGCAATTGGGGCTTGGATAGCGCCCCCAGCCCCTCACGCTCCACGGGCGGCAGTTTTGGAGGGCGCGATGGTGGAGGCGGCCGGATCACCAGTCCCAGGCCGCGGTAATTTTTAACGCAACCGTGAACAAATGACCCGCCCAAGGTCCCTGATCGCCATTTCCGCCCTTGCGGCCTGCCTCACGCAACAGGTGGCGGCACAAAGCGAGGAGGATGTGCTCCGCTTCGGCAGCTACCTGCCCGGTGGAACGGCGCGCAGCTGGGCCTTGGGGAACGCCATTGGCGCCGTGGGAGCTGATCCCGGCAGCGCATCCACCAACCCGGCCGGCCTGGCACTTTACAACACCAGCGAATTTTCGCTCACGCCCCAGTTCGAGGTGAACAATGCGCGCTCCATGCATTATGGGACCAGCACCAGTGATACGGACAACCGTTTCAGCTTCAATAACCTTTCATTGATCCTGAGCACACCGTACGAGGATGGTGGCAACTGGAAGAGCGGGACATTCGGGGTCTCCTTCGACAGGCAGGCCAGCTACCATTGGGACGAACGCGCGTTCGGCCGCGATGTGCCCAGCACGATCCTGCAGAAATTCGCCAACGAGGCCAACGGCGTGGCACCCGGTGCCTTGGCGGACCAGCTCGCTTTCACGAGCGACCTGGCCTATATGACCTATGGGATCGATCCACTGGACAGCGCCGGGCATGAATATGCAACGGTTCTTTTGGGGCCACCCGACATGGAACAGGACCACCGGACCATTTCCTCAGGCCGGATGAACACGACCAGCTTCTTTTATGCGGCCAACTACAACGATCGGTTCTACCTCGGTGCGACCATGGGGCTTGTAGGTCTTCGCTACGAGCGCCAAACCACGCACAAGGAGTCCGTTCTTGCGTCTGGCGAGGACCTGAAGGACCTGTCTTACTCCGAGAAGCTGATCACCTCGGGCAGTGGCATCGACCTGAAGCTGGGCATGATCGGGCGCGTTGGCAGCGCGTTGCGGCTTGGCCTGGCCTTCCACAGCCCGAAGTGGCTGCAGTTGAGCGATGCGTACAACTACAGCATGACCACCAATTTCAACAGCGCGGATGCCAGCGGAAAAACCGGATACCGGCAGGATTCGCCTGACGGCAATTTCGATTACCGCATCCGCACACCATGGAGCGTGCTGGCCTCGGCCGCCTATGTGGTGGGCCAAGCCGGCCTGGTAAGCGTGGACTATGGCTACACGGATTTCCGACAAGGGAAACTGCGCGAAGCTTCCGCCTTCAGCGATATCTACGATTTCAACGTGGAGAATGACGCCATGCGCAATGAGTTCCGCAGCGTGCACAGCGTGCGCGTGGGCACCGAGTGGCGTTCGGGCGCTTGGTATTTCCGTGGTGGCTGGGGCATATGGCCCAGTGCATACAAGGACCAGCAGCCCCTGCAGGGCACCGCATACATGCGCTTCACGGGAGGCATAGGCTACCGCACCCGGCATGTGAGCCTTGATCTTACCGGCGTGTACGGCAGCCAGGACGTGAAATATTACCAGTACGACCCCGCTTTGGTGAATGCGACCAGCGTGCAGCGCACCGACACCCGCGGGGTACTTACCATAGCGTTCCGTCCCTAGGCCGAGATCCGATGGCGGCCAATGGAAAAAGCCCTTCTATGCGAAGGGCTTTTTCCATTGAGGTGGCACCGGAAATTATTCCTTGGCACCGGTCACCTCCTCCACAATGGACTCGTCCACCAGGATACGGCCGCAATGCTCGCATACAATGATCTTCTTGTGGCTTCCGATATCCAACTGGCGCTGGGGCGGAATGGCATTGAAGCAGCCGCCGCACGAACCGCGCTCCACCGGCACAACGGCCAGGCCGTTACGCGCATTGCCACGGATGCGCTGGTAGGCCTTCAGCAGCCGCTCCTCCACGTGCTTGGCGGCGGCGGTGCTCTTCTTTACCAGCTCGTCCTCCTCCTTGCCGGTCTCGGCCACGATATCATCCAGCTGTTTCTTCTTCAGCTCAAGGTCCTTCTTGCGCTCCTTGAACAGGTGCTTGCTTTCATCCACGGCCGCGGTCTTGGTCTCAATGGAGGCCTTGCCTTCCTTGATCCGCTTCTCGGCCAACTGGATCTCGAGGTTCTGGAATTCGATCTCCTTGCCCAGTGAATCGTACTCGCGGTTGTTGCGCACCTTGCTCTGCTGGGCCTCGTACTTTTTAATGGTCGCCTTGGCGTCCTTGATGAAATTCTGCTTGTCACTGACGGCGGTCTCGGCCTCTTTCAGGTCGGCGGCCAGCTTGTTCATGCGGGTTTCCAGGCCGGCCACCTCATCCTCCAGGTCCTGCACCTCCAGTGGCAATTCCCCCCTTTGCGTGCGGATCCGGTCCACCAAGGAATCGAAATGCTGCAACCGGTAGAGCGCGGCCAGCTTTGCTGCCACTGCGCTTTCTGCCTTGGTCGGCTGTGCTTTGGGCTTTTGCTCTTTCTCGGCGGTCTTGGTCGCGGTCTTGGCCATGGTCAGAAATAATGGATGGGATTGGTGCCCGTTTCCGATAAACGGGTTGCAAAGGTAGGTAGAATCCGGGCTAAATGGCGTTGGATCAGTGCCGGGGTGAACTGTTCGCTTTCGAAGTGTCCGATATCGGCCAGCAGCAACCTGTTCCCCGGCTGGAAGAACTCATGGTATTTCACGTCGCCGGTAACATATGCATCCGCCCCTGCCGCCATGGCCTTGCCGATAAGGAAGGCCCCCGAGCCGCCGCAAAGGGCCACCTGTTGCACGGCCTTGCCCAACAGGGCCGTATGCCGAATGACCGGGGTGCCAAAAGCCTGCTTGAGCCGCTCCAGGAACTCCACCTCGGGCACCGCCTGGGGGAAACGGCCCAATAGGCCGGAACCGATACCGGGATGCAAATTGTGCAAGGGGACCAGGTCATACGCCACCTCTTCGTACGGGTGGGCCTTTTGCATGGCCGCCACCACGGCTTGCACCACAGGTGCCGTGCAGGCCACTTCGATCCGCATTTCCTGTTCCTGGTGAAGGGTGCCACGTTCGCCCACGAACGGGTCCGTGCCTTCCCCGGCGCGGAAAGTGCCTGTGCCCTGCACGTTGAAACTGCACAGATCGTATGCACCAATGACGCCCGCCCCCGCGCCGAACATGGCATTGCGCACCGCATCGGCGTGTGCCATGGGCACGAAAACGGCCAGCTTGAACAACAACGCTGGCTTGGAGTCGAGCACACGCACTGATTGCAGGCCAAGACGGGCCGCTATCTCACCGTTCACCCCGCCAAGCACATTGTCCAGGTTGGTATGGATGGCATAAATGGCCACATCGGCACGAACGGCCTCCAACACGGTCCGTTCCACCTCATTGCGGCCGGTAATGGACTTAAGTCCCTTGAAGATGGGGGGGTGATGGGTGATGATGAGGTTGCATCCGTTGCGTGCTGCCTCGCGCACCACGGCCGGGGTGCAATCCAACGTGATCAGGGCGCATTTGACCGTGGCCGTTGGATCGCCCACCTGCAGCCCGCAATTATCGTAATCTTCCTGCAGCACGGGCGGCGCCCAACGCTCCAGCACTTCAAGTACATCCTTGACCTTCATGGGGGTGAACGGAAAGCGGCCAAGGTAACGCAGGCCAGGCAGGGCGCGGCGGGCCGGCATTATGCGGGCTATCCGCCAGGGATGGAAGCGGCGGCTGGCCGAAGGGTGGGCCCTGGTGCGGCGTGGGGCCAAGGCGCCAGGCCTTGGCGCAATGCGAAAAGGCCCCCGAAGAGGGACCCCACAGCACCCCTGCACCCGGCCCGGCCGAGGACACCCCAGCGGACAGCCCGTTAAGGCGGCCAACGGAAAGAGCAACGTATCCACTGCCCATGCTGCGCATCTTTGGCGCCATGGAAGTGCTGCGCCTGGTACTGCTGCCCTTCGCCTGGCTGTACGCGATCGTGCTACGGGCCAGGCATGCCCTGTACGATACAGGCCTGGTGCACAGTGAACGTCCGGCCCCGCCATGCATTGCAGTGGGCAATATTGCGCTGGGCGGCACCGGCAAAACACCCCATGTGGAGCTGGTATTGCGCACATTGATCGCCCAAGGGAGCCAGGAACCGCTGGCGGGCCTTGCCGTGTTGAGCCGCGGCTACGGACGGCGCAGCCAGGGGTTTGCCGAAGTGCAATTGAAAGACGATGCCGGCCAGGCCGGGGATGAACCCCTGATGCTGAAGCGTAAATTCCCGGGGGTGCGTGTATTTGTGGACGCTGACCGCGTGGGCGGAGTGCAGAAGATCAGCAAGCTGATGCCCAAGGTGCGCGCCGTGGTGCTTGACGATGCGCTGCAGCACCGCCGGTTGCGGGCCAGCTTGAACCTGGTGCTGACCACCTGGCGGCGGCCATGGTACAGGGACCATCTGTTGCCCGCTGGCCGGCTGCGGGACCTGCCCTACCGCGCGCGGCAGGCGGATGCGGTGATCGTAACGAAATGCCCATGCCGGCCAACGGCCGACGAGCAGCAGCGCTACCGGCGGCGACTAAAGCTGCTGCCGCACCAGGAGCTGTTCTTCAGCGGTATGGAGCATGGAATGGCCGAAGCGGTAAATGCAGCGGCACAGGACCACTCCGTTGACCGCTCCACGGCGGTGCTGCTGTTGACCGGCATTGCCGATGCCCGCGCGCTGAAGGACCATTTGCGGCCGCAATGCGCCAGCCTGCGGCACATGGCCTTTGGCGACCACCACGCCTACAGCGATGCGGACCTGACCCGGGTGGCGGACGTTTTCCATAGCTTCGCTGCCGGCCCGAAAATGCTGGTGACCACGGAAAAAGATGCTGCCCGGCTTGGTGCGGCGATGATTACCGGGGTGCTGAAGGACATACCCGTGGCCGTGATCGGCGTGCGCGCCGTGATCTTGAATGAACCATTCGCCTTTGAGGCCCTGATACGAACCCATGTTACAACGCATACAACGGATCGCTGAGCACCTGAAGCAGGTGACCGGCAACTTCATGCCCGAAACGGGCATTATACTGGGCACAGGCCTGAGCGGCCTGGGCAAGGAGATCGATGTGAAACACAGCATTCCGTACAAGGACATCCCTGATTTTCCGGTGAGCACGGTGGAAGGCCATCCCGGGCGCCTTCTATTCGGCCTATTGGGCGGCAAACCGGTGGTGGCCATGCAGGGCCGTTTCCATTACTACGAAGGTTGGACCATGCCGGAAGTGATCCTGCCGGTACGTGTGATGAAGCTGATCGGTATAAAACGGCTTTTCGTGAGCAATGCATGCGGTGGTGTGAACCCGGGCTTCGATACGGGCGACCTGATGATCCTGACGGACCACATCTGCCTGTTCCCCAACCCACTGATCGGTGCCAACATCGATGAATTCGGGCCGCGTTTCCCGGACATGAGCGAGCCCTATGACCGCGGCATGATCGGGCGCGCCAAGGAAATTGCCTCGGCAAACGGTATTGCGGTGCGCACGGGCACCTACGTGGGCCTTACGGGGCCGACGCTGGAAACCCCCGCCGAATACAAATACATCCGGATCATTGGCGGCGATGCAGTGGGCATGAGCACGGTGCCGGAAGTGATCGCCGCCCGGCAAATGGGCCTGCCCTGTTTTGCCATGAGCGTGATCACCGACATGGGCGTGGAAGGCCGGATCGAAAAGACCACGCACGAAATGGTGCAGCGGGTGGCGGAGAAGGCCGAACCAAGCCTGACACTGATCATGCGCGAAATGGTGGCCCGCAGCTGAAAGGCTGCTATCGCTACGTGCTACGCGGAGCGACGGGCGATGAGGCCCTGCACCATTGCCGTTGCCCCGCTGCTTTGCACCTTTGCAACTTAAAGCCCGCGAGGCTCCGGCATCCATGCAAGAACGAAAAACAGAGAACGGCGGCCATGCCCCGCATTGGAGCGATAAATGGGAACTGGTGGTGGGCCTGGAGGTGCATGCCCAATTGTTGACCAATAGCAAAGCCTACTCCAGCGACCCCAATGCCTACGGCGACCGCCCCAACACGCTGGCCGGTCCTGTAACGCTTGCCCTGCCCGGCACCTTGCCGGTGGCCAATGCCGCCGTAGTGGATCATGCGATAAAACTGGGGCTTGCCTGCGGCTGCACCATAGCCGGGCAGATGCACTATGCGCGGAAGAACTACTTCTATCCGGACCTGCCCAAGGGATACCAGATCACCCAGGACACCACCCCCATTTGCACCGGCGGCGCCGTAACCATCACCATGGAGGATGGGAGCGAGAAGGATATCGCCCTTACGCGCATACACATGGAAGAAGATGCCGGCAAAAGCATCCATGACCTGGACCCGTTCAACACGCTGATCGATTTGAACCGTGCGGGTGTCCCCTTGGTGGAGGTGGTTACCGAGCCGGTGATCCGCACCTCGCAGGAAGCCTACAACTACCTGGTGGAACTGCGGAGGCTGGTGCGCTACCTGGACATTTGTGACGGGAACATGGAGGAGGGCAGCCTGCGCTGCGACGCCAACATCAGCCTGCGGCGGAAGGGTTCGTCGGAATTCGGCACGCGTACGGAGGTGAAGAACCTGAACAGCTTCCGCAATGTGCAGCGCGCCATTGAGCATGAGGCACAGCGGCAGGCGGCCATCCTGGACCAAGGCGGAAGCATCGCCATGGAAACCCGCAATTTTGATGCGGCCAAGGGAACCACCACGGCCCTGCGCTCGAAAGGCATGGCGCATGACTACCGCTATTTCCCGGAACCCGACCTGCTGCCGCTGACGGTTACGGAAGAAAAGAAACGAGCCGTGCGCGCCACCATGCCGCCGCTGCCGCGCGACCTGAGGGCGAAATACACCGGCCAGTACGGATTGGGCGGATATGATGCGGGAATACTGACCGATGACAAGGGCACGGCACTGTACTACGAAGAAGTGATCCGCCACCTGGGCACCCTTGAGGACCCGAAGATCTACAAGACCGCGGCAAACTGGATCATGGGCGATGTTCGTTCGTGGGTGAACGAAAAAGGCCTCGCCATCGACGACCTGCCCATTGCGCCAGGGCGACTGGCCGGGCTGGTAACCTTGGTGCACCAAGGAAAAATAAGCCACACGCTGGCCTCGCAGAAATTGTTCCCCCTGCTACTGCAAGAAGAAGGCAGCGCCGAAACACTGGCGGAAAAGCACGGCCTGCTCACCGATGCCGGCGAGGACGAGGTGCGCCGGGCGATGCAGGAGGCCATGGACCGCTATCCCGACAAGGTGGAGGCCTACCGCGGCGGCAATAAGGGCCTGCTGGGCCTGTTCATGGGTGAATTGATGAAGGCCACCAAGGGCAAGGCCGACCCGCGTTCGGCCAATGCGGTAGCGCGCGAAATGCTTGAAGGAAAATGAAAACGAACAAGACCATTGCGGCCATGGCCGCCACATTACTGTTGGCCGCTTGCGGCAGCCAAGGCGGCCAATTGCGCACGTTGAAGGCCCAGATCGACGGTGCCGGCGGGCAAACCCTCTACTTCGACAAATTCGTGGGCAACAAACCGGTGCACGTGGACAGCGTGAAGCTTGACGATCAAGGCAAGGGCGAACTGCACCTGCCCGCAATGCCGCTGGACTTCTACTCGCTCACCCTGGGTGGCGACAAGATCATGGTACTGCTGCTGGACAGCGCCGAAAATGTGAGCGTGGAAGCCAGCGCTGACAGCCTGCAATACCCACGCAAGGTGGAAGGATCGGTGAACACCGCGCTGTTGCACGGCTACTTCAACCGGGCCAAACAATTCGACGAGGAGAGTGAGCGGCTGGTGGCACGCTTGAAGGCGGACCGCAACGACACCGCGGCCATGGCCGAATACAGCGCATTGAACAACGCATTCAGGGAGGGCACGCACGAATTCATCCGCCAGAACATGGGTTCACCCGCCGTATTGGCCGCGCTGAACCGGCTGAACATCCAGCAGGAGATGCCCCTGTTCCAACAAGCCAAGGACAGCCTGCGCAAAACCATCGGCCACAGTGAATACTTTGCCGGCTACCGCGACCAAGTGGACCGCATGGCCCAGCAGATGGCCGCGGCCAAGCAACAGGAAGAACAACAGGCCCAGCTGGACAACCTGATCCCCGTGGGGAGCCCCGCCCCCGATTTCACCCAGAACACACCTGAAGGGAAACCCCTGAGCCTGAGCAGCCTTCGCGGCAAGGTCGTACTGATCGATTTCTGGGCCAGTTGGTGCCGGCCCTGCCGCATGGAAAACCCCAACGTGGTGCGCATGTACAACAAGTACCACAAGAAAGGTTTCGAGATCTTGGGCGTAAGCCTGGACAAGGACATGAACGCTTGGACGGGAGCGATCAAGCAGGACGGCCTTACCTGGAAACATGTGAGCGACCTGGCCTTTTGGAACAATGCAGTGGCCCAGCAATACGGGGTTTCGGCCATCCCCTACACCATATTGCTGGACAAGGATGGCCTTGTGCTGGCGAAGAACCTGCGTGGACCGGCCCTGGAGGAGAAGCTGGCCGAGGTGCTTAAATAGATCCAAAAGGCCATACTGAGGTGGCAAAAGGCATGCGCAGTACCACCGCAAGGCACCATTCGCCCGCACTTTGGGCCGCGGTGCTGTCCGTGGCCTGCTGCACGGCCGCCCAAGGCCAAGGCTACTTTCAACAACGTGTGGACCATAGCATCGATGTGCAGTTGGATGACGTGCACCATATTCTGCGGGGCACAACCACCTTTACCTACACCAACCATGCCCCTACTGCCCTTGATACGCTTTGGGTACACCTATGGCCCAATGCCTATCGTGACCGGCACAGCGCCTTATGCAAGCAGAAGGACGCACAGAACGATTTCGACCTCCATTTCGCGCAGGAACAGGATCGCGGCTGGATCGATAGCTTGGCCTTCAGCATACCAGAGGGCCCCTTGGCGTGGGGATACCACCGCGTGCACGGCGATATTGCATGGGTAAAACTTCCCGGTGCACTGGCCACCGCACAAAGCATCAGCATCACCACGCCGTTCCGCGTAAAGGTGCCCGATACCCGCTTTTCGCGGCTTGGCCATACCGGGCAGGCCTATTACATCAGCCAATGGTACCCCAAGCCCGCGGTGTACGACAGCGATGGGTGGCACGCCATGCCATACCTGGACCAAGGGGAGTTCTATTCCGATCCGGGGCACTACGATGTGCGCATAACCCTACCGGCGAATTATGTGCTGGCCGCCACCGGGGAACGCTCGGGCGCCCCCGCCGAGGAAGCTTTTATGGATTCATTGGCGGCCCTGCCGCTGCACGTTGGCAACAACCACTTCCCCCCTTCGTCACCGGATCACAAAACCATTCGTTTCGTGCAGGACAATGTGCACGACTTCGCCTGGTTCGCGGACAAACGGTACCAAGTGCGAAAAGGCCGCGTGAAGCTGGAGCGCAGCGGCCGCCATGTTGCCACTTGGGCCCTGTTCACGCCGCGCAATGCATTGCTCTGGGCCGATGCCATCACTTACGTGAATGAGAGCGTGCGCCTTTACAGCCAATGGGTCGGCGATTATGAATACGGCAGTTGCACAGCTGTGGACGGCACGTTGGCCGCTGGCGGCGGCATGGAATACCCGACGATCACGATCATCGGTGACATGGGCTCACCACGGGAGTTGGATGAGGTGATCGCGCATGAAGTGGGACACAACTGGTTCTACGGCATGCTGGCCAGCAACGAGCGGCAACACCCTTGGATGGACGAAGGGATGAACAGCTTTTTTGAAAAGCGCTACATGGCGGAACGCTATCCTGGATCACTTCCGCCGGAGGTGCTGAACCTGCCTGGTCCGCTGCGCAACGCCGTGCCCGACCCCGACCGCTTCACCGAGTTGATGTACCGGTACAATGCCCGGCGCAACTGGGACCAGCCCGCGGATCTGCCGGCCACGGCGTACACGCCGCTGGATTACGGCGTAACGGTGTACGGCAAAAGCGCACTGATCTTCCAGCAATTGCAGGCCGCCCTGGGTGAAGACCTGTTCGACGCCTGCACACGGGCCTATTTCGCCGAATGGTCCGGGAAACACCCGCGACCGCAGGACGTGCGGGCCAGCTACGAAAAGACGAGCGGACGCGATCTCAGCTGGTGTTTTGAGGAATTGATGAATACGGCCGTGAAGCCTGACGTGCGCGCCCTGAAATTGCGCAATGGGCAACTGACCTACCGCTCCACGGCGCAGAACGGCTTCCCCATACCGGTTACGGCATGGCATGGCCGGGACAGCCTGGGCACCACATGGCATGCCGCGGTGCGGGGGCGGAACAGCCTTATGCTTCCTTGGCCGCAGGCCGATCGTGCCGTGATTGATGCGGAAGGCCGCACATTGGACATCGACCGCCGTAACAACGAAGTGCGCTCATACGGCCTATTGAAACGGAGCAAGTTGCCGGACCTGAAATTCCTGGCCGGGGTGGAACGCGAGGATCGACGCACCATCTACTGGACGCCGGCCATAGGGTACAACGCCCATGATGGCCTGATGCCCGGGTTGGCCTTGGCCAACACAGGCTTCCCCTCCCAACGGCTGGAATGGGCCGCCGCCCCGTTGTACGGTCTTTCCAGTGGCAGGCCTGCCGGCGGCGCGCGCGTCATGTGGAGTGAAGATCGATTTGCCTCCGGGTGGCTCCGCAACCTGCACGTGGGTGCATCGGCCTTTGGTGCCAGCCTGTACAATGCACGGGAGGTGGAGCAATGGTACCGCCGCCTGGTGCCGTCCATTCAAGTCGACCCACGGCTGAAAACTACTGGGCCGCAAGCCTATCTGCGTTACCGTTCCATCCTCACCTGGGAACACGCACAGGGCACATGGAAGACCCCCACCCGGGAAATCCCCGTCAATTCGGTCACCCGACGCACCTTCCATGAAATAAGCGCTGCCGTGGAGCAGCGGAACGGCTTGAATCCGTTCACCGCCACTGTCACTTCGCTGAACAACGAAGCGTTCAGCCGCCTGTCCCTGGAGGCCACTTGGAGCGCCATTTACGACCGGCACAAACACAGGCTATCATTTCGCGCCTTTGCCGGCACGTTCCTGCGGAAGGACCAGTCCCGAATGCAGCCTGCCATGGGGTGGCGGATGTACTGGGGGAGCAGCGACCTGCTTTACGACCACCTCTACATCGACCGCCAATACCCTGGCCAAAACACCTCGCGCCAATTCAACAAGGACCAAGGCGGGTTCAAGACACCCACTTCGATCGGCACCTCGGACAGCTGGATAGGCGCGTTGAACATGGAAATCGATTTCCCGTTCGCCCTGCCCCTGGCCGCATTCGGCAGCTATGGGGCGGCACCCATTACCCTGGTGGGCCCCGACGGGCGGCGGACCGACTGGCAGGGCAACTGGGAGCTGGGGATCGGCGTTCGGGTGATGCGTGACGTGGCTGAAATTTGGGTGCCGCTCGCTTTTTCGGACAACATCAATAAGGAGCAAGAGTTACGCGGCTTTCAGTTCACAGATAGGATAAGGATCGTACTGGCGTTGGAAAAACTCGACCCCTCGCAAGCCCTGCGGAAGTTGCCGCATTGACGGCTTCGCAGCCCATCTTTGGCCCCATGCCCGGTGATAAGACCTATTTCCTGAGTGATTTCCACCTGGGCGTTCCGGATGCCGCCAGTAGCCTTGCGCGCGAGCGTCGGATCGTATCCTTCCTGAATGAAGCGGCCAAGGATGCATCGGAGGTCATTTTGTTGGGAGACCTATTCGACTTCTGGTTTGAATGGAAATATGCGGTGCCCCGCGGCCATGTGCGGTTGTTGGGCAAAATGGCTGAACTGACCGATCGGGGCATCCCGGTGCACCTTTTCATCGGTAACCACGACATGTGGATCTTCGATTACCTGCCGCAGGAAACCGGAGCGGTGATCCATCGTGAACGCATGGTGCGTGAGATCAGTGGCAAGCGCTTTTTGATCGGCCACGGCGATGGGCTGGGCCCGGGCGACCACGGCTACAAGTTCATCAAAAAGGTTTTCCGCAACCGTGCGGCCCAATGGCTGTTCGCGCGGTTGCACCCCAATTTCGCACTGTGGCTGGGCGATTTTTGGAGCGGCCGCAGCCGGAGCAAGAATTACGAGAACGACCGTAAATGGCTGGGCCAGGACAAGGAATGGCTGGTGCAGTACTGCCGTGAACGTTTGGCCAAAGAGCACTTTGACTTCATGGTGTTCGGCCACCGGCACCTACCGATCGACATCGCGTTGATGGCACCCGGCATGGCATCGGCCCCAAGCCGTTACATCAACCTCGGTGATTGGATCACCCACTTCACCTACGCCGTGTTTGACGGGGTGGAAATGAAGTTGATGAAGCGCAACGGCGATGGACCGTTAAGTGCGGATGAACAGGTCAGTGGCGGACCTGCGGCCTGACGCGCCGTGGAGGCCCCGGCACACAACCAGTTCCCGATCCTCTCCACAAGGTCCACCAGGCGTGCGCTGTAGCCGTACTCATTGTCGTACCAGCCCATGATCTTCACCATATTGCCCACCACGCTGGTAAGTTGCGCATCGAAAATGCAACTTGCGGGATCACCCACAATATCGGCGCTTACGATCGGGTCTTCCGTAAAGCGAAGGATGCCCTTCATGCGGCCCTCGGCCAGCTCCTTGAAATAGGCGTTGATCTCCTTTTCGGACCTCAGGTTCTTCACGCGGCAGGCCACGTCGGTAATGGACCCATCGGACACGGGCACGCGGATCCCTGTGCCGCCCAGGCGGCCATCCAGGTGTGGTATAACGCGCGTAACGGCCTTCGCCGCCCCCGTGGTGGTGGGTATGATGCTTACCGCGGCGGCCCTTGCGCGGCGCAGGTCGCGGTGCGGCGCATCATGCAACCGTTGATCGCTGGTATAGCTGTGCACCGTGCTGATGAAGCCATCCTCGATCCCGCAGAGTTCATCCAGCCCCATGATCATGGGGGCAGCGCAATTGGTGGTGCAGCTCGCATTGCTGATGATCTCCTCCGATCCGTCCAGGATATCGTCGTTCACCCCCAGCACCACGGTCTTTGTGGTCTTGTCCTTGGCCGGTGCGGAAAGCAGCACCCTGCGCGCACCTGCCTTCAGGTGCGCCCCGGCAAGATCCTGCGTGAGGAAATGGCCCGTGCTCTCGATCACCACGTCCACTCCCAGGTCCTTCCATGGCAAATTGGCGGGATCGGCCTCTGCATAGGCCGCCACCTTCCTGCCGCCGAGATCGAGTTGGCCGGGGTTGTACCCCACATGGCCCTTGAACGGGCCGTGCACGGAATCATATTTGAACAGATGTGCCAGGGTGGCGGTGTCTGTGAGGTCGTTCACGGCCACCAGCTCCATATCGGAGCGTTGGAACATGATGCGTGTGGTGATGCGGCCGATCCGGCCAAAACCGTTGATGGCGACGCGGAGTTTGCTCATTCGATGTATCGGGTTATGCTGGATGAACAGATGGGATGGACATAGGTTCGATCAATGGTCATTCGGCATGTTTCCATGCGTGGTAGCTGCTCCTGACCAGCGGGCCGCTTTCCACGAACATGAAGCCGCGTTTCAGCCCTTCTTCCTTGAACCGCGCAAAGCGGTCGGGGTGCACATATTCCTCCACGGGCAGGTGCTTGCGCGTGGGTTGCAGGTACTGGCCCATGGTCACCACGTCGCAGCCCACGCTGCGCAGGTCGTCCAACGTCTCCATCACTTCATGGTCCTTTTCACCCAGGCCCAGCATGATGCCGCTTTTGGTTCGCAGTCCAGCCTTCTTGGCGCGCAACAGCACCTCCAGGCTGCGGTCGTACTTGGCCTGTATGCGCACTTTGCGCGTCAGCCGCCGCACGGTCTCCACGTTATGGCTCAGCACTTCGGGCCGTTCGTTCAGCACCACTTCCAGGTTGTTCCATTCACCCTTGAAATCGGGGATCAATGTTTCGAGCTTGGTGCTGGGCGACCGCCTGCGCACCGAGCGTATGGTTCGCGCCCAAATGTCAGATCCGCCATCGGGCAGGTCGTCACGATCAACTGAGGTGATCACGCAATGCTTCACGCCCATCAGTTCCACCGAACGCGAAACCCGTGCAGGCTCGAACGGATCGGCCGGCGCTGGCCTGCCGGTGGCCACGTTGCAAAAGCCACATGACCGCGTACAGATGTTGCCCAGGATCATGAAGGTGGCCGTGCCGGCCCCCCAGCACTCGCCCATGTTGGGGCAGTTGCCGCTTTGGCAAATGGTATGGAGCTTATGCTCGTTGACGATACCGCGCACGCGCCGGTAGTTTTCGCCATTGGGCAACTTCACGCGCAGCCAATCGGGCTTGCGCAGGACCGGCGCCACCGGCGCCGCAGGCATTGTTCCGCTCATCTTATGGTCTTCACACCGAAGTGCAATACAAGGTAAAAGCCAAGGAAGAATTGTTTGTTGTAATCCTCCGTTTCCAGTACGGCCATTTGCGGCAGCTTGGTTCCGTAGGCATCCATGGTGATCCCGGCCTCCAAGCCCTTGATGCCGGTATTGGTGGCCGCATACTCAAAGTTGAACCCGAAGCGCCCGAATGCGCCCGGATACAGTTGCATTTCACCCAAGCCCTTGAACCATGAGGCGCGCCCGAAAATGTTATCAGCAAAATGCCTCGCGGGGTCGTAACGCTCGGTAACAATGGTCTGATAGGGAAAGCTGGGTCCACCGATCTGCAGGTAAACCGGCTTCAACAAGCCAAGTGACGGCCCGATCCCCCACACATAATTCACCTCCACGCCATTCTTGCGGATCTTTTCGGTTATCCGGTGCTTGCGGCCGTACGTTGGACGCACCACGACCATGCTGTTCAGCTTACCATAGAAATAACCGCGCGCATCCTGGTAGTTGGGATTGAAGCTCTTGATCTCCTTGGGGTGCTTCATGGACAGAATGTCGATCCCGAGCATATGCCGGTCGCGTGCGGTGGCGTATTTCCCGTACTGGAAGGTCAGGCCCCAGCCATAGGCATGCAACATGGGGCCACCCGATATTTCATGTGAATACAGCGTGCGGGCGGGATCATCGTACACGCTCTCCTGTTGCTGCGCGGCAACGGCCAGGCACGCAAACAGTGCGAACAGGAACACTACGGGCCGCATCATGATCAGAAGCCTTCAAAGTTACGGCGGAAGCAACGCCGCCACTTGTGGCCGCCCAGCTGCCCGATGCGCGGCGCGAACAGTTCTGGCCTTGCTTCGTTCCTTCGCGGCATGGATACCGCACACGTGAAATACTTGGGGGGCCTGCGCACTGAGGCCGTACACCTGCGCAGCGGCGAGAAGATCATTACCGATGCTCCGGTGGACAACCATGGCCAAGGCCAGGCGTTTTCCCCTACCGACCTGATGAGCACCTCGCTGGCCTGCTGCATGATGACGCTGATGGGCATAGCGGCCAACGCACGCGGCATTGAATTGAAAGGCCTGGAGGCCCGCTTGGTGAAGCACATGGCCGCGGGGCCACGCCGGGTGGCGAAGGTCGAGATCGCATTCACCATGGAAGGCTCCCACCTGACCGGGCAGCAGCGCCAGGTGCTGGAGCATGCTGCCCGCACCTGCCCGGTTGCGCTCAGTTTAGGGCCTGAACTGGAGCAATCGGTCAGTTTCAGCTACAGATAACGGCCGTAAATGGGAAAGCCCGGCAAAGCCGGGCCAATAATGCGTGGGTGGGCCGCCCTTAAACGGTCTTTTCTGCGGCAGGCTTGGCCACTTTCCCGTATGCTGGGCAGCTGTGCACCGATTTGCAAGCGCTGAACAGCAAACTGGCCACCGCCATTACCGCGAATAACTTGAAGACCTTTTTCATCGTTGCTCACATACGGGGTTTGATCCCCAAAATTAGCCCCTAATACTTTGGCCACACCGAAAATGTTTCAACGATCAGGGCATAGCTTGCGCTTATGGGCATGAAAGATCCCGGGGCCGTCCAACCGGTCAAGGTACCTGAGCTGGGCCAAGGCTGGCCGGAGCAGTTACAGGAGGAATTCAAGGCACCCTATTTCGCCGAACTCAAGCGATTCTTGATCGCAGAACGGCAAAAGCACGTGATCTATCCCCATGGAAGCGAGATCTTCCAGGCATTCAAGCTCACACCTTTCAATGCCGTGCGGGTGGTCATCCTCGGGCAGGACCCCTACCACGGGCCCGGCCAGGCACATGGCCTATGCTTTTCGGTGGCGCCCGGCATGGCCCTTCCACCATCCCTGCGCAACATAGCCAAGGAGATCCAGCGCGATATCGGACCGTTCACCCCCTTCGGCGGTGACCTTACCCCATGGGCAGAACAAGGCGTACTGCTGCTGAACAGTACGTTAACAGTACGTGCGCACCACGCCGGATCGCACAGCGGGCACGGATGGGAGCGGTTCACGGACGCGGCCATTTCCGCACTCTCGCGCAACCGCAGCGGGTTGATCTTCCTGCTTTGGGGCAGCCATGCCCAGGCCAAGGAACAATTGATCGATGCAGGCAAGCACCATGTGTTGAAAGCTCCCCATCCATCGCCGCTTTCGGCGCACCGGGGCTTTCTGGGATGTGGGCATTTCAGCCGCGTTAACCAGATCTTGGCAGGGCAAGGTTCAGATCCGGTAAACTGGGCCTTCTGATGCGCAAGGGCCTATTGTTGCTGCTGCTCGGCCTGGCATGCACCATGCAGGCGCAACACGTGTTGCTGATCAGCGCCGACACCCTGTTGCCCCGCAAATGGCGGGGGCCATTCAACGTGGACACGGTCCAGTTGGGGAAACGCCTTTTGGAATTGCGGAACGAAATGATCGGCCAAGGATACCTGGCCGCATCCAACGATGGCTGCACCACCACCGGCGATACGGTGCGCTGCACCATGCACCTGGGCAAGCAGTACCGCTGGGCGCATCTTTCTGTAGGCACCGTGCCCACGGAAATCGCCAGCGCCAGCGGTTTCAGGGAACGGATTTACAGCGGCCGGCCGGTCACCCCGCCACAGATCGAGCGGCTTTTCAATGGCCTGATCGGCCAGTGCGAGAACAATGGCTACCCGTTTGCCAAGGTGTGGCTGGACAGCCTGGTTGAACAGGACGGGGGCTTAAAGGCAAGCTTGCACCTGCAATTGGGCCGGCAAGTGACGCTGGACAGTGTGGTGGTGAAGGGAACAGCCCGCATCAACCCGCGGTATTTGCAAGCATATATCGGTATTGCGCCTGGCGACCTGTATAATGAACTGCTGGTGCGGCAAGTGGACCAGCGCACCCGTGAATTGCCCTTTATCACCACCCGGCATCCGGCGTACCTGCTCTTCAACCCGGAACAAACCAAGCTGTACCTGTTCCTGGATGCCCGCAGGGCCAGCAATTTCAACGGCATCATCGGCGTGGCGCGCGACCCGATCAGTGGCAAAATGCAGTTTACCGGCGATATGGACCTGAAGCTGCGCAACGCCCTGCACCGCGGAGAGGCCATCGACCTCAATTGGCGCAGCTTGCAGGACCGCAGCCAGGACCTGAAGCTGGGCTTCAACCTGCCGTACGTATTCAACACCCCGTTCGGCGCCGACCTTGGGCTCAAGCTCTTCAAGCAGGACACCACTTTCCTTGAAGTGAATGCCAGGGCAGGATTGGAATACCTGCTGCAGCGCGGAGACAAGGTTCGCGCCTTCGTGAACAACAAAAACAGCAAGCGGCTGGGCCAGCAATTGGTGGTGGCCCCGGGCCTGGCCGACGTAAAGATCACCAGCTATGGCCTCGGCCTGCACCGGGAGCACTTCGACTACCGTTTCAACCCGCGCCGCGGGTTGGCCTTGGACGTGGAGGGATCCGCCGGGAAAAAGCGCAGCACCACTGCCCTGATCAGCGACACCGTTGACAATGTGCACCAGAGCATACAGTACGAACTGACCGGGCAACTGGCGTGGCATATCCCCTTGGGCCGCAGGGGCACGCTAAGGCTGGCCGGGCAGGCAGGCAGCATGGTGAACGACCGGTTGTATGCGAATGAATTGTTCCGCATCGGCGGCATAAAAAGCCTGCGCGGGGCAGCCGAGGCCAGCATCTACGCTTCCTCATTCGCCATCGGCACCGCCGAATACCGGTTCCTTTTCGAGGAGAACAGCAATTTTTTTCTGTTCTTGGACCAAGCCTGGTGGGAGGACCAAAGCCGCGGCGACTTGCTTACGGACACGCCGCTGGGCGTTGGCGTGGGCACCAGTTTCGAGACCAAGGCCGGCATCTTTGCCATCAGCTATGCACTGGGCCGCCAGTTCAACAACCCGGTTGAACTCAGGAACGGCAAGGTGCATTTCGGCTTCTCCAGCCTCTTTTGATCTTTCAGTGCACGCACCACTGCTGAAAAGTCGGGCGCAACACAACCCCGGCCCGGCCCGTAAAGGCCGAATATTCGTCAGCCATGCCGTTGCACAAATCATTGATCGCCGGCGCGCTGCTGTTGGCACCCCTGCTGGCGGCAGGCCAAAGCCCCGCGAGATCCAAGCAAGCGCTGGCCGATTTGTTGATCGAATGGATGCAGGTGCGTTATCCATCGGCGCCTTCGGAAGGGTATGTCCTTTACGTATCGGTGCGCAGCCAGCGTTTGTACCTGGTGGTGGAAGGCGAAATGCAACAGGAATACGTGATCAGCACCGCTGCCCACGGCCTCGGCGCGTGGCGCAACAGCATGCGAACGCCGGAAGGGTTGCACCGCGTGGTGCGCAAGATCGGCGACGGTGCTCCGCCTCGCGGCATCTTCCGGTACCGGCAATTCACGGGTGAAGTGGCAGGCCCACACGTGCGGGCCGGGGACCTCATCACCTCGAGGATCCTGTGGTTGGATGGCCTGGAACCGGGAGTGAACAAGGGCGGGGCAGTGGATAGCAGCGAGCGCGGGATATACATCCATGGCACTGCGGACGAGACCACCTTGGGCACGCCCAGCTCACATGGTTGCATACGCATGAGCAACCGGGACGTGATCGCACTGTATGAACATGTGCCGGAAGCCACCCTGGTTGTGATCCTTGATAATTGAACAGGAAGCGCCATCCACCTCCGTTACCTTAGCGGCATGGCGGCAACGTATTTGGTGGCGGTGCTTTTGGCAGGCCTCGCCCTTGGTGCTTGGGCGGCCATGGCCTGGCAGCGCCAACGCACCCCGGAGATGCTCCGGCTGCTTGCGAAAACACACAGCGAGGA
The DNA here is from genome assembly GCA_044507815.1 of Flavobacteriales bacterium. GTDB lineage: Bacteria > Bacteroidota > Bacteroidia > Flavobacteriales_F > PHOS-HE28 > PHOS-HE28. The sequence goes on along the minus strand of JBIQIX010000009.1, from coordinate 104,748 downwards.
GCGCGGGTCCCTGCAACAGCGCATAAACGAGCTGCAGCAACAACTCCAGTCGCACCAGGATAAAGTGGTTGAATTAAGCACCGGCCTGGCCACGGAAAAGCAGCGCACAAAAAACCTGGAGGCCCATGCCGCGGAACAGAAAACGGCATTCGAGCACCTGAATGAGCGCATGACCAAGGAGTTCAAGCTCATCGCCAGCTCGCTGATGGAAGAAAAGGGACGGCAGTTAACAGCCTTGCAGGAAGACAAGCTCAATGTGTTGCTGATGCCTTTCCGCAGCCAGATCAAGGACTTCCAGCAGCAGGTGCAAGAAGCGTACGACAAGGAAGGAAAGGAACGATTCGCGCTAAAAAGCGAAGTAGCCAGGTTGGTAGAACAGAATCAAAAGCTGACCGAGGGCGCCGAGAGCCTTGCCAGGGCATTGAAGGGCGATTCGCAGGTACAAGGTGCCTGGGGCGAAGTGATCTTGGCGCGACTGTTGGAGGACTCCGGCCTGGTGAAAGGACAGCAGTACACCATGCAGGCCAGCACCACACAGGCGGACGGCACGCGCTTACGGCCGGATGCCGTGATCACCTTACCGGACCAAAAGCATCTGGTGATCGACTCAAAGGTATCGCTCGTGCACTACGACAAATTCTGTTCAGCAGCCGACGAGGACGGGCGCTCCCGGTTCCTTCGCCAACATGTGGACAGCATGCGCGCACATGCCAAAGGGCTGGGCGAGAAGAATTACGCCCAACTATATGGCATATCCAGTGTTGATTTCGTGCTCATGTTCGTGCCCATTGAACCAGCCTTCCTGCTGGCGTTGCGCGAACGGCCAGAGATCTTCCAGGAAGCGTACGATCGCCAAGTGGTGATGGTAACGCACAGCACCTTGATGGCGACATTGCGGACCATACATGGCCTTTGGAAAAATGAACAGGTGGCCCGCAACCACATGGAGATCGCACAGCGAGCGGGCTTGCTCTATGATAAATTCGTGGGCTTCACGGACGACCTGTCCAAGATCGGCAAGCATGTGGACGAAGCCCGCGACCACTACCACAAAGCATTGGGTAAATTGTCCGAGGGCCCGGGCAACCTGGTGCGCCAAGTGGAGAAATTAAAGGAACTTGGTGCCCGCGCCAACAAGGCGATCCCACCCCCACTGGTTGAACGCGCCGGCACATGAACCCACGGTCCTTCATACTGCTAATGGCCATTGCTGCATGGGCCGCCGTCGGCTGCAGCAGCTACACGCCGGTTGTGGTCAGCGATAACTTCGCGTACCTCTACGGCAAAGGTGCCGCCGCCATGCGGCTGGATGCACGTTTGTACCAAGAAGCCCCTGATGGCGCCATCATCTACTTCAGGTTGAGGACAGAGGACCTGCTGTACAAGGGAACGGGCGGTGGCGGGCCGTACCATGCCCGGGTGGCCATGAGTTACAGGGTATTCCCGGCCTTAGGCTCCAAGCAATTGCTGGACAGTGCCAGCACCGTGATCAGCGATCAGCGCATGGGCACCACGGAAAGCAAGGAATTGATCGGCAGCATGCCGCTGCATTTCAAGGGCGGCGATGCATTTGTGCTGGCCCTTACCGCGCATGACCTGAACCGCGACGCGCAAAGCACCGTGATCCTGCAGGTGCCTGCATGGCAGCCTGGCTCCGCCCGCAACTACTTGCCTCTGGACAAAGCGAAGCTGCCCCTGTTCAGCGACTTTGTTCCCTTGGATAGCCAGCTCACCGTGGAGGCCGAATACCTCGCCGGCAAAAAGCTGGAGGTCAGCTTCTATCCCCCGATAGAGCAGCTGCCCGCCCCTGTTTTCGTCAATTCCAAGCCCCCTCAGCTGGACCAACCGCCGGCGACAACCCAAATGGTTGAAGTAAACGCCGAGGGACGTTTTGATTTCGTACCTACCGCACATGGCTATTACCACTTCCAAGCCGACACGGCCCAGCGTGCCGGGTATACCCTTGTTGTACCGGAAGGTGGTTTCCCCTATGTATCCACCTCGTCCGACATGCTCGCACCCCTGCGGTACATCACCAGTTCCAAGGAATGGGAGGCCATGGCCGCCGCACCCGACCCGCGTGCAGAGATCGAGCGCTTTTGGACCGATGCCGCCGGTGGCCGGGACCGGGCGCGTGAGGCGATCGCCGCTTACTATGGCCGGGTTGAAAGCGCGAACAGGCATTTTTCAAGCTACACCGAGGGCTGGCGCACCGATCGCGGCCTGGTCCACATCATCTTTGGCACACCCAATACCATACGCAAGGACGACCGGGGCGAAACTTGGATCTATGGTGATGACACCAACCTGATGAGCCTGGCCTTCAGCTTCCGCAAACGCGATGAGCCCTTCAGCAACAACGATCTGGTGCTGCAACGCGATCCCGCGCTGAAAAGCGCCTGGTACCGCAACGTGGAAAGCTGGCGCAACGGCCGCATCCTTCAATATTGATCCATGCAAAAAGGAGAATTGGTCTGTGGCGTAAGGCCGGTGATGGAAGCGTTGCGCAGCGACCGCCATGTGGAACGGCTGTTGATCCGGCGCGATGCCGGCGGCGACGGGATCCGCGAACTGAAACAGCTTGCCCGCGAACTGGGCGTGCCTTGGCAGCCGGTACCCGCCGAAAAACTTGACCGGCTCACGGCCGTGGAACATCAAGGCGTGGCGGCCTTCATTAGCCAAGTGCCCGTGCAGGACATGGACGGCGTGATCGCACAAGCCTACGAGCACGGCGAAGACCCGCTGCTGATCGCTTTGGACGGGGTTACCGACGTGCGCAACCTGGGAGCGATCGCCCGAAGCGCGGAATGTTTCGGCGCACATGGGCTGGTGGTTCCCAAAATGGGTTCCGCCCGGCTGGGCAGCGATGCGGTGAAAAGCAGCGCCGGTGCCCTGATGCGTAAACCCGTATGCCGCGTGGATGACCTCGTAGCAGCCTTGCGCCGGGCAAAAGCGCATGGCCTGCGCATTGTTGCCGTTACCGAAAAGGCCACTGTCCCGGTGCGCCAAGCGCAGCTCAGCGGCCCGATAGTGCTGGTAATGGGCGCCGAGGACGCGGGAATTTCACCGGCCGTGCTGCGCATGGCCGATGAGCTGGCCCGCATTCCCATGGCCGGCCGGATCGGATCGCTGAATGTGAGCGTGGCCGCTGGTGTGGTATTGCACGAGGCCATGCTGCAGCAGCAAGGCCCACATGCGGTGGGCGGGCAGTAGGCCAGCCGCCTGTTCCATCGGAACCTTATCGCCGTTTGCGGGGTATAATACGCCATTCGTGGCACCAAACCCTGCATTCATGAGGCGACAGTTTGCCTGTTCCATCGTACTGTTCATCCTACTCCTCACCACCCTTAGTGGTGCCGCCCAGGGGCCGGTCGGCATCCGGGTCGTTGCGCTCACAAGCAGCGAACGCGATACCCTCAACGCCCGCGCCCAGCGCGATGGGTCCCTGAAAGTGCTGTATGCCTGCGCACCCGCCGGCGTGATCGTTTTCGAAGGCCAAGGCACGGAACGTGAAGACTTCAAGGCCAAGGCCGAGGCCCTGATCGGGGCCGTAATACCCGCCTCCCGCATCACCGAAAATTCGCTCACCCTGCAACAAGCCATGGACGCTTGCCAATACGTGCGCAACCAACGATGAAGCCCGCAACCATTGCCCGCAAGCTGCAGTTGATCGCCACGGCGCTGGCATTCGCGGCGACCGCCCAGCTCCATGCGCAGCTGCAGGTTTCCGCACAAACCGACCTGCAGCAATTGGCCCGCACCATAACCGGCCCGGGCGTCATCATTTCCAATCCCCAGATCAACTGCCATCCACAGGGCTATGGCCAGTTCCAATATTCGGGGCCACTGCTGGGCATTGATGAAGGGATCCTGCTCACCACGGGCACCATCCAAAATACCGTGGGGCCGAACGATGTGGAGAATAAGACCTTTCAACAAAACAGGCCGGGCAACCCGATCCTGAACACGGTGACCGGGCGCACCACCTACGACGCCTGCATGTTTGAGTTCGATGTGATCCCCGCTGGTGATAGCCTGCGCTTCGATTTCGTGTTCGGTTCAGAAGAATACAATGAATGGGTGGGGTCGCAATACAACGACGTATTCGGCTTCTTCATCAGCGGGCCGGGCATTACCGGCGACCCGGATATTGGCAACGACAAGAACATTGCCCTGATTCCCGGCAGCAACCAGGCGGTTGCGATCAACAACGTGAACAACGGCTCCAACGCGGGATATTACTACGACAATGCGGGCGGCCAATATATCCAGTACGATGGCTTCACCAAGGGGCTAAGCGCCAATTCCGTGGTGCAGCCTTGCCAAACGTACCACCTGAAGCTTGTGGTTGCGGACGCCTCTGACCGCAAATTCGATTCAGGCGTTTTCATAGCCAAGGTGAAGAGCAACCCCGTGACCATGCAATTGATCACCGCCAATGGCAGCGATTCACTTGTGGAAGGTTGCAACAATGGCCTGGTGCGCTTCACCCGGCAGGATGTGAACGGACAGCCGCTAACCCTGCAATACTTCCTGCACGGCACGGCCGTGAACGGCACCGACTACACCACGATCGGCAACCCCGATCCAAATGTCCCGAAAACCATTACCATACCTGCCGACCAGGCCTTCGTGGACCAACCGGTGACCGTGCTGGACGATGGGATCGCAGAGGGATCGGAGACGATACTGTTCATCCTTGGCAACCCGAATTGCCCGGGTGCCCAGGCCGATACATTGGTGGTGCCGATCGTGGATGAACTGCATGTGGGGCTTTCACCCGCGAGCAGCCAGATCTGCAAGGGTGGGCAGGTACAACTGGCCGCAAGCGGCGGCAACCAGTATGCCTGGGACCCCGCAACGGGTCTGAGCGACCCCAACATCGCCGATCCCGTGGCGCAACCAACGGCCAACAGCACCTACACGGTGACCATTACCAAGGGAGATTGCTCCGCTACGCGCCAAGCCGTTGTGAACGTGAGCGATATGCAGCCCACCGCGGTGATCACAAAGCCGCTATGCCATGGCGCCAGCAACGGGGCCATCAACTTGCAGGTTGTAGGAGGCATACCGCCGTATGCTTTCCAGTGGACCGGGCCGAACGGCTTCACGGCCACCAGCGAGGATATCACCGGCATCGGGGCTGGCACTTACACGGTGACCATTACGGATGCTGTTTGCACCAAGGTGAAAAGCTTCAACGTGGCGCAACCGGCCACCCTTACCGCCACCCTCACCCCATCCCTGCTTGTTTTTGGCCAGCACATCAGCTGCCACGGAGGAAATGATGGCAGCATCAGCGCCTCGGCCACCGGAGGCGTTGGTCCCTACACTGCTTCTTGGACCGGGCCGAATGGCTTCACTTCTTCCTCGCTGAATATTTCCGGCCTGGTGGCCGGCACCTATTCCGTGGTGATCACTGATTCACATGGGTGTACCGCTCCGAATAGCGTGACCTTGTTGGAAAGTGCCGCCATGGTGGCCGACATGACCAACGTAACCAACGTGGCCTGTGCAGATGGCACGCTGGGCTCGGCCACACTCGCTGTCTCCGGCGGCATGCCATCGTACGCCTTTAGCTGGAACACGGTTCCCGTGCAAACAACCGCTACGGCCGTGGGATTGGCACCCGGAACCTATACCGCAACGGCCACTGACCAGTATGGCTGTCAAGCTTCAGGCACGGTCACCATCAACGGCCCTACCGTGCCTCTTTCACTTCAATTAACTGCGACCACGCACGTTGCATGTCACGGAGCGGGCAATGGAAGTGCCACCGTACAGGCCATTGGCGGAACGCCCCCATACAACATTTCATGGAACACCACCCCCCCCCAGGCGGGGCCTGCCGCGGTAGGCCTGTCACCTGGCACATACCTGGCAACCGTTACGGATGCCAACGCCTGCCAGGCCATCCGTGAGGTCACCATCACCGGCCCGGCGCAGGCGCTCAGCCTCTCATTGGGCAGTGCACAGGATGTCAGTTGCCACGGGCAAAGCACCGGAAGCGCCGCGGTTTCCGCCAGCGGCGGCACAGCTCCCTACGCGTACAGCTGGAATACCGTTCCACCGAAAACAGGTGCGGCCATCACCGGCCTGCCGGCCGGCTCCTATACGGCCACGGTGAACGATGCGCGCGGATGTACGGCCGCTGTGCAGGTGGTGATCGCGCAACCCGCGCAGGCCCTTGCAGCCTCCATCAGCAACATGGTGGAGGTTTCCTGCGCGGGTGGGAATGATGGTGCGGCAACAGTGGACGTGCAGGGCGGGACAGCACCCTACAATATCGCTTGGAACACAACGCCGGCCCAAACCGGATCAACGGCCAGCAACCTGTCGGCCGGCTCATGGCGCGCCGTGATCACCGATGCAAAAGGCTGCACTACCATGGCCACGGCCATTCTTGTGGAACCCGCTCCCTTGACCGCAAGCGGTACCGTGGTGCCGGCGGCCTGCCAGGGTGCAGCAAGCGGCTCCGTGAGCCTGCATACCGATGGTGGCACTCCCCCCTATCAGTGGTCGTGGAGCGGACCTGCCGGGTTTACGGCCAACACCGAAAGCATTGGTGGCCTTGAGGCTGGCGGATATACGGTGTTGATCACCGATGGCAATGGCTGCCACCTCACGCGTAGCTTCAATGTGAACCAGCCCGGACTTTTTGAGGTAAGCTCAACGATCACCCAATTCGGCAATGCCAACGTAAGCTGCCCGGGCAGTGCCGATGGCAGCATTGCCCTATCGGTTACCGGCGCTGTGCCGCCCTACAGTTTCACATGGTCGGGACCCAACGGCTTCGCCTCTGTACAAAAGGATATCTCGGGATTGGCTGCCGGCAGCTACACCGTTACCATCAGCGACCAAAATGGATGCAGTACCGGCCTGGATTTCACCCTAACGCCTCCACCGGCCATAGCGGTGCAGTTGGCCATGTCCGACCATGGCGGCACGGCCATTTCCTGCCACGGCGGCAACAACGGCAGCCTGAATGCATCGATCACCGGTGGCAATGCCCCTTACACGCTGGCGTGGGCGGGTCCGGGCGGTTTCACCTCGGCTTCGAGTGGGATCACGGGTCTTGTTGCAGGAACTTATGTATTGAGCGTCACCGATGCGAACGGATGCCCAGCTGTGCAAAGCGCCACGCTTGCCGCACCAGCCTTGTTGACCGCCTCCTTGGGCGGGAGCACGCCCGTGGGTTGCTTCGGCAACAACACCGGGCAGGCCACAGTGAATGCGAGCGGTGGCCGCGCACCTTACAGTTACGCCTGGAATACCTCGCCTCCCCAGACCGCGGCCACGGCCGTGGGCCTGGCCGCAGGCAATTACCAAGCAACTGTAACCGATGCCAATGGATGCAGTACGTCGCTACCGGTGACGATCGCAGGCCCAACGGCTCCCTTGGCCCTGCAAGTCATGAACACCAATCATGTACTGTGCAACGGTGGGCATACCGGTTCAGCCACTGTGCAGCCCATGGGCGGAACTGCACCCTACAGCATTGCGTGGAATACAGTGCCCCCGATCAGCGGCAGCACAGCAAATGGGTTGCCCGCCGGCACGTGGGTGGCCACCGTCACCGATGCGGCAGGCTGCACGGCCGCCAAGACCATTGTGGTCACGCAGCCTGCATTGCCCATATCCGCTTCACTTTCTGATGTGCATGCCGTAAGCTGCTTCGGCGATCATGACGGAACCGCCACCATTCAAATTTCAGGTGGCAGTGGCAGCTACAATGTGGTTTGGAACACCACCCCCGCACAGACCGGCGCCACGGCCACTGATTTGGCTGTAGGGAGCCACTTGGCCACGATAACCGATGGGAACGGCTGCACCCAGAGCGTGGAGCTGCCTGTGTACATACCCGGCCCCATGGAACCCATGGAGATCGGCTTGGCGCCCTACACGTACCCCGGTGGCGCACACACCAGTTGCCCGGGAAGCACCGATGGAAGCATAGTAGCGACAGTAACCGGGGGCACACCAGGCTACAGCTACTATTGGCAGGACGGGCTAGGCAACACGATGACCACGGCCAGCCTCACCGGGTTGGCTGCGGGCACCTACCATCTGCTCGTACATGACGGCCACGGCTGCTTCGCCGATACCACGGTGGTACTGCATGGTCCAGATCAGCTCACGGCATCGGCCACGGTTGCCTCTGCAGTCTGCCATGGCAGCAGCGATGGCGCCATTCAGCTGCAGCCGGGCGGCGGGGTGCCTCCGTACAGCTACCAATGGACCGGGCCCTCCGGCTTCACGGCCAGCACCATGAACCTGGACATGATCCCGGCCGGGGTATACTTCGTGAACATCACCGATGCCAACAACTGCTCGTTGGACCAGCCTTTTGATGTGACCGAGCCGGGAACTTTCACTTTCGATGCCACCGTTACCCCAGCTTCCTGTTCTGCTTCGGCCACCGGCGCTGTCAACCTGCAGGCCTCCGGGGGAACACCGCCCTACCAGTACGCCTGGACCGGCCCGAACGGCTTTATGGCCTCCACCGCAAACATTTCCGGCCTGTTGGGCGGCACCTATCACCTGGTGCTGATCGATGCCAACGATTGCTCCGCATTGCATACCGCAATTGTACCGGCCCCTTCCACCCTGACCGGATTCGTGATCTCTGTGAAGAACCATGGAGGATATGACATCTCCTGTGCCGGTGGCGCCGATGGCGCCATCAACAGCACGTTCGATGGTGGCACGCCGCCGTACAGCTATGCCTGGAGCGGCCCAGGAGGCTTCACGGCCTCCGCGCCGAACATCGATTACCTGGTGGCCGGCACTTACAGCCTGACCGTTATCGACGCCAACGGCTGCAGCCGGGGCACCAGCATCACCTTGGTTGCCCCGCCGCCATTGACCGCCCAGGCCACGGCCACCACCTATGCACAGGGCTTTAACATCAGCTGCAGCAGCGAAAGCGACGGCGCCATCGGGCTGCAACCTTCCGGTGGCACGCTGCCCTATGCCGTGCAATGGAATGGGCCCGGCGGCTATACCTCGAACGATATGCAGATCACCGGCCTACAGGCGGGCACCTACACGGCACAATTGACCGACGGTAACAATTGCAGCCACACGGTAACGATCGTGCTCAATGCCCCCGCACCCTTGCAGGCCAACATTGCAACAACCGACATTGCCTGCCATGCGGGTGCAACTGGTGCAATGGACCTTGACATACAAGGTGGCAGCGGCGGATACACCATCCTTTGGAGCGGGCCCGGCACCTTTACCGCGAACGGCCAGCACCTGACCGGCTTGGTGGCCGGCACCTACAATGTGGTAGTGCGCGATGCCAACAACTGCCAAGCCAGCGCTACGGCCATCATTGCGCAGCCATCGCCATTGTTGCTTCAGGCAGCGGTGACCACAACGGAATGCCAGGGAGCCAACACGGGCGCGATCGATCTTTCCGTTAGTGGCGGAACGGGGACATACACGTACCAATGGACCGGTTTCCCCGCGTTTTCCGCGAACACGCAGGATATCCAGGAACTGTTTGCCGGCGCCTATACCGTTGTTGTGACCGACGCGGCCGGTTGCACATCCGCCACGACCTACAACGTTGGCGAACCCGACCTCTTTGAGATCAGTGCGGTGCTGGGCAATACCACAGGGGGTTACCATGTCAGCTGCCCCACCGCAACAGATGGCTCCATTGAGGTTGAAGTTTCGGGTGGAACCGGACCCTACAACTATTTCTGGAACGGACCCCTTGGGTTCACTTCAATAACAGCCGACATTGACGGATTGGCCGCTGGCCAGTACACGTTGTCCATTCACGATGCCAATGGATGCAATGCCTCGGCCAGCTACACCTTGGTGGCACCGGAACCCATCATGGTGGGGCTGGTGCCCACGGCAGAACCGGGATGCAGCAACGGTGCCGATGGCAGCATAGCGGCGAATGTGACAGGCGGGGTGGGCCCATATGAAATTGCTTGGCATGGCCCCAGCGGGCCCATGGGCACAGGCAATACATTACATGGCGCGCAGGCCGGTCAATATACTGTGACCGTCACCGACGTACTCGGGTGCCAAGGCACATCCGGGGTCATATTGACCAGTCCTTCCGATATCGAAGCAGAGGCAGTGCCGCAAGCCATGGCCAACGGGCACCATGTCAGCTGTGCCGATGCCTCGGACGGTTCCATTGCCCTCAGCCTGTCAGGCGGCACCGCGCCCTACCTGGTCAGTTGGCAAGGACCCGCAGGCTACCATTCAGCGAACACAAACATCACTGGATTGCAGGCCGGCACCTATACGGCCCTGATCACCGATGCCAATGGCTGTTCCCAGTCAGCACAGGCCGTGCTCACCGCCCCTGCTCCGTTGGAGGTCCAATTCACCACATCACTCTACAGCGGTGGCAACCAAGTGTCTTGCGCTGGCGCGGCCGATGGTTCGATCACGATCGCCATTACCGGCGGGAGCCCGGACTATACGGTGGGTTGGAGCGGCCCTGGCGGATTCCAATCACAGCAGGAAACCATTACCGGGCTTGCACCGGGCAGTTACACGGCAACGGTATCGGATAACGCCGGCTGCTACTCGGGAGGAACGGTGACGTTGGTGGCCCCCCCGCCGCTGACCACTACGGCCACGATCAGCGACCACAATGGCTTTGCGGTGGGCTGCCTGGGCAATGATGGAAGCATCGAATTGGCCGTGGGCGGGGGCTTGGCACCATACCAATTCCAATGGACCGGACCGGATGGATTCGGAAGTTCCGCGCAGCAGCTCGAAGGGCTTCAGCCGGGCAGCTACAGCGTGCTGGTCTCAGATGCCAACAATTGCACCGCGCAGCGCAGCTTCACCCTTACCGCACCGCCCGCCCTGCAGCTTGAACCGGTGGTGACCAGCAACGAATGCGATGTGGCCGCCAACGGCGAGATCATGCTCAACATCACGGGCGGCGTGGCTCCCTTGGCCATCGCTTGGACCGGTCCTGGCGGCTTCAGCTCTACTGCCGCACACATTACAGGGTTGGCCAGCGGGCAATACACCGCCACGGTCACCACAGCCATGGGCTGCGAGGCCAGTGCACAAGCCACTGTGCTCGCTGCAGCCCCGATCCAGCTGGCCCTTTATGCCAGCCAGTATGGCAGCGTGAACATAGCCTGCCATGGAGACTCTACGGGCGTGATCGAGCTTAGCGCCACTGGCGGCTTCGCACCCTTGCAGTACCAATGGCAAGGCCCGAACGGGTTCGTGGCCGGCACACCGAACATCAATGGTCTGGTGGCAGGCACATACTCGATCCTGATCTCCGATGCCCGGGGCTGCGTGCGGGACAGCTCGATCACCCTTACGGAACCGGCCAGCGCCTTGGCCATACAGTTATCCGCATCGGATGTGGCCTGCCACGGTGGGGCCACCGGCTCGGTGCTTACCACCATAACCGGCGGCAACGCACCTTACACGTTCGATTGGCGCGGGCCCGACAGCACCTCCTTCAGCACTCCGGACATCCACGATCTGACGGCTGGCCTGTACGAGCTTGTGGTAACGGACACCAACCAATGCGTGCTCACCAGCCAGATCACCATTGGCGAGCCCGCCACCCCCATCAGCCTGGATTATTCCATGGCGGATTACGGCGGGGCCAATACCAGCTGCGGGACCAGTGCCGATGGTGCCATTCATCTGGTAGCAGTAGGCGGCAGCCCGGCCTACACCTATGCTTGGACCGGCCCGAACGGATTCACCTCCACCGCGGACAGCCTCAGTGGGCTGGCAGCGGGCAGCTACATCATCACAGCCACCGATTCGCTTGGCTGCAGCACGAGCGACACCATTGCCGTGGTCGCCGCAACCCCGATCAACGCTTCCATATTGCCTGCACTGCTGCCCTCTGGGTCGGCGATCAGTTGCCATGGCGCCAACGATGGCGCGTTGCAGGGCCAGGCCAGTGGCGGCACCGGAACCTTGCAATGGCAATGGGAAGGTCCAGGAGGCTTTGCATCTGGCGACCTCGAGCTTGGTTCATTGGCACCGGGCACGTATTGCTTCAACGTTACCGATGACAACCTGTGCACTGTCCAGGCCTGCTTCACCATTGAAGAGCCACAACCCTTATCCGTGGCGGCAACCTCCCTGCCGGCACCCTGCGGGGCGAACACCGGCGCAGCAAACAGCGTGGTAACGGGTGGTACCGCACCGTACCAATACACCTGGTCCAACGGTGCACAAACGGAACACCTGGCTGGCATACCGGCCGGCACCTACACGGTTGCCGTGCTCGATGCCAACGGATGCACGGCCACTACCGCAGTGGAAGTAGAAGGAAGCCCCGCGGTGCAAGTGGAAAGCACACTGAAACAACCGCTCTGCCACAATTCCAGCGAAGGCAGCATTGAATTACAGGTAACGGCCGGAACGGCGCCGTTCAACATCACTTGGCAGGACGGCACAACGGCAACAACATTGGATGGTCTGCCGGCCGGGACATATAGTGTAACCGTGGCAGATGCCATGGGTTGCCATTGGGAACACACGTTCGTGATCGAAAGCCCGGCCCAGCTTGTGCCGGACACCCTACTATCCGCATACGGCAACGGCCATAACGTAAGCACTTGGGGTGGCCATGACGGCTGGATCGCACTGAACATGGCCGGGGGCACGCCACCCTACAGTTACCTGTGGCATGACGGGGCGCAAGCAAGCGAACGCCACGGCCTGGCCGCTGGCACCTACACCGTAACCATCACCGATGCAAATGGCTGCACGTTGGAGCTGACCGTGCTGCTTACACAGCCCGATGAATTGGAAATGCCTACAGGATTCACGCCCAACGGCGACGGGCATAACGACCTGTTCGTGGTGAAGGGCATTGATGCTTGGCCGGACAACCAGATCACCATTTTCAACCGCTGGGGCAACGTGGTTTACGACAGATTGAACTACCAGAATGATTGGCGCGGAGAGAACCAGCAAGGCCAAGAACTGCCCGAGGGCACCTACTTCGTTGTGCTGCGCCTTGGCAGCGACAAAACGCTACAGAACTACGTTGACCTGCGCCGGTAAGGCCACAAAGGAACGATCATGCGCATCAAGCACCTCTACCTCACCGCGGCACTGCTCGCCTGCCTGCATCCGGCCTTCGCCCAGCAGGAGCTGATGATGAGCCAATACATGTTCAATGGCCTGTTCCTCAATCCGGCCTATGCCGGCAGCCACCCTTATGCCACTGCCACGCTGCTGCACCGCAGCCAATGGGTGGGCCTGCCGGGCGCGCCAAAGACCAGCCTGCTCGGCTTCGATTCACCCTTGCTCGATAACAAAATGGGCCTGGGCTTCACCCTTTCCCACGATCGCATAGGCATTAGCCGCGACATGGAATTGGGCGCGAACTATGCCTACCGGATCCGCACAGGGGCCAAAGGCCACTTAGCCTTTGGGCTGAAGGCCGGTCTGTCCATGTACGCCGCCAAGCTCTCCGACCTGGTCTATTGGGATGCCCAGGATCCCTTGTACCAAAGCGACATCAGCAACACCGCGGTCGGGAAATTCGGATTTGGCCTATACTGGCACAACGACCGGTCCTTCGTTGGCCTGTCCGTTCCCACCATTTATGCAGCGGATCGTGGCCTTCAGGCCAATCTGCCATCCGCCCCTGACCATTACTTCACGCAGCACTACTACCTCAACGCCGGCCATGTGCTGGAGTTGAATGAGCATTTCGACCTTAAGCCCAGTGTACTGGTGAAATACCAGCCAGAGGCCCCGCCCGAGGTGGACCTGAACGTTAACCTGCTGTTCAAGGAGCGCCTTTGGCTGGGGGCAGGCTACCGCACCGGCGACGCCGTGGTGGCGATGGTGGAATACCAGTTGAACCACATGTTCAGGGCAGGTTATGCCTACGACCTCACCACATCGAAACTGCGGCACTACAACGGTGGCTCACATGAAGTAATGCTCGGGATCGACCTGGGCCGGGAGCCGATCATGATCAAAAATCCAAGGTACTTCTGATGCGCAACAAAGGCACGCTATTTATTGCCCCTGCAATCCTGGCCATGTTGCTGGCATCTTGCGCCAACTATCACGTTCGCAAGGGCGACCAGGCCATGGAATTGCTCTCCTACGCCAAGGCCGAGGCCCATTACGCGAAAGCGCAACGACCTGGCGCCGACCGTGACCTGCTCTTGAAGATGGCGCGCACGGAAGTGAAACAGAACAAGCTGGAACAGGCCGGAAGGCACTATGCACAAGCTGAAACAATGGGCGCTTTGGCCGGGGATGATGCTTATGCCTACGGCCGGATATTGATGGCCAATGCCGAATACGGGCAGGCCGAGGGCTTTCTGGTGAGGGCTTGGCAGGATCAGCCCGAAAAGCGTGAAATAGCAGAATTGGTGGGTGCCTGCCAAGGTTATCGCTCGTTCTATGAGGATAGCAGCCGGTTCCGGGTGCACCAGGTGCAAACCGCCGGTTTGGCCAATGCCTATTCAGCCGTGCCCTTCGGCAATGGCATCCTCTTCACTGGCCAACGCGATCCAGGCCTGGAAAAAAAAGACCCATGGTCCGGCCATTCATTTGCCGACCTGTACACCATGCCGCTGGGCAGGAACTGGGAATCCGACACACCCGCCACCTTGAAGGGCAGCGTGAACGGGCCATACCACGAAGGCCCCGCGGCGCTGAGCGCCGACGCCGGCACGCTGTATTTTACACGAAGCAATTATTACGGCGGCAAGCTGCTGAAGGACGAGGGCAACATGAGCGGCCTGAAACTGTTCAAGGCCACCCTGCAGGAAAATGGGCAATGGGGCCAGATCAGTGAGTTCAAATACAACAGCGACAATTATTCCATCGGTCATCCGGCCCTGTCCGCTGATGGCAAAACACTTTATTTCACCAGCGACATGCCAGGGGGGCATGGCGGAAAGGACCTTTGGTATTGCACCAATTGGGGGCAGGGCTGGGAACCGCCCGTGAACATGGGCCCCACGATCAACACCGCTGGCGACGAGATGTTCCCCACGGTGGTGGGCGATGCACTGTACTTCTCCAGCACCGGACATGCCAACATGGGCGGGCTCGACATTTTCGAGACGCATCGCGAGGGCGCGTATTGGTCCGACCCGCGCAACATGGGATACCCCGTCAACTCGAACCGCGACGATTTCGGTTTCTGGCTGGACAGTACCGGCACACGGGGCCTGCTCAGCAGCGCACGTACAGGCACGGATTGGATCTATGGCATCGATGTGCTGCCGCCCAACTTTGCCGTGGAAGTGACCGTGGTGGATGCAGAGACCGGAGCACCGGTCCCCCATGCATTGGTAGCGCTGCAGAACCTGGCCGAGTTGATGACCCTGCAGGACACGGCCGATGCTTACGGCAAATTCCGATCACCAGCGGAGGCCAACCGCGTGTACAACGTTTACGTGGAAGCCCCGGGCATGATGGCGCAGAGCATGTGGCTGAGCACTGTTGGCCTGGGCAAATCCACAACGCTGCGGGCTTCAATGGAATTGCAGCCCATTGTACTGGACAAGCCCATAGTTGTGCCGAACATCTACTACGATTACGACAAATGGGACATCCGGCCGGACGCGGCCGTGGAATTGGACAAGCTGGCCCGCGTATTCCTGGACAATCCTCACCTCACTTTCGAGCTTGGCTCCCACACCGACAGCCGGGGCAGCGATGTTTACAACTTGGTGCTCAGTGATGCACGCGCACGCAGCGCCGTGGATTACCTGGTGCGCAAAGGCGTGCCCCATGATCGGCTGATCGCGCGGGGCTACGGTGAGACCCAACCGGTGAACCGTTGCGTGAACGGGGTACAGTGCACCGAGGAGGAGCACCAGGCCAACCGCCGGACCCAATTCAAGATACTGGCCAAGGACCAGGCGTCCAGCACGAAAGACCCACTGCCCTAGGCCGGCCTTGCCGGTGCCCCCGCCCGCTGTTTCACGGCATCGGTGAAGGGGACCTGCGCCACTTTGCTGTCCACCCAGGCGCAGATGTTGAAGTACTTCAGCACAGTGCTCTCATTGGGGTCCTGCATCAGCACATCGAGCTTGGCGCGCAGCGAGGCGAACAGGGCCTGTTTTCCTTCGGGGCCGCTGCGCGCGAGCTTCTTCACGTGCTCGATCAGGGCAGCCTCCACGCCGTAGGCACGCTGCCGTTTGCTGAGGTAGCGCTGCGTGCTGCGCACGATATACTCCAACAGGTCGAAATTGCCCAGCTCGTAATGCACCACCAGGTTGAACAATCGCGCATAGGTGAATATATCCTGGCGCAGCATGGGTTCTGGATCGTTGAGCACCTTGTTCAACCAGTGGAGCGAGCGGCTCATGTTGCCGGCGCCGAAGTGCACCGTTGACAGCAGGAAATAGAACTCGAGTTCGTATTCCTTCGGTATTCGCAGGCCGTATTGGGCCATGCCGTCCACAACGGCCTGTTCCGCTTTCACCGCTTTTGCAAAATCACCGGTCCGGTCATAGAACCGGAGTTCGCTGAGGTGACTGTTGCAAAAGACCTGGATCCGGATATCCATGCCAGCGAAACCTGGTTGCTGGGGCAGGGCCCTGAGTTTGGCGATGTCTTCTTTTACGTGGGCATGATCCCCCAGCTCGATCTCGCATTGGATCAAATAATACAGGGTGCGCACGTAGCGCTTGGGCAGGTCCTTGCGCAGCTGCGGATGCTTGTCCAGGATCTCGCGCACGCGCTGGAACTTGGCGTAGCTGGTGGCCCACTCCCGCTGGGCCCAGAAACAGAACCCCTGCGTGTAGTGGCAAATGGTGCTTGCCCGGTGGCTCAGCGCGGTATTCTTGCCCTTGATCAAGGGGTGGCCACTGATCTCCTCCACCATGGCATGCTCCTCGTCCGTACGCACATATCCGCCGCTGCGGAACACGTAATTCACCTTGGCATACAGCACATTGTAGGCCGCCAGATTCTTCAATTTCGCGAGCACCTCCTCCTCCTCCTCCACCAGGCTGTTCACATCCGTGGTGAACCTTCCGGATTGATAGTCCTCCTCGATCAGGTTCTTCTCCCAGGCGAGCAACTCGAACCAGAGGTAGAACCGTTCGTGTTCGGCGGCGATGCGCTTGGCACGTTGCAGCATCTTGCTCGCCTCGGCATACAGCGCCTTGTCGAATAGGATCTCGATGTTGTTGATGTGCTGCTTCAGCACACCGGTAATGCTCGATTCGGCGTGGAACGCGCGCAGCGCCTTCAGGATCAACTTGTACAGGTGATTCTTCTCCGAGGGAAAATGCTTGATGAAGGTTTCCTTCCCGAATTGTTTCTTGATCGCGTCCTCATCATACACCTTTTGCCGATCGATGGCATCGAAAATGCGCAAGTAGTTTTTCTCGCCACTTTGCAACGCTGAATGAAGCTTGAAAAAACGCTTTTCTGATTTGCTCAGCGATTTGATCAAGTCGAAAAGCTCGTTGCTCGGCTTCATGTGCGCAATGGAGGTTCGGTGCCCCCCAAATATAAAAGGGCGGGCCATGTGGAGGTGCCACACCGGGCGCCTTGCGGTAATTTCGCCACCATGCACATGCGCGTCGCCTTGGCCGCAATGGCCATTCTGCCATTGGCAGGCATGGCGCAAAGTGCCGTGGGCAGCGCGGGGCGCAGCGATACCGTGAACGTGCTCCACACCCGTATCGCGCTTGACCTGACCCACGCTGCCGAAGGAGGATTTTCCGGAACGGCCACCTTGCGCTTCACGCCATCGGTGAACGGCGTCCAGCAAGTGTACTGGGACCTGATCCCATCCGTCGATTCGGTGTGGATGGAAAGCGGTCCGTTGGCCTTTGCACAAAGCGGGCAGGTCCTCACTGCGCAACTGCCTTACCCTGCAGCGCCAGGCGATACGCTGGAGCTGAACATGGCCTATAGCGGTACGCCCCCGGTGGATGGCAGTGGCTTTGGAGGCTTTTACCTGTCGGGGATCTACCAGTACAACCTGGGCGTGGCATTCCAGGCGGTGCCCCATTCCTATGGCCGTGCCTGGTTCCCTTGTTTCGACAATTTCCGCGAACGGAGCAGTTTCGAATTCATGGTACGCGTTCCTGCCGGGCACAGCGTGTACGCGAATGGCGAGCTGCTCGGTGCTGAGGATCAGGAGAACGGTGACATTTTATTCCATTGGTCCCTGCAAGAGCCCATACCGGCTTATTTGGCCTCGGTGGCCTCAGCGCCCTACGTGGCATTGCGCGACACGTTCCCCAGCGTTGATGGGCGCATGGTGCCCGTGGTACTGGCTGCATTGCCCACCGACACGGCCCGGCTGCGAACCTCATTCCAGCATCTCGGCCAGGCCTTCCACACGTTTGAGCAGTGGTTCGGGCCCTACCGCTGGAACCGTGTGGGGTACGTGCTGACCAGTGTGGGTGCCATGGAACACGCCACCAACATCTGTTTCCCCGACTTTTCGGTGGATGGCACCTTGGCGCACGAGGACGTAATGGCGCATGAACTGGCCCATCATTGGTTCGGCAATTTGATCACCTGCGCCTCGCCGGAGGAGATGTACATCAGCGAAGGCTTCTCGGACTTCTGCGCGATGCTTTTCCTGGAAGCGCTTTACGGGGAAGAAGCGTACACGCAGCGCGTGCGGAAAAACCACCGGGAAGTGGTGGCCTTCGGGCACTTGCGCGACGAGGGCTGGTTTCCATTGGGCGCGGTGCCTGAAAACAGGACTTACGGCGAAACCACCTACAAAAAAGGAGCGGATGTGGCCCGCACGCTGCGGGCCATTATGGGCGACAGCCTTTTCGCTGCGGCCATGCAGCATGTGATGCAGGCCAACGCCTACTCGGCAATGAACAGTTTGCAACTGCGGGACAGCCTATCGGTGGCCTCCGGCATGGACCTTACCGACTTTTTCGCCGATTGGGTCCTGCAACCCGGCGGCTCAGCTTTCATGGTCGATTCCGTGGAGGTTGAACCCTCGGGTTCCGGTTATGCCACGCGTATTCAAGTGCGGCAAAAAACACGTGGCGGCGCATCACTTTTTCATCAGGTACCGGTGACCTTGGCCTGTTTGGACGCGCATGGTGCACGGGTGGAGCAATTGGTTGTCGTAGGTGGTGAAACCACTGTTGTTGAGCTGCACCTGCCATTCGCCCCGGCCGTGGTACGGCTGAATGATGACGACCGCCTTGCGCTGGCCACTACTTGGGACACCCTGACCTTACAAGGCCTTGGACAGAACTATTTGCCCAACACGGACCTGCGCGTTTCTGTGACCGCATTCAATGGCCCCGGCCATTTGCGTGTGGAGGAGTTCTGGGTACCTGCCGATCCGGACCCTTCGGGCGGCCATGTCGTTTCCCCGGACCGCTGGTGGCGGGTGGAGGCGGACCTGCCGGCCGGCACCGACGTATCGATCCGGGCCACCCTCGATGGCCGGCCCGGTTTCCCTGGCTGTTTCGACCTCGGGCTCGTGCAGGCCGATGCCGGCATGGCCTTCCATGAGAACGACCTGAGGATCCTGCACCGCCCCGGGCCCGGCTCTGCATGGGCCGCCATGCCGGCCACGATCACCACCCTCGGCAATGCCACCGATGGCAATGCGCGAATTGAAATGCCTGGCCTGGTCAGCGGCGATTATGCATTGGCCAAAGTGGCGCAGCCTGTGGCCACGCAGGAACAAATGCCGCAGGCTGAAGGCTGGAAATATTTTCCAGTGCCATCGAACGGCCGCATAACCGTGGTACCCCCCGACCGGTACAACTGCCATGGTGCGGAATTGCTGATCCGCGATATGCAGGGCAAATTGGTGGGGCGCCAGACCATGCATCAAGGCGCGAACGTGATCAACCTGCCACGTTCAGGTGGCCGATCTCTTTTGCTTTCAGAACGCTGCAACCAGGGCACTGAGCGGTCGATCGGCCCAATTCAACTCATCCCCTGATCCGGACCGTGGGAGCCTTTATCCGTCATTACCTGCTGGCCGCCATGCTTTTGCTGGCCCTGTTCCTGGCACAGCGCCTGCTCTTCCTGGGCTTCAACCTGCATAACGTACCGGGGGTCGACCCGTCGGAAATATTACAGGCGCATTGGCGTGCTTGGCCCATGGACATCTCCACGCTGGGCTATGTGATGCTGCTGGCCCTGCTTCCCGGCATACCACTGCTTTTCACCCGTGCCAAGGCCATGCGCACCACGGTGCTTTCCATATTGGCCGCATTCATTGTGGCCAGCGCCGTTGTGAACGTGGTGGACATTGCCCTGTTCGGGGCCTGGGGCGTAAAGATCGACCGCAAGGCGATGGGCTACCTGCGCTACCCTGCTGATGTGGCAGGCTCGCTCTCCGCCGGGCGTGCCGGTGCCCTGCTGCTGGTTGCCTTCGTGGAGTCCCTCTTGTTCATCCATTTGCTTTTGCGCATCGGTTTTCTGAGCGATTACCGGCAAGGCGGGAAACCAGGGCGCATGGTTACTGCCATTGTGCTGCCGGCCTTGTGCGTGGTGGCCTTGCGCGGGGGCGTGCAGGATGACCCCATCAACAAAAGCTGGAGCTGGTTTTCGGACAAGCCCTTACTGAATCTGGCGGCCACCAACAGCATGTGGAACCTGCTGGAGGTGGCGGTTGAACCCGCTGAGTTCAGCTCAAATCCGTACGCCTATTACCCTGCTGAAAAGGCGTTGGGCCTTTTTGCGCAAGGCAGAAGCGGGCACGGGCACTTCCGCCCCGCCTTGTCCGCAGTGGAGCACCCGAACGTGGTCCTTGTGATGCTTGAAAGTTGGACAGCAGATGTGATCGCCACGTTGGGTGGCGATAGCGCAGTAACCCCGGTATTCAACCAGCTATGCCGGACGGGGCTGTTGTTCACCAATTTCTATTCCACCGGTTTCCGCACCGAGCAAGGACTTTGCGCGCTGATCAGCGGTTTCCCCAGCCAACCCACCACCACAATCATCCGCAAGTATGGCAAGTTCGACCGGTTGCCCAGTTTGGCGAAGGTGCTGCGCCGTGCCGGGTACATCCCCAGCTATTACTACGGCGGCGACGTTTCATTCGCGAATACACGCGCTTACCTGGAATCGATGGGTTTCACCACGATCTACGATGAACGCTCATTCCCCATTAAACATCGCACCCGCTGGGGCGCCTTTGATGAAGAGCTGTTCGATTTCCACCTGCGCGACAACACCGGCACGCGAACGCCATTCTTCCACATCATCATGACGTCCACTAGCCATGAGCCATTTGATGCGCCGGTGGACGAAGGCTTCAGCGGGAACGAGGGCCAACAATACCGCAATACGGTGCACTATACCGACCGCGTGCTGGGTGCCTATCTGCGGGAGGCTGAAAAACAGGACTGGTACGCCAATACGTTGATCTTCATCGTTGCTGACCACGGCCATTATTTGCCATACAACCGTGCGCAATACAGCGCGGCGCGGCACCGCATCCCGTTCCTGGTCACCGGCGGCGCCTTGGCTGGCCGCTGGCGCGGGGTTCAATTGCCCACTTATGGCAGCCATGTGGACTTCCCGAATACCCTGCTCAGCCAGTTAAACCTGCCCGTGGAGGGTTTTGATTGGGGCCGCGACCTGCTGGCCGCCGACGTTCCGCACAACGCATTCTGGACCTTCAACAACGGCTTCGGCATGGCCGACAGCAGCCAACAGATCGCCTACGATGCCACCGGGCAGCGGCTGATCGAACTGCGCGACAGCAGCCGCATGGGCGACGCAGAGCGGTTGGAGGAATTAGGCAAGGCCCAGCTACAGATGCTGCTGGACCGGTATATGGCCTTTGATCAATAGGGTCAGGGCACGTACTTCAGGCTTCGGCCCGGGTACCGGCCAACAGGCCCAAGCTGCTCCTCTATGCGGAGCAACTGGTTGTATTTGGCGATCCTGTCACTCCGTGAAGCACTGCCGGTCTTGATCATGCCGCAATTGGTGGCGACGGCCAGGTCAGCGATGGTACTGTCCTCGGTCTCGCCGCTGCGGTGGCTCATCACCGATGTATATCCCGCCCGGTGTGCCATTTCCACCGCTTCCAGGGTCTCCGTTAACGTGCCGATCTGGTTCACCTTCACCAATATGCTGTTGGCCACGTGCTGCTTAATTCCGTCCGCCAACCGGGTGGTATTGGTAACGAACAGGTCGTCGCCCACCAGTTGCACCTTTTCGCCCAATGCCCGGGACAGTTGCGACCATCCCTTCCAATCGTCCTCGGCCATACCGTCCTCAATGCTCAGGATCGGGTATCGCTTGCACCAATCGGTCCACATGGCCACCATGTCGGCCGGTGATAATGTGTCTCCGGTGCTTTCCAGTACGTAACGGTCGCTCGCAGCGTGATAGAATTCGGTGCTGGCGGCGTCCAGTGCGATCATCACATCCGCACCTGGCGTGTACCCAGCCTTGTCGATGGCCTCCATCACCAGCTTCAGGGCTTCCTCGTTACTTTTCAGGTCGGGGGCAAAACCACCCTCATCTCCCACATTGGTGCTCAGCTTATTCGCTTTCAGCACGGCTTTTAAGGCATGGAACACCTCGGTGCCCATGCGCAGACCCTCGGAGAAGGTCTTTGCCCCCACCGGCATGACCATGAATTCCTGGATGTCCACTTTGTTGTCCGCGTGGGCCCCACCATTCAGAATGTTCATCATGGGCACGGGCAAGGTGCACGCATTCACGCCACCCACGTAACGGTACAGGGGCAGCCCGGCCTCGCTTGCGGCCACTTTGGCCACGGCCAGGGAAACCCCAAGAATGGCGTTGGCGCCCAGGTTGGCCTTGTTGGGCGTGCCGTCCAGCTCAAGCATTTGTTTATCGATCATGCTCTGATCTCCTACAAATGCACCCGTCAACTCATCGTTCAGGGCCCCGTTCACATTCGCCACGGCCTTCAGCACGCCTTTGCCCGCATAGCGCTTGGCATCGCCATCGCGGAGTTCCACGGCCTCGTGGGCGCCGGTACTGGCGCCACTGGGCACGGCGGCCCGGCCGATGTGGCCGCTGTCGGTGTACACATCCACCTCCAGGGTGGGGTTGCCGCGTGAATCAAGGATCTCGCGGGCTTGGATCTTGGTGATCAGGCTCATGGCAGGTTGAAACGGTTGTTACGTGCTCGGGTTCCGGTTCCGGCAAATGGCCGGTACCGCAATTGGCAAGGGATCAAGATCAGGCGGTCCTGGCCTGTTCAGGTGCGGGCTGTTTTCTCTTCTCCATCATGCCCAGGAATTCGTCGAACAGGTAAAGGGCATCGAACGGGCCCGGCCCAGCCTCGGGATGGTGCTGGACACTGAATACGGGCTTGTTGCGATATTGGATGCCGGCCACGCTGCCATCATTCAGGTGCACGTGCGAGATGAACATGTCGGGGTGTGCTTCGGCCTGTTGACGATCTACCACGAAGCCGTGGTTTTGGGAGGTCACCTCGTTCTTGTGTGTGACCAGGTTGCGCACCGGATGGTTGATGCCACGGTGGCCGTGGTGCATCTTCAGGGTACCCACCCCGTGCACCAGCCCCAGCAGCTGATGGCCCAGGCAAATGCCAAAGACGGGCAGCCCGGTATCCATGATCTGTTTCACGTGCTTTTGGGCAGCTGGCATGGCGGCAGGATCGCCGGGGCCGTTGCTCAGTACGATGCCATCGGGCCGCCAATGCATGATCTCGGCCACCGGCACGTGCATGGGGAACACGCGCACCAGGCAATCGCGCGCGATGAGGTGCCTGACGGTATTGAGCTTGATCCCGAAATCGATCAAGGCCACGCGGTATGATGAACCAGGCTGGCCCGCGTCATAGGGTTCCTTGCCGGTAACGGCGCTCGACAGCTCCAGGCCCGCCATCTCCGGCGCTTGGGCAAGCCAGGCCTGAAGCTCGTCATCGGCCATGCCGGTGGTGTCCAAAATGGCGTTCTGCGCGCCGTGGTCCCTGATGTGCCGCACCAGCTTGCGCGTATCGATATCGCTAATGCCCGGCACACCTGCATTGGCGAGCATCTCTTCCAGGCTTCCTGTGCCGCCGGGCCTGCTCCACACATCACTGAACTTCTTCACCACCAGGCCGGCCACGCTCACCTTGGGGCCTTCATCCTCGCCCCTCAAGGGTTCTGCTGGATCCTGCTTCACGCCATAGTTGCCGATGTGGGGGGCGGCCATCACCATCAGCTGCCCGGTATAACTGGGGTCGGTAATGATCTCCTGGTAGCCGGTCATGCCGGTATTGAAGCAGATCTCACCCACCGCAGTGGTCTTTGCGCCCAGCGCACGCCCTGTAAAGCGCGTTCCATCCTTCAACAGCAATACGGCGGGTGGGCGTTGACTAACAAGCATTGGCACGATGTGGGGAGTGTTTATCGGGTTGCAAATCTACGGGCGCAAAACAGGAACGGGGTGCCGTAAAGGCACCCCGTTGCACGTTTCGTTGTACATACCGGTTATTCGGCGGAAGGTCCTTCGGCGGCCTGTTCCGGGCTGGCTGCCTCCTCCTTATTGGCTTCCGGCGCGGCACCTTTGGCGCGACGGCTGCGGCGGGTGCGCTTAACCTCGGCACCGGCTTTTTCCTTGGCGGAATACAGCGTGTTGAAGTCGACCATTTCGATCATGGCCAGTTCCGCGGCATCGCCCAGGCGGTTGCCCAGCTTAATGATCCGGGTGTAGCCACCGGGCCGGTTTGCCACCATGGGTGCCACATCGCGGAACAGCATGGCCGTGGCCTCTTTGTTGCGCAGGTAGCTGAACACCATGCGGCGGCTGTGGGTGCTGTCCTCCTTGCTCTTGGTGATCAGGGGTTCAACGTAGATGCGCAGGGCCTTGGCCTTCGCCAAGGTGGTTTCGATGCGCTTGTGCTCGATCAGGGAGCAGGCCATGTTGCTGAGCATGCTGTCCCTGTGGGCCTTTTTGCGCCCCAGCGCGTTATTCTTGTTTCCGTGTCTCATTGTGTACGGGTTGTTTCCAAGCCAGCTTTGGCCTAGTCACGGTCGAGTTTGTACTTGCCCACGCTCATTCCGAAGGTGAGGCCCTTGTTTTCCACCAGGTCCTCCAATTCGGTAAGGCTCTTCTTGCCGAAGTTGCGGAACTTGAGCAGGTCGTTCTTGTTGTAGCTCACCAGGTCGCCCAACGATTCGATGTCGGCCGCCTTGAGGCAATTCAGTGCACGCACGCTCAGGTCGAGGTCCACCAATTTGGTCTTCAGCAACTGGCGCATGTGCTGTCCGGCCTCGTCGAGGTCCTCCACATCATTGCTGCTGCCCGCTGCCATGTCCGTAATGACGCCCGTGTGGTGGTCATCGGTCTCCAAGGTGATCCGTTCATCGCTGAACAGCATGAAGTGGTGGATGAGGATCTTGGCGGCCTCTTTCAGCGCGTTCTTGGGGTCGATGCTGCCGTCAGTGGTAAGCTCAATGGTCAGCTTTTCGTAGTCGGTCTTCTGCTCCACGCGGGTATTGTCCACGCTGTAGCGCACATTCTTTATCGGGGTGAAGATCGAGTCGATGAAGATGGTACCGACCGGGGCGCCTTCCTCCTTGTTCTCGTCGGCTGGCACGTACCCGCGGCCTTTGCCCACGGTAAGTTCAACGTGCAGCTTCACATTGTTCTCCATACGGCAGATCACCAGTTCGGGGTTGAGCACTTGGAAGCCGGTGGTGTGCTTGCCGATTTCGCCTGCGGTGAAGCTGTCCTTTCCGCCCACGGTGAAGTTGATCTTCTCGGTGTTTACGTCCTCGAGCTGGCGGCGGAAGCGCACCTGCTTGAGGTTGAGGATGATCTCGGTCACGTCCTCGATCACGCCCTTGATGGTGCTGAACTCATGATCAACACCGTCGATGCGCACGCTGGTGATGGCGAACCCTTCCAAGCTGCTGAGCAGGATGCGGCGCAGCGAATTGCCGATGGTGATGCCATAGCCGGGCTCCAAGGGTCGGAATTCGAAAACGCCGTGCTTATCATCGGCTTCGATCATGGAGACCTTGTCAGGCCTTTGGAAATCTAGGATTGGCATGTGTTGCTCTTTCTTTAGGGTTACTTACTTGGAGTACAATTCCACGATGAGCTGCTCGCGGATGTTCTCCGGTATCTGCGCGCGTTCCGGCATATTGAGCACCTTGCCCGACATGGTTGCGGGGTTGAACTCAAGCCAATCGAACCGGTTCGTGTTGGTTGACAGGCTGCTGGTGATCACTTCCAGGCTGCGGCTTCGCTCGCGCACGGCCACTTCATCGCCGGGGCGCAGGGTATAGCTGGGAATGTTCACCATGTTGTTATTCACGGTGATGTGCCCGTGGTTCACCAATTGCCTTGCCGCGCTGCGCGTGGGGGCGATGCCGAGCCTGTAGACGGTATTGTCCAGCCTTACTTCGCACAAGCCCAGCAGGATCGCGCCGGTAATTCCCTTTTTGCTTGCGGCCTTCACGAACATCTTGCGGAACTGGCGTTCGAGTATGCCGTATGTGTACTTGGCCTTTTGCTTTTCGGTAAGCTGCAGGCGGTATTCGCTTTCCTGCTTGCGCCGGCGACCCGTAAGGCCATGCTGGCCGGGGGCGTGCGGCTTGCGCTCAAGCCATTTGTCGGGTCCGAAGATCGGCTCCTTGAATCTGCGGGCGATCCGCGTTTTTGGTCCTGTGTATCGTGCCATTTTCTATTGGTTTGGGTGCGCTTTGCGCACCAACTACGGGGTGCCTTGGCCCCCTACGGTTTGTTTTCTCGTTGGATCACACGCGGCGTTTCTTGGGTGGGCGGCAGCCGTTATGCGGCATGGGGGTAAGGTCGAGGATCTCGGTCACTTCCACCCCGCTGTTATGCAATGCCCGGATTGCGCTTTCACGCCCACCGCCGGGCCCGCGCACGAACACTTTCACCTTGCGCAAGCCCAGTTCGAAGGCGTCGCGTGCGGCGTCCTCGGCACTCACCTGGCCGGCGTAAGGGGTGTTCTTCTTGCTGCCGCGGAAGCCCATTTTGCCCGCGCTGGACCAGCTGATCACCTCGCCCTTGTTGTTGGTGAGGCTTACGATGAGGTTGTTGAAGGTGGCGCGGATGTGTGCTTGGCCATAAGCCTCCACCACCACGTTCTTCTTTTTCTTCTTGCCTGCGGCCCCGCCGCCTTTTTCTTGCTTTGCCATTGTCTTCAGCTGTCGGTTGTCCGTTGTCCGTTGCCAGTGCTGCCTACCAGCAACTGACAACTGCAACTGATTTTACTTGGTCACCTTTTTCTTGTTGGCCACTGTCTTGCGCTTGCCTTTGCGGGTACGTGCATTGGTGCGCGTGCGCTGGCCGCGCAGGGGCAGGCCTTGGCGGTGGCGCGTACCGCGGTAGCAGTTGATGTCCACAAGCCGTTTGATGCTGAGTTGCACTTCGCTCCTCAGGGCACCCTCCACCTTGATGTTCTCGTTGATCACCGTACGGATCTTGGCCTGGTCGTCGTCCGTCCAGTCCTCTACCTTGGTGTCCGGGTCAACACCGGCCTGCTCCAGGATGGACAGGGCGGTGCTGCGGCCAATGCCGTAAATGTACGTGAGGCCGATGGCGCCACGCTTGGTCTTGGGGAGGTCGATGCCTGCAATACGTGCCATTTTCGTTGGATTTTCAGCCTTGGCGCTGCTTGAACTTGGGGTTCTTCTTGTTGATGATGTACAGGCGTCCCTTGCGGCGAACCAGTTTGCAGTCCGCTGAACGCTTCTTGATCGAGGCCCTGACTTTCATTTGGGTCGTTGTGTTCTTCTGTTGCTCACGATTTGTAGCGGAAGGTGATGCGTCCCTTGGTCAAGTCGTAGGGGCTCATTTCCACTTTTACCTTGTCTCCGGGAAGAATGCGGATGTAGTGCATGCGCATTTTGCCCGAGATATGCGCCACGATCACGTGGCCGTTCTCCAGCTCCACGCGGAACATGGCATTGCTCAACGCCTCCTTGATGACGCCGTCCTGCTCTATGTTCCCTTGCCTGCTCATTCGCTTTTCCTCCTGTTCAATTTCGGCCCGGGGCCGGTTTGTTCATTTCATGTGGCTCACACCACTTCCATTCCTCTTTCCTTCAGCACATCCTCGATGTAGCTGAACGTTGATAAGACCTCTGCCTGGCCGCGGCCCACCGCAATGGTATGCTCAAAGTGCGCGCTGGGCTTGCCATCCTGCGTTACCACGGTCCAACCGTCCTGCAGTTGGCGCACTTCCTTGCGGCCCATGGTGATCATGGGTTCCACGGCTATGGCCATGCCCTCGATCAGCCTGGTGCCATGCCCGCGCCTGCCGTAGTTGGGCACATCGGGCGCCTCGTGCAGCTTGCGCCCCACGCCATGCCCCACCAGTTCGCGCACCACGCCATAGCCGTGGGCCTCGGCGTGCTGTTGCACCGCGAATCCGATATCGCCGGTCCGCTGGTTGGCGGTGGCCTGCGCGATGCCCAGGTCCAAGCATTCCTTGGTAACGGCCAACAGGGCCTTTACCTCGGGTGCCACCTGGCCCACCATGAAGGTGTAGGCACTGTCGCCATAGAAGCCGTTCATCAGCACACCGCAGTCCACGCTGGCCACGTCGCCTTCCTTCAGCACCCGTTTCCCGGGCAGGCCATGCACCACTTCCTCGTTCACGCTGATCAACAGCGTGCTGGGGCAGCCGTACAGGCCCTTGAAGCCGGGGAGGCCCCCGTTATCACGGATGAATTCCTCCGCCATCTTGTCGAGGTCGCCGGTGATCACGCCTGGCGCGATCACACGGGCCACTTCGGCCAAGGTCTTACCAACAAGCAAAGAACTGGTCCTTACCAATTCGATCTCCTCACTGCTCAACCGGTTTACGGTTCTGGCCATGCTATCCTGCCAAGCCGAAGGCTGAGCTTGTCCTTCCCTTAATGCGGCCGGACTTCATCAGTCCGTCGTAATGCCTCATCAACAAATAGCTCTCGATCTGCTGCAGCGTATCGAGCAGTACGCCAACCATGATCAGCAGCGAGGTGCCGCCGAAGAATTGGGCGAACCCTTGTTTTACGCCGGCCATGCCCACGAATGCGGGCAGGATGGCGACCAGGCCCAGGAAAATGGAACCCGGCAAAGTTATGCGGCTCAACAGATCATCGATGTACGATGCGGTCTGCTTGCCCGGCTTGATCCCCGGAATGAACCCTCCATTGCGCTTCAGGTCGTCCGAAAGCTGGTTGGGGTTAACCGTAATGGCCGTGTAGAAATAGGTGAAAGCCACCACCATGAGGAACAGCGTGAGGTTGTAGGGGAAGCTTTCGTAGTTGGTGAATTGCTGCAGCCACATGGGCGGGTTGCCGTTGAACACGGGCATTTGCGCCACGTACATGGGCACCAGCACAATGGCCTGTGCGAAAATGATGGGCATCACCCCGGCAGCGTTCACCTTCAGGGGAATGTAGTTGCGCACCCCGCCATACTGCTTGTTCCCCTGCACGCGCTTGGCAAATTGCACGGGAATACGCCGGGTGCCCTGCACGAGCAGCACGTTCAGCGCAATGATCACCAGCCACAGCACTACCTCAAGCAAGATGACCACCATGCCCCCGCCACCAGTGGCGCGGCCGATGAATTCCTGCAGGAAGGTCTCGGGCAGGCGTGCGAGGATACCGATCATGATGATCAGCGAGATCCCGTTGCCCAGTCCGCGCTCGGTGATGCGCTCACCGAGCCACATCACGAACAGGGTACCCACGGTAAGGATGACTATACTGGTGAACATCCAGAACTGCCCCTCGGGACGGGCGGCGGCATCCACATAGGTAAGCAGGTAGCCCGGTGCCTGGAAGACACAGATGAGGATGGTGATGTAGCGCGTCCACTGGTTGATCTTCCTGCGTCCGCTTTCCTCCTTCTGCATTTTCTGCACCATGGGCACGGCGATGCCGGCCAGCTGCATGATGATGCTCGCGCTGATGTAGGGCATAACGCCAAGGGCGAAGATGCTGGCCCTTGTGAAGGCCCCGCCGGTGAATATGCTCAGCAGGTCCACCAGGCCCGAACCTGCACCGGTGGCACTGCCCAGGCGTGCGCTGTCCACACCGGGCAGCGCGATGAAGCTACCGATACGGAAAACCAGCAACAGCCCGAGCGTGATCAGGATCCGCGTGCGCAGCTCCTCGATCCGCCAGATGTTCTTGACCGTTTCGATAAAGTTCTTCATCGGCGTGTATCCACTAGCTCGGTTTTGCCTCCCTTGGCCTCAATGGCGCTCTTGGCCGTTGCGCTGAATGCGTGGGCCTTCACCTCCAGTGCGCCCTTCAACTCGCCGCGTCCAAGCACCTTCACCAGGTCCTTGCCGGAGATCAGCCCGTTGGTGCGCATGGCCTCGATATCGACCACCTTCAGGCCGGCCTTATCGGCCAGTGCCTGTATGGCATCGAGGTTAATGCCCTTGTACTCCACGCGTGTGGGGTTGGTGAAGCCGAACTTGGGCAGCCTGCGCACCAAGGGTGTTTGGCCTCCCTCGAAGCCCCGGCGCACATTGTAGCCGGAGTTCGCCTTCTGGCCTTTATGGCCTTTGCCACTGGTACCGCCGTACCCGCTTCCTTGGCCGCGGCCAAGGCGCTTGTTGGTCTTCACCGCGCCTTTGGCGGGCTTCAATTTGCTCAGGTCCTCCATCTCTCTTGCGTATTTTTCAGCCTCAGGCCTCGGTTACGGTCACCAGGTGTTGCACCTTGGCCACCATTCCTTTCACCTGGGGGGTTGCCTCCAGTTCGTTCTTTTTGCCGATCCGGCCCAGTCCCAAGGCCAACAAGGTGTCCTTTTGGGGCTTTGGGCACTTGATCTGGCTGCGGGTTTGCGTAACGATGATCTTGCTCATGGCTCTTATCCGTTGAATACCTTGTCGATCTCCACCCCGCGTTGGCGTGCCACTGCAGCGGCATCGCGCAGGTTGCTCAGTGCCAGAATGGTGGCCTTCACCACGTTCTGGGGGTTGCTGCTGCCCTTGCTTTTCGCCAGTACGTCGGTAATGCCTGCGGCTTCGAGCACTGCGCGCATCGAGCCACCTGCGATCACACCGGTACCGTTGGCGGCGGGCTTGAGCAACACCTGTGCACCGGCATAGGTGCCTTCCTGCGTATGGGGAATGGTGCCGTGGCGCAGCGGAATGCGCACCAGGTTCTTCTTGGCATCATCGATGCCCTTGGCAATGGCCTCCTGCACTTCTTTGGATTTGCCCAGGCCATGGCCCACCACGCCATTGCCATCGCCCACCACCACGGTGGCCGCGAAGGTGAACGTGCGCCCTCCCTTGGTCACTTTGGTGACCCTGTTCAGGTGCACCACCTTGTCCTTCAGTTCGAGGTCGCTGCTCTTGACCGATTTAGTCCTGTTATCTGACATGCTGCGTGTATGGGGTTCAGAAATTGAGTCCGGCTTCGCGTGCGGCATCGGCCAGTGCCTTTACCCTGCCGTGGTAGAGGTAGCCGTTACGGTCGAACACCACGGACTGTATGCCGGCGGCCTTGGCCCTTTCGGCCAGTGCGGTGCCCACAGCCTTTGCCTGTTCGAGGCCGGTGCCCTTCGCGGCCTTGTCCTTCAGGCTGGCGGCGCTCACCAGCGTGCGGCCGGCCTCGTCGTCGATCAATTGGGCGTAGATGTTGGTGTTGCTGCGGAACACCGTCAGGCGCGGACGCTCGCTGGTTCCCTGCAAATGTTGGCGGATGCTGGTCTTGATCCGTGCGCGGCGCGCGTTTTTGTCGAATGCCATGGTCGATATTATTTGCCTGCGGCTTTACCTGCCTTGCGGCGAACGTTCTCACCCACGAAGCGGATGCCCTTGCCTTTGTATGGCTCCGGCTTGCGCAGGCTGCGGATCTTGGCCGCCACGGCGCCCAGGACCTGCTTGTCTATGCTTTCCATGGTCACCACGGGGGCCTTGCCTTTTTCCTGTGTTGCGGTGACCTTGATCTCGGCGGGCAGTTCGAACACTACGTTGTGCGAGAAGCCCAGCGACATTTGCAATTGCTGGCCCTTGGTCGTGGCGCGGTAACCCACGCCCACCAGTTCCTGCTCCACCTTGAAGCCCTTGGTCACACCTTCCACCATGTTGGCCACCAACGCGCGGTACAAGCCGTGCTTGGAACGGTGCAGCTTGTGGTCGGTGGGGCGTGTAAAGGTGAGCGTCCCGTTTTCCTGGGTGACCTTGATGGCCGGGTCCAAGGTTTGCTTGAGGGTTCCCTTTGGACCTTTTACGGTGACCACGTTCTTGTCGCTGATGGTCACTTCCACCCCGGCGGGTACTTGGATGGGTTCTTTTCCTATGCGGCTCATTTCTTCTTCTGTGCTTAGCTGACGTAGCAGATCACTTCGCCGCCCACGCCCAGGGTGCGGGCTTCCTTGTCGGTGATCACGCCATGGCTGGTGCTGATGATGGCCACGCCCAATCCGTTGAGCACGCGGGGGAGCTCGCTGGCGTTGGCGTATTGGCGCAGGCCGGGGCTGCTCACGCGGGTCAGTTCCTGAATTGCGCTGCGGCGGTCGGGGCCATACTTGAGGGCGATCTTGATCAGCCCCTGCTTGCCGTCCTCCTCCATTTTGTAGCTGAGGATGTAGCCTTTGTCGTAGAGGATGCGGGTAATGTCCTTCTTGATGCCGCTGGCGGGCACGGTGACCACCTTTTTGTGCGCCATGATGGCGTTGCGCAACCGGGTGAGGTAATCGGCTATGGGATCAGTTGTCATTGGTCGTGAAATTGGGCGCTTCTCAGGCTTTGTTTACCAGCTGCTCTTGGTTACCCCGGGGATCTTACCCTCGAGGGCCATTTGGCGGAACATGTTGCGGCTGATGCCGAAGAGGCGGATGTAGCCCTTGGGCCTGCCGGTGAG
Organism: Flavobacteriales bacterium; assembly: GCA_044507815.1. Classification (GTDB taxonomy): domain Bacteria; phylum Bacteroidota; class Bacteroidia; order Flavobacteriales_F; family PHOS-HE28; genus PHOS-HE28. The sequence continues at coordinate 71,992 of JBIQIX010000009.1, read as the reverse complement.
CATGCAGCGGTTGTGCATGCGCACCTTGCTGCTGTTGGCGGGAAGCTTTTGCAGCGCGTCCCAATCGCCGGCCGCTTTGAGGCTGGCACGCTTGGCGGCGTACTTCTCCACCATTTTGGCACGCTTGCGTTCGCGGGCCTTCATCGATTCTTTTGCCATTGTCTTTGCTATGGGCCCGGCGGGCCTGTAGGTTTTACTTGCTGAAGGGGAAGCCGAATGCGGTTAGGAGTGCCTTGGCCTCCGCATCGGTTTTTGCGGTGGTCACCACGGTAATGTCCATGCCGTGTATGCGGGGTGTCTTATCGATATCGATCTCGGGGAAGATGATCTGCTCCTTCACCCCGAAGGTGAAGTTTCCCCTTCCATCGAAGCCGGAGGCCCTTACGCCATGGAAGTCACGCGTACGGGGTAGGGCCACGGAGATCAGCCTGTCCAGGAATTCGTACATGCGCTCGCCCCGCAGGGTAACGCGCGCGCCGATGGGCATGCCGCGGCGCAGCTTGAAGTTGCTGACGTCCTTGCGTGAAATGGTGGGCTGTGCCCGCTGGCCGGTGATCTGGCTCATCTCCTCCACGGCCTGGTCCACGATCTTTTTATCGCCCACGGCCACTCCTAGGCCCTGGTTCAGGGCGATCTTTACGATGCGCGGCACTTGCATGGAGCTCTTGTAGTTGAACTCCTTCTGCAGGCTGGGCACTACTTCGTCCCGGTATTTCGCCTTCAGGCGGGGTGCGTAGGTGCTCATTGCTTCTTGGCTGTTTTGCTGCTTTTCACTTTCACGTAGCGCTCCAGCTTGCCGTCCTTGCCGACCTTTCGGCCCACGCGGCCAGGCTGGCCTGTTTTGGCGTCGATGAGCATGAGGTTGCTCAGGTGTATGGGGCCTTCCTTGTCGAGGATCCCGCCCTGGGGTGCCGCGGTGGTGGGCTTGCTGTGCTTCTTGTTGATGCTCAGTCCCTCCACCAGCGCGGTGTTGGTCTTGCGGTCCACATTGAGCACACGGCCCTGCTTGGCACGGTCCTCCCCGGCCAGCACCTTCACCATGTCGCCTTTTTTGATGTGTGTCTTCTTCTGCATCTGCTGGAGCGGTGCTGCACCGCCCTGGGTTAAATCCTTACAGTACTTCGGGTGCCAGTGAGATGATCTTCATGAACTTCTTTTCGCGCAGCTCGCGTGCCACCGGCCCGAAGATGCGCGTTCCGCGCATTTCGCCTGCGCCGTCGAGCAGCACCACGGCATTGTCGTCGAAGCGGATGTAGCTGCCGTCCTTGCGGCGCGTTTCCTTGCGGGTGCGCACCACCACGGCCTTGCTCACGGCGCCTTTCTTCACGCCGCCGTTGGGCATGGCGTGCTTGATGGACACCACCACCGTATCGCCGATGCGTGCATAGCGCCTTGCCGTGCCGCCCAGTACGCGGATCACCAGCACTTCGCGGGCTCCGCTGTTATCGGCCACTGTGAGCCGGGATTCCTGTTGGATCATTGGTCTATTCGGATCTTACTTGGCACGTTCAACCACTTCCACCAAGCGCCAGCGCTTGAGTTTGCTGATGGGCCTGGTCTCGGCGATCCTTACGGTATCGCCCACATGTGCCTCACCTTTCTCATCGTGCGCCATGAAGGTGCTTGTGCGCTTCACGAACTTGCCGTACTTGGGGTGCATCACCCGGCGTTCCACCGTTACGGTGATGCTCTTGTTCATCTTGTCGCTTACCACGATGCCCACGCGCTCTTTGCGCAGCTTGCGGGCCGGGGCCTGCTGTTCCTGTACTTGCTGGGTGGTTTCGGTGCTCATTGTTGGGCGTTGTTGGCAATGGCGCGGCGGCGCATTTCGGTGAGTATCCGGGCCACTGATCTGCGGGTGCTGCGAAGCTGTGCCGGGCTTTCCACGGGGCTCACGGCGTGGTTGAAGCGCAGTTTTGAAAGGTTGTCACGCTCGCTCGACAATTTGTCCTTCAGCTCGAGTTCGGTGAGGTCCTTCAGGTTGTCTTGTTTCTTGGCCATGGCGCTGTGTTATTGAACGTCGAGATCCTCGCGTGCAACGAATTTGGTGCGGATGGGCAGTTTTTGTGCGGCCAAGCGCAGGGCTTCCTTGGCGGTTGCCAAAGGAACGCCGTCCACTTCAAAAATGATACGGCCGGCACGGGTAACGGCCACCCAATGGTCCAGGGAGCCTTTGCCCTTGCCCATGCGCACCTCGGCGGGCTTGGTGGTCACCGGTTTATCGGGGAACACCTTGATCCACACTTGTCCTTCACGCTTCATTTCGCGTGTGAGCGCCACCCTTGCGGCCTCGATCTGGCGCGAGGTGAGCCACACGCTTTCCATGGCCTTCAGGCCATAGGAGCCGAGCACCACGCGGTGGCCGCGCTGGCTCTCGCCCTTCATGCGGCCCTTGTGCATATTGCGGCGCCTGCTGCGCTTTGGTTGCAACATGGTTATTTGTTGTTATTCCGGTTAGGTCCACGATTTCCTCCTCCCCTGCGCTCGCGACGCTCGCCACCGCGGCGCTCGCCACCGCCCGGGCGCATGCCGGCAGGCCCTTTCACCTGGCCCTGGTTGGGGCTCAGGTCGCGCTTGCCGTACACCTCGCCGCGCATGATCCAGCACTTCACCCCGATGCGGCCCATTTTGGTGTGCGCCTCGGTGATGGCGAAGTCCACATCGGCACGCAGGGTGTGCAGGGGCACGCGGCCCTCGCGGTACTTCTCGGTGCGGGCGATCTCAGCGCCGTTCAACCGGCCGCTCACCTGCACCTTGATGCCCTCGGCGCCCATGCGCATGGAGCTGGCCACGCTCATTTTCATGGCCCGGCGGAAACTGATCCGCCCTTCGAGCTGGCGCGCGATGCTGTCCGCCACCAGGCGCGCATCGAGTTCGGGCCGCTTGATCTCGAAAATGTTGATCTGCACGTCCTTGCCGGTGAACTTCTTGAGCTCCTCGCGCAGTTTGTCCACCTCTGAGCCTCCGCGCCCGATGATGACGCCGGGACGGGCGGTGTTGATGGTCACCGTGACCAGCTTCAGGGTGCGCTCGATGATGATCCTCGACACGCTGGCCTTTTTCAGGCGGGCCATGAGGTACTGGCGGATCTTTTCATCCTCAACCAGCTTATCGGCGTACTTGTCCCCGCCGTACCAGTTGCTGTCCCAACCTTTGATAAGGCCCAGGCGCAGGCCGATCGGATGTACTTTCTGTCCCATTATGCTTTGTTCTCGGCGGTTTCCTCGGGTGCGGTGTCCACGATCAGGGTTACGTGGTTGCTGCGCTTCACCATGCGGTAGGCGCGGCCTTGCGGTGCTGGCAGCATCCGCTTCAATCCGGTGCTTTCATCCACCATCACGGTTTTTACCACCAGTTTGGTGTCGCCGGCCTTGCGTCCTTCGTTCTTGGCCTCCCAGTTGGCTATTGCGCTAAGCAACAGCTTTTCCATTGGCTTGCTGGCATGCCGCGGGCTGAAGCGCAGCAGGCCCAATGCCCTTTCCACTTCCACCCCGCGGATGGTATCGGCCACCTGGCGCATTTTACGCGGGCTGGTGGGCACTTTGCGCAGGCTTGCAATGGCCGTTTGCTTCTTGGCCTCCTTGCGCTTTTCAGCGGCTATTTTCTTGCGCGATCCCATGGATTACTTCTTGTTGTTGCCGGAGTGACCACGGAAGGTGCGCGTAGGGGCGAATTCGCCCAGCTTGTGCCCCACCATGTTCTCGGTCACATAAACCGGGATGAACTTGTTTCCGTTGTGCACGGCAAATGTGTACCCCACGAAATCGGGGGTAATGGTGCTGGCCCTGGACCAGGTCTTCAGCACGGCTTTCTTCCCGCCCTTTTGCATGTCGGCGACACGCTTGGCGAGCTTGTAGTGCACGAAGGGTGGTTTTTTGAGTGAACGGCTCATCGGCTATGAATGATCAGTTTGCCTTGTGGTTGGCACGCTGGATAATGAACTTGTTTGACAGGCGCTTTGGTGCGCGGGTCTTGCGGCCCTTGGCCAGCAGGCCCTTGCGGCTGCGCGGATGCCCGCCCGAGGCCCTTCCTTCGCCACCGCCCATGGGGTGGTCCACCGGGTTCATGGCCACGGGGCGCGTGCGCGGCGTGCGGCCCAGCCAACGGCTGCGACCCGCCTTTCCGCTGCGCTGCAGCATGTGCTCGGCGTTGCCCACCACGCCCACGGTGGCCATGCAGGTCACCAGCACCATGCGTACTTCGCCGCTGGGCATTTTCAGGGTGGCGTAGCGGCCCTCGCGGGCATTGAGCTGTGCGAAAGTACCGGCGCTGCGGGCGAAAGAGCCGCCCTTGCCGGGTTGCAATTCCACGTTGTGCACCAGGGTGCCCAGGGGAATATCGCTCAGCGGCAAGGCATTGCCCACCTCGGGGGGTGCGCCCTTTCCGCTCACCACCACCTGGCCCACCTTCAGCCCGCCGGGGGCCAGCATGTAGCGCTTTTCCCCATCAGGGTAGTGGATCAAGGCGATGCGTGCGCTGCGGTTGGGATCGTACTCGATCGTTTTCACGATGCCGGCAATGCCGGTCTTGTCGCGCTTGGTATCGATGACCCGGTAGCGCTGCTTGTGGCCACCGCCGATGTAGCGCATGGTCATTTTGCCCGAGTTGTTGCGTCCACCGCTCTTGGCCACGCGGCCACGCAGCAGGGTGCGTTCAGGCGTGGAGGTGGTGATCTCCTCAAAATCGACCGCTACCTTGTGGCGGGTGCCGGCGGTAACGGGGTTTATTTTACGTATGCCCATGATTCGGTCAGCAGGGATCAGAGGTTGCTATAGAAATCGATGGTGTCGCCCTTTGCCAGGGTAACGATGGCCTTTTTCCATGAGCTGCTGGCGCCGCGCAGGATGTGGCTTTTGGTGTAGCGGGTGCGTTGCTTGCCGCGCACGATCATGGTGCGCACGCCGGTCACCTTCACGTTGAACTGCTGCTCCACGGCGTTGCGGATCTCCACTTTGTTGCTGCGGCGGTCCACCACGAAGCCGTACCGGCCTTCCTTCTCGCTCTGGGCCGTCATTTTCTCGGTGATGAGCGGCCGTATGATGATCGTGCTCATTGGGCTTGCTTGGTAAGGGTGGATTCCAGCGGGGCAATGGCGTCCGCGGTGATCAACACCCGGTTGGCGTTCATGATGTCGTAGGTGTTCACCTCGTTGGCCAGCACCACCCTTGCGCCCTGTATGTTGCGCGTGCCCAGCAGCACGTTCTCGTTCTTGCTGGCAAGCACCAGCAGGGCCTTGCGCCCGTCCAGGCCGAATGCCTTGAGCATGCCGGCATAGTTGCGGGTCTTGTTGCTGTCCATGCCGCTACCGTCGAGCACGCTGATGGCGCCGTTGCGGGCCTTGTGCGTGAGGGCACTGCGGCGTGCGAGGTCCTTCACTTTCTTGTTCAGCTTGAAGCTGTAGTCGCGCGGCTTGGGGCCGAATACACGCGCACCGCCCTTGAGCAGCGGGCTCTTGATGGAGCCGCGGCGTGCACCACCGGTGCCCTTCTGCCGGAAGAGCTTCTTGGTGGAGCCGCTGATCTCGCTGCGCTCCAAGGTGTTGGCGGTGCCTTGCCGGCGGTTGGCCAGGTGCTGCTTCACGTCAAGCCAAATGGCATGGTCGTTCGGCTCCACGGCAAACACCGCATCGCTCAGCTTGGCCTTCTTCCCGGTGGCCTTTCCGTCCGCACTGTGGATGTCCAGTTCCATCTTACTTCCAGAGGATAACATAGCCGCCCTTGGGCCCGGGTACGGAGCCTTCGACGACCATCAGGTTTTTGTCCTTGTCGATCTTCACGATGCGCAGGTTTTCAATGGTCACGCGCTCGCCGCCCATGCGGCCGGCCATGCGTTGGCCCTTGAACACCCGGCTGGGGTACGATGAGGCGCCCACCGAGCCGGGCGCGCGGGAACGGTCGTGCTGGCCGTGCGAGCTTTCGCCCACACCGCTGAAGCCGTGCCGCTTCACCACGCCCTGAAAGCCTTTGCCCTTGCTGGTAGCGGTTACGGCAATGTAGCCGCCTTCCTCGAACATGCCCATGTCCACTTGGTCGCCCAGGTTGAACTCCCCGGTGAACTCCTTGAATTCGGCGGTCCTCACCTTGGGTGTGGTGCCGGCCTTCTTGAAGTGGCCGATGTTGGCGGCCGGGGTGTTCTTTTCCCGGCGTTCGCCGTAGGCGAGCTGCACCGCGCTGTAGCCGTCCTTTTCAACGGTCTTCACGTGGGTCACCACGCAGGGGCCAGCTTCCAGCACCGTGCACCCCAACAGGTTGCCCTGTTCGTCGTACAGGCTGGTCATGCCCACTTTCTTTCCGATCAATCCGCTCATGGTTCTTCCTTGTTAACCGGTCAGACTTTGATCTCCACGTCCACTCCGCTGGGCAGTTCCAGCTTCATCAGCGCATCGATGGTCTTGCTGCTGGAGCTGTAGATGTCCATCAGACGCTTGTAGCTGCAGAGTTGGAATTGCTCGCGTGCCTTCTTGTTCACGTGTGGTGAACGCAGCACGGTGAAGATGCGCTTGTGCGTGGGCAAAGGGATGGGGCCGCTGACCACGGCACCGGTGCTCTTCACCGTCTTTACGATCTTCTCGGCGCTTTTGTCGACGAGGTTGTGATCGTAAGATCGCAGCTTGATCCTGATCTTTTGGGTCATCGCTATTAGGTCGGCTTATGCTGAAACTTTACCGCGCACCTTGGCCAACACGGCCTCGGTCACGTTGTTTGGTGCTTGCTCGTAGTGGCTGAATTCCATGGTGCTGCTGGCGCGGCCCGAGCTCAGGGTGCGCAGCGAGGTGACGTAGCCGAACATCTCGCTCAACGGCACAATGCCCTTCACGGCCTTCGCCCCGCCACGGTCCTCCATGCCCTGGATCTGTCCACGGCGGCGGTTCAGGTCGCCCACGATGTCGCCCATGTTCTCCTCGGGTGTGATCACCTCGATCTTCATGATGGGTTCCAGCAGGATGGGCTTGGCCTTTGGCAACGCGTTGCGGAAGGCTGCCTTGGCGGCGATCTCGAAGCTCAGCGCATCGGAGTCCACGTTGTGGAAGCTTCCGTCGTACAGGGTCACTTTCAGGCTTTCCATGGGGAAGCCGGCCAGCACCCCGTTCTGCAACGAGGCGGCAAAGCCTTTTTGCACCGAGGGAATGAATTCCTTGGGGATCACGCCGCCCTTGATCTCGTCCACGAACTCCAGGCCCATTTTGGCCGGGTCGGTCTGTGGTTCGATGCGCACGTGGATGTCGGCGAATTTCCCGCGTCCACCGGTCTGCTTCTTGTACAGTTCGCGGTGTTCCACCGTGCCGGTGATGGCCTCTTTGTACTTCACCTGGGGCGCGCCCTGGTTGCATTCCACCTTGAATTCGCGGCGCAAACGGTCAACCAGGATGTCCAAGTGCAGTTCGCCCATGCCGCTGATCACGGTCTGGCCGGTTTCCTCGTCGGTCTGCACCTTGAAGGTGGGGTCCTCCTCGGCCAGTTTGGCCAGGGCGGCGCCCATCTTGTCCAGGTCGGCCTGGGTCTTCGGCTCAATGGCTATGCCGATCACCGGCTCGGGGAAGCTCATGCTCTCGAGAATGATCTGCTTGTTCTCGTCGCACAGGGTATCGCCCGTACGGATATCCTTGAACCCGACCGCGGCACCGATATCGCCGGCCTCGATCACATCCACGGGGTTCTGCTTGTTGGAGTGCATTTGGAAGATGCGGCTGATCCGCTCCTTCTTGCCGGTGCGCATGTTCTGCACATAGCTGCCGGCATCCACCTTGCCGCTGTAACAGCGGAAGAAGGCCAAGCGGCCCACGAAGGGGTCGGTGGCGATCTTGAAGGCCAAGGAGGACATGGGTTCATCAACCGTGGGCCTGCGGGTAATGGTCTCACCGGTATCGGGGTCGGTGCCGGTAACGGCCTCGATGTCCACCGGGCTTGGCAGGTAGGCCATCACGGCGTCCAGCAGGGTTTGCACGCCCTTGTTCTTGAACGAGGACCCGCATAGCACCGGGGTGATGGACATGTTGATCGTGCTGACCCGGATGGCGTTCATGATCTCGGCCTCGGTAAGGCTGTCGGGATCGGTGAAATACTTCTCCATCAGGGTATCGTCGCTTTCGGCCACGGCCTCGATCAGCTTGTCGCGCCACTCCTTCACGGTGTCCTGCAGCTCTGCCGGAATGGGAACCTCGGTCCAGGTCATGCCCAGATCGGATTCGTTCCACACCATGCCCTTGTTGTTCACCAGGTCCACCACGCCCTTGAAGTCGGCTTCTGCGCCGATGGGTACTTGCAGGGGCACGGGGTGTGCGTGCAGGCGCTGGCGCATTTGCGCGATCACACTGAAGAAATCGGCGCCGCTGCGGTCCATTTTGTTCACGAAGCCCAGGCGGGGCACCTTGTACTTGTTGGCTTGGCGCCAAACGGTTTCGCTTTGCGGCTCCACACCGCCCACGGCGCAGAACAGGGCCACGGCCCCGTCGAGCACGCGCAGGCTGCGCTCCACCTCCACGGTAAAGTCCACGTGGCCGGGTGTATCGATCAGGTTGATCTTGTACTTATTGCCGCGGTAGTTCCAGTAGGTGGTGGTGGCGGCGGAAGTGATGGTGATGCCCCGCTCCTGCTCCTGCGCCATCCAGTCCATGGTGGCCGAGCCGTCGTGGGTTTCCCCCAGCTTGTGGTTGATGCCCGTGTAGTAGAGGATGCGCTCGGACGTGGTCGTCTTCCCGGCATCGATGTGGGCCATGATGCCGATGTTGCGCGTGAAATGAAGGTCGCGTGACATGTTGCTGTTCTCCTTGCTGAATTAGAAGCGGAAGTGACTGAATGCCTTGTTGGCCTCGGCCATTTTGTGCACTTCCTCCTTCTTCTTGAATGCGGCCCCCTCCTCTTTGGCGGCGGCCATGATCTCGTTTGCCAAACGCTGCTCCATGCTGCGTTCGTTGCGCTTGCGGCTATAGCCGATCAGCCATTTCATGGCCAGGCTTTCCTTGCGGCTTTCGCGCACGGGCTGCGGAATTTGGAAGTTCGCCCCGCCCACCCGGCGGCTGCGCACTTCCACTTGCGGGGTTACGTTGGCCAGTGCCTTACGGAAGATCTCCAGGCCGTCCTCACCGCTTTTCTCGCTCACCAGGTCGATGGCGTTGTAGAAGATGTCGAACGACTTGCTCTTCTTTCCATCGTACATCAGGTTGTTCACGAACTTGGTCACCTGTACCTCCCCGTACTTGGGGTCGGGGAGCGTGGTGTGCTTGGTTGCTTTCTTACGCATGGTCCTTGGGTCTCACAGGTTACTTTTTGGCACCTTCCTTCTTGCGCTTGGTGCCGTACTTGCTGCGGCGCTGGTTGCGGCCTTCCACCCCGGAGGTGTCGAGCACGCCGCGCACGATATGGTACTTCACGCCGGGCAGGTCCTTTACCCTGCCGCCCCGCACCAGCACAATGCTGTGCTCTTGCAGGTTGTGGCCTTCACCGCCGATGTAGGCGATCACCTCCACTTTGTTCGACAAGCGCACTTTGGCCACCTTGCGAAGGGCCGAGTTCGGCTTCTTCGGGGTAGTGGTGTACACCTTGGTGCATACTCCGCGCCGCTGGGGGCACTCGTCCAAGGCCACCGACTTGCTCTTGAATGTCGGCGACTTGCGTCCTTTCCGGATCAACTGTTGAATCGTTGGCATGAAGCTCCGTATCTCCTGTTTATCTGCCCATCGGCGTCCACATAGGGTGGCGAAAATGGGGCTGCAAATGTAACGGTTTAACCCATTGCACCAAGGTGGGTACAGGAAAAACTTTTGGACAGCAATGCCAAACCCACCCACAGGCGGGCCGGTATTGGCCACCTAAGCCCACGAAAGCCGCGCCAGCAAAGGGCAGCAGCATGCCAGTCCCAGGCTGGCCTGCTTGGTGCGAGTGAGGCGGGAGGAACTTATTTTCAGCCCTTGTTCTACCTTTGATGGTATCATTTGATATCATTGATGCACACGACCAGCTATTCCCTCACCCCCCGATTGCTCGCTTTGCTGGCCGCGAGTTCGGAACGGCTGGGCGAAATACGGGCCGCCCATTTGCACTTCCCCTCCCCCTTGTTGCGGCGGGCGCACAGGGTAAGCGTGATCCATGCCACCTTGGCGTTGGAGGACAATCCGCTGGCCCCGCACGATGTAGCGCTGCTATTGGGCAACGAGGTGCCCAAACCGGCCGATACCGCCCAACAGGAGGCCATGAACACCATACGGTTGTATGACCTGCTGCCCGGGCTTGACCCTTATTCCGCCAACGACCTCCGCCAGGCCCACGGGGAGCTGATGCGTGGCCTGGCCCTCGACCCCGGGCAGTACCGCACGGGCCCCCTGGAATTGATGATGGGCGACCGGCCGGGTACACGCCGCGTGGAGGCGGGCAACATATCGAGCCAGGTGGAGCAACTGCTGCATTTCGCAGAGAACGATGGCTCGCCGCTGCTGGTGACCAGCTGCGTGCTGCACTACGGACTGGTGCGCTTGCGCCCGTTCACGGCCGGCAACGGCCGCATTGCCCGCTTCTGGCAAAAGCTGGCGTTGATGGAGCAATGGCCGGTGTTTTCCTTTCTGCCCCTGGAAAGTTTCATCAACCGCAACCGGGCCGGATACTATGCCGCCCTGGACCGGTCAGAGGACCTGGACGACTGCGCGCCGTTCATTACCTACATGATGGAACGGATCGACGAGGCGCTGCATGAACTGCTGCAACGCGAGCGGCCGGTGCTCTCAGGCCAGCAACGCCTGTCCGCCTTTCTGGCCGCACGGGAGCGTGGACGCTTCAGCCGCAAGGATTACCGCCTGATGTTCCCCGAGCTTTCCACGGCCACCACCAGCCGCGACCTTGCCCTGGGCGTGCAGAACGGCAAATTGGAACGGCAGGGCACGGGGCGCATGGCCTGGTACCGGCCGTGCCCCACTCACTCATAGGCCACCATGGCAGGCACCCCGAAATCGAATCCGGGTGCCCCGGGCGAGAACGAGGTGAAGCTGTTCAGGTCGAAACCGGCCGCGCCGTTGCCGGGCAAAGAGGGATAAAAACCCAGCGACACCTCAAAGGTTTGCACCAGCAGGTTCTCGTTCCGCACCAATAGCCCCAAGGTGAAGGCGGTATGGATGCGCCCCGAAAAAATCGGGTCGCCCTCCATGCCAATGGTGCCCGCCCCCACCAGCAGCACCGGTGCAATTTTGAAGCCCAGCAGGTTGTACGGCGCATAAAGCACGGTTTCGCTGCGCAGGATCTCCTTGTGCGTACCGGCCAAGGGTCCGTTGGGCAGGCCATACATCTGGCTGCCACCCAGCTCTATGGTGCGGCCGGGCAGCTTGTTGTAGCCGTACACGGAGTTGAAGCGCACGAATTGGCGGAAATGCCAACGGCCCAAATTGCGCAGGTCGCTGAAGTACAGCAGGTGCAGGTTGAGCGTGGCATCGGACAAATCGCGGCGGTGCACGAAGGTGCCATAGCCCAACCCGGCGTTGAGGTAACCGAAACCCTCGTAGTGCCTGCCCCGCGAAGCCTGTGCGCCGATGTACGGCATGTTGGGCATGAGCTCGATCTTCCGCACACCGGTGGTGATCGAAAGCAACAGTCCCTCCGGCACGTCCTCCGAACTGCCGAAACGGAACAGGTACCGTTCCTTGTAATACTGGCGTATGCTCAGGCCGGTGCTGGCCAGGAAGAGGGAGGAAGATCGGTAATAACCAAGGGTGTCCAACCACACCGGCGGGCGGGTGGCGTAGCGGGTTTGGGCGTAGCGCCCCGCCAGCACGAAGTTGCTGTTCCGGCTGCCCGGTTCCGTGCCATCGCCAAGGCGGAAAGCCCGGCCCGCCCACAGATCGAGGCTGGCCGGTGAAAGGATCCGGTCGTCCAGCACTTCGCCCCCCGCCCCTTCCACCACGTGGCGGCTCCACCCCTGCGACCAGGAAGCACCTGCCGCCCAAGTGGCCAAGGGTGAATAAAAAGGCCGCTGCAACGAGGCGGAAAGGCCATTGGCATCGGGGCCCGTATGGTAGGCGAGCAGCGACGATATATGTGTGCGACCGATGTTGTACACCTCATGCGATCCGTTGAGGCGGGGCTGTTTTTCCCCCAACGTGTAGCCAACCCCCTGTTCCAGGCTTTGGCCCAAGCCCAGGAAGTTGCGTTCGGAAAGCTTGCCATCGGCGCTCGAAAGGTCCGCCGAGCCACTGGCGCCGATGGACCACTTATCATGCACCAGCACCAACAGGTCCAGGCTGTCAGGCGCGGCCGCCACAGGCTGGGCCACAATGCGGGCATCGTTCACGAAGGGCTGGGTCCGAAGCACCCGCTCCGACTCGCTCACCTCCAGCGGGTCCAGGGGCCGGCCAGGCTTTACCAGCAACAGGTTGCGCACCACCACGGGCCTTGTTTGGCGGTGCATGGCATTGCCCGCCCGTTGGATGAAGGCCACCGGGTTCTTGGTGGTATCGTCCACCGAGTAGCCGAACGGATCGAAGGTGCGCACCTCAATGCGGCGCACCATCTTCCCCTCGAAACGCTTGAACGGGTCCACCCGCTCGCTTTTCGGTGCGGAAACAGGCGCTTCAGGAGCGTCCCTGGGTTCAACAAAAATGCCGCTGTAGATCCAGCGCATGAACTTATGCTTCTTCGAATATTCGTGAATGGCATCGTACACGGTGGCCGTATCGCTTTGCGCCCATGCCCCCGCCAAGGACAACCAGGGCAACAGCAGCAACAGGAAAAGACGATGGCTCTTGGTGGAGGTCATCCGGCGGTGCTTGGCCGCCGCAAAGGTGTTTCCGGCCGGCGCCCAGCCAGCCAACAATATGGGCTTACAGGTTGTTCTGACCACCGCGCCGGCCATGCATAGGATAATGCGCCGGTATTTGATCTTTGCGGCCGCACAAAATCCCCCCACATGCCAACACGCCGTTCCATGTTCAGCCTGCTCCCGATCGCGGCCACCTTATTGATCACCACGGGCTGGTTGGCCGTGGGCTGTGCCGGCAGTTTCCCACGCAGCCCCAATTGGGCGCAGGGCGACGACAGCCTGTACCAACAGGCCGTCCGCGACACCTCTGCCTGGAACCTGCCCTTTTTCGGGTTCAACACCCGTGGCGACCAGGACCCCGAAATACAGGTGCGCCTGGCCAACAATTTCCTTTCACAGATTGATAACGACGTGGTGAAACGCAACCTCGTCATCCGCGTCACCGGCGGCACACGCTCGCAAACCACGTACGCCAGCGATTGGACCGACCGCATGATCTCCGATTGGGCACAGCTGCAGAAAACACATGGCATATGCCTGGTGTATGTGGTGAATGGCAACGACACGCCGGCGAACCAGGCCGCGTTGATCAAGCGCTGGCAAAAGGCCGGTGCCCATTTCGACTTCCTGGAAATGATGAATGAGTACTACTTGCCCAAGTATGCCAAAGGCGACCGCAGCGACCCGGAAGTGACCCAGGCCATAACCCCCGAAAAGTACGTGGACCAGATCCTGCCGGATTTTTGGAAAGAGCTTGACCAATTCAACCTGCCCTACTATGTGATCTTTGCGCCCACCCGCCCCGGCCGGCCCGCGGCCGACCAACGGCTTGCCCAATGGAATGACGTGGTGGCCAACGCCGTGAAGAACAAATACCCCAAGCGCCAGATCAACGCCACCATACACCTGTACGTGCGCAACGGCGATGAATTGCGCAATTTCGATTACGACCAGATCGACCGCCTCCGCCGCTCGCTACCGCCCGGCCGCCACATCGCCGTTACCGAGGCCGGCGCGCTGGACCCCAAACTGAGCTATGCCCAAGTGGCCGATGCGGCCACCGCCCATTACCGCAACATCCTGCGGCATTTGCGGCCCGGCGACTATCTGCTGGACCAGGTGCTGTACGCGCCCAACAAACGCACCACGGCATTGCTGAGCGGGGCCATCAACGGCGAAACGCCCAAGGGGGCGGCCATGCGCAGGTTCATTGTTGAGCGCATGCGGTAGCCCGTGCAAGAAGCTGCCGGACCCCGCGCCACGCAGGGTGCGGCATGTTGATAAACCTTGGCCGGAAGGCCCTGCACGGGCAGTACCTTCGCACACTCCCCATGGACCATTTGAAAGGATTGAACGACGCCCAGCGCGCCGCCGTGGCCGCCACCGATGGGCCCACCATGATCATAGCAGGGGCGGGCAGCGGCAAGACCAAGGTGCTCACCGTGCGCATCGCCCACCTGATGACCAAGGGCGTGGATGCCTTCCGCATTCTCGCCCTCACCTTTACCAACAAGGCGGCCAAGGAAATGAAGGACCGCATCGCCAAACTGCTCTCGGACATGCCGGGCATGGGCGGCGAGGCGCGCAACCTGTGGATGGGCACCTTCCACAGCGTATTCGCCAGGATCCTGCGCAGCGAGGCCGATAAACTCGGCTACCCCAAGGATTTCACCATCTACGACACCGATGACAGCCGCTCGCTCATCCGCGCCATCGTGAAGGAACTGCAGCTGGACGATAAGCTCTACAAGGCCAACCAAGTGCACGGGCGCATCAGCATTGCCAAGAACAACCTCATGGGGCCCAAGGAATACCTGAACAACCCCGAGTTGATCGCCGCCGACACCGCCAACCTGCGCCCCCACATCGCCACCATTTACCAGCATTACGCCGCACGCTGCTACCGCGCCGGCGCCATGGACTTCGACGACCTGCTCTACCTCACCAACATCCTCTTCCGCGACCACCCGGACGTGATGCTCAAGTACCAGCAGCGTTTCCAATACATCCTGGTGGATGAGTACCAGGACACCAACCTGGCCCAGTACAACATTGTGCGCACCATGGCCGCGCGCCACCAGAACCTCACCGTAGTGGGCGACGACAGCCAAAGCATATACGCATTCCGCGGCGCCAACATCCAGAACATCCTCAACTTCAAGACCGACTATCCCGAGCATCGCATCTTCAAGCTGGAGCAGAACTACCGCAGCACCAAGACCATTGTGGGCGCTGCGAACAGCCTGATCGAGAAAAACCGCGACCGGCTGGAAAAGACCGTGTGGACCGCCAATGAAGAAGGCTCGCCCATAACGGTGAACCGCAGCATAAGCGATAACGACGAAGGCCGGTTCGTGGCGGACGACATCTTCAGCACCAAAATGCACGAGCGGCTGCCCAACAAGTCCTTCGCCATCCTGTACCGCACCAACGCGCAAAGCCGAAGCATGGAAGAGGCCCTGCGCAAAATGAACATCCCGTACCGCATCTATGGCGGCATCAGCTTCTACCAGCGCAAGGAGATCAAGGACCTCATCTCCTACTTCCGCCTCACCTGCAACCCCAAGGACGAGGAAGCGCTGAAGCGCGTGATCAACTACCCCACCCGCGGCATTGGCCAAAGCACCATCGATAAGCTCATGGTGGCCTCCAACCAACTGCAGAAAAGCGTTTGGGCCGTGATGAACGAAAACCTGGCCGAAGTGGGCCTGCACAGCGGCCTCAACCGCAAGATCACCGAGTTCGTCATGATGATCCGCAGCTTCCAGACCATGCTGGACACCCAGAATGCGTACGTGCTCGGCGAATACATCGCGCGCACCACCGGCCTGCTGCAGGACCTGTTCCAGGACAAGACCCCGGAAGGCGTGAGCCGGTACGAAAACGTACAGAGCCTGCTGAACGGCATGCGGGAGTTCAGCGATCCGGAGGGCAATGCCCCCACCACGCAGCCGGGCCAGGAACCCGAGGAGGCCCAATTGCGCACCCTGCCCGACTTCCTCATCGATGTGGCCCTGCTGACCGATGCCGATAACGAGGACCCCAAGGACAGCGACCGTGTGAGCCTGATGACCATACACAGCGCCAAGGGCCTGGAGTTCCCTTATGTGTACGTGGTGGGCATGGAAGAAAACCTCTTCCCCAACATGATGGCCATGAACAGCCGCGCTGAGCTGGAGGAGGAACGCCGCTTGTTCTACGTGGCCATCACCCGGGCGGAAAAACGCTGCACCCTCAGTTACGCGAACAGCCGTTTCAAATGGGGCAACCTGCAAAGTGCGGAACCCAGCCGCTTCCTGCAGGAGATCGACAAGAAGTTCCTGCAGTTGCCACCCCGGCATGATGCGCCGGCCTTCCTCAGCGAGCGCCCCTCCTTTGCCGAGCGCAACGGCTTTGCGCCGCGCACTGCGGCACCGGCAAGGCCAGCATTCAAGGAACGTACTGCGCCCACCAGCGCCCCACCGCTGCCCGGCAAGCGCAACCTCAAGCGCCTCGCGCCTTCCGGCCGGCCCATGGAACCCATTGAGGGCGCTACCCTGGCCACCGCGGACGACATACAGGAGGGCGTGACCGTGGAGCACGCCCGCTTCGGCAAGGGCAAGGTGGTAAAGGTGGAAGGCGCTGCCCCCGATCAAAAAGCCACCATCTTCTTCCCCAGCGCCGGGCAAAAGCAATTGCTGCTCCGCTTCGCTAAGTTGAGGGTGGTGGAGTAGCCATCGCCGGAATAGCCTACCAGCGGTACGAAATGCCGTTTCCGCATAGGGCGTATACCATCCCGCAATAGAAAAACGTCCGGCACACTTGCTCTTTGGACGATATTCCAACGCGAAATGGCATTAACTGGCATGGCATTCTTCAGCCATCGGTTCTTGTGTACTGCATGAAGGCCAGGAGAAGCTGGGGTTGGCACTATTCGGCATCGTACTGCCATGTTGGGTCGCTGTCCCCATTCTTCCATTCTTCAACTTTCCGCACAAGGCCGTCATCATCACATCCCTGCTGGTAGGAGGGGAAATCCTCTTCGCCATCACCGTTGCATTGCTCGGCAAGGCCTATTGGCATCGCATAAAAAATGCAGCAAGGCGGTGGTTCGGTGGTGCGGAGAAGGAACCGAAGCAACCCGAAACAGGCGGAGATGATCAGGCTCCGCGTTCACTTTAGCCCTCGCGGGCAACGTCCGTACGCTCCGTCCTATCGGGGTCCGATCGCAATGCGCTGGGCATAACGCTGGCCATTGCCGCTAACGCGCAGCACGTAGCTGCCTGCCGGGAGTGCGCCGACCGATAGGGTAATGTGCTCCGCGGCGGAAGTGGCCTGCAGCACCGTTCGCCCCGTGGCATCCAACAGGCGCAGGTCCTGCCCGGCATGGATCCCCTGCACCACCAAGCGGTCATGGGCCGGCTGGGGGTGCACGGCAAAAGGCACCCCGTTGTTGGCGGCCAGGCCAATGGAACCGTAGTAGAACACCGCGCTGGTGGCGCTGCACCCGCCGGCATTGGTCACCCTTACCATGTAGTTGCCGTTCTGTTCAGGCTGGTGGGCTTGACCGGTGGCACCTGCTATGGGCGCACCTTCCAGGAACCATTGATAAGAGGTGGCCGCTGTGGTGGATAGTCCGTTGGCGCCAACGGTGATCACCGGCACGGCAGGCAGCGGCGAAACGGTAATGGTCACCGAGGTGTCGCCATTGCAACCCACCAGGTCGGTGCCATGCAGGTTCCAAGTGAATGTGCTGGCCGGCCAAGCACGCACGCTATCGCCGCTGCTGGTATTGATAAAGAGGTTGGGGCTCCAGGTATAGAGCTCGGCCCCGGTAGCCGTGAGCAGGGCCGTATCGCCGGCGCACAGGAACTCGTCCGCACCGGCCACTACCAGTTGTGGCAATGGCACCATGGTAAGGGTGATGGCATCACTGTTCTGGCAGCCCTGTGCCGAGGTCACCATCACGGTGTACGTGGCTGTGGCCATGGGTGTGGCCACCGGGTTCGCAATGCCCGGGTCGGAAAGGCCGTCCGCGGGAAACCATTGGTAGCCGGTGCCGCCCTGGGCAGAAAGCTGAACGCTGGATCCGGCACAGAAGCTCCGGTCAAGGCCCGCATTTGCCGCCGGCAGTGGGTGCACATTCACATAGTTGGTCCGCACCAATGAATCGGGGCCGTTGGCGGTTTGAATGAGGAGTTTTACATCGTAATTGCCGCTGGCCGGGTACTGCACCACGGGATTTTGGGCGGAGCTGGTGGCGGGTACACCGCCGGGGAAGGTCCATGCGTATGCCGTGGGATTCACCAAGCTGCCATCGGAAAATTGCACCGTGCCGCCGGGGCACAAGCTGGTGCCCGTGGCGCTGAAGTTGGCCGGGCGCACGTTGTACTGCATGCGCAGGTTGGACAATTTGGGGTCGGTTGAAAAGCTGCATCCTACACCGGGGTAGCAGGCATCGTAGATCCGCACGCGCCCGATCACGGAGTTGTTGCCCGAGAAATTACGTGCGCTGTTGAACACCTGGTTGGTCACCGTTACAGTGCGGCTGAGCGTGACACAGGAAGAAGTGTTGTTGCCCTCGTAATACACTTCCGTGTAATTGGCGGAGCTGGTCTGGAACTCGATCCACACCTTGCTTCCACTGCCGAACGCGCTCTGGTAGCAGGCCATCCAGCTGAAGGTAAGTTCCACGGTGCCGTTTGTGGCCGGTGTATTGGTGAAGGTGAACGGCACCCAATTGGACAACACCGTGCCGCTCCAGCTTCCCGCGTTCTGATTGTAGGTCTGGGCCTGGAGCAGGCCGCCTAAGGCGATAGCGACGATCAAGAGCAATGATTTTTTCATGGGTGCGCTTGGGATCTGAATGGGCGGCAAAGATGAACCGTGCCGGGGTTGGGGCGCGGCCGATCTGATCAAATGCGGTTCCGGGCCGGTGAACGTGCCCTCCGGATGATCCGGCGTGGTTATTCACCTGCCCAACGCGGCCATTACCTCGGCCCTGCGCCGATGGGATACCGGTACCTCGTGGCCATGCTGCAGCACTAATGTGCCGCCCTCGCGGTGGAGGTACATCTTCACGCAGGCCAGGTTCACCAAATGGGAAAGATGCACGCGCAGAAAGCCCAGCGGCGCCAGTTGCGCCTCGAACTCCTTCAACGTGCGCGATGCCAGCACCATGCCGCCGTCGCTGAGGTGGATGCGCGTGTAGTTGCCATCGCTTTCGCAGCGCACGATCGCTTGGGGGTCGAGCACGTGGAACCCTTCGGAAGTGGAGACCGTGATGCGTCCGGCCATGGTACGCTGGAGGTTGGCCAGCTTCTCCGGCGTGATGGAGGGCACGGCCATGGCCCGTTCCAACGCCTGCTGCAGGTCGGCGCGCACCACAGGTTTCAGCAAATAGTGCAGCGCGCCCCGCTGGAAGGCCTGTACGGCATATTGATCGAACGCGGTAACGAACACCACGCGCAGGTCCGAGGCGCCCAATTGCTGCAGCACCTCGAACGCGGTGCCATCGCCCAGCCAAATGTCCAACAAAACCAGGTCCGGCCGGGTTTGCTGCAACAAGGCCAATGCGGTGCCTGTATTGTGGGCCTCCCCTACCACGGTGGATGGCACGGGCAGTGTGGCCAAGGCCGCACGCAGGTTGGCCCGCGCCGGGGCTTCATCATCCACGATCGCTATGTGCAGCATGTTCAGCCAAGGGTTTGGAATGAAATTGAAGCCGCACCGTGGTGCCGGCCGGCCTTCCTTGTTCATCGGTATCGTCCAGCACCTGTACCGCATTTCGGGGTGCCCGGCGGTCGAACAACGCGATCCTTTGGCGCACAAGCCCCAAGCCCAGTGAGCGCCCTTGATGCCGCGAGGGGCGCATGCCCGCAGCTTGCCGGCCTTGCCCGTTGTCCTTCACATCAATCATTAACAACTCCCCTTGTTGCCCGACCTTGATCTCAACATGGCCACCGTTCGTGCCGCCGAGGCCATGTTCCACCGCGTTTTCCACCAAGGGCTGCAGCAGCATGGGCGGCATGCCCGCGCGTTCCACCTGCAGGCCAGGCATCACGTGCACGTCCCAGGTCAATGTTCCGGGCCAGCGGCTGGCGCTTATGCGCAGGTAATGCTCCACCAATTGCAGTTCCTGGGCCACTGGTACCGCCCGGCGGCGCGATGTTTCCAGCACCATCCGCAGGAATCGTGACAGGTGGCCCACATGGTCGTCAGCCGCTGCCGCATCACCCGCGGCATACAGCCCCGGTACGGTGTTGAGCGCATTGAACAGAAAATGCGGGTCCATTTGCAGCCGCAGGGCCTGTTGCTCGAGATCGGCCTCGCGCAGGGCGGCCTTGTGGCGATTGCGCATCACCAAGGCCCAGGCCAGCAGCGCTACCACCAAGGCCAAAATGCCGATGCCAATGGCCGCCCAGCGGTTGCGCTCCGCGCGCATCTCGCTGAACAGCTTGGCGGTGCGCAGCTGCTGGTTCTCGCGCTCCTTCCGCTCGGTGTCGTAACGCATGCGCAGATCGTTCATGGCAGCATCCTTGGCCGCATTCATCAACGAATCGCCCAGGGCGTGGTGGGCCTTGTAATGGAAAAGCGCCGATGCGGCATCGCCAACGGCCTCGCGCTGCCTTGCCACCGAAAGGTGGGCCTCTTTAATGTCCTCGGGCCAACCCCGCTCCAGGGCCAGGGCCAGGCTGCTGTCCAGCGGGGCGCGTGCTTCGGCATTCTTCCCCTCCGCCATCAGCAATTCCCCGATGCCATACAATCCGCGAATGACCGAAATGCCGTCGCCGCCGGCCATGCTTTGCCGGTACATCAGCATCGCACTGTCCGGCTTGTGCAGTGCTTCGTAGGCCAGGCCCATGTTGCTGTACTGGGCATCCACCAGCTGCCCGGGCCCATGCACGCGTGCCAGGCGGATGCTTTCCCGCAGCACCTGCAAAGCGGTATCGGGGCGGTCGGCCTCCATCAGCAGCACGGCCAGTCCGTTGAGGCTATTGGCCACACCTAGGCTGTCGTGCTCCCGCTTGATGGCGATCGAGCGCTGCAGCATGGACATGGCCGCGGGCAGGTCATTTTGTCGCCAGTACAACAGGCTGAGGTTATGCAAGGCCCGCGCCTGGCCGCGTTGGTCCCCCGCCATTTCCTTGTACCGCAGCGCTTCCAATCCCGCCTCCAGCGCTCCTTGGTAATCACCCTGCAATTGGCGGGCCGTGCCGATGTTGAGCCACATGCCGCCCACGCCGGAGGTGTCGCCCGCTGCCGTGGCGATGCGCAGGCCCTCTGCATACAATTTGGCCGCGCTGTCCGGGGCGGCGCGTTCCTGCTGCACCTGCCCCAGGGCGGAGAGTGCCTTTTGCCGCAGGCTGCTCCAACGCGGCCCTGTACCCAGCTCGTCCAGCACCCGGCGCGCAATCCGCTCAGACCCATCGAGCTGGCCTTGGCGAAGCAGCATATGCGCCGAGTCGAGGCTGGCGCGGGCGGCTGCATCGGTGGCCGCGGCATCCATCGCGCCAACCTCGGGATGCCCGCCGCTGCACCGGGACAACAACAGCAACAGGCTGCATACCAGCGCCACGCACGGGATGTGCCGGTTGCTCGATCCCGCAGGCATGCTGATCATGGGCGGGCAAGATAGGTGGCCTGCTTCCCAGCATTCCACGGCTGCGCCATTTGGCCCATGTGCTATCCGTCGGCCTGCGCTGGAAACCCGATCGTCGCATGCACACCAAGATGGGGTTGTGCACCGGGAAAGAAAATAATTTGAAACGAGGCGCTGAACATTTTTCGCATACCATTGTACCTCGATAGTGGCAATTATCCCCAGCAAACCTCACCCCCACCACAACTTCGCCATGAGATATTCAATCTTCATCGTAGCCTCGCTGGCGGCATCCACCATTCACGGGCAAATCCATTTCCAGAACGTTACCCCGCAAAGCGGGATCGATTATCACGGCCGAACCTATGGCTCTTCATGGGGCGATATCAACAACGATGGCCTTCCGGACCTGTTCATCTCTTGCCATGAGCATAAGAGCGAACCTTTCTTCACCCACGATTCAGTGCGCATATACCTGAACCTGGGCCAAGGTATGTTCGCCGACTCCATTTATTACCTGGAAAACGGCCATCAATCAGACTTCCATGGCGGCCTGTTCTTTGACATGGACAACGACGGCGACCAGGACCTGTTGCTGCTTACCGGCGGCACCAAGCGCAATGTGCTGCTGTTGAATGATGGCACAACGCATTTGAGCGACGTGGCCGAGGAACGTGGGATCGACCTTTACCGCAGCCGCGGGCGCATGGCCACGCCGCTGGACGTGAACAACGACGGAATACCGGACGTGCTGGTGAACCACGAGGTGAAGAACCATCCGCTGGGCCACTCCAGCGTGATCATGCTCGGGCAAAGCGGGGGCAACTTCGTAATGGCCAACGACATGCTCGGATTGGAAGAGATCCCCTGTCTTTCTAGCACCATTTCGGACCTGGACACCAACGGCCGCCCGGAAGTGATCTCCATTTGCGACGATGGCCTGAAGATCTACAGCATCGGTGGCCAAGGCCAATTCACGCTGGAGACAACGCTCGCCTACCCCTTGGTGAACGACATGGCCATTGCCGATTTCAATGGCGACCTGTTGCCCGACATCTTTTTGGCCTGCGGCAAGACCCAGGAACCGGACATCCAGCAATACCATGATTCGCTGCTGTTGGCCACGATGCGGGTGCGCGGTCCATTGGCCCCCAGCTCCATCACCTTCCGGGCCGAGGGGCCAGTGCAGGTAAAACTGCACCGGGTAAAGGATGATACGCTGAACATCCGTTTGGGCGGCAGCCAATCCATAATGAACATACCCGCCACCACCCATGCCGCGCCCTACTTCGAACTTACCATGGACCCGGACGATCCCGACCTGCTGGGATTCCAGGAACCCGGCGATATGGCCGGCAACGCGATAGAATGCTCATTTGGACTGCTGGATGATGGACGATGGCGGTTCAGGACAGGCACGCACAAAATGCAGGGCAACACCGTGATCCTTCAGCTGCTCACGGAAGGGGTGATCACTGAGCTGGAAACCGTGGGCGGTTCCACGCCAGGCCCCGAAAGCCGCGATGTGCTGCTGATCAACCAGGGCGGGCTGCAATTCGAGGCCTCCAATGCCCCAATTTTCCAAGTAGCCGAATATTCCATGGGCGTGGCCGCCGGTGATTTCGACAACGACGGGGATGTGGACCTGGTGGTGGTCTCCGCTGGCCGTGCCAAGAACCGCAAGGCGCGCACGTACGAGAATTTGGGCAACGGCAACTTCGCCATGCAGTACGATGGCTGGGGAATTACCGGAGAAGTGCCCGGTATTGCCAATGGCATGAGCGTGACCGACCATGACAATGACGGTTTCCTGGACGTGCTCGCGGCGAACGGTTTCACCGCCTACTTCCTCGATTCGGCCGCCTATTGCCTGTACCAGAACCAAGGCAACGACAACCATTGGCTGAAATTGGCCCTTACCGGGCTGCAAAGCACGGCCGACGGCCTGGGCACACGCGTGGTGCTGGAAACCAACGGTGTGCAACAGGCCCGCGAGGTAACGGGCGGCGTGCACGGGATCCAACAGGATGACCCGCGGCCGCACTTTGGCTTGGGCACGGCCACCATGGTCGACCGGATTGATATCCATTGGCCCAGCGGAACACATGATGTGCTGATCCAAGTGCCGGCAGACCAGATCGTGGCGGTACATGAAGGCGACTTTCACGTGGGCGTGAACCCGGTGGCGGGGAACTGGCAACAACGCGCGCACCATGCCGTGCTGTACGACATGGCCGGCCGTACCATCGGCCGGTTCCGCATGGACGAACTGGCTGCCCTGCATGCCAAGGGAGTTGCCCCGAGCGTGTATTCCATCACCTATTTGGATCGACATGGCACACCGCTGCACTCGGAAAAAATGATGGTGGCAGGATATTGATCATTTGAAACAGCTGTCCGGCCCAGAACTCCACGTACCCAGCAGTACCCACCATGGCGGCGTGGGAAGAAGAAGGAAAAAGAAAGAGGGAGGCATACATTAACCGGCGAGAAAAGATTTTCACGTCCAATGCAGGCCGCCCACTTCATTCTGTACGTAAAGGACCAAGAAGCCAGTACAAGCTTTTACCGCCAACTGCTACGGAGGGAACCCGTGCTCTGCGTGCCGGGCATGACGGAGTTTGAACTGACCGAAGGTTGCAAACTGGGATTGATGCCGAATGCGGGAATAGCGAAGATCATTTCCGGGACGGGAACGACCACGTTTGCGTCCCATTCAAAAGCGGGCGACGGCCCTCAGCACCCCCACTGCCCAGTGACCAAACTACCGCACCCGGAGACCGGTCATGGCATACCGCGCTGCGAGTTGTACTTGCATGTGCGGGATGCGGATCTTGAGCAGCAGCACGCGCTGGCCTGTGGCGGCCGGCTGATCAGCGCGGTGGAGGACCGCGATTGGGGCCACAGGGTGTGCTACGTGGCCGACGCGGACGGACACGTGGTGGCATGGCATCTGTTGGCCACTACCGCGAAGACCCCTGAAGACCCACGCACCCGTAGCTGCCCTTTCCACGCCCCGATCTACATTTGCCACCTCTGCCGCCGCGCGTTCGACCTAAGAATGCGCCCATACGAACCCCAGGACCGGTCGGCCAAGATTTTCCGCATGAACGTTGAATTCGACTACAATACCCAGCGCTCCCAGCTGGTGATCTCCGAATATGGCCGCCATGTGCAGCGCATGGTGGACCTGTGCAAGGAGGAGGAAGACCGGGAAAAGCGCAACAAAATGGCCACGGCCATTGTGCAAACGATCGGCAAGCTGAACCCGCAGCTGAGGGCCAGCGAGAACAGCGACCGCATTTTCTGGGACCACCTGCATGTGATGGCCGGTTATGTGCTGGACGTTGACAGCCCGTACCCTGCGCCCTCGCCCGAATCGCGCAGCTCCAAGCCTGAGCCGGTGGCCTACCCCCGCACGGAGATCCGTTTCGGGCACTACGGCAAACTGGTGGAGAAAATGATCGCCGAGTGCATCGCCATGCCCGAGGGCGAGGAAAAAGCAGCCTTCACCTTGGCCGTGGCCAACCAAATGAAGCGCCAATACCTGGTGTGGAACAGGGACAGCGTAACCGATGGCGCCATATTGAAGGACCTGCAGGAATTGAGCAAAGGCAAGCTCCGCCTTCCGGCGGACACGCCGCTCATGAGTTCCGACAACATTCTGCAGGCCCAGCGCAATGGTCCGCGCAACATGGTGGACACCGGGCGCAAGCGCAGTGGCAATGGCGGCGGTAAAAAGCGCCACCGCAGGAAGAAAAAGCGCTTCTAGGCCAGCCACGCCCGGCCGCCACCTACATCGGTTTGTTGAAAGCCTGTTCAACACAGGTGTGCAACGGGCCGCTTTGGGTCCTTGCTTCGCGCAAAACCAATAGAAGGCCAACGCGGCGGGATCGGCCCGCACGCGCCAAGCCCCGGCGAAATACCATGGGAAGCTTCAAGATCGAAGGAGGGCACCGCTTGGCCGGTGAACTGGTGCCGCAAGGTGCCAAGAACGAGGCCCTGCAAGTGTTGTGCGCAGTACTGCTCACCAGCGAACCGGTGATCATCCGCAATGTGCCGGACATTGTGGACGTGAACAAGCTGATCGATCTGCTGCGCGCCATGGGGGTGGACGTGGAGAAGCTGGGCGATGGCGACTGGCGCTTCCAGGCGCGCAACGTGGACCTGGAATTCTTTCTCCACCCCGAATACAAGCAAATGGGCGGCGGCCTGCGCGGCAGCGTTATGGTGGTCGGTCCCTCGCTGGCCCGCTTCGGCAAAGGCTACATACCCACCCCCGGGGGCGACAAGATCGGCAGGCGCAGGCTGGACACCCATTTCATCGGCTTCGAAAAACTCGGCGCCACCATCACCTACGACCGCAAGGAAGGCTTTTTCATGGCCGAGGCCAAGCGCCTGAAGGGCACCTACATGCTGCTGGACGAGGCCAGCGTGACCGGCACGGCCAACATTGTAATGGCCGCCGTGCTGACCGAGGGCCGCACCACCATTTTCAACGCGGCCTGCGAGCCCTACCTGCAGCAGCTCTGCAACATGCTCGTGCGCATGGGCGCCAGGATCCAGGGCATCGGCAGCAACCTGTTGCACATCGATGGCGTGCAGCACCTGGGTGGAACCGAGCACCGCATGCTGCCCGACATGATCGAGATCGGCTCCTTCATCGGCATGGCCGCCATCACCCGTAGCGCCATCACCATCAAAGATACCGGGTACGAGCACCTGGGGCAGATCCCTGAAACCTTCCGCCGGCTGGGCATTGAGGTGGAACGGCGCGGCGATGACATCCATGTGCCCGCCCACGAGCGCTACACCATCCAGCGCTTCATCGACGGCAGCATCATGAACATCAGCGATGCGCCATGGCCCGGTTTCACCCCGGACCTGATCAGCATCGTGATCGTGGCGGCCACGCAGGCCAAGGGCACCGTGTTGATCCACCAGAAAATGTTCGAAAGCCGCTTGTTCTTCGTGGACAAACTGATCGAAATGGGCGCGCAGATCACCCTGTGCGACCCGCACCGTGTGCAGGTGGTGGGCACCGATTTCGCGCAACCCTTGCGCGGCATCACCATGACCAGCCCCGATATCCGGGCCGGCGTTTCCCTGTTGATCGCGGCGCTCAGCGCCGAGGGCACAAGCACAATACACAACATCGAACAGGTGGACCGCGGCTACCAGCGCATAGCGCAGCGCCTTAACGCGATCGGGGCCAAGATCGAAAGACTGCCTTGATCCGCCACCTTTGCGCATGTTCCGATCCATCCTCACGGCCCTGCTCACGGTGGGCCTGGCCGGCACAACCGCGGCCCAACAGCGGCTCAGCGGGATCGAGCCGGGTCAAATGGCACCCGAGATCGCCATGCCCGGCCCGAACGGCGATACGCTGCGCTTGTCCGCGCTGCGGGGCCATATCACCTTGGTTGATTTCTGGGCCAGCTGGTGCGGGCCATGCCGCATGGAAAATCCGCAAGTGGTGGAGTTGTACCATGCATACAAGGACCGCCGATTCACCGATGCCAAGGGCTTCCGCATTTTCAGCGTAAGCCTGGACCGCAAGGGCGGTGATGCCGCATGGCAAGCGGCCATAAAGAATGACAAGCTGGACTGGCCGTGGCATGTGGGTGCCGTGGCCGGCGGGCCGAACACCGCGGCCAACACCTACCAGGTGCACTACATCCCCGCCAATGTGCTGTTGGACGCGGAAGGCCGGGTGATCGCGGTGGACCAGCACGGGCAAGAGTTGGAGAACACGCTGCGCGGCCTGTTGGCGCATGGCCAAGGAAGGAAGGACAAGCAACGGGGCAAGGCCATGAAAAAATAGCGGCGCAGCACACATTCCGGCATGGAAATGGCAAGCAGCCCGCGCATTCCACTTGCTACCTTCGCACCATGAACGTTACAACCCTGATGACCAAGACCCGCATAGTACTTGTGGCCAGCGTGATCCTGCTGGCCGTTTTCGGCTTCACCACCCAACGCAGCGGCAAATCAGGCACGGCCGTGGGGGACAAGGCCCCCGAGCTGGCCTACTACAACCCGGACAGCACCAAGGTGCTGAAACTTTCCGCATTGAAAGGCCAGTACGTGCTCATCGATTTCTGGGCCAGCTGGTGCGGGCCCTGCCGCCACGAAAACCCGAACGTGGTTCGCGTATATGAAAAGTACAACAAGGCGAAATTCAAGAATGGCAAAGGCTTTACCGTGTACAGTGTAAGCCTGGACAAGAGCCGCGCCGCCTGGAAAGCGGCCATTGAAAAGGACAAGTTGAGCTGGCCCTACCATGTCAGCGACCTGCAGGCCTGGAGCTCGGCGGGGGCGCGCATCTACGGCGTGAACTCGATCCCGATGAACTTCCTGATCGATCCCGAGGGCGTGATCGTGGCCAAGAACCTCAGGGGCGCGCAACTGGACCAAGCATTGGACGGCTACGTGAAAAGCTTCTGAACATCACCTCGTGCGGAATTGACGCGGCCCGCATGCAGGCCTGTCGATCTGTCCCATCTTCGCGCACTATTGACCGCATCCGGCCTTGAGGCACTGCATTTGCCATGCGCAACCCATTCCGAAAATCCAGCAAGAAAATGACGGACCGACCCGAAGTCAGCCCCGATGAGGAAATCCGCAGCGACCAGCCCACAGGGCAGGACGAGCAGGACGGGGCACAGGGCCATGCGGCAAGCAACATGGATGGCGACAACCCGGATACCGACCGCCTACGCGCCGAACTGGACGCCCGCAAAGTGGAACACGATGCACTGTACGACAAGTACGTCCGCCTGCATGCCGAATTCGACAACTTCCGCAAGCGCACCGCCAAGGAGCGCATGGACCTGCTCTCCATGGCAGGTGCCGATGCCATCAAGTCGGTGCTGCCCGTAATGGACGACATGGAGCGCGCCATCGCGCACAACGCGGAGGTCACCGACCTGGATGCCATGAAGCAGGGCTTCGAGCTCATCCACCAGAAATTCGTGAACATCCTGCTGGCGCAGGGCATAAAGCCCATTGTGGCCAAGGGAGAACCCTTCGATGCTGAATACCATGATGCGGTGGGCCGCTACCCCGCACCGGAACCGGAATTGAAGGGCAAGGTGATCGATGTGGTGGAAACGGGCTACATGATCCATGACAAGGTATTGCGCTATGCCAAGGTGGTGGTGGGTGAATAGCCCCTCGCTTCCTGCAACCATCCACCGTTCCGGTTATGAGCAAACGTGATCCATACGAAGTATTGGGCGTGGGGCGCAACGCCACCGCCGACGAGATAAAGAAGGCGTACCGCAAACTGGCGCTGAAGTACCACCCGGACAAGAACCCCGGTGACCACGCTGCGGAGGAGCGCTTCAAGGAAGCCGCTGGCGCCTACGAGCTGCTGGGCGACCCCGAGAAGAAGGCGCGCTTCGACCGCTTTGGCCATGCCGGTGCCGGCGGCGGTTTCCAAGGCGGTGGCATGAACATGGAGGACATCTTCTCCCAGTTCGGCGACATTTTCGGCGGCGCATTCGGAGGCGGGGGATTCGGCGGTTTCGGGGGCGGCCAACAGCGGCGCACCGTGAAAGGAAGCAACCTGCGGGTACGCGTGAAGCTCAGCCTGAAGGAAGTGGCCGAGGGCGTGGAGAAGCAGTTGAAGCTGCACAAACTGGTGCGCGCCAAGGGCACCGAATATGGCACCTGCCCCACCTGCAAGGGTGCAGGCCAGGTACACCGCGTGCAGAACACATTCCTGGGCCAAATGCAAACGGTGACCACCTGCCCCAGTTGCGGCGGCCTGGGCCAAACCGTTACCAAACGTGGCCCCGGTGCCGATGCCAACGGGCTGGCGCGCGAAGAGGTGGTGGTTACCGTGAAGATCCCCGCAGGCGTGGAGGAAGGCATGCAGCTAAACCTGGGCGGCCTGGGCAACGAAGCGCCCACCGGTGGCATAGCCGGCGACCTGCTGGTAGTGATCGAAGAAGAGGACCATCCCGAGCTGAAGCGCGATGGCAACAACCTGCATTACGAGGCCTTCATCAACGTGGCCGATGCAGCCCTGGGCACCACTGTGGAAGTGCCCTTGGTCAGCGGGAAGGCGAAGGTGAAGATCGAGCCCGGCACACAATGCAACCATGTGCTGCGCCTGAAGAACAAGGGCCTGCCAAGCGTGAACCGCATGGGCCATGGCGACCTTTTTGTGCACGTGATGGTGTGGACGCCCACGGAATTGAGCAAGGACGAGCGCAAACTGTTCGAGAAAATGCGCACCAGCCCTGGCATTCAGCCCAACCCAACGAGCAAGGACAAAGGCTTTTTCGAGCGCGTGCGCGAGATGTTCGCGGGTTAGCCATTGGGTGCCTCGCGCGTGCCATGGTGCAGTAGATTGCGTGCATGTTCATGCAACGGCTGCGGAATGGCGTGAAGGAACTGGCCCCTGGCTATTTCGGGCTGCCCATGGCCACCGGCGTGATCGCCCTGGCCTCACAAGCGTTGGGCCATTCCAGCATCGGCAAGTTCCTCTTTGTGGTCAACCATGCCGAGTATGGCGTGCTGTGCCTGCTGTTGGCACTGCGCGCACTGCTCTACCCTTCCGCGCTGCTCGCCGACCTGTCCGATCATGCCAAGGGCGCCGGTTTCCTTACCCTGGTGGCGGCCACGTGCCTGTTGGGCATGCAGCACCTGCAATTTGCGCAGGACCACAGGGCCGCCGCCGTGCTTTGGTCCATTGCCCTGCTGGCCTGGGCCGTATTTGCGTACGCCTTTTTCATCCTGGTATCCATTCGGCGCCACAAGCCCCCGCTCCAACTGGGCATCAACGGATCGTGGCTGTTGCTGGTGGTGGCGGTACAGGCGCTCTCCATCCTGGCCTGTGCCAACGCCGGGTACATGGGCCTGCCGCTGCGGGAAGCGTTGTTCGCGGCCATGCTCTTCCACCTGCTGGGCTGGATCTTCTACCTCGTGTTGATCGGCATCATCTTCTTCCGAACCGCGTTCGCCCCGCTACGCCCCGATGAATTCGAGCCGAGCTATTGGATCAATATGGGTGCGGCCGCCATCACCACGCTGGCCGCCAGCATGCTCGTCGGCGCCTTTCAAAGCTCCTCTCCATGGCCCGAGCTGGTGCCCATGTTCAAGGTACTGGCAGCTTTCGCATGGGTGGCGGGCATTTGGTGGATCCCCATCGTGTTCATCGTGGGCCTGTGGAAGCACCGGTACATGCCCCTGCGTTATCAATCCGGTTATTGGTCGCTCGTTTTTCCCTTAGGCATGTACACCTTGTGCACCTGGCACCTGGGCCATGTATTCAACGTGCCGATCGTGCACCAGGTGCCGCACTACTTCATATGGCTGGTTTGGGGCGCTTGGGGTGCTGCCTACGTGGGCATGGCCAGGCAGACCGTGCGATTGCTCAGGCCTGGGGCCGTGCCGCCCATTCCGGCCGACCGGCCCTGAACCGCGGCGCGCTACATTGCGCCCATGGCACGTTTGACGCTGGAAGGAAACTTGGTGGACATTGAAGCGCGGCGCATTTACCCGGCGGAAGTGGCCGTGGAGAATGGGACCATCGTTGCGATCGATCCCGTGCACCGCAAGGTGGAAGGCTACCTGTCGCCCGGTTTCGTGGATGCGCATGTGCATGTGGAAAGCAGCATGCTCATACCCAGTGAATTTGCCCGTTTGGCCACGGTACACGGCACAGTGGCCACCGTTAGCGACCCGCATGAGATCGGCAATGTGCTGGGCACCGCCGGGGTGGAATTCATGATCCAGAACGGCCGGAAAGTGCCTTTCCACTTTTTCTTCGGGGCGCCCAGCTGTGTGCCGGCAACGCGCTTCGAAACCGCCGGGGCGGCCATCAACAGCGAGGAAGTGGGGCGGTTGCTCGAACGCGAGGATGTGCTTTACCTCAGCGAGATGATGAACTTCCCCGGTGTGCTGGGCAAGGACCCCGAGGTAATGGCGAAGATCGCACATGCCCACCGGCTGGGGAAGCCGGTGGACGGGCATGCACCGGGGCTGCGTGGAGCCGATGCGGAGCGCTACATCGCGGCGGGCATTTCCACCGACCACGAATGCTTCACCGCGGAAGAAGCCCTGGACAAACTGCGGCACGGCATGAATATCCTGATCCGCGAAGGCAGTGCCGCCAAGAACTTCGAGGCCTTGATCGGCCTACTGCCCGACCACGCCGACAACATCATGTTCTGCAGCGACGACAAGCACCCGGACAGCTTGGAGCAGGGCCATATAAACGACTTGTGCGCCAGGGCCGTGGCCAAGGGGCACGACCTATTCCAAGTGTTGCGCGCCGCCTGCGTGAATCCGGTGCAGCATTACCGCTTGCCGGTAGGCCAATTGCGCGTTGGCGATCCCGCCGACCTGGTAGTGTTGGAAGACCTTGTGCAATTCAAGGCAAAGGCCACCTACATCAAGGGTGAATTGGTGGCCAAGGACGGTTCGCCCCTCATTGCGCCGGTGGCGGAGGAAACCCCGAACAACTTCAACTGCGATCCCAAGCAACCCGCTGATTTTGCCGTTGCTGCCACCGATGGCGCCTTGTTGGTGATCACGGCCGAGGATGGGCAGCTCATCACCGGCAAAACACACATGCCGGGAAAGGTGGAGCACGGCCTTTTTGTGGCCGATCCCTCCCGCGACCTGTTGAAGATCACCGTGGTGAACCGCTATGCCGATGCCCCGCCAGCGGTGGCCTGGATCAAGAATTTCGGGCTGCGGCGCGGGGCCATTGCCGGCAGCGTGGCCCACGACAGCCACAACATAGTGGCGGTGGGCACCAACGACGGGGATCTGTGCGCCGCCGTGAACCTGGTGATCGCGCACAAAGGCGGCATCAGCCTGTGCGATGGTGGCGTGCAGGAAATACTGCCGTTGCCCGTGGCCGGCATCATGACCAATGCCGGGGCGCATTCCGTGGCCGGCGCATACGCACGGTTGGATGCGATGGCGAAAAACCTGGGCTCAACCTTGGCAGCCCCGTACATGACCCTCAGCTTCATGGCCCTGCTCGTGATCCCGCACCTGAAGTTGAGCGACCTCGGGCTGTTCGATGGCGACACGTTCACCTTGGTGGCCGGCCAGCATTGAACCCCGCTCAGGCGGGTGCGTATTTGTGCCAGATCAGCCAGCACGCCACCGCACCGGCAATGATGGTGAGCGGAAAGCCCATGATGAAATAATCCTTGAACTTGTAGCGCCCGGGGGTATATACCAAGGCCAAGGTGTGGTAGCCCACCGGCGTGAAATAGGATGTGCTGGCACCGAACATCACGGTGAGCAGGAGTGCCTTGGGATCCACATGCAGGCCTTGCGCAATGCTGATGGCAATGGGGGCCATGAGCAACGCCGCGGCATTGTTGGCCATGATGTTGGTGACCAGCACGGTGAACCCGAACAGAATGGCCACCACCCAGGCGAAGGAAAGACCCGAGGCCATGTTGATGAAGCCATCGGCCGCAAGCTTGTCCAGCCCGGTATTCTGTATGGCTATGCCCAGCGGGATCAGGCCCGCGATCAAGAAATAGACCTTCCATTCCACCCGCTTGTAGGTGTCGCTGAGCACGATGCACCGCGTCATCGCCATCAACATCACCCCGCCCAGCGAGGTTACCACGATGGGGGCCAGCCCAGCGGCGGCGGTGGCGATCACCGCGATAAAGATCAGCGCAGCGGTCCATCGTTTGCGCAGGCTGCGCACCATGGGCATGGTATCCAGCAAGATCAGGTCCTCCTGCACCTCGGGGTCTGCGGCGAGCTGCCCATTGGTTTCGATCAACAGCATATCGCCCACGCGAATTTCCGCCTCGGCAAAGCCGCCGTTCACCACCATTTCGGGTCGGCGCAACGCCAATGGCACGGCCTCGTACATCTCCATCAGCCGCAGGTCGCGCAACCGGCAACCGGCCAACTCGGACCCCGGGGCCACCATGGCCTCCACCACATAGGTTTCGGCGGCATGCAGCATCTCCCGCTCCAGGCTCAGCCGTGCCGTCATGGCATATTTATTCCCTACGGTAAGGCGGGCCAGTCCGTTGGCATCGCCGCGCAGCAGCACGTGATCGCCCGATTCCACCCAGGTATCCTCATCCTCCAATGCCTTGCTTGCCCGCTTGGTGTCCTGCACGGCCATCAACTCCACCTTGTAATCCTTCAGTGCTTGGCGTACCCGCCCGATGCGGCCGATGAAGGGTGAATCATGCAGCACGACCAGCTCGGTGTAGTACTTCCCCTGCTGATGCCCGCTGTCCATGTCCACCGGGTCGCGCCGTGCCGGCACCAGGCGGTGCCCTACGATCACCAGGTAAAGGATGCCCGCACCGGCCATGGCCGCACCAATGCCCGAGAACTCGAAGAAAGTGAATGGTTTAATGCCATATTGAATGGCAATGCTGTTGACCAGCAGGTTGGTACTGGTGCCAATAATGGTGCAAAGGCCGCCCAAAATGGAAGCGAAGGCCATGGGCATGAGCAGGTGGCTGGGGCTGATGCCCTTGGTATTGCCCATGAGCACCAGCACCGGCAGGAACAAGGCGATAACGGCCGTGTTGTTGGTGAAAGCGGAAAGGAAAGCGATGAAGGGCAGCAGCACCAGCAGCACGGTCCAGGAGTTGTTGCCGGTGAACACGAGCAGGCGCTTGGTGATCAAGTGCAGCACGCCGGTCCGCTCCAGCCCCGTGTTCAGGATGAGCAGGGCCAGCACCGTTAGCGGCGCTTGGTTGGAGAAGCCCGACAGGCCCTCGGGCACCGACACCAGGCCGGTGGCCATGAGCACGAAGGCCACCAGGATGGCGGTTACGTCGATCCCCACCTTTTCAGTGACGAACAGCACCACGGCCGCGGCGATCAGGCCGCAGAGGAGCCACATTTCAAGGGTCATGGTGGAAGATGCTTGGGCTTTGGAGCAAACAACATCCGTTGTGGCGTTTCGGTTTGGCGATCGGGCACCGCCGCAACTTTTTCCTGCGTCACCCCACCAAAACGAACCATGACCTCAAGGTACCCGGCATTGTTTCTTTCCATGTTGGCGGCATCGGCCCTAAGTGCGCAATGCGACTATACGCCCACGATCACCCCCTCGGACGTGATCTTGTGCCCCAACGAAACTGCCACGCTGGCCACACAGGTATACGATAGCTACCAGTGGCTGAAGGACGGAAGCCCCATAGCGGGCGCCACCGGCCAAACACATGAGGTGGAACAATTCGCCGATGCGGGTTCCATGTTCACCGTGCAGGTGAGCCTGGATGGATGCACCGCCACCAGTGCGGGCGTATTGGTGGATGGCTGGATGTTCCTGCTTCCATACGTGATACACGGCGGCGATGAGCCGTTGAACCAGGGACCCGTGCTGAACTTTTGCGAAGGGGATACGCTGACCCTCAGCCTTTCCCCGGGCTACACCGAGAACATCACCTGGTACCGCAATGGGGTGGCCCTACCGGGCGAGGACTCGCCGGAGCTGGACATAACCACAAGCGGGGCCTATACCGTGGCGGCGGCACCCACGGTATGCCCGAATTCCATACAGGGCATCGGGCTGGAAATAGAAACGCAATTCCTGCCGCTGATGCGCCCGGACATTGTTGACCTGGGCGGCGAGATCTGCGTGTACCCCGTGGGCAACAGCACGCAATGGTACCTGGCCGGCGTGCCGGTGGCCACCACGGATTGCCTGGTACCCACTTCCCCGGGCCCATATACTGCATTCGTGGACTACGGCCAACCGTGCCAAGGCCTATCCGATCCTTGGATGAGCACCGGGATCAATGGCCCCGGCACGGCTGCCATGCAGGTATCACCCGTGCCGGCCTCCACGGAATTGCATGTGTCGGCACCAACGGTCCGGTTCGGCGAATGGTTGATCACGGATATGCTCGGCCGCCCTGTGCAGCAGGGCCGATCGGGGTCCGTTGGGTCCATGACGATCAACGTGGCCGACCTGGCCCCGGGCAATTACCTGCTGGTGGATGCCGCGCGCACGGTGCAACCCACGCGCTTTGTGGTGGCCCGCTGATCGGCAAAGGCAATTACAACAACGGCGGCCTCGCGGGGCCGCCGTTGTTGTTCGGGTACAACCGTTGGTCACTGCTCCGTGCCGTCGTAGCCGAACAGGTCCTTGATGGTCAACTGCTTCACCGGCCCCAAGCGCTCAAGCACCTTCTGGTCCAGTGCGCCTTCCTTGCCGATGGCGAGGTAGGTGTATTTCCGGCCCCGGATGTGGTCGTTGAAGAATTGTTGCAGTCCTTCCATGCTGGCCGCTTGGATCTGTGGGTAAATGATCTGGTTCACGTCCACATCAAGCCCGCGGCGGCGCGCCGCCTCCCAGCTCCAATAGATCGCCTCCTTGGTGGTGCGGCTCGATTCGATCTTTTTCAGCGCGGCATCACGGCTGCCGTCGAACATCAACTGGTTCATCGGCATTTCGTTCATCAGCGTGTTCATCGCGCGCTCGGCATCGTTCAATTTGTCGGCCTGCGTGCCCACGTAGGCGATCACATAGCTCGATTCCTCCTTTTTCGCGGGGGTGGTGTAGGCCGCGTACGCCGAATAGGCCAGCGCCTTGCCTTCGCGTATCTCCTGGAACACGATGCTTGAGAGGCCGGAACCGAAATATTCATTGAACAGGTTGCCATAGGCCATGTTACCCACGTCGAAGGGCTGGTCCTTGCCCTGCAGCATCAACTCGGTCTGCACCATGTCATAGTTCACATAGTACACCTTGTTCTCCGTGTTGTCCAGCTCCACATAGGGTTCCTGCTGGGGCCATTCCTTCAGCGCGGCAGGGGTCCGGTGCAGCTTGTCCAGCAGGGTCACTACTTCATCAGGGTCCTTTTTGCCGTAATAGAACATGCGGTGCTTGTGCTCATTGATGGACTTCACCAGGCCCAGCAGTTCCTCCGGTTTCACGGCCTTGAGCTGTTCGGCGGAAAGGATGTTGCGCAGTGGCGAACGTTCGCCGTAGCGCGCGTAGTTGCGCAATCCGCTGTACATGATCGTGTTCTTGTCCTTCACGTTATCGCTGCGCTGCTTCAATTCATCCTTCACCAGCTCGGCCAGGGCCTGCGGGTCCGCTTTGGGGTCGGCCAGTAATTGCTCCACCAGCACCAGCCCTTTTTCCATGTTCTCCTCCAACCCCGAAAGCGACACGTAGATGCGGTCCTGCCCCGCGAACACATCGAACTGCAGGCCCAGCTTGAAGAATTCCTTCTGCACTTGTTCGGCGCTCATTTTCCCGGTGCCGAGGTAGGGCAGGTAGTTCACGGCGAGCTTCAGGCGCGGGTCATCGTAGTCGCCAAGGTCCAGCACCTGTGTCAGGGTGAACAGGTCGTTGCTTTTGTTGGGCACAATGGCCAACGGAATGTCGTGCGCCAAGGTGCGGCGGATGATGGCGGTGTTGTAATCCACGAATTGCGGTTGCAGCCTGGTCTCGGGGATCTCCGACCAGCGCTTGTACCATTCACTCTGCTTGTCGCGGTTGATCTCCAATGCGGTGATCTTGGGCTTCTCCACGTGGTACACGCTCTTGTCCTCCCCCACCCGCTTGAACACGGTAACACTGTTATCCTTGAAGCGGCTCTTCGCGAAATCCATCACCTGTTGTTTGGTGATCTTGCCCATGCGGTCGTAGTAGTCCACCACATCCTTCCAATCCTTTTTCAGGATGAACGCATCGGTGAGTGCGTATGCGCGCAGGTTGTTCCTTTCATTCCAGAACCGGATGCGCTGTTGGCGCTCGTGGTTCACCACCGCCTTCAGCAGCCAATCATCGAATTCCCCTTTCTTCAACTTCTCCAATTCCTTCAGCAGCAGGGCACGTGCCTGCTCCAGCGTTTGCCCCTGCTTGGGGTTTGCGCCCATGGCGAACTGTGAATAATCCTCCATTTCATTGCTGTAGGCGTAAGCGTCCAGCACCTTTTGCCGCTGCTTCAGGTCAATGTCGATCAACCCGGCCTGGCCGTTGCTCAACAAGCCTGCGATCAGGTCGAGCATCATGGGATCGTCCGATCGGGTGCCGTTGAAGCGCCAGCCGATGGTCACCCAATCGGCCATGGGGCCGTATACGCTCAGCGTGTCAGCTTTGGTGATCGGCGGTTCAGGCTTGAATTGGAACTCAGGGACCGGCTTGCTCTTCCACCCGCCGAAGTATTTGTCCACCATGGCGATGGTGGCATCGTAGTCCAGATCGCCCGCCATGATGATGGCCATGTTGTTGGGCACATAGTAGGTATCGAAATAGGCATGGATCTTCTGCATGCTCGGGTTCTTCAGGTGTTCACCCGTGCCGATGGTGGTCTGCGTGCCGTAGGGATGGTTCTTGAACAGCGCCGCGCTCATGGCCTTGTAGGCCTTGGAGTAGTCGTTGTCCTGCCCGCGGTTGAACTCCTCGAACACGGTTTCCAGTTCGGTGTGGAACAGGCGCAGCACCAGTTGCTGGAACCGCACGGATTCAATCATCATCCACTTTTCCTGCGCATTGGTGGGAATGTCGTTGACGTAAACGGTTTGTTCGTTGCTGGTGTAGGCGTTGGTGCCCTTGGCCCCGATGGAGGAGATCATTTTGTCGTACTCGTTGGGCACGGCATACTTGGCGGCCACGGCGCTGAGGCTATCGATCTGGGCATAGATCATGGCGCGTTCGGTTTCGTCCGTCACGCTGCGGCGCTTTTCGTACAGGTCGCTGATCTGATCCAGGAATGCGCTTTCCGTGGCCCAATCCACCGTGGCGATCTCGTGTGAGCCCTTGAAGA
Source organism: Flavobacteriales bacterium (assembly GCA_044507815.1). Lineage (GTDB taxonomy): Bacteria > Bacteroidota > Bacteroidia > Flavobacteriales_F > PHOS-HE28 > PHOS-HE28. The sequence continues at coordinate 33,931 of JBIQIX010000009.1, read as the reverse complement.
GCATGTGCTCCAGGTAATGGGCCAGGCCGGTGGCATCGGAAGGGTCGTTCTTGCTGCCGGCGCGCACCGCGATGTTGGTTTGTATGCGCGGCTCGTCCTTATTCTGCGACAAGTACACCTTCAGGCCGTTGTCCAGCGTGTAGATGCGTACCTGCATGGGGTCGTTGGGAACCGACTGGAAGGTGTATTGCTTTTGGGCCTGCAGGGCCGAAAGGCTCGTTGCAAAGCAGAGTGCAACCAGTGCATGGGTGATCTTCATGTGTGTGGATGGTGGCCGTTGGCGGCCGGTAAAAATAGCAAGCCCTTGCGGGTCATTCCCCTTTGGCCCGGGTGTTCAGCGATTGCAGCACCTTGCGCAGCAGTTTCCGCGGCACCAGGAGCGGCGATGCCTGTTCGCCGTTGAGGCCCCAGGCGCGGTACACTTCGCGGTTGGCGGCCAGTATATGGCGCAGCGAACGGTTGCTCATGCCGCCCAGGCGGAAGCGTACCAGCACCTTGGGCACATAGTGCGCACTCAGGCGGTGCTTGTACAGGAACCTGAACAACAGTTCATAGTCGGCGCCGATACGAAGTTGCGTGTTGAACAGGCCGTAGCGCTCATAGGCGCTGCGGCGGATGTACGTGCCGGGGTGCGGCGGCATCCAACCCTTGCGGAAGTTGGCCCGGTCGTAGTGCCCGCCTTTCCAAAAGCGCTTCACCTTGGTGATGTCCTGCGGATCGACCATCAGCAGGTCGCCGTAGATCACATCGCTGCCGTGCTTCGCGAATGCCCGCGCCATGTAGCCCACCGTGTTGCGCGTGGCGATCAGGTCGCCGGCGTTAACGAAGGCCACCACTTCACCCGATGCCAAGCGCAGGCCCTTGTTCATGGCATCGTATATGCCGCCGTCCGGCTCGCTAACGTAATGGGCGATGCATTCGGCGTAGCGGGCGATCTTTTCCTGGGTGCCATCGGTGCTGCCCCCGTCGATCACAATGTGCTCAATGTCCTGGTGGTCCTGCACGATCACGCTGCGGATCGTTTCATCGATCTCGCGCACGGCGTTGTAGCAGATGGTGATCACGGAAACCTTCATTGCTGTTGGTCGCCGTGGTTTTGCAATTGGGTGCCTGCTGCACCGCTGTGGCGTGTTTCGCCTTCCATGGTGCGTGCCCGTACGAATACGGCAGGGTTGCCACGGTTGATGGTGTAGGGCCGCAATGTTTTGCCGGTGACGCTGCCAGCGGTAAGGATCGCGTGCGTCCGTAGTGTGGCCCCGCCCAGCACCATGGCACCCGCGCCCACCCAACTGCCTTCTTCCAACAGTACCGGCCCGGAAAGCGTGGGATAGTCGAGCTTTTTGTAGTCGTGGCTGCCCAGGATGAGCTTGGCTCCCTGGCTGATCACCACATGGCTTTCAATGGTCAGCTGGTCGAGGTTGTCCAGCCAGGCGCGTTGCCCGATCCAAACGTGGTCGCCCACCACCAGTTTCCAAGGGAATTTGATGTTCACCCCGGGATGGATCACCACGCCTTTGCCCACCTTGGCGCCGAACAGGCGCAACAATACGGGCTTTGGCCTGCGGAAAGGGAACAACGGGTTGATGAAGAAGAGCGCATTGGTGAAATACCAAAGGGTGCGCATGATCGGTCCGCGCCCTTTTGGAAAGCCGGAATTGTTGAACCGGCTCAGATCCACTTTGGGCCGTTGCACTGTCATGGTCGAAGAAGCTTCAGGGTTGCTCCGATCGGTCGGGGGTCCGCCAAATATCGCGCAGCGCGCTGGTATGCCCCTTGCGACCAGCGGTCGTATTCGGCCTGGTCCATGGTGCAGAGCTGCTCCACGGCGCGGCCGAATGCATCGGGATCGGCCAAGGGGAGGTCCCAACCGGCAAGATCAGGCTCCAGTCCGCGCCAAGGGGTCCGGTCGCTGATCAACAAGGGCCTGCCCACGCTGAGCGCCTCAAGCATGGTGTGCCCGAAATTTTCACCTGCACTGGGCATGTACAGGGCATGGGCCGCCGCCAACACCCGCGGCACCTCATCGGTGGGCACAGGGCCTTCGTGCACGACGGATATGGTCGGGGGCAATTGCGCGGCCGCTTCTTGGCATTTGTGCCAATACGCCTCATCGTACACCGTGCCGTACAGCTTGTACCGCACCGTTCCCCGCACCTGCCGCAAGGCCGTAATGGCCAGCAGCGTGTTTTTCTCCGGTGCGATGCGTGCCGCGCTCACCAGTTCCACTGCGCCCCGTTGCTTTGCAATGGGCACGTGCTGCAATGGCAAAGGACGCGGCAGGTTGGCGGCCACGGCCACCCCCGCCGGGCGCAACTGCAGCGCTTGTATGTCGCGTGCCTCTTCGGCGTTGGTGGCCTGTAAAACCACGCCCTTGTACAATTCCAGCATGCGTGCCGCCGAAAGAAAGAGCAATTTCTTGACCGTGCCCTGCCGCATGGCCCCGCTGGCCAGCATGCCGCGCACGGCCACCACCCGCTTGCACTTGCAGCGCCGGGTAAGCCAAACAGGCAGAATGTTGAACCACCACGAATACAAGCCGTTGATGTACACGGTGTCCCACGCTTGTTGGCGCAGCAGCTGCTTCCAGGTGCGCAGGTTGGTGCCCTTGGCCGAGGCATACCACACTTTGGTGCCACCGGGCAGCGTGGTCCATTGATCGGGGACAATTCCGTCGTAAGGCCGGTCGCTGGTATAGTCGCTGTTGCGCGTCACAATGTGAAAATCCAGCTCCTGCTGCAAATGCTCCACCACGTTGGCCAAGCTGCGCACGGGCCCACCGGCCATGTAGCCCGGCAGGTACCAATCGATGAAAACGAGCACTTTGGGCCTATTCATGGGCATTCATCAACCGCATTGCCGTGGCAGCCCATTGCGCGGGGCCCCATTCGTTGGCCAGCCTTGCGCTTTCCCGCCCCATGGCCAACAAGCCGTCATCGTTGCGGCCCATGATCCAGCGCAGGGCATCTTGCAACCCTTGCTTGCTGCCTGCCTCGAAACTCACGCCGTTCACTCCTTCCCTCAAAAAACGGTGGCGCGCACCCACGGCATTGCTGAGCACCAGGGGGAAACCTGCTGCGGCATGTTCATGTACCACCACGCCCCAAGGTTCATAAATGCTGGGCAGCACGAAAACGCCGCTGGCCTGCATGTGCCGCCGCACCTCGGTGGCCTGCGCAAAGCCCAGGTGCTTGATCCTAGGGTGCGTAAAGGCCAGGGGGTACAATTCACCGGTGCCAATGCAAACCAGTTCCCAATCGCCTGCCGCGCCGCTCTCGCACAACTCGGCAAAAGCTTCCACCAGGTATTGGTGGCCCTTGCTGGGTATGTAGCGCGCCACACACAGGAAACGGTGCGGGAATTTTTCCTTCTTCGAGCGTTGAAGGTCTTCCGCAAGCGGAGAAAAAAGGTTGAGGTCGGCGGTGTAGAATCCTCGTTCGATCTTGTTGCGGCTGAAGCCGAGGCGCCGTGCATAATGCGCTTGCTCCTCCCCGGTTACCCAGGCATGGCTGAATGTGCGTGGCAACCACATGCGGGCGGTGGCCACGGCAACCCATTGGCGCAACCCGCCGCGCCAAGCCGTGTCGCTGGCCATTACCACCGGCGTGCCCTGCGCCCGGGCCCATCGGCATGCTCGCAGGTACCCCTTGTCCATCCAGCCGCTGCAAAAAATGATGTCGGGCCGCAATTGCCGCACAAAATCCTCCAACGATGCCGGGGTGAAGGCGGTGCGTTCGTGCATGTGCATGGCGGCCACGCCGCTGAAGTCGAAAGGGGCCTCCTTGTTCACGGGCCAGCGCACAACATGCACTTCCACCCGGTGGTCCGTGGCCAAGCGCTGCACACTGGCCACCAGGTAGGGGGCGATCTCGGTGTATAGGAAGAGGACCTTCTTCATGGCTGGCCGGCATGATGGCCGGTGCCGACCGGTACCGAACGGTGGCTCATGTGCATATCGCCAGCAAAGTAAGCCGCCAGGCACGCTGGCACGGCGCGGGCCGCACCCATGCTACCGGATACGGACCTTGGCAAAGCTGCGCAGATGTTCGCCATTGGCAAAGCGCTGCCGCAACCTGCGGATCCACAACACCACCAGCGCAACCCCGGGCAAGATCGGCCACGACCAGCGCAGCCACATGGGCTCCAGCATGGTCAGGTTCACGGCGCTGAACGCGACCACGGCCCCGATGTACCCCCCGGCGAAGCCCGCGATATGGCCGTATAGCCAAAGGCGGTTATCCTGCCGCTGCCGATAGAATTGCAGGAAGCCATGGAGCACCATGGCGGAGCCAGCCAGCCCGATCACCGTAAAGATCACCGCCTGGTTATTAAAGTCGCCCAAGGCCAAATGCGCAAGGCCCCAAATGAGCAGCCCGGCGTCCACCACACCGGCGGTGCCATGCAGCACCAGATCGATGCGGGCCGGTTTGATCCCCTTGTGCAACTTTTTCAGGTACAGCGAGCGGTAGCCGCTGGCGACCAAATGAAAACTGAACACGGCCAACATGGCCAGCCAAAAATTGGCCGGCACCAGTATGCCCATTACCAAGGCCGTGGAACAGATCACGATCATGCCATAAAAAAAGACCTTGCCCCAACGCCGATGCGCCTCTCCGCCCTTGTAAGTGGCCATGGCCGCCGGCGCCGCCACAAGCGCCAAGGTGCCCGCGGCAACATGCAGCGCTTTGAGGGCGGGCATCAACAGCGAATCCAACGGCATTGGAGAATGAGGGGTGGAATTCAGGGAGACCAGCTGGATTTCGGGCAGCAATATATCCAGATCATCCTCTTTCCCAGTTCGTATTCCGCCGTATCGAACGAACTTCGCGCACCACAATGCATCCTCTGCATCGATCATGGAGGCTTTTGTTGGCCGTCCTCACTTTTTTGGGGCTTGCGGCTTGGCTTTATCTGCCGGATATACTATACAGTGGCCCACAAGGGATTCATTTCATCAGGCAAACAGATGTGCTGTCCTTCGTGGCCAAATACGGCCAACCCTCCTGGAACTTGTTTGAACCGGCTGTGTTCAATTTGGACATTGCACCGATCGGCGGCAAATCGGCCTCGGAGTTTCCCATTATCTATTTCATGCTTGCGCTCGGACGGCATTGCCTCGGTATTCCGTTTGAATCGCTGCGGTTGGCGAATTTGCTCATTGTGCTGGCCGGGCATACCGGCCTCGCGGTGGTTGCCGCAAGGTATTTGGGGTCCACTTTACGAGGCGCCCTTTTCAGCGTTTGGATGTTCTCTTCAAGTGTTGTCGTTTTCTATGCCGCCAACTACCTTTCCGATGCGGGTGCTTATGGTGCCGCCCTATGTGGTTTAGCCTTTATTCTTGAAGGGCGGGCATCCGGTAGGCGGCACTTCGAGCTTATCGGCGTTATTGCCTTGATGGCCGCGGGCTTGTTGAAAACCACCATGGCCCTGTACTTGGTCGCATATGCCGTTACACTTTTCCCATCTACGGTCCCAGCCCGCACCTTCTTTCTCAAGCTTGCATTTTCAGCCATCCTTATCGTGGTGTTCTGGAATTTGTATGTGATCCAATACAACAACGCCCACAGGTCACATTATTTCATGACTTGGGCTGAGCCGCTTTGGAAGATGGACCGGGCCGAAGTCCATTCCGCGACCAAGTACATCACCGCGTATTGGTGGACCAAATTCCACCACCCCACGAGTTGGCATGCCATGGCCGTGCTGGCATTGGCTGCAATCGCATTCAGGCATCGTGTGCATGGCTTATTGGGCCCGATGGTGGCATGGTCCGGATTTGGCACCGTTGCTTTCATCATCTTGTTCTACAGGAAGTTCATCGATCACGATTATTACTTCCTGGTCGCAGCTCCCGGCATTTCGTTGGCAGCACTTTTCGGTTTTGCTGGGGTGCAGCGCAAATTTCTTCACAACCAGCGGGCACATATTGGCACCTTGGCCCTCCTGGCATTGGTGGTTGCAGGCATGCAGCTTGCCAAGCTCAATCTGGAGCGGAGGTACCGGCCTTCGGATGACCCCCATTTGGCGAGCATGGTGCTGGCCCATGAAATTTCCAATGTCCTAGCAAAAAGAAAGGTACCCGAGGACGCGCGCTTCATCGTCCTGGGCGACCCTACCCCCAACGGTGCGCTTTATTACTTAAAAAGGAATGGTTGGTCCTATGACGAACGCATACAGGTCGTACCTGATTTGAACTCGGTCATCGCGCTTGGGGCGGATCACTTATTGGTCTTAGGTCATACCGGGATGGATCTCAGCCGTTTCAGGTTGATGGAAAAAACAGAATTCTGGTCCCTATTCTGCTTGAATGACCAATTTGAAAACCCATGAGCGTCCGTCGGCCACGGTCAATTTGAGCGAGTACAATCCGGGAGGAACGGATGGCAATGGGATCTCCCGATCGCTGGCCCTGTGTTCCAATGAGACCAGCACCCTTCCATCAGGCGCGATCATTGAAACGTGGCCTTCCCCCAGGACGCCCAACACCTGGATCGGGGCACCTGCCGGAGCGGGATTGGGAGCAATGCGCACGATCGGGTATGCCGGCTGATCACCGATTGCCAGGGCATCGAAATCCATGACAAAAGGGTTGCTGAGGACGTCACCTGCATTTTTCACCACCAACACCGCAGCTACTCCCGGGCCTATGCCCCTGGTGGTGCCCACAAGCACATATCCTCCATCCGTCGTTAGGTCCATGCCCCAACATTGTTCTTCGCCAAGGGTTCCAAAGTTCGGGCCACTTAACCAATAGCCCATGTCATCGGTTTGCGCCATGTAGAAATCGAAGCCCCCGGCGCCATAAGAAGACGTAACTCCTGCCAATACCAATCCGCCACCGTGATTGACCCGTATGCTCCGGCCTTCCCACTCCCCCGTGCCACCGTCAATTTGATTGGTCCAAACAGGTGCTCCCAAGCCATCAACCTTGGCGAGGAACATGGCCCGCGTGCCCGTCGCAAATGATTCTTTGTATCCGCCGATGGCGAACCCATGATCGGAAGTTTCGACAACGCTGTACGCATACTCGTAATCCTGAGAGTCGATCACGGTCGTCCACATTTCCTCACCTCCCATCGTCCAGAGCGACACGAACACATCACCAGGCCCATCGACCGCCATAGTACCCGCGACAACGAGTTCACCGGCAGCAGTAAGTCCAATGCTCCGGGCTTCGTCACTCCCCTCACCGCCCATTGTTTGTTCCCATAGCACGGCCCCTTCCAGGTCCACCTTCAACAGCCATGCCTGGCGGTTCCCATCGATCGTCGTGGACCCGGCCAATCCAAACCCATCGGGAAGCACGGCTACATCATAAAGGAAATCCCATTCCGCTCCGCCGTAGGTCTTCTCCCAAAGCACCATTCCGTAAGGATCCAGCCGCAGCAATATTCCGTCATACCCGCCAGCACCTCCATTCAATGTGAACCCCGTCACCACGAAACCATCATCGGGTAATTGTTGAACCGCCCAACCTTGGTCGATAGAAGGTCCCCCAATCGCTCGTGACCATTCCCGCTCACCATTCAAGTCGAGCTTCAACACATATACATCGCTGGATCCATGGCCAAAACTGCCGGTTGACCCCACAACAATGAACCCTTGATCGCTTGTTTGCCTGATGGCATGGCCCTCGTCTATCCCGAATCCACCATAGGTCCGTTGCCATGTATCCTGCGCATGAGCGCGAGGACTTGACCAGGACCAACCCAAGAACAGCAACAGGAACAATGAGGATGTACGCATTCGCGGTTAAAGATAAAGCGCTGTGCTGCGGCCTATAGGTCCTATTCGTGACCATCTCCTTCCCCCGCCCGGCCCGATCTTTGCCCGACATGTCGTCCATGCTGCGCTTTTCGTTGGTGGTACTGGTGCTGTTGTTGATCGATTGGTACGCGTGGCGCGGGATCCACACGGCCCTCGCGCTTCGGGACAACACGCTGCAAAAGGTGGCGCGTTGGTCCTATTGGAGCATCAGCTTGGCCATGCTGCTGGTGATCGTGGTCAGCTTCATGCGGCTGGAGCAGATCAACGGGCCGCGCAATTACACCTACCTGTACTCGGTGATCGGCGTTGCCATACTGCTGTTGTTGCCCAAGGTGGTCATCATCCTGTTCCATGGCCTGGAAGATTTTTTCCAAGTGGTGCGTTGGGCCTGGGTAAAGCTGGCACCCGGTGCTGGCGATGGCCACGATCCCGACCGGCTGCGCTTTTTATCGAGGCTGGGGTTGATGCTGGCGGCCATTCCATTCGCCGGCGTGCTGTACGGCCTAACGCGCGGCTGGAGGACGTTCAACGTGGTGCACGTGCCCATCCATTCCGCCAAGCTTCCCAAAGCTTTTGATGGCCTGCGGATCGTGCAGATCAGCGACATGCATTTGGGGAGTTTTCCGGGGCACACGAACATGGTGCGCCATGGCATGCAACTGATCAATGAGCAGCAGCCCGACCTGATCCTGTTCACAGGCGACCTGGTGAACAACTATGCCGTGGAGGTGGACCCCTGGGCCAATGAATTGGCCTCGCTGCAGGCCTCCATCGGCAAGTTCGCCATATTGGGCAACCACGACAATGGCGACTATTCCCGTTGGCCAAGCCAGGCCGAGAAAAAGGCGAACCTCGCCCGCTTGGCCGGGTACTGGAAGCAGGCCGGCTTCCGCCTGTTGCTGGACGAGCATGTGGAGATCAAGCGCGAGGAAGCCTCGATCGCATTGATCGGCGTACAGAATTGGGGCACCCGATTCCAGAAATACGGCGACCTGGCCAAGGCCGTACAAGGCACCGACCCAGGCCAATTCCGCGTGCTCATGACCCATGACCCCACCCACTGGGACGCCCAGGTGAGGGCCACCGGCATAGACCTCTCCCTGGCCGGCCATACGCATGGTGCGCAATTCGGTGTTACCGTTAACGGGCATACCTACAGCCCCGCACAATGGGTATATGAGCAGTGGGCCGGCCTGTACGAAAAGGACGGCCTACAACTGTACGTCAACCGGGGCTTCGGCTTCATCGGGTTCCCGGGCCGGGTGGGCATGCCGCCGGAGATCACCGTGTTCACGCTGCACGCCGGCTGACCCCCTTGTCATCCGCTAGCGCCGCACATGTGATCCAGCGCACGGCTTTGGCTTGCCCCATTTAGCTTTGGAGCGAACCAGTCCACAGCCCATGCGCCAATTCTTCAAGTTCATGTTCGCCTCCATGATCGGCACCCTGCTGGTCGGGATCGTGATGTTCATCCTCTTCATTGCCACCTTGGCCGCCATCGGCAGCGCATTCAGCCTCGAGGGCAAGGGCACGGCAGTAAAGGACAATACGGTTCTGCGGGTCTCCCTGAGCGAGGAGATCATTGACCGGGGACCGAAAGATGACCTGAACTTCGATTTCGGCCCATTCAAGCTATCGAGCAAGTTGGGGCTGGACGACATTCTGGCCAACCTTGAGAAAGCCAAGCGGGACGACCGTGTGAAGGGCATCTTCCTCGATCTTTCCATGGTGAATGCAGGCACGACCACACTGAAGGAGATCCGTGACAAACTGGTGGAATTCCGCAACGAAAGCGGCAAACCGGTGATCGCCTTCGCCGATATGTACAGCCAGCGCACCTACTACCTGGCCAGCGCGGCCGACCAAGTGTACCTGGTGCCACAAGGAGACCTTGATTTCCGTGGCTTGCGCAGTGAGACCATGTACTACACCGGGCTGTTCGAGAAACTCGGCATCGAAATGCAATTCATCCGCGGCAGCGACAACAAGTTCAAAAGCTTCGGCGAAGCTTACACCCGCAAGGACATGAGCCCGGCGAGCCGCGAGCAAACGACCGCATTGCTCAACGGCATATGGTCCGAGTTCATCGCTGACATTGCTGCACAGCGCGGGCTGGACACGGCCAAGGTGAATGCCATCGCCGCCGGCATGCTGGTGCGCGGGGCAAATGACGCCGTGGCACAAGGCATGGTGGACAGCCTGCTGTACCGCGACCAAGTGCTGGCCAACCTGAAGCAGCGCTTGGGCCTGGATGCTGGCAAGGACATCGAATTCCTGGGCATGGGCAAGTACACTAAGGCCTACGTGCCCAAGGCCCAAGTGGCGGTGGATGCCAAGGAGGCCGGTGCGCGCAAGCAAAAGGTGGCCGTGATCTTCGCCCAAGGCGACATCATCGACGGCGAAAGCACCGACGGCAGTATCGGTGGGGCCACCATCAGCGCAGCGGTGCGCAAGGCCCGCAAGGACACCACCGTGAAGGCCATCGTGCTGCGGGTGAACAGCCCCGGCGGAAGCGGCCTGGCCAGCGATGTGATCTGGCGTGAAATGGTACTGGCCAAAGGGGAAAAGCCCGTGGTGGTTAGCATGGGCGACGTGGCGGCCAGCGGGGGCTACTACATCAGTTGCGCCGCCGACAAGATCTACGCCGAACCCACCACCATCACAGGCAGCATCGGCGTGTTCGGCATGATACCGAACATGAAAGGCTTCTTCAACAACAAGCTCGGCCTCACCTTCGATGGTGTGCAAACGCACAAGTACGCCGGCATGATGACGGTGAACAGGCCGCTGACCCAAGAGGAGAAGGACATCTTCCAAACCTTCATCGACCGCTTCTACGGCGTATTCACACAGCGCGTGGCCGATGGCCGGAACATGCCGGTGGCCCAGGTGGACAGCGTTGGCCAAGGCCGCGTATGGACCGGCGTGATGGCCAAGCAATTGGGGCTGGTGGACGAACTGGGTGGGCTGGAGGCCGCCACCAAGGAGGCCGCCACCTTGGCCGGCCTGAAGCAAGATGATTTCCAAGTGGTGGGCTACCCCGAACAAAAGGATTTCATGCAGGTCCTGCGCGAAGGGTTGAACGCCCAGGTGAAGGGTTGGCTAATGGCGGAAACCTTCGGCAGCGATGCCGAGGCCATGCAATGGTTCGGCCAATTGCGCAAGGCGCGCAATGCCTCCGGACTGCAGGCACGCATGCCGTTCGACATTTCGGTGTACTAAAAAGCGAAGGGCCTGGCGCGTGCCAGGCCCTTCAACCCATAACCCAAAATCCAAACCCGGGTAGTGTAACGGGGGCTGTTCCGAAAGGTTTCGACCACCCTGCATTTTTTATTGGCCGGAGCACCAGGCACCCTCGGTGCCATACCATTCCACATGGTAGCCCACATGGTTGCGCACATTGAGCACGCGTCCATCTGACCACACCAGGTATTGCCCTTTGATGCCTTGCAATTTGCCCTCGAACACCGGCAGCTTGTCCAACTGAACGCCCACCAGTTTGGGTGGCACATTGACCAGGGGATATTCGAACTGTTGCACTTCCTCGTGGGGCAATAGGTACTGCGCCAAATGGTCCGGCAACAGCCCCGGCAAGCGGCCGCGCTCCGCCAGCAACTGTTCGGCGTGCAGCGGTGCTTGCGGGCCAAGCAACATCCGGCGCCAATCGGTACGATCGCTGAAATGCTTTTTCAATTCAACCTCCATGGCCCCGGCCAATTGGCGGTACGGCATGCGCGCCACCACCACGGCCATTTCGGCGCCTTGGTCGAGCCACCGTGCGGGTACTTGGGCGGCTCTTGTCACACCTACTTTCAACCCACCAGAAATGGCCAGGTACACCACATGTTCCTGCAGGTGGTGGGTGCGCTCCCAATCCAGGTCGCGCCCCATGCCCAGGTGCGCCGCGCATAGTTCCGGCCGAATAATGCACGGACTGGCCTGTGGCGCTGCACGGAGGCAATTGTAGCACAGCCCTTGGCCGTAGAATTTCCGCACCCGGGCCCCGCATGCCATGCAGGTGCGCAGCCCGAGGAAACGCACGCCCAGCCAACTCCCGGGAAGGTCATCCAAGCTGCGCATGCCATCACCCCATGGCATGTGGTAACCCACTTTGTGCGCGCCGGATGCCTGCAGCGGAAGCCGCGCATGCACCGACATTTTCCGGAGCGGACAACCTTCCATCACACAAGCAGCATTACCTTCCGCACGAAAGTAGGCGCTTCAGAATCACAGAGCCATGCCCGTCAACGCGCTGTTCGCCTTCCTGATGAAGAAGCGGATCCAGCAGATCGAGCTGTTCCGCGATAACCCGCAGGAAGCCCAATTGGAGGTCTTTCACCGCTTGATGGAGACCGCACGGTACACCGAATGGGGCCGCGCGCACGGCTATGGCTCCATACAATCGCCCGAGGAATACCGCCAGCAAGTGCCCTTGCAGGACTACACCCTGCTGAAACCCTGGGTGGACCGCATGCGCGCGGGCGAGCAGAACCTGTTATGGCCCACCGACATCAAATGGTTCGCCAAGAGCAGCGGCACCACCAATGCCAAGAGCAAATTCATACCGGTGAGCCGCGAAGCGCTGGAGGAGTGTCATTACAAAGGCGGCAAGGACCTGCTGGCGCTGCACTTCGCCATGTTTCCCCAAAGCAAGCTGTACCAAGGCATGAGCATGGTGGTGGGCGGAAGCAGTGCTGCCGAGCCCCTGCGGCATGATGCCTACACGGGCGACCTGAGCGCGATCATCATCCGCAACCTGCCCCTGTGGGTGGAGGTGCGCCGCACCCCCGTGATAGAGACCGCGCTGATGGACAATTGGGAGGACAAGGTTGAACGGATGGCGCGTGAAACCATGCGCGAGGATGTACGCAGCATTGCCGGAGTGCCCTCTTGGACCCTGGTGGTGCTGAAGCGCGTGCTGGAACTGACCGGCAAGAAGCACATCCTTGAAGTATGGCCCAACCTGGAATTGTTCATGCACGGTGGAGTGAGCTTCCGGCCCTACCGGGAGCAATACGCACAGATCTTCCCCTCGCAGCAGGTGAACTACCTGGAGACCTACAACGCCAGCGAGGGATTTTTCGGCATAACCGACCGGCACGGGGCGGATGACCTGTTGCTGATGCTCGACTACGGCATCTTCTTCGAATTCATACCTGTAAAGGAGCTGGGCCGCGACCAGCCGCCCACCAAATTGCTGCATGAGGTGGCGGAAGGCGAGGACTATGCACTGGTGATCAGCACCAACGCGGGCCTTTGGCGCTACATGCCCGGCGACACGGTACGCTTCACCAGCACAAGGCCCTACCGCATACGGGTGAGCGGCCGCACGCGCAGCTTCATCAACGCCTTTGGGGAAGAGTTGATCGTGGAGAACGCCGAACGCGGGATTGAACGGGCGTGCGAGGAGTGCCATGCCGTGGTTTCGGATTATACCGCGGGCCCCATCTTCATGGACCATACCGCCCGCGGGGGACATGAATGGGTGATTGAATTCGAGCGCCTGCCGTGCGACATGGACCGGTTCGTGGACGCGCTGGACAGTGCCTTGCGCGAATTGAACACCGATTACGATGCCAAGCGCAGCACCAACACGGTGCTGCAGCGGCCGGTGGTGCACGCCGTTCCGCAGGGAACATTCCACCAATGGATGAAGAAACGGGGCAAACTGGGCGGCCAGCACAAGGTGCCGCGGCTCGCCAACGACCGGCACATCCTGGAGCAGTTGTTGCTTGTAACCGCCCCATGAAAGGTTGGCCCGCCGCATTCCTGCTGGCCCTGTGCACCGCCTTGGCCACTGCGCAAACCACACCAGGCAGCTGGGCACTGCAAGGTGCAGTGGACCTTTTCACCACCGATGAGCTGGGCAACCTGTACGTGCTGCGCGGCAGCGACCTGGACCTTTACGACCGGCAGGGCAAGCTGGTGGCACACAACAGCCTGAACGCATTCGGCACCATTACCGGCATCGATGCCTTCTATTCGCTGAAGCCGATGATCTTTTCAGGCCCACAAGCCACCTTGGCCGTCCTCGACAATACCCTCAGTCTCCAAGGCGCGCCAACCAACCTTGCACGCGCAGGATTCCCGCAGGCAACCTTGGCCTGCAGCAGTGTACAGAACAATTTTTGGCTATTCGATGAACGCGACATGGCCTTGGTACGCGTGGACGGCCGCTTGAACCAAGTGGCCAACTCGGGCCGGTTGGACCAATTGTTGAGCTTTTCACCCCACCCCACCTACATGGAGGAGGCCGATGGCCGGCTGTACCTGGTGGACCCCAGGCATGGCGTGCTCACCTTCGACCTGTTCGGCACCTTCATGCGCACCTTGCCCATTTTGGGCGCCGACCGCGTGCAAGTGCGCGAAGGGACGGTTTGGTATGTTTCCGGGGGCAGGCTCCACCGCTATGATCCGGCAACCTTTTCGGCGCTTGAGCCGGATGTGCCGCGGCTGCAGCAGGAAACACTGGATGCCCGGATAGAGCAGGACCGGCTGTACCGCCTGACCCCCAGCGGGCTGGTCGTGGACCCTTTGGGCCAGTGACCGGCCATTCTTTATCCACAACCGCGGAGGCATATCGCGGGAAGGGTATTTTCGCCATTCTTCAAGCCTCATTCATCAGCCATGCACATTGCCATCGCCGGTAACATCGGTTCAGGAAAAACGACCTTGACCAAACTGTTGGCCAAGCACTACAAATGGGACCGTTTGGAAGAAGCCGTGGACAACAATCCGTACCTGTTCGATTTTTACAAGGACATGCAGCGTTGGAGCTTCAACCTGCAGATCTTCTTCCTCAACTCGCGCTTTGAGCAACTGCTGGAGATCCGCAGCAGCGGGCGCAACGTGGTGCAGGACCGCACCATATACGAGGATGCCTACATCTTCGCGCCGAACCTGCACGCCATGGGCCTGATGACCACGCGCGATTTCGAGAACTACTTCCGCCTGTTCCAGAACATGGAAAGTGCGGTAACCCCGCCGGACCTGCTGATCTACCTGCGCGCTAGCGTGCCCAGCCTGGTAAGCCAGATCGCCGAGCGCGGCCGCGAGTATGAAAGCAGCATCAGCATCGATTACCTGAAGCGGTTGCACGAACGGTACGAGGCATGGATCACCACCTACGACAAGGGTAAACTGCTGATCGTGGATGTGGACGACAACTCCTTCCACAATTCACCGGAGGACCTGGGCCGGATCATCAACGCCATCGATGCGGAGATCCATGGCCTATTCCCCAATGAGGCTGCAGCCAAGCCCGCAGCGAAACCGGCCACCAAGAAAAAGGCGGCGGCCAAGGCCAAAAAGTAGAACGCAAGCCCCGACCGGCCCTTCATGACGAACGCCTCCCGAGGGAGGCGTTCGATGTTTTCATGCCAGCCCTGCGGGCTCAATTCAATTCCAGCGGGTAAGCTGCAGCCCCGCCGCTTTCCGCAGGCTGTACCTGCACCAGCTGTACCTCTTTCACCTGGGGCGCCTGCACTTGTGGGGCAGCCGTTTGCTTGGGCAGGTGCGGTGCCAGGATCAGGGCCACGATCGAGCTCAACTTGATCAGGATGTTCATGGAAGGACCGCTGGTGTCCTTGAACGGGTCGCCCACCGTATCGCCGGTAACCGCAGCCTTGTGTGGCTCGGTGCCCTTGCCATAGGTGGCGCCGTCGATCACCACGCCCTTTTCAAAGCTCTTCTTGGCATTGTCCCATGCCCCGCCGGCGTTGTTCTGGAACATGCCCATGAGCACACCGCTAACGGTGATGCCGGCCAGCAGCCCGCCCAGCGCCTCGGCGCCCATGGTGAAGCCCACCAGCACGGGTGCCAGCAAGGCCAATGCCCCAGGTGCGATCATTTCGCGTATCGAGGCTTGGGTGCTGATAGCCACGCATTTCTCATATTCCGGCGTGGCCGTGCCCTCCATGATGCCGGGTATTTCCCGGAATTGGCGGCGCACCTCCTTCACCATGTCCATGGCGGCCTTGCCCACCGCGCTAATGGCCAGCGAGCTGAAGAAGAAGGGGATCATGCCGCCCACGAACAACATGGCCAACACGTCCGCCTTATAGATATCGATGCCGCTGATGCCGGAGAGGCCCACGTAGGCCGCGAACAGGGCCAACGCCGTAAGCGCTGCGGATGCGATGGCGAAGCCCTTGCCGGTGGCGGCCGTGGTGTTGCCCACCGCATCGAGGTTGTCCGTACGGCCGCGCACTTCCTTGGGCAGGCCGCTCATTTCGGCAATGCCACCGGCGTTATCGGCGATGGGGCCGAACGCGTCGATGGCCAATTGCATGGCCGTTGTGCTCATCATGCCGGCGGCGGCAATGGCCACACCGTACATGCCGGCCAGCCAGAACGAGCCCCAGATGCCGCCCGCCAGGATCAGGATCGGTAGCACGGTGCTTTCCATGCCCACGGCAAGGCCGCCGATCACGTTGGTGCCATGGCCGGTGCCGCTTTTTTGCACAATGCTGTCAACGGGCCTGCGGCCCATGCTGGTGTAGTATTCGGTAACCGCACTCATCAAAAAGCCAACGATCAGGCCGAGTATGATGGCGTAGAACACGTGCATGCTGGTCAAGGGTGTTGAAACACCATTGCGCACGAATTCCATGGTATCGGGAAGCATCCATTGCACCAGCGGATAACAGGCCAGTGCGGTGAGGATGATGGCGCCCCAGTTGCCCAGGTTCAGCGCCTTCATCACGCTGTCGGTCTCCTTGTTCACCCGCACCAGCAGTGTGCCCACAATGCTGAACAGCACACCGATGCCGGCCACCACCATGGGCAGCAGGATGGGTGCCATGCCATTGAAATTGTCGGCGCTCACCACTTCGCGGCCCAGCACCATGGTGGCCAGCATGGTGGCCACATAGCTGCCGAACAGGTCGGCGCCCATGCCGGCCACATCGCCCACGTTGTCGCCCACGTTATCGGCTATGGTGGCGGGGTTCCGCGCGTCATCCTCCGGTATGTTCGCTTCCAGCTTGCCCACGATATCCGCGCCCACGTCGGCGGCCTTGGTGTAAATACCGCCGCCCACACGGGCGAACAGGGCAATGGACTCCGCCCCGAGCGAGAATCCGGCGAGCACCTCAAGGGCCGTCATCATTTGGTCGCCGTTGGCGTTGCCGTCCGTTACGTACATGTTCAGGAACACGATGAACAGGGTGCTGATGCCCAGCACGGCAAGCCCGGCCACACCAAGGCCCATTACGGTGCCGCCGTTGAAGCTCACCTTCAGCGCGCGGGCCAGGCTGGTACGGGCCGCCTGCGTGGTGCGCACGTTGGCCTTGGTGGCCACGCTCATGCCGATCCAGCCGGCGAAGGCCGAGAAAAAGGCACCGATCAGAAAGGCGATGGCGATCACCCAATCGCTGTGCTCAACTATGCTGCCGCTCCAGGCCAACAGGGCCGCGGCCAGTACTGCGAATACGATCAACACGCGCCACTCGGCCTTCAGGAAGGCGCTTGCACCCTTGGCGATATGGCCCGCCAGCACCTGCATGTCCGCCGTGCCCGCATCCTGTTTATTGACCCACAAGGCTTTGCCGATCATTACCAAAAGGCCGATCAAGCCCATCACCGGGATCAAATACATCAATTGACTCTCCATGTCCTGCTATTGCTTTTATGTCTGCTTTTTAAGGGGTTGCCCTTTCGGGCGGGGCGCGAAATTAGCCGAAGCTTTGGATTGGCCACCAAGCAGGCGATCCACCGGTCGTGCGGCGGCCTAACGGACGGGATGTTGCAAGGGTCACCCTTTCACGTAGGAAACGGACTTTACCGCTTTCACCACACGCTTTATGCTGGGCAGTGATTCCTCGATGAGATTGGGTGCGAAGGGCAGCGGTGTATCGGCCTGGGTCACCCGCACAATGGGGGCGTCCAGATGGTCGAAGGCATGGCGCTGAACACGGTAGCTGATCTCGCTGGCAATGCTGCCATACGGGAAATTCTCGTCCACGATCACCAACCGGTTCGTTTTCCGCACCGAATCAATGATCGTTTTCTCGTCCAGGGGCCGGATCGTGCGCAGGTCCACCACTTCGCACCCAATGCCTTCCTTGGCCAATTCCTCGGCCGCGCCCAAGGCCACCTTCATCATTTTGCCGAAGCTTACGATGGTGGCATCGCTGCCGGAGCGTTTTACGTCGGCCACCCCGATGGGCAGCAGGTACTCGCCGTCGGGGATCTCGCCCTTGTCGCCGTACATCCGTTCGCTTTCCATGAACAGCACCGGGTCGTCGTCGCGGATGGCCGATTTCAGCAATCCCTTGGCATCGTACGGGTTGCTCGGGGTTATCACCTTCAGCCCGGGTATGTTGGCATACATGCTTTCGTAGCTCTGGCTATGCGTGGCGGCCAATTGCCCCGCGCTCGCGTTCGGCCCGCGGAAGGTGATGGGGATATGGAATTGCCCGCCGCTCATCTGCAGGATCTTGGCCGCGGAGTTGATGATCTGGTCGCTGGCCAGCAGGGCAAAGTTCCAGGTCATGAACTCCACGATCGGTCGTAGTCCGTTCATGGCGGCGCCCACGCCAATGCCGGCAAAGCCCAGCTCGGCGATCGGCGTATCGATCACACGGCGTGCGCCGAATTCGTCCAACATGCCCTTGCTCACCTTATAGGCCCCGTTGTATTCGGCCACTTCCTCGCCCATGAGGAAAATGTCCGGGTCGCGGCGCATCTCTTCGCTCATCGCTTCATTGAGGGCCTCGCGGAATTGTACCGTACGCATGCGAATGGGATAATGGTCTGTTGGGCCGCAAAGGTAGCGCGCTGGCCCGAAGCTTTTCCCCGGCATGCACCACCCGGCCTGCACTACAGGGCAGCGCATCGCCCCTACAGGTGCACCTTCACCTGCGCGCCCAGCACCAGCACATGGCCGGTAACGGGTGGCACCGGCCCGTCGAAGCGCATCTTCAGCATCAGGCGCGACTGGCCGTTGCGCACGATATCCAGCACATCGGTGCCGTTCAGTTTCAACAGCAGGGTTTGCGCACCCTCGGGCACGGGATCGAGCTTGGCCACCTGCACGGCCACGAAGTCGCCGCGCATGGCATAGACCTCAATGGATTGCAGCGCATCGTAGTGGCTGTTCATCGGCGAGCTGAAGTGGAGCCTCGCCTTGGTGAACACGAATCCGGCCAATTGGCCGGGCGCATAGTGGTGGGCCTGCGCGGCCTGCGCAAGCAGTGTGCTGTCCAGCGTTACGGATATGCCGGGCCCGGCCACCTGGGCGGAATCCACTGAAATGGCCATGGCCGGGTAATCGAAGGAGAACGCCACTTCGGGCACCAACTCCTCTTTTTCCGCCTCCTTATTGCCGCAACCCATACCCAGCAATGCGGCCATGGGCAGCAATAAGGCGAGGTTACGAAGTGAATGGTGCTTTTGCATTGCGCAGGAAATCTTGGCGCTTCCTACGCACAACGGCCCTATAAAGTTGACCCTGAACCTGTCTGCCCGGTGGACACGTTCTTCTTGGAAGTGGTTTCCCCCGGCTTCAGCCGCACCACCTTGCGCACCACTTTCACCGCTTCACTGCCCGGTTGGATCGGGCGTCCCTTGCCAAGTGTCCACACATATATGAACTCGGCGCCCAAAAAGAAGGTCTGTGAGGCATAGAAGGTCCACAGCAGCAATGAAATGAGGCCGGCGGCCGCCCCAAAGGTGGAAGCGGGATCGGCCTTGCTGAAGTAAAGGCCCAGTACAAATTCACCCAGCAGGAAAAGCGCCGTGGTGAAGAGCGCACCGGGGAACACATCGCGCCAGGGGATGCGCACATCAGGCAGGAATTTGAAAATGCTGGCGAACACGGTGGCACTGACCACCACGGTGAGGATGAAGCTGCCGATCGGCAACAGTTGCGCACCCAGCTCGGGCATTACATGCTGCAGGCGGTCGGACAGGCCGCTCACCAGCGTGTTGAGCGTGAATGTCACCACCAACAGGAAACCCAAGCCCATGACGAAGGAGAAAGAGAGCAGCCTGCTGACCAAAAAATGAAGGATCGAGCTCTTCGGCTTGGGTTGGATGCCCCAGATGTGGTTCAGCGATTTCTTCAGGGAATTGAAGATCCCCGTGGCGCCGATGAACAGGGTGACCAGGCCTACCACGGTCGCCATCCATCCCTTGCCGCTGATGTAGGCGTCACCCAGCAATTCCTGCACGGCCTTGGCCGTATCGGTGCCCACCAAGGCGCCCAGGTCGTGGAAGAGCTTGCCCCGCACGGCATCGGGGCCCACCACAAAGCCGCCCACCGCGATCACCACCACCAGCAAGGGCACGATGGAGAAGATGGTGTAATAGGCCAAGGCAGCACCAAGCTCGAAGGTATCGTCCTGCCCGAATTCGGCGAAAAGGCGTTTTGCGAATTTCTCGATGTTGGCGATCCTTTTCTTCATGCGGCTGCTTCGGTTGTTATGTGCATGAACAAGGCATGGCGCATGGCGGTTCATTCCATGGCCGGGCAGGTGCATGGCCGGTGGTTAAGTTTGCAGCCCTATCCGAATCATTCCCCATGAAGATCCTCGTACTGATCTCGCACGTGCCCGATACCACGGCACGCATCGCGTTCACCGATAACAACACCGCATTCGATCCCAACGGCGTGCAATTCATTGTAAACCCCTATGACGAGTGGTATGCCCTGGTGCGCGCCCTGGAACTGAAGGAAGCGCAGGGCGGCACCGTAACCACCATAACCGTGGGCGGTGCGGCCACCGAGCCCACCATCCGCAAGGCCCTGGCCATCGGTGCCGACGATGCCGTACGCGTGGACACCGAGCCCAAGGATGGCCACGATGTGGCCGTTCAGGTGGCCGCCTTCGCCAAGGACAAGGGCTTTGACCTGATCATGGCCGGCAAGGAGACCATCGACCACAACGGCAGCCAAGTGGGGCCCATGGTGGCCGAACTGCTGGACCTGCCCTTCATTTCATTGGCCACCAAATTGGATGTTGCCAACGGCACCGCCACGGCCGAGCGGGACGTGCGCGGCGACGTGGAAGTGCTGGAATGCCCATTGCCGTTGGCGGTGAGCTGCGCGAAGGGCATGGCCGAGCAGCGCATACCCAACATGCGCGGCATCATGGCGGCCCGCACCAAGCCCTTGCAGGTGGTGCAACCTGTGGCCTCGGAGGCGCTGGCCGCGTCGGTGAAATTCGAGCTGCCACCGCCCAAGCAGGCCGTGAAAATGATCCCGGCCGACGATGCCGGGCAATTGATCGGGCTGTTGCATACCGAGGCCAAAGTGATCTGACACCATGAACCCATGGCCCTTGCCGGGGCCGTTAAACCGAAAAGATGAGCGTTATCGTATTCGCTGATACCCGAGGTGCCAAGGTGCCGAAAAATGCCCTGGAAACCCTTACCTACGGCCGCAAGATCACAGGCCAGCAGAACAGCACGGTCACCTTGGTGACCTTTGGCGATGCCCCCGCCGACCGCTTGGCGGCCCTGCCCGCGGCCAAGGTGATCGTGGCGCGCAACGTGGGCGATGCCGACAACCGGCAATTGGCGCGGCTTGTGGCCGATGTGGCCACCAAGGAAAATGCCCAATGGGTGATCTTCACCCACGACGATACCGGCAAGGCCGTGGCCCCGCGCGTGGCCGCCCGCCTGAAGGCCGGTGACGTGCCGGGCGCCACCACCCTGCCCGATGGCGATGGTCTGATCCGCCGCAACGTGTTCAGCGGAAAAGCGCGGGCCTACGTGCAAATAGCCACACCGGTAAAGGTGGTGAGCGTGATGCCCAACAGCATACCGGTGGAGGCTGGCGAAGGCAGTGCCAGCGTTGAGGAATACAGTGGCGACCCCGGCCAGGCCAAGATCACCGTAAAGGAAAAGCGCAAGGCCGGCGAAGGCATTCCATTGCCCGAGGCCGAGATCGTGGTAAGCGGCGGGCGCGGCATGAAAGGACCCGAGAACTGGGGCCCGCTGGAAGAATTGGCCAAGGAACTGCACGCCGCCACGGCCTGCAGCCGGCCCGTGGCCGATATGGGCTGGCGCCCGCACCATGAACACGTGGGGCAGACCGGTGTTGCGATCAGGCCCAACCTGTACATCGCCATCGGCATCAGTGGCGCCATCCAGCATTTGGCCGGCGTGAACGGGAGCAAGGTGATCGTGGTGATCAACAACGACCCCGAGGCCCCCTTCTTCAAGGCGGCCGATTACGGGATCGTGGGCGATGCCTTCCAAGTGCTGCCACAGCTGATCGAGGCGGCCAAAAAGCTCAACGCCGAGCGCTGAACGCACTTGGATACCGGGCCGACATGGCCGGGGCGTTGTTCCGTACCTTCACAACCCGCTAAGCCGATAGATGGAAAAAGTAGACCTGAAATTCCTGCGTATCACCTACAGCCACACGAACCAGGGCGCCTATGCGCTGATCTTGGCCGAGGAGAAGGGCAACAGGCGGTTGCCCATCATCATCGGCGGTAACGAGGCCCAAGCGATCGCGATCCAGGTCGAGAACATCCGCCCGGCAAGGCCCCTCACCCACGACCTCTTCAAATCCTTCTGCGACACCTTCGAGATCCGCTTGGCCGAGGTGCTGATCAACGACCTCGTGGAAGGTGTTTTCCATGCCAAGCTGACCTTGGAACAGAATGGCCGAACACTTGAGGTGGATGCACGCAGCAGCGATGCCATTGCATTGGCCCTACGCTTCAATTGCCCCATCCGCACCTACGAATTCATATTGGCCGCGGCAGGGTTGAAGATGGAGGAGGGCGCCGAGGAAAGCGAACAGCAGGCCGCACCGGAACCGGCACCCAAGAAGAAGAACATTCGCACCGCAAGCCCCGAGGAGCTGAAGCAAATGCTGCATGACGCCCTGGAGGCCGAGGATTACGAAGGTGCCAGCAAGCTGCGCGACGAACTCAAGCGCCGCGAGGGCACCAATTGACCGCGGCACGCACAGGCAGCAGTACCCACGGATGAAGCCCACGGCCCCGATCCAGCCACGGTACGTTCAGCGGCGCTGCCCATGATCAAGGACGAACAACAGCTGCTGAAGAATTTCAGCCTGGGCAAAATGCTCCTGCCGGTGGCCATTGGCCTGGGCATTACCGGCCTGCTGATCTGGCGGACCGCCGACCTGGATTCGCTACAGGGCATACGCTGGACCTGGAACACCACCTTTTGGATGGTGCTGGCACTGCTGAGCCTGGTCGTGCGCGATTGGATGTACATGGTGCGCATCCGCCACCTCACCGGCAACCAATTGCGCTGGACCCGTGCATTCGTGGTGATCATGCTTTGGGAGTTCGCCAGTGCGTTGGCACCGGGCATGATCGGCGGCGGGTTCTTTTTTGCCATTTGGTTCCTGACCCGCGAAGGCATCGATGCCGGCAACAGCATTACGGTGATCACCTTCACCTCGTTCCTCGATGGCATCTTTCTCGCTATCATGGCTCCTTTGATGTACTTCATCGTGGGCTACGACGCCCTGTTCGCCGGCACGGAATACACGGGCACCTTCCTGGGAAAAAGCATCTTCCTGGCCTTCTGGACCGTGTACTTCATCATCCTCGCCTACAAGCTGTTCGTGGCCTACGCCTTGTTCGTGAACCCGGTTTTCGTGAAGCGGGCACTGGTGGGCATTTTCTCCGCGCCGCTGTTGCGCCGCTGGCGCCGCTCGGTGGTCACCACCGGCGATCAGTTGATCGTGGCGGCCAGGGGACTGAAACACCAAGGCTGGAGCTACTGGTGGCCGGCGTTGGCCACCACCTTCATCAGTTGGACCGCCCGCTACAGCATCGTGAACTGCATCCTGCACGCATTCCCGCACGGCATCCACTTCAGCGACCTGGTGGTGTATGCGAAGCAAGTGGTGATGGGCATTATTGTGCTGCTGAGCCCCACGCCCGGCGGAAGCGGCCTGGCCGAATTCATCTTCAACGATTTCCTGGGCATGTACGTCGCCAGTGGCCTTGCCCCGGCCGTTGCGCTGCTTTGGCGCCTGTTGAGCTATTACCCGTACATCCTGATCGGCGCGATCATACTGCCGCGCTGGGTGCGCCGCAACGTGATCGCCCCATTGGTGCAACCGGGCACGCAGGAGGAGCACCCTGCCGCCAAGGATTGAACGCGGTGCCGGCGGCATGGCCATTCGGCAAATCATCCTACATTGACCGCCTTTCAGAAAAACATGGAGCGTTTCCAAGGGCTGTTCGGCGTGGTGCTCATATTGGGCATTGCCTACCTGGCAAGCAACAACCGAAAACGGATCAACTACCGCACCGTGGTGAGCGGCCTGTTGCTTCAGTTGATCATCGCCGTGCTGGTGCTCAAGGTCCCGCCGGTAACGAGGTTCTTCCAGGGCATCGGCCACGGCATGCAGAAGATCGAGGCCTTCGCCCGCAAGGGCGCCTCCTTCGTGTACGGGGGCATCGCCTCCGTGCAGCCCGATGGCACGCTGGCCAACTACACCCAGGGCGGTTTTGTGTTCGCATTCAACATCACGGCCACCATCATTCTGGTATGCATCATCGTGGCCATTCTCTATCATGTGGGCTTCATGCAGCACGTGGTATCGGTGATCGCCAAGGCCATGAACTGGGTGATGCGCGTAAGCGGTGCCGAGGCGCTGAGCAACGTGGCCAGCGCATTCGTGGGCCAGGTGGAGGCCCAAGTGATGATCCGGCCCTATCTGGCCGGCATGACCCGCAGCGAGCTGCTGGCCAGCATGAGCGGCAGCTTGGCATGCATTGCCGGAAGCATTCTGGTGGTGTACGTGGCCATGGGCGCCCAGGCCGGCATGGACCTGGCCCCCAAGCTCATCGCCGCCAGCCTGATGGCCGCACCAGGCGCGTTGGTGATCAGCAAGATCGTGTGGCCCGAAACCGAGGAAAGCCAGACCATGGGCAAGGTGAAGCTGGAGGTGAAAAGCCCCTACATCAACACCGTTGACGCGATCAGCCACGGCGCCGGCGACGGCTTCCGCATCGCCATGAACGTGATCGCCATGCTCATCGGCTTCATCGCCCTGATCGCCCTGGTGGATTATGGCCTGGTACGCATCGGCCACATGTTCAGCCCCGACCTCAACCTCTCGCTCGATTGGATCTTCGGCAAGCTGTTCTATCCCATGGCATGGGCCATGGGCGTGCCCGCACCGGATGTGGCCAATGTGGCCACCCTGCTCGGCCAGAAACTTACGATCAACGAATTCGTGGCGTTCATGAACCTTACCACCCACGCCGTTCCCATCGCCACCGACAAGGGCCTGCTCATCGTTTCCATCGCCATTTGCGGTTTCGCCAACTTTAGCAGCGTGGGCATGCAGATCGGCGGCATAGGCGAATTGGCGCCCGAGCGCCGCGGCGACCTGGCCCGGTTGGGGCTGAAGGCCCTGTTGTGCGGCACGCTGGCCAGCTACATGAGCGCCACGATCGCGGGCATTTTGATGTAAGGGGGGCCGCGCAAGGGCCCATGATCCCCGATCGCCTGTTGAAGAACCCCGCAGGCCACGGATGGCCGCACAGGCTCACCTGCGTATCCTTGCCGGGTGGAAAAAGGGCCTAACGGGAATACCAGCCGCCGGCGCCATGCAGTGGAGGCTTATTTGCGGAAACTGTTGCGCCGCATGCGCCGGTCCGGCGTAGGCTCGCAGCTCAAGGACCTGTGGATGCTCGCCCTCCCCTACCAGGTAGCGGCGGTGGCCACCGCATTGGTGGCAGTGGGCTTCACCAAGCTCTTCATGTGGGTAGAGCGCCGGAACCAGGCCCTGCTGACCGAATACCCGCATTGGATCTTCGTCACGGCGCCATTGGCCTTTCTGGCCAGTTGGTGGCTGGTGGTGCGCTTTTCGCCCATGGCCGGCAGCAGCGGTGTACCCCAGCTCATAGCCGCCGCGGATGTGGCCGACGATGAAGAGAAGCACGACGGCTCATGGCGTTTCCTGAATGTGCGCATCATTTTCGTGCGGATCGGTGCCACGTTGGCCATGGTGGCCGGCGGTGGGGCCATTGGCCGTGAAGGTCCCATATTGCAGATCGCGGGAAGCATATACCGCGTGATCCATAAGCTGCTGCCGCCGTTCTGGCCCAAGGTGAGCAGGCGTGTAATGATGGTCACCGGCGGCGCGGCCGGCCTGAGCGCGGCCTTCAACACCCCCTTGGGGGGCATTGTATTCGCCATGGAAGAGTTGACGCGCACCCACATCGGCAAATTCCGCACCGCCGTGCTCAGCTCGGTGATCATCAGCGGCATGACGGCCCAATGGCTGCTTGGACCTTACCTGCTTTTGGGCTATCCCAAGATCGAGCGCGTTGGTCCGTCCTTCATGTACACGCTCTTGGCCATCAGCGCGGTGGCGGGCGCCGCCGGCGTGCTCAGCGGCAAGGCCGTGCTGCTGCTGGACAAACTGCGGAGGGCCCTCAAGCGCCGGGTGCCGCAGGCCATCTTCGTGGTGGCATGCGCCCTCGCTTTCGCGGCGGTGGTAAACCATTTCGGGCACTTGGCCTTGGGCAGCGGTGAAGCGCTGATGGACCGGTATTTGTTCGGCAACGACCCCGCACCGGCCATCGGTGATGTGGCAGGCCGCCTGTTCGGGTCCATCCTTTCCACGGGAAGCGGGAGCGCGGGTATGCTTTTCGGCCCGGCGCTCAGCAACGGCGCGGCCATTGGCGGGCTGTTCGGCCATTGGTTCGGCGTGGACCGGGGCCAGTTGAACATATTGGTGCTCGGCGGCATGTGCGCTTTCCTTACCGGGGTAACGCGCTCGCCGTTCACCAGTGCCATCATCATCCTTGAAATGACCGACCGGCACAGCGCGATCCTGCAGCTCATGTACGCCGCCATGATCGCCTCCATGGTGGCCCACGCCTTGGACGGCCGTTCCTACTACGACCGCATGAAGGACCGCCTGATAAACAGCGTGCCGGGATTGAGGAAGCGCCTGGGCGACCAAGCAGGCAACGGGCTTACACCGTGAACGGGGCGTGCCCGCCACGTGGGGTAACTTTGCGGTGCCCATGGAACAATACCACACCCTTCTCCGCCACATCCTGGAGCATGGCGTGCGCAAGGAAGACCGCACCGGCACCGGCACCCTGAGCTGCTTCGGGTACCAAATGAGGTTCAACCTCGCCGATGGATTCCCGTTGCTCACCACCAAGAAACTGCATGTAAAAAGCATTATCCATGAGCTGCTCTGGTTCCTTCAGGGCGATACCAACATCAAGTACCTGCAGGAAAACGGCGTAAGGATCTGGGATGAATGGGCCGACGCGCAAGGCAACCTGGGGCCGGTTTACGGCTACCAATGGCGCAATTGGCCCACGCCCAGCGGGGAGCACATCGACCAGATCGCCAACGTGGTGGACATGATCAAGACCAACCCGGGCAGCCGCCGGTTGATCGTTACCGCCTGGAACCCTGCCGATGTGGACCGCATGGCATTGCCGCCCTGCCACTGTTTGTTCCAATTCTTTGTGGCCGATGGAAAGTTGAGCTGCCAGCTGTACCAGCGAAGTGCCGACACCTTCCTTGGGGTACCCTTCAACATCGCGAGCTATGCCCTGCTTACGCTGATGATGGCCCAAGCCTGTGGCCTGCAGCCGGGGGAATTCGTGCATAGCTTCGGCGATGTGCACCTGTACCTAAACCACCTGGAACAGGCCGAATTACAACTTTCACGCGAGCCCCGCCCGCTGCCCACCATGCGCATCAACCCTTCGGTAAAGGACATTTTCGCGTTCCGCTACGAACATTTCACCCTGGAGGATTACAACCCGCATCCCCACATTAAAGCAAGTGTTTCCGTATGATCATCAGTGCAATTGTGGCCGTGGCCGAAAACGGCGTCATCGGAAAGGACGGGCAACTGCCCTGGAACCTGCCCGATGACATGAAATTTTTTCAGCGCACCACGCTGAACCACTATGTGATCAGCGGGCGCAAGAACTACGAGAGCATACCTGACCGGTTCCGCCCCCTGCGCGACCGGACCAACATTGTGGTCACCCACGATCGCGATTACCAAGCTCCCGGCGCCATTGTCTGCCATTCGCTGAAGGATGCCCTGGATATTGCGCGGGAGGCCAACGTGAAGGAAGTCTTCATCATTGGTGGTGGTCAATTGTACGCAGAAGCCTTCGAAGCAGATCTTGTGGACCGGTTATACTTGACCACGGTGCACGCCAAGCCCGAGGGAGACACTTTCTTCACGGAGGTGGGCAAAGGCTGGAAGCAGCTCTGGGTGGAAAAGCACAAGGCCGACGACCGGCACAAGTTCGCTTTCACCACGGAGGTACTTCAAAAGTAACGGGCGAAAAAAAGGCCCTTGGCCAGGCCTGTTGGCTGCGCGCACGCGCGGCACCGATCATGTTGGCGCACGTGGGCCACTATCGCCTATATTGCGCCTGGCATTGGGCAACCCCTAAAAATACCAAGGGCACCCTTCCGGAGCGACCGGAAGAGTGCGCCTTGGATTTTTTGCCGGGAAGCTGTGCCGAAAGAGTTACATAAGCCCCACTCTCCAAGTGTGCATCACGTGCATCATTTCGTGCTTCCCAGCGTCATCCGGCCTTCGGGTTGTTGGCGGTGATCCGGCTCTCCATGACCAGCAAGCCACTCTCAAAGCTTTGCCGGCCATCCGTATCACTACCTGCCTTCCGGTGCGGACGGACCTCCACCGAAGTGGAAATCGGGCGCAACGTAATATGGTCCAGTGGGTAAGTTTGTAGAATATTCGCTACACGCCGTTAAATCGACCCCTTGACAAAGAGAATGGACCATCGTTTTTTGATCGCTGACGACCACGTGATCGTGCGGCGGGGCCTGCGGAACCTGCTTCACGACCAGTTCCATGCTTCCGATGTCACCGAGGTGGCCACGTGCCATGAACTGCTCGATGCCTTGGAAAACACGGAACCGCACATGCTGCTGCTTGACCTGCAGCTTACCGACGGCAGTAGCCTTGACCATTTGGAGCGCATTTGCCAACAGCACCCGAACATGCGCGTGCTCGTGTACACCATGCGTTCGGAACAGGTATATGCACAGCGCGTGCTTGCCTTGGGCGCCATGGGCTATTTAAGCAAGGAAAGCAGCGAGGAGGAAGTGGTGCGCGCCATACGGCACGTGCTGCAGGGCAAGATCTACCTGAGCAACACGATCGAGGACCATTTGCAGGAAACAACAGGCAGCGAGGAGCCCCAGGCAAATCCCTTCTCCGCGCTCAGCGATAGGGAGATCAGCGTGATGGACGACTTGCTGGCCGGGTTGGGCGTAAAGGCCATTGCCCTGCGCTTAGGCGTGCAGCCCACCACCATAGCCACATACAAGGCACGCCTGTTCGACAAATTGGGCGTTACCAACCTCCTCGACCTGCAGCGCTTGGCCAAAGCTCACCAACACCACGCCGAATGACGCTGGACTGGCGCGCCGGTTGCCGCATGGCGCTTTTGTTATGCGCCAGCGCCTTGGCCACGGTGTGCGCAAATGCCCAGGAATATTGGAGCCGCGAACAGTACACTTCCGAGAACGGCCTGCTGCAAAACCGGGTGCATGCCATTGACCAGGACCCATGGGGGGGCCTGTTGATCGGTACGGAAGGTGGCCTGGTGCGCTTCGATGGCGAAAATTTCAGGCAGATCGGGATTTCCGCCCCGGAAGGCATGTTGCCCAGCAGGGTGCTGGAGATCATACCGGTTGCCGGAAGCCGGTACGTGGTGCGCGATGCCGGCAGCCGCCTGTTCGTGTACGATGGACATGGGCTTGCACCGATCACCGGCGATGCACCCGCGCGAAAGCCCATCTCGCGTTTCGGCGGGACCGCACCCTCCGTGGACGTGGCCGTAATGGCCCTCGATCCCGATTCCATCCTCGACGGCAAACAGGGCTGGCAGTACGGTGTGCGGCTTGTGCAATTGGGCGGCGACCAATGGTGCGTGCGGACCATGGACCAGCTCCTGGTGTATAAAGGGCGCGATCTGGCCATGCGCATAACGGTGCCCATGGGAAAATGGTCACACGTCTTTACGTTGAAAGGCGTGCTTTATGTGCTTGACAAGGCCGGAGTGCCATATCGGGTGGACCTTCGAACAGGGCAGAGCACGCGGGTGGCCACCACAGGAATGCCGGCCGTTGAAGTGCACGATGGCCAATTGAACTGGCGATTAAGCTGGGACATGAAGGACAGCCGGGTAACCCTGATCACCGGTGAAGGCTTGTTCACCTTGGAACCAGCAGCAAATGGCAGTTTGGAAGCGCGGCATATCCCGCTGCAACTGCCCACCGATTGCCGGGTGGGCGGATTGGTGTGGATGAATGGCGGGCAGGCCGTGGCCATTGGCACCGACACGAAGGGATTGTTCGTTTACCGGCGCAACACCATGCGATCGCTTACCTGCGACATGGCGACCGACGGGGTGAACAACGCCTATTTCGCCCAGGCCCCGTACGGCCGCAACGGCGTGCTCACCAGCACACGCGGCACCGCGCGACTGTTTGATGAGCATGGTTGCGCTGAAACAAGGCCGCTGATCAGGGGTTTTGATGAATCGGCCATATTGCTCGACCGCGAACAGCGCTATTGGTACGGCCGGGGCGACAGCCTGTTCAATTTCGATATGGCCACCAATGAAGAGCGCTTGGTTGAAGCGGGGCTACGGCCATTATGCTTCCTGGAAAAAAATAACGAATTGTACATCGGTGCACCAAAGGGCATCTACACGGTTTCGCAAGGGCGTGTTGAGCTCACGAATCCTTTGAATGAAAGCGACCTGTCGCAAAGGCCCACCGCGCTTTGCGTGATACCCGGAGGCGCGTTGTGGGTGGCCACCTGTTCCGGCGTTTACCAGGCCAGGCCCGAGGGTGGCTGGGAACCCGTGCCCGGCCTTGGGAGTGTTTGCGCCCGGGCCCTGGCCGAAGTGGACGGTACGGTGTTCATAGGCACCTACGGCAGCGGTGCATTCATGTACAACAAGGGACAGTTGCTCCAATTGCCCACCGATCAAGAGGGTTTTCTCAGCCACGTGCACGCTTTCATGCCCGATGGCAACGGATTCCTTTGGATGAGCACCAACCAAGGACTCTTCCGGCTGCGGCTCTCCGACCTGTACCAATGGGCCAAGGACCCGCACCAAAGCGTATACATGGCGTACTACGGCAAGCGTTCGGGCATCGCCAACTCGGAGTTCAACGGGGGGTGCAGCCCATCCTATGTGCGGACCGGTGATGGTTGGGCCTCCTTCCCCACCATGGACGGGCTGGTGTGGTTCCGTCCTGAATCGGTGCCCGATGCCTATCCCTTGGAACCGGTGATCCTTGAAAACTTGGTCGTGGACGGCGTGCCCGTGCCCGTAACCGAGAGCAATCGTTTGGCCTGGGACCACCGGGAAGTGACCGTATCCTTCTCCATCGCCTATTGGGGCACACGGGAGAACGTGAAGCTCGAGTACTCGCTGGAGGGCGTGCAGGACGGCAAATGGATCGCGATCCGGCCAGGCCAACGCGAGATCCATTTCGCCAACCTGGCATCCGGGCAGAGCACCCTGCGGATCCGCAAGGTGGGTGCTTCGCTGCGCGGGGACGGCAATGCCTTGGAATTACGGTTCATCGTACCCGCACCTTACTACCGCACAAGCTGGTTCATCACCCTATGCGTGTTGGCCGGTGGCCTCATCTTTTGGTCAGCCCTGCGGTTGAATGCGGCACGCTTGCGGCGCAAAAACCTGCAATTGGAAAAAATGGTGCGGGCGCGCACTGGGGAACTGATGAGTTCCAACGCCGAATTGCGAAAATCATTGGAGATGAAGGAAATGCTGGTTTCCATCATTTCGCATGACATTGTTACCCCACTCAGGTTCATCGCACGCGTATCCAACGGTGCGGCCCATGGCCTGCAATCGCAGGACCCCCAGCGCCTGGAAGACACCCTGCACGACCTGGCCCGTTCCTCGGAAAAATTGCACTCCAACGCACAGGGCCTGTTGCAATGGATAAAGCGTCAGGACGGGCGCATCGACCTGCGTTTGCGCAACGTGGCCATGCACCCCTTGGTGGAAGAAGTATTGGCCATGGAACGGGAGAGGGCCCTGGACAAGGGGATCCAGCTGGTGAACGCGGTGCCCTTGGACGATGTGGTGCCCAGCGACAGGAATGTGCTGTCCATCATCTTGCACAACCTGATCGCCAATGCGGTCACCCATACCAACAGTGGGCATGTGCAGGTGCGCGCCGCCGCCGAAGGAAAAACCTACCAATTGAGCGTTCAGGACACAGGCAGCGGCATGCCGGAAGCGGCATTGAAACATGCCATGCGCATACAGGGCCGCGGCGCGCTTGGCGCGATGAACGTTGAGGGAGAACGCGATGTACAGGGCCTGGGCCTGTTGATCGTGGCCGACCTGCTGCAATTGCTGGGCGCAACCTTCACGGTGCAAAGCGCCAAAGGCCAAGGCACAACAATAACGATTAGCCTTCCCCTGCACCCCCGCCCGGGGAAGGTGGCATCAACCCCGATCAATTCAGGCAATACGGAACATGCTGGATAGATCCGCCAAGAACCGGAGTACCTGGTATAAAACATGCTTGGCGGCGGCCGCCGCGTTGATTTCGGCAGCGCTGTGCGCGCAAGAGATCTGCAACAATGGGATCGATGATGACGGCGATGGCCTGATCGACCTGAACGACCCGGACTGCCCTTGCAGTGCGATGGTATCCCCCGGCAATGTGGCCAGCTTCATCCGCAACCATTCCTTCGAGGAAAGAGGATGTTGCCCTTTGGGCTATGTGGTGAACGGAGGCATCCCTTGGCTGGATTGCGCCTTGGGCTGGCACCAGGCCACCGGCAGCACCTCAGACTTTTTCCACATGTGCGGTTACGCTCCCGCTGGCATGCCATTGCCACCACCCGATGGACAAGGCGCCGTGGGTTTCTACGGAACAGATGATTACAAGGAATACGTTGGCACCTGCCTCATGTATCCGCCACCTGCCAATCCCCTGCTTGCCGGCACCACCTACACCCTGTCGCTATGGATCGCGGCCGCTGCAGCGAACAGCTCGCACAGCCAATCAGCGGGCCAAGGACAGATGATCGACTCATTGTTCCAGGAAAAACTGCCCTTGGCCATTTTCGGTTACGCCAATTCCTGCGTTCCATTCCCGGTGAATGTGAACAGCGCAAGGGATTGCATTGGTGATGAACCCGGATGGGATGAGCTGGGAAGAGTATTGGTACAGCCCTCATGGAACTGGGTGCGGGTGTTCATCACATTCACACCAGTTCAGGACATTCATAGCATAATGATCGGCAGCGCTTGTGATATTCCGGCATCTTTCGCTGAGCTGCACGTGGCCAACCCGGATGGAACGACAACCGGGCTCATGCCCTATTTCATTGTTGACGACCTGATGCTGACCGAGGCACAGGACCAGGTGCTGAGCCCCACCTCCGCCACCGGCAGCCTGTGCCAAGAGAGTGTGGTGGCAACGGCCATCCCACCGCCCGGCGCCACCAACCACCAGTGGTACCTCAACGGGGTGGCCCTGCCCGGCCAAACCGGTACCACCCTCAATGTATCGGCGGGCGGATACGGGCCTGGCCTGTACACCATGGCCAGCAATTTCAACGGCGAATGCCTGATGGGTTCTGCATCGGTGGCCCCCGAGGCCAGGCCGACGCCCCTGCCGCAACTGGCACCCACACAAGGCTGCGCACCGCTTACGGTCGCCTTTGCCGACACCACCGGTGCCGGCACCACCACCCTTCAATGGAACCTTGGCGATGGCACGATCCTCGCCGATCCTTCCTTCTCCCACACCTACCACCAGCCCGGCAGCTACGACGTTTCGCTGCGCGTGCGCAACACCGCAGGCTGCATGGGTGACACCCTGCTGCCCGGCGCCGTAACGGTATTCCCCGGCGTGAATGCCGCATTGGCCGCAACACCCGACCCCGTGGATGCCGAGGACCCGGCGGTGCATTTATCGGGCTCTGCAAGCGGCAACATCATTTCCTGGTGGTGGGACCTGGGGGCAGCACAGCCGCCCAGCTCCACCGATCAGCAGGTAAATGCATCATTCCCGCCCGTGCCCGGCGACCACCCCGTGATGCTGGTGGTGATGAACGCCGAAGGCTGCACCGATACAGTGCGCTCCGTTGTAAGGGTGATCGACCCCGGGGTGATCGAGCTGCCCAACGTGT